>CAWHEK010000010.1:0-5918 GCA_963828325.1 uncultured Acidobacteriaceae bacterium
GCAGCGCTCAACGAATTCGCGGTAACCGTTCCGATGATGATGTTCTTGTCGCGCCTTTCGTTCAGCGTATTGCTCGTCGTCAACACTTCGGCAACTACCACCCCGGCGAATCTGACGATCTCTAAAACGCATACCGGCAACTTCACTCAGGGCCAGCGAAACGCGGCTTATACTGTGACGGTGAGCAACGCCAAAGGCGCGGGTGCAGCCTTCGGGCTGGTTACGGTGAACGAAGTGCTTCCCACGGGCATGGAATTGGTGGAGATGATGGGCAGCGGTTGGACTTGCACCGGGAACACGTGTACTCGCAGTGACGTGCTGGACGCGGGAAACAGTTATCCCGTAATCACCGTCACGGTCAACGTGGATTCGGACGCGCCTTCTTCGCTTACCGATCAGGCGATTGTCACCGGCGGCGGTTCCGCTGCCACTGTCGTGAGCGACGTCACGACGATAAATCAGTAGCGGCATTGCGGGGATCAATGAACGGAAGGCGTTCTCATGCCGGGCGTGCGCTCGGTTATGCTATGAGCCAATTCGTAGCACAAGCGTGCTCAGACCGCTGAGCTGAACCCGGATACCGCGGTGGCCACTGCCGTCCTCCATGGCGCTGCCGTCATCTAAATACGCATAGGCTCCCGCCGATCAGGTAAGTCACGCTGCCCCAGACGGTTACAAGCACACCGGACAGACCGCACGTAGAGCTTATGGCCTCGTTACTTGTGGCCAGCTACCAGGTGCGGTGCCGTGAACCTGGCTCGATATCGACAGGAGATCGATCACGGGCTGGCTGTTGGAGTCGAACACTGCACCGTTCCGACCAGCCCGATGTTGTCACCGAGCGCTACAGCCGGGGTCCCGGACGACGGAATGACTTTGATTCCGGAGGACCGGTCCGGATCTTCGATGTAGTCGCTGCCGTCGGCGAACGTGGTGGAACTGGCTGTCACAATTTCTGGACCAGCCAAGCTAAACGTCGTTCCGGCAGACATGCTCTTCAGACCGGAGAGCTTGCTGGCGGGCGTGATGTACACCAGCGACAGGTTCAGTGTCCCCACGGCATTTGCCGGCACCACCACGCCCTGCGCCACTTGTGACGCGAACCCGGGGGCCGTAATGCTCGCCCTAGTCACCCCGCGGCGACATTCGTAAGGAAGCACGTGTTGGCGGAGCCGAGCACGAACGTGTCCTGGGTTATCACGGTCCCGCTCTGCAAGAGTTGGATGGTCACCGGGCTATTCGCCTTATTCCCGGCGAAGTTTCCAAGCTGGAAACACACCGAGAGGGTGCCGAGCTGCGCCTGAGTGCCGCTGCTGTCGGCTGCTTCCTGGAAGTTATAGTAGCCGTTCTCTCCTGGCCTGGGAACGTGCCAGGCGCAGTTCAACGTCTCCAGTCATGAACGGTTCGATCGCATTGCCGGTGGCCGGGTTACCCCACTGGCTCGTGCCCAACACCGGCATGCCTTTCAGAATCGCCCAACGCGCGGCGGCGGCGTCAATCTGGATATTCAGGTAGTCGTACCCAGCACTCAGGACGAATGGGTGGTTAATCGGCCCACAGATTCGCACTCTGCTGGCAGAAGCTCTCGTCCCCGCTCACGCCGTACCGCCAGCGTTACCATGATCATGTCGCTCGGCATGAAGCGGACCTATGTCGCCTGCCGAAAAGAAATCCCGTCCCGGTGAAATGACACAGTGGACCGTCCTGCCAGGGCAGAAAATCATTCGCGTAACTGATAAGCTGATAGGTAGGGTTTGCCTGCTTCACGGCGGTGTTGAGTGTGTCATAGTAGTTGGCCATAAGTTGTGTTGCGGGGGGTCGGACCCGTCGCAACACTTCTAGGCCCCTGGCCTATTGTGCTAGTCCCTTCCTCGTCAACGTCCATTCCCAAGTAGTTACAACCATACTCACTCACTGTGCTGTTGGCCCAAGCCGCCTCCTGAGCCTCAGCGCCATATTCAGCCAGACATAAGCCGAAACCGTCGCCGGCGGGAATGTACCTCGTAGCTCGCGTCAACCGACTGGCCGTTTGTTATGGCGCCGCCGGATTTTTCCTCGATGTCGTAAGGGGTCGTGGTCGCCACGTATGGGGTAGGCAGCGCAACCGAGTCCAGAGTATAGTCCACATTGTTGACATAAGTGACGGTTCCGGCCGTGTTCGTCACCGTCACCGGACTGACAACAGCCGCGCCGGTAACGCTCACATCGTCGAACATAGCAGAGCCCAACGGGCTTTGGAGCACTATACACAGATACTGACCGATCATATTACTGCCACTCAGGACCGTGTATGTCACGGTCCCTTGCTGCCAGGCCAAGGGGCCGACGGTGAGAGTATCCCAGGCGCCCAGGTAACTCGTATTGAATGCTCCTGTTGCCGTGCTTGCCGCGCCCAGCATCAGCGTTGCCTCATTTCCCTGCTCATTTGAGGTTGCATAAGCGGTCAGCGTGTAAATGTAACCGAGTTGAATCTGCACGCCGGTGTTCTGATACGAGCAGCGTGTTGGAACCCTGTGACATCACAAACTGCGTCCCGGCCGGAGGGGCGGGCACTCCCACCGACGCAGCATTGCTGACAATCTCAATGTCGGTGGGGTTACGCCAGCACGTTCCACCCGGTGGGCATGGTCACGCTGGAACCCGCCGATTCCGGCACGGTCGGGCTCGCGAATAACGGATTTGTAACAGGGATTCCGGCTCCTCCGGCGGACCCACCTGGATTGATCACGTTAAGTTGAGAAAGCGCAACCTCAGGATCCCGATTTTAGCGTCAACACGTCCTTCTTGGCAAGCCCTTCGCCAGTTCGAGTCCACGTGCCAAATGAGTGAATCTGATTGACAATGTTATCGTCGATGATCGGGGTGATGGCATAACTCGGCATTACACCCGCGTTCGCACTTGTCGCGTTGATAGCCGTGTTGCCCTTATAACTAGCCAACCAACCGGGTGTCTGGTCGCCATCAAGGTCCATCGCTCTCCAAGGGAGGTCCGGCCAGTCGTTGATAGTGCACGCCATCGGTACCGGCTGACCCGATGAGCTCGTACCGATGAGCTGAAGCAGGGTCATCAGGCCATAGAAAGCGCCTCGCTCGGTCGGCGCTTCTATAATCACGCCGCTGCTGTTCACCGACAGGTAATACGACTCCGGCTTCGTCGCGTCGCCTATCCCGTTTGATATACTGATAAGAGCCGGCTGGGTTCCGGACGGACCCAAAATCACCGACTCCGCAGCAAGGTCTCCTCCAACATGCTCAACCCGGTCGGCAAGATATTGCTAAACGTCCCGATGTCGTGTAGCCCAGCGTAGGCGGCAACACAAAATCGTTCGCCTCGGTCCCCCACGTGATAACCTGAGCAGGCGGGTTCAACACCGGCGGCGTCAGGCTGCAGTCACCGGCAAGGATCGTGCCCGCGCCGGTTGCCGTAAGGCGATACATCACCTGCCCGTCGGAAGGAGCCACAAAATACACGTCCAGCATCTGCCACGCGGCACTGTCGATACTTGTAACCGAGGTGGACGCCAGGACGGTGCCAGTCTGCGCATCCTCCGTATCGAGCGTCACGCTCCCCGTCCTGCCCTCAGGCTGGGTGATCCACGCGATCGCTTCCTGGTGAGTGCCAGGGGTTACATTAACCATCTGATAGAGCTGCGCCTCGCCGCTCGTCAGGGTCATCGCAGCAACCTGGTCTCCGAACTGCGAGCGGTCCGCAAGCAGCTCATCGGTGTAAGTAGAAGGCTGCATGTCGCCCATGAGATAGGTCTCGGCGGTGTTGTACACGTCGGTCCGGATTGCGCCTTCGGAAGTCGTCTTCCATATAGACGTCGAATGTGTAACTGTAGTTCGTGTTGGGCGTGACGTTCACGGTCTGCCACATGCGGATCTCGCTTGTCGTGGATGTCGGATCGTAAAACAGCACTGATCCCGTGCATCCGGGATACAGCTCGGCCGTGCTCCACCACGTCAGCGAGCCGGCGCTATCCTGATTCCAACCCGTCATCGAATTGCCGGTGTGTTGTTCAAACGAGGGATTGTCTATGGTGAATCCGCTCGGCACCAGGTTGTCGAACCAGCAGTGACCCACCGGGTTGTTGAATATGCAAAGCCATATCACCGCTTGACTGTACGAGCCGCTGTTAAACGTTACCGTACACGGCGTCCAAGCATCGCCGTTGTTCTGAATGCCAATAGTCGCATCGGCCGCACTCGTCGTCCAACCAGTCAAAGCGGGCGAAGACTCGAAGCTGCCGTTGACAAGGTCGGCGCCCGCCGAGGCTGCGAGTGTCAAGACGGCTGCTATGGACAGCAAAGCCGCGATGGCCGACAAAATCTTGTTACTTCTTCTCATGCTTCTTACTCCGTTTCATACCTCAGCCGACGGTCAGAGGGGATTCTTGTCCCTGACCTACTTCCCCGGGCATTCTTGCCCGCAACCCAAACGCGCGGGGCTTTCCAATGGGAGGCAGAAACCCCCCTCGCAACTGCGTCCCGGGGGCACGAATCCCCCGGACGAACCAGACCACTTGCCTGTCAGAGCCCGGACTGGCGCACAGCCGCGTCCACATCCACGTATCCGACCTCGCCGGGCCTCGGCACCCGCCACGCACAGCGCGCGGTTTCGTCCAGGAAATCAACGGGATGCCCGTTCGCCATGCTCTGCGGATAACCCCAACTGCTGGTGCCGATACGGGGCATGCCCTCTTCCTGGCCCACGGCGCGACCGCCGCCGTCTCCCTTATATTCGCGTAATCGTCACATCCCATAAGAGTAAAATCGTGACTCAACCCCGCCCATAGCCGCGCGGTCTTGATGTTGAAATCCACCGTTCCGCCGGGACCGTCGTACCACGTCCCCATTATTGCGTCCCTGGGCATCATCTTCGCCACATCTCCCAGCTTGCTTCTGGGCGCATTCTGCCACGGCGGCATGAAGCCGTCCGTCCACGCGTAGATCCGGCAGTTGGGGTTCGCTTCCTTTATCGCCTTGTCCAGCTCGCCGTAGTATCGGCCCATCAACTGCGAGGGGCTGAGGCCGGTGGCTTTGCAGCGCGGGCCCTTCCCACGCAGGCCAAGCACTCGCTTGCATGCAGCGCCATAAACGGCAGATCGTATTTCTTCACCATATCCTCAGCCCGCCTTGCCACCTCAGCTCGCGGCTCAGGCTCGGCCAGGCACATCCCGCCGCAGTCCGCCCGGATGTACCTCGTAGGTCGCCAGCACTTTCTGACCATCGGCGATGCGCCCACCGGATTTCCGGGCAATGGTGAACTTCCCGAAGTCCTGGTTAAGCTCACACGTTTCCTTGAACACCATCGGGCCCGCGTTAACTACATAATCACGGTCCTGGGTGTATTCGTTTTGCCGTCCTCACTCGTTACGACAATATCCGTAAGCTTCGTGCGGACCACATTCCTGCCGGAGAGATCAACCGGTGCGTCGCCGCGCAGCACGCCAACGCATCCGTCTTTCCCACTCCCTCGGCCATATTCGGGTCGCCCAAAACTCCCGGCTGGTCCTTATAAGGAAAGTGGACGATGTTCTCGTGATTAATGGGAATAATGCCGTATTTTTCACACTCGGGTATCCATTTTTCGGGGACATTCTCCACGCGGTTGAACTTCCTGCGCACCAACCATTCCGGATCCTTGCCAGTCCCATTGAAAATACTTCTCCACGGAAAATCCGGCCAATCGGTTATCTTGCAGCCGATGACTGCGGGCTTGCCACCGGCATCGCTCGCCAAGAGCTGAAGGAGGGTCATAACGCCATACAAAGCTCCCTGATCGGTCCCGGCGCAGATGCTAATCTTGTGCTTGCTCACGTCGAGATAATAAGATTCCGGACCTTCTGTCCGCCGGCGCCTTTGAACTCCGGCCCACCTGCACAACCAGATCGGCGGTCCCAGCAGCACTGGCCAAT
>CAWHEK010000011.1:0-95550 GCA_963828325.1 uncultured Acidobacteriaceae bacterium
CTGGCCGACCTGCACGACGAACGCACGAACAAGCGCCTGCTGGTTAAGGGCGCATTGCTGGATCGCGACACCATCGAGCGCATCTCGACGAAGAACCTCAAGAGAATTCGTTACGCCGACAAAGATCCGCGGGTGAACGAACAGATCGACGAGATCGAAGAGATGACGTCGCGGCAGATCGAAGTGCTGCGCAAGATTACGAACGAAAAGGTGGCCAAGCTGCAAAAGGGCGACGAGCTGCCTCCGGGCGTGATCAAGCTGGTGAAGGTCTACGTGGCCATGAAGCGCAAGCTGAGCGTGGGCGACAAGATGGCCGGCCGTCACGGCAACAAGGGCGTGATCTCGCGCATTCTTCCAGTGGAAGACATGCCGTATCTGCCCGATGGAACGCCGGTGGAGATTGTGCTGAATCCGCTGGGCGTGCCTTCTCGTATGAATGTGGGGCAGATCCTGGAGACGCACCTGGGATGGGCCGCGCACGAGCTGGGCAAGAAAGTCGCAAAACTGTTGAAGGAGAACTCCGAGGCCGCATATGCGCGCGAGATGGCGAAGAAAGAATTCGCCGGAACCGCGGTAATCGGGCAGTTGCTGGAACTGGACGACGAGATGCTGATCCGCGTGATGCAGGGCATGAGCAAGGGCATTTGGTTCGGAACAGCGGTATTCGACGGTGCGCAGGAGAGCGAAATCAAGGCTCTGCTGGCATCGGCCGGATTACCGTCATCGGGCAAGACGATGCTCTTCGACGGCCTGACGGGCGATCAATTCGAACAGCCAGTAACAGTGGGCTACATTTACATGCTCAAGCTGTCGCACCTGGTCGATGACAAGATTCACGCAAGGTCGATCGGTCCGTACTCGTTGATCACGCAACAGCCGCTGGGCGGCAAGGCGCAGTTCGGCGGACAGCGTTTCGGCGAAATGGAAGTGTGGGCGCTGGAAGCATACGGCGCTGCATACATCCTGCAGGAACTGCTCACCGCGAAGTCCGACGACGTATACGGCCGTACCAAGCTTTACGAGGCCATCGTCAAGGGCGAAGCGGCGATCGAGCCGGGCGTGCCGGAGTCGTTCAATGTATTGATCCGCGAGCTGCAATCGCTCTGCCTTGACGTGGAGTTGATCAAGCGCGCGGACTTGATCAAGAAGCTGCCGGCGCCGGAAGTGGCGGCGGTAGCGGATTAAGAGCAGCCTTCAGCTGATAGCTGGTTATTCAGGGTCCTTCTTGAAAGCGGTAAACGCCGCTACCCGGGAAGGAAGGATCCCAAAGGAATCCCGGGAAAAATGCAGTACCGCGGCGGGCTTTAGAGAACCCGCCAGGGAGGGTCGCCTTGTTCCGTTCGAACCCGTTTGAGCTCACGAGCCCCATTACCGACTTCGACGCCATCCGCATCATGCTGGCCAGCCCGGAAAAGATCCGCAGCTGGTCGCACGGGGAAGTTACCAAGCCGGAGACCATCAACTACCGCACCTTCAAACCTGAGCGCGACGGCCTGTTCTGCGCGCGCATTTTCGGGCCGGTGACGGACTGGGAGTGCCTGTGCGGCAAGTACAAGCGCATGAAGCACCGCGGCGTGATCTGCGACAAATGCGGCGTGGAAGTGACCGTGAGCAAGGTGCGCCGCGAGCGCATGGGCCACATTGAGCTGGCATCGCCGTGCTCGCACGTGTGGTTTTTCAAGGGCCTGCCGTCACGCATCGGACACCTGCTGGATATTTCACTGCGCGACCTCGAAGGCATTCTCTACTTCGAGTCCTATGTCGTGATCGATCCGGGCGACGCGCCGGTGCGTGAGCGCGAGATCATCAAGGACGAGACCAAGTTCCGCGAACTCGATCAGCAGTTCCGGCCCTCGGGCTTCAAGGCCATGATGGGCGCCGAAGCCATTAAGGAATTGCTCAAGCGCGTGAGCATTGACGAGCTGGGAGTGGAACTGCGCGAGCGGATGAAGACCGAAACCTCGGCGCAGAAGAAGATCAAGTTCGCCAAGCGCCTGAAAGTGGTTGAGGCTTTCCGCAAGTCGAGCAACAAGCCGCAATGGATGATTCTCGACGTGCTGCCGGTCATTCCCCCAGAGCTGCGCCCCCTGGTGCCGCTGGATGGGGGCCGCTTTGCCACATCGGATTTGAATGATTTGTATCGCCGCGTGATCAACCGCAACAACCGGTTGAAGAAGCTGATGGACCTGCACGCGCCAGAAGTGATTGTGCGCAACGAAAAGCGCATGCTGCAGGAAGCTGTGGACGCGCTGTTTGATAACGGCCGCCGCGGCCGCGTGCTGAGGGGCGCGAACAACCGTCCGCTCAAATCACTTTCTGACACTTTGAAGGGCAAGCAGGGCCGTTTCCGGCAGAACCTGCTGGGCAAGCGCGTCGACTATTCGGGCCGCTCGGTGATCGTGGTGGGTCCGGAACTGAAGCTGCACCAGTGCGGGTTGCCGAAGAAAATGGCGCTCGAACTGTTCAAGCCGTTCATCTATCACCGGCTGGAGCAGACCGGGCAGTGCACGACCATCAAGCAAGCCAAAGAAATGGTGGAGATGCAGGAGCCGGTGGTGTGGGACATTCTTGAGGAAGTCATCAAGGATCATCCTGTACTGCTGAACCGCGCCCCAACCCTGCACCGCCTGGGCATTCAGGCTTTTGAGCCGGTCCTGGTGGAAGGCAAGGCGATCAAGATTCACCCGCTGGTCTGCACCGCGTTCAATGCGGACTTTGACGGCGATCAGATGGCCGTTCACATTCCGCTGTCGCCTGAGGCGCAGATTGAAGCCAGCGTTTTGATGTTGGCCTCGCACAATATTCTGTCGCCGGCCAGCGGTCAGCCGATTACCGTGCCGACGCAGGACATGGTGCTGGGACTTTATTACCTGACCAAGGCCAAGAAGGGCGGCAAGGGCGAAGGCCGCGTGTTCTCAAACACTGACGAGATTCTGATGGCGCTCGAGGCGGGCGAAGTGGAGACACTGACGCCGATCCGAATTCGCTACACCGGCAAGGTGCTCGACATGGCCAATGCCTACGACGATCAGGACCTGACGCACACCGAGCCGGTGGACTTCGACAAGGAGTATCTGTCGACCACGGTGGGCCGCGTGATTTTGAACGACGCGCTGCCGCCGGGCATGCCTTTCGTGAACGGACTGATGAAGAAGAAGGGCATCGGGCAACTGGTGAACTATTGCAACCAGAACCTCGGGCTCGAAGTGACGGTGGGAATGCTGGACCGCATCAAGTCGCTGGGCTTCAACTATGCGACGCGTTCGGGCCTCTCCGTGGGCCTGGACGACATGGTCATCCCGGAGAGCAAATACAGCACGGTCGACGCTGCCGACAAGAAGGTGATCGAAGTCCAAAAGCAGTATATGGACGGCGCCATCACCAACGGCGAGCGTTCGAACAAAGTAATCCAGATGTGGTCGGCGGTGACGGACCAGGTTGCCGACGAGATGTTCTCGAATATGAAGAAGGCGGACGATGAAGGGGCCATGAACCCGATCTACATCATGGCCGACTCCGGCGCCCGCGGATCGAAGCAGCAGATTCGCCAGTTGAGCGGCATGCGCGGACTGATGGCCAAGCCTTCGGGAGAAGTCATCGAGACGCCGATCACCGCCAATTTCCGCGAAGGTCTGACCGTGCTCGAATACTTCATCTCGACGCACGGCGCGCGCAAGGGCCTGGCCGATACGGCGCTGAAGACGGCCGACTCGGGCTACCTGACGAGGCGGCTTGTGGACGTGGCGCAGGACGTGATCGTGACCGAGCAGGACTGCGGCACGCTTGAAGGCATCTACGTCGGATCGATCGTGGAGTCAGGCGAGATCATCGAGCCGTTGCGCGATCGCATCATTGGCCGCGTTTCTCTCGAAAGGATCAAGGACTACGACGGCAACGTGGTGGTTGAAGTAAACCAACCGATTGACGAGGACATCGCGTCGGCCATTCAGGGCGCGGGCGTGGAACGGGTGAAGATCCGCTCCGTGCTCACCTGCGAGTCGCGGCGCGGCGTGTGCGCATTGTGCTACGGGCGCAACCTTGGCTCCGGCCGCATGGTCGAGCTGGGCGAAACCTGCGGCGTGATTGCGGCGCAGTCCATCGGAGAACCGGGAACGCAGCTGACGATGCGTACCTTCCACGTGGGCGGCACGGCCAGCCGCGTGCAGGACAAATCGCGGCTTGACGCGAAGAACAACGGCTTCGTGCGCTTTATCAACCTGAACACGGTGGAGAGCAAGGAAGGCGAGCTGGTGGCCATGAACCGCTCAGGCTCGATCGCCATTGTGGATGAACGTGGCCGTGAAAAGGAGCGCTACCAGGTGGTGTATGGCGCGCGTCTCCGCGTTCGCGAGGGTGCCGCGGTGAAGCTGGGGCAAGTGCTGGCTGAGTGGGATCCCTACACCTACGCCATTCTCACGGAGATCGGCGGCGCGGCGCAGTTCAAGGATCTGCAGGAAGGCATCACGCTGAACGAAGAAGTGGACGAAGTGACGGGTCTTTCGCGGCTGGTGGTTGCCGACTCGCCCGACGAGAAGCGGCAGCCGGCCATCGCCGTAAAGGGCTCCAAGAGCAGCAAGCGGTACCTGCTGCCGCGCGGTGCTCACCTGATGGTGCAGGATGGCGATGAAGTTGGACCGGGCGATGTGCTGGCGAAGATTCCCAAGGAGAGCACGCGCACCAAGGACATCACGGGCGGCCTGCCGCGCGTAGTGGAACTGTTCGAGGCGCGCAAGCCCCGCGAAACCGCGATCATCAGCGAAATCGATGGCGTGGTCAGGTTCGGCGAGGTTTCAAAGGGACAGCGCAAGATTTACGTGACGGCCGACAACGGCGACGAGAAGGAATACTCGGTGCCGCGCGGCATTCACGTGAACGTGCAAGAAGGCGAGCGGCTGCGCGCCGGCGATCCGCTGATGGATGGCCCGCTGAATCCGCACGACATTCTTGCAGTGCTGGGCGAGAAGGAGCTGCAGGCTTACCTGGTGAACGAAATCCAGGAAGTCTACCGGCTGCAGGGCGTGGCCATCTCGGACAAGCACATCGAAGTGATTGTGCGGCAGATGCTGCGCTGGGTGCGCATCGATGAAGTGGGCGACTCGAGCTTCCTGCTCGAACAGCAGGTTGATCGCTTCCGCTTCAGGGAAGAGATCGAGCGCGTGCTTGCCAATGGAGGCCGTCCGCCGATCGGACGTCCGCTGTTGCTGGGCATCACCAAGGCATCGCTTTCGACCGACAGCTTTATCTCGGCGGCGAGCTTCCAGGAGACGACGCGCGTGCTCACCGAGGCCAGCATCAACGGCGCTATCGACAACCTGCGCGGGTTGAAGGAAAACGTGATCGTGGGACGGTTGATTCCCGCGGGAACGGGCCTGGAATACTACCGCAATGTACAGCTTTCACCGGAGCTCGAAGAGGCCGCAGCGCGCGTGCAGCAGGAAGTACACGCCGAGATCGAAGCTGCCGAGCGCGAGCTGGAGCTGATGCGGCAGGAAGGCGAAGCCGAGGAGATGGCAGCAGAGTAGGGCACCCGCGGTGCGGCAGCCCTTTGGATAAGAG
This sequence comes from uncultured Acidobacteriaceae bacterium, assembly GCA_963828325.1. Classification (GTDB taxonomy): domain Bacteria; phylum Acidobacteriota; class Terriglobia; order Terriglobales; family Acidobacteriaceae; genus Telmatobacter. The sequence continues at coordinate 5,557 of CAWHEK010000011.1, forward strand.
AATCACTCGACTGAAAGGCCCGGCGTGAGCCGGGCCTTTCTTATGCGCATTTTCTGGACGTGGGACTGGATGCCGCGGAATCTATTGGTGCGGACTGAACAGCATTCCGCGATTGTTTGACCACATACATTGCGGCGTCAGCAGTTCTGAGCAAATCGTCGGCCGAATCGGCGTCCTGAGGGTAGAGAGCGACGCCGATGCTGGCAGAGCCGCGTACGACGTGCCCACCCACGGAGAAGGGATTGTCAAAGCTGTGTTCGAGGCGGAGCGCGATCTCATGAACATCGGAAGGGCTATGCACCGCGGAGACCACCACGGCGAACTCATCGCCTCCCAAACGCGCCAGAGTGTCACCGGGCCGCAGTTGATGCTTCATTCGCGAAGCGGCTTCCTGCAGGTACATGTCTCCGACCTGGTGGCCATACCGGTCATTGACCTGCTTGAACTGGTCAAGGTCGATGAAGATGAAGCCGAAGATGCCGGCTGCGTGGCAGGCCTCGGAGATCATTTTGCTCAAATGCTTTTCCAGCGAGAAGCGATTGGGAATATCGGTGAGCAGGTCGAATTCCGAGCGATGTACAAGGTCGGAGTAGAGGCGGGAGGTTTCAATGGCCAGAGTTGCGAGGCCCGCTCCCAAAGAGAGGGCCGAATTCTCTTCGGGGCTGGGCTTGGTGAGCCTGTGCATGGCCGCGAAGATGGTTCCAAGAGCAGCTCCCGAACGGCCGGGAATTTCCTCCTGGATGATTCTCTGCGAAGTGATTTTGGCGGGGCGTTGGCCGAGACACGCGCCATCGGTGATTTCGCACCAGCATGCGGCCCCATGCAACCGGAAAGAAACCACCTCCGTGATGCATTCGACAATCTCGCCAAGCGGGCGCGAGTTGTTGATGTCCTCAAGGATGCGGCTTCGCCGGGTTTCGAGATATGCCAGGGCCGCGGTTTTCCTCCGAACGCGCCGCTCGATGGCCCAACTCCTTATGCCAACGGCAATCACCACCAAAAGCAGGAGGCCGACAATCATCATCAAGTGGCGCACGTTCAGCCAGGGCGGCCGCGCGACAACTACGATGTCGTCCACGCTGCGCATCAGAATGTTGAAGGGCACTTCGCCATTGAACGGATTGGCGTCAGTAAGCATGCAGATGCCAGTGACGCGGATGTACGTTCCAATGGGAATTTCGCGCATGGGACTGACCGGGGCGGTGCTTGCCGTGCCGGGATGACGAATGATGGCGGAGAGCAAGTGGCCGTCGGAGTTGAGCACATATTCGTCCTGGGTGGCCTGGCGCACCTCAGTCACCACCTGGCCTTCCACAGAAACCAAGTCGAACACGCGGCTATGGCCAACATTACCGCCCTGGGCCAGTTCGCGCCACGTATAGAGCGAGGGCGACACCGGCGCCGGCATTGGCGATTCGTGAACTTCGGCTCGAGTGAGAGTCAGGAATCCGTTCTCGACGGCCGGGAATCCGATGGCATCAGCGACGTATCCGACATGCAGAGGCCGCCAACTGTCGGTCGCGATCCAGATGCTTTTGGGGCCGTCTTCGAGGACCAGGGCCACACCGGGCTGATAGAAGGTGATGACTCCATGCACGCGCTCGCGCTCACTCTCGTCACGCACGAGGTAGCCGCTCAATACGCGGTCCATCGGTGTGACGGCGATCGCCCAAGGGTTGACAGCGGCGCGTTTCAGAATTCTCACAGCATTGAGCGACTGGACATGGAAGAGGATCCCGGTCTGCTGCATTTTGTTATCGAAGACGCCGGACTGGACGCCGGTGATCTCGACTTCGGCATCGAGAAGGTCTTTGAGGCTCGAAGGTTTATCGCTGTCGATAGTCACGCTCACGTGCCCGCCGTCCAACAGAAGACTGAGTTGAGTGGTAGAGACGGGCGCCTGCGAATTAGGCGCCAGGTCGGCGGACTCGACGACGCCTCGTACGGTGACCAGCATGCCGTCCGTTTCGGCGCGGATCATCTGTTCGAAGCCAGGGCGCATCGGCTTGGGTAATTGACCGTGGCTCAGCAATGCAATTTGAGCGCCCTCGACATAGGGCCGGAAGCTCTCATGCATGGTCCCTCGCACCCTGATGCGATCGCCGGGCACAAGCTGGTACGTGACGGGCGGGTGCACGTAAATTGCCGCGACCCCTTCCTGTACGAATAGATTTCTCTCGTAGGAGCGGTAGTAGGTCACGGTGGCTTCGAAGTCGACCGGCTGGTGTTGGCTGGCCTGGGCGTTGGTGAGGTTCGAAGCCTCCTGAACCGTTGTAATCGGACCAGGCGACTGCGACCGCGCTCCCAAAGCGCACAGCAGAAGCATCGCGAAACAGGAGACCACCCTTTTCATAACGCGGCTCAAGGGGGCGGGATGACACGGATCCGACCCTATGAAACCCTATCGGCAGGTGGCAGGGAACAATGAATGCTTGGTGAGAAAATCTCGACAGGCCAAGAATTTGCGGGGCCGATGCGGCCCAACGTTAGGAATGGGCCTTGGGTGCGAATTCGCTTTCGGGCAGCTCTTCTTCACTGGCGCGGGAATTGGCCACCCTCGTGTACTTGGCCACATACATTGCGGCGTCGGCGCCGCGCAGCAGGCCATCGGCTGTATCGGCATCTTCAGGGTAGAGTGAGATACCAAAGCTGGCCGAGCCCTGAAGGAAATAACCATCTCCGATGAACGGATCATGGAAGCAGCCCTGCAGGCGGGCACAAATTTCTTCGACTTCGACCCGGTTGTGCACTTCAGAAACCAGCACCGCAAATTCGTCGCCGCCTAAGCGTGCCAGAACATCGCAGGGGCGCAGTTGACGCTTCATGCGCCGCGAGACTTCCTGGAGATATTGATCGCCGACAAGGTGGCCGTGCACGTCGTTTACTTGCTTGAACTCGTTCAGGTCAATGTAAATGAGCCCAAAAATTCCGGCGGTTTCGCGCGCGTTCAGAATCATCGCACTGAGCGCCTTCTCCATGGAGAAGCGGTTTTTCACGTCGGTGAGGAGGTCGAACTCCGAGCGGTGCACGAGGTCGGAATAGAGGCGCGAAGTCTCGATTGCGAGCGTGGCCAGTTCCGACGCCATGGCCAAAGCTGCCTTCTCTACGGCATCGGGAGTAGTGCGGGCGTCAAAAGCGGCGAAGATTGAGCCCAGTGCCGGGCCGGAGCGCCCAGGGATCGGGGTTTCAACGATGCGCAGGGATGAAGATTGAAGTTCGGCCGGCCGATTGCCCAGGGCAGCTCCGCCGGCAACCTGACACCAGCACGGCGCTCCGTTAAGCCGGACGGAGACCAACTCTGTGACCCGCTCCAGGATTTCGGCCAAAGGCTTGGAATGGTTGATGTCTTCCAGGACCTTGCTGCGGCGGCGCTCGACGTAGGCGAGGGAGCCGATGCGGCGCCTATTCCTTCTTTCCATCATCCATGCGCGGATGCCAAGGGCGATGACCATGGCCAGCAATAGTCCGACAATGGAAATCAGGTGGCGTACATTCAGCCACGGCGGTTGGGCGACAATGACAATGTCGTCAAAATCACGGATGAGAATATTGAACGGAACTTCGCCGTTGAAGGGGTTGGCGTCGGCCAGAATGCAAATCCCGGTAACGCGGATACGCGCTCCTAACGGAACTTCTTTCATCGGCGGGATTGGAGCCGAGGTCTGTAACCCCGAATGACTCAAAATGACTGAGAACAGATGGCCATCGGATTCGAGCACGTAGAGGTCCTGCGTGGCTTGCCGAACCTCGGTCACGACTTGACCTTCCACTGAGACCAGGTCGAAGACATGGCTATGGCCATCGTTGCCGCCAAGCGCGAGGTCCCGCCAAGTGAACAGAGACGGGGTCACCTGGGCTTGCACGAGGCTGTCGCGGACTTCGCCTCGGCTGAGCCTCAGGAATCCATTTTCGACGGAGGGGAATCCGATCACATCGGCCACATCGCCAACGTGCAAAGGATTCCAGCTGTCAGTGTTGATCCAGAGACTTCTGGAACCGTCCTGCAGCACCAACGCAGTACCCGGCTGGTAGTAAGTGATGGTTCCCCGCACCCGCATGCGCTCAGAAAAATCATTCAGGCGATAGCCGGTGATGATGCGGTCCATGGGCGTAACCGGAAGCGACCAGGGATCGGAGCCGGCCCGCTTGAGAACTTTGACTCCGTCCAGCGATTGAACGTGGAGGAGAACGCCGGTGAGTTGCATCTTGTTGTCGAAGTGGCCGGAGACGGCGCCGGTGATCTCCACTTCGGCATCAAGCAAGTTCTTGAGGGCGGATTCATCCTCGGTGTCGACGTTGGCGTCAACCGGTCCGCCTTCAACGATCATGCGCAAAAAACCCGCCGCCACCGAAGATCGAGCGTCCGGCACAAGATCTGCGGAGCGAACCAGGGCGTGCACGGTAACGAGCTCGCAGTCGCTTTCAGCGCGTATCAGCTGCCCGAAAGTGGGTTGGGCAGCCTTGGGCAATGCGCCGTGGCCGATGACCGTAATGTCTTTGCTGTTTACGTAAGGCCGGAAGCTTTCATGGGTGGTTCCGCGGATTAAAACGCGATCACCGGGAGCGAGTTGCACGTTGGTGATGGCGTGGACATAGATTGCGTCAGTGCCGTCCTGCACAAAGAGGTCTCTGTCATACGAACGGAAATAGGTGACGGTAGCCTGGAAGGCGACGGGCAGATGCTGGCTGGCTTGGGCGTTGGTGAGGGTGGCCAAAGCGTGCAGTGTAACCGCAGGGGTAGGCGCGGGCGATGATGCCGAGACCGCCGGGACGATTGCCAGGAGAATGGCAACCGGGAAAACCATCCGTCTTGACCGTGCAAGCTTCACTATGCGTTGCCGTTCTTTCCACACTTGCAAACGTATTGCCGTTGCGGTGGACACCGACCACATTCCGTGCCGAGGGACGATCCAGGGAAACGGCGCAATCGGATGTCAGTTGGTGATATGTCTTCCGCTTATGTTACTCAGGTGTAAACGAATGGGAATAACACTTTCGGTTAGTGTTTCGTTGGGGTTGGCCTGTTTTGTGATAGGCCTTCCGGTCTTCGAGGAAGGTTCGACGACATGGCACAAAAACGGCGGCTTGAGAGCCGGGAGGAGTGCGAGTCCGAGCGGGGTTCTACACTAATTGCGGGGCATTTGAACGAAAACCAGCAATTTAAAGGAAACATGGCAAAGAGACTGCGTGTAGGCATTCTGTTTGGCGGCCGGAGCGGTGAACACGAGGTATCGCTCCTTTCGGCGGCTTCGGTTTTGGGGGCAATTGACCGCGACAAATTCGACGTGGTGCCGATCGGGATCACAAAGGAGGGCCGCTGGCTTGCAGCCGGTGACGCGCGGGGCCTGCTGAATGGAGATGCCGGCGCGGTGGGCCGGCGGCTGCGCGCGGGCGATCCCGAGGCGACGCCGGGCGCAAAGCTGCTCCATGAGGGAATTCCGACGCTGCTGGCGCCGGAGCCGGCATCCCAGGGCACGGTGGGAAAGGCCATCGACGTGGTTTTTCCGGTGCTGCACGGCACTTTTGGCGAAGACGGTACGATCCAGGGACTCTTCGAACTGGCGGGTATTGCCTATGTTGGTTCCGGGGTGCTGGGTTCGGCCGCGGGCATGGACAAGGACGTGATGAAGCGGCTGTTTGCCCAGGCCGGCCTGCCCATCGTCAAGCATGTCACGCTGCTTCGCGCGGATTGGGAGAAGGCGCCGCGGAAGGCGATTGCGGCCGTGGAGAAGGCGCTGAAGTATCCAATGTTCGTGAAGCCGGCGAATCTTGGGTCGTCCGTGGGAATCAGCAAGGCACACGATCGCGCTGAGCTTGGGCCAGCCCTGACAATGGCCGCGAAATACGACCGCAAGCTGATTGTGGAAGAAGGCGTAGGCGGCAAGAGACTCCGCGGAGGGTTGGCGGCGCGCGCGCGGGAGTTTGAGGTTGCTGTGCTGGGAAATGACGACCCGAAGGCAAGCGTGGTGGGGGAGATCATTCCGGGCAAGGAGTTCTACGACTACGAGGCGAAGTATTTGTCAGAGGGATCGGTTCCGGTGATTCCGGCGAAGATCTCGCGGGAGCAAAGCCGGCGAATTCGCGAGATGGCCGTGGCCGCATTCAAGGCGTGCGATCTTGCGGGCCTGGCGCGCGTGGATTTTCTGATGGAGGCGGGCGGCAAGGAGCGCATCTACCTGAACGAGGTGAATACGATGCCGGGATTCACCAAGATCAGCATGTACCCGAAACTGTGGGAAGCTTCAGGGCTGAACTACAAAGAGCTGATCACAAGGCTGATTGAGCTGGCGCAGGAACGGCAGGCGGAGAAGAGCAAGACAACATACAGCAGGGACTGAGTGAAAAGGCAAGGATCTGGGAACAGAGAAGAGTGTTGCGGTGTCTAATGGGAAGGGCGCTGCTCCCGATCGATGGATTCCCGTCTTATCCGGAATTCGAGGGACGAAAACATGACATTGCTGGATGCACCTCAGTTCGACGCGGCGCGGTCAAAGCGAAAAAGGCTGATCGCGCAATGGAGCGCGGCTGCACTCTTCGTGCTGCTGGTGGCTTATTGGCTGCTAGCCAGCCGGCCTGTGGACTGGCCGTGGAACTGGAACCGCTATCTGTTCGGGCGCGCGACTGTGAACAAGTTTATGGGCGCGCTGGAGGCCAATGACCTGGCGAAAGCCTATGGTATCTGGGTGAATGACAAGAACTGGCAGCAGCATCCGAAGCAGTACACGACCTATCCCTTTACGCGTTTTCAGGATGACTGGGGACCGACGAGCCCGGACAACGAGTATGGGCCGATCAGGAGCCACACGATCGCGCTTGCCGGGCGATACGGGAACGGCCTGCTCATCGCGGTAATGATCAACGGGCGCAAGAGCGATGCGCTGAACCTGGACTACGATCCGAAGACCGGACAACTGAGCTTTGCGCCTCCCGGCGTGAGCTTGTATCTGGGGCCGTAAGAACAGGGGTCAGGGATCAGGCCAAGGACACGCGCGCCTTGCTGCAGGTTGCAGACAGGTTTTTCTGGAGTTTCACAAGGTCAGCATCGGCGCCGGCGGGAATCATGACCATTTTCTGGACCGGCAGCACGTCGATGCCGAAGTTGCCGGAACGCACTCGCTCAAACTGCATCGACACACATGGCGGGGTGGTTTGCTGGATGGATGCGGCGAGCAGGTAAATCTCCGCGCCGAGCCACGCGCTGTATTCGCCATCAACGAACAAGCCGTCGGGTGCGAAGAAGGCCTCGGGCGCGGATGCGAGCAGCTTTTTGCGGTAGATGGCCGCGGCTCGGCCCTGCGAACATATACGCCAGCACCGCGCCGCCGGCGACGAGGACAAATGCTCCGGCAAAAATTGAGAGCCGGACCGTGGTATTTGAAAAGGCAAACATCGAAGGCACGCTTAGAAGCAGGAACATAAATACCGCAGCTTTCAGAGTTGCGCCCGAGGACATTTTTTTCTGCGATGCTTTCATGCGCGCCGCTTGCTGCTCGCTCCAGGCTTCCCATTGCTCGCGTGGGTAGGTCCAATGCACCCACGGATTCGCAAGGACAGCGGTGAGGGCGCGGTCGAGGCGGTGCCCGCCCAAGTAAGCCGCCATGGCCATGAACGCGGAAAACCCGGCCACGATCGCGGCGAATATTCCCATGACCTCACGGCCGTTGGGAGATAAAAACAGGGCTACGACGCCCATGGCTGCCAGTACAAACGCGAGCGCCTTCAGCCACGGAATGATTTTTCGACGATTGACCGTGACCAGCTTTGTGCCCTTGGGAAGCGCGGCGGGAGCGGGATTGAAGACTCTCATGGCGACGGAGATGGTCAGGGCCATGCTGGCAAAGAAATAAACAATATCGACGGTGATGGTAACGGGCGAGGGATCTCGAACGGTCCAAGTCATAAGACCGCCCAAGGCGACCAGAACAACGGCGATGGTTCCACCAAACAAAAAGATGACCTGAACCGTTTTGGCGGCGGAGTACATCGGGTTGCGGTGCCAAGCGAACCAACCGCCAACGATCGTAAGTACGATGAAGATCGACATTGCCATGAATGGTCTCCGGGGCGGGGGCTCTAAGACATCTTAGGGCGGCGGGTCGGTGGGGGAAACGAAATTCCGAAGGACAGTGAGGAGGGCCCAGGGATCAGAGAGCGGGGAACGGGGCGCAGAGATCAGGGAATCCGAGGGGCGTGTAAATGGGTGCGATTTCGAGCGTTTTTGGGGCAATATTTGCACCAAAATCGAGGAAAATGGCCGAAATCGGTTGAAATTTGTTGACGGATTTTTCGGAGATTTGTTGATTGCAAACAAGTTAATGATGAGTTTTGGCGTTTCAGGTGCTTAAAAATCACGGTCTTGCAGCGGAGTTGGCGGAGTTAGCGGAGTCAGCGGGGTTAGCGGAGCTGGAAAAGGCGGCCGGGATTGCTGAGCGAGCGGAGCCAAAAGAAACCGACCTGTGCATAGGATTTTTCATCATGGGGCTATGGTGCGCCAAATGGGTGTAATGATCGGCAAACTTGGGGAGAAATATTTTGCGTGAGGATTGGGTGTGGAATGAGCGAGTTAGCAAGCCAGCGAGTCCAAGGGTCGGAATGCCGAGGACTTGACAGAAGTTGGACGGGGCTCGTTGAGGGGGAATAGGTATCATGTCCCCCCTTTCCCCCCTTTCCCCCCCTTTCCCCTTTCCCCCCCTTACGTGATAAGAATGCCCCCGCCTCTGTCGAAGCGGGGGCACGGATCCAACGCCGTAGCCGGCAATTAAGGATTATGCGTATTGTTGTCCTCGACCTGTTTCGGCGGCAAATTGCAGATTCTCTGCACGCTGCAACCATACCTACATTCGGATGGGCAACTGTAGCCGGTGTTGGGGTTGCCGGTGGGCGTAGTGGTTGTGGTTGAGCTGGAAGTTGTCGGGCAAGTTCCGTCGGCGTTGAGCGCCAACTTGGCGCTGCAAACGCACGGGGTGGCGGCATTAAAAAGATTCTCGCCATAGATGGTGGCGCTGAGAACCTGACTGCCGGGGCAGGCTGAAGGCGTCGGCGGGGGCGCAGGTGCGGAAGCGGGCGCTGGGGCGATCGCCGACGCATTGCCTTCGGCGATGCGCCAGGTCTCATAAAAGTAATAAGCGCCGGCGTTCATGTTTTTGACGACCGTGCAACCGCCGCTCATGGATGCCACGTCCTGGAGAAAGTCGGGGAGCATGCCATAGTGCGCCACGCCGACGCCGTTGTAGTTCCATGAGGCGTTGCCCTCGGTGCTTATTGGCAGCAAAGGGACAGCGGAACAGCCGGACATGGTTCCGGAGCCATATTGCACAGTGGAGCCCGGACGGTGGGGCATGCCGAACTCCATGCCGTCCATATCTGTGCCGAAGCCCGCGCCGGTGGACTGCCCCATTGCCTGAGTTACCTGCTGATACGATGCGAGCCATTGGTCCGCGGTGAACTGCGCGCTGCCCACACCGGCCATGCCGTGCAGTTTGCCGATTTCCTGGTATTGCGCGGCGGTCATGTTCCGTTCAGAGCTTCCCGAATTGACCCCCGCATTAAACTTCCTGACTCCGTTGTGGCCGCTGAAGAGCGGATAAGGATATCCGGCATGCTGCTGGGCCAGGCCGATGGTGGAATTTGTTGAGAGTTGAGACATGTGATCGACGTCGATCAGCATGTGCTTGTTCATCATCTCCTGAATGGCCGCGACACCGGCCGCGGTGAGGCCCTTGGTGTTCATGTTGCCGGTGCCTGGGGTCGAGCATGCGAGCTGGGGCGGTGTGGGAAGTACTTTTCCCAGCTTGGCTGCTTCCGCTATCTGGAGCTCCAGCGGGACGGCGGTATTCAGAGTCTCACCGATATCGTCGGCCGGCTGCGAGCACCCCAATGCATAGGGAGAGCCCTGCTCATATTCGTTTGCATAATCGAACAGCGCCACGTAGACCGCGGAGCCGCCGATGGGATTGTCGACCAGGTGAATGGGGAAAATGTAGCGGACGCCTTCGCCGTACAGGCGATCGACTTCGGCAACCAACGCGGAACTGGGCTGGCTTCCGGTGAGGCTGCCTATGTCATCCAATTCCACGCCAAGAACAATGGCCATTTTGTTCTGCGAGATGATGGTTGGAATATCGCTCGAGTTTTCGGCGATCTGCATGAAGTTGGAGTGGCGCGCGACGAAGGCCTGGATCTGGCCGATTTGAAGGTCTCCGGTATTCTTGTCATCGTCGGGAAGGTCGCCCGGACCGCGGGTCATATCGCCGAGAAGCCTGTTGTTGACGGCGAGAGCCACCATGACGCGCTGCCCGCCATTGAAGGCGCGTTGAATCCAGTTGACCCACATACGCTGATCGACAAGATCGTTCCAGGCCGGCCAGGTGGGAAAATCGGGAGGCGTGGGATTGGGGCCTTGATAGCCTGAGGTCTTGTAGGTTGAGTCGGGATACACAGCGGACGGCTTAAGTTGACCTTCCAGGCCCTGAATCACCTGGTAGCGAAGATCGTCGCCGCATGCATTGTCGGTGCCATAGCCACCGTGGACCATGTTCTCCTGGCCGAGGGCGGCTTGTTCGGTCAAGGCGAGGCCGCCGCTGCCGCAACTGCCGAAGGGCGGCGGCGATTCCGGCGGGAGCATGGAGTTTAAATCAATTGCTCCGTAAATCAACTTTCCGCCGAAGCCTAAATACGACATGGGATGGGCGTGCAGATCGACCCAGCCCGTGAACGCCGGAGTCACCGTGAACCCTGAAATGGGCCGGCTGGTCCCATAGGGCGTTTCAACCTGGAAGGAATAAGGGCCTGGCGAAGCGTATTCCGGCAGAGAGAAGCTGACGGAGGTGTTGGACCAGGAGGTCGTGGTGGTTATATAGACGTCGGGCACTCCCGATCCGACAAGATGAATGAAGCTTGAGCCCTGTGTCTGGCCGAACGTGCTGCCGGTCAGGGTGACGGTTTGGCCAGATGACGCAGACAAAGGGCCAAAGGTTGTGAGCGACGGCGCTCCACCTACGACGACGTTCGTGGGTCCAGCGCCGATCATCTTGGAAATATTTTCGCCGGGACCCAACTGGGGAACCGGCTCGGTGATCTGATTGCAGTTCACTTCAAGTCCGTAAGTTCCGAGGGGCATGGTTTCAGGAATGGCGATGCGCGCCTGGAGCGGCGGAACACTGTTGCTCACGATCGACTTCACATTGCCCTGTCCGTAAGGAGTCATCGTAAGGACGCATCCCGTTGGCGATCCATACGTTCCTGAAGTTAGTTCGAGGGTCACATTCAATGTCTGACCGGGCGCAACGGGATTTGGACTTGCGCTGGTAATGGAAACACTTTGAGCAGCGAGCGAAATGGTTCCGATTGCACCCACGAAGGCCCAAAAGCAGATGACAATACCCGAGTGGAACTTCGAATCTTTCCCTTTCATGAGTCCCCTCCATTCCAAATTGACAGAATGATGCCTGAACAAGAAAATGCTCGATGGAAACATTGAGATTTGGAAGAATCTACTCGGCCCGCGTCAACCAGCGACAGCGTGTTTTTACTGGGAATTCCGAGGAAGCGGCAAGATCGGGGATGCCAAAGTGTCCCTCAGGACGGCCGGGAAGTCAAGTCAATTGAGGAGGGGCTAACTGCCCTCTTCTGAAAAAGGGAGGTTGGATCAACTGCCCCACGACAGCCTCCTGCGTCCCGGCCGGGAAACCGAACCGGGCCTAAAGGCCGGATGATTCTGGCGCGGGTATTCAGGCGCCTGCTCCCTCCGTTTGCCTGGCAGGGCTGGACGGATTGTGTAAAGAGTCGCTAAGGCGAGAACAAATCATCCTTCGGCGGAGCGCGGTTGGAGGATGCCACGCCCAGGGATTGTTATTACTGGGCTGGCGGGACGGCTTTCTTGTGCTCCACGAAGGCGTGTGCCTGATGACAGCTCACGCACGTTTTGCCATTCATGAATGGATCGGACTTGAGTTGTGCTACCTGATCGGTGTGGCAGGTTTCGCATGTGCTTAATGCCGGCGTGCCCGCGAAGTCCTTTGCCGTTGTCTCGCCATGGCACACGGTGCATTCGACACCGTTGGCGCTGTGCGGGCTGGCTTTCCATTGGTCATAGATGGCCTTGTGGCAGGTGGCACAGGTGTCCCCGGCTGGAATGAGCCGATGCATCACATGCTTGGCTTGATCCTGCTGAGCAATGCCGGATTGGACGGCAACAGCGAAAAAGAGAAAAACGAACAGGGTGAGAGCGAACATGCGCGCACAGAAACTCTTCACGGGCAGACTCCTGATTACGGTAACCAAGTATCGACTCGGCGAAGGCTGCAATCAGTGATAGGCATCACGTTTCACCCCAGCGCTTCGCTGCGGGGTAAGGATTGTGCTGGGCTGACTTCACAGGCTTCCTTTGGGAGTTGCGCCCCGGGCGAGAGCGCGCGGGCCTGCACAGGACATGTTTTGAGCAGAAACGCCCGCAGGGGCTGAAGCCCGCGGTCTTTGTCGGCCTCGTGCGGCACGACTGAAGTCGTGCCCTGATACAGAACCATTTTCAGTTGGCATGTCGGCGGGTTGCGGATTCGTGCGATCCCACCCTAAAACTCCTCGCTGCGCGTGGAGTTTTAGAATGGAGCACCCCTGTTCGTGGAGGGTTGAGAGGAGAGCAGATGCAGGCCCTTCGACTGCGATCGTCCGCCGCGACGGACGATCTTCGCTCAGGATGACAGATTTGCTTTTGATCCGAAGTTTTTCAACTCGCTCGTTTTCGGAGATTGCCTAATTCGCGACGTCGAGGGGAACTTCGAGCGAGCCAGCGCGGTCGGCGTTGAGGTCGTGGACGCCGATGCGGAGATCGACCTGACCGGCGGGGAGATCGAAAGGCAGGCGCACGGAAATTCCAGATGACAGGATGCGCTGAAACTGAGCAGCACTAAGACCAACCTGGAACGAATGCTTGTAGTTATTCAGCGGATGGCCGAGGCCGTCGTAGGCGATCATGGCGAGTTCGATGGTGGCCTTGCGGCTGCCATCGGGAAGGTTGTCGAGAACGAGGCTGTGCGCGTCGATGGTGAGATCGACGATGTAACGATGAGCGGGACCGCTGAACGAGGCCGACTTGCCGGGGGGTGGGACGGTGGGAAGGCTTACACCCTGGAACGCCGGATCGCCGGCTGGCAGGACGCGCGCCTTGAGCAGGATTCCGGTAGCCTCCGGAGCATCGTGGTCCAGAGCTGCCGCGAACTCGCTGCTGGGCTGATTGCTCTCCGGCGAAGTTTCCGCCGGCGCATCGGCGTAATAGCCGCGGCGATAGGCCAGCTTGAGACCGCGGTCATCGTCCAGCGTTACCTTGATGGAGCGATAGCGGCCGTTGAGAACGGCGTTCTTTGGCATGTAGGCAAGCGTGTAGTAGCTGGAGCCGTTTTCGATGGCACCGGCGACAGCTTTGTCAAAGTCGTTGGTCTCTAGATAGGCATGCCCGCCGGTTTCATCTGCTACGGCCTGCATGGTGGCTTGATTGCCAACATGTTGCTCCCGTTCCTCGGACCACTGCGAGGTTTCGGCCTGGGCAGCGGCATGGGCATCGGTAGGTATGGTGGGGTTGTCGGCGACGCTGAACTCCGTGGGCTCCCACAGGCCGCTGGCGTCGACCGGATAGATGGCCACGCGGGCGGCGGTAAGCATGTCGGTGGTCTTCTGAATTTCCTCACGATAGCTTTCGACGTTGGCGAAAGCATCGAACCCCGAGCCCCCGGGCAGCAGAACCATCGGGAACGCGCCGGAAAACCAGATCACGTTCTTGCGCCCCGAAATGCCGCCGAGATAGCCGGCTAATTGCTTCAGAGCGCTGAGCGTGATTTGGAGACGCGACCCTGTCTGGGCTGCTTTCTGGTTGGCCTGGAACTGCTGGAGAGCGGCGGCGGCGTTTATGGGACCGATCCCCGGGTTCGAGTCGCCAGTATTGGAGTCGGAGGGCGGCGTCTGGGGCTCGGAGGCGGCGACCGCGTTGACCTGGTTGTTGTCGAGGGCGGCGGCTGAAGGCGTGTCAATCAACGGCGACTGCTGCGTGTTGGTCTTTGGCGCGTTGAGGAGTCGAACCAGGGCGGCCGGGTCGCTAGTGAATTGGGTTACGATACGCAATTGCGTGCCGAGGGTGAAGATCGCCAGAGTTGTGCCCGGCTTGAGCGTGCCGAGGTAGTCGATCATTTTGCGGCGCACGCGCATCTGGTCGCCGAGGGGCGTATTCAACGCGTCGAGCAGGAGCACGTTTACGGCACTGGACTCGGGATATGCGGGCAGGTTGGTGAAAGTGTTCGGGGGCAATGCCGTAGGCGCAAGAAATGCGGGCGGAGCGCCGGCGGGTTGGTGCTCGTCAAACGAAAAGAGGGATTGCTCGCTGCCGTCTTCAAAAACATGAAAGCGGCTGCGGTCGAGGCCATGCATGGGTTTGTCGTGATCGGTGACGACGACATCGACGAGGACGAGGCTTGAGTTGGCGCGAAGGGCGGGCGGTGCGGAATTTTGGGATTGCGCGGCGGGCAATGTGATGAGAAACAATCCTGGCAGGACGAAAAGAGCGAATGAGCGAAGGAAATGCATACGGCAACTACTTTCGATTACGGCCACTACTTTATCAGGAGGAGGGAGGGAAAATGCAGGTCCTTCGACTCTGATCGTCCGCCGCGGCGGACGATCGTCGCTCAGGATGACCGATCTGATTTGTGATGACGGTGCGAGGCGCGGCAATCCCTTATGGTGCTATCCCACCCAAGCGGAGCTTGGATGGGCACTCATGTTCGTGGTGAATTTGGATGGGGCGCCGATGTTCGTGCGAGTGCGCTGAATTGGGCGGGGTGGGGTTGGTGGATTGAGAGAGGCGGGTGGAAGTTCGTGCTATCCCAGGTCTGAAAATCCAGACCTGGGGCACCCCTGTTCGCGGTGAAGGGTTAGGGGGCGGCTTCGGTGAGGATTTCGGTGTTCTTGCTCATCTTGGCGGTGCGCTCGATCTTGTCCCAGTTGAAGGGCTTGCCGTCGATGGCGCGGAGAAGCGTTTTGAAGAGGACGATCGAGAATACCTGGCGGTAGGCAAAGCGCTGCAGCCAAATATGGAACAGAAGCCAGCCGTCCCCTTTGTTGGCTGGATGGCGGCGCTCGAGCGAGAACGCGGCCGTCGAAGTGATGAAGTCGATGACCAGAAATCCGAGGAAGTAGACGACAAGTTTTTCGAAGCTGGCCGCGGAGGCTGCCAATGGATGGTAATGACGGTTGACGAAGTAGTTCACGATGCCGGCGACGAACATGATGTCAATAAACGGCGAGACCAGCGGCAGGAGCATTTGGAAGATAAGAATATTGGGCAGAGCAAAAAGGCCCATGGCCTTATTGCGGACAAAAGCGGCGCGATGCTTCCAGACGGCCTGCAGGGTTCCGAAGGACCAGCGGAAGCGCTGGCGCATGAGGCCGCGGGCGTTGATGGGCGCTTCAGTATAGGCGAGGGCGCGGTCTTCATAGTCGACGCGCAGGCCCTGCTCGAGCAGGTTCATGGTGAGGTCGGCGTCTTCGGCCACGGTGTTGAGGGGATAGCCGCCGGCGGCCTTGACGGGCGCAGTGCGCCAGGCGCCAATGGCTCCGGGCACGACGGTAACGACGTGAAAGAGGTCGAGGGCGCGGCGCTCGAAGTTCTGGCTGGTGATGTATTCGAGGGCCTGCCAGCGTGTCCAGAGATTGACTCGATTGCCCACCTTGGCATTGCCGGCGATGGCGCCGATGCGGGGATCCTGGAAATGCGGGACGAGTTTTGAGATGGCGTCGGCGGCGATCACGGTATCGGCGTCGATGCCGACGAAGATCTCCTCGTTGATGCGGTCGAGGGCATAGTTGAGCGCTGCGGCTTTGCCTGCATTGCGCTTGGTGAGGACCTGTACGTGGACGGCGGCGATTTCCTTGGCAAAGGCGGTGGCGGCTACTTCGGCAGTGCGGTCCTGCGAGCCGTCGTCGATCACGATGACGCGGAGATTTTTGTAATCGGAGTTGAGGACCGAGCGAATGGTGCGGACGATGACGGCCTCTTCGTTGTACGCAGGGACGAGAACCGCGACGCGCGGATTGTAGCCAGGAGAGGCTTCGTGGCGCCGCTTGACGAGGCGGTCGATCAGGGCGAAGAGGCCCACGGTGATGAGGCGCGCGCTCATCAACAAGTCGCCCAAAAAGAAGACCATCACGATGAAGTTGCCGATGATGTCGTAAGAGGAAAAGGCGATGGAGTCGGGGAGCGTGCGCACGCCCTGCCAGAAGGTGAGGGGTGGCATGACTTCAGCGGTGGTTTTGCCCATAAGCGCGGAAACGGGAACGAGGGTGTAGCCGCGAGCGCGCAGAGCGTCGATCAGCGGGCCGAGAGCGGCGACCGTCGCGGAGCGGTTGCCGCCGCCGTCATGCATGAGGATGATGGAGCCGCGAAACTGCGGCTTGGCCTTCATGGTGTCAAGCTGGGCGAAGACCGATTGGATGATTTCGTTAGGGGTTTTGAGTGGGTGCTCATCCCAGTCGTCGGTATCGATTTTGCTGCCGATGATGGTGTAGCCCATCTGCTGGATGCGCCAGGCGGGCGTGGCCTCGTCGTCGGTGTCAGGCTCTTCGTCGATGTCGTAGGGCGGGCGGAAGTAGAGAGGCTGCACGCCAAGCTTGCTCTCAAACAGGCGCTCAGTGAGGGTAATCTCGAGTTCAACCTGGCGCGGCGAGATGATGCTGATGTCGGGATGCGTCCAGGTATGATTGCCGATCTCGTTGCCTTCGCGGACGATGCGCTGCATGAGGCCGATGTGCTCGGCAGCTTGCGAGCCGATGGCCATGAATGTGCCTTTGACGTGCTTGGCCTTGAGAATATCGAGAATCTTGGGCGTCCATGTGGGATCGGGACTGTCGTCGAAGGTTAATGCGAGTTCGTTGGGCTGGTAGCCGTATTGCTCGACGGTGTAGGGACGCGGATAGACATCCATGTGCTCGTCGTCGATGAGCTTCTTGCGGGGGTCGGGCTCGTCGGTGTCCACGTCCACGGTACGCTTGCCGGGCTGCGGGAGGCCGGTGATGCGCAGGATGTCGCCTTCGCCCTCGAGGTCCACGTCGTGGCCGGGCTGAACGGTGCCCAGCGCCTGCAGGGCCGCGGGATCGCTGGGATGGTCCCAGACGTTCCACATTGATGGATCTTCTCTGCCAAGACGCCAAAGGGCAAAAGTTTGCAGACCGAGCTCGCGCGCTCCTCGCAACTCGTTTAAGACGGTGACGGCGTCAAGAAACCAGACTACATGGCGCTGATTATTGTCCTCGTCGATGTATTCGAAGTGAGGATTGAGCGTGTCGTAATCGAGATCGAGATCGGCGTCGGCGTCAGAGGCGCGCTCCCATGCGTCAGTGACGTTCAGATCATCTGTATTGAGAACTTTTGGCTTGGCATGGCGGTGATCCTTTGGATTGGGAATGGAAAGCGTCCAGTCGTAGCCGTAGTTTCCTATGGCGCAGATGATTTTTTCTTTGGGCACGATTTTGAGAACTCGAACCAGGTTGCCGATGAACCACTGCTGGCTGGCGATGGGTCCCGGATCGCTGGTGTCCTGGTGCTCGTCGTAGTTCATCAGAATAATGCCGTCGGAGCTGGCCGCGATGGCCTTCAAATCCTGGTCGCTGGTGGCCACGGCCACGTTGACGTAAAGGCGAAAGTTGCGCGGGTGCATCTGCGCGTAGAGCGCCTGAATGAACTGGAGATAAGCCGGCTCATCCGCGTCGGGGAGGCTTTCAAAGTCGAGCGAAATGCCGCGATAGGCCGGGTAGGTGGTGAGAAAGCGCATGATTTGCTGGAGAAGGGCCGAGCTCTGGTCCGGATCGCCGAGCACGTCTCCGACGCCGGTATCCCACTCGTTGGTGTGCGGGTTGAAGTTGTTGATGGCGGGAAAGACTTCGGTATCTTCCTTGGCGGCCTGAATGACGTGCTTGACCTTGTCAAGGTAGTCGGGGTCGTGCGCGAAGCCGCCCTGGATGACCGGATACTCGCTGAGGTTGTCTCCACTCATCGCCATGAGTGTGCCATTGGGCGAATCGACATGCAGCCACATGGGGAACAACAGGTCAAGCTGGTGGATGTGCTCTTTGAGCGAGGAGTAGCTGGCCGGGTCATCCTGCACGTAATATGCGGCGCGCAATCCTTCACCGGTGTTTAACGGGATGTCAGACGGTTTGCGCTCAGTTTTGCGACGCGCGGGATGCTGGTTCTTGCCGGTGCGTTCGAGGATCGATGGCTCAGGCAGAGCCCGGTAGTTGTGTTTCTGATTGGGGAGCAGCAGTTCGGGTAGTTTCTGGCTGCGGATTACGTTGAAGGTGAAACCGACCAGGACCAGGGTTGAGAGGACGGCAACCGCATCGAGGATGCGGCGGAGGCGCTTCCAGCGCTTGCGTTCCGGGTCGAAGAAGATTTGTTGATCCGGCATTTTTAGGGTCTGCCAACACTATTGGAAAGGCGGCGACGGGAGCCGGTTTTCCCGAATTCCAGGAACGAGGAGGACGCATACCTGTTGTCTGCCAGCAACGAGTGACAACGAAACTGGGAAAAACCTGCCCCGTCCCTTCGGGTTGCCGCGAAAATCGAGCCATACATCGTTGTCGTCGTAGACGGTGGACCCGCCACAGTCGTCCTCCTCCGCCTTGTCTGGCTCGATTTTCGCACCAACGCCATCCATCCCAATCGTGTTAACAGACCCTGGTGCTGTCAACAGCTCCGCAAAGCCAGCGCAAAAAGGCGGTCGCATTCCATAAAGGCGACGGTCTTTGAGCACTTCTCTTTCACATGCAGCGCTCGCGGCTTTCGCGCAAGGTGGCACTTCCTTGAGGGAACCGCCGCTTGACCTTGCGGGTTTCGGGATACAGCAGAAGGAGTGCTGTAGCGGAAATGGCAAGGGCGCGGATTCCTGGGCGTGCTGTACGCTGTACATTAAAAATCGTATGGAAGCTGGCCGAGAGAGTCAATTGGCGTTGGAGAGTCCGGGGGAACGGCGGCGGGTGCGGATGGTTCGGGCGCTTCCAATTGCGCTGGCGCTTTTGGCCGGATTGGCTCTGCGGCTTTGGATGCTTGGGCACGTCTTTGAGGTGAGCGGAGACTCGCTGGTCTACGGCGGGCTGGCAAAAAATCTGCTTTTGCACGGGCAATATGACCTGACGACGGCGGCGGGGAAGATGTATCCGACGTTGATCAGATTGCCTGGCTATCCGCTGTTTCTGGCGGTTTGCTTCCGGCTGTTTGGAATGGAGAATTATTATTCCGCGGCATGCGCGCAGATTGGGCTGGATCTGATTAGCTGCCTGCTGCTGGCGGATTTTGCGCGGCGGATCGCGCCTGCCGGGCTGGGCCGGCGCGCGGCGCTGGCGGCGCTGTGGCTGGCGGCGTTGTGTCCGTTTACGGCTTCTTACACCGCTGAACCCCTGACCGAGACGCCGACGCTGTTTGTGCTGGCGCTGTGCCTGTGGGCGATGGCGCGATTCAGAGACGAGCCGAGCTGGACGAATGCTTTGTGGTTTACGGCGGCGGTGAGCTACGCAACGCTGCTGCGGCCGGATGGAGCGCTGGCAGGGATTGTGTTTGCATTTTTTCTTTTTCGGGGAAGGAATCAGGACGTTCGACACGCGATTTTCCCCGGTCCCCAAGGGCGAGGGATCTCCACCCCACGGACGAAGACCAGTCCGTGGGGACCCCGAACCGGGGGCACCCTCGAGAGGGTGAATCGGGCCTCAGATCGGGTGGTGAATGGAGTACCGGCAATGCGATTCAGTCGCATGGCGGCGGTTTGCGTTTTGCTGGCGCTGGCTCCGTTTGCGGTTTGGACGGTGCGCAACTGGAGGGTCTTTCACGTTTTTGAGCCGCTGGCTCCGCGGCTGGCCACCGATCCCGGTGAAAGCGGCAACCCCGGATGGGAGCGCTGGGTAAAAAGCTGGTGCCTGGACTACATTTCAACGTACGAGATTTACTGGAATGTGCCGGGCGACGAGCTGGATGTGACGGAGCTGCCGAATCGCGCGTTCGACACGCCGGCGCAATATGCCGAGACGGCGGCGCTGGCGGCGGACTACAACGACCATGGAATGGCGCTTACGCCGGAGATCGATGCGCGATTTGGGGAATTGGCGGCGGAACGAATTGCCGCGCATCCGCTGCGATCGTATGTTTGGCTGCCGCTGGGCAGGCTGGGGGACATGTGGCTTCGCCCGCGCGTTGAGGATCTGGATATCGATCTGGATTGGTGGGTCTACGGGCATCATCGCGCGGAGACCAGGTTCTGCTGGGGGTACGCGGGGTTGAATGCGGTGTATTTAATCCTGGGAATCGGCGGCTTGTTTTTGCGGCCGCGCTTTTGGGGCGCGATGCTGGCGTACATGGTGCTGAGAAGCGCGCTACTGCTGACCATTGAAGCGCCGGAGACGCGGTACACGCTGGAGTGCTTTCCGATGTTATTTGCGGGAGGCGGGATCGCGATCGCGTGGCTTATCGGGCGGTTCCGGGCCTAAAGGCCCGATCATTTGGAGCGAGTCATTCCGGGGCCTGAAGGCCCCTGCTCGCTCTGCCGATGGCACGGGAAGTTTCCCCGCAAGATGTTACAGAGCGGACTCACTTATTGAAGTTGAAGGCGCCGCCGGGCAAGGTTTGATTGACCTTCAAGTCTGTGTAGTGGCAGGTGCGGGTTGTGCCGTCGGGTTCATCGAAGACCTGCTTGAGGCTGACAGCGCGCGCGGTGTCAAGCCAGATGGTGACCTTCACGAACAATTTGAGGACATTCGGATCCTTGGCCACGAGCTCGAGTTTATCGGTGGCAATTCCATCGATGGTCTCTTTGCCGAGATACTTGATATCCCACTTTTCCCGCAGTTCGGCTCCACTTGCGCCGAATCCGAGCCTGAGATAGCTCTCGTACTTCGAGGCCTGGTTATAGGTTCTGGCGTCGCTTTCTTTGCCGGTGTCAGAGAGGCGAAAGACGCCGCGGGAAAGAATGTAGGTTGTGGCAGTGGGCCGGTCATTGTGCTTCTGCAGGTGCGCAGCCATCTGGAAGGAGGCGCCGTTGCGCTGATAATAGACGGTGCCCTTCTGAATGTCGGTGTCAGGGATGGGGTCGGTTTGCACGGTATCAAATTCGAAGCTGGCGATCGCGGTATGGAAGTTTTTCGAAGCGGCATCGAGCTTGGTCAACACGCTATCAAGGTCTTGAGCGCGCACAGACTGAGCGGAAACGAACGTTGCGAGCAGAGCGACAAGTGCGGCGAGCGGTCCGACGAATCTCAGTAGTAAGCGCATAGAGTTCCTTGCAGTATTGGACTCGCAGAAGGACTCTGGGGATTCCCGATTCGGGGAATTTATGAAAAACAACTAGCGGTGCGCCCAGACTTTCCACGTGACGTTCCCCTGGGCATCGGTCGCGGTTTCCCAGTGCTCCACGTAGACGTCATCTCCGGTGACGGGCTCGATGGCCTTGCGCAGAATTCTTTTCACTTCGCGATCAGACGCGCCGGCAGGAACGGCGACCGCGGAAGACTGGACAGAAATGATTACGCCGCGTCCGTTGGGAACAACCTGAAAAGAATGACTGGCGGCGGCCACGGACGAGGGTTTGGCGCCGTAATCCCACAACTGCGGGGTGATGAAGATGAAGGCCAGGATGAGCGTGACCATGATGTCGTAGTGGAACGAGCCGCGCGAATAGGTCCAATAGAAATAGCTGCGCAGGATCTGCTTGAGACCGCGCTTGGGCTCAGCGACTGGATTGGCCGAAGTGGACGATGCCGTCATTTCTCTTTCGCAATTCTATCCATTCCACCCATAAATGGGCGAAGAGATTCAGGAATGAGCACGGAGCCGTCAGCCTGCTGGTAGTTCTCGACGATGGCGAGCCAGGTGCGGCCTACGGCAAGCCCGCTGCCGTTGATGGTGTGCACGAACTCGGGCTTGGCGGCCTTGCCGGCTTGAGAGGCGGCGGGCCGGTAGCGAATGTTGGCGCGGCGCGCTTGAAAGGCGTCGAAGTTGGAACAGGAGGAGATTTCGCGGTAGAGGTTCTGGCCCGGAAGCCAGACTTCGAGGTCATAGGTTTTGGCCGAGGAGAAGCCGGTGTCGCCAGTGCATAAGAGAACGCGGCGATAGGGCAGGCCGAGCGCCTCCAGAATCTCTTCAGCATCGCGAGTGAGCCGCTCGTGCTGCGCATCGGACTCTTCGGGACGCGTGAACTTTACCATTTCAACTTTTTGAAACTGGTGCTGGCGGATGATGCCGCGCGTGTCCTTGCCGGCCGCGCCGGCTTCGGCACGAAAGCACGGGGAGTAGGCGGTGAAGGAGATGGGGAGGCGGGAGTCATCGAGAATTTCGTCGCGATAGAGGTTGGTGACGGGAACTTCGGCGGTAGGGATGAGCCAGTGGTCGCTATCTTTGAATTCGCCGCGCGTGGCAGCTTCGGCGTCGGCATCGGAGCAGCGAAAGAGGTCCTCGGCGAATTTGGGGAGCTGGCCGGTGCCGTAGAGCGACTTGGAATTGACCATGAACGGCGGAAGGACTTCGGTATAGCCGTGCTTCAGGGTATGCATGTCAAGCATGAAGCCGATGAGGGCGCGCTCGAGGCGCGCGCCGGCTCCCATGTAGACGGCGAAGCGAGCACCGGAGAGTTTGGCAGCGCGCTCGAGGTCGAGAATGCCGAGGGCTTCGCCGATTTCCCAGTGCGGCTTGGGCTGGAAGTCGAACTTCTTTTGCTCGCCCCAGGTTTTCACGGTTTTGTTGTCGGCTTCGGAGGCGCCAATGGGGACTTCGTCGCGGGTGAGATTGGGCACGCGGGCGAGGGAGAGGCGCAGCTTTTCATCGAGCTCGGCGGCGGTGTTGTCGAGGGCGTCGAGTTTTTCCTTGAGCTGGCGGGTACTCTCCTGAATCGCGGCGGCTTCGTCCTTTTTGCCGGCCTTCATGAGCGCGCCGACCTCTTGCGAGAGCTCGTTGCGTCGGGCCTTCAATTGTTCGGCCTGGGTGATGGCTTCGCGGCGGTTTTTATCGAGGGCGCGAAAATCGCCGAGCAGAGCGGCGGGATCGGCTCCGCGGGCGCGCAGTTTTTCTTCAACTAATTCGAGGTTGGAACGAACGAAGGATAGGTCGAGCATTCGATACCAGTTTACGACAGCGGAACCCAAGGAAGGTGTAACCGGACCTTGCAACGGAAATGATGTTGCGCCGTCCCTACGGGACTCCCGAATTCGTTTTGGAAATCGCTTTCCCCACCCTTCCACCCCAACGACGAAGACCTGTCGTTGGGGACCCCGGTGAAGCGCGGGGTTAACAACCACCGCGCCTACGCGCGGATTATGTCCCACCCCAAAACTTCTTGCCGCGCGTGGAGTTTAGAATGGGGCAC
The DNA here is from genome assembly GCA_963828325.1 of uncultured Acidobacteriaceae bacterium. Taxonomy (GTDB): domain Bacteria; phylum Acidobacteriota; class Terriglobia; order Terriglobales; family Acidobacteriaceae; genus Telmatobacter. The sequence continues at coordinate 28,941 of CAWHEK010000011.1, forward strand.
TCCAGTTGAGGGTTGGTTGAGAAAGGAAAAGCAACCGCAGATCCTTCTCCCGCCTCGGCGGGATCAGGATGACAACAGGGAGTATCGTGCTATCCCACGTCTCAGAATCGAGACGTGGGGCACCCCAATTGAAGGTGGGTTGAGATAGGAAAGGCAAATGCAGGTCCTTCGACTCGTCCGCTCGCGCGGACTCACTCAGGATGACCCATTGGAAAAGAGGGTGTCAGTCTGCAGCTTTGGCTCCATCCTTCGCGAGGCCGGATCGCGTTTGCTCCTTCCAGCCGGGGAGGGTCAGGTTGCCGGTGATGAGCCTTGCACTACGGGTGAAGGTGAAGTAGGTCCAAATCCAGTTGGACAGAACGGAAATGCGATTGCGGAAGCCGATGAGGAAGAAGATGTGGACGGTGACCCAGGCGAACCACGCGAAGAATCCGCTCATGTGCGCCTTGAAAGGCCATTCCACTTTGGCGACGGCGGACATGCGTCCGATGGTGGCCATGTCGCCCTTATCAAAGTAGCGGAAGTTCGGGCGGGGTTTGCCAGCGAGATCGGCGGCAATGAGTTTCGCGACGTGGTCGCCCATTTGCATGGCGGGCTGGGCCACGCCGGGAATCTGTCTGCCATCCTGCTCGAAGTGCGCAAGATCGCCGAGGATGAAGACCTCGGGCAGATTGGAAGGGTTCAGGTGGTGGTCGATGATGACGCTGCCGCGCCGGTCGAAGCTGACGTTGGGCGGCGCGCCGAGCATTTTTGCCAACGGCGAGGCCTGGACGCCGGCAGCCCAGAGGATGACGGCTGCCTCCATGCGTTTGCCGTTGGCCTCGACCCATCCGGGGCCGACGTTGGTGACCTGTGTTTTGGTGTGGACTTCGACCCCCAGGCGGCGCAACTCGGCTTCAGCTTTGGCGGAGAGATCCCTGGGATAGGCGGCCAACACTCGGTCGCCCCCGTCGAGCAGAAACACGCGGCTTTTGGATGGGTCGATATGTCGAAAATCGTGACGCATGTAAAGCTGGGCGATGTCGCTGATGGCTCCTGCCAACTCAACGCCGGTGGGGCCACCGCCGATGACGACGAAGTTGAGCGGAGGGTGCCAGCCCTGCTCGACCATCTGGCGCTCGGCGAGCTCAAAGGCGAGCAACACGCGGCGGCGGATCTCGATGGCGTCTTCAATGGACTTGAGGCCGGGTGCGAAAGGCTCCCACTCATCGTGGCCAAAGTAGGAATGCGTGGCGCCGGTGGCGAGAACGAGATAGTCGTATTCGAGGCTGGCTCCGCTGGCCATGGAGACTCGATGCGCGGCGGTGTCGATGCCGATGACTTCGTCCATCAGGACCACGGTGTTGCGCTGGTGGCGGAGAATGGAACGAATGGGCTGCGCGATGTCGGCCGGCGAAAGCACGGCCAGAGCAACCTGATAGAGCAATGGCTGAAAGGTGTAGTGATTGCTTCGATCGACTACCGTAACATCGACCGGCAAGTGGGCGAGGCCTTTGGCCGCCTGTAAGCCGCCAAACCCCGAGCCTACGATCACAACGCGGGGCCGATAGGCCGGAGTGGCCGCGACGGCGCGCTCAAGCGTGGTCCGATCGTAAAATGTGGCTTCGCTCATGGGACCCCCTCCGCAGCAGAATTTGGATCCTCAGCTTAATTAAGTGATGCGCGAACCTGTGCGAAGGTGGCAAGGAATGATGGGAGATTGATGCAGAGCGGAATTACTCGCAGGGAGTGAGCGCAAAAAGCCGATGCGGCAGGCCCATGGCCGTACTGTAGCATCCGACTATGATTGCCGGCGCGGCGATTGCAGGACAGACATGGGTTTGGTGGGCGGGCTTTCACGCAGTGGTAGCCGCGATTTTGCTGGCGGACTCATTCCTGCCGGGCCACCGGCGTGAATCGCGGCACGCGCAGACGTTCGTATGGGTAGGAACGGTTGGAGTGGTATTGGCCGCCGCGGGGTTTGCGTGCTGGATTGCCTTGGCGATGGGCAGACAAACGGCACTGGAGTTCGCGACCGGTTACACGATTGAGACCTCGCTGAGCATCGACAATCTGTTTGTCTTCCTGGTGCTGTTTGAGGGGTTCAGGATCAGCACGCAGCGCCAGCACACTGCACTGCAGTGGGGCGTGTGGGGCGCGTTTGTGCTGCGCGCAACGTTCATCGCGGTGGGCGTGACGTTGTTGCAGAAGTTCGAGTGGGTGACGTGGATCTTTGGAGCGATTTTGTTGTACGCGGCATGGCGGCTGGTGCGCGAAGGGTCACCGCGCGCGGCGATTCCGGAGTGGATCGTGAAGCTACAGCCGGCCAAAGGATCGTTGCTGCCGGTGATCGTTGCGGTCGAGGTGACCGATCTGTTGTTCGCGACGGATTCGATTCCAGCAGTGTTGTCGGTTACGCATAATCCATTTGTGGCGTACACATCGAATGTGGCTGCGATTCTGGGGTTGCGGTCGCTATATTTTGGTTTGGCATCGATGCTGGACCGCATCAAGTATCTGCATTACGGGCTCGGCGCGATTCTGGCGTTCGCCGCGCTGAAGATGATGGCGGCGCGGTGGATCGACGTGCCGGCGACTTGGTCGTTGGTGGTGATTGGGGTGATTCTGGCGGTGTGCGCGGGGGCGTCGTTGATTTCGGGGGCGAGAGCGGTGGACGGCGGGCGGTGAATGGTGGGCGGTGGACGGTTTCCCGGGCCGCTTGGTCTTTTTGGGCGAGCCCTCTTCCATCACCCCACGGACGTGGACCTGTCCGTGGGGACCCCGAGTCCGCCTCGATCCCGGCTGCTTCGCAGCCTTTCCCGAGGTGCTCGCGGCTCGGAAAACCGGCGGAACTCGTCGCGGGGTCAACGACACGGGCTCTGCCGAATGGGTTGGTAGTGTTTGCGACCTTTCAAAGTCAGGAGCCGAGGCCTGTCGTATCTCGATCTGTCTGGGAACGAGATTCTCGGGCGTGGGTTAATCGAGTTTGAATTCGACATTGACGGTGGAGTCCTCCGAGACCGGGACATCGTCCTTAATGGCGGGCCTGTAGCGCCATCGCTCGACGGCTTTCACTGCGTTCAAGTCCAAGCCCGGATCGAGACCCTTGATCACGTGAACGTTCTGCGGAATCCCTTTGGCATCGATGGTCAACTGAAGTGTGCAGGTGCCGGTGATTCTGTTCTTGCGTGCATCGCGAGTATACTTCGGCTGGACGTGCGCGATGAGGGCAGCAGGAATGACCCGGCCTTGCGCGGTACTGACTGCGGCGGGGTACTTTGACGGGCAGCCTCGCGTCCCGAGGGATTTGTAAAGCCGGAAGTCGATCTCGACGATGATCTGAACGGGAACGGGCGTGGTTCCGTCTTTCATGGCGGGTTTGAAGCGGTATTGCGAGACTGCTTCAATCGCTTTGGCGTCGAGGCTTGGCTCCAGGCTCCTGATCACGCGCAGATCCTGCGGATTCCCGTTGGCGTCGACGGTGAGGCCGATGAGGTTGGTTCCGCAGATTCCGTTTTGGCGCACATAGTCGGAGAATCGGGCTTCAACGGAGTGAATGATCACGGGCGCGGAGACGTTACCACCAATTTTGTAGGGCCCGGGAGGGATTGCATCGGCTGGGTCGACCGGGCTGGTGGGGGCTGCTACGCCTGGAGGCGGAGTTGGCGGGGCGGTTTGCTGGGCGGCAGCGAAGGGAGCGGGGAGCAGCAATAGGAGGGCGACGGTGAATTCGCGGCGCATAGGAGTTCTCCGGAGTTGATGGGAAAAAGTCTAGCACCGAATGCGCGAATCGCGGTGTGCGGGCGAGGACGCCCGCACGACAGCCGGCCGGAGGCCAGCGCTACACGTGAGGATTGTGCTATCCCCGGTCCCCAAATGCGAGGGACCGGGGGCACCCAACACCTGCCGCAAACTAGAATGGAATGATTGTGCAGACGATACGGGTAGAGACGGCTTCGGCGAAATACGACGTGTTGGCGGGGAGCGGGTTGCTGGAAGAGCTGGCTCCGCGAATTGCGCGGGCGGTCGGGCGATTGCCGAGGCGCGTGTTTGTGGTGACGTCGCCGGAGATATGGGCGCTGTGGTCGAAGAAGTTTCTGCGGTCATTTGACGAAGCGCCGGTGACGTTGTTTCTACCGCCCGGGGAACGACACAAGACGATGAAGAGTGTCGACCGGCTTCTGCGCGAGATGGTGAAGGCTGGCGGCGATCGCGGATCGCTCTTGATTGCGTTCGGCGGCGGGATTGTGGGCGACGTGGGCGGATTTGTGGCTGCGACGTTCATGCGCGGGATTCCTTACGTTCAAGTCCCGACGACATTTCTGGCGCAGGTTGATTCGAGCGTGGGTGGCAAAGTTGGCGTGAATCTGCCCGAGGGCAAGAACCTGGTAGGGAATTTTCATCAGCCGCGAGCGGTGTTTGCCGATATCGGCGTGCTGGGAACGCTGCCCGATCGCGAACTGCGCGCGGGATTGATGGAAAGCGTGAAGGCTGGATTCATTCGCGACCGGTCGCTGGTGCGATTTATGGAGGAGAACGCTGAGGAGATTCTGGCGCGCGATCCGAAAGCTTTGGAGCGGGTGATTGCGGCGTCAGTGAAGATGAAGGCCGAGGTGGTGCGGAAGGACGAGCGCGAGGGTGGATTGCGGATGATCCTTAACCTGGGACACACGGTGGGACACGCGCTGGAGCAGGCGACGCGGTACAAAACGATGCTGCACGGCGAGGCGGTGGCGTGGGGGATGGTGGCGTCGCTCGCCGTGGCGCGGCGGCGGGGAACCATTACCGGCGGGCAGATGGAGCGGATGGAGAAATTGATTTATCGCTACGGGCCGTGGCCGAAGCTGAAGGTGACGGCGGCGAAAGTGATGGCGGCGACGGGGCGCGACAAGAAGAATGTGGGCGGGGTGCGGCGGTTCGTGCTGCCGGTCGGGATTGGCGATGCTGGCGTGGTGGAGGACGTAACGGCAAAGGAGCTGGAGGCGGGGGTGAAGTACATGCTGGTGCGGGCGAGAACAGCGGGGGGACGTTAGCTTTCAGCTAAAGGCTCGTGGGGTGATGGGCGTGTTCTCCCACTCTTGGCGCAAAAACAAGGCGCGCCAAGGATGGGGCACCTTAGTTCGGTTGCAAGTTTGTAACGGAATCGAGTTAGCATCCATCTACAGGTTGTAGATGTGGAATGTAAGAGTTTGAGCGGCTTCCCCAAAGCCAAAACAGATCCCGATTTTCTGAATGTGATGCGCGGGCGAGCAGTTCTCGAAAAAAGCAACTGCAGGTCCTTCGACTCGTCCTCGCTATGCTCGGACTCGCTCAGGATGACAGATCGTAATTTGTGCGCCGGTCCGAAATGGAGCGGGTGACAGCAACTAATTACCGATTGGATTATGAAAAGAATGGCAGAGAAGAGATGAGCGATCAGCAGCCGATGTACCGGTGGCTTGAGCAGCAGGGCGAGGCGTTTGGCGCGCCGGGGCTGGAGCCGCGGTGGACTTCAAGCGTGAAGGATGCGGTGGTGACGGCGTATTCGGGCTCGAGCCGCATCTGGTTCACCTGCTCGCACGGAATACTAAATGAAGTCTATTGCGCCACGATCGATCATCCACAGGTGCGGGATATGGAGTTCCTGGTGAGCGACGGGGAGACGTTTGTGCACGAAGAGAAGCGGGACATGCGCTCATCTTTCTGGTACATCGATCCGGACGCGCTGGGAGTGCTGTACGTGAATCGCGATCCAGCAGGCCGGTACACGCTGACCAAGGAGATGATTGCCGATCCGCATCATGCGGTGGTGCTGCAGAGGATACGACTGGAGGCGCGAGCGGACCTGATGCCGCGGCTGCATTTGTACGCTCTGCTGGCGCCGCATCTGGATGGAGGCGGGGCTGGGAACTCGGCGCGGGCGCTGGACATTGCGGGGCACAATGTGCTGCTGGCGTGGAAGGACGGGTGGTCGCTGGTGATGACCGCGAGCTGTGGATTCACGCGGATGAGCTGCGGATTTGTGGGCGCGAGCGACGGCTGGCAGGACTTGATGCAGAACATGAAGATGAATTGGGAATTCGGGTCGGCGACGAACGGGAATGTCGCGGTGATGGGCGAGATTGACCTGGGGTGCATCGACGATTTGAAAAACGCGCGGGAAGGCGCAGCCGGTGAGGTTGTGGCGACGATTGAAGGCGACGTGGCGGTACGGGAGTTCACGCTGGCGATCGGAATTGGCGAAGGGCACCACACAGCGGCACAGAAGACGATGGGGGCGCTGTCGGTGCCATTCGCGGAGCAACGGGAGCGATTCATCGAGCAGTGGCGGCGCGCGGCACATCCCGATGAGCTGGCGGCCAAGTCAAAGGATGGCGGCAAGCTGATGCGGGCCAGCCACGCTGTGCTGCTGGCGCACGAGGACAAGGCGTTCTCGGGAGCATTTGTGGCTTCGGCGTCGATTCCCTGGGGACAGACGAAGGGCGACGACGATCTGGGCGGATATCACCTGGTGTGGACGCGCGACATGGTGCAGACGGCGACGGCGCTGCTGGCATGTGGACGGGCAGAGACCGCGCGGCGGGCGCTGGTTTACCTGGCATGCACGCAGCAGGTGGATGGAGGGTTCGCGCAGAATTTCTGGATTGACGGCAGGCCGTACTGGAGCGGGAAACAGCTGGACGAAGTGGCGTTCCCGATCATTCTGGCGTGGCGGCTGTGGATATCGGGCGGCCTGGGCGAACTGCATTTGTTTCCGTTTGTGGAGCGGGCGGCCGGTTGCCTGGTGAGGCAGGCGCCGATCACGCACCAGGAACGATGGGAGGAGAATGCGGGGTACTCGCCGTCGACACTGGCGGCGGTGATCGGCGGATTGATTTGTGCAGCGGAGGTGGCGCGGGCGCATGAGGCGGAGGAGCTGGGCGAGTTTCTGGAGGAGTTTGCGGACTGGATTGAGGGGCACCTGGAGGACTGGACGGTAACCAACAACGGAGTCCTGCATCCAGATATAAAGCGGCACTATATGCGGATCAGGCCACCGGAGTGCGGCGAGGCTTACGCACACGAGGGCTGCGGTAAAGAACTGATCCGGCTGGCGAACCGGCCGCCGGGAACAAGGACGGAGTTTGAAGCGCGCGAGATTATCGACGGAGGATTTCTGGAACTGGTGCGCTATGGCGTGCGGCGGGCGGACGATCCGCTCATTGTTGATTCGCTGAAGGTGGTGGACGCGGTGCTGAAACGCGAGCTGCCGCAGGGACCAGGATGGCTGCGGTACAACTTCGACGGCTACGGGCAACGGCCAGATGGAGGGCCGTATGAGGGATGGGGCCAAGGGCGCGTGTGGCCACTGCTGACCGGAGAGCGCGCGCACCGCGAGCTGGCGGCAGGAAACAACATCAGCGAGCTGATCGCGACGTATGAGGAGTTTTCGAGCGCCGGACAATTGCTGCCGGAGCAGGTGTGGGACGAGGCCGACCGGCCGGAGCGGGGTTTGCGGAAGGGCGAGGCGGCAGGATCGGCGGTGCCGCTGGTCTGGGCCCATGCGGAGTATTTGAAACTGCTTCGCTCGGCTGTGGACGGAAAGGTGTTCGATCGCATCGAAGCGGTGTACGAGCGTTATTGCACGCCCGAGGGGCGGAAAAAGATTCGCTGGGGCCTGGAGATCACGAGCCGCGTGCGACAGGTTGCGCGGATGGATGCGGGGTCGACACTGCGGATTTTGGATAGCGCGATGTTTGACGTGGTGTGGACCGACGATGGCTGGAAGACTGAAAAGCGGACTCCGAGCCGGGGATTGGGCAGTGCGGGATTCAGCGCCGACATCACGCCGGCGGCAGGATGCCAGGAGTTGGAATGGACAATGCACTGGCAGGAATCGGACGGCTGGCTTGGATACAATGTGAAGGTCAAGTTGGAAACGTCTTAGCTCAGGCATTGCGTGCGTCGACTTTTATGACCAAGACTTTCCGCAGGGGCTAAAGCCCCAGTTCTTTTTTGCGCAAGGAACGGCACGGCTGAAGCCATGCCCTTTCAAAAAGGCAAAGTGTTCAGATGTTTTGTAGGGCGGCTTCGACAGGCGCGCTCAAGCACTTCCAAGGAAAGGAAAATTAAAGATTCCTATGGCATCCGGGATTGCATCACTCTCACTCGACCAGCTTTCGATCGATACGCTGCGTCTGCTCGCGCTGGACACGGTGGAAAAGGCCAACAGCGGACATCCAGGGGCGCCGCTGGGCGATGCGCCGATGAGTTACTTGCTGTTTCACAAGCTAATGAAGCACAATCCGGCGCACTCGAAATGGGCCGACCGCGACCGGTTTGTGCTGTCGAACGGACATGCATCGGCAATGCTTTATGGAACGCTGTTTCTTACGGGCTACAAGGTGACGCTGGAGGATCTGAAGAGCTTTCGCAGATGGGGATCAATCACTCCGGGACATCCGGAGTACGGATTAACAGACGGCGTGGAAGCGACGACCGGTCCGCTGGGGCAGGGGTTTGGAATGGGCGTGGGCATGGCCATTGCGGAGCGGCATCTGGCGGCGACGTATAACCGGCCGGGCTTCAACGTAGTTGACCACCACACATACGTGATGTGCGGCGACGGCGATCTGATGGAAGGCTTGTCGCACGAAGCGGCATCGCTGGCCGGGACGCTGGGGCTGGGCAAACTGATTGTTCTCTACGACGACAATTTGATTTCGCTGGATGGGCCGACGAAGTGGAGCTTTACGGAGAACGTGTACCAGCGATTCGAAGCCTACAACTGGCATGTGCAGAAGGTTGCGGACGGCAACGATCTGGAAGCGCTGGAAGAGGCGATTTTGACGGCGAAGACGGTGGAGACTCAGCCTTCGCTGATCGCGGTGCGAACGGTGATTGGATATGGAAGCCCGCTGGCAGGGACAAACAAGGTGCACGGCGAAGCCATGAGTGCGGCGGATACGGCCGCGACGAAGAAGTTTTTCGGGTTTCCCGAGGACCAGAGTTTTTATGTGCCGGAAGATGCGCTGAAGAACTGGCGCGAAGCAGTGAAGCGCGGTGCGGACTTTGAAGCGGAGTGGAACAAGGTCTTCGCCGGATATAAGGCGGCGTTTCCAGAGCCTGCGGCAGAATTTGAGCGCACGCAGGCGGGCAAGCTGAAGGCGGGATGGGAAAAATCGATTCCGAGCTTCCCGGTGGAGAAGCCGGTGGCGACGCGAAACGCGGGGCATGTGGTGATGAACGCGATCGCCGCGGAAGTGCCGGAGCTGTTTGGCGGCGCGGCAGATTTGACGGCGTCGACGAAGACGATTTTCAAGAATAGTGCGCACTTTGCCGACGATCCCGCAGGGCGTAACGTGTTTTTTGGCGTCCGCGAGCTCGGGATGTGCGCGGCAGTGAATGGAATGGCGGTTCACGGCGGGGTGCGGCCGTTCGGGTCGACGTTTTTCGTATTTTCAGACTATGCGAAGCCGGCACTGAGGATCGCGGCGATCATGGAAGCGGCGTCGACATTCGTATTCACGCACGACTCGATCGGCGTGGGCGAAGACGGACCGACGCACGAGCCGGTTGAGCACCTGATGGCGCTGCGCGCGGTGCCGCACATGACGGATTTCCGCCCGGCGGATGCGAACGAGACGGCAGCATGCTGGCGGTTGGCGCTGGAGCGCAAGGGTCCATGCTTCTTTGCGTTGACGCGGCAGGATGTGCCAGTGATCGATGCGGCGAAGCACGACGTTTATGCGGGCGCGAGCAAAGGTGCGTACGTGCTGGAAGACGCCGCGAATCCGCAGGTGATTCTGATTGGGACCGGCTCGGAGGTTCAGCTGGCGCAAGGTGCGGCCATGCTGCTTGCGGCGGAGGGAATCAGCGCGCGTGTGGTGAGCATGCCGAGCTGGAAGATCTTCGAGGAACAGACGGCCGCGTACAAGGCAAGCGTGCTGCCGGCAGGGGTGCCTAAGCTGGCGGTTGAGGCGGGCGCGACGCTGGGCTGGTGGAAGTATGTGGGCAGCACTGGCGATGTGATTGGGCTGGATCGATTCGGCGCGTCGGCTCAAGGGCCGGTGGTGATGAAGGAGCTGGGATTCACCACGGAGAATGTGGCGGCACGGGCGAAGAAGCTGGTGAAGCGGGGTTAGAGGCAGCTGCTAGCGTTTTTCGTGCTGGATTCGCAGAAGTGCTTTCCCACCTAAAGCTCTCGGCGATGCTTCGAGCTTTGGAATGGGGCGTCCTACGATTTTGGCTGACTTGCAAGGAAGGCTTTTGTGAAACTCGTTATCGCATCGGATCATGCGGGATTTGAGTTGAAGAAAGAAGTGTGCGCGAACCTGACGGCGGCGGGGCACGAGCTCATTGACCTCGGCGCATTCAAGCACGAGCCCGAGGACGACTATCCCGACTTTGCGGAGAAAGTTGGCGAGGCGATCAAGGCGGGCGTAGCTCCGCGCGGGATTCTGATTTGCGGGTCAGGCGTAGGCGTGTGCGTGGCGGCGAACAAGATTCCGGGAATCAGGGCTGGAATTTGCCACGATACCTATTCGGCGCACCAGGGCGTGGAACACGACGACATGAATGTGCTGGTAATGGGGGCGCGGATCATCGGTTCGGCTCTGGCATTCGAGTTGGCGCACGCGTACATCGGCGCCACGTTCCAGTCGCAGGAACCCCGTTTCGTGCGGCGGTTCAAGAAAGTGCTGGCCATCGAGGCCAAGTACGAGCGGTAGAGGCAGCGGGGTTGGCGGAGTTAGGGAAAGCGAGTCAGCGAGCCAACGAGTTAGCGAGTCGGCAGGGCGCGCAGAAATAGAAAGGCAAGAGGCGAAAGACAAATGCAGGTCTTTCGGCTCGTTCGCATGCGGCGAGCTCGCTCAGGATAACAAACGATTTCTTATTCCGGACGATCGTCGCAACTTTGCACTGAAACTTAATCCCAGGAAAAAGAACGCGCATATCGCGGGAAAGAGTCGCCGATGCTCCCCTTCGACGTGATTCTGTTCGATGTTGGCGGAGTGCTGCTGACGAATGGATGGGATCACAACGAGCGCGCGGCTGCGATGCAAAGGTTTGGCCTTGACCGCGCGGAATTCGAGATGCGGAATGAAGGGGTGTTCGCGGCCTGGGAAAAAAGCGAGATCGATGCAGATCAGTATTTAAATGTGACGGTGTTTTACGAGCCGCGCAACTTTTCGAAGGACGAGTTTTTTGAATTCATTCTGTCGCAATCGAAGCCGCTCGAGGACGGGGCGCTCGAAATCCTGGCGGAACTTTCCTCGGCCAATCGCTATTTTATGGGCGCGCTGAACAACGAGGCGCGCGAGACCAACGATTTTCGCTTCGCCAAGTTTGAACTGCGCCGGCATTTCAAAGCGGCGTTCAGCTCGTGCTACGTGGGCCTGCGCAAGCCTGACCCAGCGATTTACCGTCGGGCGCTGGACATTCTGGGGTCTTCTCCTGAGAGGACGCTGTTCATCGACGACCGGCAGGAGAATGTGGACGGCGCGGTGGCAGCGGGAATGAAGGCGATCCGGTTTACAGGTGCGGAGGCGCTGCGGGCGAGACTTGGAGAGCTTGGCGTGATGTGAGGGCAGCAACCGGGTACTAGTCTAAATCGATGGAAGTGCTATCTCGGCACCCGTTTTCAGTTCTGAAGTGAGATCGGATTCGGAATTTCCCTTTCAACAAAACCGAGGAGGTTTAAATGCAACTTGGATTGATTGGCCTGGGCAAGATGGGCGGCAACATGGCGGAGCGATTGAAGCTGGGCGGGCACCAGGTGGTGGGATTCGACTTTAGTGCCGAGGCGGTGGCAAAGTTGACCGCTGCGGGCAACCTGGGTGTTTCGTCGCTGGAGGATCTGGCGAAAAACCTGAAGGGCAGAAAGGCCATTTGGATCATGGTGCCGCAGGGCAAGCCGGTGGACGACACGATTGCGAAGCTGGAGCCGCTTCTCAATCCCGGCGACATTCTGATCGATGGCGGCAATTCGTATTACAAGGACTCGATGCGGCACTACAAGGAAGTAACGGCGAAGGGCTTCCAGTTTGTCGACGTGGGGACTTCAGGCGGCGTGTGGGGATTGAAGGAAGGCTACAGCATGATGATCGGCGGCGACAAGGAACCGGTAGAGTATCTGCGGCCGATTTTTGAGACGCTGGCGCCGGCGCCTGACAAGGGGTGGGGACATGTGGGCCCGGCGGGCGCGGGACACTTCGTGAAGATGATTCACAACGGCATCGAGTACGGCATGATGCAGGCGTATGCCGAGGGTTTCACGATCATGGAGAAGAAGACGGATTTCCACCTGGATTTGCCGCAGGTCGCGCAGATCTGGCGCTACGGCAGCGTGGTGCGGAGCTGGTTGCTGGATCTGACCGCCGATGCCTTGTGCAAGAACCCCACACTGCAGGGGCTCGAAGCATTTGTCGAGGATTCGGGCGAAGGCCGCTGGACGGTGATCGAGGCCATCAACCTGAATGTGTCCGCGCCGATCATCACGGAGTCGCTGATGCGCCGCATCCGCTCGCGCGAGGAGAACAACTTCACCGACCGCATGCTGGCCATTATGAGGAATGAGTTCGGCGGCCACGAAGTGAAAAAAGGCTAAAGTGCAGGGAAACAGGGACCAAGGGAACGAAAAGGACTGCGGGACGAGGACTACGGGACTACGGGACTACGGGATTACGAGACTACGGGACTGCGGGACTATGGGACCTCGGGACGAACGGCTCCAAGTAACCCTTTGGCGCAAACGGTGTCTAATTTTGTCGAGGGAAGAGAAGACACGTGCTTCGATTGAATGGTTTCCCGGCTGCCGGGATTTTTTCCTTGGTTTTGGTTCTGACGGCTGCAGGCGTTGACGTCAAGGCGCAATCGGGGACCTTCGAGATCGCTCAAAACGGACTCACGGTCGGCTCGGCCAGCTACGAATTTTCAGCGACGAAGGAAGGCTATGACTCGACCTCGCTGGTGAAGGTCTCGATGCAAGGCCTTGAGTATGCGCTTTCAAAGGACGAGAAGTTGAGTGCGGGCAATCAGCTGGAGCACGCGATGCTGAGCGCGACGGTGAATGGCGAGGCAGTAAGCGTGACGGCTGCGCCCGACGCGGCGCAGTTGCTGCTGAACATCTCGGCAAACGGAAGAAGCTCTACAACAAGATTGGCTGCGCATCCTGGGGCTGTGTTGCTGCCCGACTTTGACGCGGGTGCTCTGGAGACCTTGCTGGCGCTCGCGGTGCAGCAGAATAACCGCGATCTGTGGGCGATTTTGCCGAAGGAGGCAGGGTCGATTGAGCCGGTGAGGCTGGCGACCTATCCGGATCAGGAGGGCACCCTCGAAGGCAAACCCATTACGGTGCACCACATGGTGGCGACCATCGCCGGAGCCGATACGGAGCTGTTTTCAGGGCCGGAGAATCAATTGCTGCAGGCAGAATTGCCGGAGGGAGGATTTGCATTGATCCGAAAGGATTTTCAATTAAAGCCTCCGGCGAGGCCGGTTGTTCCAATCGACGGCGACAAAGGCCCCTCGCAAGCTCCCGTGAATTGAGAGGGAGTCTAAGGCCTAATGCAAGGGCGGCAGTTTTCATCCCGCTATAAGGCCATTCACCGCGGCGAACCCGAAAGCAAGCAGAGCGCGTCCAATTATCAGACAAACCCGAATCCGCAAAGGCACTCGGATGAGAATGCGGATCGACGTACACTGGAGAAGCTCTGGATTGTCCGCACTCCCCCTCATGTGCCGCCCCGCGCTCATCGCGGTTGCGATCGCCTTGTTCGCGATGAACGGCGCGCAAGCCGCCCCGACCACCCAATCGACATACAGAGCGCGAAGGCAGACGGCCGCGCACGCGCCGCATCGTCCACTTCATAGCATGGGCCGGACCGGGCCTCACCTGAACGGCCAAGCGAATTTGCGTGCGACGCGCAGGAAGCCCTCTGCCGATGAGGCGGGGCGCGAAGCGGGGCTGGCGATCCTTCGAATGCGCGAGGGCATGTCCACCGCACCTCGCCGAACAGCACATGTGGTTCGCCGGCGTTCTACGCGACGGCTGAGATTGGAGCGGGCTGCGTGGCGACCAGAGGAAAGTGCGACGCGGGGCGCACGGCCGAGCGAATCGGCAAATGACTACGCAACTCCTGAGGGGGATGGAGCAGGAAGCGGCGAAGCCGAGCGCGCAGAAGCAGAGCCCATGGATTCGCCGCGTAACGATGCCGAGACCATGCCGGCTGCGAGTTCGCCGGTTGAAAATGACAGCGAGGACAGCGCCGGGACCGCGCCGGTTGAACGGATGCTTGCAGACGAGTCCGCTGCAGCGAGGAGCGCGGCGGATCTGGGCAGCGATGCAAGCGGAGCTTTAGCGGCGCCAGGAGTGGAGAAGCCGAGCAAAATGGATGGCGACATGGCTTCGCTGGTGATTCCGAGGAGCGGAATGCCGGCGCCTCTGCGTGGGTCGCTGGAATCGCTGGAGCGGCAAAACGAGCGGCTGGAGGCAGAGGGGCTGGAGCGGATTGAGGACGAGGCGGACCTGGCTGCGCGCATCGCCGATAAGCTGCTGGTGGCGATTCCGGTATCGAGCGCGCTGACGGTGAATCCGGACCTCGAGGAGAATCACCGGTATTGCAGGCCGTGGACTGCGAAGTTCCTGGCCGACCTGGCGAAGGCGCATGAGGGAGCATTTCATCGGTCAATTGAGGTGAGCTCGGCGGTGCGAACGGTGGAATACCAGAAGCGGCTTGAGCGGACGAACGGAAATGCGGCGCCGGCGGAAGGCGATCTGGTGAGCCCGCACCTGACCGGCGCGACCGTCGATATTGCCAAAAAGGGCCTGAGCCGCGCGGAAATAGCCTGGATGCGACGGCAACTGCTGGGCCTTGAGGCCGAAGGAAAGATCGACGTGGAAGAAGAGTTCAAGCAGGCGTGTTTCCACATCACCGTGTACAAGAGCTATGCGCAGGCGGGGAAGACGGGGCCGGCCACGCCAGCGAAGCCGGTTGCGAACAGGACCCGGAAGCTGGCGGCCGAGCAGATTGAGGCGCAAGGCGCCTAGCTGGGATTCGCCGAGTTCGATCAAACTCCATTCAACCTGAGGCACTGCCAAAGTTCGAGCGACCCTCCGGGGCGCGCGGCATACTCTATCCAGTTTTCCCAGGGTTTCACCCTGGGCTATTCTCGATCCGTCCCTCCGGGACGCGGGCTCAATCCGTTGGCCGAACTGGCACGTTCGAGTCGGCCTGCCATCTTCCGGAAAATTCATTCGATTGCAAACGGCCGCGCGGGGTACAATCGCGGGCGAGCGGAATCATTGCGCAATTTCAATCGCAATCGAGGAAAGGCGGAATCATGAGCGATATGGGAGTTCAGCCTGCGGCCGAAGCGGCGACAGGCACGGGATTGACGCAGATGCAGCGCGTGACGAACACGTTTGCGGCGCCGTCGAAGACCTTTGAAGATATCAAGCGCGGAAACAAGAGCTGGTGGCTGCCGCTGATTATCGGCGCGATCTTCACGTACATCTTTTTCTTCGCAATGCAGCAAAAAATCGGTGTTCAGCAGGCGATCGACAACCAGATACGCATGGATCCCAAAGCGCAGGAGCGGATGGCGAACGCGACGCCTGACCAGCGCGCGATGGGCACCAAGATTACGACTGTGGCGACGGAGGCCGCGTTTCTGGGCGGTCCAGTGATTGCCATGGGAGTCGTAGCTCTTATGTCGCTCGTCCTTATGGCGACCATCAATTTCGGTTTTGGCGGCAAGGCAAAGTTTGCTGATATTTTTGCTGTTTCTTACTACGCGTGGCTGCCGGAGATTTTCAGGGCGATTCTGGGGACGATTGTGATCTTTTCGGGCGAAGCACCCGAATCGTTCAACATCAAGAACTTTTCACCCACGAATCTGGGGGTCTTTCTCGATCCCGTGGAGACGAATAAAGCGTTGTACACGCTGGCGAGCTGGGTGGATGGGATTACGATCTGGCGACTGGTGTTGCTCAGCATCGGAATTGCCATTGTGGCCGGGACGAAGCGTAGTTCGGGCTATATTGCGGTGTTCGGGTGGTGGGTGCTGATGCTGCTTATTGCTGTAGGTTGGACGGCGGTAATGGGGTAGGCATAGCTCTGGCTCTTTGTGTTAGTCTCCAGCTTTTTCGTGCTGGATCGGCGGCGTTGCTTTCCCAGGTCCCCAAGTGCGAGGGACCTGGGGCACCCAAGAGTGGGCGTAGGAGAGGAAACTCGCGCTGCTACAATCGAGGAAGCTGCTGACAGCAAATGTTGACGCGGGTTGAGCGAGTCGGAACGGACTCAAGGCGCGCTTCGACGAGCCGGGCAGCGCACGATTCCGGACGCGATGACCCTCCGCCTTTTTAATACCCTTACGGGACAACTGGATGCGCTGGAGCCTGCTGACGGCAAGGCGCTCGGGATGTATGCGTGCGGGCCGACGGTCTACGACTACGGCCACATCGGGAACTTCAGGACATTTTTGCAAGTCGATGTGCTGCGCCGCTTTCTGCTGCTGAGCGGAATGCGCGTTCACCACGTGATGAACATTACCGACGTCGATGACAAGATCATTCGCAACGCAACCGAGGCGGGGACTCCCATCGGCGAATACACGGCACGCTACGTAGCGGCATTCTTCGAGGACATGGATGCGCTGCGCATTGAGCAGCCTGAGCAGATTGCGCGCGCCACGGAAAATATTCCGCAGATGGTGAAGCTGGTGGAGAAGCTGGCCGAGGCGGGAGCGGCGTACAAGACCGAAGACGGATCGTGGTATTTCAGGCTGAGGGCATTTCCTGAGTACGGCAAGCTGAGCAAGAAAGACCTGAGCGGCATGGAAGACGGCGCGCGCGTCGACGTGGACGAGTACGAAAAGGACTCAGCGCGCGATTTTGCGCTGTGGAAGGCGGCCAAGCCGGGCGAGACTTCGTGGGAGACGGCGATTGGGAGCGGCCGGCCGGGATGGCACATCGAGTGCTCGGCAATGGCGATGGAGTATCTGGGCGAGAGCCTGGACCTGCATGCGGGCGGCGAAGATCTGATGTTCCCGCACCATGAAAACGAGATTGCGCAGAGCGAGACGGCGACACACAAAATCTTTGCGCGGCATTGGATGCACGTGCGGTTCCTGCTTGTGGACGGACGGAAGATGTCCAAGAGCGAAGGCAACTTTTATACTCCGCGCGATCTGTTGCTGAAGGGTTACAAGGCGTCGGCGATCCGGCTGGCGCTGATCGCGGTGCCCTATCGCAAGCCGTTCAACTTCACGTTCGATAGTTTGACGGACGCGACGAATGCGATTGACCGGCTGCGGACCTTTAAGGCGCGGCTGACGGCGGGGAAGTTCGAGGTTGGAGAAAATTCCGCCACGCAGGAGGCGGCAAGGAAAGCACGGGCCGACTTCAAAGACGCGCTGGGGAATGATTTGAATACGGCCGAAGCGCTGGCGGCGGTATTTGAGCTGGTGCGCGTGGCGAACACGGCGATCGATCAGGGGCAGTTTTTTACGGAGGACCGCGATGCGATTCTGCCGGTGTTGAAGGATTTCGACGCGGTCTTTGACGTGATCGAGGATCGCGACGCCGAGACAACGAAGCGCGCGCTCGAGTGGGCGAAGGAGACGGGCAGGATGGCGGATGTGGCGCCGGAGCTTCTTGCCGCGCCGGCTACGGATCAGGAGATCGAGGGGTTGTTGGCAGAGCGTACGGCGGCCAAGAAGGCGCGCAACTTTGCCCGCGCCGACCAGATTCGCAATGAGCTGGCGGAAAAGGGCGTGGTGATCGAGGACTCGAAGGACGGCGTGCGCTGGAAGCGCAGATAGCTGCAAGCTTTGTGCTTGTGAAACGATCTGGGCGCCGTCCCTACGGGACTCCGGTTCTATATTGGGTCGGCCTTCCCCACGCTGAAGCGCGGGGCTAGCGAACGATGCGCCTTCGGCGCGGGGCTCATCGGCTTCTCAAATATTGCGAGATCGGGAAGCGCGAGCTAGCAGCGCGGGATCGTATGATGGGTTCAGAACCTGATCCGGCTTACCCCCGAAAGCACACAATTTCGACATGAAAAGGCGCAGCCCTATGGACGCGAGCGAAGTTCAAGACCTGAAGGACAACCTGGAGCAGGGAGCGAAAGAAGAGCCGCTACGGCCAGTAGCATTCACGATGAGCGTGCTGGCCGTGCTGCTTGCCGTGACTACAGTGTTGGGCGGGCGCACGCATGAAGACGCGGTGCTCAACCAGAACAGGGCGACCGATCAGTGGAATGAATACCAGGCGCAAAAGATTCGCCAGTACAACACGCAACTGGAGACCGACTTGATGAGCGTGGTGGCGCTCGATAGTAAGGACGCAGCGGCCAAGCTGGCGAAGGGCTATCTGGACCACCAGAAGAAGTGGGCGGTTGAACTCACCCAGGATCAGAACACCGCAACGGCCTTGCAGGCGAGCGTGGATAAAGGCGAACGGAAAGCGGACCGATTCGATTTGGGCGAAGTGTTGCTGGAGATTGGACTGGTGATCGTGTCGATCACGCTGCTGACGCGAAGCAAGCTTTACTGGCATATTGGCCTTGTTGTGTCCGCGCTTGGCGTGGCTGCGTCCGGGTCGGCTTTTTTCCTGAACTAGGGCCCTGATTTCCGAGGATCGATTCGGTGCGACGGCATGCACCGTTGAGGTTCGGTCAACGAAACCCATTGCCATGCGAACTCTTCTGGCGTTAGTTCTTGTGGTTGGTTCGGCGGCGCCCCGAAGTCAGGCGCCGCCGGGTTCGGCAACGCCGGCGCCCCCCGTCGCGCCGTCGACGCCCGGGGCAGAAAGTGCGCCGACACAAGCGGCTCAAATAGACAGGGGCGATATTGGATTCAGCTATCGTCTGCCGGCAGACTGGGAATTCGTGCCCCCGCCTGCAGTCCCGAAACCGGTAATGCCGTATCCGGCGCTTGCGCCCGCGACCAAGGGCGATGCGTGCGTGGAAGTGGCACTGACGGCAAGGCACGGAAGTCCGGCGTCTGTTGTCGTAGTGACAGCGCTCCCTTTTGCCTGTTATGGGCAAGTTCTGACCGTCAACGATCTCGCAAATTTCGGCGAGGGCGCATCGGAAGGAATGAAGCAGACTTTCGATCTCGCGGCGCCTGAAGAAACGACCTATTCGCTGGGCAGCCACACGCTATGGATTGAGCGCGCGACGGGAACGCCAAAAAACGAAGCCGCAAGCCGGTTCACCTTTGAGATCGCCTGCACGGTGCTGGAGAAGGGTGCAGTGTGCTGGATGACGATGGCTGCCAACGCGGCCAGCCTGAGCGACTTCGAGCAGAGCCAGGTGTCGTTTGATGGAGGGCCGCCGATGGCGTTGATACCGGCGACTGTGTTTCTCCCGAGCAAACCCTAGGAGCGAATTCCGAAGTCAGCAGCAAGGGATGAGGCGTCGAAATGCGGGTTGACTCATCCTCGTTTTGCGAGAACTGGCTCTGGATGACCATTCTGGATGGAGAGGACGCGTCTGCCCAGGCAGAGGCGCGAGTATGCGTCGTGGTATGCTGGCCATGAGCGGAGAATTCATGCAAATGCGCGCCATCTGGGAGTCCACACACCCGCCAGCGACCAAACGCTGGTCGCCTTCGCGTGCGCAGCGCATGTGCCCGCGGAAGCACCTGAGCGTGCTGCCCACCCGCACGCGACCTAGAGCGGTTCCAGAGTTTACGTGCCCCTTTTCGTAGCCGTGATGGGTGGCATTTTCTTGAGGAAAATGCCACTCGGAGGCGGTGCTTCTGGGGTGCAGCAACTCTGGAACCGCTGTAGCCTCTTCGGCGGCGACTAGCGCCACCCTCCGCCGAAGATCCTCGCCTGCAGTAGGCCCCAAAAGGGTCCGCAGAAATAAGCGATCCCGTGTACTGGGATCCGCAGCCTTGCCACATCTGGCGCTCAATGAGCGGACCGGTGCTGCGAAGGACGCGACAACCGATTGTGTCGAGGAGAGATTGCAATGACCAAGCAGGAAATGCACGCGCAGTTTGGACCAAAACTGGTTTGCCCATTGCCGGGACCAAAGTCGAAGGCCGCGGTTGAGGCGGACCATCGGCTGGTCTCGCCGAGTTATACGCGTTCCTATCCGCTGGTGGCGAAGCGCGGACGCGGAGTTCGCGTGGAAGACGAGGATGGCAACGAGTTTCTCGATTTCGCTGCAGGAATTGCCGTGGTTTCGACGGGCCATTGCCACCCTGAAGTGGTGGCGGCGATTCAGAAACAGGCTGCCGAACTGATCCACATCTCAGGCACCGATTTCTACGATGTGCATCTGACGGATCTTGCGGAGCAGTTGTCGGCAGTGGCGCCGATGCCCGGGCCGCACCGGTTTTTCTATGGCAACTCGGGAGCCGAGGCGATTGAGTGCGCACTGAAGGTGGCGCGCTACCACACGGGACGCCAGCAGATCATTTCATTTTTTGGAGCATTCCATGGACGGACCATGGGAGCGTTGTCGCTGACCGGCTCGAAGCCGCAGCAGAAAAGGCGCTTTTCGCCGATGGTGCCAGGGGTGACGCACGTACGGTATCCCTACGTGTATCGCGGCTGCACCGGAGGGCCGCAGGACGAAGAAGCCTTCAGCCTGGGCTGCGCGCGGTACATCGAGGAGAAGCTGTTCAAGTCGATTCTGCCGGCTGAAGAAGTGGCTGCAATCTTTGTTGAGCCGATTCAGGGCGAAGGCGGATTTGTGCCGGCGCCGGCAAATTTCCTTCGTGAGTTAAGGGCGATCTGCGACCGGCACGGCATTTTATTGGTCTCGGATGAGATTCAGTCCGGTTGTGGCCGCACCGGTCAGTGGTGGGCAATCCAGGAGTCGGGGGTTGAGCCCGACATTGTCTGCATCGCCAAGGGCATTGCCAGCGGAATGCCGCTCGGCATCTGCATGACGCGCGCGGAGATTATGGATTGGGCGCCAGGATCGCACGCGTCGACATTCGGCGGCAATCCGGTGTCGATCGCAGCGGCGCTGGCGACGATGAAAATAATCGAACGCGAGGCGATGGGAAACGCAGCGATCGTGGGCGAGTTCATGCTGGATCGTCTGCGGGGCTGGAAGAAAAGCCATCCACTAGTGGGCGACGTGCGCGGACGCGGGCTGATGATCGGCATCGAGATTGTGAAGGACAAGGCGACGCGAGAGCCGGCGGTGGATTTGCGGAACCGCATTGAGACGCTGGCCTTCGAGCGCGGGTTGATGATGCTGGGCTGCGGGGAGACTTCGCTGCGGCTTTCACCCCCCCTGGTCGTGAGCAAGGAGGAAGCCACGGTAGCGCTCGACATCCTGGAAGAATCGCTGACCATCGCGGAGAAGGAGCACGAGCAGAGCGCAGTCGCGGCGGTGACCGCCTAATCGGGAAATTTGCGCTGCGCCAGGATGAGGCGGAGAATGATGCCTGCGGGGTGAACGGTGGGCTGGGTAGCCGAGATGCGGAATGGGAGCCTGGACAGGATGGCCGCCGGGCTGGACTGGATTGCCGCTCGGCGAGGCAGAAGCCCGGCGATGCCCGCCCACTTGCTGTGCGGGATTGAGGGCGAGGACGTGGCTCGCTCCTATCTGCAGCGCAAGGGCTACATTGTGGTGGCTCGGCGGTGGGCGGGCGGAAATTTGCCTGGCGATCTGGATCTGATCGCGTGGCAGGGAACACTGCTTTGTTTCTTCGAAGTGAAGACGCGCACAGCGCACGATATGGCTCCAGCCGAGGCCACGATCGACGATCACAAACGCAAGGTGCTTCGGCGGCTGGCCCGGCAATACCTGCGTCAGCTACCGGGCGAATCAGCCCCGGAGGTGCGCTTCGACGCTGTCAGCGTATATCTTTTGCCAGGAGCGGCACCCGAGATCACGCACTTTGAGAACGCGTTTGGGTGGAGCGAGCGATAAAGCAGCAGCGTTAGACAGCTCTTATAAATGAGCGAGACCGGCCGGTGGAGTGAAGTTTGGTCGCCAAGCATAGATTATTTGGTCTCGCCTCGAATGCTCCGGCGAAGATCGACGACAAGCTGGGAAGCTGGAAGCGCTTGGCGCCGATCCTTCTTTGCATATTGGCGCTTGCCCAGGGCGTAGCGGCCGCGCAGAATACAACTATCAGCGGGACAGTTTACGACCCGCGAACCACGAACGCGCTTCCGCTCCCTAATGTGCTGGTGTATGCGACGACGGCTCCTGTGGCAGCATTGCCATCGGGCGTGCAATGCCTGACCTACCAGGCACCGACAGGTGTGGTGAGTTACGCCTACACCGCAGTCGATGGAACGTTCACTCTGCCCAATATTCCCGAAAACACAACGTACACGCTCGTCATTCAGGCGGGAAAGTGGCGGCGACAGTTTCCCAATGAAGCGGTGGGAGCCACGCCGCTGACGGGACTCGCCCTGCACATGCCAGCGAATCACACGGAAGGCGATATTCCGATGATTGCCATCGTCACAGGCTATGTGGATGGAGTTGAGTGCGTGTTGCTTCATATGGGCATTGCATCATCGGAGTTTACCGACGACACCGGCTCGGCGAATCCCGGCGGGCACATTCATCTCTACCAGGGCAACGGAGGTCCGGGGGCTGTGATCAGTTCCTCGACGCCCACCGAAACTGCGTTGACTGGCGCTCCGTCAACTCTGGGTGGCTATGACATGGCGATGTTTCCCTGCCAGGGCGGGGAGAACTTTCAACCGATGAATGAGCTGACCAACATCGAGAATTACGCCAACGCGGGCGGTCGCGTTTTCGCGACTCATTACAGCTATGTGTATCTCGATCCCAACTCGCCGATTAACGCGCAGTTTGCGCCTGTAGCGGACTGGACCACGATGACGGAGCAGGCCATCGATTCAGGCGTCGGAACGATTGCGACGAATTTCAGCGACGGAGCGACCCTGGCGCAATGGCTGCAGAATGCGGGCGCTACCGTGGCGGGCTCGATGAACCAAATCAATATCAGCACGCTGCGCACGGATGTGGGCGCAGTGGTTCCTCCGACCCAATCGTGGCTGACTCTGAACAGTGGTACGTACCAGGGTCAAACGGGCAATCCGGTCATGCAAATGACGTTCAACGCCCCTGTTGGAGCGCCGGCGGCGAACCAGTGCGGACGCGTGATGTTCAACGATTACCACGTGATCAACCTGTCGGGGGTTAGCGGCATCGTCTTTCCCAACGAATGCGTCGCTGAGAACTCGATGAGCGCGCAGGAGGAAATGCTGGAGTATGCGCTCTTCGATTTGTCGACTTTCGTCCAGCCGGTGGTGGTTCCCACGTTGAATGTGACATTCAATCCGAGCCCGCTGATTGTGAAAGCGGGCGACGCGGCGGATCAGGCGACGGTGAACGTATCCAATACCAGTGCGACAACGGAGATATCGAGCTCGGCCGTTCTGACCTTTACGTTGCCGCCACAAATTGCGGTGACGGGCATGACCGATGCAAGCGGTGGATGGACGTGCACGGTGGGAACGCTGACTTGCATTCGCCAGAGCAGCCTGGGAGCGAATGTGACCGATTCCGTCACGCTGACACTCAGCGTGGCGCCTTACACAACTTTGGCGAGCTACGCGGGACAGTTCACGGCGACGGTATCGAGCGTGACGTTCTCGAGCAACGTGGCGGCCAATGACAATGTGATCTTTCAGCAAGCGCCGCAGATCAAATGGGCGACCCCGGCGCCGATTGTCTATGGCACAGCATTGAGCGCGACGCAGCTTGACGCCAGTTCGCCGGTGGCGGGGAGCTTTGCCTATTCGCCGCCGGCAGGGACGGTGCTGAGTGTGGGACAGCAGACGCTGACTGCTACGTTGACGCCGGTCGATACCACCGACTACACCAAGGCAACAGCGACGGTAACGCTGAACGTGATACCGGCAATTCCGGCGATCTCAATTTCGACATCCGCGAATCCGGTGTTCGCGATGAACCCGATATCGTTCACCGCAGGCCTTCCAGCTTATGCGAACACGCAGACGGGCACGATGACCTTTTACGACGGAGCGATGGCGATTGGAACGGCCAGCATTGCAGGGGGGGCAGCCACGATCGCCACATCGGCGCTCACGGCAGGTGCGCACTCCATTACGGCGACGTACTCCGGCGACAACAACTACGGCCCGGGAGCCAGCGCGGCGCTGAAAGAAAATGTTGAAGACTTCACGCTGGCATTTGCAGCCGGCAGCTCGGGCAGCGCCAATGTTCCCGCGGGCGGTACGGCGAGCTATTCGCTCGTGCTCACTCCGGTCAATGGTGCGACGATGCCGGCGGCGGTGACGTTGAGCGTCCCCAATGTTCCGCTCAGAATGAGCGCTTCATTCTCTTCGACTACGGTTACGGTGGACTCTGGAACGACAACTGTCACTCTCGAAGTTGCCCTGCCGGATTCTTCGGCAGACGGGCGATCCGGTGCACCACTCGGCGCTGGAGCTCTTCCGATAGCGTTGGGACTCATCCTTCTGCCGCTCACCGGCAGAGTGCGCCGAGTCCGCAACTTGATTCGCGGCTCGATTGAATTGATCGTGCTGGCGGCGTTGAGTGCGGTGCTGGCACTGGGAATCATGGGCTGCGGCGGAGCCAAGCTATCCCCACAGAACTTCTCCTTCAATGTGACTGCGGCGTCAGGGGCCCTTTCTCACTCGGTGATTGCGGACCTAACGGTGAAATAGGCGGGTTTAGAACTCGCTGGTTCAGCGATCCGGCAGTGCCTCGACTCAGGGAAAAACCAGTGTGATTGAGCGAGGCGGATTGCTGCGCGGCTAGCAACGTCGCGCAAGCCGTTCCCCAATTGAAACAACTTCGGCAAAAGCTACATAATTTCAGAGATCGCGACTTTGCGTTTACAGAAAAGCAGAGAAATAAATCGGTTTTGCTGAACGCTAAGTGGTGGCATATCAGGCAATTGCTCGATGAATGCCATTTTTTGAGTCGTGGAAGAAAGCGCTCGCGCAATATATGGCTTAATAAATCGCTTTTTTCGCGGAGGTAATCAACTTTTAGATTGACAAGGATTCTTGTGGGTGTCTATAGTTCGTGTCGCACAGAGATAGCCGTGTGTTCGTGCGGCTAAAATCGCGTGCGCTCAGCTTGATCAGTGCTGCGACAGCTGAGAATTTAGGAGGAGATTAAGTGATGAATCGCAAAGGTCTTACCATGGGGAGCCTATCGTGGGCGGCAGTATTGCCGCTTCTGGTTCTGGCGCTCGTGGTCCTCGGCTTGCCGACGACCCTGAGAGCACAGGTCACCGCGACGCTTTCCGGAACGGTAGAAGATCAGTCTGGCGGCGTGATTCCAGGAGCAACTGTCACGCTGACCAACGAAGCCACAAAATTCGCCTCGGTGGATACGAGCAACGGAGCGGGCCTTTATGCGTTTCCGTCTCTGACGCCGGGCACGTATGACATCAAAGCCTCAGCAAAAGGCTTCAAGGCCAAAGAGGTCACCGGCATCGTATTGAACGCCGGCGACGCCAAGACCGTTCCCGCCCTCGATCTGACCGTGGGCGCGGAATCGCAGACCATCACGGTCTCCGCAACGGCGGAGATGATTCCCGTTGAGAACGGCGCGCACACTGACGTTCTGAGCGCGGCGGACATTGACAACCTTGCACTCGAAGGCCGCGACACCACCGAGCTGTTGAAGGTGCTGCCCGGCACGGTAACGACATCCGGGGGTCTTACCAACACCGCACCAGCGTTCAGCGATCTGAATATCACGGTCGATGAAGGTGCAGAAGGTAACGGCTTATACACGAACGGCTCAATTTATCGCGGCGGCACATCGATCCTGGTGGACGGCGCCGAAACCATCGACATCGGCAACATGGCTTCTTCGCTTGTAATCATCTCGCCTGAGATGACGTCAGAAGTCAGCATGGAATCCTCCAACATGAGCGCTGACCAGCCATTTGGTCCGCTCGTCATCAGCACCATCAGCCGCAGCGGCAGCGCGAATTATCACGGCGAAGGCTACTTCGACGCGCGTAATAACGTGCTGAATGCCAATGGCTGGGCGCAGAAGGCCGCAGGCACCAAGCTTGGACCGCAAAGCTACTACTATCCAGGCGGCAGCTTCGGCGGCCCGGTTCCAGGAACGCACAAGCACCTGCTGTTCTGGGGCGGCTACGAGAAGTGGCTGCAGAACCAGGGCAACGCGAACGTCCTGACATCGAATATTCCCACCCCTGAGATGATGCAGGGCGATTTCTCGACCGACAACACCGACAACACCACGCTGTGCCCGCATGGATTCGTCCTTGGCGCGCAAAGCAACGCCGGGGTTGGACCGCAGGGTCCTTCCGGCGCGTTCAGCGGCGTCGGTGGCGGCCAGTGGTGCAGCGACCTTAGCACCGCGGTTGTGGCGAATGGAACGAACTACGCAACACTGCCACAACTGGCGCCAGTCACCCAGTACACTTCTGGCACGACGGTATACAACATGGACGCTGGCCAGAAGTTCCCGACTGGATTCCTCGATCCCGGCGCGGCCGCATTGGCCAAAATCTGGCCCAAGGCGAATTTCACGCCGACCGGGAGCACTTGTAGCGGTTGCAACTACTACCAGCCGATCGTGAACATCGACAACGGGTGGATCTGGCGCGCACGCGCGGATTACCTGCTGGGCGATAGCACGAAGGTCTATGGCAGCTACGAACAGGCATTCAGCTCAGGATTTGCGCAGGGCAACGGTGCGCACCTTTACTGGACGCCGGGCAACGCCATCCCCTTCCCGGGCGGCGGCGAGGTGGAAAACAACTACGGCAAGGTCATGGCCGGCCACATCGTGCACAGCTTCAACGCGACAACCACCAACGACTTCCTGGCGGCTTGGGCATTCGGAAGCTATCCCTTCACCACGCCGAGTCCGTCGGCAGCGTTCAGGACCACGCTGGGCTACACCTACGGCAAGGTCTTTAACACCCCGTCGGCCAACATTCCGGCATACAACAGCAACGGCAACATCCCTGACTTCTCGCAGGACTCGATCTTTGAGAATCCTGTGGGTCATTACGAAGTGAAGAAGGAAGCGCCGCAATTCGGCGATACGCTCACCAAGGTCTGGGGAACGCACACTCTCAAAATCGGTGGATTCACGCAGACCACGGATAACGTGCAGAGCTCATTCAGCTACGACGAGGACGGAATCATGAGCTTCAGCGCGGGCCAGCACCCCGATCTTACGGGCACCACCTCCACCGGCTCGCCAATTGAGAGCTCACAGAACATCGGCGCTCCGTTCAATGGTGTCGCGAACTTTGTCTCCGGCATTATGAGCGGCTACAGCGAAAATAACAATGCGCCCATCGGCGATGTCGCGCAACAGTCGACGGCCGCATTCATCGACGACACGTGGAAGGCGACGCGGCAACTGACACTCGAACTCGGTATCCGTCTCGAGCACGTCGGTCACTGGTACGATCGCGATCACATCGGGCTCGCGGTTTTCTACCCAGGCCGCGTGCTGAACGACTACTACACCGGCAAGTACGCTCCGGGATACTACTGGCATGCAATCGACGCCGGCGTACCTCTGAGCGGCCAACCTAACCGCTTTGTCTATCCGGATGCGCGTTTCGGCATGTCGTATGACGTGTTCGGTCACGGCAACACCATCGTCCGCGGTGGATGGGGCGTGTACCGCTACGTCACGCAGGTCAACACAGTCGCCAACGGAGAAGCGCAGGGAACTGCGGCTTCTGTGTTGGGCTATAACCAGCCAGGGTCAACGGAACTGCAGATGCAAAACGTCAAGAACCAGGCGTTTGTGCCCTGCCCGTCGTTTACCCGGACCCCGCCTTGCGGCGTTCAGGGTGGCCAGACGGGTCTTGATCCGACCAGCTACGGACAGCCGATGACGCAGGCCTATAACTTCACCATCGACCAAAGGCTACCCTGGAGTTCGCAACTCGAAGTTGCGTACGTGGGCAGCTCAACCAGCCAGCTTGTGGACGGCGGCGAAGACATCTCGGGCAGCAGCTACACCGAGTTGACGAACCAGAACAAGACTCCGAAGGGCGCCTTGTTCCTGGCCGATCCGAGAACAGGCGTCATTGCCACCAACCCCGAGAACGTTACGGAGAACCCGAACCTCTCGAACTTCACCGAAGTTGCTACGGGCAACGTGCTTGCGGATTATCATCCGCTAGGCCTGGCGTACGGAACCAACTCAACGTACGAGCTGCAGAACACCGCATCCGCAAACTACAACGGCCTTCAGGTTTCATGGGTCAAGACCACCGGACGGTTGACGTTTAACCTGAACGGAGCATGGTCGAAGGCGCTAGGAACCACGGTCCAGCAGGATCCATACACCGAAGCCGGCAACTATGCACCGACGGCGCAGGATCGTCCTTTGATCTTCAACGCTTCCTACACATACAACAGCGGCACGCTTCATACCGGAAGCTCGCTGGTGAATGCATTGGGCGGCGGCTGGACAATCAGCGGCATCTCCACCTGGCAAAAGGGAGGCTACATTCCCGCCAGCACGGTGAACTTCGGTTTGGGCCTGTCCTACACTGGCTTACCGGCGGACACAACAGGTGCATCGTGCGAAACCTCCAGCGGTTGCAGCCTGTCGACGGATACGGGCGTGAACACGGCGATTGGAGACCCGACGTACTTCGGTACGGATGAGGGCGTTCCGATTCGGCCGGTGTTGACCTGCAACCCAAACAGCGGCCTGACAACTCACCAGGTCATCAACGGCAAGTGCTTCGCTGCTCCTGCAGTTGGAACGCAGGGTGGTTTTGCATGGCCCTATATGAGTGCGACCCCGTATTTCGACAACGACCTGGCACTCTATCGGACCTTCCACATCTACGAAAAACAACAGGTACAGCTCCGCGTTACCGCATCGGACTGGTTGAACCACTCGTTGCTGTCGTTCCAGGGCGGCTCGCAGACCACCGTGAGCTACACCGTGGATCACTCAACGAAGGCGATCACTCCGACCTTCAACTCGGGTACGACAGGCTCGAACGCGTTCGGCATGACGAACGTACGGTCGGGACTGCCCTATGCTCGTGTGATCGAGCTGAACGTGAAGTACTCGTTCTAACCGCAACTCTGCAACACGAGCGGGAGGCGGGCCTTTCGGCCGCCTCCCGCTTTTTCTTTGTGGACCCATTACACAGGAAGCATGGACGGCGAGGGATGCTGCAAGTATCTCCATGCTGAAGACAGGGTTGTCTCGTCCCGGCCTCCAGATTCCGTCTTGATCTGTGAAAGAATAAGTTTGTCCGCGCAGAGATGGGGTCGAGTTAAAGATGCGGCGCCAGCATGCCACGCTTACCATGATTAGAGAATTCCCAGAGCAGAACCAGAATTTACGTGCTCAATCTGACGGTCTTCAAGAGGGCTTTTTCCTAAGGAAAGGGCCACTCCAAAGGTGTATCGCTGGGTATCGCTACTCTGGTTCTGCTATAGCCGCGGTCCTTTTGGTTTGTTCCGCTATCAGCGCACAGGCGCCGCCAAACGACTCACAATCCAAGGGATCGACCTTGCAGAGCCTTTATGCGGCTGCGCAGCGATCCCAACAAACCGGCGATCTAATCCAGGCAGCCCAAAATTACCGCGCATTCCTGGCGGAAGCACTTGGAGAGCTAGCAAATAGCCATGCGCAAATCGGCGATTACGGCAGAGCTGACGCACTGTTCGACGAAGCTTTGATCCTGAATCCTGGCGCGCCGTCTCTCCAGCGGGACTACGCGGCAACGGCGCTCGAAGCCGGAGATCTGAAGCACGCGGAAACGCTCTCAAGAGGGATCTTGAATGACTACCCGGACGATCCGAAGGGGTTGGCGCTGGTCCACCAGATTCTTGGGCGCACGTTGCACAGAATGAACCGGGAACAAGAGGCGAGGAAGGAATTGGAGGCGGCTGTTTCGCTCGATCCGAGCTTTGCCAATGAATACGACTTGGCGGTAGTGTGTCTCGACCTCGACGACGAGAACTGCGCCTCGCAGGTCTTTAGCGGACTCGAGGCGGCCCATGGGGACAGTCCGGCGCTGCATATGCAGTTTGGGCTGGCGTACGGGAATTCGGACTTCACGCCACACGCGGTGACGGAATTCAAGAAGGTGATTGCGGAAGATCCGCACTATCCCGGAGCGCACTATTCCGTGGCCGCGGCGCTGTTGGCGGCCGGAGAGGACGAGAAGACGCTTCAGGAAGCGGAAGCGGAGCTTAAGCAGGAGCTGACGATCTCTCCCAACGACTTTCTGACCTATGCGGCGCTGGGCAAGATCGAGGTAAGTTACCGGAGGTACCCGGAAGCCGAGAATTACCTAAAGCGGGCGATCGCGCTGAATCCCAAGAACCCCGATGCTTTTTTGTACCTTGGACAGATGGAGTTCGATACGAACCGGCCAACGGAAGCGGAGGCGAATCTTCGCCGCGCCATCGAGCTGACTACGGACGTATCGCGGAATCACTATCAGATCCAGAAGGCGCATTTTTTGCTGGGCAGGATTTTGATGCAGAAGCACCAGGAAGACGCGGCGCACGCGGAGATGCAGATTGCGCAGGCACTCTCGGGGAGGGCGCTCTCGAAGGACAGAAGCAAGCTCTCAGGGATGCTCGACGACAGGCCATCGGCGGCTGGAGGCTCGGACAGCCAGGTGGATGCAGCGGCAATGAATCCGATCATTCCTCACGCTGCGGATCCCGCGGCTGTGGCCAAGCAGAGAGCATTCGAGAAGGAGCTTACGCCGGCCGTCGCGGACAGCTATAACAATCTGGGCGCGATCATGGCATCGCAAAAGAGTTACGCCGATGCGTGGAAGCTCTTTGAACAGGCAAAAGCATGGAACCCAACGCTCGAGGGTTTGGACTATAACATGGGCCGAGCCGCGTTCATGGCCGCGGACTTTTCCAATGCCGTCGCGCCACTTTCCCGTTATCTTCGGTCGCACCCAGCCGATTCGAGTATTCGTGGCGCGCTGGCCATGAGCCGATTCATGACGCAGGATTACGCAGGTTGCATCGAAGCACTCAAAGGCGCGGGAGACGAAGTCTCATCGATTCCGCAAATGCAGTTTATTTACGCGGACTCGCTGGTGAAGACTGGAGAGGTTGCGCTTGGGAAAGAGCGACTGGAGAAGCTGGAGGCTTCAAGTCCGGAGATCGCCGAGGTGCATCGAGCGCTGGGCGAGGTATGGGAACTCAAGGGCGATTGCGCGAAGGCCATGAAGGAATTTGATGCGGCCAGCCAGATCAATCCTACCGACTTCGAGACGCGATACGATATCGACCGAGCCGAGCTGAAATGCGGAGCGCCCGCGACAGGCCGATAGCAACTCGATGCCTCCTCAGTGCGCAGCAGCGGGCGGGGGAGTCTTGAGCTTGGGCCGGATTTCATCCGCGGGAACAACTCCGCGGCCTTCGAGCACTGAATAGAACTGATCGGCAGCGAGAGGACCAATGTGGTCTACGGCGCCCGAGGGCCAGTGAATTTCGACGCTGTCGATTTTGGTGGCCGCGCCGAGGCCAAAGTGCAGGCGCAGATCGTTCTGCGAAAGATAGCTTCCGCCGCTGTGCACTTCGTCGGTCTGCGTCATGCCGTCGGCAACGATCTTGACACGTGCATTAAGAGCGAGGCGATTGCTTTTGGTTCCGGCGAGCTCAAAACTGACCCAGTGACGTCCTGGAACCCCATGATTTCTCAATAACATAGGATGGCCATCTAGATTTTCGATGACAACGTCCATGTTGCCGTCATTGAAGAGATCTCCGACAGCAAGGCCTCGAGAAACTTGTTTTTCCTGGAGAGCCGGTCCGGCTTGGTCGCTGGCATCGCAAAAATTTCCATTGCCCAGATTCATGTCGAGAACTTTTGGCTGGCGATACCCGGGATCAGATGGAATCTGGTCCATTTGCGGATAGACGTGGCCGTTTGCGGTGATCAGATCGAGCCATCCGTCGTTGTCGAGATCGACAAAAGCGGTTCCCCATTTGACCCAGGGCAAGGATGACATGGCGACGCCCGAGGGAAAAGATACTTCAGTGAAATTCCAATCGCCATCGTTGCGATATAAATCAGGATTCTCGTTTTCGAAGTTGTTGACAAAGAGGGAAGGGCGGCCGGTGTGGTTGTAGTCGCCGACGGCAACGCCCATGGAGGCCTGTTCGGCGCCTTCATTGCTCAGCGCAGTTCCTGACTCAAACCCGATATCTTCGAACTTTCCGTTCCCCAGATTGCGGTAGAGGAATTTCGGTGTTGAGTCATTGGTCATATAAATGTCTGGGCGTCCGGTGTTATTGAAGTCGGCCCAGATCACGCCCAGGCCGTAATAGCCGTTGGGATTATCGACGCCGGCCTGCTTGGAGACATCGGTGAACGTTCCGTCTCCATTGTTATGGTAGAGAATATCGCCAGCGCCTTTCAGTCCGCGCGGACCACATTGCACATCGACGCCGCGATATTTGCACATGGATGAGCTGCCGAATTGCGGCAGATCGTTGAGGTGGAAGTCGACATAGTCCGCGACCATGAGGTCGACATATCCGTCGCCGTCATAGTCTCCGAATGAGGCGCCGGCGGACCAATGGCCATCGGCGACGCCGGCTTTTGCGGTGACGTCGGTGAAGGTTCCGTCGCCATTGTTGTGATAGAGAATGTTGCCGCCGAGGCAGGTAATGTACAGATCGGGCCAGCCGTCGTTATCGTAGTCGCCCACCGCACCTCCCATGGCCAGGCATGGTTTGGTCAGCCCCGCTTTTTGGGTCACGTCGGTGAAAGTACCGTCGTGATTGTTGTGGTAGAGAACACCCAATGTTGTTTGGCCTTTCAGAGCCATGTCAACGGTGGGCGCGTCGGTGAAGTAGAGGTCGGGCCAACCGTCGCGATCGTAGTCAAAAACGATCACGCCGCCGGTCATCGATTCGAAGATGTATTTCTTTTCTTTGGCCGAAGTATGGGTGAAGGTGATGCCGGCTTTGGCGGTCACGTCCTCGAGTTGGGGGATGGGGCGATTAGTGCATTTGAAAGATTTGGCGCCCGGCGGAGGCGGGCCTGCCAGCGGATGTCCCATTCCCTGGGGATGAATCTGGCCAATGGCTAGAAACGACAGGACTAGAGAAACCAACATCGCCCTCGACAAAGACTGAAGCCTCATTCCTGAATTTTACTTGAAGGCTTGCGGGCCGCGGTCATCGATTGGTAAGTGAATTCAGTTGGTTAGCGATGTACAACGCGGTTCAGAACGCGGCGTCTGGATCGATGAACTACGCGACGGTTGCGCTATACTCCAGTGGCAGTGAGAAACAGGAGGATTACGATGCGTATGTGGTCGATGGCTCGATTTCTGGTGGGCGTGACACTCATGGTTACGTCAGGCTGGGCTTTGGCGCAGGCAGCAGGGAGTACCGTCCTGAAGCCGGCTGAAGTTGAAAAGCTGTTCCCGGCCACTGTGTATTACTGTGGGCAGAATGCGCCCGCGCAGTTGCGGAACTCCGGCGGCGTGAAGTTCGCCAACGGCCATTATGTTCTGGCCAGCCTGGTGGACACGACTGGGTACTCGACGGGGATCGCGCAGAAGTACCAAGGCTACCTGATCACCGAGGTGCCGCTGACTCTTGGAGGGCACCGGTTGCCGGCGGGTGCGTACGGATTTGGATTCCTCGATGGCGATCGGTTGCTGGTAACTGATCTGGGCGGCAACGACGTCCTCACAACTCACGCGGCCAAGGATGCAGCCATGGAACGACCCCGTCCTTTAGAGGTGACTGACGATCCAGCTGGCGGTTTCCGCCTTTACGCAGGGCGGAGCTACGTGCATTTCGCCCGGTAAGCGGATGGCTGTTGGAAACCGACGCGTGAAGCTCTGCAGCAAAGCCTGTCAGCCGGGCGCTGGGAGCAGATTTCTGCTCCCAGGGATGAAATGGCACGCGGTAGCAGCCATGCTGTTAGGCGTGGCTGCTTCAGCCGCGGCGCTTGAGCCCTCCACTTCGCTCGCCAATTATGGCCGGCAGGCGTGGGCCATGGAAAATGGCCTGCCCCAAAATACTGTTCAATCACTGGCCCAGACCAATGACGGATTCCTCTGGTTGGGAACCGAGGCAGGCTTAGTGCGCTTCGACGGCGTTGAATTCCAGACGTACGACCGCAATTCCGTGCGGGCTTTGCCAGGGAACGATATTCGCTGTTTGCTTTCGGGTCCGGACGGCACATTGTGGATTGGAACCAACGCCGGCCTTGCGCGCTGGAGAGACGCTGCGTCAAGGACGTTTACGACCGAGGACGGGCTACCTGACAACGGGATATTGAGTATGGAAATGAAGAGCGGAAACCTCCTGGTGTGGACCGAGCAGGGCCCCGCTCAACTGTCGGGAGATCGGTTTGTGCCTGCGACCAACATAGGTATGCCCGCTCGCATGGAGCCGATGTTGCCCGGAAAGAATCCAGGAACCGTAGTTTTCGATTTGCAAATGCCCAAGAGTGTGCTGGTGATTGGGGACAGAAGCACTCTAGATCTCAAACCGGAGAACGAAACCGCGGCCGGCTTGATTCGGCTCGTCGTGGGAAAGCAGATTCCCGGGAGCCGGATTCAGGCGGTCTTTGCTGACCACGAAGGCGCGCTTTGGATCGGGACCAATGCGGGATTGGTGAGGTGGGAGGCCGGAAAGATTGACCGCTTTCCAGTTACCGATGCTCTGGCCACGGCGTCGATCCTCACCGTGATGGAGGACCGCGAGGGCGATTTGTGGGTCGGGAGCGAAACCGACGGACTGCAAGTTTTACGCGATCAACGCTTCCGAACCCTCGACACGCGGACGGGGTTGTCCTCAGACCGCATCACGACCGTGGTTGAGGATGGAGCCGGAAAGTTGTGGGTAGGGACACGGGAGGATGGCCTCAATGTACTCGGCCGCGAGGCAGATGGGGTCAGCTGGCGCGCGCTGGGAACTTTTACAGTGGAGAACAGACTGGCCAGCAACGTGATTTTGTCATTGGCCGTGGCGAGGGGCGGCGATCTGTGGGTGGGTATGCCCGATGGGCTCACTCATATTCACGGAGATCAAGTGGACACGTTCACCTCGGCAGATGGCCTGCCCGATGACTTTATCCGTTCGCTGCTGATCGACACCGATGGTTCGCTATGGATCGGCACCAGACGCGGGCTGGCGCACTGGTCACTTGGCAAGAGCGGGTCGGCCATGGTGGGAATAAAAACCTACACCAAGGAAAACGGGTTGGGCAGCGATCTGGTGGGCGCCATGGCTCGAGATGCGAGGGGCGACTTGTGGGTGGCGACACTCGCGGGGCTATCACGGCTGCACGGCGACACAATCCAAACCTTCACGACCGCGGATGGGCTTTCAAGCAACGTGGTGACGGCGCTCCTGCCTCGTGGCGATGGCACATTGTTGGTCGGTACACAAGAGCATGGATGGGATGTTTGGAACGGGCAGAAATTCTCGCCTGGAAGAAATGACGGACTTGGACGGACCTCGATTCACGCAATTCTAGATGACGGAAGCGGACACCTATGGTTTGCGACGGGCAACGGAATTGCACGCTGCGATTGCGATGAGACGGGAGGAATGGTTGGAACGGGAAGTTGTTCGCACTGGATCGAATTTGGGACTGCAGACGGCCTGCGCAGCCGCGAGACGGCGACGAATAGTCACCCTTCGGCGTGGCGATCGCGCGACGGGAAGCTTTGGTTTGCCACGCCCAAAGGATTGGTGGAAGTAGATCCGGCGCATTTTCCGGTGAACGCGACTCCGCCTCCGGTTGCACTGGAGAGGTTCCAGGTGGACGATGTGACTCAGACCTTGCATGGAGCGGACTCTTCGTTGACTGTGGCGGCGGGGCGGGTGCATTTTGAGTTCGATTACGCGGGGTTGAGTTTTGTGGAGCCGCAGAAAGTGCGGTACCGCTACATGCTGGAAGGATTTGATCACGACTGGACCGATGCCGGTACTCGGCGCCAAGCGTATTACACGAATATTCCGCCGGGACGATACACGTTCCGCGTGCAAGCGGCAAACAACGATGGAATCTGGAACACGTCCGGAGCGGCGCTCAGCTTTGAACTGAAGCCGCATTTCTACCAGACTCTCTGGTTCTATGCGTTGTTGTTGCTGGCGCTGGCGGGGGCGGTGTTTCTGGTTCTCAAACGAAGGCTCTATGTAGCAGAGCGCGAGTTCAAAGCGGTTCTGGGCGAGCGGAGCCGAATCGCGCGAGAGATCCACGATACGCTGGCGCAGGGGTATGTTGGCGTTTCGGTCCAGTTGGAAGTTCTGGCGGAACTGCTGCGGCAGCACAAAACGGAGGATGCGGGCACACAACTGGACCAGACGCGGAACTACGTCCGTCATGGGCTGGCCGATGCACGGCAGTCGATTTGGGCACTGCGCACGCCGGATGCGAGCGAGACCACGCTGCCGGTGAAACTGCGGCGCATGGCAGAAGCCGCCGAGAGCGGCGGGCTCACCAGCCGGTTCAGCTTATTCGGCGCCTATCGTCCGCTGCCAGCGGACACTGAAAGCGAACTGGTGCGCGTGGCACAGGAAGCGATCCACAATGTGAAGAAGCACGCCCGCGCCAGTGAACTCCGGGTTCAGTTGGAGTACGGCCCGGAGATGGTTGCGCTCGAAGTGAGAGACAACGGACGGGGAGGCGCTTTGGAACAGGCGGGGGAAGCTTCGGCGGGCCATTTTGGATTGACTGGAATGAAGGAGCGCGCCGCGGCAATTGGCGGGATGCTGGAATTGAGCAGCGCGCGCGGTGAGGGAACCACGATACGATTGAGCGTGCCGTCGCGCTAAGCAGCGCGCTAAGAGATGGGGGATTGAGAATGACTGCCGAATCGATCCGCGTGCTGGTTGTCGAAGACCATAATGTCGTTCGACAGGGGTTGGTGGCGTTGTTGAATGTGGCGGGAGGGCTGGAGGTTGTGGCCGAGGCCGCGGATGGCGTGGAAGCTATCACGAAATTTCGCAAGCATCAGCCAGACATCACCCTGATCGATCTACGGCTACCCAGAATGAGCGGCGTGGATGTGATCGAGCGCATCCGCATGGAATCACCGCAGGCGCGATTTATCGTGCTGACGACGTACGACGGTGATGAAGATATCTATCGCGCGCTCAAAGCGGGCGCAAAGGCGTACTTGTTGAAGGGGATGACGAGCGAAGATTTGATTGGCACGATTCGCATGGTTCATGGGGGCAAATCGCATATTCCGGCGGCCATTGCCGAGCGGCTGGCCGAACGCATGGGCTCGCAGGATCTGACGCCGCGCGAGTTCGACGTGCTGGAGCAGATCGTTCACGGGAAAAGCAATCGGGAGATCGCGGCCGAGCTGGA
Source organism: uncultured Acidobacteriaceae bacterium (assembly GCA_963828325.1). Taxonomy (GTDB): domain Bacteria; phylum Acidobacteriota; class Terriglobia; order Terriglobales; family Acidobacteriaceae; genus Telmatobacter. The sequence continues at coordinate 66,191 of CAWHEK010000011.1, forward strand.
GGTTTCAGAGGCCACCGTGAAGACACACATCAACAGTCTTCTGGGCAAACTGGGCGTAACCGACCGAACACAGGCGGCGACAGCGGCGATTCAGCGAGGGATTGTTCCACTGGAATCGTTGAGAAAGCCAAAATCATGACCATCAAATGCTTGAGAAGCGCGTCCTTCTGTGGCATTTTTCTCTTGCTGACGGCGCTGCAAGCGCTGCCTCAAAGAGCTGTGTGGCGGCAAGCTACGGCATCGGAACTGGCGGCCGTGCTGCCCGCCCGGGCACCTGTAGAAAGCGAGCACATCGAAACGGAGATGCGCACTGCGTCAGGAATCGTGGATGATAATGGCCGTTATATCGCGGGAGTGGTGCTGATCACCGCGGGCTATTCGGCGGAGGGCAAATACTCGCACTACCTGATCGTGCAGGCGCCGGTGGAGATTGGGGGAGTGACGCTGAAGCCGGGCCAATATGCCTTCGGATGGAGCCGTCTGAACGGCGAAGAGAGCTTGAGCGTTCACTTCAATCAGGCTTCAACGGGCGCCTTGGTGGGAACCACGGAAGCGCACAGGATCGCGGGCTCAACAAGGGTGGAGAGTCTGCACATCTGGCCACCAGGTGAAAAGGCTCTTGTCCAGATTGGGCGGTTCGGAATTCCTTACAGGCTGGGGCCGGAGTAGCCGTTCCGGCTCTTCAGGGGTGGCCGGCAATCACCTCGCGCAGCGCGTCTGCCACGTCCTGTTGCTGATCTGCGGTGATGCGGTTGAAGAATGGCAATGCCAGAGTGCGGCGCGCAACGGATTCGGTCAACGACAGGCGGTCTGACTCTCGCCCGCCAGATGCGCGCCATGCGGGCTGCATGTGGATAGGCGCGAAGTAGCGGCCGCTGGCGATGCCGCGCCGAGCCAATTCGTTCCGTACCCTTTCGCGATCGGTGCCTTCAGGCAGACGGACCACATAGACGAACCAACTGAGCTCTCGCTGCGGCAACGAGAGGGGCGGGCGCTCGAGGCCGGGGATTCCAGCAAGTAGCGCATCGTAGCGCTCTGCGGCCCGGCGGCGAAGGGATAGGATCTCATCAATCCTTCGCAACTGAATGCGGCCGAGCGCGCAAGCCAACTCCGACAGCCGGTAGTTGTAGCCGGGCTCCAGGTGATCGAGCCAATTGCCGCTGGCATCGCGGCCTTGATTTCTGAGCCGGAGCAGCCGCTCTGCGTATTCTGGATTTTTGGCCAGGACTGCTCCTCCCTCGCCGGTGGTGATTTGCTTGTTGGGATAGAAACCGAGGACGGCGAGATCGCCGAAACTGCCGGCAATGCGACCGTCGAAATGCGCGCCGATGGCCTCGGACGCATCTTCAATGACGGCGAATCGATGACGTTGTGCCAGATCTTCGAGCAGGTCCATCTGGGCCGGGATGCCAAAGGTGTGGATCGCGATGATTGATCGGGTGCGGGGAGAGATTGCGCGTTCCACCGCGGCGCGGTCCAGATTGAGCGTCGCGGGATCAATCTCGACAAGGACAGGCGTGGCTTGGACTTGAACGACAGCGTTGACCACCGCTACAAATGTGAAGGAGGGAATAATGACTTCATCGCCCTTCCCCATCCCAAGCGTGAGCAACGCGAGATGAAGACCGGCGGTGCCGGAACTGACGGCCAAAGCAAAGTCCACGTCATGATATGCGGCCAGCTCCGTCTCAAAGGCGGCGAGCTCCGGACCGAGGCTGAGGTGCGGCGTACGCAGCACCGCGCTGACTGCCGCGATCTCTGCTTCAGTGATGTCGGGTGCAGAAAGTGGAATGCGCAGGACCATCAGCTTCCCACTTGCGCCGGTTCGGCAAATGGATTGAGCGGCGCCGGCTGCTTGATCAGCAGCTCGTCCATTGGAACAGAACAAAGCACAGAGGCGATGATCTCGGCGGCGACTCCCTCTCCGTAGGGATTGGTCATTCCAGTCAGGTCTTCGCGGAACGTCGGATTCAGCGCGCGGTCGAGCGCGGTGCAAATAGCGGACGCTTCCGCGGGCACGTCAATCACATTGCGCGCGCGCTCGCGGCCTTGCTGACGCATGCCGACATTCACAACCGGCAACGCAAATGACGCTGCTTCCATAATGCCACTGGAAGAGTTGCCAACAAGGGCGTCGGCTTGTCTGAGCAAGCTCCAAAACGTGACGGCGTCAAGATTGACGAAGACGTGCGTGTGGGGGCGGATAGCCGCGAGAGAACGAACGCGATCAATGAGTTCAACCCCTCCCGCATCGGCGTTGGGGTAAACAAAGAGGATCTGGCCTGGCGCTTGGGTGAGGGCGGCGAAAAAAGCATCTGCCTCCGCATTTGTGTCGGGCAGGATGGTGACGGGATGCCATGCGGCGATCAAAGTGGGCGATGAAAGCGAGATCCCCAATCGCGCTTCGAGCGTCGCGCGATCAAGCAACCCGGAGCGGCGCAGATGGTCGAGCGAGGGCGCGCCTGCGCGATGCACGCGCCACGGCTCTTCGCCCATGGCGATCACGCGTTGGCGAGCTGTCTCTGTCGATGTGAAGTGGATGTGCGCGAGTTTGGTAAGCGCATTTCGCACCGCGTCGTCGATTGCGCCCTGACTTACCTCGCCACCTTCGATATGAGCGATGGGTATGCGCAGTGCAACGGCCGTGGCCGCCGGAGCCAACATTTCGTAACGGTCGGCGATGAGCAGGAGCAGATCGGGCCTCCACGCGGTCATCGCATCGGCCAAACCCAGAATTGCAATGCCGATGGTCTTGGCCATGCCGGTGTCGCTGTCAGAGCTGAGGAGGCACTCGATACGAGCCCTAATGGGAAAGCCGTCGCGCTCGATTTCCTGAATCGTGTTCCCGAACTGGGGTGAGAGATGGGGTCCGAGAGCGAAGATGCCGAGATCGACTTCAGAATGACTTGCGAGCTCGCGCAGGGGCCAGTAAAGGTGGCTGTAGTCGGCGCGCGAAGTGGTCACAACTCCGATTCGTCGCCGCGCGGCAGTTGAGGGAGACTGCGCTGGGAGTGCGTGTCCGTTGACTTGGTTTCGGCGCGGAATCACACGAGAAGTATATACGGATGGCGCTTTGAAGCCGGTTTGCGCAGTGGCGGCCCGCTCCACGCTGAGCCGTGCTCCGTCGTACACTGGATGGTTCCGCGACGAGGGGAGAATTCAATCCGTGAGTGGAAGAACGAATCGGGGAGCAGCCGTGTGGGCGCTTGTGTTTGTAGCGAACTTGCCGGCGATTTTCGGGCAACAGCAGCGGTTCGACCGAGAGGCGATCGAGTTGAACAATCGAGGCGTCGCGCTGATGGGCCAGCAGTTCACCGAGCGCGCCGTCGATAGTTTCGCCGCTGCGTTCAAGAAGGACCCGAAACTGGCGCAGGCGGCCATCAATGAAGGCATTGCCTTGTTGGCCTCGCAGAAGCTGGACCAGGCAAAAGAGTGGTTCCAAAAGGCGATCGCCATTGACCCGATGAACCCACAAGTTTGGTACAACCTGGGCCTGGCGCAACATGCTGCCAATGATCTGCCGAACGCGGTCGCGAGCTTTCAAGAAGCGATCAAGCTCGATCCGCGGGATGCGGACTCATGGTATTACGAAGGCGCATGCTATGAGGAGCAACGGCAGTTCGACAAAGCGATTGATGTTTTCGAGAAAACGCTGGAGATCAACCCGCTACATGCATCGGCGGAGTTCGGTTTAGCACGTGCGCTGCAGCGGACGGGCCAAACGGCCGAGGCGAGAGACCACTTTGCGCGCTTTCAGCATTTGACCAGTACCAAGATCTCATCGGCCCTGGGTCTGTCGTATGGCGAACAGGGTCATTATTCGGCTGTGACAGCGGTCGAAGAACCGGAGACGATCGAGCAGGCGATGATTCCGGTAAGGCTTGTTTCGCAGGCGATGGTCTCGCCCAGCGGCGCGGGTGCAGCGCCATGGACCACGACTGGCGGCGGTTGCATGATCGACTCGATGGGCTCGGGTCAGATGGATTTGGTGCTGATGCAAAGCGGCGATGAGGCGATTCGCGTGCTGCACAATCGCGGGGGCGGAAGCTTTGTGGAGCTGGATGCGGCGGCGATGGGACTGAAGGCCCAAGGTCATGCAACGGCGTGCGCCGTTGGCGATTTCGACGGCGACGGACTGAACGATTTGGTGGTTGCGCTTGACGACCGCGTGCTTTTGTTTCGTAACCTCGGTCACGGGCAGTTCAAGGATGTTTCGGCGCAGTCGAAGATCGTGGCACGTAACCGGCCGACTGGAATCACGTTTGTGGACTATGACCACGATGGCGACCTGGACCTCTTTTTGACGGGCACGCCGCTTAAGCCAGGCGATGAGGCCAATGTATTGTGGCGGAACAATGGCGATGGGACATTCACGGAACAAACGGAGGAGACAGGACTGGGTGGGAGTGGCTCGACAGCGGCGGCCATTCTGACCGATTTCAATAATGATCGAGCCGTTGACCTTGCAGTGACCGGAGATGGGCCTTCGCCGGTGCTCTATGTAAATCCACGCGAGGGCAAGTTTCCCGAGCAACCGCTGTATGAAGGCGCGAAACTGCCCGCGACCGTTGGCATTGCGGTTCTTGATTACAACAAGGACGGATGGATGGATATTGCGGTGACGCACGCCGGCGCGCCGGGATTGTCGCTGTGGCGCAACGTCGAAGCCGCGAATCGCACGGGGCGGCGCTTTGAAAGGGTTTCTCTGCCGCTCTATGGGGCAGTGCGTGGATGGGGTTTGACGCCCATCGATATCGACAACGATGGCTGGATTGATCTGGCGGCGATTGTGGAGACAACTGCCGGACCTGAGGTGAAGGTCTTACGTAATCGCGGAGATGGAACGTTTGAAGATGTTAGTCGCATGCTTGGACTGGACGCGGTGAAGCTGAATGCACCGCGCGGCCTGATTGCCGCCGATGTGCTCGGCGATGGTGCGCCAGACCTCATCGTGACGCAAGAGAAGGCGCCGCCGGTACTGCTGCGGAATGTGGGCGCGAACAAAAACCACTTTGTGCGGCTTGACTTGACCGGATATGCGGACAACAAGACGGGGATTGGGGCAAAGGTTGAGGTGTTTGCGAGTGGACTGTGGCAAAAGTGGGAACTGGCGGGGGCGTCGGGCTACGCGACGCAAGCTGCGCCGCAGATTCTTGTGGGACTTGGGCAGGCACCTGGCATCGATTTGCTGCGGATTCTGTGGCCGACAGGCGTGCTGCAGGACGAGATCGATTTGCCTCACCAGCCAGTGATCGCAATGAAGGAAGTGGACCGGCGCGGAAGTTCATGTCCGGTGCTGTTCGTTTGGGATGGTCATCGGTACAAATTTGTGACCGATGTGATCGGTGCGGCCGTGGTTGGACACTGGTTCACGCCTAACCGCCGCAATACGCCCAATCCAGGGGAATGGGTGAAGATCGACGGCGCGAATGCCGCGCTGGTGAACGGAAAAATCAGCGTCCGCTTTATGGAACCGATGGAGGAAGTGAACTACATCGACCAATTGAGGATGGTTGCGGTCGATCATCCAGAAGGCGTTGAAGTAAATCCGAACGAACGATTCCTCGATGATCCGCCGTTTGCTTCAGGCGGAGTGGTGGCGAGCAAAGACGCGCAGTTGCCGGCGGGCGCATGGGACGGAGAAGGGCGCGACGTGCTCAATCAGCTCAGCCGCCGCGATCACGTGTTTGCCAGCGGATTTACTGCATTACCTTATGACGGGTTCGCAAACCTGCACTCGTTGACGCTCGATCTGGGCCAAGTCGATCCGAATGCGCCGCTCCGACTGCTGATGACAGGATATGTTAACTATTTCAGCGCTACTTCTCTCTATGCCGCATGGCAGGCAGGGGTGAAGGAGATTCCGCCATATGTGGAGGCGCAGCAGGCAGACGGCACCTGGAAGCGCATTCCGGGCGATGCAGGATTTCCAGCTGGGCTCGAAAGAACGATTGTCGTGGACCTGACGGGCAAGCTGCCGCCGGGAACACGGCGCATTCGATTGATGACGAACCTGCAGATTTACTGGGATCAAGTGCTGATTGATCAGAGCAAGGACATTGAGACGCACGCAACCGAAGTTCCCCTGGCCAATGCAACGCTTGATTTCCGCGGATACCCGAAGCAGATTGAAAACTCGAGCCCTGGCGACCTGGACTACGATTACAATCTCGTAAGCCTTAGCGGTCCTTTTCAGCGTGAGCGCGGCAACTACACTCACTTTGGCGGCGTTACCCCTCTGCTCCAGAGCATCGACAATAAGTTTGTCATTTTTGGCAGCGGCGAGGAGATTGCTGCGGAATTTGACGCGTCAAAACTGCCCCCGCTTCCCGAACATTGGAAACGGGACTACTTTTTTTATGCGGACGGATTTGTGAAGGACATGGATTGGTGGGACGCGTCGCCTTTCACCGTTGCGCAGATGCCGTTCCATGGTATGAGCGCTTACCCGTACCCGCCGACCGAGAAATATCCAGACGACGCAGCCTCGCTCGGCTACCGGTTGAACTGGAACGATCGGTTCGAAAGCGGCGAGCCCGTTAGATCGTATCGGTTCAACTATCAACTGTTGCCGTCGCAGCCTGTGGATCTGAGAGCACCAGCGTCAACGCCCGGACCGAAGCCATGAACGATGTTGTGTTCGATTCGGCGGCGCGACAGTGTGAACTGGTGCGCACGCGCCAGATCTCCGTTGTTGAGCTGGCCGAAGCGCACATTCACCAAATTGAACACCTGAACCCGAAACTCAACGCCTTCGCTCACTTTGACGCGGAACGCGTGCGCGCCCAGGCGAGGTTGCTCGATGCTCAGCGAGATGCGCGCGGCTCGTTGCATGGTTTGCCCGTGACGATCAAGTCATCGATTGCGACCGCGGGCTACCGCTGTGAGATTGGCAGCTTGCTGCACAAGGACGAAATCCCAAAGGAAGACGCTGAGGCAGTTGTGCGACTACGCGAGGCAGGCGCGTTGATTCTGGGTGTGACCAACTGCCCGGAGTTCCTGATGGCATACGAGACCGCAAACCTTCTGTACGGGTGCGCAAGAAATCCATGGGATCTCCAGCGCACGCCGGGCGGCTCGAGCGGGGGTGAGTCGGCGGCTATCGCCGCGGGGATGTCCGCTGCGGGACTGGGCAGCGATAGTGGGGGGTCAGTGAGAGTGCCCGCGCACTTTACGGGAATTTGTTCGCTGAAGCCGACGCCGGGACGGATTCCTGGGCGAGGACATTTGCCGCCGTGTGTAGGGCCATTTTCGATTCTGGGCGCGATCGGACCCATGGCGCGTACCATTGGCGACGTCGCATTGATGTTTGATGCTCTCAGCGGACAGGACTCTCTTGATCCGGTGAGCGCACCGGTCACACAGCGCCACCCGTCTCCGAATGAATTGCGAGCCAAGGCTATCGGGTTCTTTGAGGATGATGGCCTTGTCCCAGTTACCCCGGAGACGCGCGCGGCGGTAAACGCTGCCGCTGAAGCGCTGCGCGGAGCAGGCTTCAGAGTGGAACCGTTTCGGCCGAGCACGCTTGAACCATTGCGCAAACTGTGGTGGAAGTTCTTCGTGCAATGCGGTGCGATGTTTTATGAGCGGGAGATTCGCAACAAGCGCGCCAAGCTGAGCCCCATCTTCAACGAGTTTCTGGCGATCGCGGAAGCCGCCGGGCCGTTGAATGCGGCAGAGTTGCTGAACGCCTGGGCACAGCTGGACTTGCTGCGCGCGAAAACCTTAGCGGAGATGCGCGAGTATCCGATCCTTCTTTGTCCAGTAGCGAGCATTCCCGCGTTTCACCATCATGAGCGTGCCTGGATGATCGAAGGCGCGCCGGTCGCGTACCTCGATGCCGTGCGATTCACCCAATGGTTCAATGCGCTGGCGTGTCCGGTGGCAGTGATTCCGGTGGGCGCATCGCCTGAGGGGCTTCCGATTGGCGTGCAGATTGCCGCGCGGCCGTTCGAGGATGAGGCCGTGCTCGGCGTGGCGGCCGTGGTTGATGAGGCATTCGGCTTTCGCCCTCCAGTAATGAATTGGCCTGAACCTCCCATGCCACACTCTCTGCCGAGTTGATTTGAGCGCGGAGCGGCCGGAGGCTCGCGGTTAGGACTTTGGAACCTCAACCTTTCGATGGAGGTCATGTCTCCACAACGGCGGTACACTGACGTTTCCCTAACAACTGGAGGCCGGACGGAGCGCTCAGTGTGCGCGAAAGCTGGCAGAGATGCTTTGCTGATGCCCCCGATGTTCTGCTAGGCGCAAGGTGCCAGCGAACGGTCGTGCCGGTGCTTGGTTTTGCCGTCGGTGGCGACGAGTTCGTGACCATGGCAGGTCCATGCTCGGTCGAATCTGAGCAGCAGCTCATGGCTACCGCCCATCACGTGCGCAGCGCAGGTGCGCGCATTCTTCGCGGCGGGGCATTCAAGCCGCGCAGCTCCCCCTATGCATTTCAAGGACTCGGACTCGAAGGCCTGAAACTGCTCGCTGCGGCACGCGATGAAACCGGCCTGGCGATTGTGACCGAGGTAATGTCGGAGTGCGATGTTTCGCTGGTGGCTGAGTATGCAGATATTTTGCAGATCGGTTCGCGAAGCATGGAGAACTGCTCGCTATTGGAGGCGGCGGCACGGTCTGGCCGGCCGATTCTGCTAAAGCGCGGGATGATGGCTACGATTGGCGATCTGCTGTGCTCGGCGCAATTGATCCTAAACAACGGCAACCCCAACGTAATTTTGTGCGAACGCGGCATTCGCACGTTTGAAACGGCGATGCGCAACACCTTCGATGCCGCCGGAATCGCTTTGCTCAAACAAATCGCGCATCTTCCCGTGATCGCTGATCCCAGTCATGCGGCTGGGCATCGCGAACTGGTTCCGGTGTTGGCGCGCATCGGAATCGCCGCCGGAGCGGATGGGCTTCTCGTGGAAGTGCATCCTCATCCTGACAATGCGTGGAGCGATGGCGAGCAGTCGCTGGATTTTGAAGGGTTCGCCGCCATGATGACAGAGCTTGAGCCTTGGATTGCACTTCGCGGAGCAGGGCTGCACGAACAGAAGCTCGAGCAGCAGCGTTCGACCGGTTCCCGCTTCGCGGAGGCCGTGGCATGAGATTGTTTGGCGTTGGTCTGACTGCCGCAGCAATCTGGTTGATCCTTTCTCCTGCCTGCGGTGCCTCGCCGGCTGCAGAGCAGCTTTCGGATTTTATCGTGACCGCGGCTCCTGTTTACATTCCCCTGGCGGAGTTGCGCGGACAGGACCGATTCCCCAAAGGCGCAAAGCTTTTAATAGTTCACGCCGGAAAGCCGGAGCCGCTTGTAAAAGGCTTCGCAGATTCGGCGGATGCGAACATTTCGTTCGATGGCAAAACGGTCCTGTTTGCCGGGAAGCGAACCACGGGCGATCCCTGGCAAATTTGGGAACTGACGCTGAAAGACGGCTCGGTGCGGAAGGTGACAGATACGACGACCGATGCGCAGCGGCCGCTTTATTTGCCGGGTGGACGACTGGTTTGGGCGCAGCGAACGCCGTCCGGATTTCAAATTCAGTCGAGCGACGATGGACGCCCGGTTCTCCAATTCCAGAATCCGACGGCGGGACCAGGAACATTGCCACTCACGTACACAGGGACGAACGCATTTCCGGCGGATATGCTGCGGGACGGGCGGATTCTGTTTGAAGCTGGCTTTCCGCTGAACCAGGGATCGACGCCGGAGTTGTATCTCGTGTATGCCGATGGCTCAGGTGTGGAGTCGGTGCGCTGCGATCATGGCCGTGCTCGCTGGGGTGGTACGCAGCTGGCATCGGGCGACTTGGTCTTTACGCACGGAACGTCGTTGGCACGTTTTACTTCGGCGATGGCACATGAGGTTCCAGTTGAAGCGCCGCGAGGCGAATACGCGGGAGCCATCGCAGAGACGCCGAGTGGAGCTTGGTTGATGAGCACACGAGCGGCGGGCGCACGATTTGCAGTGAGAATGTGGACGCCCGGGGCGGCAGCGATGCACACCGTTCTGGCCATGGATGGAGAGAATCTGGTTGAGCCCATCATTGTTGCACCACGCATAAGGCCCAATCGGCATCCGTCGGGACTGCATCCGTGGAATTATGCAAATCTGCTCGCGTTGGATGCGCGCGTCAGCCGTGACGGAGATCTGAAAGGAAAGCCAGTGTCGGTGCGACTGGAGGTGCAGGATGCATCAGGCCGCGCCGTCGCACTTGGAACTGCGCCGGTCGAGCCAGATGGATCTTTTTTTGTGAAAGTGCCGGCCGACAAACCGATCCGTTTTGAGCTGCTCGATTTTAGAGGCACAATTCTGCGGCAGGAGCGCGGCTGGTTCTGGGCGCGCGGCGGCGAGCAGCGCATTTGCGTGGGTTGCCATGCCGGACCGGAGCGTGCATCGGAAAACCGCGTACCGGATGTGTTGATGCGAACAACCGAACCGGCGGATTTGACCGGCGCGAAGACAGGCGCGGGGACACTGCATGGAAATTGATTTGAAATCCGCGGTTCTTATTGTATTTTTTGGCGCAGTCACGATGGCGGGTCAGAATTCCGCCGCGCAAACGGTGTCCGCCGCGACTCCGGTGATGGAACAGGAAGCGCCCGCCAGTGCGCAGGTTTCGCTGAAATCTACTATTCGTTTTGAGGACGCGACCGATAACGCGGGCATCGATTTTGTGCACAGCACGGGGTCGGCAAAACTAGGCTCACTGATCGAGGACACAGGCGCCGGCTGCATTTGGTTTGATTACAACAACTCTGGCCTGCCATCGCTCTACGTGGTGAACGGCCGCCCGCTTGACGACTCGATGCATCCGTTTCCACTGAAAGTGAAGCCGGCCACGCCTCCACACAATCATCTTTACCGGAACGACGGCAACGGAAAGTTTACCGATGTAACTGAGAAATCCGGGCTCAATCCGGACATGTACTCGTTCGCAGTCACGGCGGCCGATTACGACAACGACGGGAATGAAGACCTGCTCGTGACGGGCTATGGCAAAGTGGTCCTCTATCACAACGACGGGAACGGCCACTTTACCGACGTAACGGAGAAAGCCGGCATCAAGGTTGAGGGCTGGGCCATCAGCTCGACATGGCTGGACTACGACCGGGACGGTTGCGTGGATCTGTTTGTAGGCCGTTATGTGAAATACGACCCTGCCTACAAGCTTTTCTATGCGCCTGATGGCTATGCAGGGCCGCTGGACTTTGAGGGCATGACCAACCAGTTGTTTCATAACAACTGCGACGGGACCTTTACCGACGTTTCGGAAAAGTCAGGCATCGCCGCCTACGTTGGGCGCACGATGGGCGTTACGGCGGCAGATTTCGACAACGACGGGTGGGACGACATCTACGTGGCCAACGACCGCACAGAAAATTTTCTTTTCCACAACAAGCATGATGGGACATTTGAAGAGATCGGAAACGAAACGGGCACGGCTTACGGCCAGAATGGCGAATCGACTTCATCGATGGGGCCGGTGTTTGCGGATTTCGAAGGCCAGGGCATGCTTGACCTTTGGGTGACCGATGGTCGATACAACCGGTTGTTGCGCAACACCGGGAAGATGAGTTTCGAGGATCAGGGCGCCACGAATGGCGTTTCGCAGGCAAACGCGCAATATGCGAGTTGGGGCACGGGTGTTTACGATTTCGACAACGACGGGCAACTGGACATACTCATCTTTCACGGCTCGCTGATTCAGCAAATTCCCGAAGAGCACACGCTATTTCGCGGACTTGGTGGCGGAAACTTTGCCGACGTATCAGACGATGCCGGTCCGGTGTTGAGCGACCGAACGGTGGCGCGGGGTGCCTGCTTTGCGGACTACGAAAACGACGGCAAAGTGGACGCGTACGTGGTGAACCTTAACTCAAAGGGAACGCTATTGCGTAATGTTTCGACCATTGCAGGCCACTGGATCGAGATCAAGTTGGTGGGAACCAAGAGCAACCGGGACGGAATCGGCGCGCGGGTCGAAGTTGAAGCGGCCGAAAAACGTTGGACGGCGGAACGGGTTGCAGCATCCGGCTACATGTCACAGGACGATGGCCGGTTACATTTCGGATTGGGCGCAGCTACGACAATCGATAGGCTGATCGTTCACTGGCCCAGCGGGAATGTGCAAACTCTGGAAACGCAACCGGTCGACCGTGTATTGACCGTGCAGGAGCCGGGACTGAGGAAGGCGCGATGAGCCGCATCCTTGGCTGCAGCAGAAGACGCGCTGGTTTAACAGCGGTCCTTTGCGCTTTCACTGCGGCGCAAGTCGGCCTCGCATTATGGACTGGGAGAACTGCTTTCGCCGCAGGCAGCACAGGGAACAGCGAGGAGATGAACTACGCGTCGCCGCTTGAGATTTTAATTTCTCACGATGGCGCGCGGCTCTACGTGCTCTGCGAACAGAGTGAAGAAGTGCGCGTGCTTGATGCGGGTAACTACGCGGTGATTGGAAAAGTTCCAGTTGGGCATGTGCCGCGCGGGATGGCGCTATCGCGCACCGGCGACCGGCTCTTTGTCACTAACTCCTGGGACGACACGCTTTCTGTGATTAATACGAGCACGCTTGCCGTCGACGCAATTTGGAGCGTGGGCGCGGAGCCGTCTGGAGCGGTTGAGGATCCGGCAGGGAAGCAAGTCTTCGTCGCGAATCGTAACTCCGGCGATATTGCCGTGCTCGATGCGGAAACGGGCGCGGAGGAGAAACGGCTGATGGCGGGGCGCGGCGCCAGTTATCTTACGCTTTCGCCAGACGGAGGCCGGATTTACGCGACTCATATCTATCCCAATCCTTCCCCGATGCGCACCGGCCTGGAGAATCGTACGCCTCCTGAATCGGAGATTACAGTGATCGACGCAAAGCGAGCGGTGGTTGTCGATCGTATTCCATTGCATTCCATCGCTGGCGTCTTCCACCTGGCCTTCTCAAACGATGGCCGCCTTGGCGCCGTGGTTGAATTCCACCCGAAGAACCTCATCCCCCTGGCGCACCTGGAACACGGTGGCGCCTTCGCATACACACTCACGCTCTTTGGCGCAGATGTGGGTCGATCGGTGGAAGTTCCGCTCGACGAGCTGGAGCGCTACGCATCGCAACCTTTTGGTGTGGTGGTTTCGCCGGATAAATCGCGAATATACGTGACACTGGGCGGCTCAGACAGCGTACTCGCAATCGACGTGGCGCGCTTGATGCGGTTCATCCATTCACGGGCCCGGCCTCTGTCGGGATCATTTGCGCAGGACCTCTCAGCCAGTGGAAACTATGTGATCGCGCGCATTCACACAGGTCACAACCCGCGCGGGCTTGCCCTCAGCCGAGATGGACGCCGACTGTTTGTGGCGAATCGGCTCGATGACACGATCAGTGTGGTTGATACAGGAACCCTGCATGTAGCCACAACCATTCCGCTCGCGGGGCCGAAGACGATCAGCGTGTTGCGCCGGGGCGAGCAGACATTCTATTCGGCGCATTACTCCTTTCAGGGCCAGATCGGATGTTCCAGTTGCCACATCGATTCCACCTTCGATGGGCTGCAATGGAATTTGGAGCCGAATGGATTTGGTCGTGACATCGTGGACAACAAGATGCTCGAGGACATCAAAGATATCGGACCCTACAAGTGGAACGGCGCTAATCCGAACATTCCGACGGAGTGCGGCACACGCACCGAAAAGTACTTCTGGCGCTCGGAGAATTACGGCGACCTGCAGTTAACGGATCTTGTTATGTACATCCGCAGTCTCCCTGCCAGGCCCAACCGTTGGCGACAGGCGGACGGTACGCTGACGCCGTCTCAGGAGCGCGGGAAGGCAATCTTCGAGCGCGCCAAAGATAACTTCGGCAAAGTAATCCCGCTCGAAAATCGATGCTCCTACTGCCACAGTGGTCCTGAGGGCACCAGCCGGCAACTTTTTGACGTGGGCACGATCAAGCCCACCGATCATCCCGGGCCTTTCAAAGCGCCGCAACTGACAAACATTGCGCTGACTGGACCTTACCTGCACGACGGGTCGGCGCGCACCCTCGAAGAGATCTGGACGATTTACAACCCCCAGGACAAGCATGGCCGCACCAACGACCTGACCAAGGATGAACTGAACGACCTGATCGAGTACCTGAGGTCTCGATAGGAGAGGATGCAATGACGAAAGTCGCATGCAAGATGGTGTGGATGAGCGCGCTACTTTCAGCTGTGGCCCAATTGGCCCTGGCAGCGACTCCTGCCGGCGCTCCGAAGATACCTCAGATGCCGCGCTTCCGGTTTGAGAACTTTACGACTGCCAACGGGCTCCCCAACAATCACGTTTTTGCCGTGCTGGTGGATGGAGACCGGGTGTGGGCCGGGACTGAGAATGGCTTGGCGCTTTACGAGAATCACAAGTGGAAGGTCTACACCACAGAGGACGGCTTGGCGCATCGAGCCGTGATCTCGCTCGCGCTGGATCAACGGACAGGGGATGTGTGGGCCGGAACCATGGGAGGTTTGAGCCGCATCTCGGGAGGGCGCATCGACAGTTTCACTCAATTGAACTCGGGGCTTAGCAACAATGTGGTCTACGGCATCAGCATCGAAGGTGAGAACGTGTGGATTGCCACGGCAGCCGGCGCGTGCCGGCTGGATCTACATACAGGCCAGTGGTCACTCTACAACGAGCGCAACACGCCGATGTTTGAGATATGGTCTTACGCGGTTTCAGCCACGCCCAGCAAAGTCTATTACGGCGTGTGGGGCAGTGGAGTCATCGAATACGACCAGAAGACGGGGCGCTGGGACAGATACGACGACCCGGATGGCGAAAACGAAGTGGTCGTCATGAAAGATCAGGGCTTGATCCACGAAATTGTCACGTCGGTTAGCTACGTGGACAACATCCTTTGGGCAGCCACGTACTTTGGTGACAGCCGATACGATGGCCGCCACTGGCACAACTTCCTCAAGAAAGATAGCGGACTGCCTTCGAATTTCACCAATCAGGTGAAGGGCGTGGATGCAGACCGCGCCTGGTTCTCAACCGACAAGGGGCTGGCGTACTACGACGGCGTCAACTGGGCTGTCTACCGCCCTTCGCTCACGACAGGCAAGCCGGAGATGACCGTGCGCGACGCACAAGGGAATGTAACACAGGTGCCTGTGACCACTGCTCCGGCGCACAACTACATTCTAGGAGTTGATTTTCAGGGCGACGATATATGGGTCGCGACCGCCAAGGGATTGAGCCACGGAATTCGCCAACGCTGAACGTTCAAATTAAAGCGAGGAGCCGCCATCATGAACGCAATTGCTGAAATACTCGAAAACATTGCTCAGACACCGGTAAAAAAGAGCGCGATCACCAATCACGAAGTGCTAAACGAAGCCTTTGCCTATGCCAAACCAAGTTCGTTCTCGCGTGGCATGAGGATCGATTTGAATGGGCTCACAATTCTCTTGATTTCCGGGACCGCGTCGATCGACGAAGCAGGTGAGAGTGTGCATATCGGCGACTTTCGCGCGCAGATGCGCCGCACCCTGGCCAACATCACGGGATTGCTGGCCAGCGAAGGCTGCACCTGGCACGACATCGTGCGTACAAGTTGCTACTTGCGCGACATCGAGCGCGACTATGAGGCATTCAACGAGGAACGCACTCAGTTCTACAAAGAGCAGGGGCTCGACCCCGCGCCCGCGTCGACCGGGATTCAGGCCATCCTTTGCCGGCCCGAATTGCTCGTGGAGATCGAGGCCATCGCCATGTTCCAAACCAGAAAGATGGAAACCAGCGAGGAGTAGCCGCGATGCGCAGGGGATGGATATTGGTTGCAGTCTCGATCTTGTTTGTCGGAATCGAGGCTCTTGGCGTCGGACAAACTCCTACAGACAGTCAGGCGCAGAAGAACAACTCAAGGAGCACTCTTGTTTGTGAATGTGGCGCGCATCCTCCAGGTCCACCACGAGATCGCCTGGTTACACCTTACGCAGGCGTGCCTGACGATCTAAGACCATGGGCCAAATTCACGGTGCCGTACGACGTCAACTACGTAACTCCCAACATCTACCTAGGCGCCGGGCGCGATATTCCAGATCCAGATCTCAATACTTTAACGGAAATCCGTATCGGTTTCTTCGCTCCCATTGAAACCAATCCGGATGCCGTCTTCGGGACGCGCATTCTGCACGGCGCGCAGTTGGCTGTTGAAGAAGCGAACGCTCGCGGCGGCTATGGGGGCAAGCCGTTCAAGCTGATGCTGCATAACGACTACAACAATTGGCAGGCCAACGCAGCTTATGGAATCAACCGGCCGACCGAACCGGCAATTTGGGGTTCGGCCGCGGACGAAGCTGTGAAGATGATTTACGACGACCAGGATTGGGCCATCTTCGGGTCAGTAAGCTCCGAGTCCACGCACATGGCCCTCCGCGTGGCTCTACGCGCCGAGATTTCCGTCGTCAGTTCGGCTGCTACAGATCCCACGATCCCAGAAACAAGCATTCCCTGGTTCTTCACGAATCTGCAGGATGATCGAGTGCAGGGCCTCACGCTTGCTCGCCACATATACACCGAACTGGGTCTTAAGCGCATAGCGCTGCTTCGCATCAACAACCGCTACGGCAGGTTTGGCGTCAGCAAGTTCCGCGACGCAGGGCGGCGGCTCGGTCATCCGTTAGTTATCGAGCAGAAATTCTTGCCTGGTGACACCGACTTTACCAAGCAATTGCAGGTGATTCAGTCCACGCGAGCTGAAGGAATTGTGCTGTGGTGCGATGAGACTCAAGCAGCCGAAATCCTCAAGCAGATGCGTGCCCTGGGCATGAAGCAGAGGGTCTTTGGAGCGTATCGAACCCTGGGGCCAGAATTGCTGGCCGAGGCCGGCCCCGCAGCGGAGGGCTTCGAGGCGGTGTTTCCGTACGATGCCAATCGTCAGGATCCAAAATGGCTCGACTTCAACAAACGGTATGAAGCGCGCTTCCACGAAAAACCGGAGCAGTTCGCGTCGTTGGCCTTCGACGCGATGAACAACCTGCTCGATTCCATCTGCAAAGCAGGATTGAATCGCGCCCGGATTCACGATGCATTGTCTGATATCGAAGAGTACGACGGCGTAACCGGGCATATGGTCTTCGATCCCAACCAGAAAAACGTAGCTCCCATGTATCTGGGCTCCGTTCATAACGGCGCCATTACTTACAGGCGCGCCACCATGGAAACAACGCCGCTCCCGCCGGGGACACCAATCGCGCAAGCGGTGCCTGTCTCATCGCAGGGGGCGCAACAGGCACCCTATGCACGCGTTGGCGAGGATGGAGTGGATTACGCGGGTCCGCATCGCGCCAATGTGCCAGCCGGGCCGATCTACGTGGTTCTGTTTGGGCCCCACGCCGGGGACGTGGCTAAGTCGCCCGAAGTGGTGGAAACGCTGACTTCGAGCGTCAAGAACGGACAGGAATGGCGGTTGCTGCCCATCGACAGCAATCAGAATTGGGGTGCTGCTTCAGAGCAATTGGTGCGCGCGCTCATGGACGAGCATGCGCTGGCCATCATCGGCCTCGACCGAGATTCGTGTCACCTTTCCATGCAAATGGCCCTAAAAACTTTCGTTCCAGTAGTGGCTTTGAGCAGCGATAAGACTCTGACCTCAACCAACGTGCCGTGGATCTTCCGGCTGCCGGCAGAGAATACGCCCGCGAGTGCGCTGCGCTTATTGGAAGCAGCCGAGAGCCGCAGCGGCGCCAATCCGGAGAGGCTGAGGGATGAGCTGGCGTCTGGGGACGCGTTTGAAGGGCTGTCCTTTTTGCCAACGGGAGAGATGCGCAATCGCTGAGGCGCGGCGTAGAGTGGTAAACTGCCGCTATGTCGGGATGTTTCCCCGTTTCCTGGTTCAATCGGCGCGCTCCGCTCGCCTTCGGGCTTTGTCTGCTGGCATTTCTCTTTGCGCTTGAGGCCAAGACAGCCTGGTATGGTCCGGCGGCGGGTTTCGGCGGTAATGTTCGCGCTGCGAAGGCGCAGCCCGTGACTTCGCCCGAGCTCGTAGAGCATGGTGTGCCGGCGCCCGACCCAGCGCATCCCAATGCCACGTTTGTGGCTTTGCCTTCTATGGCTTTCGTATTGATTCTGTGCATACCTGCGCAGCGCCGGGGCGAGGTCTACCGCAAACTTTCGTCGATATTTCCAGCCGCAGGTTTTTCATTCTCCAATCTCTTTCGCCCCCCGCCAACTCTTTAAGTTCGCATTCATCGCGTTTGGATTCTCTGGTTCCTCCCCCAAAAAGAGCCTGCCAAGTAGTGCCTTGTCAAGGCTCAGCACGAGGAAGGATGCAGCCGCGAAGAAGGCGCAAGGCATGGCAGAGACGGAACACGCCGAGGTATCCGCCGCGTGGTCAACCAGACCTTTCCGGTTCGCATCGAACCAAATGCCACCTGCCCACCATTAATCTAGTTCTGAATTATCTCCGGGCATCGCGGTAGTGGGTGCTGCGGGAAATCAGGAGTGAGTTCGACATGCATCAACGAATTTTTCTGTTGACGGCAGCCGCATGCGCAGCAATGGGCATCAGCTCATGCCGCTCCGGCGGAGCTGACCCGGAGGCGAGCGCCGCCACCGTTCCGCCGGCACGGGTCGCAGTCGCGCAACGTGGCGGCATCTCCCATGTGCTCACGCTTGCCGGGCAATTTCAGCCTTACCAGGTGGTGGACGTTCACCCCAAGGTGAGCGGCTACATGAAACGCATCAATGTGGACATCGGCGATATCGTGCACCAAGGTGAGACCTTGGCGGTTCTCGAAGTGCCAGAATTGCAGGCGCAGTTGCAGGAAACGGTCTTCCAACTCAAACAGAGCCAGGAAGAGATCGGGCGGGCGCAGCACGAAGTGAAGAGCGCCGAAGTTTTGAGCTTTGCGCTGCATGCACAGTCAATGCGCTTGCAACAGGCGGCGGCAACGAGGCCCGGCCTGATTGCGCAACAGGAGTTGGACGATGCGCAGGCCAAGGATCTGAACTCGCAGGCGCAGGTGGATGCAGCGAAGTCCGCACTGGCCGCCGCACAGCAACACGCTGAAGCGGCACGGTCGGACAATCAGCGGGTCCAGGCGCTCGAAGACTACACGACCGTGACGGCGCCAATTGCCGGGGTGGTGATCTGGCGCTACGCCGATACCGGAGCCCTCATTCAAGGCGGCACCAGTTCTAACGACCAGACGCTGCCCATTGTGCGGCTTTCGCAAAGCAGCCTGCTTCGTCTGCGCGTGCCGGTTCCGGAAGACGACGTCAAGTTTGTTCACGAGGGCGATCAGCTTCAGGTTCGTGTCGACTCCATCAATCGCTCATTCACGGGAAAGATTGTCCGGTTCACGCGCAATGTGAGCTTTGAGACCCGGACGATGGAGACGGAAGTGGACGTCGAGAATAAAGACCTCTCCATTGCGCCGGGTATGTATGCGAACACCGCGCTCGAGCTCGGCAGCGTCAGCAACGCGGTGACGATTCCCATTGAAGCTCTTGTATTGAATGCGGAGCAGCAGCAGACGGTCTTTGTTCTCGATGGGGCTAACCATGTTCACATTCGCGCGGTTCAAATCGGCCTGGAAGGCTCGAAGCTGGCGCAGGTCGTCAGCGGCCTGGAGCCAGGAGACCGGGTGCTCATAGGCGGTCAGGAAAAGTATCACGAGGATGAAGCGGTGAACCCGATCGTCGCTTCAACTCCCGCCTCAGAAACCGTTCACGAATCGGGCGGGATGATCGATCTGAAATCCGGAGCAAACGGAGGGGGCCAATAATGCCGAGGTTTGCGCTGCGATTTCCATTTTTCATTCTCATGCTTTGCTTGATCGTGTTGCTCGTGGGCACGGTTACCGTCGTACGTATGCCGGTAGACCTGTTTCCGCCGATTGATATGCCCGTTGTGGTAGTGGCAACTTTTTACAACGGCATGCCGCCGCAACAGATTGAAGCCGATATCACCAACACCTTCGAGCGGTTTTTCACGCTGGCGGCGAATGTGGACCACAGCGAATCGCGCTCGCTGACCGGCGTGAGCCTGATCAAAATCTACTTCAAGCCGGGAACCGATCCCAATGCGGCGTTGAGCAACATTTCCAACCTGGCGATGGCCGACCTGCGCCGGCTGCCTCCAGGCACGTTGCCGCCGGTGGTGCTGGGCATGACCGCATCGACGCAGCCGGTTTGCCTGGTAACGCTCAAAGGCGAAGGATTGAACGAAACTCGCTTGAAGGATCTTGCGCAATTCGAGGTGCGCAACCAGATCTCAAACGTGCAGGGGGCCTCGGTCCCGCAACCCTACGGGGGAACCTATCGCCAGATCGAGATCTACGTGGATCCGCTGAAGCTTGAGGCCCGCAATCTAAGCCTGAACGATGTTGTCAGCGCGGTTAACGACTCCAACCTTATTCTCCCGGCCGGCGATGTGCGCATCGGCTCCAAAGACTTCAATATTTACGCCAACAGCCAGTTTCCCGATGCCAACGCGATGAACGATATGCCGCTTAAATCAGTCGGCAACTCCTCAGTTTTGGTGGGCGACATTGGCAAGGCGGTCGATGCCGGCGCCCTGCAGTACAACATTGTGCGCATCGACGGTCAGCGCTCAGTGTATGTGCCCATCTTCAAGCAGGGGGGCGACAGCAACACCATCGAGATTGTTGACGGCATCAAGGCAGCGATCAAGAAGCTCGTCGATATTCCCGAGAGCCTCAAGACCGCCGTCGTCTTCGATCAGTCGGTTTTCGTGAAGCTGGCCATCGCCAATGTTACGCGGGAAGCGGTCATCGGGCTCGCGATGACGGGCATGATGATTCTTATTTTCCTGGGCAGCCCACGCGCTACCGTTGCAGTGCTTCTCGCTGTCCCGCTCTCCATGTTGGTTTGCCTGCTTATCGTCAACTTCATGGGTGGCTCCATTAACACCATGATCCTGGGTGGACTTGCGCTGGTATTCTCGCGCCTGATCGATAACGGCGTGATTGTGCTCGAGAACATTTTCCGCCACATGGAGCTGGGAAAGTCACCGTATCAGGCAGCGGAGGAGGGCGGACAGGAAGTGTCCATGGCGGTGCTGGCCGCGACGTTTACAACCGCGATCGTTTTCTTCCCGGTAACCGGGTTTACCGGCGTGAGCAAGTACATCTTCACTCCGCTGGCGCTTGGCGTTGCATTCTCGATTTTTGCGTCCTATTTCTTCGCAATGACTGTGGTGCCGCTCTTTTGCGCGAGGTTCGTTCGCCAGGACCCGGAGGGCAGAACGAATGAAGGCGATGTAGATGCTGTAGAAGGAGCAAAGCCAAAGTTCTTTAAGCGCTTCCTGATCCGATTCAATGATTCCTTCCAGCGGCTCTTGAACTGGTACGAAAGGCTTGCATACCGTGTGCTGCGCAGGCCGGGTTTTGCCACCGCCGTAATGCTTGGGGGGCTGGCCCTCATTCTCGCGGTGACCTTTCCGTTTCTTGGGCGCGCGTACTTTCCCCGCACCGATCCAGGCCAGTTCATTATCAACGTGCGAATGCCAACCGGTTCGAGGCTCGAGGTGAGTAACGACTACATTGCGAAGGTGGAGAACGTGATTCGCGGTGTGGTGAAGCCGAAAGACCTGGGCATGATCGTTTCGAACATCGGAGTCTATCCAGATCTTTCGGCGATATATACAACCAATGCCTCAATGGATACGGCATTCGTTCAGACCAGCCTGAAAGAGGACCACAGCACAGGCAGCTACGAGTACATGCAGCGTGTGCGTGCCGCGCTCTCACGTGAAATGCCGGAGCTTTCGACATATTTCCAGGCGGGCGGATTGGTGGACGGAGTGATCAATCAGGGGCTTCCCGCACCGATCGATATTCAGATCAAATCGAACGACATGGATCAGGCTTACGAAATGGCAACTCAATTGGCCTCAAAGATCCAGGCCATCCCAAACGTAAGCAGCGTGTATATTCCGCAAACCGTGGATTACCCAGGTCTGGCGCTAAACATCGACCGCGAACGCGCCAGTCTTGTCGGGCTCTCCACGCGGAAAATTGTTGACGACGTGATTACCGCGCTGACTTCAGACGGCATGGTGGCGCCCAGCTACTGGATTGATCCGCGTACCGGCAACAACTACATGGTCACGGTGCAATATGCCAATCGGTGGATCGACAACATGTCGCTGGAAGACATGAAGAACATTCCTTTGCGCGGGGTGAAGCCCTCGGGGTACACACCCATGCAGGAGGGGGGAGCGGCCGATCCCAATTCCCCTTCAGAGGCGAGCGGCGATAACTCATCGGGTTATGTGCCTTTGGGGGAAGTGGCCGATATTTCGCAGATCAACACGCCGACCGAGGTTGATCATTACCAGATCCGGCGCGTCATCGACGTATTTGTATCAACCAGGACGGAGGCGCTGCAGGGCGTGGGAAACCGGATCAGCCGCCTTTTGGCGAATACGAAACACGATCGCAACACGGTGATCGACATGCGGGGTGCCGTAATCAGCATGAACGAGGCATTTCACGACTTCAGCTTCGGGCTCATCATCGCTGTGCTTTTGGTTTATCTAATTCTGATGGCGCAATTCAAATCATTCGTTGATCCATTCATCATCCTGATGGCGATTCCGCCGGGACTCGCGGGGGTAGTACTGATTCTTCTCCTCACGGGAAGCACGCTGAACATCATGTCGTTGATGGGCGTGATCATGATGACCGGCATCGTGGTTTCGAATAGCATCCTGATCGTCGAGTTCGCCGGTATCCTTCACAGCGAAGGCGAGTCGCTGTTGCAGGCGACCGTTACCGCCTGCCGAGTTCGTTTGCGGCCCATTTTGATGACTTCGCTGGCCACGCTTCTCGGAATGATTCCACTGGCGCTGGGCCTGGAAGCCGGCAGCGAGCAATACGCGCCGCTGGCTCGCGCCATCATCGGCGGACTCGCCTTATCCGTCATCGTCACTGTTTTTCTGGTGCCGGCTGTGTATCTTCTGATCCATGGCAGGGGTGAGAGCCAGACGGCAGGGGAGGGAATCGATCATGAAGCGATTTGAACGCGCCCTTCATTTCGCCACATGCGCCGCGGCCCTTGCCGTATTGGCGACCGCCTCGCAAGCGCAAAAGGTCTCGCTTCCCAATGCGCCTTCAGCGCAAATCGCAGTGAACCTTGCTCAAATGTCCGCCCCTGCGATGGCGGCGGAACCGCAGATGCCGCCCGTCGGCGCACAGGCGGCCGCCCAGCCAACGGGACCGACGCTGACGATTGCGCAGGCCGAGCAAATGGCGATCCGGAACAACCCGAACATCAGTGTGGCACGGCTGCTCGCATTAGCGCAGGCCCAGGTGACGCGCGAAGCACGATCGGCAGAACTGCCAATGGCAACCGGAAACCTGACGGCTGTGGACACGCATGACAACTCAAGAATCACGGCGGGGCTGCTGAACAATCCGAGCGTTTACAATCGCGCGGCCGGCGGCCTAACTGTCAGCCAACTGATCACCGACTTTGGGCGCACACACAATCTAGTGCTCAGCGCAGAATCCACAGCCAAGGCGCAGCTCGAAAGCGAGCGGGCCACGGAGCTGGATATTACGTTAACCGTGGATCAGGCTTTTTATCAGGCGCTCACCGCGCAGGCAGTGCTGAAAGTGGCACAGGAAACTCTCAACGACCGCCAGGCGACGGCGGATCAAGTAGGGGCATTGACGAAAGCGAAAATTCGCTCCGATCTCGATCTGAGTTTTGCCAATGTTCAGTCGTCGCAGGCAAAGGAATTGCTGCTTGACGCGCAGAACAGCTCGCAAGCCGCAATGGCGGCTTTGAACGATATGCTCGGCAACGAGCAAGACCAGCCATACACGCTCGTCGATGAAACCAATCCCAATCCGCCGCCGGCACCGAACGATCCTGAAGCACTCGTCAATGCCGCATTCGGCGCACGGCCCGACCTTGCGGCGATGAACGACAATTTCCTGGCCGCCCGACGATTCAGTATCGCGGAACGCGACCTTTGGCTGCCGACGCTTTCAGCGATGGCCGCGGTCGGAGGAACGCCGGTGCGCGCCGACCAGATCGAGTCATCCTGGTATGGCGCCGCGGGAGCCAACATGAGCATTCCGGTATTCAATGGCTTTCTCTTTAATGCCGAGGCCAAGGACGCCAAGCTGCGCGCTCAGGCGGCTCAGGAAGACGTACGCAACCTGCGCAACACGATCGCGCGTGATGTGCGCACGGCGGTGTTGAACGCGCAAACTGCCTATCAACGCATAGCCGTGACCACGCAATTGCTCGACCAGGCCAATCTCGCACTCGACCTGGCAACGGCGCGCTACAAGATCGGATTGAGCGGCATTGTCGAGATCAGCCAGGCGCAGCTTAACCAGACGCAGGCAGAAATCGACAACACAAATTCCCGGTACTCGTATGAAACTGCCTTAGCGGTCGTGCGTTACGAAATTGGTCAGTAAGAAAAGAGGATTTGGCAATCTGTCTTCACGGCGTGCGCGCAATCGCCCGCGGTATGAGCCGTGCTTTATGAATCGATGGCAACTATGTGGGTGGGTCCTCGAGGGTCAGTCTTGCTTCTCAAAACGATGCGATGGTCGGGGCGGAGGGATTCGAACCCCCGACCCTCTGCTCCCAAAGCAGATGCGCTACCAGACTGCGCTACGCCCCGATGATCTGTTTCGATTGTAACCCGAATGGGATGGCCGGAATAGACACATCCAGCTGCGCTGGTTGGCGTGTCTCCGGACGCAAAAATTGGCGGCTTAGGAGAGCACATCTGATTCAGGGCGCTACACTTCCACCGCCGTCTAGGTCGCCTGCCGGCATTTGCTTCAGTGCTACAATCAATAGGGTAACGGCGGCTATAGTTCAGTGGCAGAACGCCTGACTGTGGCTCAGGATGTCGTGGGTTCGATCCCCACTAGCCGCCCCAAAAGTTCCCCCGAAAACCAAAGAATGATTGAAATCAAACTCTCGCATATTGGGGGAAATTCTCTGTGACGACGCAGGCCGATCTCCTGGTTCAGGCCCGCGAGGCGCCACAGGCCTGGCTCACACCATTTGAGCCGCATCCCTGGCTTACGAACGGCCACCTTCAAACCATCGTTGGCAACTTTCTTCCCCGGCCTGTTTTTCGTCTGCCCTGCGAGGCAGAAACGGTGGAAGTGGACCCGGCAGACGGAAGCCGTGTGCTGTGTCATTGTCATTGGCAGCCAGATCGTGTGCGTGCAGGCCGGCTCACTGCTGTGTTGCTGCATGGGCTGAATGGTTCCTCCGATTCGCGATACATTCGCGGCATTGCGGCGCTTGCCTGGGAAGCCGGAATGAACGTGGTCCGCATGAACATGCGGAATTGCGGTGGTTCCGATGCGCTGACGCCGACGCTCTATCACTCCGGCCGCTCGGCCGATGTGGGGGCGGTAGTTCGCCACTTTACTGAGCGCTTCGGCCTGGAGTGCGTGGCATTGGTTGGCTATTCGATGGGTGGAAATCTAGTACTTAAGTTGGCTGGAGAATGGGGCGACCGTGCGCCACTGGTTGCGGTGGCCACGGTTTGTCCGGCGATCGATCTAGCTGCAGGCGCGGACGCTCTGCACGAACCGAGGAACCGGATCTATGAGCGGCATTTTTTGCGTCAACTGGTGACGCGCTTTCATCGCAAAGCCGAAATGTTTCCTGATGTCTATAGGGGCAATGGCGTCGGCGCCATACGATCGATTCGCGAGTTCGACCAGGAGATTATCGCTCCTTATTGCGGTTTTAAAGACGCCGACGACTACTACTATCGCGCCGCCGCCGCGCGTGTCATTGAACGTGTTGGCGTTCCAGCATTGGTTCTTCTGGCCCAGGACGATCCCTTCATTCGGTTCTTCCCCGAAACTCGGGCCGGGATCCTTGCCAATCCTCATATCCACTTCATCGAGCCTCGCCACGGAGGCCACTGCGCCTTTCTCGGCCGCCGTTCGCCCCAAGGCGTGCACTGGGCTGAGGTCACGGTCGTTCGTTACCTTCAGGCGGTCGGAGGGGAGAAGTCTCAAACAGGTAATTCAAAACTGTCTCGATAGTTTCCCGCGCGCCAATCCGTCTGCTACCGTGGAGCGAGGTAAAATCCCGTATCTTGACGAATTGAAAAGTTTGACGGTTTTTTCAGCATGGATCTAGTAGACCGGCTCGCGGAGCACAAAACGCTGGGCAGCGCGCCCAGGGAGGAACTTGCGTGGCTCGCTGCCCATGGGATGCTTCGGCATCTTGACGCTGGCGAGGTGCTTTCTCACAAAGGCGCTCCGGTTGAGGGCCTCTACGTCATCTTGTCAGGCCATGTTTCGCTCTCAGTCGATCGCGGCTCAGGCCCACAAAAGATGATTGAGTGGAGAACCGGCGAAGTGTCAGGATTGTTGCCGTACTCGCGGCTTGCGACCCCGCCGGGAGACGCCATAGCCGAAGAGCCAACCGAGGTTCTGGCGTTTCCCCGTAATGAGCTTCAATCACTTACCCGCGAGTGTTATGAAGTGACCAGAATTCTGGTGCATACGATGCTCGATCGCGCGCGGCTTTTTACTTCCGGCGACCTACAAAACGAGAAGATGATTTCTCTGGGAAAACTTTCAGCTGGTCTGGCCCATGAATTGAATAACCCCGCTTCAGCCATCGAGCGAAGCGCGGCATTGCTTGAGGATCGGCTCGAAGAAGCTGAGACTGCGACTCACGCATTAGGGGTGGCCCGCTTGAGCGACTCTCAACTTGCTGCTGTGGACGCGATCCGCGCGGTATGCCTTGCGAAGCCGCCGCAGGGGATTCAATCGCCCGTCCAGCGCGCCGACCGTGAGGACGCGATTGCGGATTGGCTTGCGGATCACGGCCTCGATAAGGCCAATGCAGAAGCACTTGCCGACACCCAGGTGACCTTCGAGGCTCTCGATCAGCTTGCCGCGACTGTGCAAGGGTCAACTCTCGATACGGTTTTGCGTTGGGCTGCGGCAGGGTGCGCAGTGCGCAACCTGGCTTCCGAGATTCAGGAAGCGGCGATGCGGGTCTCCGGCCTGGTCGTGGCCATCAAGGGCTTCACGCATATGGATCAGGCGATGGTTGCGGAGCCGGTTGATCTGGAACCGAGCTTGGGAAACACAGTTGCCGTGTTGAGGGCCAAAGCCAGGCAGAAATCGGCTACAATCACCATCGATTTGGAATCGGACTTGCCTCGCGTGCGCGGCTTCGCTGGGGAGTTGAACCAGATTTGGGGAAATCTGATCGACAATGCTCTTGATGCCGTGAAGGATGATGGTCGCGTGGAAGTGAAAGCGAACCGCGAAGGTGAACGCATCGTGGTCCGCGTCGTTGACGATGGGCCGGGCATTCCGGCATCTATCCGCGAAAGCATCTTTGACCCGTTTTTCACGACCAAGCCTATGGGGCAGGGCACTGGCCTCGGCCTTGACATTGTTCGGCGCCTGGTCCGCCACAACGATGGAATGATTGAAGTCGAATCTCAACCCGGCCGGACGGAGTTTCGAGTCAAACTGCCGGTCGCCGAGCGCCATGACAGCGGAGCTCCACGATGAACAAGCCTGTTCTGCTCATTGTCGATGACGATCCGCAGGTGCTGGCGGCCGTGCGCCGCGATCTTCGGTCGCGGTACCGGGAGAACTACACCGTAATAAGCGCGGCATCGGGCGAAGAGGCGTTGAACGCCATTCGTGAATTGAAGAGCCGGGGCGATGCGGTTGCGATGCTGGTCTGCGATCAGCGTATGCCCGGCATGATGGGTAGCGAGGTTCTGGCGAAATCGCGCGCCATCTATCCATTGGCACGCAGAGTTCTGCTCACCGCTTACTCTGATATGGATGCGGCGGTGAAGGCCATCAATGAGGCGCACCTCGACCACTATCTTTCCAAGCCCTGGGATCCGCCGGAAGAACGGCTGTTTCCGGCGATCGACGATTTGCTGGATGCGTGGCAGGCTGAATCTCTGCCGGAGGCAAAAGGACTGCGGCTGGTCGGCCATCAGTGGTCGCCGCAATCCCATGCCATTAAGGATTTTCTGGCCAGCAACCTCATTCCTTATCGGTGGCTCGAAGTGACCCGCGATGGTGACGCGCGGACTCTGCTCGATGCCGCGGGCGTGAGCCAGGAGCAACTTCCCGCGCTGTTCTTCGACGATGGAACGCCGCCTTTGACAAATCCGGAGCCGAGGCAGGTTGCCGAGCGGCTCGGTAAGCCGATGACGGCCGTCTTCGATGTCTACGATCTCACCATCGTAGGAGCCGGTCCCGCCGGTCTCGCCGCCGCTGTATATGGCGCTTCAGAAGGGTTGCGGACGATTCTGCTCGATAGGCACGCGCCAGGCGGCCAGGCGGGCACAAGCTCGCGCATCGAGAACTACCTTGGTTTCCCGGCTGGAGTGAGCGGCAGCGAGCTAACGCGGCGTGCCATCTCTCAGGCGCAGCGGCTGGGCGCCGAGTTTTTGGTGCCCCTTGAAGTCACGGGGATGTCGATCGAAGGCGGATACAAGCAGCTCACGCTGGCCGACGGGCGCCAGATTGTTACGAGGACATTGTTGGCATGCACCGGAATGTTCTACCGGGAACACGCGGCGCCGGGCATCGCGGAACATGCCGCTGCCGGAGTCTACTACGGCGCGGCCACCACGGAGGCGGCAGCCTTTCGCGATCGGAAGATTCTCGTAGTGGGAGGCGGAAACTCGGCGGGGCAGGGGGCGATCTACCTGGCGCGCTACGCCAAGGAGGTCGAAATCATCATCCGCCGCGACAGCTTGCGCGATACGATGTCGCACTACCTGATCGAGCAGATTGAGAAGACTGCCAACATTCGCCTGCGCCCTGGTACTGAAGTTGAGCGCGTCGAAGGTGAAGGCCACGTTGAAAGAGTTGTACTCAAATCGCTCGCCGATGGATCGACAAGCACAGAGGATGCCGACGCGCTCTTTATCTTTATTGGCACCCGCCCCCGGAGCGAATGGCTTCCCGATGCCGTATTGCGCGACAGCAAGGGATTTGTGCTCACGGGGCGAGACTTGATGGCCACCGAAGGGTTCGCACGCGTCTGGAAAGAGCAGCGCGACCCGCTGATTCTCGAAACCAGCGTCCCTGGCGTCTTCGCTGCAGGAGATCTTCGCTCCGGTGCAATGAATCGCGTGGCTTCGGCTGTAGGGGAAGGGTCGATGGTGGTGCGGTTGGCCCACGAGTACCTGGCCCTCACCTGATAATCGGCGCTGCGGGGCATGAAGTACCGCTGCCTTGATAGGTTCTTCGTTCCGCCGCGAATGTCACATCGGTTACGAAAAAGCTACAATGATACCCGTGGGCGAGTAGCTCAATCGGATAGAGCACCGGCCTTCTAAGCCGGGGGTTGTGGGTTCGATTCCCGCCTCGCCTACCAT
>CAWHEK010000012.1:0-5131 GCA_963828325.1 uncultured Acidobacteriaceae bacterium
ATAAATCCCTTCCACCGCGATCCCGCGCAGTGTCAGGTCCTCGGCCAGTTGCGCATCGTCAACTGTGAGTCCCGACAGATACGCGCGAAGCCATTTCGTTAGAATCTTCATGCGAACTGCCCCAAAAACCGCATATCCCCGGCAAAAAACTGCCCGATCTCGCTGATGCCGTATTTCATCATTGCGATGCGCTCCACACCCATGCCGAACGCGAATCCCGAAATCTGTTTCGCGTCGTAGGCCGGCTGCTTCTGGGCCGCGAACGCGAACACTGCCGGGTCCACCATGCCGCAACCCAGCAGCTCAATCCATCCTGACTGCTTGCACTTGCGGCAGCCTTTGCCGCCGCAAAAAATGCAACTGATCTGCACATCGGCGCTCGGCTCCGTGAAAGGAAAGAACGACGGAAAGAATCGCGTCTTCACCGCCGACCCAAACAGCGCCTTCATCGCGTGGTCGAGAGTGCCCTTCAGGTCGCTGAAGGTGATATTCGAATCCACGCACAGCCCTTCGACTTGATGGAATATCGGCGAGTGCGTTGCGTCGGCAGCGTCGTTGCGGTGCACTTTGCCGGGAATCACGATGCGCACCGGCGGCGGCTGCAGCTCCATCGTCCGCATCTGCACCGGCGAGGTGTGCGTGCGCAACAGCAATCGGTCGCGCACCGGCCTGCGTTCCTGGCCCGCAACCACCAGCGTGTCCTGCGTGTCGCGCGCCGGATGCCCGTGCGGAAAATTCATGGTCTCGAAGTTGTAGTAGTCAGTCTCGACCTCCGGCCCCACGCCCACCGAATAGCCCAGCGCCGCGAACACCTGGACAATCTCATTCATCGTGCGCGTAATCGGATGCTCGGCGCCAGTCATCCGCCGCGTTCCCGGCAGCGTAATGTCGATGGCCTCGGCCTTGAGCGCGGCGTCACTCGGCCCACCGCCAAGCGCTGCATCGAGCAATCCCTCCACCACTTCCTTCAGCGCGTTGAAGCGCACGCCCAGTGCCTTCTTCGCGTCTGCAGGAGCTGATTTGAGCCACCGGCCAGAGACTTCATTGAGCCGCCCCTGCTTGCGCCCCAGCCACTCCAGCCGGAACGCTTCCACAGCCGCTTCGCCATCAAGCCCTGCCGCAGCCTCGCGTGCCTGCACCTCAAGCGCAGCAAACGCCTTGTCCAGCGCGGCATCGTCAAACGCTGTCAGATTCGGTATCGCTTCGTTCGTCATGTCGAATGTTCAGGATAAACCACGGATAAGCAAATGTTTTCCCGGGTCCCCAAATGCGAGGGACCCGGGGCACCCACCTAGGCGATCAGGCCGAACGCACCGCGGCCCAGAGTCCTTTCGAACCCCGGGCCGCATTTCCGCCAGTCATATTTTGTTCTTACGCAACCTTGGCCTTTGCCGGCCGCGCTGTCTTGGGCTTTGCCGTCTTGGCAATCGGTGGCTTCGCTGCCTTAGCCTGCTCCACAAGCTTCGTGAACCCCGCCGCGTCGTGCACGGCAATGTCGGCCAGAATCTTGCGGTCCAGCTCCACGCCGGCCTTCTTCAGTCCGCTGATGAACTGCGAATAGCTCGTCCCGTTCAGCTTGCAGGCCGCGGCAATGCGCACAATCCAGAGCGAGCTGATATTGGCGCTTCTTCAGCCGCCGGCCGATGTACGCAAACTTCAGGCCGCGCTCCACTGCTTCCTGGGCTGCCTGGTAGAGTTTCGATTTGGTTAGGAAATAGCCGCTCGCTCGCTTCAGAATCTTCTTGCGGCGGTCGTTCCGCTTTGTGCCACGTTTTACGCGGGGCATGTGTTTCTCCTTTTTTGGATCCCGCTCGTACTTGTCCGCCAGTTGCGGAAAGTCGGGGCACCCTGTTCAAGCACGCCGAGCTAGAAGCGAAAAGCTAATAGCTAGTGGCTGTTTTTCGCGGCTGGAGGCAGGAGGCCGGCGCATTGTGTTGCGACGGCTGTCAACCTCTTCACACGCTCTCGTTAAGCCTGATCTCTCACCGCTGCGGAACGATTCCACAACCAGCGGGGGCCAATACCACGGCCCGTTTGCATCTGCACGCCCCTCATCCAAAAGGCTGCTCCATGCAATGGCTAGGCGTAGGGAATCATGCGCGCGACCTTCAAGTAGTCGCCGTCAGAAACCAGCACGGTCTTTCCCAGTTTGCGCTTGGTCTTTTGCTTCTTCGACGTAAGGATGTGCCGCGTCTTCGTCTGGCCCCGCTTGATCTTTCCGGTCCCAGTCTTGCTGAAGCGCTTGGCCGCGCCTGAGTGGGTCTTCAACTTTGGCATTTTCTTTTTTCCTGGTTTTGGAGGAGCGTTTTGCTCCAACAACAAGGCCTCATTCGACAGGGATTTCCCCGCTCTTCAGGCCTCAATCAGTATACCGTAAGCCCGGTTTTGACGCGAAATCGCGAATTTCCCGGTCGAGCCCTGCTTTGAACGACGACCTGCGCTGGCCACATGAATGCCGGGAGCGAGCTTCGCCGTCCCCCTCGATCGGTCAAAGGCGATACGCCAGCGGGTGCCTCGGCTCGTAAAGCATCATGTCGTCCGCGCCAGGCACGGCCATCATGGCCACGAGTCCCCACCCCTGATCCCGAACCTCGCCGTGGAACTCCGCTCCTTTGCCCTTCAGCTCAGCAATCGTGCGCGAGATATCGTCGCACATCAGGGAGATCATGTGGTGCCGCGGCGATTCGTACGTCTTGCCCTCGTAGACGCTGTGGGTCGGGTGCACGCCCATCTCGCTCGGCCCGGTCTTGAAGATCAGCCAGCCCTCGCCTCCGCCCGCCTCATCCTCGACGTAGGGCCAGCCGAGGACATCGCGAAAGAATGTGCGCGTTGCGGCGGCATCGTCGGAATAAATCAGATTATGGATACTTGTAATCATCGGACTGAACTCCTGAAATCGCCTCTAGTCCCTTAGTTCCTCAGTCCCGAGTCACTCGTTCTCTTGGTCCCTTGGTCCCTGCCACTCTCACTCCGCCGGATCTTCCGCCGTAAACTCCGAGCAGCACGGCTTCTCCGTCGCATGGAGCTGCATCACCTCCACGCGCGTCCCATCGGGATCATACAAATTCAACTGGTATTTGCCGTCGAGCCCGATCTTCGGCGCCTGATCATGCCGGCCGCTCAGCCGGTTCGCATCCACCAGCACTTTATACGCATCCGGAACCGATGCCACTCCAATCGAGAAATGGTCCAGCACGCCGAGCGTCTGCTGCGACATGCCCGCCGGAATCCCCGTGCCCGGCCCGCCCGCAATCATGTACTCAATCCAGTCGTGCGCGTCGGGAACCTGCTGGCTCACCCACTCCGTTTTGCCGTCGCGCCCGCCCCACCAGTAGGGCTTAAAGTCCAACAGGTCGCGATAAAACTTGTCCTCTGCCGCACGATCATGCACCAGAAAGCCCACATGGATGATGTGGTGCCCAATGGCATTCGGCGCGTCCACAGGTTTTGGGTTCGCCGGCGGCTGCACAAACTGGATCGTGTTCCCCTCGGGATCGAGCACGTTGAACCAGCGGCTGCCGTCCTTGCCGCGCTCCACGTGCGCCGGCGTCTTCCATCCCCTGGCCGCCAGGTATTTGCGCATTCCCTCGGCGCTGTCCGTATTCAGGCCCACGTGATCCATCCGGTTCACGCCCGCGCCCTCAGGCAGCGGCAGCACTTCAACAAACTGCGTCGCGCTCAGCATATAGCGCACGCCCTGCGGGTTCTCAGGATCTGGCGCCTTCACCGCGCCCACGCTCACGGTGAAAAAGTGCTCGGTCACCGTCGCGTCCGACGTGTACACCGCCAGGTGCGAGATGCCTGTAATCTTCGGCCGCACCGGCCCCTTCTGAGCAATGGCAGTAGCGGCGACAGCGGTCATCAACGAGCCCGCAACAAGCGCAACAAGCAAGAATCGGTTTTGCATCGCATTCCCCTCACGATTTCTTAAGCCCAATAACGATAAATCGATTAGGTGCCGCATGCAAACCGAGCCACGCCCCGTTCACCGTTCACCGTCTACCGTCCACCGTCTAGAACCTGTACCGCACCGCGATCTGCATCAATCGCGGCGGCATCGCGCTCACCGCCTGCCCAAACGTTCCACTCGAAATGTTGCCTTCGACCGTCGACGGCCCGAAGAACTGCGCGTGGTTGAACACGTTGAAGGCCTCGGCGCGGAACTCGAAACTGCGATCGTCGCTCAGCCGCACCTCTCGCGACACCGTCGCGTCAAGGTTCTCCATGCCCGGCCCTGAGAAAAACCGCCGCCGCGCGTTGCCCATGGTTCCAAGCGCCGGCAGGCTGAACTGGCCCTCGTCAAACACCGCCGCGCCGCTGCGTGGATTCGTATTCACGTGCAGCGCCTCCCCGTTCCACTGCGGCGTATCCACTCCATCGTTGTTGATGCCGTTCGGAATCGTCCCCAGCAGCGACGTGTCGTTGTTGTTCACCAGTGTCACCGGCAGCCCTGTCGTAAATCGCGCGATCCCCGCAACCGCCCAGCCGTCCGCCATTGCATGGAGCAGGCGACCCTCGCCTCTGAGCTTCGGAATTTCGTAGTGAAATGAAGCCACAAAATTGTGCCGCATATCGAACGCCGACAATCCCCGGCTGAGCGATGGATCGATTGGATTCACCGGCTCCGGCAAGCCTGCCGACTGATCGATCGACTTCGAATACGTATAGCTGGCCAGCAGATCCAGCCCGTGCGAGCGATGATTGAGCGTCGCCTCAAATGCGTTGTAGTTTGCATTGCCGATGGTCCGCTGCAGTTCCACACTGCCAAACTGCGGGCCAAACTGCGTCCGCGCCGCCTGCTCGTTGAACGGCCCGCACGCCGCGCCCAGGCTCAAACACAAAGCCGGATCGGCCGGGTTCGCCTCCTCCAGCACCAGCAGATGATGCGACGACGTCCCCACGTAACTGATCGTCGCCAGCGTCCCCGCGCCGAACTGCCGCTCCACGCTCGCCATCCAGTGCTGCGCATAAGGCGTCACATCGCTCGGATCGACCGCTGGAATTCCCACCAGCGGCTCAAACTGGCTCCAGTTCACGCTCGCATTTGGATTCGCCGGGCTCGCACCATACGCCACATGCTGCAACGGAAACCGTTGCCCCGCACTCGCGCCCGTTGCGGCCACCGTGAACG
>CAWHEK010000013.1:0-3734 GCA_963828325.1 uncultured Acidobacteriaceae bacterium
AACTGGCTGCTCCCGAGTTCGCTTCCGCGCGCTGCTCTCCTCGTCTTTAGATGGCTCTGCCAGCACGAGCAGCGAGCGGGCTTGCATGCTTGCGGGTACAGCAATGCCGGCCGTTTGAAGCAAGGTCGGAGCAATCGCAGCAAGCGGCACCTTTTCATCCACACGCGTCCCGGCAAGACGTTCGCGCGGCAGCTTGAGCAAGAACGGTACGTGGATGGTTTCGTCATACAGAAAAATCCCGTGGTGCTCCTCCCCGTGCTCGCCGAACGCTTCGCCATGATCGGCGGCGATTGCGATCGCGCAATTCTCAAAGAATCCGTGACGAACCAGCACCTCAAGAATGCTGCCCACCACGGAGTCAGCATAGGCAATCTCGCCGTCATACGGCGAGTCTGCGAAGTGGCTCTTGAACGGCTCTGGAGGATCGTAGGGCTCGTGCGGATCGTAAAAGTGCATCCAGATGAAAAATGGCCCTTGCTGATTCTGGCTCAGCCATCCCATGGCGCGGTTAGCAACGTCCTCGGCGCGGCGCTCGACGCTTTTGTACCGATCCTCGCCGGCTGCTTTTTGGTGAAAATGCCCGTCGTAGAGATCGAAGCCGCGATCAAAGCCGGCCGCCAGCGTGTCCGCGTCGAGTATCTCCGCGCCAACAAACGCAGCCGTGTGGTAGCCGTGAGCGTGAAGCAGGTCGGGCAGGTAAGGCAGACCGGCGGCAAGCGGCGTCCCGAGGTCCTCGATGTGGTGCATCTGCGGATAGGTGCCCGTCAGCATCGTGGCATGTGACGGCGTCGTCAGAGGCGCCTGCGCGTAGGCGTGGGTGAACACGATGCTCTGTTTGGCGAGCGCGTCGAGATTGGGAGTCAGCCCGCGATCCGAGCCGAGGAAACCCATGCGGTCGGCGCGTGTGGTGTCGATCGTGATCAGGATGATGTTGGGCGGCTTGGTGGGACTGGATGGCTTCGCCGACGTGTGGCTTGTCTGTTTTGGATTCGCAGCCGCGCAGTTTGGCGAGCCAGCGTAGATCGCGGCGGCGGCGAATAACGCGAGAAATGTCAGGTGGAGCGGCCGGGCACAACGCATACGGGAATGAAAAAAGTCTAGCACAAGAAAGAGGGCCAGCTTTTCGGCTGGCCCTTAGTGTTAGCAGAACTGCAAGTTAGAAGTCGAACCGGAGCGCAAGTTGCGTGATGCGCGGTCCGCCCGTCTGCTGGTTGCCGAAGGTTGAGGTTGATTCACCGAAGTTGCCGGCAGCCAGGTTGTTAACGGGCGTCTGGAAGTTCGGGTGGTTGAAGATGTTGAAGAAGTTAGCTTCAAATTTGAACGCAGCACGTTCGTTAATTTTGATGCTCTTCCCAAGACCGAAGTCCGTGTTGAAGAACCCGGGTCCAACCAAGCCATTTCGTTGCATTTCGCCGGAATCGCACCACAGACCTAAGTTAACGCTGGTCGGACATGGGATTCCGGTTTCGTTGGTCGTGCTTCCGCCATTGAGAGATCCCCAATAGGCTGGGTTCTGCACGAGATACCCGTGCGCCGGGCTCACGTTGTGATTGATCGCACCGCTGAGGCTCCCGGGTCCCGTGTACACAGCGCGATCGTTGAACTGCGTGTCCTTATTGCTGTCCACTTCACTATTGATAACCGAGAAGTCAGCGCCGGTCTGCCAGGAGACGATTCCTGAGATGTTCCAGCCACCGATCCAGCGGTTTGTCTTCATGAACGGCAAGTCATATACGAAGCTGCCCACTACGCGGTGCTTGATGTTGTAATCGGCCGGACCGTAATCAAGCGATGGATTGAAGCTGTCGGTCGGGTATGCTGCACCGCCGGCGTTCTTGGTTGTGAAGGCGTCGCTGACGTCGTCCATGCCCTTGGAGAATGTATAGTTTGCATTGAACTGCAAACCATCCGCAAACCGCTTGCGGAACGTCGTTTGCCATCCATGGTAGTTGGAGTTACAGCAGTTCGTGCGGAAGCTGATGTTGCCATAGAGCGGATTGAGTTTGCCACCGCTGAATCCGCCCGCATAACCCGCGTCTGCACAAGGCGTTCCGGGAGCATACGGTCCACCATCGCAAGCCGTTTCACCGTTAAAGATCGAGCGGCCTTCGATGTCGGTCAACTTATGACCGAAGGTGCCCACGTAGTTCGACTCCACCACCATATCCTTGCCGATCTGGTACTGGAAGCCAAAGTGGATTTGCTCGTAATACGGTGTCACCAGGTTTTGATCCATCGCACGAATTGAAGGTGTCAATGGGGTCGCCGCGAACAGGCTCGTTCCAGTGAACGGGTAAGTTACGAGTTGAGCTGTCTGCGCAGGAGTCAGACCAGCCAAGCCAAAGGCTGACGATCCTACGAGTCCAATAGCGAAGAACGGCGGATTGAAGCGAATGTTTTCAAAAAGGTTGTTGTAGAGGCGATCATAGTTCACGCCGAAGCCGCCACGTAACACTAGTTTCTGGTTGCCGAGAGCGTCAAAGGCAAAACCGAGTCGTGGACCAAAGTTGTTCAGGTCCTTGTTCCACAAATCGTGATTGCGCTGCTGGACTGATCCGGTCGCGAACAATGCCGCATAAGCACTGTTCACTGGATAGAACGGATTGTTGGTGGCTTCCGGAATCGGGGTAACAGGCACGCCCTGATAGAAGTTGGCATCAAGTCCCGGTTGGAAGTTGTGGGGCGGTCCAAAGTATTCCCAGCGCACGCCAAGGTTCAGAGTCAATCTCGGGCTGACGCGCCAGTCGTCCTGCGCATAGGCAGCCACTTCATTGGCGCGATAACCGCGGTAGTAGTTCGGCAGCGTGCCGGTCGTCGGATTCAACGACGCTTCCGCATACGCAATGCCTCCGAAAACCGGATATCCAAAGAAGTAGTTTTCGAGGTTCTCACTGAATGTCGCATCCGTCAGGAGATCCTCGGTGTCCATGTAAAAGTTCAAACCGTTCTTGAAGCTGTCGAAGCTGCTGCCGTTGCGCGTGCGGCGATATTCGCCGCCGGTCTTGAAGTTATGTTTCCCGTGGGCGATCGAGATGTCGTCCTTATAGATGAACTCGTTTTCGGTGAAGAACTGAGGAAGGTTATCGGCGTTGCCGAAGGTATTCGTCGGTGGATCAAAAAACGTGATGGTAGATGGCATGCCGGTCACGCTCGGGTCGCCGGGGAAGTTTCCGGTGTGCCGCACATACGAGAAGCGCGCCTGGTTCAAAACCGTTGGCGTGAACGTGTGCACCCAGTTGATTCCGGCAACCTGCGACCGGGTGTGGTTCGGGAGATCTGGTCCGAAGGTATTGCTTCCACCGGCAAGGGCGGTGTCAGAGTCGCCGTTGTCGTAAATGTAGGTGCCATTCAGCTGGTCTTTTACTGACAGCTTATGGTCCATCTTCACGGTATAACGCGCCTGGTTGAGCAGTTGTGACTGAGGAACCGTTACAAAGCCATAAATCGGCACGGGGTAGGTGATGGGATTCTGCGTGGGACCAAACGCGGTGCCCGTCCACAGGCCTTCCGCTACATAACTGGATCCACCCGGGGCCGAAAGGACGCAATTCGCAGCGGTCGATGAGCAAAGAACCGGAGGCTGCGCGGCCCGCATGGCGGAGTAAACAGGAGCGAGCACCGAGTTGCCCTGGCCTGCAGGCCCGTAGGGAGCCACCGTGCTGAATGCACCAGCGCAAGGCGCAGCGGTGAAAGGTGTACCGAAAGTGTTATCAATTCCAGCGATCCATGTCGCG
>CAWHEK010000014.1:0-346520 GCA_963828325.1 uncultured Acidobacteriaceae bacterium
CGCTTTGGGATGTAGTTCCCGCCCACGCAATAGTCCGCAAACTCCCCGTATGGCGTCCCATCCCACACACTATCCGGGTACACCGGACGCACTGTGTTTTCGATGCTTTCAAATTCATCAGTGTCCAACTCAACGGGAGTGCTGGCCCGAGCACATTCACCGGGTCAGCTCCCGGCTCATCTTGGAAGACACCAAACGCCTTGATGACTTCAGCCTTGTACGCCGCCGTGTCCCGCTTCTTGGCCTTGCACGTCCCATGGCTGCATTCAAAGGCTTGCTTGCCATCTAGGATGCCAAGGACGGTGCTACTATCCACGCCGTCACCGCTTCCGTGCTCATCAGACCACGGACACTCAATGCCCAGCCACCATCCGTTAGCTACGCGCTTCTCAAAGTCCCGTGGCGCGGCGTGTGGATGGACCATGTACTCAAGAAGCCACGTCTTCCAGCCGTCCGCTTCCGCGTCCGTCACCGTTGACGCAACATCCCGCGCTTGCTGCGTAGGCGCTAGGCTTTTAACCCACCCCGGCAAGGGCGCAACCGGCGCGTCTATGAGGACTTCATACGCCTCACCGCTGTCCGGGTGGACGCTCCCCGCGCTCATCACGTAGTCACCGATGCTCTGGACCTCACCACGGACACCCTCAATGTCAAAGGTGCCACTACCGGGTATGGCCCCGGAGTAATAGAGCTGGACACCAAACTCCGGCTTTCCGCTTCCGTCCTTCATCACGCGGCGGCCCGTGCGGACAAGAGTACGTCACCGGAAGCCCGGCACGCGCAATCCCACACCCGTGCCTCCGCCTCCGTAGTCAAACCGTGGTCAGCATCCACTACCGCAATGTCTGAGGCTCCGCACGCTACGCCCACGTTGGCGTCCGGCCATCTCTTCCACCATGCCCGGATCTGTGCTTCATCATTGGTGGCGTCTAGGTACCCTTGGCCGCCGTCCTTCTTGGCTATGATGGGATTCTTTCCTCGGGGCACGCACGGGAAGACAAACCACCCATGCTCGACACAACTGAGTGCAACGTCTTGCATTGTCATTAACGCACCATTTCAGGCAAGCACAAACGGTGACTCACCGGCTCCGTGTTGTCCTTAGCCACTGTGACGCGCCCGCCAAGCCGTTCCCGCGCCATGCGGGGCAACCGCCTGGAGGCTAGATCGCTAGTGAGTACATCCGTTATGAAATTGACGGCGGAGTAGCCCGGCTCATGCATGGACGCCGCCGCCGATTGCAGCTCCCTGTACAGTTCCGTGGACAACTTGATGGATACCTTTGGCATACTCTCCCCTTTCAAGTCGAAAAAACCAGCCCTGATTCCGATGTCCCGCGAAGTCGGAGCCGGGTGCAAGACCCACGGAGAAGGCGGGGCACTAACCCGAGCGGGTCCGTGGGCTGTAGACCTTCCCGCAAAAATCATTATTTGAGAGATCTCGATACCGGCCCGTTCTCCCTACGAGCCGGAATCAAGTTGGCTTTCAGGCTCAAGGCTTAAAGAGAAGGCTTGGACGGCCCTCCGTGCGCACCTTGAGTGACCCGGCCACGGGCTGTTTGACTGCGCACCACTTGTTAGTTAGCTGTGTGAAATGGTGATTGCCTGGATAGCTTCCGAGCGCCGGACACGTCCGTCAACGCGCTTGTATGAAGGAGAATGGTTTGACCGGCAGTCGCCAATGGCTGATCGAGTATTTTGCAGAACGTACCCGCGCCACCACGGTCACCGATGACATAGCCGTCTTGGAACGAACCGACAGATAGGCACAACGCCCGCGCTTGTGGCCGTGGGAATTGCTGGCATGGCCGCGCTATAGCTCACGGGGAATCCGTGGAGCATGTCGCGTCCGTTTTCACGTGTCCAAGATGCGGCGAACAAATTCG
Organism: uncultured Acidobacteriaceae bacterium; assembly: GCA_963828325.1. Lineage (GTDB taxonomy): Bacteria > Acidobacteriota > Terriglobia > Terriglobales > Acidobacteriaceae > Telmatobacter. Next base: position 1,886 of record CAWHEK010000014.1, read on the forward strand.
CTTGGCGCTGTGCCTTCCTGATTGCCACGGCGGTTGCACGGCTCATCAGCCACGCCGCATTGGGGAAGTAGCTTCCCTTGAGCGTGCCTAGAATGTCATCCGTGGCGTTAAGCAGATACGCGCCGGTGGACTCGTAGAGTACGGGGCCGCCGTCCCGGTGCCGTTCCCAATCAATCCCTGTGGTTGATTGGTGCCTGTGCCGGTGACAAAGAAGCCGTCCTCAGCTATTGCTACCGCGTTAAGTAAATCCCGGACGCCGAATTCTTGGAACAAGCCCACATCGGCCAAAAGTTCCCAACTGCATGTGTGGGTCAGCCCCATCATCCACGCTGAGAGCGTTATCTGAGCCAGCGATGGATTGCTTTCTGTGAACGTATTTGTTGACGCGCCACTTTCGGCCTTGATTCCGGCTGTGCCGAAGGTTTGCTGAGAGGGCAATTTCAGATCATTAGAAGTGGGAATCGCCCGCGCCAAAGACCTCACACCGAGGTCCTGGACGGCCAAGGGGATGATGTTTGGGTCCGTGGGAACGGTGGCCGCAAAGCCGCCCGCGCTACCCGTACCCTCATAAAGCGCGGCGGACACTCCCGGCAACGACGGCAAAGCGTAGCCGCCAAACAACGGGTCAAAGCCTTCGCTCAGTTCGCTGCTAGCTTGCTTTCCACCCGAACGGAGAAACGCGACAAATGCGTTTGTGTAGTCTGCGCTCATCGGCGTTTGGTTACGGCTTCCGGGGCTTGCCAAGCCGCCGTAAGTAGCAGCTTCCCGTCCCGGTTGAAAAACTGAGAGAGCGTGTTGACTTCCTCACTCGCGGCAATCTTTGGAGCGAGGGCCGTAGCGGCATTCATTGCCATTTGGAAGTCGTTGTTCTCCGCCGCCGTCATTTCCCGGCCCGCATCTTCAGCGGTCTTGAGAATGCTTTCGGCTTTGCGCGTTGCGTGTTGATGCTGTTCTCGCATGTCAAAAAGTTTCATGGTGAATTCTCCGTTTCTAGGTTGAGCACGCCGCCTCCCCGCAACGTGCAAGCGGACCCCAGCTCTCGGAGTGGGAGCTGTCCCCGCTTCAGCCCCCGGCCCTTTTTAGCCGGGAGTGGTAGTACAACTTTCACGGCCTTCAGCTCCACATAGGAGCCTTGCCGAATCGCCTCCCTTCCCCTGTACAGGGGTGCCAGCGATAGCCGGGCGCTTTTTCCCCCGGTAGCAAAACTGTGCGGGCTAGTCCCGCGTGTCTGGTAGCCAATAGAGGCGCTCACACCACCCGATTGAGTCATCCGCCGGAGTGGCTAAGGCTGCCTTCGATGTGTCCTCTACGCGCTCATTGAACGCATGGGACAATGCCCGGATTGTGCAACCGTCCAACGGCTCCGCAAATGCGGTGCATGGGATGCCCTGGACAATGCCCATCACGCCACAAAAAGCGAGTGTCCGCTCCGTTATTTCGCGCTGGATATTTTCAACCGGGAACGGTGTCCCTTTCGTTAGATCAAAGAGAGCGAAGTCCCCATGCACCGGATTCCCGAAAACCGCTACGGCATAGCTTGCCGCGTTCGTTATCTGCTCAAACCTATCCATAGTGGCTCCTAGCAACTACATGGTTAACGTTTGCTACTTGGTAAAATCTCGGGGCTTCGCTTAGCTCCTCAAACCTTCCGCAGTCTTCCGAATTTTGGCCAGCTCTTCCCGCTGTGCGAACAACAAACGCGCCTCAGCATCCGGCCCGCTTACAAAAGGCACCACGAAAGTCGCGTATTTGTATGCGGCTGTGTTCTCTAAATCCGGGTCCACCTGGACAAAGACCACGCCAAGAAACGTGGGGGTCTTCTGCTCAAGTCCCATCACCACGTCACAAAACTTTCCGATCTGTTTTCCCGGCTCCGGCACAGTAAGAGTCAAGGCCAGTTTTGTCGAGTCCGGCAGTGCATACGCTAGGGCCGCATACACCGTCTTGGCCACGTCAATCTTCGGTTTCTCAGCGCGGATCATGCCCCGGAATTGGTCCAACAACGTGAACGTCTCTCCGAGTGCTTGCATCGGTGCCAGAGTCCGGCTCTGGAGTTTGCGCGGTAGTGCGGACTTGAATTTGCGCCGTGCAATCTGCGCCGGGGTCATCTTGGAGTCCAGCGGGTTTGCGGTCTTCATTGTTTCGGGGCTTGTCATCATTTGCGGCCTCATCCCTGTTACTTCTATACAGTGACACCAGCGGGTCTAATTGTCAAGTTATGGCTATGTGTCTCTACTTATGCGTAAGTGGACAAGAGGATAGAGCGGGTCTTGTGACTGTGCCGCTACGGCCTGGACCCACGCGGTTGACCGTCTCCCACGCAAATGGACACAAACCATGTCACGTCAAGGGGATGACCCGCCGGGATGCACTAGTGTAGGGGCAAGAAGACTCGGGATGCGTGGTAGCCACACGATAATGGGCGGGCCGGGCAACCGGCGCAAACGGAGGTAAGCTACGCCGTTTCAGGCAACTAGTCCCCTTAGCGCCATAAGTGTAAGGGGAAAACGTGGAATCCAGACTCTTGTACGACCGCCAGGAAGCCGCCCGCCGCTTCCTCACTCCAGTTGAGGCATCAGCATTCCTTGGGGGACTCAATAGCCGCACAGTGACCCGATGGGCGCGTGAAGGCTATCTCCCGGCCTTCCCTGTCGGGGAGGGCAAGCGGCGGCTATGGCGCTTCCTGGAGAGTGACCTTGAGGCTTGGATGCTCTCCCGCCGCACCGGGCACACTGCGGACATTCAGGCGTGCGAGTACACTAACCGCAGCCACCGATGCTCCCGCAAGGAGACGCCTTGAGGGATAGCAATCGATTTCAGAATGGAAGTTTGACTTTGGTGAAGAACAAGAGAGCCGATGACAGTTGGTTTTTCCGCTACTACGAAGATTTGGGCGGGAAGCGCGTTCATCGCAATCTCAGAATCGGGACGGTGCGGGATCTCCCACGGCGTCGTGATGCTGAGAAGGCCGTCTTGTCCCTTCGCTCAAACATTAACAGCGGGGTCCGTTCGCCGGAGACGGTGCGTGACCTCATAGCCCACTATCGGAAACACGAATTGACAATGGAGCGCAAAGCATACGCGACGGTACAGGCGCACGAGTCGTACTTGACTCTGCACATCCTACCGAAGTGGCAGGACCATAGGCTCTCTGAGGTCAAGACGGTTGCCGTTGAAGAGTGGTTGGAATCGTTGGAACTTGCCCCGGCCACCAAGACGAAACTCCGCAACATCATGTCTGCGGTTTACAGTCACGGCATCCGGCACGAGTGGATTACATTCAACCCGATTAGCAAAGTGCGCTGCTCTGCAAAACGGTTGCGCGAACCTGATGTGCTCACGCCTGGAGAGTTTCAGGCGCTATTGCGGGAGCTGCCCTTGCGTGAGCGTGCGATGGTAATGATTGCAGGCTCCACGGGCCTTCGCCGGTCCGAGTTGTTCGCACTCAGATGGAGCGATGTCAATTTCTTCACTATGGAGATTGCAGTCACTCGGTCATGCGTGCGGAACCACTTCGGGGACACTAAGACGGAGGCAAGCCGCAAGCCTGTCCCGTTGCATGAGTCCGTCTGTGATGTCTTGGCAGAATGGAGGGGCGCATCACTGTACAAGGGTGATGACGATTTTCTCTTTCCTTCAATTCGCATGAATGGCAAACAACCGCTGATGCCGGACATGGTGCTCAAGAAGGCCATCCGTCCGGCCCTAACGCGGGCTGGCATCACGGGCAAGGTAATCGGCTGGCACAGCTTTCGGCACAGCTTGGCAACCAACCTCCGTAGCTTGGGAGTGGATGTCAAGGTTGCACAAGAGCTGCTCCGGCACGCAAATTCACGCACCACGATGGACCTCTACACGCAAGCTGTCTCCGCAGACAAGCGGAGTGCGAGTCTGAGGCAGGTTGAGATGTTGTTGGCATGAGTGCGGCACGGTTGAGAAGTTCCGTACCGTTGTGTACCGTGGATTTTATGCTGTCACTTTTTAGTTGCCGTAAACCCCAGTATTTATTGGGTTTATGGCGGGGACGACGGGGCTCGAACCCGCGACCTCTGCCGTGACAGGGCAGCGCTCTAACCAACTGAGCTACGTCCCCCAACTTGCATGGATAGCAACTGGGTATATGTCACATAGAACGAGCGGCATTGGTGGAGTTCGCTCCCCGCGACCGTTCTACCTTTTCGCTGCCGTGGACCCGATTCTCGCCCTTTCAGACATCAAATCTGCCACTGCAACTACAACATCAAGTCTAACAGATGATCACATTTTGTTGCAGAAGCCCCTCTTCCAATCGCGTGCACAGTCGGCCCCGTCATCGCCCGATCTCGCACTCTTTCCCTAGCCCCTGACCCAAGCCAAAACACGGAATCGATCGCCTTGAAAGCCGCCCCGCATTGCCGGAACCGGAACACGGAAAAAGCGCGCAGCTTGGGAGTTCCTAGTACAACGGAATCACTTGCCACGCGCCCACGCATAGCGGAATCAGTTGCGGCCGCAACGTTGCGAGTTCAACCTTCAGAAACCGTCCGCAGTGTCCGCGTTGAACTGTACAGCGTGCAATTGGCACACGTTCATGCCCTGCTGGTAAACCTGAGAGGTTCCGTCGGCGAACACCAGCCTGAAGTCCTCCATGCACACATGATGCACGTCGGCCGGAAACACGATCACCACTCCCACGTCGGAAGGCAGAGTCGCCTGTCCCAGCACATTACCACCCCACGTTTGAGCAGCGTGCTGTGAAACATTGAAGTTCGTAACCGTCTTCCCCGTGTTGTTAAGGAACCAGAAATTCGCCCGGTTTTGCGAATTCCCTTGCTGCGGCAACATGCACACCATCAACGCGCACGCCAGCAGCACCGCGGGTAGAAACACTAGCTTTAACGCTCGCATATTTCCTCTCCTCGAATTGCCGGGAACTCTTCATGGCGTCTATTCACAACAATTCTCCTACGTTCAAGAATGTTGTCCCATGAACCGCGTCCGGTCGGTTGTTGAACGCTGACTTGACCCCCTCGTTCTTGCGCCAGCGTTGGTCGCAGAACGACTGCAATCTGCTCCGGACCGCTTCCAGTCCATAGATCGCGTTTGCCGATGAAAATGCGGAAGCTTCGGGGGACGCCTTAGAATACTACGAGCGCGACAAACATTATCCAGAAAATAGGCCTTATCTGCCCGCTTTTCGGCCCTTGAGCGTTACCAATACAACATCATTGCTGTTCATTGGCACCGTCACCTTGATCGTTCCATCCGGTGTGCTGTGCACATCTCTATCGGTCTCCGGTACGTCGCGAGTGAGATCGTTGAGATGCGCAACCTGCAATGGCGTCAGGTCTTTGGGAGATCCGATCTCAAGATAAGCTGTATATGCGTCGTTCGCGTGGTACCCGGTACGGCGCACTTCAAGGCGGTAGGCAGCTTTAGGGACCAGCCCCGTAACCTGCAACTCAATTGGAGCGGCTGGGTGTGCCGGGACCACCTTTGTGTAGAACGGCCGATCGCTGACCTTCTGATCCGGCTGTTCAAAGTCCCACACCAGCGCCGTCAGGTTCCCGTCTTTCGTCGCCAGCATGGCCTCAGTATCCTTTGTCGCGATGCGATCTCCATCGAGCCTATGAAGGTACTTGTAAGCAAAGAAGGCCGGCTTGCGGATCCCTTCCCGGTTCAGCAGCCCGAATCCACCTTGAAAGGATGCTGTGGGTGGTCCTGGTTCCTCGAACAGGTCGCTGTAGGTCCAGTAGCTCATGCCTTGCAATAGCCCTTCGCTGGCTTTGAGCTTGGTCAGAATGTACGGCGCGCTGATGTAGGAATCGTGGACCGGATCACGTGGTGTGTAGCTTGTGCTCCACTCGGTAAAGTACAGCGGAAGCCCGGGAAACGCAGAAGCCGAAATCTGCTCGCGAACGCTCCGCACGTCGCCAATAATCGCATCCGGAGACGGATCGAGCTTGGTATCGCTCTTCCCTTCCTCGTCGAGAAATCCGCCCTGCACGCCATATGTATGCGTGGTCACGAAGTCGAGAGGTGCACCGCTCTGTTTTATATGCGCCAGAAATTCTGGAATCCATGCCGCGCCCGCTGTGGACGGCCCTCCGACCCGCAAAGCGGGATCGACATCCTTAATCGTCCTCGACGTCAGATCGTACAGTGCGAAATAGGCCTGTTGATCCGCGCCTTCCCAAAACCCTGACAGGTTCGGCTCGTTCCATACCTCGAAGTACCATGTGCGCACTTCGTCTCGCCCATAGCGTGCTTCAATATGACGAACGTACGCATCAATCAGAGCGTGCCAACCTTCCGGTTTCGGATGCGAAGTGTTGCCATGCCAATAAAAAATGCTGTTTTGTGACGTAGCCAGCGCATCGGGAGTAAAGCTCAACTCGACAAATGGCTTGATATGCTTTGCCAGCAACTCGTCGTAAAGTTGGTCGATCTTCGTCCAGTCGTAGACCGTCTCGCCGTTCTCCACTTTCACCGTACCGAGAACATCGTGAAAGATGGCGTGAAAACGAATATAGCGAAAGCCCAGCTCGTCTATCGCCAGCTTGAGCTGCGCCTGGCTGTCGTCTCGGATCAACGTTCCCGGATAATCGGACCCCACCGAAAGGTCGAAAAAGCGATCCACCGGTCCGCTGGTGCTGCCGAGGTTTGCCACAATGAGGCGTGGCGCCATCTGCTGGACCTGAGCGCTGATCGGGCCGCAGATTGGGCCGTTGATTGCCCCGGCAAAACACCCAACGATAAGAATTCGCCGCCATGCCGAACCAAACATCAAGGTCGCACTTTCTTTCATAAAGCTGTTATGCGGATCGTTACTAGGCCAAATGCGGCTGCCTATTCAAGCTCGATTCGAATCTGTTGGCCTTTGTATTCCACGCTCTTGGCCTGCCCCGACGCAAACGGGAATCCGGCAGGATGGGCCCTTGAAACCAAAACCACCCGAAAGACGCGCTGCTGCAACATGCCGGGGAATTCACCGCTCCTTGCACCGATAGTGAGCGCGTGAGCGCGATCATCCCAACTAATTGGAATCTCGGAAAAAGCTCCCTTTTCGTAATCGAATGTCGTGCCCTGATCCTCGTACAACTCGAACCGCCCGCTCGCTCCCGCATAAACGTAAAGTGTAATGGGATCGGCTGGCTTCTCGCCGATATACTGCATCTCTGGTTGATATGGAATGATCGACCCCGCGCGCACAAACACTGGTATCTGATCGTAAGGCGCGGCGGAAACCTTGCTGCCCGAACCCGCGGGCCGCCCGCTCCAGTAGTCGTACCATTGCGCGCTGCTGGGTAAATAGACTGAACGGCTACGCTGCTCGTACTGCGTAATCGGCGCAACCAGCAGCGCCGGACCGAACATATATTCGTCGTTGAGTTCGCGCGCCGCGCGATCCTCAGGAAAGTCCATCACCAGCGCACGCAGCATCGTATAGTCCCGCTGCGTCGTCCAGCCGGCCATCGAATAAATGTAAGGGAACAACGCGTAGCGCAGGCGATCGAACTTCAATTCTGCGTTGAATGCCGGCGAATCATCGCCCAGTGTCCACATCTCGCGCGGGCGCAGCTCACCATGCACGCGCAGCAGCGGCGTGAACGTCGACAGCTCGAACCAGCGCGCATTCAACTCGCGCCATTCCTCCTGGTTGGCCTCGGTCATGGGTTCGCGCGCAAACTTCCTCTGCATCGTGTAGCCGCCGGTGTCCATGGTCCAGTAGGGCAGCCCTGAAATGCTCGCACCTAAACCGGCAGCAATCTGCTTGGCCATCGCGGTCCAGGTGGACGTGGTGTCGCCCGACCAGTTCACAGTCGAGTAGCGCTGAATCCCGGCAAACCCCGATCGGGTCAGAATAAATACCCGCTGGTTGGGCGCCGCCTCGCGCTGCCCCGTGTACACACCTTCGCTGTTTTCCAGCGCGTACCCGTTCAGCATCCGCGAACCCGTTCCCATGAAAGTCGGATTCATGTGTGTGCGCTGGCCATCGAGCGTGGGCGGCGATGGCATCAAATCCGGTTCAGTCGCATCCATCCACCACGCATCGATCCCCTTTGAAAAAAGATGGCTATCGATTTGGGACCAGAAGAGCTTGCGCGCGCCGGGATTAAACGCGTCATAAAACGTGTAAGGCTGGCCGATCCAATCGAGAATATGTTCCTTCAGGTTGGGCAAGTAGAGATAACCGTCGGCCAGCATTTCTTCTGCGTTTGCCGTATTGGGGTTGAACTTGCCCCAAACCGAGATCATCAGGTGCGCATGCTGATCGTGAATCGCCTTGATCCAGCCGTCGGGATCGGGAAAACGCGTGGGATCGAACTCATGCGAGCCCCACGCGTCCGGCCGCCAATACTGCCAATCCTGCACGATGTTGTCGAACGGGATTTTGCGTTGGCGAAACTCTCCCACCACATCCAGCGACTGCTGCGCGGTCTCATAACGCTGCCGCGACTGCCATAGCCCGAAAACCCAATTCGGCAACATGGTCGCTTTGCCCGTCAGCATTCGATAGCCGGTGATCACCTTGTCGATCGATGGGCCGTATACAAAGTCGTAGTCGATACCGTCGCCAACTTCTGACCACAATGACGTGTTTTCATCGGGAGCAGGCGTCTTCCACTCGAATTCCAGCGTGCTTTGCTGTTCGGGATCGTTTTCGATGCGAATTGGATACCGATGACCGGCCTCGAGATGGACGCGAATCTGATCGTTCGAGGTCAGCCAGTTCTGCCTCCAGTGATCCATCACCAGCTTTCCGTCGAGCCACACTTTGATGCCGCCATTCGAGTACGCGCGGAACTGATACTCGCCGGTTGTTGGAGCGAGAATCGATCCGTTCCAAGACTGTTTCTTCACACCCGGACAGCGTTCGCCGCTGTCGCAGGCGTCAGCGTGCAATGACAAATCCGCCGTTTGGCTGGCCGGCGCGTCGCCATCAGTGACTTTCACGGTGACCCCACCCGGCTTTCCATCCGTGTCGTAAAGATCGGCTGCAGGAATCGTGGTGAACGGACGCAAATCGCCGAAGCGCGTGAACGAGGTGTTATCCCAGAGAATCCCATAGCCCTTGGACGAAACCAGAAAAGGCACTACGACGTTGGTGTTGTGCTGCCACAAATCCAGGTCATAACCCTTGATGTCGACCGTGCCCAGCTGCATCTGGCCGAGCCCATACAGCGATTCACCTTCCGCCGCTTTCCACTTCTGTTGAAGATGAAAGGCCTTTTCGCCCTGCACGGTTGCCGGTTCCAGTTTTCGACCGTCTGGCGTTTCGCTCAGCAGCAAGCGCCCTGCCTTATCGTCAAATGAAACCGCGCCGCTCTGGCGATTGACGCTCACGCGCAATTCGTCGGTGGCCAACATGTAGCTGGATTCAGACTCACTGATTCGGAAGGGTGTCTTTCCGGGCGGCAATGGAACTCGATCAATCGAGGTGCGACTGAAAAACTCTGGCGACCCCGAAAACGCCACGCGCACTGTGCCTTCGCCCAGCACCTGGAGATACAGTTCACCGGTCGCCAGGCGCAGCTTCATCCCGGCCGGCACACGATCCATGGTGATCCCGGTTGAGTTTGCCGCCTGCCCCGAAACGCTCAAGCAAAGAATCGAGAGAGCCAGGAAGATTTTTCGCATGTTGAGAGGATAATGCCCCGAGGCCGTCTGTGGATGCGCTAGGCCATCTTGCGGGCAGAGAACGCCAATCGCAACGCCCATCGCCGCGATCTTCGGGCCTTTTCCGGCCCTTCGCCGCCTCATTCGGGCACTGGCCCTGCGTCTCAGTTCAGGCGCTCACAGCCGCCCGCGCCGCGCGCCCTGAGGGCACGTAGCCCATATCCGCGGAAATACCGCGAACGCACTGCAATAAATGGTTGGCGATGGCAGGCAGCTTTTGCGCGGTCACGCGGAACGATGGTCCGGAAACGCTCACCGCCGCCACCGGCAGCCGTTGCGCATCCAGCACCGGCACGGCAATGCAGCGCAAGCCTTCTTCCAACTCCTCGTCGTCCACCGCGTAGCCGCGGCGGCGTGTTTTTTCCAGCTCCGTCCTCAGCGCCTCTGGTGTCGCAATCGTCCGCTGGGTGGTCCGCTCAAATCGGATGCGCTTCAACACCTCTGCGGCCCGCTCCGGCGGCAAAAACGCCAGAATCGCCTTCCCCACCGATGTGCAATGCACGGGATTGCTGGCTCCGATGCGCGTAATCATACGCACCGCGCGCGAGGGCTCGATCTTGTCGATATAAATCACGCGCGCCGCCTCCAGCAGCGCCAGGTGTGCCGTCTCTTCCGTCTCGGCCACCAGCCGGCGCAGATGCGGCTGCGCACGGTCGCGCAGGTCATACTGCTCAATCGCCCGGTTTCCGAAATCGAACAGGCGCAGCCCCAGCCGGAATTTCCCGTTCGCCGTCCGCTCAACCATGCGGTGCCGCTCCAGAACCATCAAAAAGCGGTGCGCCGTGCTTTTGTGCAATTGCAGTGAAGCCGCTACCTGCGCCAGCCCGAGCGGCGTCTCGCTTTCGCCAAGCAGGTCGAGAACCGCAAAAGCGCGGTCGAGAGCCTGAACTTTGTACGTGCCTTGGGGGATCGCGTCTCGCATGTTGAACCTCTGTTCCAATCCTTGAGCTCATCTCTAGATTCTCACCTAATGGGACGCTGGTCAAATAGGTGGAACAGAGGGGCTCTCTCCCAACGCGGAGTTTATCGATCGCAAGCGATTCAGCGCACGCGCTTTGCCCTCAGCGCTACGCCTCCGGCTCTGCCACTTCGCCACCCTCGCCCGGAGCAAGAAACAGGTTGGCCTCCAGTCCATGCTGGCGCGTGTAGAGGTCAAAATACCGGCCACGGAGTGCAAATAGTTCCGAATGGTTACCGCGCTCCACAATCCGTCCCGCTTCGACGACCAAAATCTGATCGGCACGGCGAATCGTCGATAGCCGGTGCGCGATCACAAACGTCGTGCGTCCTCGCATCAGTTCCGCAAGCCCGGTCTGGATCATCGCCTCCGACTCGGAATCGAGCGAGCTCGTCGCCTCGTCGAGAATCAGGATGCGCGGCTCAGCCAGCAGGGCTCGCGCAATCGAAAGCCGCTGCCGCTGTCCGCCGCTCAACTTTACGCCGCGCTCGCCCACAATCGTGTCGTAACCTTCGGGAAAGCGCTCGGCGAATTCGTCCACGCAGGAAGTGTGGCAGGCAGACAGAAACTGTTCCTCAGTTGCCCCTGGCCGCGAGAACATGATGTTTTCTCTGATCGTTCCGTCGAACAGAAATGAATCCTGCAGCACCACGCCCAGTTGCGAGCGATAAGTATTCAGATCCACCGTCGCCAGGTCCACATTGTCGACCAGCACCTGTCCTTTGATCGGCGTGTGGAAAGCGCAAATCAAACTGATGATCGTCGACTTCCCCGATCCTGACGAACCCACCAGCGCGGTCACCGATCCGGGATCGGCGCGAAAGGTTATATCGTGCAGCACAGGCTTCTCCGGCGTGTAGGCGAAGTCCACATGCTCAAAGCGCACGTAGCCCTGGATCTCGCCCAGCTTGACCACCCGCCCCGTCTCAGCGAACTCGTCCTTCTCTGAAAGGATCTCCATGGTGCGATCGATACCCGCCACGGCCTCCGTGAGTTGCGTCCCGATATTCACCACCTGGACCACCGGCGCAATCATGAACGCCAGAAACATCGTGTACTGGATGTAGGTTCCGTCGTCCATCCGATTCTGTAATGCCAGATGCCCGCCCATGAACATCACCATTGCGCCCACAATTCCCAGCACCGTTGTCGCCGTCATTGACATGACACTGGTCATGGTCAGCGTCTTCATCACGTTGTCCAGAAGGCGCAGCACTCCCACCTTGAATACGGCTGCTTCGCGTCCTTCGGCGTGGTAGCCCTTCACCACCCGCACGCCGCCCAACGACTCGGTCAGCCGCCCTGTCACTTCGCCGGTAATCTTGCCGCGTTCGCGAAAGATAGGCCGGATCGTCTTGAACGCGTATTGCAGAACGAAGACGAAAACGCCCACCACCGCAAAGACGATCAGCGTCATCTCAGCGCTGCGGTGCAGCAGGAAGATGAATGCCATTGCTGCGGTCAGCAGGCCGCCCACAAACTCCACCAAGCCGGTTCCAATAAGGTTGCGCACGCCTTCCACGTCGCTCATGATCCGCGACACTAACAGGCCGCTGCGGTTGGCGTCGTAAAAACTGACCGAAAGGCGGCCTACGTGCTGCTGCACCTCCTGGCGAAGATCGGCAATCATGCGTTGTGCCGCCTTCGATAACAATTGGGTATTTGAAAACGATGTGATCGATTGGATGATCGTCGCGGCAAGTACCGCAATCACCAGCGGCAACAGCTTGTCGGCTTCATGCTTTCTGAGCACAAAGTTGACAAACGGTCTGGCCACATAGGGCAGCGTCAAACCCGCAACGCGATTGATGGCCACCAGCAACAACCCCAGAAGCAGCAGCCATTTTCTCGGCCGCACCAGCCTCCAGATCTCCGGCATCGCCTTGCGATAGTCGATCTTTTTCTTCTGCGGGTCGGCGCCCGGGCGCACGCTCCGCCCCTGCGTGCGCTCCGCGCGCATGCCCATCCCAAGTCCTCCGCGCATCGTTCCCATGGATTATCCCTGACGCAATCTACGTGCTTGGATGAACGAGCGCACACAAAGACTCACATAAACGATGAGCAGGATGGCCATCGAGGCCTTGGATGCGAGCGCAATGGAATAAGGATCCTCACCCAGCGAGCGCGCGTGGCCGTAGCCCTGAAGAGCTGCGGCGATCGCGCCAATCACGCCCAGCAGCCCCACCGTCACATTGATGTGCATGAAAAGTTTGCGTCGGCCTTCGCTGGGACTGATCGCCAGCGCCCCGCCTGCGCATAAGCGCCAAGCCCCACCACGTGGGAATCAGCGCCGTAGGGTGCGCGCTGCCCGTTCCCCAATATCCCACGAGCCCCAATATGATGAGCAAAATGCCAAATACAATCGTTACCCTCGCCATGCGCAATCCCCCTACGTGCATGGCAAGAATAACAGTCGGCTGTAGGGTTCCCTGATCTCTGTTCTCTGATCTCTGCCCTATCGTTGTATCCGCGCCGATCCGCCCTTCGCGAACGCGCGCACCTGGTCCAGCGTCGCCATGGTCGTGTCGCCGATGAACGTGGTCAGCAGCGCGCCATGTGCCCAGCCCAGCCTCAGAGCCTCTTCGGGGCTCTCGCCAGTGAGCAGACCATAAATAAACCCGGCCGCAAACCCGTCGCCACCGCCCACGCGATCCACCACGTCCAGCTCCGCCGTCGGCGCAACGTAGGTCTTGCCGTCGATCCAAGCTACTGCGCTCCAGCTGTGCCGGTTTGTCGAATGCACCTCGCGCAGCGTGGTCGCCACCACCTTCACATGAGGATGCTTTTTCACCACGTTGTCGATCATTCCGAAGAACACGCTGGGATCGAGCTTCGACTTGGCGTGAACGTCCGGCCCCGGAATGCCCAATCCCTTCTGCAAATCCTCTTCGTTCCCAATCAGAACGTCGACGTTTTTTACGATCGTCGCAATCGTCTCTACGGCTTTGTCCGCACCGCCTGAAATCTTCCACAGCTTTTCGCGAAAGTTCAGATCGAACGATGTCACGGCTCCGGCTTCCTTGGCCGTCTTCATCATCTCTGCAACCAGCGGCGCAGTGGTCGAGGACAGCGCGGCAAAAATTCCGCCCGAATGCGCCCACCGCACTCCTTCCGCGCAGATACTCTTCCAGTCAAAGTCGCCCCGCTTCAACATCGCGCCCGCTTCATTGGCCCGGTTGTAAAAAACCACCGGCGGCCGCACGCCCGCGCCGCGATCGCTGTAGACGGTTGCCATATTGGGGCCCGTTGCGCCGTTATGCTCAAAGTGCTTGTAGATCGGCTTTACGCCCATCGCGCGCACGCGCTCAGCGATCAAGTCGCCGATGGGATAGTCCACCATTGCCGACGCCACAGCCGTCTTCATTCCAAAACAGTCCGCCAGGTTCGCCGCCACATTAAACTCGCCGCCGCTTACGTGAATCTTGCACTCCGTCGCCTTGCGAAAGGGAATAATTCCCGGATCGAGCCGGTGCACCAGCGCGCCCAACGCCAAAAAGTCCAAAGCCCCATCCTTCTTGATATTCAATCCGTAACTCATCGTTCTCTCCTTGCCGTCGTTCAAAATGCCAACCCTTCAAAACTCGCCAGTGGGTGCCCATCCTGGCCACGCCTTTGTTTTTGTGGCTAGGGTGGCATACCTGAGAACTCTCCTCACCGCGGCCAAACTCGCAGCTAGGAGCTGGAAGCCGCTTTCTTCACATCCGCGACCACCTGCTCCGGCGTCCATTCATTGCCGGGATAAAACTGCGTCACCTTCCCATCGGGCCCGATTAGCGTTGTCGAAAGCGTGTGCGTAATCGTGTCCTCCGGCCCTTGTGTGATCCCCACGTCGAAATACTTCGCCATTTCCAGCAACTCCGGCTTCGTCGGCACGGCAAAATCCCAATGCGCAAATGCTCCTTTCGCATCGCTGCCGATGTACTCCGCTCCATAAGCTCGGAGCCGCGCCGGCGTGTCGTGTTCCGGATCGAAGCTGATACAGATTAGGTGCGTTCTCCCGTAAAGCGCAGGATTCGCTGCCAACTGCTGGTTGATGACTGCGAAGTTGTGCGTGATCAGCGGGCAGAAGTTGGGCAGCGGGCACCGCGTGTAAATAAATGTCAGGAGCAGTGTTTTTCCGCGAAACTGGCCCAGATGAATCGCGCGCCCATCCTGATTGCGCAGTTTAAAATCCGGAACCGCGTCACCCGGCGCCGGCACGTGATAAAACACCGCCGGTTTGTAATCCGGCTTGCCCTGCGCGATCACAACAATATGGTCCAGCACCACTGTTTCTTCGGAGCTTTTTGAGACCAGCACGTCCGCGGTGATCGTGTCCCCGGGGTGCAAATCGCTGGCAATCGTCGGATCCTTAAGCTGATACGGCATGGTCATGGCGTCCATGAATCCAGGAATCGCCTCATGATCCACCACCACGATCCCATGCGCCACGTCGGTTGAAACAATCTTCCCGCGCAGGTGATACACCGTGTCTTCTGGGCTCGTCGAGCTCTGCGGCCCCTGCGTTTGGTTGGAATGGCAGCCTGCCAAAACAGCAACGGCAACAAGACAGCTTGCAAGAACAATGCGCATCACAGAACCTAGTGTACAACCGGTGGACTGACCACGTTAAAACGCTGCGCGGATTCACTCTTCGTTTGTTTTATTCCGCGAGGACTGCTCCCCTCCGAGCGGTATCCTTAGGCCTACAGCGGTTCTGCAGTGACTGTGTCCCGAAGCCTTGAGCTTCGAGCGGATTCTTCATCAAGAACAATCCGCCTCGCATCAGCTTCGGAGACGGCTGCGTCAACCGCGAAACCGCTCTAAGGCCGCCAACTGTGAATCGCGAACTTTCACCCGAGATCGATCAATGGCTTTGCGGCGGATCGCTCGTGGTCACGGCAAGCGAGCGCGCTGCTCGATCTCTCGCTTCTGCCTTCAACCGCGCGCGTCGTTCCGAGGGTCTCAGCGCCTGGCAAGCTCCCGGCATTCAGGACTGGAAGACCTTTGTCCGCAATGCATGGGATCAGCGCAATCTCGACGGCCGAATTGTTCTGAACTCCCTCCAGGAGCAATCGCTCTGGGCCGACATTGTCGCCGTTTCAGCGCCTGAAGCCGCGCCCGTCGCCGGGGCGCGCAGTCGCCTGGCGGCTTTGGCCATGGAAGCATATGGCCTTCTCTGCTCTTACGCGCCGCAACTGCTCAACAAAAAAGCGCGCAGCGGCTGGGATCAGGACGCAGGTGCTTTCAGTGAGTGGCTCGCTCAATTCGATGCCACTTGTCGCGCCGGTAATCTTGTCAGCCCCGCGCGCCTGCCTCTCGAATTGATTGAAGCGCTGAAACTCGATCAGTCCGAACGCCCGCCGCTGCTGCTCGCCGGCTTCGATCGCATTTTGCCCTCGCAACAGGCGCTCTTCGCCGCCTGGGGCGCCTGCACCCCGGTTTCGCTCGCACAAACTGCCGCGCCAATCGAGTTTTATCAAGCCGCGGACCCCGTATCCGAGCTCACCGCCTGCGCCATTTGGTGCCAGCAAAAGCTCACTGCCCAACCCGGCGCGCGATTGCTGGTTATCACCCAGGATGCGCCTGCTCGTCGCGGCGAAATTGAACGTGCGTTCCTCCGATTTGTTCCGACCGCGCCATCTGCGCCCGCCGCCTTTGAGTTTTCACTCGGCGTTCCCCTTGGCCGAATCGTACTTGCGCGCGGCGCGGGCTTGTTGTTGCACTGGCTGAGCGAACCAATTGAGGAGCACGAACTCGACTGGCTTCTCTTCACAGGCCAACTGGCTGCGTCCCCACAAGAGTCGCTGGCCCTTACGGCCTTCATGCGGGCATTGCGGCGCAAAAATCTCCAGCGCACCCGCTGGACGCTCTCGGAGTTCCTCCGCCAGAAGCCCGGAATGGAATTGCCCATCGAATGGATCGCGCGCGTCACGCGCGCCCAGCGCCGCCTCCAGGAATTTGCGCGCCGTCCACAATCTCCGCTGTCCGCCGCCGAGCTGGTGCCCCAGCTGTTGGAGCTTGCCGGCTGGCCCGGCGGTCGTCCGCTATCGAGCGCCGAATTCCAGGCTCATCGACGGTGGCAGCAAACCGTTGACGAGTGTGCTTCGCTCGGATTCGACGGCCGCATCATCGAATGGAAAGAATTTCTGTCGGTCCTGGACCGGGCGGTCAGTCAAACCCTCTTCGCGCCTGAATCCCTCGACGCTCCAATTTTGATTGCCGGCCCGGCGGAGTCGGCGGGCCTCACCGCTGATGCCATCTGGTTCCTCGACGCCACCGAACAATCCTGGCCTTCCGGCGGGGCCACACATCCGCTGCTTCCTGCCGCGGTGCAGCGTGCAGCCGAAATGCCGCACTCTTCGCCGCGTCTCGATTGGGAACTTGCCGGAACAGTCACGCGCCGTTTACTCGCCTCTGCTCCTGAAGTCCACTTCAGCTTCGCGCGCCAAAGCGAAGGAGTAGAAGCTCGCCCATCGCGGCTCGTGGAGCAACTCGCTGGTGCACCGACCTCACTTCCACCTGAACTCACCGAGCCGGCCGCTTTGCCTCCGCTCACTGACCCCTTTCAGGATTCATCCCGCGTTCCCTTCCCTCCGGGCGAGGCGCATGGAGGCGCGTTCACTCTCACTGCTCAATCGCAGTGCCAATTCAAGGCCTTTGCCATTGCGCGCCTCGGCGCCGAAATCTGGGACCCCGCCGAGGCCGGACTTACCGCCAGAGAACGCGGCCAGCTTCTCCATGAAGTTCTGCATGCCGTCTGGGCCGGTCCCCCGCGAGGCATTCGTTCCCACGCCGAACTCGTCGCGCTCACCGACCTTCGCTCTTGGGTCGAAGATCATGTTCGCCTCGTTCTCGACGCTGCCATGCCTGTTCGTGCGCGTCAGTCCATGGCTCCTCGATACTTGGCCCTCGAAGAATCCCGGCTCAGCACCCTCGTCACCGAGTGGCTGGAGTTTGAGCGCACGCGCATTCCATTTACCGTCCTCGACACGGAACAAAAAACCAGCGTCTCCGTCGCCGGCCTGCCCCTCCGCCTGCGCCTCGATCGCATCGATCGCCTCATCGACGATTCTCTTCTCGTGATCGATTACAAATCCGGCAGCCCCTCGCCAAACTCGTGGGATCTCCCTCGACCCGATGACGTGCAGTTGCCGCTTTACTCGAATTTCGCGCTCGACCGCGGGCCCAACGAAATCGGTGGCCTCGTCTTCGCCAAAGTTCGCGCCGGCGAAATGGATTTCGCCGGAAAAATCCGCAATGCGAAATCCACTCTCCGCGCCAAGATCAGCGGAAATTCCAATCTGGTCAAAAAGCCTCTCACTTCCGACCAGCTTTCCGAGTGGAAACTTTACATCGAGAGTCTGGCCCTCGCGTTCCTCTCCGGCCATTCCTCAGCCGACCCGCGCCTTTACCCCGAAACGTGCGAGCTTTGCCGTCTGCAGGCGGTTTGCCGCATTAGCGAAAATCCACCCCTGCCGGAAAATGACGAGGCAGCCGATGTCTGACCCGTCTCGCCGCAACCCTCCTCCCGATCAGGCGCAACGCGATCTCGCGCTCGATCCCCGCCGCTCCATCCTCGTGCGCGCGCCGGCGGGCTCCGGAAAAACCACGCTCCTTTCGCAACGATTCCTCACGTTGCTCGCAGAAGTCGACGAACCCGGTCAGGTGGTCGCCATTACTTTCACCAACGCTGCCGCGGCCGAAATGCGCAACCGCATTCTCGACGACCTCCGTCAACCCGATCCCAGTCCCATCGCCCGCCGCGCCCTCGAGCACTCGAGAGAGCGCGGTTGGGACCTCCTCAATTTACCCGCACAGCTTCGCATCCAGACCATCGATTCCTTTTGCCGCGACCTGGCGATGCAGCAACCCGTTCTCTCCGGCCTCGGCGGCAACCTCGAGATTCATGAGCAGCCCAGCGAACTTTACCGTCGCGCTGCGCGTCGCACGCTTGAACAGATTGGACAAGCCAACGCCCCGCTTACCGCGGCCATTGAAACCCTCCTCGATTGGCGCGATAACAACTGGCGCGAAATTGAAGACCTGACCGTGAAAATGCTCGGCGACCGCGACCGATGGATGCACGATTTTGTATTGGAGGGTGAACAAGACTTTCACCGCCTCCGTCAGCGCCTTGAATCTCCGTTCCTGCGCGCCGCCGCTGAGTCCGTTCCAATCCGTTACACCGATGCAGAATGGAAGATTGTCCGTGCCTCCTTCACTCTTCTGCGCCGCGCCGCCGCCGAACTTCGCGTCGTGTTTGCCGAGGCCGCCGCCGCTGACTTTACTGAGGTGGCACAGATTGCGCTCAGCGTCCTCAAGGGTGAAGACGAATTCCCCATTGACGCGGCTCAGGGCGTTGCCGACGGAATTCGCCATCTGCTGGTCGACGAATTCCAGGACACCAGCCGTCGCCAGCACGATCTGCTGCGCCGCCTCATCTCCGCGTGGTCCGATCGAGCGGGCCGCACCTGCTTCGTCGTCGGCGACCCGATGCAGTCCATCTATGGCTTTCGCGAGGCCGACGCCGAATTATTCCCGCGCGTCGAGAACCTTGGCCTGGAGGTCTACGGCGACCTTCCTTTCCTATTCGATTCTGTCCATCTCACTGCGAACTTCCGCAGCCACGCCTCGCTTGTCACCGGCATTAACGAAACCTTCGCTCAAGTTTTCGCCGCTTCAAGCGGCGATGGCGTCGTCTTCGCCGCGTCCGAGCCTTGTCGCATTTCCCTCCAGACTTCCGGCCCACAACTCGTCGAAAAGCCCACTCCGCCCATCAACCTCCACTGCGAGTTCATTCCGGACTCGCCCCGCAACGCTAGTGCGGATGTTAAGAAGCGCGTCACGGACGAGCGCCAGGCCGCGCACCAAAAACAAATCGACGAAATTGTTGCTCTCGTCCGCGCTCATCTGCCTCGCATTCACGCTGCTCGCGCCGCGAACCAAAAATATCGTGTCGCAGTGCTTGCCCGGGCGCGGAAATCGCTCGTAACCATCGCCGTTGCTTTGCGCCAGGCCTCCATCCCCTTTCGCGCCGTCGATCTTGAAGCGCTCCATGACCGCCCGGAGATTATCGACTCGCTTTCTCTCGTTCGCGCGCTCTTCAATCCGCACGACCGCGTGGCGTGGCTGGGAGTGCTCCGCGCACCTTGGTGCGGCCTCTCGCTCGCAGATCTGCATACGCTCACCAGCGCCGACGCATCTGAGCTTCTCCTCCGCCCCGCGCCCCAGCTCGCTCTTGAACGCGCACATCTCATCAGCGCTGAAGGCCGGTTTGCCCTCGATCGCGTTATGCGCGCGGTTGCGGCTGCTGAGCGGCTCCGCGCCTCGCAGCCCGTGTACGGACTAGGCACCTGGCTCGAACAAACCTGGCTCCAACTCGGCGGCGCGCAATGTGTCGATTCCGAGGCCCGCGTCAATCTCGACCTTCTCTGGAAGAGTCTCGACTCTCTGCCGCAAGGCGAACCTGATCTCCTTGGCTCTGCGCTCGCTTCGGTCACTGAAGATCTCAAAGCTCAGCCGGATCCTGCCGCCGACAGCGATTGCGGCGTCCAACTCATGACGATTCACGGCGCCAAAGGCCTCGAGTTTGAAGTTGTCATCGTTCCCGACCTCCAGGCCCCTCCCGGCCGCCGCACGCCCGGAATGCTTTCCTGGCTCGAGCGTGGCCTTCCCTCCGCCGATTTCGAGCCTTCAGAATCCGTGACGGAATTTCTCATCGCGCCTTTCCAGCAAAAGGGCACTGAAGGCGGCGCAGCCAAAAAGTGCGTCGATAGCCTCGTTCACGAACGCGAATCGCACGAGGCCTGCCGCCTGCTCTATGTCGCTGCCACGCGTGCCCGTGAAGAGCTGCATTTCTTCGCGCGCCCTCTCTACAAGTCCGCAAACGGTGCGCCCACTGAACTCATTCAGCCTCGCGAAAGTTTGCTCCTCACCGCGTGGCCGGCGTGGCAAGCTGAAATTCAACGTCGCTTCCACGAATGGCGTGCCAACCTGACATCAGTCGCGGGGCCGACCACGCTTGCATCGGTCGCCGCATCCGAATCGGACCCCCAGACTGAACCCGCTTCCGGCAATCTGTTCGAATTTCAGCCCATCGCAAATCAGCCCACCCTGCTTCGTCGTCTTCCGCCCGGCTTTGCGGCCTCGTCCGCTCCGCTTTCCGTTTCCGCCGCGGATGAGCCGCTTGTAGGCGCCGGACGCCTTTACGAGCGTCACGAGGGCGGCTTGCTCTCCCGCGCTCTTGGCAAAGCCGTTCACGCGCTCCTTCAGCACCTGGCAGAGCGCCTTACCACCGAAACTCGCGAGGTCGCTCTTGCGGCGCTTGCCCGAGAGCATGCTCGCATCTCCGCAATCATTCGCGCTGTCGGAGTTGCTTCTGCTCAATCGAATCGCATGGCCACGCAGGCCATCGAAATCGTTCATCAAGCCGCCGCCGATCCGCTCGCGCAATGGATTCTTGCGCCGCATCTGGACGCAGCCAATGAAATTCGCTGGACCGGCGTTGTGGCCGGCAGTTTGCGCACGGTGCAGGTCGATCGCGTCTTTCGCGCCGGACCCGCTCCGCAAACCTCCGCCGATCCGATCCTCGAAAACCCTGCACTCAATGACATCTTGCCGAATGACACTTGGTGGATCATTGATTACAAGTCAGCGCATGAGGCCGATCCGGGCGCAGCCTCTTTGCTGCCCGAATTGCGCCGCCAATTTTCGCCGCAGATCGAGGCCTATGCAGCGGTCCTCCGCAACCTGCGCGGGGGCGCCATCCATGTTTGCGGCGGTCTTTACTATCCGCGCATGGATCTCTTCGATTGGTGGCCGCTCGAACAAACTGGCAATTGAAGGCTGACCGCTACGCCTTGCAAAGCTCCTCGGCAAACACATCGCGGTGCGCCATAATAATCTGCTCGGCGTTGCGCAGCAGCACAACATAAGCGGCCACCGCTGCCACGGCTAGAGGACCAAAAATCCACACCCCCAGCCAAGGTTCGCCGAAGTAACCGCCGAGCAAAATCACGGGAACCTGCAACGCCACGCTCCCAAACAGCACCAGCAGAATCAAGAGTCCGCTGGTGCGATTGGTCGGCGTCGCGCCCCTTCGCTGCACCTGGCCCGGAACAAACCGGCGCGGCGCCTGAATCGAGCGCATCGTCCCCAACGCAAGGTTTGTGCCAATCACAAAAACCGTCCATAATCCCGTTGAAACTTGCGTCGCCGCCGGAATCGGCGTGTGCGTCAGAAGCGACACCAGCAACCATGCCGCCGCCGCCTCTGCAACGATCACCACCAGGCTCATCAAATTCTTGGCCACAATCACATCGAGCAAACGAACGGGCGCCAGCAGGTACAGCTGCACGCCCTTCCCGTCCGCGCCAAAAACGTTGTAGAGACCGGCCAGGGCTCCAAACAAGACGTACGCAATCGCCCCAGGAAGAAAGTACGCAGAATGTCCATGAGAAAGTGTTCGGCTGAAAATCATCACGAAAAACAGCGGGGTCAGCAATCCGATCATCTGCGCACTATTGCCGCGGAATGTCAGCCATTCCTTACGCAGGCACGCCACCACAATGGGCGCGAAGCCTGGGCGAACAGCCGCGAAGGTCGAGCGACCCGCCTGCGCCCGCTCAGCCGAACTCACCAGCCTGGCCGGTTGCGCAATCTCTCTGCTGCGTTGGTTTGCGCGCGCTCTTGTGCGGACGCGCGGGCTGTCACTCAGGAATTCGCCGAGAAATTGCTTGTGCAGCCGAATCGCGAACACGGCCGCGAACAGAGCTGCGCTCGCCACCAGCGCCGCAAAATTCAGGATCGCTTTAATCGGATGGGCCCAGTCGAGAATCGCATGGGCCGCGAACCCCGGCGGCAGCCAGCGCAGCCCGGCGCCGGACCCGTTCACCAGATGCAGAATCAAACTCGCTCGGCCGCCATACGCGCGCCCCGGCGCGCGCTGAAAGCTGAAAAACTGAAATCCAACTACAGAGAGCGCCATGAGAGCGCTGAAGATCTCGCGGAAGCGGCGGTTCGCAAGCCAGCGCTCAAGCCATGCGCCGATCATACGCATCAGAAAGATATTCGCCACCGCGTAAACCGCCAGCACCACCGCTGAGGGCAGCGCCAGCGCGCTGTCCGCCACGGCGATTCCAATTGTCGCGGCGATTAAGGCCACGCAGCCCACAATGGTACTGGGTGTCAGCAGGCCAATGAAGAGGCGCAAAACCAAATAGCGTCCGAAACGTAGAGGAAATCGGATCAGAGACGAGGGATCGAAGTTCGAAAATGCCGCAGCCGCGTTCTGTCCGTTAATGTTGACGAAAAGCCACAGCAATGTGAGGCCGGCGAAAAGCGAAGCCAGGCGTTGCGAATGATGGTTGGCGATTGCGGCCCACGCCAGGAATCCGCTGCCAAAAACCGGGCCCACGAACATCAAGGCAAGGAACGGCCAGACGATGATGCGCACCAGAATGCCCAGCACGATCCCGGCTGCGCGGTTTGTTCCGCTGGTCCGCCGGCGAAATGTGCTGTTGATGAAAATGCGCCAGCGCAGCCACGCCACTGCAACCAGTTGCGTGCTCACTGGAATATCCCGCGTCGAACTCGCGGTTGGCTTCGCCGCATCTAGCTCAGCCATGAAAGCTCCTGCTCAGGCGCAGTCGCCGCTGGATTGCCCTCCCGGTCGGTTCCCACAACTTCAAGAAAAATCTCTTCCAAGCTCTGTTTCCGTTCGTTCGCCGGTGGGTTCCCTTCTCCCTGTTCCGCGCTTCCGCGTCGCCCGGCCCCAGCGCGCAGCTCTTCCAGCGATCCCTGCGCCACCAGCTGGCCGCGATGGATGATCGCTACGTGCGTGCACAATCGCTCCACAATCTCCATCACATGGGAAGTGAGAAAAATCGTTGCGCCGCGGGCAATCATCCTTTGCAGCATCGCCTTTAGCGTGCCCGCAGCCACCGCGTCCACGCCTTCAAAGGGCTCGTCAAGAAAAAGGACTTTCGGCCCATGGATTACGGCGGCGGCCAGCGCCAGTTTCTTCTGCATCCCGTGCGAGAAGTCCGCGATCAGTTTCTTCTGCTCGTCGGCGAGATGCATGAAATCCAGTAGCTCCTGCGTGCGCTGTTTTGTGGTATTCCGGTCCAGCCCATACATGCGCCCCACGAAGCGCAGATATTCCTCCGCAGTCAGCCGCCCGAACAGGGCCATCCCCTCCGGCACCACGCCGATCTGCCTCTTCACTTCCGCGGAGTTTTGCCTGAGATCTTCGCCGAGAATCCTGATTGTTCCCAATGTCGGCGCTAAAAGGCCGGTCAACATTTTGATGGTCGTTGATTTCCCCGCCCCGTTGGGGCCCAGAAATCCAAAAAACTCGCCTGCATCCACGCGCAGGTTCACATCCTGAACCGCGGTGAAATCCCCGAAGCGGCGGGTGAGCGCGGTGGTATCGATGGCGGGCGTTGTCATGGCTCTAGCTGACTTGCAATCACGATACACTCTGGGGGCTTTGCGCGCATCCAACGTTCCGTGACCTGCGCTGCAGGTTTATTTTGATGGTTCTTCACAGGCGCCGTGTGCACAGCAAATTGATTTTTCGGTATTCTATATTTGAACGCTTGTTAGTTTGTCGAACTTGCAAAAGAGGAGTTTCCCCATGGCTAAGTCCGTCAAGAAATCAGGCGCCGCGCCGAAAGCTGCAGCAGCGAAGTCACCTAAACCCGAACAGAAAAAGACCGTTGCCTCAACAACATCCACAAATGGAAACGGCAGCTCGGTCCCCCACGATCAGGTTGCACAGCTTGCGCATCGTTTCTGGAACGAGCGCGGCCGTGCGCACGGTCACCACGAAGAAGACTGGTATCGAGCCGAGCAGGAGCTGCTCCACCGAGCCTCTTGAACGGCGCCTTCTAACGGCAGACAAATAAACAGAGAAATTCGGCGCTGCGCTTTGTTGCGGGGCGTTGCGCCTTCTGCTCGGAGCCAGACTTTAATTCCGTGCTATTGTAAATTCGCCATCAGGCTTTCTAATGCGGATTTCGGCGGCCGTGTGAGCGACTCAGGCAGCGTGCCCAGCGGCTCGTCGACCATGTTCAGCTGATCGATGAATGTTGGCTTCTGCGTATCGATATAAAAAACGCCGGTGAGAACCTCATTCTTCTCCTGCGCTTCCATCAACGTCCGCACCGCGTTCGCCTTATTGGTGGGGTCATAATCCGGCAGCAGCTTGCGCAGGCGCAACTGTGATCCGTCGTGCATCTGCACGTCATACACTTCGCCGGAATCGTAATCCACTTCGATGTCGTCGAAACTGGCTACGAATCCGATCTCGTTGATCGGTTCGTCGTTCTCTTGCAGGAATTTGTAGCTCTTCGTCGATCCCTCGTGATCATTGAACGTTACGCACGGGCTGATCACGTCGAGCATCACCGTCCCCTTGTGAGCGATAGCGGCCTTCAGCATCGCCAGCAATTGCTTCTTGTCCCCGGAGAACGAGCGCCCCACGAACGTCGCGCCCAACTGGATCGCCATCGCGCACGTGTCGATCGGCGGAAGTTCATTGATCACGCCCGTCTTCAGTTTCGATCCCAGATCGGCGGTCGCTGAAAACTGCCCCTTGGTCAATCCATAAACTCCGTTGTCCTCGATGATGTAAATCATCGGCAGATTCCGCCGCATCAGGTGCACAAACTGGCCCATGCCGATCGATGCCGTATCACCGTCACCGGAAACGCCCAGCGCCATCATCGTTTGATTGGCCAGCATCGCGCCCGTGGTCACGCTCGGCATGCGCCCGTGAACGCTGTTGAAGCTGAATGACCGGCTCATGAAGTAGGCCGGGCTCTTTGACGAGCAGCCAATGCCGCTCATCTTCATTACCCGCTCCGGCTCCACGCCCATCTCAAACATTGCGTCGATAATGCGCTCCGAAATCGCGTTATGTCCGCAGCCCGCGCACAAGGTCGACTTGCCGCCGCGATACTCCAGCACCGGCAGTCCAATGTGATTCAATTTCGGGCCCGTGGCCCCACTCGCTGTTGTGGTCGCCATTTTTACAGGCCCTCCTTGGTTGCAAACTCATCCGTAATCGTCCGCGCATCGGCCGGCAGCCCGTTGTACTCCAGAATGCTGCGTAGCTTCATCACCTGCTCGCCCGGAAGATCCAGTTTCAGCAGGCTAGCCATCTGGCCATCGCGATTCTGCTCCACCACGTAAACGCGCTCATGGCTGGCCACAAAATCGTGAATCTCGTGCGCAAACGGATACGCCCGAACCCGCATATAGTCCACGCTCACGCCATGTTCCTTCTTGATCTGATCCAGACTCTCCCTGAGTGCGAAGTCCGTCGATCCGTACGCCAGGAATCCCACCTTCGAGCTTCCATCCTTCACCACTACCGGCGCCGGAACCAGCTTGCGCGCATTCTCGAACTTGCGTGCCAGCCGGTCCATCACTTTCTGGTACTCATCGGGCCGTTCCGTATATCCGGCTTGGTCATTGTGCCCCGAGCCGCGCGTAAAATACGCCGCCTTCGGATGCGCTGTTCCCGGCAGCGTACGCCAGCCGATCGCGTCGCCATCCACGTCCCGGTAGCGCGCAAAACTCCCCATCTTCTTCAGTTCTTCGGCGGTCAGAACCTTGCCGCGATCCAGCGGCTTGTCGGGATATTCAAACGGTTCCGACATCCAGTTGTTCATGCCCAGGTCAAGATCCGAAAGCACAAACACCGGCGTCTGCAGCCGCTCCGCCAAATCGAACGCCGCATAGCCGAACTCAAAGCATTCCTTCACCGAGCCCGGCAACAGAACCACGTGCTTGGTATCGCCGTGCGAAAGGAACGCCGTCGAAAGCAGGTCGGATTGCTGCGTGCGCGTGGGCATCCCTGTCGAGGGCCCACTGCGCTGCACATCGAAAATCACTCCCGGAATCTCCGCATAGTATCCGAGCCCCGCAAACTCGCCCATCAGCGAAATGCCCGGCCCCGAAGTCGACGTCATCGCACGCGCGCCGGCCCATCCGGCCCCAAGCACCATCCCGATCGCCGCCAGTTCGTCTTCCGCCTGCACTACCGCAAACGTTGCCTTGCCGTCCGCCGTCACGCGAAACTTCTTCAGCAAATCCGTTGCCGCTTCCACCAGCGACGTCGATGGCGTAATCGGGTACCACGCCACCACCGTGACTCCCGCGAACACCGCGCCCATGCCGCACGCCGCGTTGCCGTCCACGATGATCTTGCCTTTCGTCTCGTTCATCCGCTCCAGGAAATACGGGTCCTGCTTCGTAAACGTCGCCTTCGCGTAGTCAAAGCCCGCCGTTACCGCACCGAAGTTCAGTTCAAAGACCTTCGGCTTCTTCGAAAACTGTTTCCTCAGTCCGCTCTCCACAACTCCCAGATCGATTCCCAGCAGTTGCGCCACCGCGCCCACGTACACCATGTTCTTCACCAGTTTGCGCAGCTTGGCTTCAGGGCAAATCGATTGCGTAATCTTATCCAGCGGCACCGGGTAGCAGACCACGTCGTCGCGATACTGCTTCAGGTTCAGATTTTCTTCGTAAATTGCCGCGCCATCCGGCTGCACGCTCATCATGTCTTCGCGCGCGGTCTCGGGATTCAGAGCCACCAGCACGTCGATCTCGCGCTTGCGGGCCACGTAGCCGTCCTTGCTCGCCCGAATCGTGTACCAGGTCGGCAGCCCGGCAATGTTCGATGGAAACAGGTTCTTCCCGCTCACGGGAACGCCCATTCCAAAAATGCTCTTCAGCAGCACGCTGTTCGCGGACTGCGACCCCGACCCGTTTACGGTGGCTACGATGATGCTGAAGTCGTTGACGATGCGCGGACGCGCGATGCTTTCGCTCTTTTCCTGACCAAGAGCAAGGTTTCCAGTCGCCATTTGGCGGGATTCCCTTCCAGTAATTTGTGACCGTTGACGGGCGTAAGTTGTGACCGTTTTACGGGCGCGGACCACTTCACTACGATGCTGTTTCTTTACCGCACAGTATGTGATTATAGTCACTTTCTTGCTAACACCGTCCCACACCGCGCCACAAAGGTAACCCCCTTACAAACCCACTTTTGCGTCATCCCACTCCCCGCCCAACCCACCCCCAACCGCCCTGTTTTCATCGATTAAAGCGTAAGCCTGGGTGCCCCATCTGGGCACCCTATGGGCAGCGCGTCTGTGTTTTTGCGCCTGGGGCGGGGTAGCTCGATTTTCAATCCGCCTCCATCAACGCAATACGGAAATCGATCTCCCATTCCTCCGCCACTCCTCGGTAAAAGCATGGGACCGCACTCCCCTCGCCTTCGCACGAAAAAAGCTGGCAGCTGGAAGCTAGTGGCTAGAAGCTCGTAGCTGCTTCTCCGCATCCCTTTTCCACCGCGCAATCAGCGCCGTCGCAATCACCACCAGCGCCAGCGTCAGCCCGATCCACAATCCGTAAATTCCCCAATGCAATCCAAAACAAAGGAAAAATCCCAACGGCAATCCCAGCACCCAATACCCCACCAGGTTCGCCCACATCGGCGCGCGCGTCTCGCCCAACCCGCGCAGCGCGCCCGTGCTCACCGTCTGGATTCCGTCAAACACTTCAAACGCCGCTACCACCGCCAGCAGTCCCGGCCCTACGGCCAGCACCCGCGCGTCATCTGTATAAAGCTCAATCAGCGGCCGCGGCCACACCAGGAACGTCACTGCCGCCAGCAGCATAAAGCTCGTGCCCAGCCCCAACGCCATCCATCCGGCCCGCCGCGCGCGCGCCGCATCGCCCGCGCCTACCGCATGGCCCACGCTAACCGCCGCCGCGGCCGAAACGCCCAGCGGAACCATGTACGTCACGCTCGCGTAGTTCAACACAATCTGGTGCGTGGCCAGCGCCACCGGCGTCAGGTAGCTCGCGGAAAAAGTCGCCAGGTTCCACGCGCCCACCTCCAGCATGATCTGCCCCGCCGCCGGCGCGCCCAGCTTCACCAGCTGTTTCAGCCGCGCCACCTGCGGCCGAGCCCAACGCCGGAACAACGGATGCCCGCGCTCGCGCTCATACCTCCACGCAAACCCCACCAGCGCCGCCGCCATCGTCACCCGCGCAAACACCGTCGACAGCGCCGACCCGTTCACGCCCATCGCCGGCATTCCCAGCTTGCCGTAGATCAGCACCCAATTCAGAATCCAGTTCACCAGGTTCGCCGCCACCAGGGTTACGGTAATCACGCGCACCTGGCCCACGCCCTGCAAGTAGCGTCGCGACGCGCCATAGAGCAGCAGCGGCAGCGTGCCCCAATTCAGCAGCAGCAGATAGCCGCTCGCGGGCCGCGCCACCTCCGCCGCAATCCCCATCCGCGGCAGCCACTGCGCCGCAACCGCCAACCCCAGCATGATCGGGATCGCAGCGATGATAGCGAGATACACGCCCTGCGCCAGCCAGCGATGGCACTCCTCGTGATCCTCGCGGCCGTACGCCTGCGACACCAGCGTATCCAGCCCCAGCATCAACCCGATGCCCGTGATCGCCGGCGTGTAGTAGACGGCGCTGGCCAGCGCCACGGCTCCAATCGCCGAAGGACCCAGCCGGCCCACCATGATGGTGTCGACCACGCCCATCACCATCCAGCCCAGCTCGCTCAACACCACGGGCACGGCGAGCTTCACCATCGCGCCCAACTCCGCCCGCCACTCGGCCCGCACTTGACCCATCACTCCAATCTAACTGCCGGGTCGAGGGGCTGGGACAAACCGAGTAAGAGACCGGGGAGTAGGGAGGAGTCGTTGGCCAGAAGAGAGCAGTCGGCGGTGGCTGAAAGGCGGGAACAGACGAGACACACGATCGCGCCGCCAATCGAATCGAGGGCGATCGATCTATTTCGCCAACGAATCTCAGCGATGCTACCTTCCCAACTTCCGATTCTCTGCCCCGCTCACTTTTGCTTGCACGAAACCACAACCTGATTCTTCACGTAGAGTCCGCACAGCCCCATCATGCTCGACGGGCACTCGTAGGTACCCGTCTGGCCGTCTTCCGAGCAGCCGCCGCGGCGAAGAATCTGGTCGGTCGAGGTTGGAATGAGCGCGCCGCAACTGAGCACCGCGCTGTTCTTCATCATCGTTTGGCACAGGCCGAGCATGCCGTTCACGGGGCAGAGATAGTTTCCTTCAGAGCCATTGCGCTGGCATCCTCCGCCGACCAGCGTGCGGTCCGCAACGTCCCGCTCCTTGCTCATGTCTTGCACCTGTCCGGTGGACGCGTTGAAGACGGGCTGGAAGTCCATGACGCAGGTGGTGCCGGCATGGCAACTGAAGTTCATGCCGCCTGGCGGAAGACTGATGGCAAGCTGCGGAAACCAAACCGGCCATTGCCACTGATCGGACCACACCGCGACGTCGACCCAAACCGTTGGTGCCAGGCCGGGCGTCAACGTGAATCCCAGATTGTAGACCGGGTTTCCAACGGCGAAGTGGCTGTAATCGCCGTTTTGGGCGGTGGCATCGCCAAGCGAAACAGTCTGTCCCGAATTGATGGTGGACGAGCGATGCTGGAGCTCGTCGTTGAGATTGAACTGCAAACTGTCGGAGTGGAGATTCACTTGAATCGCGGGATAGACCGAGCCGCCCACGACGCCGAAGTTGAGCAAGTCGCCGAGCAGATCGATTTGGTTGAAGACGAAGTTGGAATCGATTCCGTGCGTGCCAGGGATAGGCGGCTGGAAGCGCCCGCCGGTGTAGGGCGCCGGCAGCAATTGCGTAAAGTCAACGTTCACTGAAAAATTCTGGCTGGTGCTGAGGACCGGCAGGTTGACGCTGAAGCCCGCATCGGCGCCCACCTGCGCGACGATCTCCTGCGCCTTGAACAACTGGGTGGGGTCAAGTTCGGTTGAGAGGAAATCCTGGTCGTCGCCCTCAATGGGCACGAATTGAGGCGTCAACTTCGCCTCCGCCGAATTATTAGGGTGAACCACGGTTTCATATTTGAGGGTTGTCTGGATGGGAAAGCGCAGGCCGAATGCATAGTTGAAGCCGGCATTAAGCTGGATGCCGTAGGTTGACGTACAGCCGACGACGCACCAGTTAATTGAGACCGACACTCCCCATTGCCATTCGTAGTCGTGATTAATAGTGAAGCCGGTGAGAAAGTAGTAGGGGCCCATGTTGAGATCGGCAGTTTGATCGCCGCGCGGCGGGCCGGAACCGTTCAAATGAAGATCTGAAGCCGGAACAATTTTCAGGAGTCTTGGGAAACCGGCAGGGCTGCCGCCCGAGACGCCATTGCGCATGAGTTGTTGCGCGGCCGCCGCCTCCGCGGGACTGGCGGTCGTCGTCAGATTCTCTTGCGGATGCGCGTAGATTGAAGACTCAAGCCGCGGCACGAACATGGTCTCTTCAACGGTCTGCACGCTCATATTGACAAGCTCATCCTTGAGGTCGTCGTCGCTTAGCGAGCTCATGCGGGCAACTTCGGCCTCGCCAACTTTGGCGACGATAGCCGCGCGTTGCGATGGATTTGCCAATTGCTTGCGCAGGTCAGCAATGTGCTGGCTGGCATCCGCATCCGCCGCCGCGCTCTTCTGCTGGAACTCCGCGATCGCCGCCTGCCGTTTTCCGGGGTCGGCAATGTAGCGCGGGCTGCCCGGCGCGCTGAAGTCAGCCATGCGCTGGGCCGTGGTGCTGCGCGTAAAACACGACACACCGGCTGCCGCAAGCTGCGCCTTTGCGCCGGGATCGGCACACTTGCCCGGAAGGATCTGGTAGGTGAGCAGATGGTGAATCACCAGGCCCTGGTCGACTTCAGTCACGTCGGATGTATCTGCCTGCACTTGCACGTGCTGCGGCAGGGCCTGCAAACGCATCGCGACGTTTGGGATCGCCCTGGCATTGTTCAGCAGCGGCGTAAAGTCGAGCTGTGATTGGCCCAGCATCACACGAGGATTCGAGCGCAGGTCCTGGAGCGCGTATTGCCGCACAACGTGCAGCCGCTGCATGGTCTGCGCGTGATTTCCGCCTTGCAGAATCACCGAATTTGAATAGGATTGAGGGTTCATAGCGCGCGGTTGCTCCATCCTGCTTTGCGCAAAAGCGGGGACGGAAAGTGAAAATGCGGTGAACACAAATGCGAGTGAGAAGATCCAAAGGACCTTGGGAGAGGGGAAGGTCATTGGCTTGCCTCCATGACATTCCCTGGCTAGGGGGCCGGGGATTGAAGTGCCAGGGTAGGAGGGACAATAAACCGACGATTCGCGAGTGTCAACGAGGAAGTGTGGAGTCCGCCACACTTTGGTAAACTCCCGGGCAATATGGTCTGTCCATCTATTTCGATACGCTCTTACGGCGTAACGATCATCTTGCCCACCCCTTCGCGGTACTGGCTGGCGATTTCAAACCCATCTCCGATGTGGGCGATGTCTCTGGAGTGCGTGAGCAGCGGCGCGAACCACGAGGCGTGCGCGCCGAGCAGCTCGAGAGCATCTTTCGTTTCGTGATTTGACCGCCGCACATTGAAGAGCGTGAGCTCCTTGCGCCGCATCGCCGAGGCGTCGATCTGCGCCAGCGCTGTGCGATGAATTCCGGTGAGCACCACGCGGCCGGCATTGCGCGTCATCTGCGCGGCCTGGATCATGGTCTCTTCGCCGGCTGCACAGTCAATGGCGCAGTCAACGCCGCGCTGCCCGGTCGAGCGCAGAATCTCCTGCACAGCCTCGGCAGGCTCAAGCGCGACATCGGCGCCAATTCCGCGGGCCAGCTCTCGGCGATGCGCAATCGGATCGACGGCCCAGATGCGGGCGGCTTTTGTGGCTCTGAGCGCGGCAATGGTTAAGAGCCCGATCGATCCTGTGCCGATCACGGCTACGGTTTCGCCCGCGCCGATCGCCGCCAGCCGCAACGAATGGATGGCCACGGCCAGCGGCTCGGCCAGCGCCGCCTCGCCAAACGACATTTTGCCGGGGATGGGCAGAAAATTTGTCGCCGGCAGATTCACCAGCTCCCGGAAAAAGCCCGGATGACCGGGCGTCGAGAGAAAGCGAATGTTTGCGCACACATTGTGGTGGCCGCTCAGGCAGTATTCGCAGTGGTAGCAATAGTGCGCAGGCTCAAGCGCGCCGCGGTCGCCGGCGGCCAGGCCCGTCACGCCGGCGCCGGTCTTCACGATTCTGCCCGCCGGCTCGTGGCCGAGCAGCATGGGGTAAACATTGGCGAAGCCGCCCACCGCGCCTTCGCCGTAGGCGTGCATGTCGCTGCCGCACACACCCACGGCCTCCACGCGAACCTGCACCTCGCCCGGCCCGGGGGCGTCGATTTCCATTTCTGCCAACCGGAACGTCAGCGGGGCAATCAACTCGGCAGCGCGCATTGGATCCTCTTCCACCAAACGATACTGCATCCGCGCCCATGGGGTAAGCCAGGGAACGGGCACTCCAGCCCAAAAGCCAAATCGTGTTCGAGCGAGCACGTCGCCTGGTTGTAATACCTTTGAAGAGCAATAAAATCTCAGTCAGCCCCAAAGTGAATCGCAAGCTCCTCTAAACCATGTTTGATTTGCAAACGACGGCGCGCATCCGGTTCTCGAGCATCCTCTTGTTCTGTTCGTTGGGCGGCGTGTGCGCTGCCCAGAACTCGACTGGTTGGCCTGCCTACAATGGCGGGCCCGACGGCGACCACTACTCGGCGCTCAAGCAGATCAATCGGGCGAATGTGGGGCGCCTGAAAGTGGCCTGGACCTTCGATACCGGCGAGAAAGGCGGAATTGAGGACAATCCGCTGGTGGTGGGCCGCACCATGTATGCGTATACGCCCACGCAAAAGGTGGTTGCGCTCGACGCTGCCACAGGCAAGCTGAGATGGAAGTTCGACGCAGGAATCGACGGTACGCAACCGGCGCGCGGCGTCGCCTGGTGGAGCGACGGCAAGTCGGAACGGATTCTCGCGGGAGTGATGAACTTCCTTTACTGCCTTGACGCGCGCACCGGCAAACCGGTGGCCGGATTTGGCGAGGGCGGGCGCGTCGATTTGCGCAAAGGGCTGCGCGGCAACTTTCAGGAGCAGTCGGTTGCGCTGACCACGCCGGGCATCGTGTACAAGAATCTGATTATTGTCGGCGGACGAAATCCGGAGACACACCCGGCGCCTCCCGGCGATATACGCGCTTTCGATGTGCGCACCGGAAAACTGGTGTGGAGCTTTCATACCATTCCACATCCCGGCGAGGCTGGCTACGAGACGTGGCCCGAGGATGCATGGAAAACCGCAGGCGCGGCCAACAACTGGGCGGGGATGGCGCTCGATGCGAAGCGGGGCATTGTTTATGTGCCCACCGGCTCGGCGGTCATGGACTTTTACGGCGGCGATCGGGTGGGAGACGATCTCTACGCCGATACGCTGCTGGCACTGGACGCAAATACCGGCCGGCGGATCTGGTACTTCCAGGGCGTGCATCACGACATCTGGGACCGGGATTTTCCGTCGCCGCCGGCACTGTTTACGATCGAAAGCGGCGGAAGAGGCCGCGGCGGAAGAGGCCGCGGCGGAAAGGCTGGCGCGACGCGGACCGGCGAGACGCGAACCATCGAAGGCCTCGCGCAGACCACCAAGCAGGGATATCTCTATCTCTTCAATCGGCTCACCGGAGAGCCGCTGTTTCCCATTCATGAGCATGCTTATCCGGCCAGCACAGTTCCAGGCGAGGTGACTGCGCCAACGCAGCCCATGCCGGACTGGCCGCAACCTTTTGCGCGGCAATTTCTCACTGCGGACATGCTGACCACGCGCACCGCCGAGGCCCATGACTGGGCTCTCAAAGCTTTCAGCCAGTTTCGAAGCAACGGGCAGTTTTACCCCTTCGCCGTGGACAAGCAGACAATCATCTTTCCCGGATTTGACGGCGGAGCAGAGTGGGGCGGTCCTGCGATTGATCCTCAAGCCGGTGTTCTTTATGTGAACGCCACAGAGATGGCTTGGACCGGCGGGCTGGCAGCGCCGGTAAAAGGCGCGAATACGGGCGCGCGGGTTTACCAGCAGCAATGCGCGGTTTGCCACGGACTGAATCGGCTGGGCTCTCCTCCAAACTACCCTTCCCTGGTGAACGTCGATGGCCGTCTCGGATCCGAGCAGATCATTGAGAAGATCAGAAATGGCGGCGGGCGGATGCCGTCTTTTCCGGATCTCGCCGGCTCCGAGATTTCCGCGCTTCTCGACTACCTGCGAACCGGGGACGCGACGAAAACCGAAGACGCAAGGGAGGCCGGCGGCCCTCGAAACAATACGTCGAACACGCCGCAGAACGAAGACAATGCGTTCATCTTCACCGGCTATCGCAAATTTCTCGATCCCGACGGCTATCCGGCGATCGCGCCGCCATGGGGCACTCTGAACGCCATCGACCTGAGGACGGGAAGATATTTATGGAAGGTGCCACTCGGGGAGTATCCCGAACTAGCGGCGCAGGGAATGAAGAACACGGGAACGGAGAACTATGGTGGCCCGATTGTGACTGCCGGCGGCGTTCTGTTCATCGGGGCCACGGTGTACGATCGGCGCTTTCGCGCATTCGATACCCGCACGGGAAAAATACTCTGGGAGACCCAGCTTCCGTTTGCCGGCGTGGCCACTCCTTCAACCTACATGATCGATGGGCGCCAATTCGTAGTCATCGCTGCCAGCAGCGGACGCGACCCGAAGTCTCCGGCGGGAGCAGCGTACGTTGCGTTTGCGCTGCCATGAGCGACATACGGAGACGACTTTCCATGTTTGCCCATCCGGCGGTGGGGGGAGTTCCCCCTCGTTTTTGCGCAAGATTCTGACGCCGTTAAGGTTAGGGTCAGTAAACTGCGCAAGATTCCTGTTTTCTGGCGTTTAGCGACAAGATTATGATAACAAAGGACTTGCCTCCTGGGCGTTTCACGGCCAGGAACCCGGGGGCCGTGGGCAAAGAGCGGCCGCCGACGGACGCAATCGGCGTTTTTTTTGGAGCTTTCCTCCATTCTGCTCCCGAAGGGCATAATTATCGGCAAACTTGGGAAAAAGGAGATCAGCGAACAGAGCGCCGAGAATGAAGGACTTAGGGCGGCCGGACGGATTTGTTTTGGGGCGAGAGGGTTTGACACCTCATCGCGCAACCATCCAGCCCGCCTTCTGAAAACCCACGGCTGAAGGCTGGCGCTACGCCACCGACGGCCTCAACTCCACCGCCTTCGTCGTGATTTCGATCTTTGCCGGAGCGACGGTGCTGTTGCGCACTGCTGTGCTCACCTCAATCGTGATCGTTCCTGGCGTCCTGGTCGATTGCACAATTGTCTGCGCCAGCCCGTTGTAGAGCGAGCGCTTTGGCTCCTTGTCGCTCTCATGGCAGTTGGAATCGCCATTGCCGACCCCGATCAGCGCGCCGTCGCCCGTAATTTTGAAATTGATCATATTGTCAGCAACCGGAATCGCGCGGCCCTCGCTGTCGAGCGCGTCAACCGTGAGAATCGCGACATCCTCGCCGTCGGCATTGATAGCCGTGCGGTCGGCCACGAGCCGCAGCGACGCAATCGGCCCCGTCGTCTCGCGCTTTTCAGTGAGCACAAGTTTGCCGCCCTTCCAGCCTTGCGCCTCAATGGCCCCCGCCTCGTAGCGCACCTTCCATTCCACGTGGCCAAGCCGCGGAACTTTTTGCCGTCCCTGGCTCTTGCCGTTCAAGAACAGCTCAACTTCGTCCAGATTCGAGTGAACCCAAACCGGAATCTCCTCGCCTTCCCTGCCCTCCCACGTCCAGTGCGGAAACAGGTGCAGCACCGGCTCTTTGGTCCACCACGCCTTGTAATAAAAGTAGTTGTCCTTGGGAAATCCACACAAGTCCACGATGCCGAAGTTCGAGTTGATCGAAGGCCATCCATAGGGCGTTGGCTCGCCGCGATAGTCGAAGCCGGTCCACGCAAACCCGCCCGCTTCCCACTCCCGCGTGGCGTAGAAGGTCCACCATTCCTCGGCCAGCTGGCTCCAGGCTGTATGGTTCACGTCGTAGGCGCTCAGCGTGTTGCGCAGCGGATCGGTCTGGTAGCAGCCCCGTTGCGAAATCGTGCTGGCTGTCTCCGATCCATAGATCGGCCGCGTCGGATGCTCCTTGTGAAATACATCCGGAAACTTCATCACGTAGTTGAATCCGACAATGTCGAGCGGGTTCGAAACTCCCTTTTCGTTGTCGCCGTTCACTGCCGCGCCCACCACACGTGTCGGGTCGAGTTCGTGGCAGCGCTCCACCATCGTCGCCGCGATCTTCGCGCCCTCTTCGGCCTGTTCGCTCTGCAGACGCCACTCCTCGTTGCCGATGGACCAGATGATGATCGACGGCGAGTTGCGGTAGCGCTTGATCATGACCTCGAGCTGCGCCAGGCCTTCGGGGCTGGAGCTCATTTGCCGCGTTTCGCACATCATCATCATGCCCATGCGGTCGCAGGCCTCAACCAGCTCTGGCGTCGGCATGTTGTGCGAGGTGCGCACGGCATTGCAACCCATCCCTTGCAACACGGCAACGCGGAATGCCTGAACCCGGTCCGGCACCGCCGCGCCCACTCCGGCGTGATCCTGGTGATTGCAAGTGCCCTGAATCTTCATCGGCTGGCCGTTGAGCGAGAATCCATGGTCCGCATCGAACTTCACCGTCCTCACACCGAACGTGATGCGCTCAGCGTCACGGACCTTGTCGCCGCTCTTAACGGTCACCAGAGCCGTGTAGAGATTCGGCGTTTCAACCGACCACAGCGCCGGATCGCTCAGCTTTGCCGACGCCGCAAAACTCACCTTCCCGTCGGCATCGATCCCTTGTGCAGGAGCTTCGGCCGTTGCGACGGTCTTTCCCGTCGAGTCCAGGATTTGCCAGCTCACCGCCGCCTTGTCGGCATCCTTGCCCTCGTTGACAACCACAGTCGCGAGTTCAAGGCTCGCCGAGTCGCCGCCGGCTGCGTGCGAGCGCACGTAGCTCTCCCACTTCCCAAAATGTAGGGAATCGGTCTTGGTCAGCCACACATGCCGGTAGATTCCGGCGCCTTCGTAGAACCACCCATCGCCAAAGCTCGCATCCACGCGCGCCACAATGCAGTTCTTTCCACCAACCGCGAGAAAATCCGTGACATCGAATCGGAATGGCGCGTACCCGCTGTCGTTGCGGCCGATGAAACATCCATTCACGAACACCAGGGCGTCGCGCACGGCGCCGTCGAACTCGACGGCAATCCGCCGCCCTGCGTCGCTCGCCGGAATATCAAACTCGCGCCGGTACCACCCCACGCTGGTCTCCGGATAGCGCCGGCCCAGCGGCTTGAATCCGTGCGATGCCAGCGTGTCGTCCCAGGCAAAGGGCAGCTCCACGGCCCAGTCGTGGGGCAGGTTCAGTGAGCGCCACTGCGAGTCGTCGTATCCCACCCGCGCAAATTTGAAGTTGCTGGTCTTGGAGAAGTCTTCCTGGGTGTTTCCAAAGCCCAGATCGCGCGCCGGGTCGCTCCCATTGCCAAGCTTGAACTTCCACCCGAAGTCGAACAAAAGTTGCTCACGCGGGCCAACGGCCCCTGAACTGTTCGCCTCGGAAGCCGCAAGAAACTCAGCGGTCCGCGCCCAGGCCGAGCGGGCCAGGAGCGAGGAGGTAGATAAAGCCAATCCGGATGAGAGCAGGGTACGGCGAGAGATGGGAGACATGACAACCTCTTTCCGATGTGTGCCCGGCTCCGAAGCCCAACGTGGACGCAAAAGGAGGGCGGCGCGGCCGGCAACAACGCACTATAAATCAGCCCGGCATGCGTTGTATACGCTTTCATAAAAACGCCGCACGCGGTCGTCAGGAAGCCAAATCGGCCGCCTACCCTGCCCCGGAATCGGCCAACGCAGCGGAAGTCCAAGAGCATTGAAGATGGTAAACTCATTCAGTCAGCTAACGAGTTCGGAGAGATGGCCGAGTGGCTGAAGGCGCACGCTTGGAAAGCGTGTTTAGGGGAAACTCTAACCTGGGTTCGAATCCCAGTCTCTCCGCCACGATTCAATCGAGCGGCAGCTCGCATTTCGCTCGCACCCCCGGCTGAAATTTCCCCCACCTTGTGCGTTCCGGCGCGGTTGCACTATGATTACGGAGTCGGAATTACTACGACCGTCGAAGAAAATCTTAGATGACGGGAAAGATTACACTTAGGCCTTGGGGGTCGGATGCGATCCTGGGTTCTTGGACCTGGCGGGAGCGCCCCATTGAACGGGTGGGAATTCGATCTGCAGACCGGGCCGAGTGATGGGCTCGACCGGGCATTTGGATCACGTTGGTAATCGGGAGGAAAAGTATGCGGCCAGATCAATGGGAAACCTTTAAGCGGGCAGCGCGGCGCGAAAAGCTCGACAGAATTCCCATGGCGCTCATCGTCGATAGCCCATGGATTCCCGGCTACCTCGGGATCAAGCACCTGGACTATTTCCTGGACCCCGAGCTCTGGTTTCAATCGAACCTGAAAATCATCCAAGAGTTCCCTGACGTCATCTTTATCCCCTCCTGGTGGATGGAGTACGGGATGGCCGCGGAGCCTTCGATACTGGGGTCCAAAATCAAGTTCTGGCAGGACAACACGCCCAGCGAATACCACACCCTCTATCGCCTGGAAGACATCGACAACTTCCCCGAGTACGAAGTGGAGGCCGACGGATTTGCCGGCCTCACCCTTCACCGCATCGGCATGGCACGCCAGCGGATTCTCGATGCCGGCTACATTCTGCCCATGGTCACCTCGCGCGGGCCCATGTGCACCGCCGGATTTGTCCGCGGAACCACGGAGTTCATGATCGACCTGGTCGAGAATCCCAAGGGCGCGCACAAGCTGCTCGATCTTTGCACGCGCGTGATCATTGACTGGCTGAAGGCGCAGCAGAAGGTGATGGGCGATACCGTTGAGAGCATCTTCATCCTCGACGACATCGTGGGCTTCGTGAATGAGGAGCACTACCTGGAATTCGCGCATCCTTATCTGAAGCGAATCTGCGACGCCTTCCCCAAGGATTGGGTCAAGCTCTATCACAACGATGCCGAGGTGGATGCCTGCCTCGATCACCTGCCCGACACCGGATTCAACGTGCTCAACTGGGGCAAGCAGCGCCACATTACTGAGGTCAAGCGCCGCGTGGGCGACCGCATGTGCTTGATGGGCAATGTGAATCCGCTGGAGGTCGCGGTTCGCGGAACTCCCGAGGAAGTGAAAGACGAAACTCTTGAAGTTCTGGAGGGCTCGGGCGGCGAGGGCATCATTCTGTCCGTCGGTGGAGGCACCAGCCCCGGCATGCCCCGCGAAAATATTCTGGCCATGCTTGAGGCGCTTGAAGAATTCAACAACAAACGCGCCGTGGCAGCGGTTGCGAGCGCTCGCTGAGGAAACGATTCGATGCCCGACTACGCCTTGATGAATCAACACCTGTACGAGGGAAATGCCGACCAGGTGGGCAAGCTGACTGAAGCTGCCCTGGCCGAAGGCCGCACCGCGCAGGAAGTGCTCACCGAAGGCCTCATCGCCGGCATGAGCGTGGTCGGCGAGGACTTCAAGCACAACGTTCTGTATGTGCCGGAGGTTTTAATCTCGGCGCGCGCCATGAAAGCCGGGATGGCCGTGCTCAAGCCGCTGCTCACATCGAAGGACGGCGGATCGAAGCCCAAGGGTATTTTGCTGATGGGCACGGTTCGAGGCGATTTGCACGATATCGGCAAGAACCTCGTCGGCATGATGGCCGAAGGGGCGGGATTTGAGGTTCATGACATCGGCGTCGATCAGAGCGTGGAGAAGTTCATGGCCGCCGCCGACAAATGCAATCCCAATATCATCGGCATGAGCGCGCTGCTGACCACGACCATGATGTATATGAAGACCGTGATTGAGGGCTTCCATGAGGCGGGCCGGTCGGAGATCAAAATGGCGGTCGGCGGCGCTCCCATCAGCCAGATGTTTGCCGACGAGATTGGCGCCGATGGCTACGGAGCCAATGCCTCCGCGGCAGTGGATTTGTTCCTGCGGCTTGCGGGACAGGTGTGACCCAGATGGCCTATTACAAGATCCTCTATTGGCAGGAAATCCCCACTCAGATAAAAGCTGAGGATGGAACCGACGATGTGACCGTAATGCTCGATGGAAAGTTTATGGAGCAGATCGATCGCCTTGCCGCCTTGCGCGGATTGCAGTCGGCCGACGATTACCTGGCGCAATGGAAGTGGAGCGAGGAAGAGGAACGCGAAGGCTCCGCGCAGGAAGTGGCCGACGCGCTCAAAGCGGAGCTTGAAGCCAAGGGTTGGTAGGGTCGATTCGTCCGACCGCTGCCAGAGAGGCCGCGCTTGGCCGCTTACGTATCTTGGGCCTGGCCTCGAACCGGAAGAAGCAGGAACCTTTAGGCCGCTGAATGTTGATGTCTCTTTTGCGCGGCCTTCAGGCCCGGAGGAGTCTTAGGTTTTCTCGCTATGGCCGTCGCGCTCACCATTAACGGACAATCAACCCAGGCTGACGCCGCCCTCTCGCTCTTTGACCAGGCGGAGGCCATGGGCATTGACGTGCCTACCTCCTGCCGCAAGCAAGGCAAATGCAAAGAGTGCATGGTCGAGATCGTCGAAGGGGCTGACCTCTTGTCTCCGATGACCGAGGCGGAGCGTCATTTGAAGGGAAACTTTCGCCTTTCCTGCCAGACCTTCGTCACTGGCGCTTGCGGCCCTGCCTCGTCCGGTCTCGTCCGCTGCCACACCATGCGCCGTGGGCATATGGTCATCGAGCGCCAGGCGTATGGATTGCCTGGGTCCGGTCAGGCGATCGCGCTCGATCCTGCCGTTACACGCGACGGCGACCGCATTTTGATCGACGGGGTCGAAGTGGAGCGATCGACGGGGCCGATTCACGGCATCGCCATGGACCTTGGAACCACGACTGTGGTCGTGCGCCTCCTCGATCTCGAAAGCGGAGAGCTGATTGCCGACACTTCGTTTGAAAATCCGCAGCGCTTCGGCGGGTCGGAGATCATGTCGCGCATCGCCTATGACACCAGCCATCCGGGCCGCTTGCTGATGCGAACGCTGGCCGGATACCTGAGCCACGCCATCGAAAAGTTTCCGGTTGATCCGAAGACCATCTACGAAATGGTTGTGGTCGGCAATTCCACCATGCGCGATCTATTCTTCCGGCAAAACGTCTACTCGATCGGCCAGACGCCCTACCGATCGATCACGGAGATCGAATTGGCCGAAGGCAAGCGCACGAGCACCAGTCTTGTCGAGTCCGGCCTGCGCAGTCTTTTGCCGATTCATCCCAAAGCGCGCGTCTATGGCGCTCCCATCATCAGCGGCCACGTGGGTGCCGATGCAGCCGCGTGCATGCTGGCCGCCGATCTGGCGCACGAAGAGCGCCTCATCGCGATCATGGACATTGGCACCAACACCGAACTGATCATCGGAAACAAGGATCGGCTCTTTGCGGCGTCTTGTCCGGCCGGACCGGCCTTTGAAGGCGGAGCCATCGCCTGCGGAATGCCCGCCCTCGACGGCGCCATCGAGGAAGTGGCGATCGATGACGACGGCCAATTCCGCATTCGCACCATCGGCGACGTGCCGGCGGAAGGAATCTGCGGTTCCGGTCTCGTCGACCTGCTGAGCGAGTTGCTCCGCACCGGCCGCATGAACGACCGTGGACGCTTTGAAGACGACCTGCATCGCATCGATCTTTGCCGGGGCGCGAATGGCAGCGTTTATCTGCTTGAGAGCGATGTGAATGAGCTGGCGCAAGCCAAGGGCGCGAACGTTGCGGGCCTGCATGTTGTCTTCAACACATACGGCATCGACTTTGACGACATTGACGTCTTTTATCTTGCCGGTGGATTTGGACGGCATCTGAACGTCGAAGCCTCGAAGCGAATCGGGCTTGTGCCCAGCCTTCCGCCGGAAAAATTCGTGCGCGCTGGAAATTTGGCCATCGAGGGCGCAACCATCGCGCTGCTTTCAAAGACCAAACGCCAGGAACTCGAGGAGTTGGTAAAACGAGTCGAACATTGCCGCCTCGAAACGCATCCCAATTTCTTCGAATTCTTTGTCGAGGGTTGCCAGTTCAAACCCGTGGAGACGATCCCATGCGCGAAATAGCCGAATCCATCGAGATCGCGGAAACGATTCCCTCCGTGGAAGTGACGCAGCAGGAGTTCACGCGACTGCTCGGCTACCCCCGCGACTGGGTGCTCGAAGGGCGCGCGAAAGAGCTGGCGGATTGGGCGCGGGGCTGGTTCGCCACCCGTGGCCGGCCGTGGATCTATGCGCGGCAAGTCGAGAGTCTCGAGTTTCAGCCCGGTGCGGCCGGCGGCGACACGATTCAAATCGATGGCGTGGTCTTCAATAGCAAACGTCTGCGCAGCGCATTCGAGCAAGCCGGCGCGCACAGCGCAATCCTCGTCGCAGTCGGTGCCGGACCGGAAGCCGAGGAAGAGGCGCGACGGCTCTGGAAGGAAGAAAAGCCCGACGAATATTTCTTCCTCGAGATGTACGCTTCCGCAGTGGTTGAGCGGCTGACCACTTTTGCCGGAGCGCGGCTTTGCGACTGGGCGGAACAGCGCAGCATGGCTGTGCTTCCTCACTCCAGCCCCGGCTATCCCGATTGGGACGTTGCGGAACAACCTCGGCTTCTCAAATTGATCCGGCAGACGCGCAGCGAACAGTTCCCTTCCTGCGTTGACTCATTCGACTCCGGCATGCTGCGCCCCAAGAAGACGCAGCTCGCGGTCTTCGGCCTCACGCGCCACAGGGACCGCCTGCAGCGGCTCACCAGCCTTGTTCCGTGCGAGAGCTGCTCATTCGGCCCTTGCCAGTACAGGCGCGCGCCCTACAAACGCGCTCCCAGAACCACGGCCGAGCCGCTGCCCGCTCCCGTTGCGGTGCTCGACTCCGATGCCGAGTACACCGTCAATCGCAAAGCCCTGCAACGCTGGTCCGAGGAGCGCCTGGTGATCGAGCCCGGACCGGATGGGTCGATTGATGTTACCTTCCGCTACGACGGAACCACCTGCACGAATATGGGCCGTCCGCTGGCCTTCATCTATAAAGTCAAACTGGGGTCGCGTGCCGATGAATATCCGATTTTGGACGAGCGCTGCGGACCGGCCAAAGACGACACCGGCCACGAGTTAATGTGCAAATATGTTGAGGACCCGGATCGTCTGATGTCCGCAATTGACAGTGAGAAGCCCCTGCTCGGACGGCCCCTCAACTCAATCCTCGAATGGCGGCGCGAGCCGAACGGCGCAGGTTGCTACTGCGAGCCGCAAAGCCGCAATCATAAATGGGGCCTGGTTCTCGAAACCATCCACTACGCTCTGGTACAAAAGGAATTGAGCGGGGAGACGGTTTGATGAAGAAGCTTTTGCATGAAGAAGTGATGGAAAGGCCTTTGCTCGGCGACGGGGCGATGGGCACCCAGTTGATGATTGCCGGCCTGGAGCAAGGCAATTGCGGAGAGGCGTGGAACCTGACGCATCCGGAGCGCGTGCTCGCCATTCAGCGCCGTTATGCCGAAGCCGGCTCCGACTGCATCATCACTAACACCTTTGGCGGATCGCGCATCATGCTCAACCGCCATGGCGAATCCGGGCATGTGCCCGAAATCAACAAGGCCAGCGTTGAAATCGCTCGCCAGGCATTCGGCAGCAAAGACGGATACGTGATCGGCGACATGGGCCCCTTCGGCGGATTGCTTGAGCCCTTCGGTGAGTTCACCGTCGCCCAGGTGCAGAGCGCGTTTGAAGAGCAGGCGGCGGCATTGGTCGCCGGCGGCGCGGACGCCATCATCGTGGAAACGCAAACTTCGCTCGAAGAACTCGAGATCGGCATTGAGGCGGCAAAGAAGGCCGGCGCCAAGTGCATCATCGGATCGATGGCCTATGACGTTACGCTCGACGGTTCTACGTTCCGCACCATGATGGGCATTGAGCCGGAACGCGCCGCCGAA
This sequence comes from uncultured Acidobacteriaceae bacterium, assembly GCA_963828325.1. Lineage (GTDB taxonomy): Bacteria > Acidobacteriota > Terriglobia > Terriglobales > Acidobacteriaceae > Telmatobacter. The sequence goes on from CAWHEK010000014.1 coordinate 46,411, forward strand.
TTCATGGAGGAACACGGCGCGCACATCGTAGCCCTCAATTGCGGCACGGGAATGGATATGCCGCACGCGCTGCTGGCCGTGGAGCGATACAAGAGTGCGACCAAACTGCCCGTGATGGTGCAGCCCAATGGCGGAAAGCCTCGCCTGGTGAATATGAAGATCCTGTACGACGAGACACCCGAGCAGATGGTGAAGGGCGTTCTTCCGCTCCTCGAGGCGGGCACCAACATCATCGGCGCCTGTTGCGGCAGCACACCTGAACATATCCGCGAGTTTAGAAAAGTCATCGACGCGTATCTCGAACAAAAAGGAATTGAACCCCTGGGAGCACTGCATGAAAGTCAAAGTTTGTGATCTAAATGCGGAAGCTGAAAGCAAGCTTCCCCCGAAGACTGAAGATAAATCCGGCATCGGCGTCCACTACATCGACGCATACATCAAGCCGCTGAACGTCAAGCTCGAAGACGGCACGCCGGTCCGATGCAAGCGCCGCGGATTGAAGATCACGCTTTCCGCGGGCACAAAAAAAGGCGAAGGCCTGATGCGGCGCCTCGATGTGAGCCCCGACCCCGTCGTAATGCTGCAGGCGGCGCTCCAGGAAGCGGCCAAGGCCGCCGGTGTCGAGCTCACGGTGGAGGGCGGCGCGATTTTTCTGGCCCTTTGAGGCCCGCAGTCCGGCTGCTGGGCCCAAGGCCGAGGATTTTCGGCCTTCGCCGTTGCCGAAAAACGAACCCGCCTCAAATGGGCCGTTCTCTGCGCATCCAATCCTCTGTGCAACTTTTCGCCCCGCCCATTCGTCTGTGCAAAAGCGCGCTGGTGCGCGCCGTATGTTGATTTGCGCCTTACAGAACTCCGATTACCGCTGGTTGCCTTGAATTCAGGCGACGGCTGTGCACGCGGAAATCTATCTCAGCAGTGGAATCCCGTCCCGCACGGGCACCCCGGTCGATCCCGGCCGGCAGTTCAGATATGAGAAAATGTCCCTATCAAACCGAGCGCTTGTAACAGGAAATAAGAGAAGAAGAAGGCGATGGATCAACCCCTTTTTGTTTCAAATTCTGACCTTGGGCAACCGCCCTCCGACTCAACAAAAAAACGCCGCCACCGCTGGATCTGGGTGATCATCCTTCTACTTTTTGCACTCCTGATTTTCTGGGTGTGGAAACAGAAGAGAACAACAGCCGCAGCTCCGGGGGGCGGACGCGGCGCCGCCATGGGCGGAACCGTGCCGGTCACAACCGCCACCGCGACGAAAGGCAGCATTGGCGTCTATCTCGAAGCCATCGGAACGGTCACACCCACTTATACCGACTCGATCACCGCGCAGGTGACAGGCGTAATTACCGCCGTCCACTATCGCGAAGGACAGAATGTGAGCAAGGGCGACGCGCTGGTCGATATCGATTCCCGGCCCTATGAGGCGCAGCTGACCCAGGCCCAGGGCGCCCTCAGCCGCGACCAAAATCTCCTCGCCGAAGCGCAAATGGATCTGACCCGCTATCAGGATGCATGGGCGAAAAATGCCATCCCCCGCCAAACCCTCGAAGATCAGGAAAAATTAGTTCTCCAGGATCAGGGAACCGTGCAGAACGACCAGGGCACCGTCCAATACGACGAGGTGCAGGTTGGATTCTGTCACATCATGTCGCCGATCAGTGGAAGGGTTGGCCTGAGGCTTGTCGATCCCGGCAATCTTGTGACCGCCAATTCCTCAACGCCGCTGGTCGTCGTAACGCAGATTCATCCCATTACCGTGATCTTCACGCTGGCTGAGGATAGCTTGCCCGAGGTTGTGAAGCAGACCCACACTGGAAAAGCGCTTGAAGTCGATGTCTCTGACCGCACCCAGCAGACGCTGCTGGCCAAAGGGAAGCTGATTACCATCAACAACCAGATCGATACGGCTACTGGCACGGTTTTGCTGCGCGCGCAATTCGACAACTCGAACGGCATGCTCTTTCCCAACCAATTCGTCAACACGCGCCTGCTCGTGAAGATGCTCGATAACCAGACCCTCATTCCTTCTTCAGCGGTTCAGCACAACGGCTCGGTGGACTACGTTTATTTGATCCAAAATAAAAAAGCAGTCATGCGGAATGTGAAATCGGGAATCTCAGACAAGGGCAACACCGCGGTCACCGGCATCAATCCCGGTGACGTGGTGGCCAACAGCAGCTTCCAAAAACTGGTCAACGGATCGGCCATTTCCATCTCCAAGGTCACGATTCCGTCCACATCCTCCGACACCACCGAGGCTGCTCCATGAGCCCATCCCGGCCATTCATTCTGCGGCCGGTTGCGACCTCGCTGCTGATGGCCGCAATTCTGCTGGCTGGGTTGGTCGCTTTCTTCCAGCTGCCCGTGTCGGCACTTCCGGAAGTGGACTACCCGACGATTCAGGTGGTCACCTTTTATCCCGGAGCCAGTCCGGACGTTGTCGCCACCACGATCACTGCGCCTCTCGAACGCCAATTCGGCGAGATGCAGGGCCTCAGCCAGATGACCTCGACCAGCGCCGATGGCGTGTCGGTCATCGTGCTTCAGTTCAGCCTTTCGGCCTCGCTCGACGTGGGCGAGGAAGAGGTGCAGTCGGCCATCAACGGCGGCCAAACGTTCCTGCCCTCCGATCTCCCCGTCCCGCCTGTCTACACCAAGACCAATCCGGCAGACGCGCCGGTCCTCACCCTGGCAATTACCTCCGACACCATTCCGCTTTCGCAGGTGGAGGATATGGTCGACACGCGGCTGGCGCCGAAGCTCTCGCAGCTGAACGGTGTTGGCCTGGTCTCGATCAGCGGCGGCCAAAAACCGGCCGTCCGCATTCAGGTCAACCCGGTCGCCTTATCCGCGTACGGGCTGAACATGGAGGACATGCGCAGCGCCCTCACGCAGGCCAGCGTCAACTCCGCCAAGGGCAATTTCGACGGTCCACGCCAGGACTACCAGATTGACGCCAACGACCAGATCTCCACCGCTGACCAATACAAAGATGTCGTCGTCTCCTACAGCGGTGGCGCACCAGTCTTCGTCAAAGATGTTGCCAACGTCGTCAATGGCGTAGAGAACACCAAGCAGGCCGCGTGGATGAACCTGACGCCGGCGGTCATCCTCAATATCCAGCGGCAACCCGGCGCCAACACCATTACCGTCGTCGATTCCATTCAGAAGGTTCTGCCTCAGTTGGAGGCGAATCTTCCGACCGGAATCAAGGTCACCACGTTGACCGATATGACCACCAGCATCAATGCGTCAGTGCACGATGTGATGTTTGAGCTGGGGCTCGTTGTGGTGCTGGTGGTGATGGTCATCTTCCTGTTCCTGCGCAGCTGGCGGGCAACCATCATTCCCACCGTGGCCGTGCCGCTTTCGCTCATCGGCACCCTGGCTGTGATGTACCTGCTGGGCTACTCGCTCGACAATCTTTCGCTCATGGCGCTCACCATCTCGACCGGATTCGTGGTCGACGACGCCATCGTGATGATCGAGAACATTAATCGCTTTCTTGAAGAAGGCATGCCGCCCCTTGAAGCGGCGCTCACCGGCGCGGGCCAGATCGGATTCACGATCGTCTCGCTCACCGTTTCGCTCATCGCCGTGCTCATTCCGCTGCTCTTCATGGGCGACGTGGTCGGCCGCCTCTTTCGCGAGTTCGCGATGACTCTCGCGGTCACCATCGTCATCTCGGCGGTGGTATCGCTCACCCTCACTCCGATGATGTGCTCGCGCATCCTGCGTCACGATCCCAAGCACCAGGAGGGCCGCTTCTATCAGGCGTCGGAGCGCGTCTTCAACAAGCTCATCGAATTCTACGGGCGCACGCTGCGCGTGGTGCTGCGTTACCAGACCATCACGCTCTTGGTTGCGGTGGCCACCCTGGTCCTGACCATCGTGCTCTACATCTTCATTCCCAAAGGATTTTTCCCGGTGCAGGACACGGGCGTGATTCAGGGCATCTCGCAGGCATCGCAATCCATCTCCTTTGATGCCATGAGTCAAAAGCAGCAGGAACTGGCGAAGATTATCCTCAAAGACCCGGCGGTTGAAAGCTTGTCCTCGTTCATCGGCGCCGACGGCATCAACACCACAATGAACAGCGGCCGTATCTCCATCAATCTCAAACCCATCAATCAGCGTGTCGGCGCCTCCGACGTCATCCGCCGCCTGCAGCAAAGCCTGAGCCAGGTGCACGGCATGCATCTATATATGCAGCCGGTGCAGGATATTACGGTCGACGACCGCGTGAGCCGCACGCAATATCAGTACACGCTCGAGGACCCCGACACCGACGAATTGAATGAGTGGACGAATAAATTCGTGGCGCAACTGAAGAACATGAAGGAACTGGAGGATGTGGCCACCGATCAGCAAACCGGCGCCCGCGCCATCCAGTTGTCGATTGATCGCGTCACCGCATCCCGGTTGGGAATCGCGCCGACCACCATAGACAACACTCTCTACGATGCCTACGGCCAGCGCGAAATCAGCACGCTTTACACGCAACTGAATCAATACCACGTGGTGCTTGAGACCGCGCCTCAGTGGCAGCAGGATCCCAAGAATTTAGGCGACCTTTACATTCAGTCCAGCGCGTCGTCAAATGCCACTGGCGCCGGCGCGGCCACCTCATTCTCTTCTTCCGCTTCCTCGTCGGCCGGATCGAATGCGCTCACCTCTTCGGTGCGCTACACGCCGTCCTCGCAGGTTGTCAACGCGCCGGCCACGGCACTTTCCGGAAGCACAGTGGCGGGGGCGACACCCAGCATCAACACCTCCTCTTCCGGCAATAATGCCATTCCGCTCAGCGCCTTCACGAGCGTCACCGATACCACCGAGTCGCTTTCCATCAATCACCAGGGACAGTTCCCTTCGGTCACCGTCTCCTTCAATCTTGCGCCCAACGCCGCATTGGGAACCGCCATCACCGACATCAACAAGGTTGCGAAGAACCTCAATTTCCCCGCCAGTCTCCAGTCCGGTTTTCAGGGCACCGCCGCTTCCTTTGAGAACTCCCTCTCCAACGAAGCGTTGCTGATTCTTGCCGCCCTCGTCACGGTCTACATCGTTCTCGGAGTTCTGTACGAGAGCTTCATTCATCCCATCACGATTCTTTCCACGTTGCCTTCGGCCGGCGTTGGCGCGCTGCTTGCGCTCATCCTCTTCCGCCAGGATCTCAGCGTGGTAGGAATCATCGGCATCATTCTGCTCATTGGCATCGTGAAGAAAAACGGCATTCTGATCGTCGACTTCGCGCTGGAGGCCGAGCGCAAGCACGGCAAGGATTCCACTGAAGCCATCTACGAAGCCAGCCTGCTGCGTTTTCGGCCAATCATGATGACCACCATGGCCGCGCTGCTGGCCGGAATCCCGCTGGCAGTTGGAACCGGGCTGGGTTCGGAACTGCGCCGTCCGCTGGGCATTGCCATGGTAGGTGGTTTGCTCTTGAGCCAGTTGCTTACGCTTTACACCACGCCGGTCATTTACATCTTCTTCGACCGCATTGCTGAGCGTGTTAAGGGCCGGCGTCTTTCGCGGATGCCCGTGGACTTTGAACCGGGGCCGGGTGCGGAGAACGCATGAACCTTTCCGCCATATTCATCGAGCGGCCAGTGGCCACCACGCTGCTCACCGTGGCCGTCGCCATCACCGGCGCGGTCGCGTTCATCGTGTTGCCCGTGGCTCCTCTTCCGCAGGTCGATTTTCCCACCATCAGTGTTTCCGCTGGCTTGCCCGGCGCCAGCGCGCAAATCATGGCGGCCTCAGTGGCCACGCCGCTGGAGCGGCAGTTCAGCCACATCGCCGGTATTACTGAAATGACTTCATCGAGTCAGCTCGGCTCGACCAACGTCACCATGCAGTTTGATTTGAGCCGGAACATCGACGGCGCGGCCCGCGATGTGCAGGCGGCCATCAATGCGGCGCGTACCTATCTGCCCGCCAACCTTCCCTCGAATCCGTCGTACCGCAAGATCAATCCGGCCGATTCGCCCATCATGGTCGTCAGCCTTACCTCGGATAAATATCCGGTGACCAAGCTCTACGATCTGGCCTCGACGATCCTCGAGCAGAAGGTCTCGCAGATTCAGGGTGTAGGCCAGGTATCCGTTCAGGGAGGCGGTACGCCCTCCGTGCGTGTTGAAGTCAATCCGACCAAGCTGGAGAGCTTCGGATTGACATTGGGGAAAGTGCAATCGGTGCTTAGCCTGCAGAACTCCCACGAACCGCGGGGCCAGCTCTCCAATTCCGGAATCAGCGAAGACATCATCACCAACGATCAGATCGCGGAGGCCAAAGATTATGCGCCCCTGATCATCGGGTATCACAACGGGGCGGCGGTGCGCCTCTCCGACGTCGCTGACGTCATCGACTCGACGCAGAATATCCGCGCCGCCGGCTACATCGACGGGGCCCGGGGCGTGGTGCTCACCATTTTCCGCCAGCCCGGCGCCAACATTATTGAGACCGTCGACCGCGTCAAGGCCCAGTTGCCTTTTCTTGAGGCCGTCCTGCCTGCGGGCATAAAAACCACGGTGGACGTGGATAGAACCGTGACCATCCGCGCTTCGGTAAACACGGTTTATCGAACGCTGATCGGATCGGTCTGCCTCGTTATCCTGGTGGTCTTCCTTTTTCTGCGCAGCTTTCGCGCCACCCTTATTCCCTTCGTCGCCGTGCCGGTTTCGCTCATCGGCACGTTCGCCGTCATGTATCTCCTCGGTTACACGCTCGACAACCTGTCATTAATGGCGATCGTTATCGCCACCGGGTTTGTCGTGGACGACGCGATCGTGGTGATGGAGAACATCACGCGCCACATCGAAGCCGGCATGGAACCGGTTGCCGCGGCCTTGCAGGGCGCCAAAGAAATCGGATTCACCGTCTTTTCCATCAGCATGTCTCTGATTGCCGTCTTCATTCCCATCCTCATGATGGGCGGCATCATCGGGCGTCTTTTCCGTGAGTTCGCCATCACGCTCTCCACTGCCGTCATCATCTCCATGGTCGTCTCGCTTACCACCACGCCCAGCATGTGCGCACACGTCCTCAAGCCGGAAAAAAAAGGCGAGAAACACAATTGGTTTTATCGGACCAGCGAAAAAGGCCTGAACGGCATGATCTGGGTTTACCGGAAATCGCTGGATTGGGTCCTCGATAATCCCGTCATGACGCTGGTGGTGCTTGCCCTCACCATTGCCCTCAACGTTCTGGTGTTCCTCAGGCTGCCCACGGGCTATTTCCCGCAACAGGATACGGGCATCATCATGGGACAGATCCAAGGTCCGCAAGATGCATCGTTCCCCTTGATGAATTTCTCCACCGTGTCGCTGGTAAACATCGTCAGGGCCGATCCGGCTGTGGCTCACGTTCTGGCTTACACCGGCAACGGCAATGGCGGTTTTATGTTCACCGCGCTCAAACCCCTTGGGACGAGTTGCAAAGAGAGTGCACCGGGCTGCGGCGTGCGCCAGACTTCGGCGATGGACGTGATCAACCGCCTCCGGCCCAAGATGAATCGCCTGCCCGTGGCTTCGGCGTATCTGCAGGCCGCCCAGGATTTGCGCATCGGAGGTCGCGGCTCCGCTGCGCAGTACCAATACACGATTTCGTCCGACACCATTGACGACCTTACGCATTGGGCTCCGATCCTCTACCAGAACATGCAGAAGCTTCCCGACCTGACGGATGCGAATACGGACTGGCAAAACGGCGGCCTGCAGGAACTGCTCCACTACGACCGGCTCACCGCGGCGCGCCTCGGCCAGACCCCGCAATCCCTTGACAGTGCGCTCTGCAGCGCATTCTGTCAGTCCGAAGTCTCCGTGATTTATACGCAGCTCAATCAGTATTACGTGGTCATGGAAGTAGCGCCCCAGTACTGGCAGGATCCATCGGGACTGAATAACATTTACTTCGCGCCGCCCGGCTCTTCGGGAGGCGCAGGTCTCAACGCGGTGTCGCCACTGATCTCCGTGGCCAAGCCAAGTACGAACACGACTCCGCTCCAGGTAGCTCACACCGGGCTTTTCCCATCAACCACCGTCTCCTTCAATTTGAAGAATGGTGCCGCGCTCAGCGATGCCACGCGCGAAGTCACCCAGATGGAGTCGCGGCTGGGAATGCCCGGAACGGTGCGCGGCTTTTTTGCCGGAACCGCGCAGGCCTACCAGGATTCGATTGCGAGCCTGCCCATCCTGGTCATCACCGCGTTGCTTTCCGTTTTCATCGTGCTCGGAATTCTCTATGAGAGCCTGGTTCACCCGCTCACCATCATTTCCACGCTGCCTTCGGCCAGCGTCGGCGCCATGCTCGCTCTCATGCTGTTCCACATCGATCTCAATATGATTTCGATCATCGGCATCATCCTGCTGATCGGCATCGTGAAAAAGAACGCCATCATGATGATCGATTTCGCGCTTCAGGCCGAGCGTCAGGGCGGCAAAACCACGCGCGAAGCCATCTTTGAAGCCTGCATGCTCCGCTTCCGGCCCATCATGATGACCACCATGTGCGCCATCTGCGGCGCTTTGCCGCTGGCCTTCGGCACCGGCACCGGCTCGGAACTGCGCAAGCCTCTGGGCATTACCATCGTGGGCGGACTGCTCTTGAGCCAGGTGCTCACGCTTTACACCACTCCGGTGGTTTACCTGGTGATGGACCGTCTCCGCCTGCGCGCGCTCGGCCGTACTCACGACGTGTTGCCCGCCACCGCGGAACAAGCGGTGTAGTGAAGGATATTGACCATGATTGAGTTACGAAATCGAATTCCGGCCTTATGCACCGCCAGCACTCTCAGCTTGCTCGCGCTGTTGAGTGGTTGCCGCGTCGGCCCGCCCTACCACGCTCCAGCTCCGCCCTCGATCACGGCGCCGAACTACAAGGAGTCCACCGTCAACTTCCAGGACACCGATGGATGGAAGGTCGCCAGCCCATCTGACGCCATGATCAAGGGCAACTGGTGGGAGGTCTTCGGCGATCCCGAGCTCAACACCCTCGAAGATCAGCTCAATATCAACAACCAGAACCTGAAAGAGTATTTCCAGAACTACATGGCGGCCCGCGCCACGATTGCCGAGGCGCGCTCGCAGTATTGGCCGACGATCACTGCCAATCCCTCCTGGAACCGTTCGAAAAGTTCCGGAAGCCTGAGCAACTCCACCCTTGCCAACACCGGCAAGCAGTCAACCCTCTGGAGCGTCCCGATTGAGGCATCTTGGACGCCGGATCTCTGGGGCAAAATCCGCAACGAGGTACACGAGGCGCAATACGCCTCGCAAGTGAGCGCCGCCGATCTTGAAAACGAGAAGCTCACCGAACAGGCCAGCCTCGCCGAATATTACTTTGAGATTCGCGGCCAGGATATGCTGCAGCAGATTCTCAATCAGACCGTCGCCGCAGATCAGAAGACTCTGAACTACAACCAGGCGCAATACGACACCGGCATCGGCGATTACATCTCTGTTGCCGAGGCCAAAACAACATTGGAGGCCGCGGAAGCGTCAGCAACGAATGTGGGTCTGTTGCGAGGGCAGTATGAACACGCCATCGCGATGCTAACCGGCAAAGTAGCCACCGATTTTTCGATTCCCGTAAAGCCAATGGTCTTTACACCGCCCTCGATTCCTACCGGAGTCCCCGCGCAGCTCATGGAACGGCGCCCCGACATCGCGGCGGCGGAGCGCACATTAGCTGAAGAGAACGCCGTGATCGGCATCGGCTACGGAGCCTTCTTCCCGCAAGTGACCATCAGCGCCAACGCGGGATTTGAAAGCTCAGCTATCACCAGCTTGTTCACCTGGCCCAGCCGCGTCTGGTCCATTGGCCCATCGATCTCTGAAACCATCTTCGACGGGTGGCTCTATCGCGCCGAGCTGCATCAATACGTCGCTCAGTACAACGCGGATGTTGCGACCTACCGGCAGGCCGTGCTCACGGCCTTCCAGCAGGTCGAAGACTCCATGCTGGCCACGCGCACTTATTCGCAGCAGATTCTCCGCCAGCAGGACGCGGTGAAGGACTCGCAGGATTACCTCAACCTTGAACTGGTCCGCTACAACACCGGTGTCGATCCGTACGTCGATGTCATGCTTGCTCAAACCACGCTGCTCAATAACCAGGAGACTCTCAATTCTCTCCAGGTCGAAGAAATGACATCGTCGGTGGAGCTGGTGCAGGCATTGGGCGGAGGTTGGGACCGTTCGCAGCTTCCCACGCCAGCACAGGTAGGCGCAAAAACAACCAAGGCAGACTACACGCTGCAGCAATAGCGAGGCTGGCGTCAGCCGTCAGAAGTTAAAGTTAAGGTGGTCGCTCTTATTGCGATGACCGGTAGCAGATGTTTTCGCCGTCCAGCCTGTATTCGGCTGAACAGACATCGCCGCCGCAGATCATCGGATCGCCGCCGTAGAGCTGGCGGCGGGTGATCAGCCCCAGCGTTCCGCACTTCGGGCAAGACATCACTGCCACATAGGGGTTTTGGGCCTGTCCGAGCTTGTTCTGATTCTCCAGAACAAAAATCGTTCCCGGGTCCATGCGCTCGGGGATCCACTCTTCCAGAAAACTCAAGTCGGCTGACATCGTTCCCTCCGGTTCTGATGGATCCGAGCCGTGACTGGGTGCGCGGCTCCGTTTTTCCTTCGAAAAGCAGGCTGCGAAACACTTACGGGTATTAGATGCGCGGTTCCGATTTAGGTAAGTTTTGACGCCCAGCGATGAAGATGTCAATCTGAATCCGGTCCCGGCAGTAGCAAACAGGATTCCCCCGCCCAACAGCATTCGCAAACCCTACCGCGACGCTTCCGTTGCCGCTCCTCCGTGCAAACGCGCATATTCGTCAATCGCTCTGTAGGTCTCCTCATTGCGCAGAATGGCCTCAACGTACTCCCGCGTCTCGGTGAAGGGGATAGACTCGACGAACTCATCTATCCCCGAATAAGGGCCGGCGGCCTGCCAATCGGCCACGCGATAATCGCCCGCGTTGTATGCGGCCAGCGCATACTCCTGAACGCCGCCAAAGCGGTCGAGCATCTCCCGCAGGTACCGCGTTCCCAATCGAATGTTCATCGCCGGATCAAGCAGCTGAAAGGTCTGGAACGTGGCGATTCCCTCTTCGTGCGCCATCTTCTTGCCCACGGCGGGCAGCAGCTGCATCAAACCCCAGGCGTTAGCGTGCGAAATCACCGACGGATCGAACTCCGATTCCTGCCGAATCAACGACGCCACCAGGTAAGGATCGAGATTGTTCTTCGCGGACTCGGCCTGGATCGTATCCCACCACGGCTCGGGAAACAGGATTCGCCAATAAACAAGCGGAATCGACGCGATGGGAGCGGACGCCGAACCCGGCAAAGCGCGCTTGAGCGAGCGCACGGCGCGATAATACTCCCCATACGACGAGTAAATCTGCGCTTCGGCGAGCGCGCTCCAGTTGGAGGAATCGGGATCGGCCTTGATCTCCTGCGCGATGTATTCGTTCAGCCCCGCATTGGCGAGCAGCCGCGCTTTTGCCAGGTGCGGGCTGTCCTCGGGAAATGAGTCGACCAGGTGCGGCAGTGGCGTGGGCTGAAAGCGATCCAGGTCGGGATTGGACGCGGGCTCCGTCCCACCCAAAGCTTCCAGCCGCTTCCGCGCCATTTGCGCATAGAAGAAATGCTGGTAGGCGTGAATGATGGCGCGGTAATTGGCCGCGGCTGAGGCCGCATTGTGGTCCTGAGTTTCGTCGAGGCGGCCGCGCCAGTAGAGAGCCGACACCGTTTCCACCGACGAGGGATATGTACGAATCTGGTCGTCGAAGATGCGTGCAGCATCCTTGTATAAACCAGACCGATAGCTCAGCCAGCCCGATCGCCAGTGTGCCGACGCCGCGTTCTTATCGCTGGGAAAGCGCGCCGCCAGATCGGCATAGTACTGGATTGCCGTGGGGTAGTCGCGCTTGAGCAGATACATGTTGCCGCTTGAAAACAGCGCGTCGGCAAGCCACGGGCTATGCGGAAAGCGCGTCTCCATCTCGGCGACGATCTGCTTCTGCTTGTCGGTATCGTCGTGCTGGCGGGCCAGCTCCATCAGCAGATCGAGACGGCGCGCGCCATTTTCGTCGGCCGTATCGGGCAACGCCGCGGCCTGTGCCTCGGTCAGCCGCTTCTGCTTCAACTCGCATGCGGCTTCTGAAATCTCGAAGCCATCGAGGGTCGCGGCATCGAGGCCGGGCTCCCGCTCCAGAACCAGGTACTGCTCCGATGCCTGATCGTAACGGCCGGCGTTGTAGTAGGCGTCCGCCAGACCGCGCAGATCGGTGATGGTCAACGAAGCCTCAGCGCCCGTCTCAGTCAGCTTGGCGCGCGCCGTCTGCGCCTCCGGGCTCAAAGGGAATTGGAGCAGAATGTGCTTGTACGTGGCCTGCGCCGCCTGCTGCTGGCCGAGCGACTGCTCCACCTCGGCCTCCGCCAATTGAAAAGCGGGTCGGTCAGCCGACGGCGACTCCGCGGCCGCGGCCAGAACCGCGCGCGCCTGGGCCACTTTGCCCATTCCCAAAAGGATGTCGGCCTCAAGTTCCGGGGTCTGTATTGCAAAGATGCTCTCAGGGTAGCGCTCGGTAAATCCGTGCAGAATGCTTTCCGCCGTGGCATCATCGCCGGCAGCATGGCTGGCCTGTGCGTCCAGAAAATCCACGTAGTCCGCAAGCTCTCCGTCTTCCCGGCGCGCCTGCGCCAGGGCCTGCTCGGCCTCGGCGTCGCGCTTGTCGAGCAGGTAAGCATGGCCCAGCGCTAGGTAAGCCGCCGCGGCTGCATCGCCGGTATGGCCGTGCGCATAGGCCGTCACGCCGGCATACGCGGCGGGCGTGCGCAGAGTGGCCAGCTGTTGGGCCATCGGCTGCAGCTCCTTTGAGGCCACGAAGGCCTGCCGGATGCGTGCCGTGCGCGCCAGCCGTGCAGCTCGGCTCGACCCTTGCGAGCTTGACGTTTGCGACGGAGCCCGATGAGTGCTCCTGGTTCCTGAGTGCGTGTTTTTGATCGTTGGCTTGGGCTTTGCACTTGCGGCAGGGGCGCCGGGCGTGGCGTGGGCGTTCGAGACTGGCTCTTTCGCCCGATGAGCGCGAACCGTGGGAGCCGGAGCCGCCGGAGTTTCAGCGGGCGTCGATTGTGCCGGCGTGCGCGCCGTCGAGAACCACAAGAGAGCCGCGAACCCCGCGAGCGCGGGCCGAACCTTCAGCGATCGGGAAAACCACCAGGACATGATTCCACTTTATGCTGAATTGGACGCAAGCGAACGGCGCGGGGAATCACTTGCGTAACCACCCCGTACCGCCCGCACCAAAAACGATCTGTCATCCTGAGCGACCGAACACCAACCCTGAACGCAGTGAAGGGGAGGGTGAAGAGAGTCGAAGGACCTGCATTTGCTGCTTCGCGGGTTCTCATCGCGCGAAGGGTGAGAAACCCAGCTCCGCTGACCCCGCTAGCTCCGCTGACTCCGCTAAGCCGTCGTTTTGCTCCCCGCCGCCGCGTCCGTTACACTCATCTTTTGCCGGGCCGTTTCTTCCGGCCCACCTGCCGGTGGACGGAATTCCCTCCGGCGAACCCTGATCCAGCGGTACAGACTGCAACTTTGGCAGCAACTTTCTGGAACCTCAAGCCATGTCAACCATCCAACCAATTGCGGGCACAGACGAGCAGCATCCCGACGTGGCGCTGGTAGCGCGGGTTCGCGCGGGCGATGTGGCTGCGTATGACACGCTGGTCCACAAGTACGAGCGGCAAATCTTCAGGATTGCGCAGCACATCACGCAAAACCGCGAAGACGCTGAAGACGTAATGCAGGACGCGTTTCTCAAGGCTTATGAGAAACTCGACCAATTTCAGGGAAACTCGAAGTTCTACACATGGCTGGTACGAATCGCGGTAAACGAGAGTTTGATGCGGCTGCGCAAGCGGCGCACCGGCAAGTTGGTCTCGATGGACGAGGACGTGGCCACCGAAGAGGGCTCCGTTCCCCGCGACTTCGCCGACTGGGCTCCCAATCCCGAACAGAATTACACGCAGTCCGAGCTGGCCGAGATTTTGAAGAAAACTATCCAGGGTCTGCCGCAGGGGTTCCGCGTGGTCTTTGTGCTGCGCGACGTCGATGGCCTCTCCACCGAGGAGACCGCCGAGACGCTGGGCCTCAGCGTTCCCGCCGTCAAGTCGCGATTGCTGCGGGCGCGCCTGCAACTGCGCGAGCGGCTCACACGCTACTTTGGCAGAAGGGCTCCGGCGATTGCACAGGCAGCCGCGGCGCCAGGCGGAGACGGAGCTGAAGCATGACCTGCACCGAGTTCCTTGAAATCCTCGACGACGTGATCGACCAGTCGATCGCAGTCGAAACGCGCACCGAGATTGAAGCGCACCTGCGCAAGTGCGGCCATTGCGAAGTGGTGCTGAACACCACGCGCAAAACCATCGAGATCTTCCGCTGCCACGAAATCTACGAAGTCCCCGCCGAAGTGAGCCAGCGCCTCCACGCCAAGATCATGGAGAAGTGCAAAAAGGTGAAGTAGCAGCTTCTAGCTTTCAGGCGTCGGTCGGAATCCAGAATTGGGCCAATTTGATGGACACGTGCTTCTGTGGTCGATGGGGTGGGCTGCCCACCCTATCTTCAGACGACACGCGTTCTCCCGAGAAATAGGGTGCCCCGTCCTAACTCTGTTAGGGCGGGAAGCCCTGAACGGGGCCAGCCTTAAGTCTGGGTCGTATTCCCATCTGCTCTCGCCTTCGCGCCGTCCATTCCGACTCGATCTCGACCCCGCCTTCCACTCCGGTCAGGTAGTGCCGGTAGCTGGACCACTTCCAGTCTTCGGGCCGCACCACCAGGGCAGGTGGCCCGGTCAAGTTTTTCGCTTCTGGTCCTCCCTCGATGGATTGTGCCCCATCCAAGCTGCGTCTTCTGCAGCTTGGGTGGGAAAGCACGAACGTTCGCCCTTCCTTAAACGTACCTCTTCCGGTAATTGGTTGCCACGCTGCGCCGCCGTCCATTGCGATTCGATCTCGACGACTCCGATCTGACCAGTTGCGTAGTGCCGGAAACTCGACCATGGCCAGTCTTCGGGTTTCTCGACCCGCCCTCGCTTTACGGGATTGCGATGGATGGATATAGCCGATGACTTCGGAGCGTGAACCCGGTGAACCCGGGGACAGGGATCCCGTGGACAGACGGGACGTTCCCTAACAAGGCGACTAGTGTCGTTTCTGATTGTGGCAACATTCGCCGATCTTTGGCGTCTCTCAAGGGAATACAAAATCCACATAAGGAGCCAATCGTGCAAAGACTTCAGCGCCTGGCTGTAATGGTATGTCTGGTTCCGGGACTCATGGCGTCGCGGCCATCGCTCGCGCAGTCCTCCCCCGGTTCGGGGGCAGAGACAAGTCATGCCGAAAGTTCGCCCCCGGGAGTGCATGACTTCGATTTTTTGGTGGGGCACTGGCAGGTTCATCATCGAAAACTGAAACACCGCCTCGTCAATAGTCACGAATGGGTCGAATTCGAAGGGACGTTGTACAACCAGCCGCTGATGGGCGGCTATGCCAATGTCGACGACACCTTATTCGAGGTTCCGGGCGGCACGTACCGCGGCGTAGCTCCGCGATCGTTCGACGCAAAGTCGGGACAATGGTCGATCTGGTGGATGGACAGCAGAATGCCTGACGCCCCGATCGGTCCGCCCGTAATCGGTAGCTTTCGCAATCGCGTAGGAACGTTCTATGCGAACGACGATACCGAAGGCGGAAGACCAGTCCGCACGAGATTCATATGGTCCCAGATCACGCCCACCTCATGTCACTGGGAACAGGCGGAATCAACGGATGGCGGAAAAACCTGGGAGACGGATTGGATTCAGGACCTGAAACGAGAGCCGTAGCTGGTTCTTCAGGGGCACATTTCGGAGGGAGGATTGCATGGAACCTGGGAAATCTGAAACCTGAAAACCTGGGGACAGACGGGACGTTCCCCGTCGCGCTGTCAAGACCTCTCGGCCGCCAATCCCCTCCCATCTCATTCAATCCAAACGAAACATAAACTTCACCAAGTTTGCCAATCATTAATCCCAAAAGGCGCACAATAGTTTCATGATGCTGAATCCCAAACTCTGGCCGATCTTGCGCGGTTCCGCCGGCACCGCTAACTCTGCTAGATCAGCTGTCATTTCCAGCTCCGCCGGCACCGCTAACCCCGCTTTCGTTTCCAGCTCCGCGAGCTCGGCTAGCTCCGCTGTCGTTTCCAGCTCCGCGAGCACCGCTAACGCCGTCAGCTCCGCTGCAAAGGAGTGATTTTTAAGCACCTAAAACATAAAAATGCTACTTAACCCTTTTATAATCAACGGAACTTCGAAAAATTCATCAACGAATTTCGGCCAATTTCATCGATTTTCCTCGATTTTGCGCCCCAAAAGGCCCCTTTTCGGCACCTTTTGGGGGTCGAATTGAGGCCTCTCGCGCAGCTTGGTTGGCGAACTTCGGCTAGCAGCCGGAATGCGGGTTCTTGAACACCAGGCTGATCGGCAGCCAAGGCGTAATCAGCTTCTCGTCGATCTCCTCATCGCCGGCGGTGCTCGAGAGCGATGAGCGCGTGATCGCCACATTGATCTTCACGTTGCCCTTGACGCAATACTCCTCGAGCAGCGTGGCCACGCTGTTGTCGGTGACGTCCATGTAGTCGGCGGGCAGCGTGCCCTGCGTGCCGGGCAGATCGAACGCGCCCATGATGATCTGGTCCATGGTCATCGTTCCCTTGCTCTTCAGGCTCGACGTGTCGATGCGCACCACGAGAACTGCCCGAGTGGCGAGCGAGTCGGATGGCGCGTTGGGATCGGCCGTGTACTCGATGGGAGGAATGGTGAGGCCCGACTTGTTGGGCTTGGCGGGCGCCGCGGCCAAAGAGAGATGGTAAGGCGGCCCGGTGAATTTGGGCCTCACAGGAATGCCGCCTTTGTCCTGCTGTCCACACCCCGCTAGAAGTCCCATGGCTGCAATTGCGAAAACAATGGTGTATTTCAAAACATCCTCCCTCGTGGTTAAATAGGCCGCGCCATCATACCACCGCGGCGAGTCGGCGCAATGTGATGGAGAAACAGGGACCAAGGGAAAGAGGGACCAAGGGAAAGAGGGACTACGGGACTGAGGGACTAAGGGACTGCGGACTAAGGGACTGCGGGTGGCGGGCCCACAACTTTCGGCGCAGGATAGAGTCTGATCTGATAGCGAGCTCGTGCCGTGCGGACCAGCGCCGGCTATTCCCCCGCGAGGAGCAGAAGCGATGGAGTTGTTGCGCGTGCCGATCCAGAGGTCGGGCCCAAGATCGGGCGCCCAAAGAGCGTGCACGCTCGCCCTTTGCCAGAGCTTGTGCATCTGGTGCCTGTGCTTCCCTGCTGCGCTGGCGCTGGGCCAAGAAGCCGCGCCGGGCAGGCAATCCTCAGCGCCCACGACGCAGGATTCCTCCCCGGCAAATTCTCCTTCCGCTTCGCACAACAACCATCGACCGGGCTACATATCGACTGAGCTCCAGGGCGATGCGCGCATCCTTCACGCTCTGAACCGATTCACCTTTGGCCCGCGGCCCGGCGACGTGGATGCCGTGAAGGCGATGGGCCCCGGCAACGCGGGCCTGGAGAAGTGGTTCGATCTGCAACTGAATCCCGAGAGCATCGACGAAACAGATTTGAATGCGCGGCTGGCCGAGTTTCCCGCGAT
The DNA here is from genome assembly GCA_963828325.1 of uncultured Acidobacteriaceae bacterium. GTDB lineage: Bacteria > Acidobacteriota > Terriglobia > Terriglobales > Acidobacteriaceae > Telmatobacter. Next base: position 64,125 of record CAWHEK010000014.1, read on the forward strand.
GCAATGGAACACGCGAGACCTCATCTTCCGCATGCCGGGCCCGGCCATCATTCGGCAGGTGGCGGATGGAAAGATCGATATTCCTTCCACTGGCACGCTGCACGCGGTGTATGAGAACCAGATCTATCGATACCAGATGAGGAAGGCCGCGCAGGCGGAGAAGCAGCAGGCGGCGAACAATGGATCGAACGCACCCGCCGGCCCCGCGATGAACAGCAACGGTGGCGTGGGCTCCGGCACAAACCCAAGCCCAACTTCGAATCCAACCCCGAGCATCGACACTGCCGCGGGAACGCCCCCCACGATTGCAGGACAGCCAACAGCGGGGCAGCCGGATATGAACCAAAACGCGATGTCGCCGGCGAGCCCGGCGAATGCAAACTCTGCGGCCGACAATTCCATGACGCCGAATTCAATGGCGCCGGCGGCCAGCGCAGCCGCGCCCCAGGCTAATCCCGCTCAGCCTCAGCCCGACGAAGCTCTGCTTGCCCCGATTCTGGCAATGCAGCCTGAGGATCGCGTGCGGCGCCTGCAAGAAATGCAGCCGGCGGATTTCGACAGCTTTATCAAGTCGCTCAGGCCCGCGCAGCGCGCGGCGCTTGTGGCCGGCATGAATCCGGACCTGAAAGAGTCGTTGGAAGACCTGGCGGCTCCGGAACAGACTGTAGTGAAAGAGCTGTTGGCCGCGCGGCTGGTGCGCGACATCGATTCGAACGCCCAGCTGCAGGAAGTGATGACCGACTTCTGGCTGAATCACTTCAATGTGTATCTGCGCAAGAACGAGCAGATGCCTTACTACCTTGTGGGCTATGCGCGCGATACCATTCGGCCGCATGCGCTGGGCAAGTTTGAAGATCTGCTTGAAGCGGTGGCGCACAGCCCGGCGATGCTCATCTATCTTGACAACGCGCAAAGCGTGGGACCGGATTCGGCATTCGCCTATCGCGCAGAAAGAGTGAATGCCCGACGGCCAAATGGGAAGAAGCAGGCGCCCGAGGGGCTGAACGAGAACTACGCTCGCGAACTGATGGAGCTGCACACAATCGGTGTGAACGGAGGTTACACGCAGGCGGATGTGACCCAGGTGGCGCGCGTGCTGACCGGATGGACGGTGGAACGGCCGTATATGGGCGGGGACTTCCAGTTCAACGAAAACCAGCACGAGCCGGGCGCGAAAAAAGTGATGGGCAGCAAGATCAAAGAGAACGGCGAAATGGAAGGCCGCGAGCTGCTGCACATGCTGGCCACGGAGCCGGCGACCGCGCAGTTCATTTCGCGCCAACTGGCCATCCGCTTTGTGAGCGACGATCCGCCGCAGGCGCTGGTGGACCGCATGGCGAAATCGTACCTGGCCAGCGACGGCGACATTCCCACGGTGCTCAAGACGCTGTTCCACTCGCCGGAGTTCTGGACCGCGGGCGACGACAACACCAAGGTAAAAACTCCGCTTGAATTCGTGGTGAGCGCGGTGCGGGCAAGCCACGCCAACGTCTCCAACTTTGAGCCGCTGGTGAATGCACTGCGCCAGATGGGCATGCCGCTGTATGGGTGCGTTCCGCCGGTCGGATACAAGTGGGACCAGGCGGACTGGGTGAGCACTGGCGCGCTGGTCGAGCGCATGAACTTTGCATTGTCGCTGGCCGCCAACCGATTGCCGGGAATTACCGTGGAGTGGGCGCCGGAGATGGACATGAGCGCGCTGGATGACGATGCGCCCGCAATGCAAGTGGTGCCGACTCCGGAGTCGGAAGAGGCGAGGCTGGCGCAGTTGCTGCTGCCGGGGGGCGTGAGCGATGCCACACGGGCCGCGGCACTGAAGGAATTTGAGGCGCAGAGCAGTCAGAGCTCATTGATGGCCGTGCCGGTTGTTGTCCCACGCAGAGCGAATCACGCGCCTGCCGATGCGTACGAACGCGAAGACCAGTTGCTGGCGGGATTGTTGCTCGGCTCGCCTGAGTTTCAGCGGCGCTAGCACGCCGAGCTGTCAGCCATCAGCTCTCAGCTGTGAGCCTGGTGGCGGAAGAACAGAGATTCAAAGAAGAGTTGACGCCGATGGGAAGCCACAAATTCCTGGCGGCAACAAAGGATCAAGCTGAAGGCTTACGGCTGATAGCTGAGGGCTGAGGAGATGCAAATGAACCGGCGATTTTTCCTGCACCGTGGGGCGCTGGCCGTGGCTGGAACCACGGCCATGCCGAGCTTTTTAATGCGCAGTGTTTTGGCGCAAACGCCTGCCGTGCCGGGGCAACGGCTGGTGGTGATCTTTCAGCGCGGCGCGGCTGACGGGCTGAACGTCGTGGTTCCCTATCGCGAAAAGAATTACTACAAGATGCGGCCGAGCATCGCGATTCCCGAGAACCAGGTCATCGATCTGGATGGATTTTTCGGCCTTCATCCGTCGCTGGCAGCGTTTCAGCCTCTTTATCAGCAAGGACATTTGGCGATTGTCCATGCGTGTGGCTCGCCGGATATGAGCCGGTCGCACTTTGATGCGCAGGACTACATGGAATCGGGCACGCCGGGAGTGAAGAACACCGACGATGGGTGGTTGAATCGCGCGCTGCAGGCGCAGGATGCATTCGAAGCCGCGTGCAATTGCGCGGCGCACAACCAGCAGCACACGGCGTTTCGCGCGCTGGCGCTGGGCGCCGAGGTGCCGCGCACGCTCGAGGGAAAGATTCCCGCGCTCGCCATCGGCAACGTGAACAACTTTACCGTGGCCGGGCGTGGTGCGGCGCCTTCGCCGGCAGCGAGCGCCTTTGAGACCATGTATGCCGACTCGGGCGACCAGATTTTCCATGCAGTGGGCGATGAGACGTTTGAAGCGGTGAAGATGTTGAAAGCAGCGAATCCAGCGCAGTACACGCCGGTGGCCGGCGCCAACTATCCCAACACCGATTTCGGCAACAACATGCGGCAGATTGCGCAGCTGTTGAAGGCCACCCTGGGAGTGGAAGCCGCGTTCACCGACGTGACCGGATGGGATACGCACCAGAACCAGGGAGGCGTGAACGGGCAACTTGCCAACCGGCTGACCGATTTTTCCGGGAGCATTGCGGCGTTTTGGCGCGACATGGGCGACGGCGGCGCCAATGTGACTCTGGTGACCATGTCGGAGTTTGGGCGTACGGCACGCGAGAACGGAACGGGCGGCACCGATCACGGCCACGCCAACGCGATGTTTGTGCTGGGCGGCCCGGTGAAGGGCGGCAAGGTGTACGGAAAGTGGCCGGGCCTGGATGATGACCAGCTCAATGAGGGGCGCGACCTGGCGCTGACCACCGACTATCGTCAAGTGCTGGGCGAAGTGGTGACTCGAACGCTGGGCGCGGCAAATCTTGACGCGGTGTTCCCGGGCGCGCGGCTGAGCAGAGACGGATTTTTGAAGGTTTTGTAGCGGTATCCGAGACGTGCATCGTGAAGATCGAGGTCCTGAAATGCAGGCCTTTCGACTTCGTTTGGCCGAGAGTCCGGCCAAACTTCGCTCAGGATGACTGGTTATATCGGGGCCGGTGGCATGCTGCCCGCCGCATGATTTACCCTCAAGATCGGAATGAATAATCGACGCACGCTTCTCTTTTCTTCTCTGGCCGTGGTCGTTCTGGCCGGAGGGGCTTTCTTGTTTCTTAGACAACCTTCGGCATCGGCCGCGGGCGCGCCGGCGAGAGCAATTGCGAGCCAGAACCAGGAAGTTCCGGATGCACCGCAGGCAACACCCGAGGCGACGACGGTTCCAAATGGACCGTTCGTGTTGATGGATACATCGATGGGCCGGATCACCTGCCAGTTCTACCAAAAGCAGGCGCCGAATGCCGTCGCCAACTTCATCGGGTTGGCAAAGGGGACGAAGGACTGGACCGATCCCGCGACGAAAAGGGTGGAGCACCATAAGCCGTATTACGATGGCACGATCTTCCATCGCGTAATTCCGCAGTTCATGATCCAGGGCGGCGATCCGACGGGGACCGGGATGGGCGATCCTGGGTACATCTTCGACGATGAAGTCGATCCGGCGCTGAATTTTGACCGGCCGGGAAGGCTGGCGATGGCCAACAGCGGACCGAATACCAATGGCAGCCAGTTCTTTATTACCGAGCAGGCTGCGGATTTTCTCGATCAGCATTACACGGTCTTTGGCCAGTGCGACGACGCGAGCGTGGAAGTGGAGAAGGCCATCGCGCGCGTGCCACGCGACTCGAGCGACAGGCCGCTGACGCCAGTGGTGCTTAAGAGGGTGATGATTTTCGATCAGCCTCCGCCGCAAGTGCCGCCTCCGCCGCCAGTTGCTGAGGCCCCAACTCGCGCCCCACTCAGGAAGGTCTACATTTCAGCGGGAACAGCGGTCGGATTCCTCATCTCTAAACCCACGCCGACCTACCCGCCTGATGCGAAGAAAGCTCATGTTCAGGGTACGGTTGTGCTCAAGGCCGTCATCGATACCGATGGCACAATCAAGGAGCTTTCAGTGGTGAGCGGGCCGGAGTTGCTGCAACAGGCTGCGCTCGACGCCGTCAAGCAGTGGCGCTACCGGCCTTATCTGTTGAACGGCGATCCCGTCGAGGTCGGAACGACAATCAACGTCATCTTTACGCTGAGCCACTAATCGGCTTGGTCACTCTATCTCAAACGAGGAACCATCATGGCACTTGCACCAGGAACGTACGCTGTCTTTACGACAACGGAAGGCAAGATCACTGTGCGGCTTTTTGAAGCCGACGCGCCCATCACCGTTAAAAACTTTATCGAGCTGGCTGAAGGCGCAAAGGAATGGTCGCACCCGGTGACGCGCGCGAAGTCAAAGGACAAGCTTTTTAACGGAACGATTTTTCACCGCGTGATCCCCGACTTCATGATTCAGGGCGGCGATCCGGCGGGCACAGGCATGGGCGGACCGGGTTATCGCTTCGAGGACGAGACGCGCGGATCGGCGCACAAGTTCGACAAGGCGGGAAAGCTGGCCATGGCCAACAGCGGGCCGAACACCAACGGCAGCCAATTCTTCATCACCGTGGCGGCGACACCGTGGCTCACCGGCAACCACACCATTTTCGGCGAGGTGGTCGAAGGGCAGGATATCGTGACGGCAATTTCGAAGGTGCCGCGCAATTCGCAGGACAAGCCGCACAAGCCGGTCGTGTTGGAGTCGGTGACGATCGAGCGCGTGGCCTGAAGAATCGCCTTCGAATCCACCGCTCGCATGAATGCAATACATTCTGTTCGAACGTACATCGCGCCGCTTGCATTGTGTAGCCAGCGCGATGTGCGTTCCGCAGGAGCAGTCCATGATGGAAACGCCCCCTGTAGCCGGGCAAAAGGCCGCGCTCGGCGACTACCTGGCGGCTGAACGCACGCTTCTGGCTTGGATCCGCACCGGCCTCGCGTTGATGGGATTCGGATTCGTGGTGGCGCGCTTCGGGCTGTTTCTTGAGCAGCTCCAGACGATTCGCGGGGCCATGCCAACCGAGCACACCGGACTGTCGCTCTGGTTCGGCACGGCGCTTATCGCGATCGGCGTTGTGGTGAGCGTCATGGCCGGAGTGCACCACATGCAGCTGGTTCGACGCCTGGATCGCGGCGATTACGGTCGCCCGCATCGAACAACCGAGGCCGTAGTCATCGCCTTCCTGCTGGCATTGGTTGGGCTGGGTATGGCGGCCTATCTTATTTCCGTCCGAAGCACGACTCGTTCGCAGTCTGGAAACTCGAAGGAGACCTCTATGACACGTGACAGCAACAACGGAATCGTCGACATCCCCAGCCGCCATCCGGTCGATGAAACCGTCGAGAAGATTCAGGGCATTCTCGAAGCCAAGGGCGTGACCCTTTTCGCGCTTGTGGATCATAGCGGCGAGGCAGAAAAGGTGGGGATGACAATGCGGCCCACCAAGTTGCTCATCTTTGGCAGCCCGAAGGCGGGGACGCCGGTGATGCTGGCGGCGCCGAGCATCGCCATCGATCTGCCGCTCAAGCTTCTGGTCTGGGAAGACGAAGCGGGAAAAGCCTGGATTTCTTATAATTCCGCGGATTATCTGGCCAGGCGACACAATGTCCCCTTGGAGCTGATGCAGAATCTGGCTGCAGCGGAAGCGATTGCGACAATGGCGGCGAAAGAGTGAGCGAGGATGAGCAAGATCGGGGACATGCCGCGAAGCTAGACTCGCGGCGATCTCCTGAACCCAGCGCGTCCGCGATTGCGTCCAGGGCCGAACCGGCCCCGGCATCGAGCGGCGCATCGCACGCCTGGCGCGCGCTGCGGCATCGCAACTTCAGATTATTTTTCGGCGGGCAAACCATTTCGCTGGTCGGCACCTGGATGACGCGCATCGCAACGTCGTGGCTGGTGTACCGGCTTACCGGCTCGGCGTTGCTGCTGGGCACGGTCAGCTTCGCAGGCCAGATTCCCGCTTTCCTGTTCGCGCCTTTCGCCGGCGTCTGGGTGGACCGGCTCAATCGCAGGCAAGTGCTGGTTTGGACGCAGACGCTGGCTATGCTTCAGTCGTTTGCGCTGGCAGCGCTCACTTTCTCAGGACACATTTCCATCAAACTGATCCTTTTCCTGAGCGTCATGCAGGGCATCATCAACGCCTTCGACATGCCGGCACGGCAGGCGTTCATGGTGGAGATGGTGGGAGATCGCGCCGATTTGGGCAACGCCATCGCCATCAACTCATCGATGGTGAACCTGGCGCGGTTGATTGGCCCGTCGCTTGCCGGAATGCTGATTGCCGCAACCAACGAAGGATGGTGCTTTCTGATCGACGGCATCAGCTACATTGCGGTCATTGCGTCGCTGCTGATGATGCGCTTGAGTGCCGCGCAAGTTCGGCGCGCGACTACGTCAATGTTGACGGAGTTGAAGGAGGGGTGGAGCTACGTTGCGGGCTTCATGCCCATCCGCACGATTCTGTCGCTGTTTGCCTTGGTCAGCCTGATGGGCATGCCGTTTGTGGTGTTGATGCCGATTTTTGCGGCTGAGGTGCTCCATGGCGGCGCGCACACACTGGGCTTCCTCATGGGAGCGATGGGCGTAGGCGCGCTCGCGTCCGCGCTGTCGCTGGCGGCACGCAGGAGCGTCCGCGGGTTGATCCGGATGATTCCAGTTGCCGCGGGTATTTTTGGATTGGGGCTGATGGGGTTTGGGCTTTCGCACGTTTTCTGGCTGTCGATGCTGATGGTGCTGGTGGCGGGCATGGGCATGATGCAGGGGATGGCGGCGAGCAATACGATTATCCAGACGCTGACCGACGAAGACAAGCGCGGACGCGTGATGAGCTACTACACGATGGCCTTCATGGGGATGGCGACGTTTGGCAGCCTGCTGGCGGGAACGCTGGCACATGCGATTCCGCCGACGCCGATGTGGCTCGTGGGAAAAATGCCGCTCGCCGGGGCGCAATGGACGGTGATTCTGAACGGAGTGGCGGTGGTGATCGGGGCGTTGTGGTTTGCCACGCGACTGCCGGCGCTGAGGAAAGTGGTGCGGCCAATCTATCAGGAGATGGGAATTATTCCGGCGGCGCGGGAGATGGCGGCCGAGCAGGTGCAGAACTGAGAACAGCTTCTAGCTGCTAGCTTTTAGCTCCTAGCTTGGATGTGCTGTAACCAGTCACGTCGATTTGAACGACGAAATGCTGAAAGCCTGGAGCTGAGGTTCGAAGGTTTACTGCGTGACGCCGCAAAGATGCACGCGCACGCCGAGCTCGGCGAGCATGGCAGCTTTGGTGGCGAGAGCTTGATCGGCCGATTCAGCCGAAGCTCCATAGGCCACATTCAAATGGTTGGCGCGATGGCGAGCCATCATTTGATTCTGGCTGACGCCGTGAAGAATGGCATGGACGATGGGCCACTGAATCGTGGTTTCGCGCCAGCGGCGTTCGGTTTCAGTGGCCGGCAGACTGACGACCGTGCCCCGGCCCAGATCGGCGTGCAGCGCCCCGCCCTCGACGAAGATCCGGCTCCAGACAATCTCGCCGAGCCTGCCGATCCCTTTGAGCGTTCCGCCGCCGAGAGGGAAATACATGCGGGGCTGGCGCTCACTTGTCGCTCCCGCATAGCCACCCACGAAATGATTCGCGGGTGCGGCGCCGGAGATCTGCAAAAGCCAGACGAATGCGTCGAGATGGTCGGGATCGGCGACGCTTTTTCCCGTGGCGCTTTCGGAATTCGGGCCCTTGTAGTGCTCGCCCCAGCGCACGTCGTGCAGAGTGGTTGACGGGTCGAGGCCGAGCGCCTTCCAGCAGAGGTTAGTGACCAGCGCGTCAACCCCGGCGCACTCGTCTACTTCATTAAAGTGCGGGAGCGGGCTTCCGGCGTAGAGTTCTTCCGTGGTTCCTTCCGCAAACACCGGAGGGCGGTCGGCATTGTTCAGCATGCCTTCAGCGAGGTCTGACGCCGGAGCCATGTCCTTGAGCCCTTGCTGATATTGAATGCCAATCGCGTCGCAGCCAAACTCGTGCGCGATGCGGACGGCCGCGATGTACATGCGGCATTGATCGATGATCTGATCGAGCGTGAGCTCACTCGCGGCATCCTTGCCCAGGGCGAACTTGACGCCCTTGTCGATGAGCCACTGATAAACGGCTCTCGCCTCGGAATCGATGACGGTGCGCATTTTGGCGATCAGCGCAGATTGGCTCAGCCGCTCCTTGAAGATTCCTGCGGGGTTGAGCAACTCGTCGTCGATGATGGCGTTGTACATGCCCATGCAGCCTTCATCGAAGACACCCATGATCGCTTTGCGGCGCTTCAACTCCGCGGCTAGCTGCGCACCCAGTTGCGCACTGGCAGCGGGCAGCTTGCTCTTGTCGAGCGAATGGACATGGGAGAGATCGTGCGTGATCTTGCCATCGCGAAGCCATTCGTCGAGCGCGTTTTGGAAATAGGCGTCGGAAAAATCCTTGCTCCAGATCGAAGAAAAAGGCATTCCAGCCTTGACCAGCGAGCCGTTGAGATTGAGCAGCCCGACCAGGCCCGGCCACTGCCCCGACCAGTTGGCGACGGTCAGAATCGGCCCACGATGAGAACGCAATCCGGGAAGAATGTGATGGCTGTACTGCCATGCAGCGGTTGCGAAGACGAGGCGGGCCTGGGGATGAATCTTCATAAAGACGTCCATGCCCTGGCGCTGCGACGCGATGAAGCCGTGCTTCAGTTTCTCGTCGTAAGAGTGCGCGCGCACCAGCTTGATGCCCTTTTGCGCGAATGCCGCGGCAAGGTTTTCTTCCATGTCGCGCTGCGCAGGCCAGCAGGTCCGGTTTGCGGAGAGGCGCAGATCGCCGCTGGTGACAAGGAGAACCTCATTCGCCGCGGGAATTTGGGATGCGGGATTTTCTGCAGGCATGAACATCGGCTTTCGAAGAATGAATTCCTTTACACCAAGGAGCAATATACACCGGCGCGCGCGAAGCCGATGCCCAAGCGACGGATGCAGCGCGGCGAATGAAGGCAGAGACGATTAGGATGGAAGTGGTTTGGAGCAGAGACGCGCAGTCATGCCACCTAGAAAAAGCCCGTTACAGGTTGTGCCCCGCCAGCCGAAATCCGGCGCACCGCAAGATGCCCGCACGATCGGACACCACGGCAAGCATGAGCTTGTCTCAGGCCGATGGCTGCTTGCGGCAGTGAGCATAACGGTTTTGGCCGCGGCGATATGCGGCTGGCTGGCGCTGTGCCTGCTGTTCTGGCAGGGCGGTTGGCAGTTGCTCTACCATCCGTCGGCCAAGGTGAGCAGAACGCCGGCCAGCGTGGGATTGGCTTTCGATCCGGTGGCCTTCGCGGTCACCGACGCAGGCGTGCCGCGGCTGAACGGATGGTGGATTCCGGCGGCGCAGGGAGCAGGGCTGGGACGGCTGACCGTGATTTATCTGCACGGGCAGGACGGGAATTTGGGAGACACGGTGGACGCGCTGGCGCAGCTGCACGCGGCGGGCGTGAATGTGTTCGCGTTTGACTACCGCGGCTACGGACAGAGCCGATTTGCGCGTCCCAGCGAGCGAAGCTGGCTTGAGGATGCGGATTGGGCGATTGATTATTTGACCGGAACGCGGCAGATCGAGGCCGGATCGATCGTGCTGGACGGAACCGGCCTCGGCGCGAACCTTGGCTCTTGAGGTTGCTCAAAAGCATCGGGAACTGGCCGGGGTCATCGTGGATTCTCCGATTGCCGATCCGATGGCGACGATTTTCAAGGATGCGCGCGCGCGGATGGTTCCAGCACGACTGCTGCTGCATGACCGTTACGACCTGGGCGCGGCGGCTCGAGCGGATCAGGTTCCTGTCCTGTGGTTTGAGCAAGAGGTAAATGGAAGCGAAAACGCAACTGGCGAGCCGCAGCCTTACCAAAAAATTCCGGCAAAAAAGATGATCTTGTGGGTGAATCCTGCGGGGAATGTCTATGAGCAAACGGAGAAGGCGCTGAGCCGGTGGCTGGATGGGCTGACGGCGCGCTAGCACGCATCGAAAAGGCAACCGTAGGCATCCATGGCGCTACGCGCCACCCGAAACTATGAAAATGGTCAGACGGACTGCGCAAGTGCGGGCGAGGACGCCCGCACGACAGCCGGCGGGACGCTGGCGGTACAAGTGCATCGGCTATTTTCAGGGCAGATCCTTCGACTTCGTCCGCTGCGGCGGACTCCGGTCGCTCAGGATGGCAAATCAGAGATCGGAAAAAAGAGGCGGGACAGGAAAAGCAGGACCATGGCGAACCAACGTCAGCGCACGATGTCGCGATGTAGGGCCTTCACCTGGTAGCCGGCTTTGCGGAGGCGCTTGCCGAGTTCTTCGGCCATCATTACGCTGCGATGCTGGCCGCCGGTGCAGCCGAAGGCGACCGTGAGGTAGCTCTTGCCTTCCTTCACGTAATGAGGGAGAAGATAGAGCATGAGCTTGGTGACGCGATTGAGGAACTCTTTCGATTGCGGGAATCCACGGACGTAGGCGGCGACTTTGGGATCGAGGCCGGTCTTCTTGCGGAACTCGGGCACGAAGTGCGGATTGGGCAGGAAGCGCACATCGAAGACCATGTCAGCGTCGAGGGGAACGCCGTTTTTGAAACCAAAGCTGAGGCAGGAGACGAGCAGGCGCTTGGTTTGCTTCTCGTGACCGAAGCGGGCGAGGATGTCGGCGCGCAGTTCGTGGACGTTAAAGTTGGACGTATCAATGAGGGTGTCGGCGACGTTGCGAATGGGATCGAGCAACTGTCGCTCCTCAACAATGGAACGCCAGACCGTCTCCGACTGACCGAGGGGGTGCGGGCGGCGCGTCTCAGAGTAGCGGCGAACCAGCACGGCATCCTGAGCGTCAAGATAGACCACGCGAATCTGAAGCAGCTTCTTGATGCTCTTGAGAATCTCCGGCAGGCGGTCAAGAGTGGCGCCTTCGCGAACGTCGATCACGATGGCGGCGCGGTCGACCTCGATGGATTTGTCGACGATGGCGGCGAACTGCGGCAGCAGCTCGAGGGGAAGATTGTCGACGCAGTGGTAACCCAGATCCTCAAAGGCCTTGAGCGCCGAAGCCTTGCCCGCGCCCGAGACGCCAGTGACGATGACGAGCTGCTTGGCCGGCGAGCCTGAGGGCTTTGGATTCGTGGCCAAGGATCCAGGTTTTTTTTCGCGGCGCGAGGGCTTCGGTAGCGTCATTGGTTTCATGCTACACCGGAAGTTAAGCCATCAGAATCCGGGCGCGACGGCCCAATAGCCGGCTTCGGCAAGCGCGAGAGCACGCTCGGCATCGAGAGGCGGCGAAAAAAGAGGCCCCTGGCCCAGGGCGCATCCCATGCGGGAGAGCGCTGCGAGTTGTTGCTGGGTCTCGATTCCTTGCGCGACGATTTGCAGGCCCAGCGTATTGCAGAGGCGAATCAGGGACTCGAGCACCGCCAATTGCCGGCCCGATGAAAGCGCGGCCGACGTGAGCCGGGGGGCGAGTTTCACCATGCCAACGGGGAGATGGACGAGGTGACTCAACGGCGCAAGGCTGGCGCCAAAATCGTCGATGGCCACGCGCACCTGCCAATCGGCCAAGCGCTGCAAAATGGCGACAGCGGAGTCGGGGTCCTCGTTGAACGCCGTTTCGGGCGCTTCTAAATAAAGGTGCGACGGGTTCGCGCCGCTCGCGGCGAGAGCCTTCATTAAATGGGTGATGAGGTCAGGATCGTAAAGCTGGTGGCGCGTGAGGTTGAGGGTCAGGATCAAATCCTGCTCAGGCAAGCGATCGCCCAAAATGCGCAATTCGGCGCAAGCGGCATCGAGCGCCTCGCGTCCCATGAGAGCGGAAAGCGCGCCGTCTTCGGCCACGTTTGTCAGGTCGCTGAAATCATCCACCACACCGTCGGCCCGCCGCAGGCTGAGATGCGACTCGAAGCCCTCGATCATGCCGCCTACGAGGCGGTAGATGGGCTGATACTGAAAAACAAATCGGCGCTTGTTAACTGCGGTTCGCAGCTCGCGTTCCCGCTCCTGATGCGTGGTGACGGAGATCTCAAGGTGCTTGTCGAAGACTTCAGATCGGCCGCCACCGGCCTGCTTGGCGCGGTACATGGCAACGTCGGCGTCGCGGAGCAGGACATCGGACGTAGCGTGATCGGGACTAGCCACGGCAGCGCCGATGCTGGCGCCGGCGTGAACGTCGCGGCCAAATATCTCAAACGGCCTTTCCAATTCCTGCAAGATGCGGCTTGCAACCACTTCAAGATCGTAAGGCGAAATAATGTTCTCGACCAAGACTCCAAATTCGTCGCCACCGAGGCGCGCGGCGGAGTCCTGGGGACGCAGGCAGGCCCGCAGGCGGCCGGCAACGGCGATCAATAGTGCGTCGCCGGCAGCGTGACCAAGAGTGTCGTTCACTTGCTTGAATTCATCCAGGTCGACATAAAGAACGCCGCAACCCTGGCCCGCGTCGCGCAGACGGCGGCCAAGGCTCATGTTCACATGATCGAGAAAGAGGGCGCGGTTAGGTAAGCCGGTGAGGACGTCGTGCATGGCATCATGCTCCAGCTTTTTTTCGGTCTCCTTGTGCTCGCCAATATCGCGGAACGTGAAAACGTAGCCGACCCTGGCGCCGTCAACCAGCAGGGGGGCCATTTGTAGGCTCACATCCACCAGTTCGCCGGCCTTGTTGGTTCGCACGGTTTCGGCCTTCGCAAAGCCGAAGTCATCCACAGCCTTCAACAGGGATGCGTTTTCATTGAGCCGAGTCTCCGGCATGATCAGCTCACGCAGGCTGCCGCCGATCGCTTCCTCCGCGGTGTAACCGAACATACGCGTAAAGGCAGGATTGGCATAAAGCACGTGATTCTGGTGCTCGATGGCCACGGCCTCGGGAAGGCTGGACAGCACATCCTCCATCAGCCGCGACCGGGGAGCGCGCTCGCGCTCGCTGGGATGGGCCACAATTACAGCCTCGCGCAACTCGGGATGGAGAATGCTGTAGGTCCCTTCAATGGGAACGAGGCGGCCGCCTTTGTCAGGAAGGGTGGCGTGGAAAGGATAGCCACGATCCGTGCCCTTGAGCACGGTTTGCGGCTCTGCAGTTCCGGCGGAGAGGCCCCACAGAACCTCTTCGACCGGGCGAGGCGTCCACTCGCCTTCAGGCGAACCCAGAGTGCGGCGTGCCTCCGCATTGGCAAAGAGGATTTTCCCCTCGCGCTCGAGAAACACAAGAACGGGCAGGCCGTCGAGGACCTCGCGCTGGGCATCGGGATTTGCGTTTTTCGATAGATTCAACCGAATGGCCTTCCCGGATCACGCCCTGGCAGGTTTTCTGGCGTGGACTTTGGTTTAGAGGCCGCCATGGTCTCGATCCTAATTGGCCGCAGGACGAGGGAACCATCCCCAAAATCGGTCAAAAAGTGCAACCAAAGTCCAGCGCTGTGCACAGTTTGCGCGACATTTCCAGACTGCGCGACGAATCTTCGGACTTCCGGTGGAAGGCCAAAAAGCGCAAGGGTGCAAATCGCCCGTAAGCGGATGCCGAAAACGCAGGCAAAAGAGAATCAGCAGCGTGCGCCGGTCAGCGCCGATCAGGGAAGCTCTACCAACTCCATCTGGCCGTCGCGGCGGCGATGGAGCACGAATGTGTCCCCCGCGGCGGTGCGGAAGATGAGCAGATCGCGGTCGCGGAACTCGGTTTCCTTCACCGCTTCCTCGATGGTCATGGGCTTGAGCGCGATGGCCTCGCCGCTCTTGACGATGTGCGGCTCGACAACGGTCGCGTCCGAGGGGAATGAGTGGACCGCAATGGAAGCCCGGGCTTTGCTTCGCAGCCGGGCTGATCTGGTTTCAGCCCCGTCCGCGTCCGGCTCGGGTGCTCGCGCTTTCTCGCGCGTCACCGGAGGCGCGGACATCACCTTCTCGCCCTTGGGCAGGCGCTTCGACACCAGGCGGCGATCACGGTAGCGATAGGCCTGGTGTTCGGCATGGTCCATGGCTTCGCGAAGCGCGGCGTTGGGCGAGTCGGCTTTTCCGGTGGCGGCGATTTTCTGGGTGCGGGCCTGGACCGTCAACTCGACGATGTGCAGATGGCGCTGCGCACTGAAGGTGAAGCTGGCGCGCGTGGTGCGGCCCAGAATGCGGCCGATCCGCTCCATTCCTTCGCTGGCCTGGTCGCGCAAGGCTTTGGTGATCTTCCCTTTTTTTGCGGTCATCGCCAGGTCCATGGTCGCCCTCCGCTTGGAATCGTGGTGCCGTCACCGAATCCGGCATTTGTGGAGCACAGTATATGCTGAATCAGCCTCTAGCTTCTAGCTGCTAGCCTCTAGCTTTTCAATTTGAGTGCTTACAGCGGCGTCTCTGCAGTGAATTCAGGAAACCGCCCCGGTTAAAGAACACGCAGGACAGCCACGTTCGAGAGTCCGACTCAGCCCGGCTAGAAGCTAGTGGCTAGCAGCTAGTAGCTGCTTTTTAGATCTCCCAGCGCAGCAGCGCCGCGCCAACGGTAAAGCCCGCGCCCATCGCTCCCAGCAGGACCAGGTCGCCCTTCTTCAGCTTCCCTTCCTCGATGGCTGTCTCCATGGCCAGCGGAATCGTGCCGGAAGAGGTGTTGCCGTACTTTTCAATATTGATAATCACCCGATCGTCTGGAACGTCGAGCCGCTCAGCAGTGGCCTGAATGATGCGCTTGTTGGCCTGATGGGGAATAAAGCAGCCCAGGTCCGCGCCGGTGACGCCATTGCGCTCGAGCACTTTCACGGTGGTCTCGGCCATTTTGCGCACCGCGAACTTGAACACCGCCGGGCCGTCCTGATAAATGTAGTGCCACTTCTTGTCGACGGTTTCGTGAGTGGATGGGTTGAGGCTGCCGCCGCCCTTCAGGTTGAGCGCGCCTCCGCCAGAGCCGTCGATCTCGTGCACAAAGTCGATGAAGCCGATCTCGCCCGCTTCGCAAGGCTCGACGAGAACAGCGCCCGAGCCATCGCCGAAAAGAACGCAGGTGGTGCGGTCGGTGTAATCGGTCATGCGGGTATTGGCATCCGCGCCGATGACAAGAACCTTGGAGTGCGCGCCGCTTTCTACCAGCTTGACTCCGGCCTGAAGCGCAAACACAAAGCCCGAACATCCCGCCGACACGTCGAATCCCCAGGCGCCCTTGGCGCCGATCTTGTTCTGCACCAGGCAAGCGGTCGAGGGAAACATCATGTCGGGCGTGACGGTGCCGACCAGGATGGCCTCCACTTCAGTGGCGGCGATGCCGCGCGCGGCAAGGCATTTCTTTGCGGCCTCAGCGCACATGTCACTCACTCCCAGACCGGCAGCGAGCTTGTGGCGCGTCTTGATCCCCGTGCGCTCAGTGATCCACTGATCGCTGGTCTCAACCAATTTTTCGAGGTCTTGATTGGTGATGACATCGGGGGGGACGTAGGTTCCGAGCGCCGTGATTTTGGCGCGCCGGCCCACGACGGGGCGAACGGTAAGGCTCAAATCTTCACTCCTTGCACAGGTGCTGGGTCTTTTCTGATCCCTTATCCCTGACACCCGATCCCTGTCAAAAAAGTACCGGGTGACCTACTGCACACGTACGAGCCCGTTACCGTTGCTTCCTTCCGGACCTGGCGGGGTTGGCGGGATTACGTCGCGTAGGACCCGGCACTGATTGATTTTATCACTCGGTGCCGACGAGAATTCGACCTGTGTTTTCCGCCAGGTTTAATGAGAATCGTCATGGCAATTGAGGGCGAATCGGATAGCAACTTTCCCGCTCGTTCCCCACTCCGGCTTCGGAAAGCTCCACTTCGACAGGGTGTCGCTCACTGCACCTTCGAGCATTTTCAGCCGGCCCTCGTCTGCAAAAACAATGTTCTGCGCGTTTCCGCCAGCGTTGATGTCAAAACTGGCGTTCACAACCCCTTCAATGCGCGCGGCAATGGCGATCGGCGGATACTTGGGCAGGTCTGGAGATATCGGCAACGGCGTGACGGACTCAATCGCTACGGACGGAGGAGACGACGGAGCCTGACTTGCTTCGTCCACAATTTTTGAAACACCGGAATCCTTGCCAAAAAGGCCGTCGTAGTTGCCATCGCGAATCGCGCTTACCAGTGGGGTGTTCGGAACCACGCGGTGCTCCGCCGGGCTCGTTTGGAACATCGGCTTGGCCTCGGAGCCCGGGCCAAGAGAATCATTCAGACTGGAGAGAACGCGCATCGACCACGAGGTGTTGGTTGGGGTTGGCGTCCGACTGTCATAAATATCGCGATCCAGAATGTTCATTTGAAGTTGGCGGTCTTTCCCGCTGCACGTCGCTTGCATCGTTAGATTCACGCCGCTAAAGACGAGACATTTCTTGCACCTTTTGATCTCGCGATTCAAGTCCTTCTTCGGAATTGCGCAGGGATTTCTGCCCTCGAGTAATTCCGACATCGTTTTGCGCAAGACGGCAGATCGCTCTTCGACGGTTGCCGGCTGCAGGCAGGCCTGTCCGTGTGGGGTCACGAGCACCTGGTCGAGAGAAAGCCCGTCCGCAGTCTTTGTGATTTGAATCAGGTCGTAATAGTTGAACGGCGGCCCCATATCCCAGAACGTGTCGAGGGCAATGAAGAGACTTTCGGGCATGGCTGCGCTCTTGCTCTGAGCCCCAGATATCCTAGATGCCCAGAGGAGAATCGCAGCGACGAACACGAGCTTTGGATTCACGGCAGCAATTGTAGCGCCGAAGAGCAACCGCAGATCCTTCGACTCCGTTGGGGGCAAAGAACGCTCCCAACTTCGCCCAGGATGACCGTCCGAGGCGGCGCGAACGACATCAGATCACGCAAGGTCGAAGCGATCGAGATTCATTACCTTCGTCCAGGCCGCCACAAAGGCATCGACGAATGCCTTCTCGGCATCGCTGCTCGCGTAAACCTCGGCGAGCGCGCGAAGCTGAGAGTTCGAACCGAAAATAAGATCGACGACGGTGCCGCTCCACTTCGGCTCGCCGGTTTTACGGTCGCGTCCATCGAGAACCCCTTCCGACTTGGCGGACTTCGGCCAACTGGTGTTCATGTCGAGCAAATTGACGAAGAAATCGTTGGTCAACTTGCCCGGCCGCTTGGTGAAGACGCCGTGCTTGGATTGCCCGAAGTTCGCGCCCAGAACTCTCATGCCACCGATGAGGGCTGTCATCTCGGGAGCGGTGAGGGTGAGCAGTTGCGCTTTGTCGAGGAAAAGCTCGGCGGCGCAGCTCTCAAGTCCTTTGCGAACGTAATTGCGGAAGCCGTCGGCTTTGGGCTCGAGCACCGCGAACGAAGCCGCATCGGTCTGGGCCTCGGAAGCGTCGGTGCGTCCGGGAGCGAAGCCGACCTTTACATGATGGCCGGCTCCTTTTGCGGCGGCGTCGACGGCCGCGCAACCGCCCAGAACGATGAGGTCGGCCAGCGAGACCTTCTTGCCGCCTTTCTGCGCTGCGTTGAACTCCTTCTGGACGGCCTCGAGCTTAGAAAGCACCTTGGCGAGCTCGGCCGGCTGATTCGCTTCCCAGTCTTTTTGCGGAGTGAGGCGAATGCGCGCGCCGTTGGCGCCGCCGCGCTTGTCGCTGCCGCGGAAGGTTGCGGCCGATGCCCAAGCAGTCGTTACAAGCTCCGCGATGGTGAGGCCGGAGGCGAGAATTTTTGCCGAGAGCGCTTCAATATCCTTGGCGTCGATCAGTGCATGTTCGACCGCAGGAACCGGGTCCTGCCAGATGAGCTCTTCCTTCGGAACCAGCGGGCCCAGATACCGTGCGCGCGGACCCATATCGCGGTGGGTGAGCTTGAACCAGGCGCGCGCAAAGGCGTCAGCGAACTCTTCGGGGTGCTCCAGGAAGCGGCGCGAGATTTTCTCGTAGGCCGGATCAAATCTCAAAGACAGATCGGTGGTGAGCATGGTGGGCGCGTGGGTCTTCTTCTCGTCGTGCGCGTCGGGAACCGTGCCGGCCCCGGCGTTTCCCTTGGGCTTCCACTGTTGCGCACCCGCCGGGCTCTTGGTCAGCTCCCACTCGTACCCAAAAAGATTGATGAAAAAATTATTGCTCCACTTGGTTGGCGTCGTGGTCCACGTCACTTCAAGACCGCTGCTGATGGTGTCGCCGCCGTGACCTGAGCCGAAAGTGTTGTTCCAGCCGAGCCCTTGTTCTTCGACAGGAGCTCCCTCGGGTTCGCGACCGACGTACTTCACAGGATCGGCAGCGCCGTGCGTTTTGCCGAAGGTGTGTCCGCCGGCGATGAGGGCCACCGTCTCCTCGTCGTTCATCGCCATGCGAGCAAAGGTTTCGCGGATGTCGCGCGCGGCGGCGATGGGGTCGGGATTGCCGTTGGGGCCTTCGGGGTTCACATAAATCAGGCCCATTTGAACGGCGCCGAGAGGGTTTTCAAGCTGCCGGTCACCTTTGTAGCGCTCGTCTCCGAGCCACTTGGTTTCAGGTCCCCAATAAATGTCGTCCTCCGGCTCCCAGATGTCGGCGCGGCCGCCGCCAAAGCCGAAAGTCTTGAAGCCCATCGAATCCAGCGCCACGTTGCCGGCAAGGATCATCAGGTCGGCCCAGGAGATTTTGCGGCCATACTTCTGCTTGATGGGCCACAGCAGGCGGCGTGCTTTGTCGAGATTCACATTGTCGGGCCAGCTGTTGAGTGGCGCAAAGCGCTGAGAGCCACGTCCCCCGCCGCCGCGCCCGTCGTGAATGCGATAAGTGCCCGCGGAGTGCCAGGCCATGCGGATGAAGAGCGGCCCGTAGTGACCGAAATCCGCCGGCCACCAGTCCTGAGAATCCGTCATCAGGGCACGAAGGTCCTTGACCACCGCATTGAGATCGAGCTTCTTGAACTCCTCGGCGTAGTCGAAATTCTCGCTCATGGGATTGGAAAGCGAGGATTGCTGATGGAGAATTTTCAAGTTCAGCTGATCGGGCCACCAGTCGTTGTTGCCCTTTGCTCCAGCCGTCGTGTGCTTAAGCTGGTGCGCATTGAACGGGCATTTGGATTCGGCAGGCGTTGCTTCGCCTGGCTTCGATCCGCTGAGCATGGCGTTTTGATCGTCGACAATCGGTGGTCCGGGCTTCTTTGGGCTTTCAGACATGGCGCGTCTCCTTGGAGTCCAGGGGTTCTTGCAGAAATGTATGGCGTCAACATTGCGGAAGGAATATCCATCGGTCAAAACCGATCCGCAGGCAATAATAGGTACAGTTTAGCTCTGCCGGGAGGGCCGGAACAAACTGAGGACGCTCGATGAGAATCCTGGTCTACGGCGCGGGAGCGATCGGAACGCTGTATGCGGCGCGCCTCGCTGAGGCCGGGCACGACGTGACCGTGCTCGCGCGCGGCCCAAGGCTCGCGGAAATCGAGCAGCAAGGCCTGGCGATCGAAGATGTGGTTACTGGAGCTCGATCAACCGTTCGAGCGGCTACTGTGGACAAGCTCGGGGCCGAAGATGCATACGATATCGCGCTGATCGCAGTCAGAAACGATCAATTGCCGTCGATCATGCCGGCGCTTACAGCCAATAAGGGAATCCCGATTGTTCTTTTTATGCTGAATCATCCTCTGGGCTCAAAGCCGCTGGTCGATGCCCTGAGTCTGGATCGAGTCCTGCTGGGATTTCCAGGAGCCGGCGGAGCTCTCAAAGATGGCATCGTTCGCTACGCTCTGATTCCGCAACAACCGACAACCATCGGAGATCCGCGGGGAATCCGCAGCGATCGTCCCAGGGCGGTGGCAGCGACGATGCGCGCAGCCGGATTCCCGACCCGGACTGACAGCGACATGGACGGCTGGCTGGCCTGCCATGCATTTTTTGTGACCTCGGTCTGCGCGGCAATTTATCTTGCGGGCGGCGAGGCGAAGCAACTAAGCTCGAACCGGCCCTTGCTGGAGCTAATGGTCGAAGGAGTGCGAGAGGGATTCAGGACCGTGCGGGCGCTGGGGTTTGCGGTTCACCCTGTTCCTCTGAAGGTCTTGTTCATGGTTCTGCCGAGGGCCGCAGTCGTCCACTACTGGGGCCGCTTTTTTCGGCAGCCAATTGCGGAGATTGTTTTCGCGCAGCATGCTCGCAACGCGGCAGAGGAGATGCGCTCCGTCGCAGCGGAGTGCCGCCTGTTGTCAGCGAGAAGCGGCATCGCGAGCCCCGCATTGCACCGGCTGTATCAAGCTATCGACGAGCGCGCCCCTAGCGCAGACCCATTAAGCCCGAAACCGATTGGATGAGCTTGGCTGGATCGTAGCCGACGCCGTCTTTGAAGACAGTCTCGACTTTTTCAATGTTGGCGATATTCTCCGCGGGATTTGCGCCAAGGACGATGAGGTCGGCGGTCTTGCCCGGTGCGATCGATCCGATGGTGGCGGCTTTTCCCATGTATTTTGCGCCATTCAAAGTCGCGATTTCGATCGCCTGGACGGGTGGGAAACCGGCTTCAACCAGAAGCTCGATGTTGCGTTGATCGCCGAAGCCGGGAACAACGCCGCCATACCCGGTGGGGTCGCAACCGGCCATGAGCAGTCCGCCGGCCGCGACAAACTCCCGCTCGAATTGCATTTCCACCTGCAAAATCTTCGGACCGTCACCGCGCTGCGGCAAATCGCTATTGGTGGCTCGCTCGGCCCGGGTTGCGCGGGTCTCAAGATAACTTCTGGCGGCCTCGAGAGTGAGCGTCTTCAGTGCCGGATTTTCAATTGCCATGGGCGGCCGATTGGGAACAAAGGTTTCGAGAATAGCCAGCGTCGACGTAACGGCCACATGATGCGCGATGAGATCGGCGATCATCGACGTGACGCCGGGGCCCGTCAAGTCGACATTCGTTTCAAGATAGCGCTCGGCGGCGCCGGCATCGGGGCAAACGTCAGGCTGCTTACCGGGATAAAACTCGGTGTCGACAACGATTCCATGCTCCAGGTTGTCGATGCCCATGTCCGCGGCTTCCTTGAATCCGATGGAGCAGAGATGACCGGTGATTTTGAGTCCGCGAAAATGCGCATGGCGGATCGCGGTTTTGAGCTCATCCGATGTGAGATAGTTGTAAGCCTTGAACGAAGTCGCGCCTTCGGCGACCCAATAGTCCACAGTGCGGCCGGCATCGTCGGCGTCGGCGAGTTGATGCATTTGGAGTGCGAACGTGCCCTTGCCTTCAAGGTAAGGACCGGTAACGTCGAGGCTGGGCCCGGGAATCAGCCCTGCATCAATTTGTTTCTTGAGTTCAAGGTCGGTGTAGGGCTCCACGCTCCCCGCAGTGCGCGCGGTGGTTACGCCGCCGGCAAGATACAGCCGCGGCGCGCTGTCAGCCATTTCGCCGTAGAGCGCATTGCCTGCATCGGGACGCTCCGGCAAGGGATAGAAGAGGTGCTCGTGCATGCCGACGATTCCGGGAATCACGGTTTTGCCCGCGAGGTCCAGAACTTTTGCGGCGGGTGGCAGACGGATCGATGAATTGGAGGGTTGGACGGCGAGGATTTTGCCGCCGGCAATGTCGATGCGCATGTCGGACTGCGGCGCAGATCCAGTGCCATCAATCAGCGTGACGTGCTGAAGCACCAGCACCGGCGCATTTTCCACGATGTACGGCGTCAGGGGTGAAGGCTTTTGCTGCGCGGTTGATGGCAGAGCCAGAGGCAAAACGGCGGCGACAAATGCGATGCGAAGAGATGGATTCATGGCGCGCCTATCGGTGAAGAATTGGAGCTGGTTTCTTGAGTTTCAATCGGCCAGAAGCGCCTGTCAATTGATTCCAAGGCGCGGCCGCGAATTCCGGCCCCCTTATCCACATTGGCACCTTTTATCGGCGTTGACCCTGCGGTTCTTGGTCCGTAGAGTCTTATTTGAAGCGGCGCAATTTCGAATTTTCGGGGCCTTTAGTGAGGCTGCCGGCGCGCGCATGGCGACGTTTTTTAAGTGGGCTCGGCGATTCCGCAACGGGCCGGAGAAAAGATGCTGAAACTAAAGAAGATTCATATCCTGGGGTTCAAGAGCTTTTGCGATCGCACTGAAGTGACGGTGGCGGGCACCGGGATCGCCGTGGTGGTGGGGCCGAACGGCTGCGGAAAATCGAACATATTGGACGGAGTGAGTTGGGTGCTGGGCGAGCAGAGCGCGAAGACGCTTCGTGGCTCCCACATGCAGGATCTGATCTTTGCCGGGACACGCGAACGCAGGCCGATGGGCATGGCCGAAGTGACTCTGACCATGATCGATCCCGACGCCTATGAAGGCCCGATTCCGGTGACGCCGGAAGTTGAGATCGATCACGATGGGCCGGCGGACTGGGACGAGAGCGAGGATCGCCGCCAGCGCGCCGCCGAAGCCGAAGAGATTATCGCCAACGAGCAGCCGGGACAAACGATCGAAGAAGAAGCCGGCGAAAAGAGCGATGAAGGCTCGCAGTCGGGGCAGGGCGCTCAGGCCACTGACCCAGTCCATGCCTCCGCCCCACCGCAGGTGGGAGTGGTGCTCAAGATTCGCCGGCGCAAGTTCCGCACCGCACCACAAAAGGGCGAGGTCGTGATTACGCGGCGACTCTTCAGAACCGGCGAGAGCGAATACCTGCTGAACGGCAAGCTGTGCAGGCTGCGCGACATTCAGGACATCTTCATGGGCACAGGGCTGGGGCCGGAGAGCTACGCCATCATCGGGCAGGAGCGCATTGGACAGCTGCTGAGCTCGAAGCCTTATGAGCGCAGAGCCATCATCGAAGAAGCGGCCGGGGTTACCCGCTTCAAGACCAGGAAACGCCTTGCTGAATTGCGGCTCGAAAGCGCGAAACAAAATCTGGCGCGCGTGGATGACATTTTTGAAGAAGTGACGCGGCAAATGAACAGCCTGAAACGGCAGGCCGCAAAAGCCGAGCGGTATGCCGCGGTGCGCGATGAGCTGCGCGGACGTTTGCGCGTGGTGCTGGCCAGCCGGATGGCCGCGATGGATGCGGACCAGGCGAGGCTGGAGCAGGAGATTGCGGGGCTTTCTGAACGCATTCAGCGTTCAGTGGAGGCAGTGGGGCAGCACGAATCCACCCAGCACACACTGACCGAGCGCGGATATGAGCTGGACCGCGAGGCCGAGGCGGCGCGGACTCAGGCCAGCGAAGCGGCGGTTGAACTGGAGCGTGGAAAGGCGCGAGAGCGCAGCAACACTGAGCGCGTGAGCGAGCTCGAAGTGCGGATTGCGGCGGCGGGCGCGGAACTCGAACAGACCCGGGCGCAGATGGCCGGAATCGAAGAAGAGCGCACCCAACAGCGGAGTTTTCTTGAGACGGCGGCCGGCGAGGCTCATCAGTTCCGCGAAAAAGTGGAGGCGCGCCAGCATGAAGCGCGCGCCGCGGCGGAAGGCGTGTACACCGCGGAGCGCGAGCTTGAAGCAGCACGGCGCAATGCTATGCATCTGCTGACACTGGGCGCGAATGCCCGGAATTCCATTGTGCAGGGCGAAGAGAGCCTGTTTGCGCTGGAGCGCGAGGCGGAACGGCTCGAAGGCGAGATGGGCCAGGCCCACATTGAGCATGAAAACCTGAGCGTGCAAACTGCGGAATCCCGGCTACGATTTGAGGCTTCAGACGCGGCGGTGAAAAGGCTTGAGGCGGAAATCGCTTCGCTGCGCGAGGCTGCGCAGAGCAAGCGAATCGATGAAGGGGCGAGGCGCGCTCAGGCCAACCATCTGCGCGGCGAACAGGCGGCGCTGGTGGGACGGCGCGACTCGCTCAACGCGCTGATTCGCAACCACGGCTACGCCACTGACACGGTGCGGCGCCTGCTGAAGCCGGGGGCGCTGGGTCCATCGGTAGCGCCGGTGGGAACGCTGGCGGACTTTGTGGAAGTGAGCGGCGAGCACGAAGGCATCGTGGACGAGTTTCTGCGCGAAGAGCTCAATTATGTGGTGGTGGAGAACTGGGGCGCGGCGGAAGAAGGCGTGCGCGTGCTGAAGACCAGCGACGGGCGCGCCACGTTCCTCGTACACTCCGACGCCCAGGGCATGCTCTTCGATACCGGCGAGGGACCGGTGAACGAGCCGGGCCTGATCGCGCTGCGCGACGCAATTAAGGTGCTGAACGGTTTCGGCCGATCGCTCGAGTCGGTGCTGCCCAAGTTGCGGCACGGCTACCTGACGGAAAATGCCCTCGAGGCGCAGCGCCTGGCGTTGCGTTACACGCATGCGTATTTCCTTACGCCGGAGGGCGAGTGCTTTCATCGCTCGACGGTGACGGGCGGCAAGCCGGCGAGCGAGGGCCCGCTGGCGCTGAAGCGCGAGCTGCGCGAGACCGAAGGCAGGCTTGCAAAGCTCGATTCACAGCTGACTGGGGCCGAGAGCGAGGCCGAAGCACTCACGCGAGCGATTGAGGAACTGACCACGCAACTGGAATCCCGGGGCGAGGAGCGGCGGCAGGTTGAGAGCGAAGCGGCCAACTTGGGTGCGGCTCTAAAGCAGATGGAAGCCGAGGAGCAGCGCATCGAACGGCGGGTGCAGGAGTGGCAGTCGCAGGCGGCGCGCAACAAGGATGCGAGCGAGACCAAGCGGCAATCCATTGCGGAAAAGCGCGAAGAATCCGCGCGGCTTGAGGCCGAGCATGCGCAGGCGGAGAACAGCCAGAACGCGCAGCAGGCGCAGTTAGAGGATTTGCGTCAGAAGCGAGAGATACTGCAGCAGGATGCGGCGCAGATGACTGCGGAGCTAGCTGGCCTGGAAGAACGGCGGCGCGGCGCAGAGGCGGCCTTCCAGCGCATCGACCGGCTGTTCGGCGACCTGGAGCGGCGGGTGCAGTCGATCGAACAGCAACGCACCGCGGCTACCACGGAGCGCGAGGCACGGATCAACGAAAACGCCACGCTCGCGACAAGCCTGAGCGAACTGGCTCAGGCGCAGACCAGGGCCCTCGCCTCGGCGCAAACCATTGCCGAACAGGGACAAGCACTGCGGCAACAGTTGGCAGAGCTTGAGACGCAGCTAAAAAGCGAACGGGCAGCGCTGGACCAGCTGCGCGAGAGCCGGGCCACGCTTTCGAGCGAGCTGGCCAAGCTACGCTCCGATCTGGAGCACCTGGAGGCAAGCTGCCTTGCCGAGGTGAATGTGGAAGCACAGGTGCTGCGTGGCGACGCGGAGATTGGGCGCCTTGCCGACGAAGAACTGGTGGCCGAAGAGGCCACGTGCCGCACGTTGCGTGAGCGGCTGGAACAGATGGGCCCGGTGAACATGATGGCGCTCGATGAGTACAAAGAAACGGCGGAGCGCCACAGTTTCCTCACGACGCAGCGTCAGGACCTGATCGAGTCCATTGAAAATACGCAGGAGACGATCAAAGAGATCGATCAGATTTCGCGCACCAAGTTCGACGAGGCGCTGACCAGCATCAACGAAAATTTTGGAAGGGTCTTTGCGCGGCTCTTCCAGGGAGGCCAGGCGTTTTTGCGCGTGAGCGACGAAGGAAACCTGGATGAGAGCGGGCTGGACATCGTGGTTTCGCCGCCAGGGAAAAAGCTGCAAAACGTGCTGCTGCTTTCGGGCGGCGAGAAGGCGCTGACTGCCCTGGCGTTGCTGGTGGGCATCTTCCAGTTCCGGCCCAGCCCCTTCTGCGTGCTCGACGAAGTCGATGCGGCGCTGGATGAGACCAACGTCGGCCGATTCTCCGATCTGCTGGAATCGCTGAGCCGCGATACGCAGTTCCTGATTGTGACTCACTCGAAGCGCATGATGCAGGCCGCCGACATGATCTACGGCGTGACCATGCAGGAGCCGGGCGTGTCGAAGGTGGTGAGCGTCAAGCTGGGTCATCAGCGCGAGGCGCAGCGGGCGACAGCGTAAAAGCAGGGACCAAGGGAACAAGCAAGCATGCACGGCAAACTGGAAATGATTGTGGGGCCCATGCGGAGCAACAAGACCGCGGAGTTGCTGCGCCGCATTGAGACGCGCCGCGAGTACGCCAAGCAGTATGTGATGCTGTTGAAGCCCAGTGCCGACACCAAGGCGGCCGCCGGCGTGGTCGAGAGCCGCAATCGCAACGGTTGTGGAAAGATGGAGGCCGTTGAGTTCCCTTCCGGCAATCCGTGGACGGTGCTTCCGCTCATTGAAGCCACCCAGCAGCGCATCGGCAAACGCGTGGAGTGCATCGCTGTCGACGAGGGGCAATTCGTACACGATCTTTTTTCGTTCACCAAGCGCCTGCTCGATTCTGGCCACGATGTGATGGTTTCAGGCCTCGAACTCGATTTCCGCGGCATGCCGTTCGGCGAAATGCTGGACCTTTCGTGGCTGGTGCGGACCTACGCAGGCAACGTGACGGAACTGATGGCGTATTGCAGTTGCGGAGCCAAGGCCTTGTATCCGCAGCGCATGATCGATGGCAAGCCGGCCACGTACAACAGCCCAATCATCATGGCGGGAGACAACTACGAGCCACGGTGCGAAGACCATTTTGTGTTGCCAGGCCGGCCGCATTGAAGACCCCATGAGCAAATCCAGGCTTGAAGCATTCAGTGACGGCGTGCTCGCCATCATCATCACGATAATGGTGCTCGAGCTGCACATTCCCCATGGCGCGGACATTGCGGCGCTCAAGCCTCTCGCGCCGGTGTTCCTCAGCTACGTGTTGAGCTTTGTTTTTGTCGGCATCTACTGGAACAACCACCACCACATGCTGCAAGCGGTTCGGCGGATTTCAGGCGGCGCATTGTGGGCCAACCTGCACCTGCTCTTTTGGCTGTCGCTGCTGCCGGCGGTGACCGGCTGGATGGGCGCAAATGAATTCGCCGCGTTGCCGACCGCTCTCTACGGCGTAATCCTGTTGATGTCGGGAGTCGCATACACCATCCTTTGCCGTGCACTCATCAAGGCGGACGGAAAAGATTCCCTGCTGCTGAATGCCATTGGCGCGGACCGCAAGGGGCGTGCATCGCTGGCGCTCTATGCGGTGGCCATTCCCACCGCATTCTGGAACTGCTGGGTCTCTAAGGCAGTCTATGTGGTGGTGGCTCTGATGTGGCTCATACCGGACCGCAGAATTGAAAAGCTGTTCGCTACACGGGCGGAGCCGGCGGATTAAACGGAAAAGTTTCCGGCAGAGGAGTATTTCGGGCAAAAATTCACCCCCGAAGGATCACGTCTCCTCGGGGGCGCTTGTAGAGCTACTTACACAAGATAAAGACGGGGACCAGTAGCCGGCACTGGAGGTCGGTAGCACGCGGCTACTGGCGATCCCACGTATTAAACGAGACTAGCCGCGGCTTCCCCTTTCCACTGCCTGCCTCGTGTCGCCCGGCTCAAAGAAGGCTTTCTTACACGCCCTCCGAACCATGTTGACAATGGAAGTGTCTCCGAAGTGGAGTGCGGGGTCCGTGACGGCCGTCACAGGGGTTAGTTCTCAAGCAAACTGGAAGAATCGACATCGATTCCCGCTGGAAATAGGCCGCGCCGACCAGGGCCGTAGAACTTGAATGCCGGCCTACATGCGGGGCAAGTGTGCGCGGAGGAATGATTGACAAAGGCCGCCCGCCGCCGGAGAATCGAAAATTCAGCCCCCCGAACACCGATCGAAGAGGAACCATCCAAATGGCAGCATTGCTGACGACCAACCTTGGCGACATTCCGCTGCTCGGTCGCGGCAAGGTGCGCGATCTTTATGAAGTCGACGGGGCGCTGCTGCTGGTGGCGACGGACCGGATTTCCGCATTCGATCACGTTCTCGGCTCGGGAATTCCGGACAAGGGCAAGATTCTCACACAGATATCACTGTTCTGGTTTGGTCTGCTCAAGCATCTGGTTCCCAATCACGTGATCACCGCAAATGTGGAGGAGTACCCGAAGGCGCTCCGACCGTATGACGACCAACTTGAAGGCCGCTCGATGCTGGTGAAGCGGGCAGAAATGTTTCCGGTGGAGTGCGTGGCGCGGGGGTTCCTGGCGGGATCAGGTTGGAAGGAGTACCAGGCATCGAGAACGGTGTGTGGAATCGAGCTTCCGTCCGATCTGAAGGACGGATCGCGGTTGCCGGAGCCGATTTTCACGCCGGCCACAAAAAGCCAGGATGGCGCGCACGACGAAAACATTTCTTATGCCGCCGTTGAGAAACTTCTTGGGGCGGGCGACGCATCAGAGTTGAGAAAGATGACGCTCGCCATTTACCGGCGGGCAGCCGCGCATGCGGAGACCCGAGGGTTGATTCTGGCCGATACGAAGTTCGAGTTCGGCAAAACCGCCGACGGGGTTATTCTTGCCGACGAGGTTCTGACTCCCGATTCATCGCGTTTCTGGGACGGCGCGACATGGAAACCCGGAGGCGCACAGCCTTCGTTTGACAAGCAATTTGTGCGCGACTACCTGGAAGAAATTGGCTGGAACAAGCAGGCGCCGGCACCCAGCTTGCCCGAGGATGTTGTGGAACGGACACGAGCCAAGTATCTTGAGGCATTCCGGCGTTTGACCGGACACGAGATGAGCCGGTAAGGTTTGTTCACGGGCGCGGAGCGCAATATGACGTGGGTAGATTGGGGCATTCTGGCGGTGCTTGCGGGAGCAACCTTAATGGGGCTCGCGCAAGGGTTCTTTCGCACTGCCTGCTCGCTTGCGGGGTTGATCCTGGGCCTGACGCTGGCGATGTGGAACTACCTGCGGGTTGGGAGCCTCTTCAAACCTATCTTCAGAGTTGACGCAGTCGCCAACACCGTTGCGTTTCTTCTGATCGCCTTGCTGGTCATGGGGCTGGCAAACATTATTGGCGGCATGATCGGGAAGCTCGCCGACAAGTTTGGCCTGGGATGCCTGGATGGCCTGGCCGGCGCCATCCTGGGATTTATTCAAGGGGTGTTCCTGGTGATGGTCTCGATCCTGGTGATCGTGGCCTTTTACCCAGGGCAGGATTGGCTTGACCAGGCGAAATTGCCGCGGCTGTTTTTCGGCTCGCTGCACATGAGCGAGAAAGTGACTCCGGGCGAGTTGGGCGAGCGTGTACGCAAGGGCCTGATGCTTTTGGAGCACGAATCGCCGAGCTGGATGCACCCCGGGGGATCGTCATAAAAGTCGTTCTAAGAAATGTGCTGCAAGACGGCGGCGGACGGGTTAGACTGATTGTTCGTAATCAGCAGAGGGACAAGTGAGGCGAGAACTGGAAAGCCTGGTGACGCAAATGCACTCGAGCGGAGTCCGCTACGAAGAGGCGGTGCGCGAGTTCAAGCGGCAATATCTGCGTGAGGTGTTGGTGGCGCACCGGGGAAACCAGTGCAAGGCAGCGGAAGAACTGGGCATGCATCGCAACACGCTGAGCCGCGCGATGGCGGAGCTGGGGCTGGACCTGGCTGAAGTCCGCGCCGAGCTCAAGCGTCCGCCGCGCAGCGAACGTCCTGTATATGGGGCGTTACGCCAGGGCTATCGCCGGGCCTGAGAGCGGTTCCGCATTTTTCCAGCCGTTTTTCTGTCCGGACCTTTCCCTGCCCGCCCGCTCAAAACCGCTCGACCCGCATCATGCAGAAAATACAACAGAAGAGCGAGGCACGTGTCGAGATCGAGCCGGATTTCGTATGGGACGATCAGGATGCGTATCTATTCGATATCGACGGAACGCTGATGCGAAGCCGCGACCGGGTGCACTATGAGTCGGTGGCAGCGAGCGTGCAACGGGTAACGGGATTTGAGATTACGCTGACCGGGGTTCTGATCCACGGCAGCACGGATACGGCGATTCTGCGTGAAGCGTGCCGCCAGGCGGGCATTCCCGACAACGTTCTGGAAAAACATTACGACGCCATTCTTGAGGCCATGCGGAACTCCGTGGCGGAAAGACGCCAGGAGCTGGACCCGGAGCTGACGCCGGGGATCGAAGAGGTTTTGCGGCATCTGGCCCAGAAGGGCGCGCTGTTGGGAGTGGCTTCGGGGAACCTGGAGGCCATCGGCTGGATCAAACTCGAGAAAGCCGGGCTGCGCGAGTGGTTCCGATTCGGCGGCTTCAGCGACCACTTCCCGGTGCGGGGCGAGCTGATTGGACACGCGGCGCGAAAGGCAAGAGAGCTGGCGGAAGCCCAAGGGCAAGACGGCGTCCGAATCTGCGTGGTGGGCGATACGCCCCGGGACATCGAGGCGGCACGCGCGAATTTTCTTTCCGTGATCGCCGTGGCGACAGGAAGGTACAGTTTCGAGGAATTGCTGCGTTGCCAGCCCGAGGCGTGCGTATCCTCGCTGAAGGATCTGCTGGCGATGGCTCCGAGCACACGATGAGAATACGACCCGCAAAGATCGAGAACGCGCGACGCGTAGTCGAGGGTTGGGGCACCAAGCCCCGGCGCCGGCAAATGCGCGCAGCGTCCAGGCAGTGCTGGGGTGTGCTGGCTCTGCTGGTGATTCCCTGCGGCGCGATGTCCCAGGCTACCAGCGCCACGGCAGGCGGTGCGGGCCAACCGGCCCAGGCGACTGCGGCACCTCCAAGCCAGCAAGATTCCGCGGGACAGACACTGCCGGCGGTGAGCGAGATCCCGGAGCCGGCAAAAACAAAGGGGCCACGCAGCGGCGATCAAAGACGGGCGGCAAAACTTTATCTGGAATCGAGCAAGCTTTTTCTGGACCGCCAGTTCGACGATGCGATGCAGGGATTCGATCGCGCCGCGGCGCTCGACCCCTCGAACGCCAACTACCGGATGGCGGCGCTGGTGGCCAAAAGCCATGAAGTAACGGCGTTGATCCAGGAGGCAGCCAAGGATCGGTTGCTGAGTAACGAAGCCGGCGCACGCGCCGCCCTCACGCGCGCTCTCGCGCTTGATCCTTCAAACGTCGAAGCCAGCCAGCATCTTGACGACCTGGCCGATGAATCGGTCCGCGCGCAGCCCAAGTCTCTTTATGGCCAGGCGGCGAGCTCGATCGGCGGCGTGGAGACGCTTTTGACCGCGCAGACCAAACAGAGTTTCCACCTCCGCAATGACCAGCGCCAAATCATCGACCAGGTTTACAAGGCATACGGGGTGAAGGCCCTGCTCGACGACAGCGTGCGGCCGACGATCATTCGGCTGGACCTGGATGACGTGAGCTTCATGGACGCCATGCGAATTCTGGCCATGGCGACGCACACATTCTACGTTCCTCTGGACGCGCACCAGGCGCTGGTGGCAGACGACACGCGCGAGAATCGGCAGCGATTGACTCCCGAGGATATGGAAACGGTTTACCTGGCCGGGTTGAGCGCCGACGAGATGACCGAGGTCGTAACCTTGGCGAAGGAAGTGTTCCAGGCGCAGCAGGCCCAGCTTTCGTCCTCACAGAGCAGCCTTACGGTGCGCGCGCCGGCATCCACGCTGGACGCGTTCAATGCCACCCTGAGAAGCCTGCTTGACGGACGCAGCCAGGTACTCGTGGACGTGCGCATGATTCAGGTGGCGCACACCAGCACGCGCAACACCGGAACCCAGTTGCCGCAGAGCATTTCGGCGTTCAACGTTTTCGCGGAGGAGGAATCGCTGCTCAGCCAGAACGCCAGCCTGGTGCAGCAGATTATTTCGTCGGGGCTGGCCTCAGCCAACGATCCGCTGGCCATCCTCGGCATTCTCATCGCCTCCGGCCAGGTATCGAGCCCGTTGCTCTCGAATGGATTCGCCTTATTCGGCGGCGGGCTGACGGAATCCGCACTGGCGCCGGGCGCGACAACATTCAACCTGAATCTGAACAGTTCCGATTCGCGGGAGCTTGACCAGATTGAGCTGCGCATGGAAGACGGGCAGGATGAGACGATCAAGGAAGGCGAAAGGTATCCCATCCAGACGTCATCGTATTCGAGCCTCTCTCCGAATATCCCCAACATTGCCGGATTGACAGGCGCGGGAAGCTCAAGCAGCCTCTCATCGCTGCTGTCGTCGCTGAGCTCCTCGGTGCCGAATGTTCCCATGGTTCAATACGAGGACCTCGGCTTGAACCTTAAAGTGAACCCGAGGGTATTGCGCGATGGCGACGTCGCGCTGGCCATCGACCTGAAGCTGGATGCGCTCGCAGGGAGCTCGATCGACGGAAATCCGGTGCTGGATAACCGCGCGTACTCCGGAGTGGTCACTCTGAAGGAGGGCGAGGCAGCCGTGGTAGCGACGGAAATGGACAAGTCGCAAAGCCTGTCTGTCAGCGGAACGCCGGGGATCAGCGAAATTCCAGGCCTAAACGATGTGACCAGCAAGGATCTGCAGAAGAATTACGCGACCCTGGTGATTGTGATGACGCCGCATGTGATCCGCGGGACACAAGCGGCGGGACACACGCCGATGATGCTGGTCGAGCGGGTCTCGCCGTAGAGCGATGCTCGAACCCTGAGTTCTTCAGCCACGGCTGGTTCGCGACCCATCCAAATCCACATGAAACTTTCAACCCATTGCAGCCCGTCTTTTCAGAAGGACTGCGGGTTGTTACCATAGCGCATCGGCCCCAATCGCCTGCTCCCCTGCCGGCTGATTCATTCGCATTCTTGAGGACTTTTCTTCGTAGTGGTGTCGATTTGTGCACAGCGTCACCATCGAGTGCCTGCATTCCTTGCGGGCATCATTGGAGGGAATCGATGTACGGGAAGAAGATCGCGGGGTTGGCTGGATCCGTTGGTGCTTCACTCTTAGGAAGTCGCGAGCCAGGCGCTTCCATGCGAGCCTTTGCGGCCTTCGCTGGACTCACGATTCTTTTCGCAAGTTCAGCAGCGCCCCAGGCCCCCGCGCCGCCGGTGCTCAACTCACCCTACGTTTGCGCCAACGGACTCACCTACACCGTGACAACGTGCAAGCCATATCGCGCTGATCAGTGGTGCGAGACAGTCGAAAAACAAAACGGCAACGTGGTGACCACGATGGACAGCGCATGGTCACAGATGACTGGCAGGCTGAAGGGATGCACTGTGGCAGCTACGCCAGCCGCTCCAGTCGCGAATCCCGCGCCCGCGTCATCCCCTCAGCCTTCCGGCGCTACGCAGCAGACTTTCAATCCGCCGTATCTCAAAGAGTTCCCCACGGTGGACCAGATCATGGCCGAGGTGAAGGGCTCGAGCGCACAGGACACCGCGAACCGCCAATTGAGCGCGATGCACGAATTGGGGCAATTGATTGGGGCGCTGGCGGGACCGCGTCTGCAGGCAAACCAGATGACGCCGGACGAAGTGCGCATGCTGACCACTTATTTCAACGCCTACACCAGTTTCGCCAAGTCGGCGGCAAATCCGCAGGATTCCTATACCGGCCAAGTCAATTTCACGGCCTATTTGTTTCAAACCTTTCCCATGCCCGACATCCAGAAACTGTGGGAAACGTCGATGAACCAGGCTCCGGGGCAACAACAGCCGGGCACGACGCCGCTGGCGCCGACCACCGATCCCGGCACGTTGGCCGCGCGCCGCTGCGTGGAGCTGGGCGGCAGCATGACGCAGTGCACGGGTACCGCGTTGAGCGTGGGCATGAAGAGTTTGCTCGGGCTTGGCCCCGACGCGTTGACCGCTCCTGGCGGAACGGGTCTTGTCATGTACGGCGTCTACAACGCGGCCAGCGGATTGCAATTCACATTTGGCGATGGCAGCGTGGACATTGCCAGCTGCGGCCAGATGGTGCGTGGAGCTCACAACTACACGATCCAGCCGTCAGGCAGCCAGTACCAGATCAAGATCGACAATCAACCGCAGCCGCTCATTGTGACGCTTGGGGCCGATGGAAAGATTGCGGCTCCCGCCGTCCAGCAAATCACGGGACAAAAGATCGTCGGCTATTTCGTTGAGACGAATCGGAAAACCGGGGCCAGCACAAGAACCCCGAACTATGGGCCCGATACAGAGAGCTGCAAGGTCGGCACGCTTGCGCCGGGTCCGGCCACTGCTCCCGACCAGGGAATGATGGCCGATCTCACAAGCGCCTTAAGCCTGATGCCGTCTCTGTTCGGCGGGACTCCCGATAGCTCCGCTCCTCAGCAGAATCTCATCGCTCCCGGTCCGCGCATGGTGGGCACTTACACCAGCGCCGGAGGACTGAAGATTCAGTTTTCTGACGCGGCGGCGGTGATTGACTGCGCGCAGGCCCACGTGATGGCGCTCTACGACGTGCTGGGCCAGGGTGGTGCCGCAACCATCGCCGTGAAAAACGGCAGCTCGCCCATCGGACTCGTTCTTCAGGCGAACGGTTCGCTCACTGGATCAGGTACGGCGACCATCAACGGGAAGCTGATGACCGCCCTTGACGCCGACGGCAATCCTGTACTGACTCCGACCAGCGCCAGTTGCGCCGTGGGCACAATGAATGCAGCAAAATAGAGGGCGCTAAAAACGAAAAAGCCCAGGACCTCCACGCCAACCGGCGCAAAGGTCCCGGGCCTCTTAATTCAGTTATTGCGTTACGCCGTCCGTCTTGGCCTGGTAGTCGATGATCTTCTTCAGCAGGTCATAAGGAGCGGTAGCGGGAACCGTGCGGCCGTTGATCACCAGAGTGGGCACTTCGACGATACCCAGTTCTTTTCCCAATTGGACCGAGGCTTCAACGTCCGCCTTGACTTCAGGCGTAGCGGCGCAGGCAGAGACCTTCGCCGGATCGAGTCCGGCCTTGGTGGTGGCGCTGTTGAGCGTGAGGGTTGCGCCGTCGGGGCTCGCCAGGCCATCCTGACCGTCAAAAACCGCGGACGCAAACTGGAAGAATGCCGAGCTGCCGCCCAACTTTGTGACGCAGACGCCATACTCGGCCGCATTCACAGCCTCGGGATGGATCGAAGCGATGGGAAAGTTCTGAAAAACGATGCGCGCCTTGGGATAATCCGTAACCAGCTTATCCATGTTGGCCTGTGCTTCTTTGCAGTGCGGGCATTCAAAATCGGCAAACTCGACCAGCTCAAGATCCTTTGAAGCGGCTCCGCGGTACGGGCCATTGGCACGGTCCTGCAATTGCTTGCGAGCATTGGCGAAGGGATCGGCGCCGAAGGCGATGATGTCGTCTCCGCTAATGATGTGTTTGCCATCGGGAAGAGTGAAAAAGGCGAGTACCTGCGGCTTTTGCTTCCCCGTCTTATCGCCGATCAGAACCACAACCTGACTCACGCCTTCGGCGGGGGTTTTGCGAATCGCCTGCACCTGCCACATGCGGTCCGTATCGTAGCCCCAATTTGCCTGGAGAAAGCCGTTGACCACTTCCTTGGTGGGGGTGGTGGCAGTGAAGTTGCCCGGGTCGGGCTTGGGAAAGACGAGCGGGCCGGATGGAGCCGGAGCCGCGGGTGGAGCCTGTAACTGGGGCTGATCTGCCGGAGTCGTATCGGACGGCTGTTGCGCCGGCGCGGAAGGCATAGGCACGGCGTCGGGCGCGGGCGGTACATGCTGCTGGGCAACGACTGGGAATGCGGGAACGAATAAGGCAATGAGCGCGGCGGCGCCGATGAATCGGTACGACAGACGGATCAAGCTCTTCTCCTTCATGGACGGGAAAACTCCCTTCCCTAGCTTATAACGCGGTGGTGGGGTTCCAAAGTCAGACTTGGACTTTCACCGCAATCGGAAATCTGCGGCCCATGCCGAACGATTTGGAAGTCACCTTCAGGACGGGCGCGGCCTGCTGGCGCTTGTACTCGGAGCGCTCGATGAGGTGCACCACCTGTTGGACGAGATCGAGAGGAAAACCGTGCTTTTGAGCGATACCTTCCGGCGTCTCGTAGCGCTCGACATAGGCTTCGACAATAGGATCGAGCACTTCATAGGGCGGCAGCGAATCGGTGTCCATCTGGCCCGGCCTAAGCTCGGCCGAAGGCGGTTTGGAGAGGATGGCCGCGGGGATCTTCTCCTGGTCTCGGTTTAGCCAATGGGAGATCGAGTAGACCCGCGTCTTCACCAGGTCGCCGATGACCGCAAGAGCGCCCACCATGTCGCCGTAAAGGGTGCAATAGCCAACCGCCATCTCCGATTTGTTGCCCGTGGTGAGTACCAGAGCACCCAGTTTGTTTGAGAGGGCCATCAGGATAGTGCCGCGAATACGTGGCTGAATGTTTTCTTCGGTCAGGTCGGGCGGCAATCCCTTGAAAAGCGGAGCCAGCGCGAGGTTGAAATCGGCGAAGAGCTCGCTGATGGAGATGACTTCAAAGCGGATACCGAGATTCGCGGCCAACTGGCGGCTGTCATCGATGGATCCGGATGAGGAATACGGACTGGGCATGCCGATGCAGGTCACATTCTCCGCACCCAGAGCTTCAGCAGCGATCGCCGCTACCAGGGCTGAATCGATGCCGCCGCTGAGCCCCACCACGACTTTGCGAAATCCGCATTTGCGAACGTAGTCGCGCGTCCCCAGCACCAGTGCACGATATGCAGCTTCGGTTTCGTCGTCCTCGACTAGGGACACCGGCGAAGAGTTGAAAGGATCGACGATCACCAGGTCTTCTTCGAACGAGGCAGCCTGCGCAATCAGCTCTCCGCGCGCATTCAGAGCCAGCGAGGATCCATCGAAGACGAGGCTGTCGTTGCCTCCCACCTGGTTCGTCATCAGCACAGGAATGCGGTCGCGGCGAGCGATGGCGGCCAGCATCTCGCGGCGCACCGCGCGCTTGCCATGCCAGAAAGGCGAGGAAGAGAGGTTGATGTGCACGGCGCCGCCCTGGCGCATCAGCTCTTCCATGGGGTCGATTGGGTAGAGGCGGCGGGGCCAGAAGTTCTTGTCGTTCCATGCGTCCTCGCAGATGGTGATGGCGAGGCGAGTGCCGTCGAGGTCGACGACCTTCTGCGGTCCGGACGGCGAAAAGTAGCGCTGCTCATCGAAGACGTCGTAAAACGGCAGGAGCCGCTTGTGCTGCTCGAGGAGCAATTGGCCGCGGTCGATGAGGACGGCGGCATTAAAGGCGGGCTTGCCGTCTTCGCGGCCGGAGGGCAAGGCTACGCCGGCAAGAATGGCCGTTGACAGATCCCGCGTTGCAGCTTTGAGCTCGTCAACCGCCGACTGGCAACGCACCAGGAAGCTGGGTTTCTCGAGGAGGTCGGCGGGGGGATAGCCGCAGACGGCGAGTTCAGAAAATACGGTCAGGCGAGCGCCTGAATCGGCGGCACGCCGGCTGAAATCGACGATTTTCTTGAGGTTTCCAGTGAAATCCCCGACCGTGGGATCGATCTGGGCCAGTGCGATCTTCACAAGACCAGTGTAAACGGCGGGGAGACGCAGCGTTGGGGTTTGCAGGGCCGCGGGAACCAGCCGAGCCCAAGCATGCGGTTCCCGCCTGGCGGCGATCCGCCCCGTGGACGCTAAGTGAAGGAATAATAAGACTCTTAGCCGACCATCCCCAAATGGGGGGATTCCATTCGACGAAAGTCGCTGCCTAGAATCAAAAGCGTAACAATTTGACCCAGCCCTAATGGCACGGCGGGGGCGGTCGACGAAATCTGCAGAAGACAGATTCTAATGAGCGGCCCCATCGTTGTTGCAGCCGACTCTAGCCGGAATAAAGGCTGGATTCTTCCTCAGGAAGAATCCACCCGGCTCTGGCTTCAGACTCGGTAACCGCGGAACCGCTCGAGTCGGGGGAATGCCATCGGACCGCAACTGAAAATGGGCGAGTTGTTGATCCGTGCAAAACTTGTCACGGAGCAAGACGTCACTGCCGCCCTTCAGCGCCAGGTGTCGCAGGGTGGAACCCTGGGCGACAATCTGGTTGCGCTAGGCTTGATCGACGCCCGGACCATCCACCAATTCATTCACCGCGTGCCGCAGGAACCTGCTGACATCGAAGGCACGGGTATCGCCGACACCGACCTGCTGGCTCTCTTCATGAAGCTGATGTTCTCAGGCCGCCTGGAGAAGATCGGCCAGATTTCGGAAGGAATCAAGCTTCCTCAGCACGTTGTGATGGACCTGGCGAATATCGCCATTGAGCGGCAACTGATTTATACGCTCGGCGCAATGAGCTCCGACAGCGTGCTGGACATGCGCTATGCCATGACCGATGAGGGCAAGCGATGGACGCTTGAAGCGCTGCAGCGGTCGGGATATATCGGCCCGGCGCCGGTAACCCTCGCCGATTTTATTGACCGCGTCAACATGCAGAAGCCGACTAACGAGCGGGTGACGCTGGAAAACGTCCATGAGGCCATCAAGCAGCTCACGATGGACGAAACCATCGTGGAACAGGCAGGACCGGCGCTGAACTCCGGCCGCGCGATTCTGCTCTACGGGCCTCCGGGAAACGGCAAGACTTCAGTTGCGCTGAGTTTCGCAAGTGTATTCAAAGATGTGATTCATGTGCCGTACGCGATCACAGTTGAAGGGCAAATCATCCGCTTCTTCGATCCGCGGCTCCATATCCCAGCCAATCCGCCAGCGAGTGAAGAAGACACTTCGGGGCTCGCCGGTTTCCGGCGCGACACGCGCGACAAGCGCTGGGTCACTTGCCGCAGGCCGTTCGTGGTAGCCGGAGGCGAACTGACGCTGGATATGCTGGATCTGCGCTACGACGAGAAGGGGCATTACTATGAAGCGCCGCTGCATATGAAGGCGCTGGGCGGCTGCTTCCTGATTGACGATTTCGGGCGGCAGTTCGTGAGTCCGAGAGATCTGTTGAACCGCTGGATCGTGCCGATGGAAAGCCGGGTGGACTACTTGAAGTTGCGCTCCGGCGCCAGTTTCAGCATTCCGTTTGAAGAGATCGTGATCTTCGCCACCAACCTGAACCCGGAAGACCTGATGGATCCGGCATTTCTGCGCCGGCTGCCTTACAAGATCGAAGTGGGTCCGCCGGGCCTGGATCAGTTCCGCACCATCTTCCAAATGGAGTGCGCGCGGCACAAGCTGACTCTCACCGACGAAGTCTTCAATTTCATGGTGTACATGATCACCAAGGAAAAGGAACTCGAACTGGCCGGGTTCCAACCCACATTTATTGTTGAACAGATCACCGCAACCTGCCGCTTCCTGGGCAAGGATCCGGAGCTGAAGTCGCCTTACATCGAATATGCGATCAACAATCTGCGCGTACGGCGGAACGCCGAGCCGCGCATGGAACGGAAACAGCAGGCCGCTTCGCCCGCGACGGTGATCGCCGAGGTAAAGAAGCCGGTGGACTCAGCCCACGAATTCCAAAATGTTGAGATCAAGCAGAGTACGGGCCTGGTCTAAATCGGCCAGGCTCCAGTTCGGTCACTTCCGTGACTGACTAGGGGCCTGCGAACAGGTCCTACGTGCCGGTGCCGGAGAAGACAACCGCAATCGTGCGCAAAATTATTTTAAAGTCGAGCCAGATACTCCAGTTGTCGATGTAGGTAACGTCGAGCGAGACATAGCTGGCGAAGGATGGATCCTGGCGGCCCTGCACCTGCCACAATCCTGTAATACCCGGAGTCACATCGAGGCGGCGCAGGTGGTCGAGATCGTACTTGCGCACCTCACCGGCGAGAGGCGGACGCGGCCCCACAATGCTCATCTCGCCGCGAAGAACATTAATGAACTGGGGCAGCTCATCCAGCGAATACTTGCGAAGCAAGCGCCCCAGACGCGTGACGCGGGGGTCGTTGGAAACCTTGAAGAGCACGTCATCGCGCTCATTCATGTGCATGATCTCAGCGCGGCGGCTCTCGGCGTCGCGAATCATGGTCCGGAATTTGATGCAACGAAAGACGACGCCTTTCTTGCCAATGCGTTCCGAAGAGTAAAAGACCGAGCCCGGGGAATCGAGCTTGATGGCGATGGAGATGGCCAGCAGGAACGGCGAAAAGAAGAATAAAACCAGAGCGGAAAAAACGGTGTCGAAGACACGCTTGAAAATGAGGCCGATTTCAGGCACCGCGCCGCGATGCAGGGGAATGGTGGGAAACTGGCCAACATATTCGATTGGACTTTTCCAGGCCAACCCGTCGTAGAGGTCGGGAACGACGCGCAGATCGACCCCGTGCACGCGAGCCTGCTCCAGAACGCTTTGGACAACGCCCCGTTCACAGGGCGTGGTGAAAAAGATCTCGTCGATGAACTGCTTGCGCGTGTGCTGGAAGAGAGTTTCCAGGTTGCCGACAATGTCCTCGGACACATCTTCGTGCCGGGAGCAACCGGGCAACTCAATAAACCCCTTGAACGTGTAGCCCAAGTGGCGAATCATATCCAGGTGTCGACGAAGGGCATTCGCCTCAGGCCCCGTGCCAACGATAAGAACATTCCGTGTATCGAGCCCGCGATCGAAGCGCTGATAAAGCAGAACGCGATAGATGAAACGGCGCAGGCCGAGGACGATGGTGACCAGGCCGATGGTTTCAAGCACAATGCCGCGTGGAATGTTTCCGGCACGAACCAAATAGAGTGTGCCGGTAAGCAGCAGCCCGGAAGTCAGGCAGGCCTGAGCGCTCATCCGCTGTTCGTGCAGAAAATTTGTCATGTGCGTGGGCGAGTAGAGATGTAAGCGCCGGCTGGTTACGATGAGCG
Source organism: uncultured Acidobacteriaceae bacterium (assembly GCA_963828325.1). Lineage (GTDB taxonomy): Bacteria > Acidobacteriota > Terriglobia > Terriglobales > Acidobacteriaceae > Telmatobacter. The sequence goes on from CAWHEK010000014.1 coordinate 104,890, forward strand.
CGCATGTAAAACCGCACAAGAGGGCCAGCAAGATCCACACGGACAGGCCGGTAAACATGGTGCCTTGAAAGAACTTTCGTGCGCCGCTCACAGGGTAGGTGTGAAACCGGTGAAGCGTAACCGTCATTGCGGCCAGGAAGACGGTCAGAGCATCAACCGCCATCCACATCTTCGCCGTGCCCCGCGAAGATCGTACCGAATTGCCCGAAGCCCCGGCGTCCCACTCAGCCGAAGCGGTCAAGGACGATGACAGCTTTTGCCAGAAATCCGAACTCGCCATAGGGTCTACGCAGACCTCAAACCTTCGTGAGAGCCTCAACTGCGGGCTGCTGGAGTTGACGTGCAACGCGAGAAAAACAAAGTTCATGTAAAGCAAGGGTCGATACGAGCGTCTTCTGAAGAAACTCTGCGGCGAGTGCTGCGCTCGTTGAGACCGCGACTCGCTCAGTGTTGCGCTCGGAAATGTCCCGAAACAATCGCCGATCCGGGCTTAACGATTGCGGAGCCGATTCAGGCGCTGAGAAGGCACACTTGACCCTCTGGTCCGCGATAAGTGGATATAAATGACGTTTCCCCCGATGATGCATTGGCTTAAGTTTCAGGCCCCGATTGTGCAGTTGCCTGCTTTTTGAGAAAGGGGGTGCAGTGAAGACAAGACAAAGAGTGAATTCTGATCGATTGAGAAGGGCGCAAGATCCTAAGCAATACTTACGTAGCCGAATTCTAGACAACGTCGGATGCAATCGCTTCACTCCAGCTTGGCCCAGACGGGGAACGGATAGCAAGTGAATCATACCGCCGACAGATTACGCGCGAATGCAACGAATTGGTAACCAGATGAAGTCCTGGCTTGTGAAACCATTTTATCGCGAAAGGCATAGAATTCGTAACCCTTTTAAGCTGTTGGCAATACATATGCATCCAGGGTCAGAAACTGGCGAATCGGGGGGTCGGCAGACTCAAGAAAGCCACTAAGCGGACCAAAGAATTCCGCACGGCCTTGATGCAGGAAGAGCACAGAGTCGGCGAGCTTTTCAGCAAAGCGCGTATCGTGCGTGACCACGATACTCGTGAATCCAAGCTGCAGCTTGAGGCGCTGAATGAGGTCGCCGAGGCGGCGCGCTGTGATGGGATCGACCATCGTGGTGGGCTCGTCATACAGGACGATCTCAGGTTGAGCCGCCAGCGCGCGGGCCATCGCCACAGCGCGTTTGCGTCCCGTCGATAAGCTCCCTGGGAAAGCGTTGGCCACATCTTCGGCGCCGGTCAGGCCAATGAGCCGGCCGACGATTTGATCGACCTGGTCATCGGCCAGGCCGCCTTTTTCGCGCAATGGAAAGGCCACGTTCTCGCGCACGCTCATCGAATCGAACAGGGCGCCGTTCTGGAAGACCATGGTGATTCTTTTGCGAACGGCGCGAAGACCCTCTTCATTGAGATTCGTGATTTCCTGCCCTTCCACTTTGATCGATCCGGAGTCGGGCTTTAAAAAGCCCATGAGCAAGCGCAGAGAAACTGATTTGCCGACGCCGCTGCGGCCGAGGATGCACAGCGTCTCGCCGCGGTTGACTGAAAAGCTGACATTCTCCAGGACGCTGTGGCCATTGAAGGAGATGGACACATCGTCAAATTGGATCATTGGCTCGGCGGAGTCATGTGCCGAATCCTTTGTCAGAAGCGGCTCAGTGCGATCGGGGGCGGCCAGAGCGGCAAGTTCTGCTTCGATCGGCTCCGACGGGTCCGGACCGGTGGGATTTTCGAAGAGCGCCATGGATTCAGCTTACGCGATGGCGCGCGGGCAAAGGGGTTCCGCGCGCTCAAGATCCTGGGGGGTATTCACATTGAGGAACCAGCGCAGAGGAGCCAAGCCGTAAGGATGCGCAACCTGGCCGGCCTGCGCCAGCAGCTCAACAGCCACGGCTGCGATGGGCTGGCCAAGGCTTTTTGACGCGGCCTGAAATGCGGCAAAACAGCCGCGTCTTCCGGAGTGAAGTTCGGCTTGAAGCGCCGGCAGGACGGATCGGTCTAGAACCGCCGGAAAGGTTTGGTTAAATCCGTTGACCGAAGGCAGCGTCACTGAGCTGCCGGTGATTCGCGCATGATGGAGCAGGTAGGTGATGAGAGAGGAGGGAAGGAGGGGCAGATCGATAGGAAGAAATACCACATAGTATGTCGACGCAGTTTCCAGCGCGGCGCAAATTCCGGCCAAAGGGCCGAGGCCTGATTGCGGATCATGAATGATGGGCGCATAAGCCGCAACAGCGGAGTCAGCGGCTGGGACGGTTCCGGCGATCGTCACCGGAAGGCCTGCCTCGCGCAGGATTGCGAGCGCATGCGCGATCAACGGCCGACCGGCAAAAGGCAACAGCGCCTTATCGCGGCCCATGCGGCTGGATTGGCCGCCGGCCAGGACAACTCCGGCAGCGTCAGTTTCGCTTTTCAATGCGATTCGTTCGGTCATCCTTGCCGTAGGTGAGTGCATCGATCGCCGGCTCGTTCCCTCATTCCCTTACTCCCTCGTTCCCTGCCTTTGGGTTTCTACTCCCTACTCCCTGTTCCCTACTCACTATTCCCTGTCTTTCCCCACTTCCTCCAGGAAGAGGATCAGCGATTCGATGCCCAATGCAAAATTTTTCAGGTTGAACTTTTCATTAGGCGCGTGGATGTTGTCGTCCGGGAGTCCGAAGCCCATCAACACACTGGGCATGCCGATGTGACGTTCCAGGTCGCCAACGATCGGAATGGAGCCACCGGAGCGGATGAAGACCGTGTCTTTGCCCCAGACCTCATGGAGCGCGCGTGTAGCTGCCTGGATGTATCGGTTGTTTACAGGGATCAGGCACGGCTCACCGGTGTGAATCAATCGCACTTCTACGCTGACGCCGGGAGGAACGATCTTTTCCACGTAGCTCTTGAAAAGAGCGAAGGCTTTAGCCGGCGTCTGGTTGGGAACCAGGCGCATTGAAACTTTGGCCGTGGCTTTGGCGGGAATTACGGTCTTGGCGCCGGCGCCGATGAAGCCGCCCGGCATCCCATGAACATCGAGCGTCGGACGAGCCCACGTCCGTTCCAGCACGCTGAACCCGGCTTCGCCGATCAGCTTGGGTGAACCCACCTCGTTCTTGCGGTATTCCTCTTCGTCGAAGGGAAGTCTGCGCCATGCGGCAAGCTCTTCGGCGCTGGGGGTGGCAACGTCATCGAAAAATCCGGGAATAAGAATGTGACCGTTCTCATCCTTGAGTTTCGCGATGATGTGCGCCAGGGCAAAGAAAGGGTTGGGAGCCACGCCACCGTACATGCCGGAATGCAAGTCGTTTTTTGCACCGCGTACTTCGATCTCGGTGTAGATCATGCCGCGCAGGCCAACGCAGAGGGTGGGAAGGCCCGGAGCAAAGAGTTCGGAATCGCAGACCAACGCAAAGTCGGCCTTCAAGTCGGCGGGCTTCGACTCGACGTACTTCGCAATTCCCTCCCCTCCTACTTCTTCCTCGCCTTCAAAGAGAACGCGGACGTTGAGGGGCAACGCGTGGTTCGTGGCCACCAGCGACTCGAGCGCCTTCACCTGCGCCACTACCTGCCCCTTGTCGTCGACCGCACCGCGAGCGTAAAGGTTTCCGTTGCGCTCCGTGGGCTCGAACGGCGGCGAAAGCCACTCGTCGAGCGGGTCGGGCGGCTGAACATCGTAGTGGCCATAGATAAGGGCAGTCGGCTTGCCTGCGGCGTGCAGCCAGTCGGCATAAACCAGCGGATGGCCTTCGGTTTCAATCAGGCGCGCATGCTCCATGCCGATGCGCTTGAGTTCGGCGAGCAGCGACTCGGCGGCTTTGCGGCAATCGTTTTCGTGCTCTGGCAGCGTGGAGACAGAAGGGATGCGAAGCAGGGCCTTCAGATCGTCGACAAAACGAGAGTAATTCTGCCGGGCATAATCAAGCGCGGATGAAGACATGATGGGCGTACTCCGTATAGCGGCGTTCAGGATCAAAATCAAACCCAAAGTATATTCTTTTGCGCTCCCGTACAATGATTTCCGGTGAAAACGACTCCAAAAATGGCCTGTTCCGCCCGGTCACGAAGCTTTCTCGAGGACGAAGTCTGCATCCAAGGTGATTTACCTCACTGCGGGCGAAAGGCCCGCCCAGCACACTGATTCAGCTATCTTTTCGCTCACCAGTTCACTGCGGGAAAGGGCCCATTGTTGTTATCTGCTTACGGAAATCGTCTCCCGCGATTCTTCTTTCGTTTTGCCTGCTTTTGCCTGCTGTTGGCCGGGGCGCCATTCGCCGTCCATGCCCAGGTCACGGCGAGCCCGATAAATCCATATTTTGCCCGGAGAAATTCCTTCGGAGTCTTCGGCGCCTACTCCCCGGATTCGAGCCACATCCTGCTCGGATACGCCGAGAACCGCAAGCTCGTGGAATTCGGCGTTTCCTACAACCGGCGTCTACTCATGGACCGTCTGGTGAATTGGCAATACAGCCTCGAATTGTTGCCGGTGGCGCTGGAGAGCGATCCTGTCGGAATTGAAGTGAACAACCAGACCACGCCGGTTGCCTCGAAAACGACCTTTGACTTCGGCGCGCAGTTTGTGAGTTGTACGCCGGCCACGGTTCCGTACAGCTACGCGGGTGAAAATGGCGTCACGTATAGCGGGACACTAACCTATTCCTGCAGTGGACGCCGCTGGACGATCGGCGAAGCCATTTCTCCGATCGGAATGCAATGGAACTTCCGCCCCCGCAACAGGATTCAGCCATTCTTCACCGGCCACGGCGGATATATGTACTCCACGCAGCCGATCCCCATCATCCAGGCCGGATCGTTTAATTTCACCTTCGATCTGGGGGCGGGGTTTGAAGTGTACCGGAGCCTGCACAAATCGATTCGCGTGGAATACCGCTACCACCACATCTCGAATCACAATACCGCGCAGGAGAATCCGGGAATCGACAGCGGGTTGTTTCAGGCGACGTACGCGTTTGGGCGGTAGGGCCCGCTGCTGCCAATGCCCTCAGCGGCAAGTAATCGGCGGAAGCCGCGGTCCGGCGCTAAAATAGCTGGCAAATCGATCCTGCGAAAGTTGAGAGTGAGATGCTGACAAGAAAGCCGGCCGCATGGTGGGCCGCAACGCTCATCGCTCTGTTGACGATTGCGTCCGGCGCAACAGCATTGCGGGCCCAGAGCAGCACCGACACCCCGGTTCCTGAGCCTCCCGTAATCGACAAAACCTGGCCCGACGTCAATCTCAATGTTGTGGTGATCAACAAACAGGGCGTGCCACAAACCATCGACGAACCGCAGTTTCAGCTTTTCGAAGACGGCGTAGAGCGGCCGCTACAGTTCCGAGGATCGCCGGATTCGCCGGTGTCCCTTGCTTTTCTCATCGATTGTTCGGGCTCTATGTTCCACCGCCAGGGGTCTATTGCGGCAGCCGTCCATGCGATCCTGAACGATCTGCCGAACGGCAGTGAAGTCATGGAGATTTGTTTCTCCGACGAGGCCTTCCTCGACCTCCCATTTACCCCTGTCTCCGGGATTGACTATTCATTTCTGGACCATATGGACGCCCGCGGCGGCACCGCGCTCTACGATGCAGTCGTCGTAGGAGAGAAGTACTTTGCCGCCCGCGCGAGGTATGTAAGGCGAGCCGTCGTTTTGATCAGTGACGGGGGAGATAACCTGTCACATTCCAAGAAGGCGGACGCAATTCGTAGCCTGCAATGGCCGGGTGCACCGACGCTTTATTCGTTCCTTCTTCCTGACACGGAGGTTTCGGGCGTCAGGACGCAGCACGACAAGGTCGCGATGGATCTGTTCGCCAAGGCAGGCGGAGGTGTTTTGTTCACACCCAAAGAAAAGGACTTTGAGTCCGCTATCGCGCGTCTCGCGGAGATGATCCGCAGCCAGTCCGTTTTGTATTTCACCGCTGCCAACCCCGCGCGAAACGGGGTAGCCCACAAGCTGGACGTGCGGCTGCCGGACAAAGACCTCGAGATTCGCGCGATCCCGGAATACTTCGCTCCAGCGAGATAAAGGTCGATCGCGCCCGAGGCCAGCATCGGACCCGACCGACGATTCGGTGTCGAGCCGCGGCCCGCCGACCGCTTTATCGCCCGATGCCACTGCGAAAAGGTAAGCTAATGAAGTACCCCTATGGAGAACAGCGTAAAGGTTTTGATCGCAGAGGATGAGCCCAACGCGCTGGCCGGGCTGGCGGAGTTGATCTCCGGGTGGGGATACCGCACGGAGACCGCGCGCGACGGGGTCGAGGCCTGGGAAAAGACGCTGCTCTGGGACCCGGCTATCGTGGTGACGGACTTGAAGATGCCGCGCATGGACGGCATGGGCCTGTTGGCCAAACTGTCCGGCGGCGCCGAGAGCCTGAGCGCCAACATGGCAGTGGTGGTACTCACCGCTATGGGCTCCATCCAGTTGGCTGTCGATGCCATGAAACTGGGCGCGTACGACTTTCTCCAGAAGCCCGTGGACCCCACGCGGCTCAAGACCATACTGGCCAACGCCACAAAACAGCGGCAGACGGCCATCGAACTCGAAGTGGCGCGGCGCAGGCTGCGGGAGTCCGGCGTACTCGGCCAACTGGTTGGCAAGTCCAAAAGAATGCGCGAGATTTTCACGCTGATCGAGCAAGTTGCTCCGTCGAATGTGCCCATCCTGATTACCGGCGAGAGCGGGACGGGCAAGGAACTGGTGGCGCGCACCCTGCACGATTTGAGCCCGCGCAAGGGCCGTCCGTTTGTTGCGGTCAACTGCGCGGCGATCCCGGAGACCCTGATCGAGAGTGAAATCTTTGGCCACGAGAAGGGCTCGTTTACCGGCGCCGTGGAGCGCAGGGCCGGCTGCTTCGAATTGGCGGCCGGTGGAACGTTGCTGCTCGACGAAATTGGCGAAATGCCGTCCGGCACGCAAGCCAAACTGCTGCGCGTGCTGGAGGAGCGGAAGTTCCGGCGCTTAGGCGCTCGTACTGAGCTGGACACGGACGTGCGCGTGCTCGCGGCCACCAACCGGGACCCGGAGCGGGCCGTCGCCGAGGGCCATCTTCGCAACGATCTCTTTTACCGGCTCAATGTATTCAACATCGCCATGCCGCCGCTGCGTGAGCATCTTGAGGATCTGCCGCCCATGGTGGAAGCCATGGTGGGCGAGATGAACCAGAAGCACGGCCGCAAAGTTTCCGGCGTTGCGCCCTCCATGCTGGACCGGCTGATGGCTCATAGCTGGCCGGGAAACGCGCGCGAGCTGCGCAATACGATCGAGCGTGCCGTGATTCTCTGCCCCGATGGCGCGCCGCTCGATGCGGGGCATCTGCCTCAAGGATTCGGCAAGGATCACGCGGCGGCAGCGCCCACCGACGACAGCATCATCACGGTGCGCGTGGGAGCCACGGTGGACGAGGCGGAGCGGTTGCTGATTCTCCGCACTTTGGAGGCCACCGGACAAAACAAGACGCGAGCGGCAGAGATTCTGGGGGTCAGCCTGAAAACCCTGCACAACAAACTCAAAGAGTACGGCCGGGAGCGGCAGGAAATCGAGAGTTGAAAACTCGGAGTGCGCCGAAAGCCAGCGCATTCTGCCCCGATCCCGGAGGCATCTTCGTCCAAGCAGGTGAGGCCGGCAGTCCGCGTCTCAAACAAAGATGGGCTTGAAAACCAAACTCGTGCTGGCCATATCGGCCCTGGTGTTCATCATTGCCGGGGTGGTCTCGCTCGTGTACGTGCACCAGTTGGTGAAGGCGGCGGTAAGGGAGACTTACGACACCAACCTGATGGTGGCCGATCAGGTGCGGTATTCGCTGCAGAACGCGCTCGAGTCCGGCCTCCAGGGCCTCACCGTCGACCCCAACAATCCCGGTGAGCTGCGCGCACTGATGGCCGAGACGGTGCAGAACGATCCCACGTTGCAAGCCGCGCTCACTTCGGTCATCCGCTATTCATCTACGGTGTACGACGTAAACATCGCCGATAGTCAGGGCACCATTTTATTGAGCACCAATCCTGAAAACCAGGGAAAGCTGTTGCCCCCGCGCCAGAGCTTTGACCGCTTGCTCAAAGCCGGGCCTGTGCCGCTGATGATGCAAGTCTTTGGCGAACCCAAGGTCCTGGATATTGCTGCGACACTGGCGAACAACGGAAAGCCGTTCGCTTCGGTCCATGTGGGTGTTCACACATCGCTGTTGCGCGCGGCCTACGATCCGGTATTGAAAAAGGCGTTCTGGCTGATGGGGTTCGCCCTCATCGTGGCGCTGCTGGCGGCTTTTTCACTGAGCAATCTGGCGTTGCGGCCCATGACGGAGATCAGCCGGCAACTCGACCGACTGACCGCGGCCGGCGAAGCGCCGACGGACGGACCGGCGCGGAGGAACCTCGACGTGGCGGCGCAGGTCTCAACAAAAATTGAAAAAATCGGGCAGCGCATGCGCAATGTCGAGGAAGTCTATTCCGCGTTGCGCGAGAATCTTGACCAGATTCTGGGCAATCTGCAGGACGGGATCATGCTGTTCACCGCGGACCGGCGCGCGGTGCTGGTGTCGGAGGCGGCGCGGCGCTTCCTGCAGGTTAATCGAGAAAATATTCTGGGCCTTCACGCCAGCGAGTTTCTCGATGATTCCACTGCGTTGGGGCGGGCACTTCGCCAGGCGATCGAAAGCGGTTGCACCATGGAGAAAGTTGAGATTCGCACCGAGGGCGGAAGGCGCATCCAGGCGTCGGTGGATTTTATCAACGACGAGGAGACGCATCAGGGCCTGGGCGCGCTGGTGACACTCCACGACCTGGAGTCGGCGGCGCAGATTGAGTCGGAACTCGAGCTTTCGCGGCGCATGGCAGCCATCGGCCGGCTCACCTCCGGCGTGGGCCACGAGGTAAAGAACCCCATCAATGCGATCGTGGTGCATCTGGAGCTTTTGAAATCCAAGCTCGGCCAATCGGAAGGACCGGCCACCAGGCACCTGGACGTAATCGATGCCGAGATTCGGCGACTGGACCGTGTTGTGCAAACGCTGGTGGATTTCGCGCGGCCGGTGGAGGTGCAACTGCGAGAACAGGACCTGCGCCCGGTGATCGGCGACGTGCTGGCACTGGCTGCCGACGAGCTGACCATGCGCCGGGTGACTCTGATCAGCCGCATTCCGGCCGAGCCGCTGATTGCCAATGTGGATGCGGATTTGTTGAAGCAAGCGGCGCTCAACGTCATCCAGAATGGCGCGCAGGCCATGCCGGACGGCGGGCGGCTGGAGGTCACTCTCGAAGCCGACGGAAATCAAAGCGACGGTCCGGTGTCAGCGGCGAAGGCCAACGGCGCTCCCGGCGGAGGCTCGCATGCGCCGGCGCATTCTGCGTTGCTGCGCGTAGCCGACGAAGGCATCGGCATTCCCGAGGAAATCCGGGACAAGATCTTCGATCTCTACTTTACGACCAAGATCGGAGGCAGCGGCATTGGACTGGCCATGACCTACCGCATCCTGCAGTTACATCATGGGAGCGTCGACGTACAATCAAGGCGAGGCCGCGGCACGGAATTTCAGTTAAGAATTCCACTCGCCGCCGTGGACAGGGGACGCCGGAATCTGCAGCTGGCGGCTGTCGAAGATCAAAAGGGGTTGGGGGAATGAGGTCACCTGCCAAGTGCGCCGCGGGGCTGCTGCCGTTTGTGCTCACCGGCTGCTTCAATTTGCCCTTTCGCAAGGCTCCGCCGCCACAGCAGATGCTGGCGCCGGTGGTTGTGCCGCGGCCTCCGATTGAGCTCGTGTCGGTTGAACTCCCGCCGGGCGTCAGATTGATCCCCGGTAAGCCTCTTTACAACATGGTCGTCCGCGATGAAACGGCCAAACCGCTGATTCATCGCAGAAGGCAGCCGAGCCCGACAGAGATCGTCGACGTTCCCGATCTCGGTGCCAACCCCAGCGCCGGGGTCAGTGCCATCGGTCAACTCACTTCGGGCGATCCAGCGAGTTACCGGCAGCAAACCGAGACCGACATTGCGTCGATTGAACGCGGCCTGAACGGCATCAACCGCCCTCTCAACGATTCCGATCAGAAGACCGCGGACCAGATCCGGGAGTTTTTGAAAGAGGCTAAGACAGCATTAGCTTCAGGAGACGTAGACGGCGCGCGCACGCTGGCGTCCAAGGCGCAGGTCCTGCTGGCCGGACTCACGCAGTGAAGTTCTGAACCAGTTCCTCTCGCGCGCCGAAAGTTATGGCCCGTCCCCACTGTGCCGCCGGCGTCCTCGCCCGCACTCTCAAGCTCGTTCTCTATTCTCTGTTCCCTATTCCCTGTTCCCTGCTCTTACAATTCGCCCCAGCTTAACTTGGTGCGCAACGCATCAAAGAAGCCACCTTCATTCAAACGCACGAGTTTGACGGTGTGGCTCGAACGGCAGCATCGTACCTCGTCACCGCGGCGAAGCTCCACGCCCTGCTGGCCATCGATGGTGAGTAGGGCGACATTGGGAACGCCTTCCACGCGAACGTTCAGCAACGCGCTGCCAGGTACGACAATCGGCCTGAGCGTGAGCAGGTGCGGACAGATGGGCGTCACCACCATGGCGTCGACATCGGGCGTAAGGATAGGCCCGTTCGCGGCCAGGGTATAGGCAGTTGACCCCGTCGGAGTCGACACGATTACGCCGTCAGCGCGAAAGCGCGCCACGCTCCTGCCGTCAAGCTCGACGGCAAACTCGCCCATGCGGGCAATGTCGCCCTTGGAAACGACGATCTCGTTCAGCGCCTCGAAGCTCGCGTGTTCCGAGCCATCGCGCCACAGCACCGCATGGAGCATGGCCCGCTCATCGAGGCTGTGGCAGCCTTTGCACCAGTTTTCCAGTGTGGCGTAGAGATCGGCAAGACGGACTTCCGTAAGGAAACCGAGGAATCCGAGATTCACGCTGAGAATCGGCGTGCCGACAGTGGCAAAAATCCGCGCCGCGGCCAGCAAAGTGCCGTCGCCGCCGAGGACAATCACCAGTTCCGGCGAGCGCGCCGGCAGATCGATGCGAGGAATGGACGGAGCCGCATCGGTGTAGGCGCCGCCTTCGCCATCGAGCACGACCTCATAGCCGTGATTGCGCAGCCACGCCACCAGATCGGGCAACAGCCGTTTAAGCTCTTCCCGGTTGGGCTTGCAAACAATGGCGACCGAGGTCATGCGTCCCAGTGTAAAGCAGGCGCCTGAGGGCAGCGACCGCCGCACGTGCCCAGCGCCAAATGAACCAGCCGCCCGGCGTGGAAAACCGCATCGCGGAAATCTGCTGACATTGCCGCCCTGCTGTTTGTATATTGGCTCAACGCCATAAGAGTTGGGAATGCTTGTTGGCTTGGCAAGGGACAGGGCAGCCCGGCCCTCCTCGTCTGCTCCGCCCAAGGTCGGGAATCTTCACGAAAGGAATTCTGCGATGGAATGGTATTTGATGGTTTGGAGGAAATACGCCCAGTTCGAAGGGCGTTCGAGGCGCAAGGAATACTGGATGTTTTCCCTGTTCAACCTGATTGCGATCTTCGCGCTCGCTGCGCTTGCACTTGTAGTCGGGGTGATGCTCGCAAACACGGGAAAGGTGGACTCGGAAAACAGCGTGCCTTTTCTTTTTATCCCGGTCGGGATCTACGCATTGGCTGCCATCATTCCAAGTCTTTCCGCAGCCACCCGGCGCTTTCATGACATTGGCAAGAGCGGATGGGTGCTTTTCCTGCTCTGCGCGCTCGCCATCATCCCCATCGTGGGACTCATCTGTTCCATCATTCAGATCGTCTTCTTATGCCAGGACAGCCAACCTGGCGCCAATCAATACGGTCCCAACCCAAAATTCCCCGAGCAGGGGGCGATGATGTATTCCGGGATTCCGCCAGGCGCCATCCCGGCCGGCATTGTCATGCCACCGCAGCCGCCGCCTATCTCCGGCCCGGGCGTTCACTACTGCGGGAAGTGCGGTGCTGCATTGAAGGATGCGGCTGCTTTCTGCACCGTTTGCGGCACGCATTCCTAAGGCCCTCGCTGATTGCCGTTCAACCGGAACTCACGCTCGCCGCGCATACAGCAGAAATTCCTGGTTGCCTTCCGCGCCGGTGATGGGAGACGGTATGGTCTCGACGACTTGCCAACCGAGCGATCGCACACAATCCGCGACTTTGTTGATGGCCAGTTCGTGCGCCTGAGGGTCGCGGACGATTCCACCTTTGCCCACATGCTCGCGGCCCGCTTCGAACTGAGGCTTGACCAGAATCACTGCCTCAATGAGGGTTGGCGCCGCGGCTAGAACAGCCGGAAGCACGAGCGTCGCCGAGATAAAGGCGACATCGACGACGAGGAGGCTTTTCTCCGGCCTCTGGTCTGGCGCCGCCAGCGATCCGGGTTCGAGCAGGCGCGCGTTGGTGCGTTCGAGCAGGCGGACGCGCGGGTCGTTGCGCAGCTTCATGTCGATTTGGCCAAAACCGGTGTCAACCGCCGTCACCCACGCAGCCCCGTGCTGAAGCAGGCAGTCGGTAAAGCCTCCGGTCGAAGCGCCGACATCAAGGCAGGCTCGGCCCGCCACGTCAATTTGCCAATGATGCAGAGCTTCGGCCAGCTTGAGTCCGCCGCGGCTTACGTAAGGATTGTCGCTGCCAAGGAGCCTGATTGGAGCTTCGCCAGGGACCAAAGTGCCAGGCTTGTCAATTTTTTGCTCACGCACCAGAACTCGCCCCGCGAGGATTGTGGAGCGGGCGCGCTCGCGGCTCGCGACAAGGCCCCGCTCAACAAGCAATTGGTCGAGCCTGATTTTGCTCTTCTGAGCTTTACCCGGCTCTTCCCCTGGAACGCGTCCTCCCGCTTGGTTGGCCATCGAGGCAGCGATCTCCCCAATTCACCTACGTGCCGTTCCCCAGCGGATCATGGCCCGTCGCAGAATCGCACCGCACGGTGGATCAGGCGGGTTAAGGAACGGCCTGGCACTCGGCGAGCGTGTAGTTTGCTCCGTATTTAGTCACCATGGCCGAGGGCGACAAATTGCAGGGCTGGCCGTAGCCGGGGACACGGCTGGTGTAGTTGTTGTTGCCGCCGGAGCCGGTCTGGGTCGTGGTCCGGATGTCGACCGGCGTCCCCTCAGTCAGGACCGTGGTGTCGATCAAATCCGTCACCGTCGGACTGGATTCAATGATGGTGATGTAGGGGCTGTCGGGCGAAGCCGCATAGATCTTGGAATATTGCGAATTCTGCGTGTTGACTACCGTACGCGGATGGCCGACGACAGTGTCGGTCTTCTCCACGGTGTAGGTGTAAAGATTTACCACCGTCACCGTGCCGTTGCCTGTGCCGCCGTCGTCGTTTTGATTCGCCGTATAGGCCTTGCTTCCGTCGGCAAGCACCGTCACGCTGGCCGGATTCGGAGTGGCTGTGTTGCCCACCTTGATGGTCGTCACCGTGCCGAAGCCGCCGGTGATGGGCAGGCAAGCCGCGTAGGTCGTGCAGTTGCTATTGGCGTAGGTGTTCGCGTCATTGCCGAACTCGTCCAGTGGAACATTGATGACGCTGATCGTTCCTCCGTCGTAGTTGGCGACCACAATTTGCTGGGTGGCCGTGTTGTATTCCGCGTAAATCGGTCCCGAACCGGCGGGGAGCTGAATGGTCTGATGGCAGGTGATCCATTGCCCGTTCTGATTTTGAAAGGGCGTGCACGCGTCGGGCGTATTGTTCCGGGTGTTGATCACCGAGATGGTGTCGTCTCCGCGATTCAGAACATACAGGCGCTGTTGGTCGGGAGTTTGAACGGCATACACGGGACACTTTCCTACCGGGATAGAGGGATCGGTCGTAACGCTGGAGAGCTCAATCGGTGTAACCACGCCCGGCGGCGCCGATGTGGGAGTCAGATTACAGGTCATTGGCGCTGTATCGGGAACGTCCTGGCTAACCACATAATCGCGTTGGGCACCATTCGATCCAATCCCCGCCACAAGGATTGGCATTGTGGCCGGGCTGCCGGCAGTGGCCAACGGGATGGCGAGTTTGAAGGCCTGGGGCGACCCGGTAAAAAGGTCGGCCACGTCGCCATTGAGGTCGGTGGCCCAAAGCCCGCTGGAAGGCGCCATCAAGTTAACCGGCTGCGCCGCGGGAGGCAGCGTGGATTCGGACACATTCTTGGCTTGCAGGTTGGCCGAAACACCGAAATTAGACAGGGTTCCGTCGCTATTGATCGTGTAACCAGTCGAGCCAACTCCATCGATGGTAAAAACCCGCGGGCCAGGGCCGATCGGCGCTTCGTCCAGGATCGAGTCACCGGAATAATCGATGATGGTGACCACCCCAGGTGTGCTGGCACCCGTGGTGGAGACCACGATTACGTAAGAACCAACCTGAGCCGGAGGACCATTGGTGCCGATTGGAGTGACCACGGGCCGGTAATTATTGCCACAACCGCCAATGAGAGCCGCAAGCGCGAGAGCTGCTGCTGCCTGCGCGATGAGCACACGCGCCGGGCACGACTTCATGGGATAAAGCCTCATTCGGAATCTTTCCTGCTTTCCTGCTGATTGTAAATCACCGGAGCGGGCACGACGGGGCGTCAACGGCCTTCCAACAAGTCCGACGCAGGCCGCGAAAAATGGTCATCCCAGCTCTGCTTGCGCCGGCGTTTCTCACTGCTCGGCAATCGGCTGGGACAAGCAATTAGGATGAGGCGTGGCCCAAGATAATCTGGCCTGGCAATCGAAGCTGGTGTTGCTTGCGGTGTTGCCTTTTGCGGCCACCGAAGTGCTGCTCGCGTGTTTCGGCTGGGCAACCGTTTCCGCTTCCGTGGTGATTTGGACGCTTGGGTTGAGCGCGCTTCTGGGCCTCGTCACCTGGAGGTTACGGGCAGCCACTCCGGCTGCGGCTCTGACGGGAGCATTGATCACGGCGAGCCTGATGATCTCGACCGTGGAAGCAGCCTGCGAACCATGGCATACGGAGCTCATTCCCGTGCTGGCAGTTTCATTACTGGCCTTCGCCGCCACGCGCATGGGCCGGCGAAAAAAAGAGCACCTGGGCACGGCCGAGGCGCGGCGTGGAAGATCTGCCGCCCAAGTTGCGGCCAATCTTGGCCTGGCGGCGCTGGTCGCGAGCGAGCCCGTGAGGATCTGGTTGTCTGATAGCCGATGGCTTCCGCTCAAGGCCCACTCCGGAACGCTGATGCCGGCCATGGCCCTGGCCGCGCTGGCCGAGGCCGCGGCAGACACGGTTTCATCGGAGATTGGTCAAGTGCTGGGTGGGCGCCCACGGATGATTACAACGCTGCGCACAGTGGAACCGGGTACCGATGGCGCGGTAAGCCTGGTGGGAACCCTCGCCGGAGTAATTGCCGCGGGCATTGTCGCTGGCGCCGGAACCTGGGCGCTCCGCGGCGATTGGAAGCTTTTTGAGTTGAGCTCGGCCGGCGCAGTCTTCGGTCTCGTTTTCGACAGCTTGCTCGGAGCCACATTCGAGAGAAAAGGCTGGCTCAACAACGACGCTGTGAACTTCTTGTCGACAGCGAGCGCGGCGGGGTTTGCGCTTCTTCTGCTCTCTCTAACTCCATCAACTCCGCTAGCTCCGCTAACTTCGCTGCCCGTCGCGATCCCTCGGTCCTTTGTTCCCTCGGTCCCTTGGTCCCTGTTTTTAATGCAGATGCAGCCGCCAGAATGTGTAGCTGAGAATCTCGTGGGCAATGCGCTCGGTCTCCAGGATCCTGTCCTGTTGAGCGGGGCGCGGACGTGGCGAAGTGAGAACATCGAGACCTTCGGCGGCGCAGATCGCGTGGATACGGAACATGTGCGTGCCATCGCTGACCACAACCAGCCGATGGAGCCCGTTGACGTGGGCAATCACGGCAATGCGGCGCGCCGATTCTTCGGTGTTGCGGCTCTCGGTTTCAGCAATGATGGCCTGCTCGGGAACGCCCTTGCTGATCAGATAGCCGGCGCCAACCGAGCCCTCGGTGTATTGGTCGCCGCCGGGGCCGCCCAGAGTGATGATGAGCGGAGCGATTCCGCGATGGTAGAGCTCGAGAGCGTGATCCAGCCGCGCGCGATAGACAGGCGAGGGCCGTCCGTCGTACTCGGCCGCGCCCAGAACCCCGATTGCATCCGCGGGCGCCGCCTGATCCAGTTGGGCATAGCTCTCAATCTGCACGTAAACCCAGCGACACCACGCCAAAGCTCCGCCGGCCATCAGCAGAACCATCAGGAGAACGAAGCGCAAGGCCCAGTTCCGGCGCTTCGTCTTGGGTTCGCGCTTCATGCGCACCATCTTATCGCTGCAGGGTCATCACGATTTCGTGGGTAGGGATCGCGCCTTCGCGCAAAATCTCCCAGCGGCCGGCGCCGAGCGTGAGATCGACGATGGTCGTGGGTTGCGAGCGGCCCGTCGGGCCGCCGTCGATGATGAGCGGAATGCGATCGCCAATTTGGTCGCGGACGCAAGCCGCGCTGGTACATTCCGAGGCGCCTTGCAGATTGGCGGAAGTGGCCGTGATGGGCAGGCCCAGGCGTTCCACAACCGCTCGGGCAATGGCAGAATCGGGCACGCGCAGCGCCACGTTGCCGGTGTTCGCGGTTGATCGCAGCGGCAGCTTGGTTCCGGCGCGCACGATGATGGTCAACGGACCCGGCCAGAAACGATCCGCAAGCTTGTCCAGCTGGGGATCGGTATCGCGCGCCAATTCGTAAGCTTGCCGCAAGCTGGAGATCAGCAGCGAAAGCGGCTTGTGCTTCTGCCGCGTCTTGATCTGGTAAATCTGCTCAACGGCGGCGAGGTTCACCGGA
This sequence comes from uncultured Acidobacteriaceae bacterium, assembly GCA_963828325.1. Taxonomy (GTDB): domain Bacteria; phylum Acidobacteriota; class Terriglobia; order Terriglobales; family Acidobacteriaceae; genus Telmatobacter. The sequence goes on from CAWHEK010000014.1 coordinate 121,652, forward strand.
TCCACGGCCAGGCCATAGAAAGTGTCGGTCGGCAACGCGACAACACCGCCCTTGCGCAGGCAGGAAACGATGTAATCGATCCGGTCCGGTTGGGGTTCATCGGGATGGACGCGCAAGATTTCCGCGGACAAAAAGGCTTACCTCGGTTCCCGAATCAAAGGAGAGTCTTCAGATTCGGAAACTAACACAGCACTAGCTGTGGTGCAAGTTGCGCAGCGAGCGACTAGCCTCCAGCTTCTAGCCGCCAGCGTGGCTTCTCATGGATTTTCATCAAAAAATATGGATGTCATTCTGAGCGCACGGGGCCCCAAAATGCTCTTTAATTTTGGGGTGGTAAGCGAAGAATCTGCTTTTGCATTTCATCGCGCAGCAGGCCTTCCGTTTTCGGCCTCCAATAGATGCCGTTAGCTATAACTTGGGAACTGCTCTTAGAATCTCCTAGAGCGATGCCGATTCACTCCGTCACCAGCAAAGACAACGCGCGCCTGAAGGAGCTCCGCAAGGCGCTTTCCGATCCGGCGCGTGGCCGGGGCGCGCTCGCGGGTATCGAGGGACCAAACCTCATCGGGGAAGCTCTGCGCGCCGGCTTGCGCGTGAGAACGATTTTTGTTGCTCAGGGTGCGGAGCGCCTGCTGGACAAGCTTCAGGTCAAGCGGGACGTGGAGGTCATCCAACTGCCGAAGAAGCTCCTCGACGAGGCGCTCGCGACCGAATCTCCACAGTCGATTGCCGCGCTTGTTGAGAAGCCGAATTGGACATGGTTGGATGCCCTCAGCCAAGACCAGGAGAAAACACTTGTGCTTGTCCTGGCGGCCATTCAAGATCCCGGCAACCTGGGCACGATTCTCCGCTCCGCCGAGGCATTTGGCGCAACGGGCATCGTCAGTCTGCCAGGCACAGTGAGCGCCTGGAATGCCAAGGCCGTGCGCGCATCGGCGGGAAGCGTGTTTCGTGTTCCCGTGGTTGCCGCGAACGCCGACGAGTGCTTCGAGCAGTTGAAAAAAGCAGGAGTCAAGATTTTCGCAACCGTATCGCGCAGAGCGAAGGTCGCCGATCGCGTCGCGCTTGCCGGCCCGATCGCGCTCGTCATCGGCAACGAGGGCAACGGTGTCCCGGAAGATTTGGCCGCACGCGCCGACGGCACAATCACCATTCCCTGCCCCGGCCCAGTCGAAAGTCTGAACGCGGCGGTCGCCGCCAGCGTGTTGTTGTACGAAGCATCGCGCCAGCGAGGCGTGCGATGAGCCTGTTCGACAACGAGCCGGACCTTCCACAGCCCTCCTCCAAAGGGCTGCTCCATGCAATGGCGCCGCTGGCCGAGCGCATGCGTCCGCGCTCGCTCGATGAGTTAGTGGGGCAGGAGCACTTGGTCGGCCCTGGCAAACCATTGCGCGTACAGATCGAGCGCGACGATGCCAGCTCGATGATCTTCTGGGGTCCGCCGGGCGTGGGCAAAACCACGCTGGCCAAGATCATCGCCGAGAGCACCAAGGCCAGCTTCATCGAGTTCTCCGCCGTCACCAGCGGCATCAAGGAAATCAAGCAGGTGATGGTTACTGCGGCCAAGGCGTCGCAACTGCACTCGCGCACCATCCTCTTCGTCGATGAGATTCACCGCTTCAACAAGGCGCAGCAGGATGCATTTCTCCCCTACGTCGAGCGCGGCACGATCCGGCTGATCGGCGCGACCACCGAGAATCCTTCGTTCGAGATCATTTCGGCGCTGCTTTCACGCTGCCGCGTGTACGTGCTCGAGCCGCTCAAAGACGAGCAGATTGTGACCCTGCTCAAGCGCGCCCTGGCCGACAAGGAACGTGGACTCGGCACGCTGGAGTTGACCGCCGACGACGATGCTCTTCACTTAATGGCCGGCTACTCCAGCGGAGACGTTCGCAACGCGTACAACACGCTTGAAGTGGCTGCGCAACTCGCCGTCGCCGACGGAAGCAAACACATTACAAAATCCGTCGCCACTGAAGCCGCGCAGAAACGCGTGCTGATGTACGACAAAGCCGGCGAAGAGCACTACAACCTGATCTCCGCGCTGCACAAGAGCGTGCGCAACTCCGATCCCGACGCGGCGCTTTACTGGCTGGGGCGAATGTTTGCCGGCGGCGAAGACCCGCTCTACTTGGCGCGTCGCATCGTGCGCATGGCCGTCGAAGATATTGGTCTGGCCGCTCCCGAGGCGCTGCATTTATGTCTTTCCGCGAAAGAAACATACGACTTTCTCGGCTCGCCCGAAGGCGACTTGGCGCTGGCCGAGGCGGTGGTCTATCTCGCTCTCGCGCCAAAATCGAATGCTGTCTATACGGCCTTTGGCGCCGTGCAGGACGACATCGAGCACACCCGCCAGGAGCCTGTGCCGCTGCACTTGCGCAACGCGCCAACAAAGCTGATGAAGGACCTGGGCTACGCCGAAGGCTATCTCTACGCTCACGACGAAGAAAACAAAATTGCCGATATGGATTGCCTGCCCGACTCGCTCAAAGGCCGCAACTACTACCGCCCCACGCAGGAAGGCCGCGAAAAACAGCTCGCCGCTCGCATGGAAGAGATTCGGCGAATCAGGTCGACCAAGCGCGGATCGGGAGCCTGATTCTCGCTTTTCGACCGCCCATCGCAAAACGCTCGAAATCCGTTGCGTTGATCTCAAAAAGAATTGCACTGGATCGAAACGCATCCAGCAGCGATGCACAGATTTCTCGCGCGCGCTCTCTCAGAATGGTCCACGAGTAACAATCACAGCGCTATACTCGCCCCGTGCGCACTTAAAAGGCACGCCGCGCACGCTCATAAATTATCCCCCAAGGAGGAATCTCCATGAGCGACTGCAAGAGTTTCGTTCCCCACCTTATTGTTAGCAACGCCGCCAAGGCCATCGATTTTTATAAGAAAGCTTTTGGCGCAACCGAGGTGTCGCGCTTCAACGCACCAGGCTCCAACAAAATCATGCACGCATCTCTCGAAGTCAACGGCGGCACCCTGTTCCTGAACGACGACATGTCACAATCCATGGGTGAAAAGCCAACCACGGCAGAAGCACTGGGCGGAAGTCCGGTGATTTTGCATCTGCAGGTTCAGAATGCCGATGCAGCCTGGAAGCAGGCCGTCGCAGCCGGCGCGCAAGTGGCCTTCCCGATCGCCGATCAATTCTGGGGTGAGCGCTATGGGCAACTACGTGATCCCTTCGGGCTCAAGTGGTCGATCAGCCAGACCGTTTCCAAACCAACCACCGAGCAACTCGAAAAAGGCGCAAGGGCATCGCTTGAACGCGCCCGAGAACACGCCCACGCCTAAGCGAGCGGGCACTAAACCATCAATTCAACGGCGTAATAATCCCCAGGCCTCGGAAACGAGACCTGGGGTGCGCGCAAGTGGAAAATGATCCTCCGGTCTCGGACTCTCGCGGTCTCGCTCCCTCATTTCCTGCGTTTCTGCTCCCTATTGGCTACTCCCTATTCCCTGTCTTTCTCAGTCTTCCCGCTTCTGCGTGTTGCCTTTCTTCGCATCTCCGGTTTCTCTTTCTTCGTCATCTCCTGTCGAATCGGCAGGATCGACAGTTCCCAGCGAGTCGTTGACCATTTCGTCGTCCACTAGGTCATCATCTTTTTTGTCTTCGATTTGGCCGCCGGGCATTTCATGCGTAAATTTCGTTTTCGCGTTCATTGCGCCTCCTGGGTATTCAGATGCCGCCGTGAAGATGCGGCGAGAGCAACCGCGAAACGACACTCGGCCGCCAACTTGCCAACTTGCTGACTCGCTATGTTAGCGATGCCGGAGCGCGCTTCACTTCGTCGAATGCGGCAGCTGCGCAATCGCGTCCGTCACGATTCCCGGCGTCAGCACCTGCGGCAGCAGTGTCGGTGCGCTCTGGCCCGGCGTGTACAGCGCATACACAGGAACGCCGCTACGCCCAAGGTCTGTCAGCTCCTGCGTGATCGCCGGATCCTCTCGCGTCCAGTCGGCGCGGAAGAGAGCAACATGAGCCGCGGCGAAAGCCTGCATCACCTCCGGCCGGCTCAGGGCTACACGCTCATTCACCTGGCAACTCAAACACCAGCTCGCGGTGAAATCGACAAAGACCGGCTGCCCCGCCGCTAGCGAATGCTGAACGGCGTCAGCCGACCACGGCTGCCAGTTACTTCCCGCCGCGGCGCCTCCGGATGATGATGCAGCCGGCGCGGAAGATGGCGCGGCGGCGAACTCTTTCGGCGCAAAAAAGCATGCGACAACAACGGCGGCCAGAATGAGCGCAGCGACGGCGGTCGCCCAGCGCCGGGCTGGCCAGCGTCCAAGGAACCACCCCGCAATCGCGAGAAGCAGAAACTCCGACAACAGCGCAAGAAGCAGCCCCGCTCCATAAGCTCCCGCAATCACCCACGCCAGCCAGATCACGGTTCCAAAGATGGGCACCGAAACGGCTTGCTTCAGCACGTCCATCCACACGCCGGGCCTGGGCAGAAGTCGCGTCCACGCGGGTTGCAGCGTAAGTGCAACATACGGCGCGGCGAGACCAAGCGCGAGCGCCGTAAAGACAGCGAAGGTGACGGCAGCGGGTTGCGCCAGCGCGTAGCCGATTGCTGCTCCCATAAACGGCGCGGTGCACGGCGTGGCCACAACCACGGCCAGCACCCCTGTGAAGAAGCTGCCCGCATAGCCTTGTTTGGCCGCGAGTGAGCCGCCCGCGCTGGTCAGCGTGAGCCCAATCTCGAACTGCCCCGCAAGCGAGAGTCCCAGAAAGAAAAGCAGCGCGGCCATCAGCGAGAGGAAGACCGGCGACTGGAACTGAAATCCCCAGCCCAGCGTAGCTCCCGCGGCGCGCAACCCGAGCAGCAACGCGACGAGAGCCCAGAAAGAAACCAGAATCCCGGCCGTGTAAACAAAACCGTGCGCGCGCAGCTTATGCTTCTCTTCGTTGCCGGAGTTCACCAGCGCCAGCCCCTTCAAAAAAAGCACCGGAAAAACGCAAGGCATCAGGTTCAGCAGCAGTCCGCCAATAAACGCGAAGCTGACGATGCGGGCCAGCGCCGCTGGCGAAAATCCAAGCGTCGCAGCCGGCGCGTTGACCGTTCCCGGCGTCGCCACAATCTCGTAGTTGCGCCCGCCCGCCAGTTCCACAACCCCATTCAGCTGCGCAGGGCTTGCCGTGAGGCTCGAATCTTTCTTCAAATCAAGAACAAACCCCGTCGCGGTTGGCGTAACCACCTGCGGCGAGGGATTGTCGATGACGTTCTGGTCTTCTGGAAAAAACTGTGCCTCTGTCTCGCGCTGCCCCGTCGAAACTGTGAGCCGGAAACCGGTTGCGGTGGACGCGAAGATAGCTGTGTCACCATAGGGCAGCGGCTGCGGCATTTGGTTCGCGAGGTGATTCCACAAATCCTGATCGGGACCAAAATACAAGCTGGTATCGCCTCCCGCTCGCGACAAAACATCCAGTTCCTCTTCCAATTGCGCCTTTTCCGGGATACAAACTTCCCGGCAGACCAGCCAGTTGACGTTGGCGTCGAGCGTCACGGTGCTGCCCGAAGTCAATCCACTCGCCATGCCAATTTGAAATGGAAACAGAACCTCATTCTCATATCCGTAGTCCATCAGCGGACCCAGTGGCAGCCGCTTAGGCGCAGGAAACTCGAGTGGCTCGGCGCGGAAGCCGTTGGGCAAGGTCCAACTGATGCGCGGTGGCTCGCCGGAGTCACCCGGATTCAGCCAGTAAACGTGCCAGCCCGGCTCCAGCTTGAAGTAGAGGCCTGCATTGTTCGTGCCGCCGTCCGGGAAGACGTGGGGTATAGGAAAAACCAGCTGTACGTGCACATGCGGCACGTCCGCCGAGTTCGACACCGCATGCGCGGGCAATGCCGCGCCAACAATCAACGCCAACCCGAATATGAAAGAGAAGAAGCGCACGGAAGGTTGAACCCCAATCTCTGAAACCTGAACCCTGTCTTTGGACTCAGTGTATCGGACCAAGGTTACAGAAATTGCGGCGGCGCCGAACGCTGCTGCGCCATCGCCGCATGCCGCCGATAGATGCAATCATTCTGCACGCACTTGACGCCTGCAGCCCTTGCACGCGCCACAGCCTCTTCGTGGATGACCTCATCCTGCAGCCACAGATAGGGAATGCGCAGGCGAATCACATCCTCAACGATCGGCGGAACGTTTTCCGAAGCGCGAAAAACATCCACCAGGTCAATTCCCCGCCCCGTTTCAGCGTGGGCGGCGGCTTGCGCAGCGTCGAGGCCCGCATAGCATCGCGATCCGTCAATCTCTTCAAGCAGCGGGTTCACCGGAAAGACGCGATAGCCCTGCTCGGCCAGGTACCGGCCGATGTTGTGACTCGCGCGCCACGTTTTGTCGCTCATGCCGACGACGGCAATGTTCTTGGCCGTGCGCAGCATCTCGTCGATGATTTCCAGATCGTTAGCCATACGCGGAAAGTGAAGAATTCAGGCTCCTCTGTTTCCTTGTAGCGCCGGCGTCCCGCCGGCTGTCGTGCGGGCGTCCTCGCCCGCACTCCCCATTCCCTCGTCCCCGTCCCTTACACATCCAGATCGTCGTCGGCCTGGGCGGCAGCTCCCCCACTGCCATTCCTTCCGCCATTGTCGGCTTGAGGGGCAACACCGCCTTCGCCGCCATCCGTGCCTCGCCGTTTCGCCAGCAGATACCCGCGCAGAAACGGCTCAAGGTAGCCATCGAGCACCTTGTCCACGTCGCCAACCTCAACTTTGGTCCGATGGTCCTTGGCCATTCGGTAAGGCTGCAACACATACGAGCGAATCTGCGAGCCGAAATTGATTTCAAGCTTGGAGTCTTCGAGCTTCTTTGAAATAGCCCGCTTCTTTTCCAGCTCATATTCGTAGAGCCGTGAGCGCAGCATCTTCAGGGCCTTCTCGCGATTCTTATGCTGCGAGCGTTCATTCTGGCACTGCACAACAATTCCCGTGGGGATGTGTGTCATGCGCACCGCGGAGTCGGTGGTGTTCACGTGCTGCCCGCCTTTGCCGCCTGAACGATACGTGTCGATGCGCAGGTCCTCCAGCTTGAGATCTACATGAATCGTTTCGTCGATCTCCGGCGATACATAGACCGAAGCAAAAGAAGTGTGACGGCGCTTGGCGGAGTCGAACGGCGAAATCCGCACCAGCCGGTGCACGCCGCTTTCGCCAGCCAGCATCCCAAACGCATTTTCTCCCAGGATCGTGAACGTCGCGGACTTGATCCCCGCCTCTTCGCCGTCCTGGTAGTCGTTCATCTCGGTCTTGAAGCCCTGCTGCTCGGCCCAGCGCAGATACATGCGCAGCAGCATCTCCGCCCAGTCCTGGCTCTCCGTGCCTCCGGCGCCGGGATGAACGGTGACAATTGCATTCAGCCCGTCGGCCTCGCCCGAAAGCATCGTGCGCGCTTCCAGGTCCTCGGCGAACACTTTCAACTCGTTGATACTTCTCTCCAAATCCAGAAGAATATCTTCGCCCTCGCGCCCCAGCTCAAAGTAGGCATCGATGTCGCCGGTGCGGCGGACAAGCTCGTCGTCGTCGCGGACCAGCGATTCAAGCCGCTTGCGATCGCGCATCAGCGGCTTTGACGCAGCGGGATCGGACCACAAGGCCGGATCGGCTAGTTTCTTTTCTATTTCGGAGAGTTCCCTGCGGATGCGAGCAGGGTCAAAGATACTCCCGCAGGTCGCGCACTTGGTTGCGCACGGGAGCGTAGGCGAATTCGAGATCGTTCAATGACATTTTGCTCTTAGGACCTGGCTTTGGATTGGCAAGCTAGCTGGCGTCCGCTTTCGTTGGTTTCGAGGCCCTCGACGCGGCTTGTAGGCACCAGATAACGACGCCTAACGACAGTATGGCACACACCCATGCGAACACATCCCCGTGCGCCGTGTAGAAGGTGATGCCGTCGCGAAAACCGAACTCCGCCGGCAAGGCATCCACCTGGTGCCGCGGAATGCTCTGGCGCACACGGCCGTAAGGATCGATTGCAGCAGTGACTCCAGTGTTGGTATCGCGCAAGAGCCACCGGCGGTTCTCAACCGCCCTCATCCGAGCCATGTTCAGGTGCTGCCAGGGCGCGCTCGTGTCGCCATACCAACCATCGTCGCTGATGTTCACCAGCACTTCGGCGCCGTTGCGCGCCAGCTGGCGCACTTCGTCGGCGAACACAGCCTCATAGCAGATGAATACGCCGTACCGATGACGCCCGCCGTTTTGCGTGTCGAGCACGAAAACCCTGTGGTCGCTTCCGCGCGTGAAGGATGAAACACGCCCCGTCAGCTTATGCGCAAATGTGAGCAGGTTCTGGAAAGGAATGTACTCGCCGAACGGCACGAGGTGGATTTTGTCGTAGCGTCCGACGATCCTGCCGCTGGCGTCCACGATGAATGCCGAGTTGTACTCGTTCCAGGCATTTTCCTCGACTGAGAAATCCGCACCGATTCCGCCCACCACGAGCGGCGCCTCTGTGGCCACCGCGACGGACCGCATAGCCTGCTTGAAGCTCGCGTCGCCCTCCATAAACGGCGCGGGCGACTCCGGCCAAACCACCAGGTCGGGATGCGTGGGATACGGCGGGCAAGTGATTTCGCTTGTGGGCGCGCCGGTCTGAGGAATTCCGGCAATGTACGACTTGCACTCTTCACCGCCCAGGCGCGCGAATTCGGCGATATGGCGGTCCCACTCCGGCCCCTGCCAGTTGTTGCCCGCGCCTACATCCAGGTTCGGCTGTATCAGGACCGCGGTGGCGCTCAGATCGGCGCTGGGGGGCGGAACAAAAATACCTGCAAAGCCGCAAATCAGCAGCACCGCGCCGCAAGCTGCCCACGCCCAGCGGCCTGCATAGCGGCTCCTGGCGCCGGCGACGGATTTCGTTTCGCGCTCGACGAGCAACGCCCCGGCCAGCAGCGCGTTGACGGCGACGAGAACGAAAGTGATGCCGTAGACTCCAGTGACCGGCGCCAGCTGATTGATCAGCGAGTTATCGATCTGCGAATAGCCAAGCTGGTCCCAGGGAACGCTCGTGACGCGAGCTGCGGCAAGGTCCAGCCCGGTCCAGAGAAATGGCGCAAAAGCCAGCGCGATGCGCGTGGAACCCGTGGCGCGTTGAACGAATGAAATTCCCAGCCCGAACAAACCAAAATATAGTCCGAGCACAAGACTGAATCCCAATGTGAGCAATTCCGGCGCCAAGGGTGGCATGTCGCCGTAACGCATCATCGTGTCGCGAATCCAATAGCAATTGCCCACGTACCAAAGCACGCCGCAGAGGTAAGAAATAAAGAATGCGCGGCCCAGTGAAAACTTTGAGCGCTCTGTCGTTGTAGTGTCTTCATCTTTGCAGCCGGCTTGGGAGAGCACTGCCCAAAGCAGCGGAACCAGCGCGAACCACGCAAAGACCGAGCGCCACGGCGGAAGAGGACCCGCCAACGGAAATGGCAACTCAAGCAGTCCGGCGGAAAGCACCGCTGCGGCCCATGGCTTCCAGCCCCGAGATGAAGCGGATGACTGCATACAGGGCCGAGTGTAAAACATTTCGGTTGCGATAGAATCGAATCATGGTCATCGCCACCGCCGCAATTCGTCTGCTGGAAGTGCTTTTCTTTCTCGGAATGATCGGGTCGGCTGTCGTGGTCTTCATCAGTTTCTTCGAGGACGGCAAAGAGCTTTTCGGCAAAGACTGATTTTCCCTCGCGCCCAGGCCTTTATCGGCCGCCGGCGATTTCCGGCGCCTCTCATCCGGCCAACAGGCTGCTTTGGCCGGAGCAATTTTGGCCAACGAGCGCCCGCGGCTCGGTCGAGCGTAAGCACTTGTAATCAGATACTTGGTTCTTCGGGTTTCGCCGCAATGGCCGGCGAAAACGCACCCGCGCGCGTCTTCGTGTTAATTTCTCGTTGACACTCTATTCGTTGAAAATTAGACTCGTCGCAGAGCGGTGGTTTCGCTTAAACGATTCTTACCACCGGCTACGCCCCGCCGGATTCTTCGCGATGGCCTCTACACGAACGACCGTAGCACCTCCGAGTGACCGTGTACGACTGATCGTCGCCTCCTCGGTGATGCTCACGTTCATTTCCTTTTGGCGCGCCGCCGCCATCGTCCTTAATGACCTCGGATCCTCAGCTTTCTATGCCGGCGGCATCGCTGAACAGGCGGTCGGAGCCGCTGCCCCCTGGTTCATCCTCGGCATCATGCTGTTTAGCTTCGCGGTGCGTGCGGTCTACGTCGAAAGCTGCTCGATGTTCACGCGTGGCGGCGTTTACCGCGTCGTTAAGGAAGCCCTCGGCGGCGGATTCGCGAAGCTCAGCGTTTCCGCGCTGATGTTCGATTACATTCTTACCGGCCCCATCTCCGGCGTGTCTGCCGGCCAATACATCACCGGCCTCGTGAACGAGCTGATGACGGTCGCCAACCAGGCACACTGGCTGCCTCCGGCGCTGATGAACCCGACCGGGCAGCCCATCCAGTTCGACATGAACTACACCTCCGCTCTGCTGGGCGCGGTGGTCACCATCTACTACTGGTGGCAGAACATCAAGGGCATCGAAGAATCCAGCGACAAGGCTTTGCGGGTTATGCAGATCACCACAGTCATGGTGGTGGTTCTGTTTCTATGGGGCACATATTCGGTGTGGGTACGCGGCGCTTCCCTGCCTCCGTCGCCTATTCCGACCCACCTCCACTTCAGTGACGATGCGCTCGGCATCCTGCGTGGAAAAGGATTGCCGATCTTCGGCCTCTTCGGCATCATCATGGCCTTCGGCCATTCCATCCTGGCCATGAGCGGCGAGGAAAGCCTGGCCCAGGTCAACCGCGAAATTGCGCATCCCAAGCTCAGAAACCTGAAGCGCGCCGCGATTGTCATCGCCATCTACAGCCTCATCTTCACCGGCGGCGGCACGCTACTGGCCTCCATGCTGATCCCCAACGGCCCACGGACCACCATCTACCAGGACAACCTGATCGCCGGCCTGGCCATGTATATGGCGGGACCGCTGGTATGGCGGATCGCCTTCCGCATCTTCGTTGTGGTCGTGGGATTTCTGATTCTCTCCGGCGCCATCAACACATCGATCATCGGCTCCACGGGCGTGTTGATGCGCGTGGCTGAAGACGGCGTGCTCACCGACTGGTTCCGCAAGCCGCACCCCCGCTTCGGCACCAGCTACCGCATCGTCAACCTGGTGTTCATCATGCAGATGTTCACCATCATTGTCAGCCGCGGCAACATCATCATGCTCGGCGAGGCGTATGCCTTTGGAGTGATCTGGTCGTTCACTTTCAATAGCCTGTCGATGCTGGTGCTGCGCTGGAAGTATCACGGTGAACGAGGCTGGAAGGTTCCACCCAATATCCGGATCGGCAAAACCGAAATTCCGCTCGGCCTGATGTCTGTCTTCATGGTGCTGCTGTCGGTGGCCACCGTGAACCTGTTCACAAAAACCATCGCGACCATCAGCGGCGTCATGTTTTCCATCGCGTTCTTCATCATCTTCACCGTTTCCGAGCGCATCAACTTGCGCCGCCACGAGAAGACCGCGCGGCAAATGAAAGATCATTTCCAGCTCGAGCACCAGGACACGATCAGCCGCGAGTCCACCGCCATCCGGCCCGGCGGGGTCATCGTGACCATGCGCGACGCCGCCAACCCCCTGGCCTTGAAGTGGACGCTGGGCAGAACCAGCACCGTCGAGCGAGACGTGGTTGTCGTCAGTGTCCGCCTCATGGGCGTCGGCGGACCCGAATACTTAAGCGCCGAGCAGCAGAGTTTCAGCGAGCACGAACAGATGCTCTTCACCAAGGCCGTGTCGGTTGCCGAAAGCTTCGGCAAGCGCGTCTCGCTGCTCGTAATCCCCGCGGGCGACGTCTTTGCGGCGCTGGTGCAGACCGCAAATTCGCTTGAAGTCGAGTCGGTGGTTGCCGGCCAGTCCAGTTCCATGACCGCCGAAGATCAGGCGTTCCACATGGGCCAGGCGTGGGAGGCTCTGCCCGAGCCGAAGCGCCAGTTCAATTTCTACGTCATCGGCGCCAACGGCGAGACTAAGGTCTTTTATATCGGTCCGCATGCGCCCGCGCTCGGCCCCGAGGACGTGGAACTTGTTCACCGGCTCTGGCTGAACATGCGCCGCGATCCACTGGCCGCCGATCTGCATCACAGCGACATCATCACCTACGCGCTCACCCGCCTTGCCGGCCAGTATGCGCGCGAGAAGCAGGAGATTCTGCGCGATCTGCGCAATTGCCGCGCCGCCGAATCCCGCGCCACCATGCGCCTCGGCACGCAGGACACGCACGGCCCCGACGAAGTCGTACAATCCCCGCGCGCCATCAAGCAGACCCGCGACCAGTAAGAACCAGAGATAAGGGCAAAGAGATCAGAGATCCTCTGTCGTCTGTTCTCTATTCCCTATTCCCTATTCCCTGTACTCGTCTCCCGGCTTCCAGTTCACCACCTTCACCCCAGGCACAACCAGCGCCGCAAGCTCTGCAGGGGTCCCCTTGAGCGGCGGAAACGTTCCAAAGTGAATCGGCAGAACCGTCTCCGGCGCGAGATACCGGCAGGCGAGCGCGGCCTGCTTCGGGTCCATGGTGTAGAACCCGCCGATGGGCAGCATGACGATCTTCGGCTGATAAAGCTCGCGAATCAGTTGCATGTCGCCGAAGACCGACGTGTCCCCCGCGTGGTAAAGCACCGGGCCTCCGCTAATAGCCAAAACAAATCCGGTTGCAACACCCGCGTAATGCGTGCCCTCTTCGTCGGCCGCGCCAGCCGAGTGCTTGGCTTCAACCATCGTCGCGGTCACGTCGTTCAGGGCCACAGTGCCGCCGAGGTTCATTCCAATGGTCTCGCTCACTCCCTGGCCTTTGATGTAGTCCGCCAGCTCGTAAATCGCCATCACGGTCGATCCATGCTTCTTCGCCACCGGCGCGGCGTCTCCGATGTGATCGCCATGGCCGTGCGTGCACAAAACGTAATCGATCTTTGACGGCAGTTCGAAGTTCTTGGGGTATTTCGGATTGTGCGCAATGAAGGGATCGATCAGGATGTTGGTTCCCTTCGGGGTTTGAATCAGCACCGTGGCGTGGCCCAGCCAGGTAATGCGTGTTTCCTGCGATTTGCTCAAGTGCACCTCCTCGAAAGGCAGCGGCCGGTGGCCGGCAGGCGGTAGTCGACAGCCAATTGCCGGCAGCCCTTCGCCTTTCGATTCTAGTTCGGTTCGATCGGACGCCTGTGAAAGCGCGGGTGCCCCCGGTCCCTCGCATTTGGGGAACGGGGATACCACAAACCCCATCCGCCCTTCTCAATCCACCACGAAAAAGGGGTGCCCCAGGTCCCTTGCATTTGGGGACCTGGGAAGCACAAACCTCCATCCGCCCTTCTCGCCCCTTCTCGATGTTCAGGGACCAGTTCAATTCAACGAGTCTTGTATCAGGGCACGACTTCAGTCGTGCCGAAATTGTCGCAAGGATAGACGCGGGCTTTAGCCCCTGCGGGACGGATTTCTGACTTTGGCGACTTTTCCCGCAGCCTCGAAAAGCACCGAATACCGCCTGTCAACCCCCGCACCGCCTCCAAATCAAGCGAAACCATTGAAAACATTCGCGAAATAAAGCTCTCCAAGTTTGCCGATCATTTCCCCCTTCCGGCGCATACTCGTTCCATGCTCGATCGCCGCAGGAGAGTCCTACCGAGAATGATCGGTCTCCCTGACTTCGGGTCCGGGGTTGGCTTTCGCATGAAAGGGCGAAATTAAATAATTAAAAAAATATTTGCCCATTTTGAACAGAAAAGCGACGATAACTCTTTCATTATCAGTAGATCGCCATCAAAACCGTGGACGATTCTGGTCGAATTTGGTAAAGAACGCTCTCCTTCTCCTCGCTTCTTGAACGACAATCTTGGGCCTTGACGGCGGATGCATGCGGAGGTAGATTGAGTCAGAGGCGAACAAATGGCGAAAATAAATTCGCTCTTCCCCGTCTTCCCCATCCTCCAGCCCTCCCCCCTCCATCCCACCCCTCTGGCCGGACTCGCTCGAACCGCCGCCGAGGCTCCGCTCGATTCAACCGGCTGCCTCACCGAGTACCGGCCGCTGACCAGCCGTTCGATCATCAACAAGGTCACCTCGAACCGCGGCTTGCCCTTCAGCCACGCCATCAATCCCTACCGCGGCTGCGAGTTCGCGTGCCGCTATTGCTACGCGCGCTACACGCACGAGTTCATGGAGATGACGCCGGGCGACTTCGAGCGGAAAATCTACTTCAAGCAGAACGCCGCCTGGTTGCTGGAGCAGGAGCTCAGACGCCTGAAGCCCGGAACCGAGATCGCCATCGGTACGGCCACCGACCCCTACCAGCCGCTCGAACGAAAACTCAAGATCACCCGGTCGCTGCTTGAAGTGTTTGCGCGGCACGGCGGCTTCCGCCTCGGCATCATCACGAAGTCGGCGCTGATCTCTCGCGACATCGACGTGCTGAAGGAAATTGCGCGCAACAACCAGCTAACCGTGCACATCACCGTGACCACGATGAACGCGAAGTTGGCGCGGCAACTGGAGCCCCGCGCGCCCAGGCCCGACCTTCGTATCCGCACTCTGGCCCAGATGCGCCAGGCGGGATTGCGGGCCGGCGTAATGTGCTCACCGCTGATGCCGGGAATTACAGATAGTGCCAGCTCCATCCGGGCGGTAGCGCGCGCCGCATCTGCGGCCGACGCAAGTTTTCTGGCTTCGGGAGCTCTCTTTCTCAAGTCGTGCTCGCTGCCCACGTTCCTCTCGTTTGTCCAGGAAAACTTCCCCGAGCAACTCGAGGCCTACAAGCGGCGCTATGCAGGCAGCGCTTTTGTTTCGTCCGCATACCGCGAGCGAATGGCGGCGCTTGTCAACCAAATCTGCCGCGAGTTCAAACTGGGCAAGCGGTATATCTACGAAGACGCGGCCAAAGAGGAAGGCACGCAGGTGGTCGAGCTACAGCCGTGGCTGCCGTTCGCTGGCAGAAACGGTGAGCG
The DNA here is from genome assembly GCA_963828325.1 of uncultured Acidobacteriaceae bacterium. Taxonomy (GTDB): domain Bacteria; phylum Acidobacteriota; class Terriglobia; order Terriglobales; family Acidobacteriaceae; genus Telmatobacter. Next base: position 136,659 of record CAWHEK010000014.1, read on the forward strand.
CAGCGTGCGCGGCGCGGGCGCGTAGGGGAACCCTTTCGCTGGAACCGCAAAGGTACGCAGCGCGTATGACTAATTCACGGCCGAAATTCCCTGCCAGGAGCATTCCCATCCTGATGAAGAGGTCGCCATGCGCCTTTTACCCTTGTTGATCCTTCACATTTCCGGTGGAATCGTTGGGCTGATCGCGGGAACGGTCGCGATGGCAGTGCGAAAGGGTGGCCGATGGCATCGCATCGCCGGAAAAGTATTTGTCGGCGGCATGCTTTGCCTGGCGTCGACCGGCGCGATCATGGCTACCATCCGGGTCCAACCGCCGAACGTTATCGCGGGGTTGTTGACGATCTATATGGTGACCACGGCGTGGCTGACCGGCCGAAATAAGGACGGGCGGTCAGGCAAGATCGATTGGTTGGCCCTTGCTGCGGCAATAGGATTCGAGGCCTACATCTGGCCGATCGCCATTGAAGGATTTCAAAGGCCGAATAGGATGATGAACGGAGTGCCGGCGGGCATCGCTCTTTTTGTGGGGACGGTGATGTTGATGGCGGCGATAGGTGATTTACGAATGCTGTTGCGTGGCAGGATTATCGGAGCGCAACGGATTGGCCGGCACGCTTGGCGGATGAGCTTTGGGTTGTTCATTGCGACAGGATCGTTTTTTCTAGGGCAACAGCAGGTGTTTCCGGTGCGATGGCGCCGGTCAGTCGCGTTGACGGTCCTCGGCGTTATTCCATTGGTTCTACTGGTTTACTGGGGAGTGCGCGTGCGGTTTGGTAGCAGATTCAGAGATACGGCACAACAAGTGGTTGCCGCCCGCGACCAGATTGCATTCCCAGGCGCCTGAGCCGCTTGTGGATTGCGTCAGCGCGTCATGATCACTTCTGACACGCTGTCCTTGGCAAGAAACTGTCGGTGGCCGCTCCAGCCGGCGAAGAGGCGCTCGATGCTGCGGTTGGTGGAGCAGCGCTGAATGGGGAATTGCTGGGTCATCTGCATTTCCACGTTATCGCCCGGTGTGAGATGAAAGCGGCAGCGCACCGCCTCCTCGCCCTGCATCTTGGTGTGAAAGAATGCCAGCACCTGGCCGCCGGGGTTCATCGATGCGTAAAGATGCGCAACGACTGGGGCGACCAACGCCTCGGGAAGATAATCGAGCGCCGACCACAAGAGCACCAGGTCGAACATGCGGCCGGAAAAGTTCAGACTATGATCGAGGTAGCCCGCGGTATTCCAGATCGGGTTGTCATCCTCGTCAGTACCGGTGATCCAGTTTTGACCAAAAGCATCCACTTCAAGGTCGGCGAGGAACACGCTATGGCCGAGGTTGGTGAGGTAGTTGATGTTCGAGGGCGAGGTAAAGCCGGCGTCAATGATGCGCAGGCCGGGCTCGGCCTCCAGCCGCTTGCGGATCACGCCCCATGCGCCGGAGTGGCGAGGCACGCGAGGACCGGTAAGGCCCGGGCTGGACTGGACCAATGCGTTCTGTTGTTTTTTATCGAACCAGCTGCGCAGCACTCTGGTCGCCCCTTGAGCGTTCTTGATTGACCTGGTTCACGCCGCCGCGTTGTGCCTGGCGACGATTTTTCAAGAAAATTTCCGCTCGACATCTTCATTCTATTCGGAACTGAAGCGAACGCGCTCCATCGGTGCCACGCCTTGGCCCTCATCGTTCAAGCCGCGTTTCCCGTTCCGCGCTGTCTATTCGTCTGCTTCAGAACTTAATTGCCGCCGCCTGGCGTGACGGGCGCGGCATCGGGCGGCTTGGAAAGACCCTGGGTCAGGTCTACTTTGCCGTGAAAGATGGCGTTGTCTTCGATGGCCAGCCGTAGGGCCTTGATATCGCCCTCGAGGTGGCAGCCGGACCGGAGCTCGACGCGGCCGCTGGCAACAATGTTGCCCTGCACATGGCCCTGAATGAGCACGTCTTTGGCGGTGAGGTCGGCGGCAATGTTTGCGTTGGGGCCGATGGTCAGCCGGTTCTCAGCCAGGTTGACGATGCCTTCGACCCGGCCGTCCAGGACCAGGTCCTCACTGCCTTTTACTTCGCCATTGATGACAATGGTCTTGCCGATGCGCGCTGGAGAATTTTCTTGAGCCATGAGCCACGATCCTTATCGAATTCTGTATAGTCCCTGCCCGCACTATATCAACCCAGCCAGTCGGCTTCAATTCACGCAGGTAAAAAGCTGCACCTTGAGTAACCCTGACGCTACGAGCCGTTGGCCCCATCAGTTGCCGTTCCGCAGACTCTGAATCCGTCTCAGCGGGCGCCCCCGCTAAACTAAAAGCGTGCACCGGCTCATTCCGCTCCTCCTCCTGCTCGCCGGGTCGGCTTGCTGCCAAGGCCAGACCCAGGTTCAATCCGGGTCCAGCGCCGCGAACCGGGCGCAAACCGCTCAAGGGCAGTCGATGGTGGATCGCGCGCTGGCCAACGAGCTCAAGGCGGCCGGGGATTCGAGCCACCCCATGCGCTATGAGCTGGTAAAGTCCAGCCCCCGTTTCAGCTCAACCAAGAAGATCTGTGAGACAAAAGACGGAGACGTGGCGCGGTTGATTGCAGTGGACGGGCAATCACTGGGCCCTGCCGACGAGCAAAAGGAAGATGCGCGGCTCACTGAGCTTTTAGGCGATCCGGCAAAACAACACCGCCGCAAACTGGCTGAAGATGCGGACCAGAGTCGCGTTCTGAAGGTGTTGCGCGCCCTGCCCAGCGCGTTTGTTTACCAGGACATGGGCGCAGGCGAGGGAGCGGCGGGAAACCCTGGCGACAGCCCGTCTGCTAAAACCGAAAAATTCTCCTTCAAACCGAACCCCGGCTTCTCGGCGCCGGATCTGGAAACGCAGATCCTGACTCAAATGGCGGGAGAAATCTGGATTGACCCCGTTCATCTTCGCGTTGTCCGGCTCGAGGGCCACCTCCAGCAGGATGTGGACTTCGGCTGGGGAATCCTGGGGCGGCTGAACAAGGGTGGATCGATCACCATTGAACAAGCCGACATTGGCGGAGGCCAGTGGCGGACGGTTCACTTCAAGATGGTGATGAGCGGCCGAGTCGTGTGGAAGACGCGCGTGTTCGATACCACCGAGGATGAGTCGGGGTACGAGCCTGTGCCGGCCGGCCTGGGATACCAGAAGGCGATCGACCTGCTCCGCAGCGGGCAGTGATCGAAGCGAACACGGACTTCAAAATTGAACTGCCGATTGAAACCAGACAGAAAAGCGGCCTAGACAGGAGTGCGGACCGCTTTTCGTTTGAAGCGCGAATTTACATCTTCACAAAGATAATGACCATCGTGAAGAGGGTGAGGGACTCGATGAAGGCCAGGCCAAGCACCAGGAACAACATGATGCCGGGACGTGTGCCGGGGTTGCGGGCCAACGCTTCAGTAGCCGAGGCCACCGCGCGTCCCTGACCCATGCCACACAAACCGGCGGCGAGGCCCATGCCAATGCCTGCGCCGATGGGAATGAGGCTGGCTGCCGCCGATCCCCCGTCGGCAAAGACCGGGACGGCAAGACAAAGGACCGCCAGGGTCATGAATACGAATTGAAGTTTGCGCATAGTTCTCCTGCTCCCTAAGATTGGCCGCCAGTGGGTGGTTGAGGCTCACCATGCTGGCCCCCTCACGCTTGCGGCCGGTCCGTTTATCCCAGAGCGGAAGCAGCTCCGGCGGAAACTTTAGTGCTCCTGCGTCACTGCCATCGAGAGATAAATCATCGTGAGCAGCATGAAAACGAAAGCCTGAATGACGGAAACGGCGAAGTGCAGCCCGAGAAAAACGGACGGCACCGCGATCGGAATGATGGAAAACCAGACCAGCGTCAGCAAATCGCTGGCAAACATGTTGGCATAAAGTCGGATGGTGAGCGACATGATGCGCGCAAGGTGGGAGACGATCTCAATGGGAAACAGAAGCGGCGCCAGCCACCAGAGCGGGCCGGCGAAGTGCTTCAGATAGCCGATGGGGCCCTGAACACGAACGCCGTAAAAGTTGTAGTAAAGAAACGTGAGAACGGCCAGACCAAGAGGAACTTCAGGCATGCCGGTTGGCGTTTCGACGCCGGGGATGAGCCCAACAACGAGGCCGATAAGATTGTTCAGCAGAACGAATAGCCCGATGCAGGTGACAAAGGCCTGGAAGCGCTCGTAGCCGTGACCGATGACCTGCTCGCTCAGGTCGCCAACGCCTTCGTGGATCATTTCGGCGAGCTGCTGCGCGGGGTTCGGATGCTCCACCGACAAGGTGAGACGGACCACGACGAAAAAGAGAATCAGGAAGCCAGCGACCAGCACTTCCAACGAGAGAGTGCCGTTGACCGTGGTGGCCTTCTGAGCGGCGTCCGCCGAGCTCATGCCGATGGCCTGATACATCTTGACCTCGGTGCCTCGCAGCAACAGGTCAAGGAAACGCGCTAACGCAAAAGTCTGCACCATTTTTCCCTTGTCTCGGAGCAAAACAGGGTGAGCCGAAGCGCAGCTTCAATCGCGAAGCAAGCGAACCGCCTCCCAAACCATGGCCAAAAGTGCCAGACCAAGGCCGCAGAGAAGCGCTACAACAGAACCCCGGAAACATTTCAGGCTACCATAGATAGCCGCGCCAAACAGACCTAGGCGGAGCACAAAAAGCACGGCCGAGACCGCGGCGCCACGCGGCGATCTCTTGATGGTCCATTTTGGCACTGATGAAGCGAATCAGGCGGCGCCACTCGTGAATACTGGCGGCGGAGATCACTGCGCCGGTGGCGAACATAGCTGCATCGCGCCAGCCGGAAGCCTTCCAAAGGACCAGCGAGACCAGCGCGCCCACAATTAAAGTGATTCGAATGGCTCGCTTGAGCAGGGCCTGCAGGCCGTCATCGGTTAACGCGGCCAACGCGTGCGTTTCGCCCGTCATGGCGCCGATCCCCCGCCGCCGTTCCCGGAATCATCGCTGTCGTCGTCCTGCAATTTGGGATCTCTGTTAGCGGCGAGCGCCACGCGAATTGAATAGACCAGCCCAGATACGCCGCCGAACACGATTCCCACAATCATGATCCACGATTGGTGAAAGTGCCGGTCGAGCCACGCTCCGATGAGCCAGCCGATGAACGCCGCGCAGGGCAGAACGAGCGCAATCTGCATCAGCTTTTCGGCCTCGATCCAGGCGCTGAAAAGGCCGGGGCTCTTGCCATCCTGCTTGGGATCGGGAATCGGGCGGTTGTAGGGCATCCATCGTGATTATCAACGATGGACGCTCCAGAGCGCGAAATCGCAGAAGCTACTTCTTCGCGGTTGCTGTGGCAAGGGCTGAGGTTTTCACGAGATACTTGCCCTCGTCGTCGCTGAGCGGAGCAAGATCAAGGACCCACTCGAAGGTCGACGAAACCGGCCCCCCAGAAGTTCCTATGACTCCTCCCTCTACCGAGCGAATCCTGACTTGGTAGTAGTACACTTTGCCGGCCTCAGCCTTGAACGAATCGACACCGACATTCTTCCCCTTCTTTGCGAGAACTGATTTCCAGGCAGTGCAAAGATGATGCTCACCCGGATCAACGTCAACACTGAAATAAGAATTGCCTTTGGTCGCTCCTACCCACGAGCCGTCAATACCGACGCGAGGGGAAAATGTGCAGCCGAGGCACCCTCCCGGGCCAGGATCAACCAGCCCAACAAAAACAATCTGCGCAATTCCTACCGTCGGCGGCGCCGGCGCAGGCTGGTTCTTTTGGGTTTTCACATCGAACTGCACTTTGTCGTCGCCGCAGGCATCCGGCAGCGTGGTGGCGCGAAGCTGGTTGCCCAGCACAAATAGAACACAGAAAACGAATGCTGCCATTGCTTGCTTCATGTGAGGCATCTCCTGAGTCGATTTGATTCTCGTTGTGAGGGTTTGGTTGGGGCTGTCACATTGAGGCGTGACAGCGGTCACGATCGACGGGCTTCCAGCCGCACACTCACGAGCCGCTATACTGGCGGTTGGACCTACCATCGATTTGGAAAAGGAAGTATGGAGTTCGAATCGGAATTCGAGCGCAAGCTCTTTGATGAGCGCCGCGAAAAGCTGAAGAAGATTGCGGAGCTAGGCCAGTCTGCGTATCCCAATCGGTTCCCTGCCGCGAAGGATCAGTCGGCGATCACGCTGGCCGAGGTGCGCGCCAAGTGGGACAAAGCGACCGGCGAAGAGCTTGAGGCCAGGCACGAATCGGTGGTTGTGGCGGGGCGCATCATGGCCATTCGCCAGCAAGGCAAGGCGGGATTCGCGACGCTGCAGCAGGAGGGCGCGCGTCTCCAGATTTACGTGCGGCTCGACGCGGTAGGCGAGCAGGGATTCGCGCTCTACAAGCTGCTCGACCTGGGCGACCACATCGGAGTAACAGGCTACTTATTTCGGACTCGAACCGGCGAGCTGACAGTTCATGTGGAGACGCTGACGTTTCTGGCCAAGGCCATGCTCGCGCTGCCGGAAAAATATCACGGCCTCGCCGACGTGGAGCTGCGCTATCGGCAGCGGTATGTCGATCTCTTTGCCAATCTCGACGCCCGCGAAGTGTTCGTGAAGCGTGCGAAGGTTTTGAAAGCTCTGCGAACGTTCTTTGACAGCCGCGGATATCTTGAAGTCGAAACGCCGATGATGCAGCCCGTTGCCGGCGGAGCTGCGGCGCGGCCGTTCAAAACGCACCACAACGCGCTCGACATGGATTTGTATCTGCGCATCGCGCCGGAGCTCTATCTGAAGCGGCTGGTCGTTGGCGGTCTCGATCGGGTGTACGAGATCAACCGCAACTTCCGCAACGAGGGCGTAAGCACACAGCACAATCCCGAGTTCACCATGCTCGAGTTCTACCAGGCCTACGCAAACTACCACGACCTGATGGATTTGACCGAGGAACTAATCGCGTTTGTCGCGAAAGAAGTGAACGGGACAACTGTGACGACGTTCAATGACGTCGAGATCGACCTTGGAAAGTGGCAGCGGCTGACGATGCGCGAGGCGATCATCAAGTGGTGGCCGGAGGAGGCAGCCCCGGTTCCCTCGGCCGCCGACTTCGAAGATATCGCAACATTCGGGAATGCGATGCACCTAGTCTCGAGCTACTACTCACATCAGCTCGGACTCGCAGGCACAGTTTCAATTGAGAACAGGCCCATCTGGAGCAGGATGAGTGCATTCGGTCAGTTCGGAGGTGCTTTGGGTCGGGCGCTCGAAGAGGGCGCTCGATCGCCCGATCCGCATGCCGTATGGAAGACGGCTCTCGGCAAGGTCGTCGCAGGCGTGTTCGAGACCCTTGCCGAAGAGCAACTCATCCAGCCCACCATCATCTATGAGTTTCCCACCGCCGTGTCGCCACTCTCCAAGCAAAAGCCCGGCGATCCAGACTGGGTGGAGCGATTCGAGATCTACATTGGTGGCTTCGAAATCGGCAACGCCTTCAGCGAGCTCAACGATCCTGTCGAGCAGCACAAGCGCTTCGACGACCAACTCGCCCAGCGCGCCGCGGGCGACGAGGAAGCGCACCAGATGGACGAGGACTATGTGCGTGCGCTGTCTTATGGATTGCCGCCGACAGGTGGCGAAGGCATCGGCATCGACCGGCTGGTGATGCTACTGACAGGATCGAAGTCGATACGAGATGTGATCCTCTTTCCGCTGATGAGAAAGACCGGGAACGAGGGACCAAGTGGCGGGGATCACGGGCCGGGAAACCGCGAGCCAAATGCGAAAGCCTGACTCCGCGAACACCGCTAGCTCCGCTTCTTCGGCTAGGAGCTAGAAGCTAGCAGCTAGGAGCTGTTCTTGAACATCTTATTCATCGGCGACATCTTCGGCAGTGCGGGGCGCAAGATTGTGCGCGAGCATATTGGCCATGTGCGCGAGTCGCACAAGGTCGACCTGACCATCGTGAACGTCGAGAACGCCGCCGGCGGCTTCGGCGTGACGCCGGGACTTGCCGAAGAAGTCTTCGACCTGGGCGCGGACGTGCTGACGACAGGCAACCACGTCTGGGACAAGAAGGAGCTCATCGACTACATGAACTCTGCTGCGCCGTACACCCATGACCGCGCGCGGCGAATTCTGCGGCCGGCGAATTTTCAGCCGGGCGTGCCTGGTTACGGTTTCTATGAAGGAAAGACCGCCGGCGGCGTCGACTACGCGGTGCTGCAACTGCAAGGCCGCGTGTTCATGACGGCGATCGACGATCCGTTCCGCACCGCAGACGCTCTACTTGGTTCCATCCGGGCCAAGGTAGTCGTGGTGGATTTTCATGCCGAAGCCACCAGCGAAAAAAATGCCATGGGTTGGTATCTCGATGGGCGCGTGACGGCCGTGCTAGGCACGCATACGCATGTGCCGACCGCCGACGAGCGCATTCTGCCCCATGGAACGGCCTACCAAACAGACGTGGGCATGAGCGGGCCGTACGACAGCATCATCGGCGTCGAAAAAGACCTGGTGCTGCACCGATTCCTCACCGCTATGCCGGGCAAGTTCGAGGCGGCGAAAGGAAATCCAAAGATGTGCGGCGTGGTCGTGACCTGTGATCCAACAACGGGGCGCGCCTTGGCGATCCAGAGGGTGATGCTCGGGGAATAGCCATTGCATGGAGCAGCCCTTTGGACGAAGGGCGTGCGCAACGTAGTCCGATATCTCCTCCTGGCACACCAACAAAAAGGGCAGGCCGCCGAAGCGGACTGCCCTTAATCCCAGAAGCTTTGTGATGCAAGGCCTGCGGTCGCCGGGCGGAAACCCGGCGAGCAGGTTTACTGCGCGTGGTGCGCCGGTGAAGGCTTCGGAGCAGTGTGGTGCACCGCGCCAGCCTTCTTCTCCGGCTGCAGGAATCCGCCCGTGAGGACGATTTGTGCGGATGCGGCGGTGGTTCCAGCAGCAGCTGTATGCGTGTAGGTATCGTAAGTGCCGTCCAGCTCGGCCGCCGGCTGCAGTCCCAGAGCGGAACCGGCAGCAGGAGCATCCTTGCAGGAGAGCGGGTCCTTCAGGTTGACCGAGAAGTCGGCGGCGTGGGCGTCCTTGGCGTCCTGCGTCACAGCCACATTGATCGTCGAAACCGAGGGGTCGATTTCAATTTTGCGGATGTGCGCCGGCGTATCGGTAAGTGCGTCGCCCATAGCGTCGGTATCGGCTTTCACGCCGTTGGCCAGGATATAAGCCTGGGCATCGGCGATCTTGAGCGCGGTGGGCGGCGGAGGAACCGCGTTGCAAGCCACGGGATTCGTGAGCTTGACCACGAAGTCCTTGGGCTTGACCGAAGCCGCAGTGGTCACTGTGATGTGCAACTCAGACGCCGGGTCGGAGATGACAATACCTGGAACCGGGGTGAGCTGGCCTTTGATCAATGACCATAGCTGAGTAGCATCCGCGTCGGTGCCATTGGCCAGGATGTACTCCTTGTCTTCGAGTCCCAGTTTCAGAGGATCGCCGCTGATAAGGGCCTGATGCGCAAGCTTGTCGGGAGTGGGCGCAGGTTCAATATGGAAGTCGGCGGGCGGGAACAGTGTTGACTGGGCCTGAGTCTTGATCGCGGTAATCTGCTGAGTAATCGCGGCGTCTCCGTCGAGCGTGCCGTGGAAGCGCTTGTACCAATAATCGAGCTGCGGCTCGATCTGCGTCTTGTACGCCGGCGGCGCAAAGTCCCATGCGCGGGCGTAGAACCAGACGGCCTTCACTTCGTCACGCGAGTCGCCGGGCTTGGCATAAACCTGCGCCAGCTGAAGGGTGTCGACCAGACCCAAGCCGGAAGTGGTCGCCTCGGGTGGATAAAGCATCAGCTCGGCGGTGTATTCCTTGATGGCGCCGGCAAAATCCTTCTTTGAGACTGCGTCGTCATAGGCGATGGCCGAGTGGAAGATCGGGTAAGCAGCCGAAGTCAATTTCTTCCAGTCATCGTCAGACGTACCGGCCGGCTTGGCGACTGTAAGGCCCTTCTGCGCCAGAACGGCGGAATCGTCACAGGTTTGCGGATCCGTAGAGACACCGGAGGCGTCGAGCGTCTGGCTGCACTGTTGCTTCTTCAAATAGACCGAAGCAAAGATGGCCTTCAAGTTACTGGGATCGGCCTGCAGCAGGCGGTTCGCGGCATCGATGGCCTTGACCGGCTCGTTCAGCTGGTTGTAGACATCGATCAGGTTATCGAGAACGGTGTTTTTCACCGGGCTGGTGGGATAGGCCTGCAAAAATCCCTCGAGTGCTGCGGCCTTCTGACCGGGGTCGGTCTGCGTCATGGCGTTCTGATAGGCGTTGAACTGATCCGGCGGAAGGCTAATCTGGCCGGCGTCCTGTGCTCGCAGTGCTGGCGTCGGAACAAGGCTGATGCTTGCCAATGCCATCGCAGATGCAAAGACTAACTTCTTCATGCAATGCTCCTGGGAAATGCCGAAATAAAAACCAAGAATCACTCTCTCGCCAGCGAACGGGCAACCAACCTGGGCGGCGGTGGAGTCAGGGGGCGACGGATATAAAGATACCACGGCCACCAATGCTTCTTGCGAGGATTATAAGAAGCGAACATGCTGGTGACAAGCAAAGCGACAGGGCGGGCGCGGACCGCGCGGCACGCCGGTAACGGGCGATCTCGGCCAGGCGCAAAGCCGTGCCAAGGTCCGCGCAAAAGGCTTCGAATTCCGGCTGAATAAGAGGTCTATTGGAGCAGGCGGACAAGCTCCACCTGCTCGGCCAGGAATGCATCGTGGCCATGCGCGCTCTTCATCTCGCGGTAGTCGGCCTCTGCACCGGCGGCGCGGATGGTCTCTGCAAAGCGGCGCACATCTTCGGCAGGAAATAGCCAGTCGGAGTTAATGCCGATGAAGCTGAGGCGAGCCTTAATACGGCCGAAAGCCTCTTGCGGGGACTGATAGCCCCGCAGCGGGTCCCAGGTGTCCATGGCGCGCAGAATGGCGAGATAGGCATTGGCATCAAAGCGCTCGATGAATCGCTTGCCCTGCGCATCGAGGTAGCCGGCTATGTCGAATCGCTCGCCGATCAGGCCGCTGCCATGACCATTCGCATCCCAGGGATCTTCGCCGCTGCGGTTGGGATTTCGCCCGAAGCGCTCGTCGAACAGGGGGGCCGATTTGTAGCTGATCATGGCGATCTGGCGGGCCAGTGCCAGCCCGCTGCGCGGCGGGCGCTGCGGCAGATAGCGGCCGCCCGCCCACTCGGGATCGTGCTGAATGGCCTGGCGCTGCAGATGGTTGAGCGCCAGCCCCATGGCGGAGAGCGGCGTGACGCCGATAATGAGCGCGCGGTCAACCCGATCGGGTTGGAGAATGGTCCAATCCAGCGCCTGCATGCCGCCGATCGAGCCACCGAGCACAAGGCGCAACTTGCGGATGCCCAGCGAATCGAGGAGGCGCGCCTGCGCACGAACATTGTCGCGGACGCCAACCAGAGGAAAGTCCGGCCCGTAGCTTTCGCCGGTTTCGGGATCGACCGATCCGGGCCCCGTCGATCCGTAACAGGAACCCAGCATGTTGATGCAGATGACGAAGTCGTGCTCCAGCGAAAGGACCGCGCCGGGAGCAAAAATTTCGGGCCACCAGGAGCCGACCAGGGCTGACCCCGAGAGCGCGTGGCAAACCAGAACGGCATTATTCTTCGCCGCATTCAGCCGGCCGTAGACGGCGTAATGCAGCGTGGGACAGATGAGGGAGCGGCCGCACTCGAGCGGCAGGGAGCCATCCAGAACGAAGTCGCCTTCGTAGGTGGGCTCAATCGTCTTCGATCCCGGCGGTGAAGCGCCGCTCCGGCTGTAACTATCGGTCATAAAATCAGGTTCCAGGTTTCAGGATTCAGGTTTCAGCTCTGACTTTCGATTGCCTTTCCTATTTTGCCGCAACGGCACGGGTTGAGCCGGCAAACTTGTGACCATTTGCAGCCTCAATGGCCTGGTCAAGATCGGCGAGGATATCGCGAATGTCCTCAATGCCCACGGAAAGCCGCACCATCTCCGGCGTCACGCCTGTGGCCGCCTGCTCCTCAGCCGAGAGCTGTTGATGCGTGGTCGACGCGGGATGAATCACCAGCGACTTGGCATCGCCGATGTTGGCCAGGAGAGAAAACAGCTCGAGAGTGTTGATCAGCTTTTTGCCCGCATCGAATGCGCTCCCCGTCGGGCCGCCCTTTATTCCAAAGGTGACCAGCGCGCCGGCGCCGTTGGGCAGGTATTTCTTGGTGCGCGCGTAGTATGGGCTCGAAGCAAGGCCCGGGTAATTGACCCAGTCCACGCCGGGATGCTCCGCGAGATGGTGGGCGACGGCCAGGGCATTCTGCGAGTGGCGTTCCATGCGCAGATGCAGCGTTTCAATTCCCTGCAAGAGCAGGAACGCGTTGAAGGGAGACAGCGCCGCGCCTGTGTCGCGCAGTCCTTGCACGCGCGCCTTGAGAATGAACGACAGCGGGCCAAAAGCCTCGGTGTAGCAAAGGCCGTGGTAGGAGGGATCAGGCTCGGTGAAATCCTTGAAGCGGCCCGATGCTGCCCAGTCAAACTTGCCCCCGTCAACGATCACGCCGCCGATGGCCGTTCCGTGGCCGCCGAGAAACTTTGTGGCCGAGTTGACCACGATATCGGCGCCCCATTCAATGGGTCGCACCAGTGCCGGCGAAGCTGAGGTGTTGTCGATAATGAGCGGGAGCTTGTGTTCGTGCGCGATCGAAGCGAGCTGCTCAATATCGGCGATGTCGAGCTTGGGATTGCCGAGCGTCTCAGTGTAGATGGCGCGGGTTTTGTCGTTGATGAGCTTGCGCAGGCCGGCAAAGTCATCGGCGTCAGCGAACTTGACCTTGATGCCCAGCTTGGGCAGCGTGTAGTGAAACAGATTGTAGGTTCCACCGTAGAGCGAGGTTGTGGAAACAATTTCGTCGCCGCCGTTGGCCAGCGTGGTGATGGCAAGGGTTTCCGCCGCCTGGCCTGAAGCCGTGGCCAGCGCCGCTGCTCCGCCTTCGAGCGCAGCAACGCGCTTCTCAAAGACGTCGGTGGTCGGGTTCATGATGCGGGTGTAGATGTTGCCGAACTCCTGCAGCGCGAAGAGCCGCCCGGCATGGTCGGCGTCTTGAAAAACGTAGGAAGTGGTCTGGTAAATGGGCACGGCGCGCGCGCCGGTGGCGGGATCGGGCGACTGGCCAGCGTGGACGGCCTGGGTCGCGAACTGCTGCGGTTTTGGTTCGGGCATAATGATCTCCTTCTCGATGCTGATAACGAATCTCGACCAAAAATCGAAGGGGCGGAGCCCCACAACGCAAAACGGCCCGCATCCTGTATCGGGACCGGGCCGTCTGACTTTAGAATCGGTTGCGCTTAGCGCATTCGCCGTTCAACGGCCACACGGACGGGTCGGGATGGCATACACATGGCCATGGCCCCCTCTGCGATTCGACCGCAATTCCGTGTTTCCCTTGAGTTCGGCATTAGAGGAAGTATCGGTGGAGGCAGGTCCGCCTGTCAACCGAAAATGACGGGGGGCTGGTTTGAAGGGCACGGCCCTGGCGAAGGGCCCCGTTCAAAGCGGTGAATTGATCCTGTGGGGATGGTCCTTCTCTGCCATCACAGGCCTTAGGCCTCTGAAAACACCTTCCGCATCCGCCAAATGAGATATGGCAGTGCCGTGGCCAGCAGAATTGCTCCTGCGCGCATCAGGCTGCCCGACAGTGCGGGGTCTCCCACCCCATGCGATAAGGTCACGTTGATGTTGTGGATCGCGCACGAAGCGTCGGCAGGGATGGTGCGGCTCGCGTGCACCTGCACCATGCCCCCAAACCATGCGATCGGGACCAGACCCGCCAGCGGCCAAACTGCCTTTGAACGATGACGAGCAGCGAACAGCGCAATCGCCCAGCCGATAGCGACGGGCGCAGTGAAGTAGATCAGCCGGCCAACGCCAAAATACATGACCGCTAGCCCCTGGGTTGGAACGAAGGGCGTTTCAGAGTTTGGCAAAAAGATGGCCCAGCCCGAAGCCAGAATCGATAATGCGATTGCCCACGCCGCAGCCAGGCACAAAAGGGGCACGATGCCATAGGCGGCCCAAGGTGCCCGCGCACTCCATGATTGGAACTGGCGTTGTCCGATCATCGCCCGGGCAAGATCGTCCATATTGCCCAATCGGGCAAGAGCGGCCCGCTCGGCATCAGCCGCGCTCTGCCCTACACCCTCTTCTTCGGCCCTGAGGTCGGCAAAATGCTCTTGAAGCTCGCCGAGATAACGCCGCACATGCTTCGGCGCAACGCCCGCCCGCAGCAGACGCTCGCGCAGTTCATGAAATGGCTTCGCCATGTTGCCCTCCCCCCAGTACACCTTGAATTGCCGATGCCAAATTGCTCCACGTTTTCTTCAGGTCTGCCAGCCGGCAGCGTCCAGCCGGGGTGACGGAATAGTAGATGCGGCTGCGGCCGCCAACCGTCTTGCGGCGCGATCGCAGAGCCCCATCGCGCTCCAGGCCATGCAGCACCGGATACACGACGCCTTCACCGGCCGCAATCACGGAATTGGTACGGCTCAAAATGGTCTGGACGATTTCGTATCCGTACATTTCCTGCTGCTGCAGCAGCTTCAGGATCAGGAGCTCAGGAACTCCATTCATAAAACTCGGATTGGTTTCACGTCCTGCCATGAAAACCATCATACATCGTGGTTCTAGGTATGGCAAGCGCAAATCGCTCTTACCCTGTTAATTCCTGGGTGAGTAATGGGCCTATTTTGCGGGGTAAAGTTTCATCTTCGATCGCCGGAGAACTGCATCTTCACGCTGTGTTCTGTCTTCACTCCGGCTTCCAGACATACGCTCCAGGTTGGGGAAGGCCGATGTGGGCGAGGACGCGGAACACGAATTCTTCTGCCATTTCGGACGAGTTTTTCGGCCGGTTATAAAAGGCGGGGATGCAGGGGAAGATGGTCGCTCCAGCTTCGGCGGCCAGAGTCATATTGCGCAAGTGGATGCGGTTGAACGGCGTTTCGCGGACGCAGAGTAGAAGCGGACGGCGCTCTTTGAGCGTGACGTCGGCGGCGCGGGCGATGAGGGAATTGGCGAGCCCGAGCGCGATCGCAGCCAGTGTTCCCATGGAACACGGCAGGACGATCATGCCGTTAGAGGGATGGCTGCCGCTGGCGATGGAAGCGCCGATGTCGGAGTCGGAGAGTTGTATGGTTTTGCTGGGAGCGGCACCGAGGAGTTTCTTGATCAGATTCGTCCGGCCTGAGATGCCGAGTTCTTCGGCCAGGACGCGGAGAGAGTTTTCAGACGCGACAAAGTGGACGCGGGCGACGCGGTCGTCGGCTTCGAGGGCGCGAAGGGCATCGCGGGCGAAGATAGCGCCGGATGCGCCGGTGATGGCGAGAGTGAGATGTGCAGCTTCCATGTCAGCTTCCCAGCACACGCTTGAAGATCGCGTCGACATTCACAAGCTGCCGCGAATAGTCGAAGGTGCGGTCGAGCTTTCTCGGGCTGAGCAATTTTGCAATCTTTGGGTCGCGAGCCACTTCATCGCGGAAGCTCAAGTCGTCTTTCCACGCCCGCATGGCGTGGGTTTGGACGAGCTTGTAGGCGTCTTCACGTAACATGCCGGCTTCGGCGAGGTCGAGCAGCAGTTGGCCCGAGAAGATGAGGCCGCCGGTGGATTCGAGATTCTTCTTCATCCGCGTGGGGTAGACGAGCAGCCGGTCGATGAGGTCGGTAGTCTTGGCCAGCAGATAGTCGACAAGGATGGTGGAGTCAGGAAAGATGACGCGCTCCACGGATGAATGAGAGATGTCGCGCTCGTGCCACAGCGGGATGTTCTCCATGGCGGCCTGGGCGTTGCCGCGGAGGACACGCGCGAGGCCGCTGATTTGCTCCGAGGTGATGGGGTTCTTTTTGTGCGGCATGGCCGAGGAGCCTTTTTGCTTTTCGCTGAAGTACTCCTGCGCCTCGCGAACTTCTGTTCGTTGAAGATGCCGGATTTCGACGGCAATTTTGTCGAGCGTGCTGCCGATGATGGCGAGCGTGGTGATGTACGCAGCGTGGCGATCGCGCTGGATGACCTGCGTGGAGACGGGCGCGGGCTTGAGTCCCAGCCGCGCACAAATGCGCTCTTCGTGTTCGGGCTTTAGGTGCCCAAAAGTTCCCACTGCGCCGGAGAGCTTGCCCACGCGCATGTCCTCGGCGGCGGCGGCGAAGCGGGCGGCGTTGCGCTCCATTTCGGTGTACCAGTTGAGCAGCTTGAGGCCAAAGGTGGTGGGCTCCGCGTGGATGCCATGCGTCCGGCCAATAGTGGGCGTGTGCTTGAACTCGACGGCGCGGCGTTCGAGGACGGCAAGCAAACCGGCGATGCCGTCAGCGAGAAGCTTGGAGGCTTCCTTGATCTGGAGAGCTTGCGCGGTGTCGACGATGTCGTTCGACGTGAGGCCGTAGTGCAACCATCTGGACTCAGCGTCGAGCCCCTGGGCTTTGAGCGACTCTGCGACGGCGGTTGTAAAGGCAATCACGTCGTGCTTGACTTCGGACTCAATTTCGGCGACGCGCGCCGCCGAGACGGTGGCCTTTGTTGCGATGGCTTTAGCGGCCGTGCCGGGAATGACGCCGTCCTCTGCAAGAACGGCGCTGGCCGCCGCTTCAACCTGGAGCCAGCAGCGGTATTTGTTCTCGTCCGTCCAGAGTGCGCCCATCGCCGGGCGCGTGTAGCGTTCGATCAACGGAGAAACTCCTTGCGCAGCCAATAGTTGCGGCATCAGGCTCCTATTCAATTGTATTAGGGGGCGGCGATTATTCGCGAGGAATTCCGAGGCGCCGCATCAACTCATCGACGAGGAGGCCGCGGCCAGGCGTGTAGGGCTGGAACCACTCCCCATCGATGACCAACTGGGGGACGGCGCGCTTGCCGACCCGGCGCAGGACTTCGGCAGAGGCGGCGGGGTCCGCGTCGACATTGACCTCGGTGTAGACGATGCCATGCTGATCGAGAAACCGCTTGGCGGAGCGGCAATCGCGGCACCATGAGGTTGTGTAAACCTGGACGATCATAAGGAAAGTTTACTCAAATTGCGATGCTACGATCTGTGATCAGAAGCACCTGGGAGATTCGATGACCGCGGACGAAATTAAGTCGCTCTTAAATCTTGAACCGCACCCGGTGGAGGGCGGGTGGTTCCGGCGGACGTATCGATCGGCGGGGAACGTGGAATTGCCACGCGGCATGCGGGCGCAGGGCACTGCCATTTATTACCTGCTTGAAACCGGAGGATTCTCAGAAATGCACGTCCTGACCTCCGATGAGACCTTCCACTTCTATCTTGGCGACCCGGTCGAGATGCTGCAG
The DNA here is from genome assembly GCA_963828325.1 of uncultured Acidobacteriaceae bacterium. GTDB lineage: Bacteria > Acidobacteriota > Terriglobia > Terriglobales > Acidobacteriaceae > Telmatobacter. The sequence goes on from CAWHEK010000014.1 coordinate 153,938, forward strand.
CTATTCCCTGACGGGCGCGCTGCCGTTTTTACTCTTGGACAGGATTTGGCAGCCGGGCAGCACGTGCAATTGGTCGTTCCCGCCGGGGTTTGGCAGGGGACGCGGCTGGTTGAGGGCGGCAAAGTGGCGCTCCTGGGCTGCACGGTGACGCCGGGATTCGATTTTGCGGACTACCGCAGCGGGGGCTACGCGGAGCTGGCTTCAAAGTGGCCGGCGGAGGCGGAGTGGATCAGGAAGCTGACGAGGCGCTGAGGCGAAACAAGTTCAGAACGGCGAGCGTCTAACTCTTCAGACGGCTCGCTGGCTTTGTGGCGCGAGTCGGGTTCTGTGGGAGATTGCGCCGTGAAACGATTTGCCGCCGCTCTGGTCGTCTTGGTTTGCAGCGTTGCTCTCGCGCAAGACGCGCTCTCCGCCGCCGTAAGAAGCATGGCGAATACCGGTGTGTTTGCATTTGGCGGAGTCGGATTTATTGGGAAGATCTCTGAAGGAGAGCTTGACTTCAGGGTGATCCAATCGCAGCCAGCCGCGGTTGCGCTCGCCAGCTTTGAAAAGATCTACGCCACGGGCGACGCCGCGGCGAGACTTTACGCCCTTGCCGGGATTCGGCAGCTCGATGAAACGCGCTCCAAGGAACTGCTGCGATCGCTCGACAGTTCGCAGGAGACGGTTTTCACCATGCAAGGCTGCATTATGGAAAAGCACCGCCTGGGAGACATTGCGAAGGCGATTGGCGCTGGAAGTTACGATAGCTGGCTGAAGCCGCGCCGATGACAGAAGACGGGCGGACGCAAGGGTGCAGAATTCGGCATCTGACTTCGCCTATCGCCGTTCGCGGAAGAAGGTGCGCAGCAGCTCGGCCGATTCTTCCGCCCCAATTCCCTGCTCCACCTCAATTTGATGATTGAGCTGGGGATGATTCAGCACTCCGAGCACTGAACCGCAGGCGCCGGCCTTGGGATCTGCGGCGGCGAAGACGAGGCGGTCGATTCGTGCGTGAATCATGGCTCCTGCGCACATGGCGCAAGGCTCAAGCGTGACGTAGAGGGTAGAGCCGGACAATCGGTAGTTGCCGAGAGCCGCGGCGGCCGCACGCAGGGCCACAATTTCAGCGTGAGCGGTGGGGTCCACATCGCGCAGAACGCGATTCTGGCCGCGGACGATGATTGCACCCTCGTAGACGACGACCGCGCCGATCGGCACCTCGCCGGATTCGGCGGCCAGCCGCGCCTGGGCCAATGCGGCCTGCATGGCTTCACGATCGTCGATCATGCTTTCGATGGTACGGCGGCCGGTTGCTGTTGCGTCATGCAGTGCAAAGCGCCGAGGCCCCAGATGAGGTCGACGCTGTGGACGCCGATGATTTCGCGGCCGGGAAAAAGCTCGGCAAGCGTGTTCAGCGCAACGCGGTCATTGGGATCGTGGAAGGTAGGCACAAGAACGAGGCCGTTGGCGACGTAGAAGTTGGCGTAGCTGGCCGGCAGGCGCTGGTTCCGGAAGATGACGGGGCGCGGCATGGGCACCTCGACGACGGTGAACTGCTTGCCCTGAATGGTGCGCGCCGATTTGAGGCGAGAGAGATTTTCGGCAAGCGGGGCGTGGTTGGGGTCGTGCTTGTCCGATTCGACGGCCGCGACGATCGTGGTGGGCGCGACGAAGCGGGCGATGTCGTCGATGTGGCCGTGGGTATCGTCGCCAACTATTCCCCGGCCGAGCCAGATGGTCTGGTCGATTCCGAGATAGTCGTGGAAGACGCGTTCAAGTTGCTCTCGCCTGACGCCCGGGTTGCGCTGCTGAACCTCGCTCAGGTGACATTCTTCGGTGGTGAGCAACGAACCAGTCCCGTTCACATCGATGGAGCCGCCTTCGAGGACGCAGTGCTTCGCACCGTTCTGGTTTTGGACGAGAGGTTGCCACGAAGGAACGTCGAGCAGCTTTGTGACACGACCGGGGAGTTTGTTGTCAAGATGCCAGTCGTCGTATTTGGCCCAGCCATTGAAGCGCCAATTGGTGAGGGCGACACGGCCTTCGGCATTGCGGACGAAGATTGGGCCGGAGTCGCGCGTCCATCCGCGATCGGTGGGCCACGATGTGGTAGCTGACCTGATCGAGATCGGCGCCTGCGCGGCGGAGCATGGATGTGACGCGTCGCTTCGACGCGGCATTTTCAACGATCAAATGCACTCGCTCATGAGCGGCAAGCAGGCGGACAATCTCCGCGTAGAGCCACGGGATCGAAGTGAACTTTCCCGGCCAGTCTTCGGGATTGTGCGGCCACGCAAGCCAAGTGGCCTCGTGCGGCTCCCACTCGGCGGGCATGCGATAGCCGAGGCTGTGGGGAGTTTTCACTGAAGGTCGCGCGGGCATGGCTATTTGTGCTCTTTGTGCGCGGCGCCCGTGTGCTTCGTGCCCGTTTGCACCGGTCCGAGCCGCGTGGAGTCGAGAAAGCGCTGCGTGATGGGCGCGTAGGCGTCGACGCGACGGTCGCGGAGAAAGGGCCAGTTGCGACGCGTTTCTTCAATCAACGAACGATCGATTTCGCCGAGAATGAATTTCTTCCGCTGTCATGACCGGCTTTGGCGATAACGCGGCCGAAGGGGTCTGCGAGAAAACTGCCTCCCCAGAACTCGAGGCCCGGGCCCGAGGCGCGATTACCCAAAATATCGCCCTGCTCCTGACCGACCCTGTTTACTGCTGCCACGTAGACGCCGTTGGCAATGGCGTGGGCGCGCTGGATCGTCTTCCACGCATCATATTGCGCAGCGCCGAACTCTTCTTTTTCTGCCGGATGCCAGCCGATGGCTGTGGGATAAAAGAGCACCTCTGCTCCCTGCAACGCCGTCAGCCGTGCAGCCTCGGGATACCACTGGTCCCAGCAAACCAACGTGCCTATGCGGCCGGCCGCGGTGTCGACGGCCTGAAATCCGAGATCGCCGGGAGCGAAGTAATACTTTTCGTAATAAAGCGGATCGTCGGGGATGTGCATCTTGCGGTAGACGCTGGCAATCTGGCCGTCGGAATCAAAAGTCACTGCGGTGTTGTGGTAAAGCCCGGGCGCACGGCGTTCGAAGAGCGAGGCGACGACGGCGACTTTAGACTCGCGGGCAACTTCGGCGAGTTTGGCAGTGGACGGGCCGGGAATCTCCTCCGAAAGGTCAAAGAGCGCGAGCTCTTCGCGCTGGCAGAAATACTGAGTCCGGAAGAGCTCAGGCAGGCAGACAACTTGCGCACCGCGTTTCGCGGCCTCGCGGATATGGTTGAGCGCAGCCGAAAAGTTCGCCTCAGGATCCGCGCCCATCCGCATCTGCACAAGTGCCACCGTAAATTTGTGCACCGTCGTCATGCGTAGTCTTAATATCCCTCCGTCGGGAGAGCCTCGGTTACAGATGATTGTGCCCGATGCGACAAGGCCAACCCCGGCATGCGGAATTGGCCCGCGTTCTCAGAATCAGATCGCTGTTTATCGGCTCCGAATCTCGTCCGACGCTCTGCTGCGCGCAGTGCCTTATTCTTCGAGGATCAGGACCGCGGCAGCGATCGTGGTTGTCCACTTACCGCGCTTATCGCCCACAGCCGACTGCGTGATATTGCTGGTGCGGACAATTTTGTTGGAGATGCGGTAGATCTCCTTCTTCTCATCCCAGCTTTTGTCGGGATCGAATTCGACATCGAGCGTAGTGGCGAGCATCTCGGCGGCCAGCTCTTCGGCATATTCTCCGGCCTGATCGTCGGTTTCACCGTAGCTGTGGTGCTCGCTGAGGTATCCGTAGGTGTTGCGGTCCGCGGGGATGGCTACGCCGATGCTGCAGGCCACAAGGCGATGCGGCTCACGCGTGGAGTTCTCCGCGATGACCGCGAAAACAACTTCGCCGTCATCCAGATACTTGAGGCCTTCCTTGCGCGGAATCATTTTGCACTGTGGCGGAAAGATGGACGAGACCCGCACCAGATTCTGCGAGGCGATACCCGCATCGCGAAGAGCAAGCTCGAAGGAAGTCAGCCGTTCCTTGTGTTTGCCGACGCCTTTGGTGAAAAAAAGCTTCTTTGGGACCATTCTTTTTCCCAATTTCTATGTGCCCTCCGTAAGTGAAAGAAGTGGAGCGGTGTTTTGACGTTCCCGCATGAGTCTATCGCATCCTGGCGGGTGGGGACAGAGTTTCGAATATTTTCATTTGAGGTTCATGGTGCAGGGTTTGCGACGAGGAAATCACCCCGCAATGGAGAGGACGACCCGAATGTGACGGGCCGGTGCAAGAAGCCCTGGCTAAGGTCGACGAGAAAGCAACTTTCCGTCACGGGCCGCGTTTAACAGGCATGAAGAGCAGGATGGTTTGGTGGGAAATCTCTGTTTTGAGCCTGACGGTTGCGTACGCGGCCGTCGTAGCGCAATCACCCGGAACCCTGGCGCAGCCCGATCCGGCCAACGCTCAGGGCGCTTCGCCTTTGGCGGCCCGGACAGAGTTGAATCAGGCGATCCTGGAATGGACGCCTCCGGCACTGTCGCAACTGAGCGGGCTGGCGGTCGCGAAAGAGAGCTTCACGTTGGATAAGACGATCCTGGCTGCGGCTGCCGGGCTCATGCCCGATTCTGATGCCGATCTGCGGCAGACTGTCGCCAAGCTGGATGGCGTGAGTGTCCACATATTGCGTTTTGCCGCCGATGGTCAAGCCGATCCCTCACAAGTTGAGGCGATTCGGGCGGCCTACCACCTACGCGGGTGGAAGCACATCCTGAGCGAAACGAATTTGGGCGGTGCGTCGCACAGCGACATTACGGACGTGTGGCTGGTAATGGACGGCACGAACGTCCGCGGCGGTGTGGTGCTGGTTGAAAGCCTGAAGAGTCTCACGCTGGCCACGGTGGCCGGCAATCTAAGCCCGGTCGACATGCTCCACTTGCGGGGGCATTTCGGCATTCCGCGCTTTGACAGCGGCACATTGGACGGCCACAGCAGTCGATAAACCTGGCCGACGCGAACAACTCCCTCGCCCTCGCCAGCAGTGCGATGAGTCTGCGAATCCGCCGGATTAAAAATGCTATAGTCGTGCCTAGCATCCCCCCGGAAATGATCGATCCATGCAAAATCGCACGTTGACGCTCTTCATTCTCATCCTGGCGATTGCGGGAGGCGGAGCCTCCGCTCATGCCAAGGTCGTCGAAGATACAAACGGATCGCTGAAGACCCTGACGAGCATTGCCGATGCGCTCAACTCCGCCGACAAGCACCCCGTCCACGTTCTTTACGTGCACGGAATCGACGCGGTTGGAGCCGGCGATTCAAAGATGCTGCGAGACTCGATCTGCACCGAACTTAAACTCTGCGCGGTGAGCGACTGGAAGAATGCCGGCACAGAATATGCAGACAAAGGCGAGTTCTCAAGTAGCGTAGAGCCTCCTACGCTTGCATATTTGGGCAGCCCGGTTTGGGGCAATCCAGACGAGTGGCACGCGGCGGCGCCATTTGTTGTGCACTGGGTGGTGCGCCTCAAGGGACATTCCGCCGTATTGGTTTTGGATGAGATCAACTGGTGGCCGCTGGTCCTTTCGCTCAAGTGCCGCCGAGTCATTGCCGCCGAAGCGCATCTATCGGGTCCCGACCAGTATTTGCTTCAAGTTTGCTCGACTCAAGCCGCACAGGATCCCGATGGAAATGGCCGTTTCTATCCGTGGATTACGGCCGATGAAGCGGCAAAGCTAGCCAGGATCAGGCCGCGCGGCGTTTTAGTGAATCGGCAATTGAAGGCCGGACTGGTCGACTGGGGGCTATCGGACGTACTGATGGCGGTGGGACCGCTGGGCGGAATAATGCGCGACGGGGTAAGGCAATTGATGGCCAAATCGGCAGCGTTCGACCCCAACGCGGCGGAGGGAGATTCGAGCGGCAGCGGTGGAATCGGAAAGTACGACTGGAAGTCCCACCTGAGCCAGGACAATGTGCTGGACCAGGAGTTCATCGGGGTAACGCACAGCCTGGGCAGCTACCTGCTCTTCAATACCCTCAACCCAGAGTTTGCCAATGTCCCTGGCGAGCAACTGTCCGCTTCCGATGCCGCCAGGAAAGCGGCAGAAGAAAATGCGATCCGATACATCTTTGAGCGATCGTCGTTGATGTATTTTTTCGCCAACCAGCTTGAAATGCTGGAGATCACGAATCTCGAAAGCGCGCCTGCGCCCACTGAGAGCGCAATGAAGTCGCGTGGCCTGGGACCTGCGCCGACGTTTCCGACCTCACCGGCGGCCAACTTCCGGTCGCTTGTGAACCGCTGGCAGGGCTATCAAACGAACTTTCAGGCGGTTTTGCATCCAGCCGACGCGGCGAGCCGGGAGAAGGTTCAGGTAGTGGCCTGGAGCGACCCCAGCGACGTGATTACATACCGCGTGCCAAAGATTGGCGACGTCGAGGTTGTGAATCTCTACGTGAAGAATGCGCCGCGCTGGTTTGGGCTGATCGAGTCGCCGCGCAAGGCCCATGCCGACTATGCCAAAAACATCGATGTGCTGCGCGTGATGTTTGGAGAGACCAGGCCGCCGCTCACGCATTCCTCGACGCACTGAGCCGAGCGCAGACGCTGTTGAGTGCGCAATCGCAGTTGGGCTGGCATTGCCACTGCTGAATTGCGGATGGTAGCCTCAATTCTGGACCTCTCGATTTTGGATTTCTTCTGGAAGGGACTGCCCACACAATCATGCAAAACACATACAACGGGTTGGAGTTGCCCAAGGCTGGCAAACCAATCGAGTACAAAGACGGGCACTTCGCCGTACCCGACCACCCCATCATTCCCTTTATCGAGGGCGACGGCACGGGGCGCGACATCTGGAAGGCTTCGCAGCGGGTTTTCGATGCAGCGGTCGAGAAAGCGTACGGCGGCAAGCGGGCAATTCAGTGGTTTGAGATCTATGCGGGCGAGAAGGCCTTTCGGCAGTTCAGCAACTGGCTGCCCGATGATTCAGTGGCCGCTGCGCGCGATTTGCGCGTCTCAATCAAGGGGCCGTTGACCACGCCTGTCGGCGGCGGAATTCGCTCGCTCAACGTGGCCCTGCGCCAGATTCTCGATCTCTACGCGTGCGTGCGACCGGTGAAGTACTACCAGGGCGTGCCCAGCCCGGTGAAACACCCTGAAAAGCTCGACATCGTGATCTTCCGCGAAAACACTGAGGATGTGTATGCGGGCATTGAGTTCAAGCAAGGTACTGAAGACGCGGCACGGCTGATTTCATTCTTGAACGACGATCTTCTGAAGGGCACCAAAAAGAAAGTGCGCACTGATTCGGGCGTGGGCATCAAGCCGATCTCGATCTTTGGCACCAAGAGGCTGGTGCGTTATGCGATCCGCCACGCAATCGAATTGGGGCGCAAGACGGTGACGCTGGTCCACAAGGGAAACATTCAGAAGTTCACTGAAGGCGCATTTCGCGAATGGGGCTACGAGGTAGCAACGCAGGAGTTCCGGGAACATACCGTGACCGAGCGCGAGAGCTGGATCCTCGGCAACGTGGAATCGAAGCCCGGCATTTCGGTTGAGGAAAATGCGGCGCTGATCGAGCCGGGAATCGAATTCGGGTCTCCGGCCTTCCGCGAATCGCTTTACGCTGAGGTCAAAGGCGTCCTGGACTCGATCGGAAAATCGCACGGCAACGGCGCGTGGAAGAAGAAGGTACTGATTAACGATCGCATTGCCGACTCGATCTTTCAGCAGATCATCATCCGGCCGGAGGATTACAGCATTCTGGCCACATCCAATCTGAACGGCGATTACATCTCCGACGCGGCGGCGGCGCAGGTGGGCGGCCTGGGCATTGCGCCGGGAGCGAACATCGGCGACGGATACGCGGTGTTTCGAGGCTACGCACGGAACAGCGCCCAAATATGCCGATAAGGACGTGATCAATCCCGGTTCGGTGATCCTTTCGGGCGTGATGCTGCTTGATTTCATTGGCTGGAAGGAAGCGGCGAAGATGATCGAGAACGCCATGGAAAAGACGATTCAGCAGAAGTCGGTGACGTACGACTTTGAACGGCAGCTTCAGGGCGCAATGAAGGTGGGAACGAACGAGTTTGCCACGCGGATTATTGGGAATATGTAAGAACAGGGATCATGGAACAGGTGTTCAAGGGAGAAGCGAGAAAATCATGCGTAAAAAAGTAAGCATTGTGGGCGCGGGCAACGTGGGTGCAACGACCGCGCACTGGATTGCGGCCAAGGAACTGGCCGATGTAGCACTGATTGACGTGGTGGAAGGCGTTCCGCAAGGCAAGGCGCTCGACCTGCTGGAGGCCATGCCGATCGAGAAGCGCGACGTCGAGATTGTGGGTGCGAACGACTATGCGGCCACAGCCAACTCCGACATTGTGGTGATCACGGCAGGCATTCCGCGCAAGCCGGGCATGAGCCGCGACGATCTGCTCAACACAAACTTCAAAATCATGTCGGATGTGGTGCAGAAGGTCGTTGCGCAGTCGCCAGAGTGCATTCTGATCATCGTCTCGAATCCCCTCGATGCCATGGCTCAGGCCGCCTATCGCCAGGCAGGATTCAACCGCGAGCGCGTGATTGGCATGGCCGGCGTACTTGACTCGGCGCGCTTCCGCACCTTCATCGCCGAAGAATTGAAGGTAAGCGTCGAGAACGTGACGGCCTTCGTTCTGGGCGGACATGGCGACACGATGGTCCCTCTGGCGCGGTACTCCACCGTGGCCGGAATCCCGATCACGGAGCTGATCGCCCCCGACCGGCTTGAACAATTGATTCAGCGCACGCGCGATGGTGGCGCCGAGATCGTAAAGTACCTCAAGACGGGCAGCGCCTACTACGCGCCGTCTGCGGCCGCAACCGAGATGGTGGAGGCGATTCTGAAGGACAAGAAAAAGATTCTGCCTTGCGCGGCGTTCCTCGAAGGCGAGTATGGGATCAAGGGCTACTACATCGGCGTGCCCTGCAAGCTGGGGGCGGCGGGCCTGGAACAGATCATCGAGATCAAGCTGACGCCCGAGGAAGACGCTGCGCTCAAGAAAAGCGCCGAAGCGGTGAAGGAGCTTTGCGCGGTGATTGGCGTCTAGTCAGCGGCCGTCGGCGCTCTAAGCCAAAAGGGCCCCGGGATTGATTTCCGAGGCCCTAGTTTTATGTTCCCGCACAATGAGCTAACGGCTAAAAGCTAGTAGCTAAAAGCTGCCTTTCAATCCATCGCCATGCTTAGCTGGTGCCGCACATCGGCTCCGCGAATCCAGAAAATCACGTCGGTGGCGATATTCGAGGAGTGATCGGCAATCCGCTCCAGGTTCTTGGCCACAAGGATTCCATTCATGGCCTGCTGCGTGAACTGCGGTTTCTCCTCAATCAACTTGAGCAGGTCATTGTGGGCACGGCGATTCATGCGGTCGATCTCGTCGTCCATCTCGCGGACAGTATCGGCAAGCCGGGCGTCGCCATCGAGCAGAGCCTGAAGCGCATTGCGGATCATTTGCCCGGCGAAATCGCCCATGGCGGAAAAATCCACAGGCAGGTCGACGTCTTCCGCGGTCAGGGTCTCCTTGGTTCGGCGCGCGATGCTCATTGACTGGTCGCCGATGCGCTCAAGGTCGCCGTTGATCTTGATGACGGCAAGGATGAAGCGGAGATCGATGGCCATGGGCTGCTGCTTGGCCAACAGGTCATACGCCATCTCATCGAGCTCCCGCTGTGCGGTGTCGATGGCACGCTCGTTCTGCTTGACGAACTTGCAAAGGCCTTTGTCGCGCCGAGTGTACGCCTCGACGGACGACTCCACCGCCTGCTGCGCCAGCGCAGCCATGGCGAGAAGCTTGTCCTTAAGCTCGGCGAGTTGCTGATGAAAGTGAATACGTGGCACTAGGGTCGCTCTCCCATCCGACTATTCTGCACCAAGCGACGTTACAGGAGAACAAATTTCCGCGGGTGCATCTGAACTGTTACACACAATGGTAATGTCCTCAAAAAGGCCGGTGGCTAAGTATTTTGACGGCCGAACCGCGAAAAAGCACGGCAGCGGGACCGAATCTGCTGGGTGAGCGCTGGTGAGACGACTCAAGCCAGCTACGCGGCTGTGAGCCAAAGAAGCCCGGATGAGGCGGTCACCGAGTTTCAGACGCCAGCGGTGGAAGCTCGATGGAGCCCAGCAGGAGAATATAGGCCGCGATGCCGACCGCTAGATACGCGGCCGCTACGGCGAACGCCACAGCATAGGAGTGCAGCGCGGACACCAGGTAGCCGGTGAGGATAGAAGCCGCAATCCCCGAGATTTGGCCCGCGAAATTGATGACCCCGCCCACCTTGCCCACGTCGGGCGGGCGGGCGATGAACGAGGGCAGCGACCACGCCACGGGCGCTGCGGCGGCCAGACCGCTGAGAGACAAGGTGATCCAGGCAAGCGCCTGCGAGGCGCTGTGCGCGTGGGCGGCTCCCAGGATTCCCAGGCCAAAAGCCGTTCCGCCAATGAGGACGGTGCGGCGGACGGCGCTCTGGTTCCAGCCTCGCTGCACGAGAAAGTCAACCAGAAATCCGCCGAATGCGAGGTCGGTTACCGTCGCAAGCAGCCACGGAAGGCTGGTGTAGAGGAACGAGTGCAGAAGATCGATATGCAAGGCTGACGACAGATACGCGGGCAGCCAATAGAGCAGCAGGAAGAACACGTAGTTATAGGAGCCGAAGCCGATGGCGAGGCCAAGAACCTTGCGCTGGGCGATGAGATCGATAAGCGGCGTTGAGACGTTTTCTTTGGGTCCGGAGGCGCGGAGGGAAGCGTCGCGATCCTCGATGTGCAACCGCTCGGCCTCGGTTAGTTCGGGGTCCTCGACGGGATCGCGATAGACCCGCCAGAAAAGAAGGAAGTAGGCAAAACTGATCGCGCCGGTAAAGGCGAAGCTCCAGCGCCATCCGGCGTGGATGAGAACGATGCCGATGACGGGAACGCCGATGGCCGAGGCGAATTTGGCGGCGGAGTCGAAGAACGATGTGGCCAGGCTGCGCTCGCGCTCCGGAAACCAGAGACCAATCGCCTTGCCGTTGGCTGGGAAAGTGGGCGACTCGCCGATGCCGAGCAGCAGCCGTGCGCCAAAGAACGCGTTGAGATTGGGCGCGGCGGCCGCGGCGAACGATGCGGCGCTCCAAATGAACGTGCCGATGCGCCCCACGCGGCGTACGCCGAGCTTGTCGAGCACCACGCCGATGGGCAGCTGGCACAGCGCGTAGGTCCAGTTGTAGGAGCTTGAGAGATAGCCGAAGACGACGTCGGAAATGCCGAATGTGGCGATCAGCGAGTCATGGGAAACGGAGAGATTGACGCGATCGAAAAAGTTGACCAGGACCCCGATTCCCAGCAGCCAGGCGATGCGCCAGCGGCGGCGCGGCAGGCCGGGGTAGCGTTGCGGATTTCCAATTGCAGAGGAAGGCTGAACGTTCAATCGTCTCCTTGCCGTGGTCTGTTTGCGGCCGCGATCTGCTGGGAATCAGACGGCCTAGGCGAGTCTTCCCTGCACCACGTCATTCTCGAGCGTGCCGATGGGGTCGATAGTGATGCGAATTTTGTCTGCGGGCGCCAGGGTGAAATCGTCTGGCGGAACGATGCCGGTTCCGGTCATCAGGAATGCGCCGCTAGGGAAATTGTTCTCGCGGAAAAGATATGCAGCCAGGTCGGCGGGCTTACGCTTCAGCTCCGCGAGCGTAGTGGCGCCGGAAAAGACCACATTGCCGCCGCGCACGATTTCGATCCGGATCGGCGTCGTCGCCGGCAACGGGTCGCTCGAGATCAAAATGCACGGCCCCAGTGCGCAACTGCGGTCATAAACCTTGGCCTGAGGCAAGTAGAGGGGATTTTCGCCCTCGATATCGCGCGAGCTCATATCGTTTCCCACCGTGTAGCCGATGATCTGGCCGCGCGGATTGATCAGCAACGTGAGCTCCGGCTCCGGAACAGACCACGTGGCGTCCGTGCGAATGCGCACGTTTGAGCCGGGGCCGGCCACGCGGCTGGGCGTCGCCTTGAAAAACAACTCAGGCCGCTCGGCGCTGTAAACGCGATCGTAAAAGTCGCCGCCACCCGCATCTTTCGACTCAGCCATCCGCGCGCTGCGGCTGCGAAAATACGTGACGCCGGCAGCCCAGACCTCCTGGGTGCCGATCGGCGCTTCAAGGTGCGCGGACGCAAGATCCGCCGCTGCGCTTCCGTCCTCGGCGACGGACGCCAGATAAGCGCTGAGATTTTCGTGCGCGACAAGCGCATCCCAATTCGATTCGGGTACGCGAAAATGCCCGCCACCGTCTTCCACGAAGTTTCCGCCGCTAGTCCGATACAGCTTCACGCTTTTTTCTCCAATCTTGCAACAATCTGATCGACGTCGTAGACGCAGCCGCCCCAAACGCCGCCGCTGGCCGTAACCAGCGCAGCCCAGAGGCGCGTGTCGGCCGGCATTTCGGGGTGAGGCGCGAGATCGGAGCGAGCGCTGCGCGAGCTTAGTCGGCGCGTGCCTTCGTCTGCGTCGAATACTTCGCCGGCTTCGCCGACCAGATGTACCGATCCTTCAAGTCGCGAGCGATCAATGACAATTTCAATCTGATCGCCGTCGCGGACCTTGCCAATGGGGCCACCGGCAAGCGCTTCGGGGGAGATGTGGCCGACGCAGGCTCCCGTGGAAACGCCGCTGAAACGGGCATCGGTCAACACGGCCACATGCTTGCAGTGCGGCAGTTGCTTTAGCGCCGATGTGATCTGGTAAATCTCCTGCATGCCCGCGCCCGCGGGTCCGCTGCAAATCAGCACCAGGACGTCGCCCTTCGTGACTTGGCCGGCCTTGATCGCTTGAATCGCCGCAGCTTCTGTGACGAAGACACGCGCGGGACCAGTGTGGCGATAGACGTTGTCTTTGCCCACAAGAGAAGAGTCGATGGCGGTGCATTTGATAACCGATCCCTCGGGCGCGAGGTTGCCCAAGGGGAAGCAGACGGTGGAAGTAAGGCCGTTCGAACGCGCGCGGTCGCGCGACATGATGACGTTGTCGGGATCGATGCCGTCGATTTCCTGCAATCTCTGGCGCAGCGCCTTGCGGCGTGGGCTGTCGCGCCACCAGTCGAGCGACGCGTCAAGAGATTCACCGGAGACGGTTTTGACGCTGGTGTCGAGAAGCCCCGCGGCGCGCAGCTCAAGCATCACCTCGGGTACTCCGCCGGCAAGAAATACCTGCACAGTTGCAAAACCGTGCGGCCCATTCGGCAGCGCGTCCACGAGTCGCGGAACCTGGCGATTGACCTCAACCCAATCGGAAACTGTGGGGCGCGGCAAGCCTGCAGCGTGCGCGATGGCGGGCACATGGATGAGAAGATTCGTCGATCCACCGAAGGCGGCGTGTAGCACCATCGCGTTTCGAATGGCCGCAGGCGTGAGAATGTCGCCCGCTCCAAGGCCGAGCTGGTGCATGCGCAGCAGGGCGCGCGAAGAGCGTCGTGCGGCGTCGAGCCAAATCGGCTGGCCTGAAGGCGCGAGCGCGGTGTGCGGCAGCGACAGGCCGAGCGCTTCTCCAACCACTTGCGATGTGGCCGCGGTGCCAAGAAACTGGCAGCCTCCGCCGGGCGACGCGCAGGCGCGGCAACCTACCTCGGCGGCGTACTCCAGCGTGATCTGGTTTTGAGCGAAACGCGCGCCGATGGTTTGAACCTTTCCAGCATCCTCGCCTGTTTCCGGCAGCAGTGTGACGCCGCCCGGAACCAGCACCGCGGGCTTCTTCCCTGAAGACGCGAGCGCCATCATCATTGCGGGCAGGCCCTTGTCGCAGGTCGCAATCCCCATCACCCCTTTGCCGGTTGGCAGCGAGCGCATCAGGCGGCGCAGAACGATGGCGGCGTCGTTGCGATAGGGCAAGGAGTCCATCATGCCCGTGGTGCCCTGCGTGCGGCCGTCGCACGGATCGGTGCACGCTCCCGCAAACGGCGTGGCGCGGAGGGTCTTCAGCTCGCGCGCAGCCTCGGCAACAAGCAGGCCGACCTCCCAGTGGCCGGTGTGAAATCCGAGCGCAATAGCTTCTCCGCTCTCCGAGCGCAGGCCTCCGTGCGTGCTCAGAATCAGAAACTCGGGATCAAGAAGACGATTCGGCTCCCAGCCCATTCCGGCATTTTGCGTCAGGCCGAAGAGATTGCCGGAGGGCTCGGTGAGAAGCATCTCGGGCGAGAGCGGCAGCGCTCCCGACGGGCCGGGCGCGCGCGTATTCACGCGAAGCAGGCTGCCGTCGTCTGTTTCAAGTACGGAGCTGAGTGAGATGTTTGCGATGAAAAGCCTCTTTCCGCAAACCAGTATAGTTTGCGCGGGGGTGGTTTCGGAGGGGCGCCCAACGTGCACCGAATGCTATAAAGTGATGTGCCCGAAGACGATTTGCATAACGCGACACAATCCCAGGCGGAGAAAGTTCAGGCTGGGCTGCGCCGGCGCTGGCTGTATCTGATGCCCGTAGTCTTCGTGACCTACAGCCTCGCGTACCTGGGCCGCTCAAATTTCGGCTTCGGCGCAGCAGCCGGCCTCGCAAAATCGCTAAATATCACTGAATCCCGCGCGGCGTTTCTCGGATCTGTCTTTTTTCTCGGCTATTTTCTTTTTCAGGTTCCGGCCGCAGCCTATGCCATCCGCAGAAGCGCGACTCGGCTCGTCTTCTTCGCGCTGATCAGTTGGGGAATCTTTTCCGGACTCACCGGGATAATTCACAATTACTGGCTGCTGGTTCTGGATCGCCTGCTGCTGGGCGTCGCCGAAAGCCTCATCTTTCCTTCGATGCTCATCCTGCTGGCCAACTGGTTCACGCGCTCGGAGCGCTCGCGCGCCAACGCCGTGTTGATTCTTGGGAATCCCGTGACGGTTACTTGGATGGCCGCCGCAACCGGCTACCTGATCCAGGCCGTTGGCTGGCAAATGACTTTTATTCTCGAAGGCATTCCCTCTGTGCTGTGGGCGTTTGTGTGGATTATCGTAGCGCGGGATCGGCCGGTGGAAGTGCCCTGGCTGCCGGAAGAGAGCAGCCGGCATTTGGCTGAGAAGCTGGCGCTCGAACAGTCTTCCCTGCCTCAACACGCAAATCTTCGCGAGGCGCTGCGCGTGCCGGGTGTATTGGTGTTGTGCTTCCAGTATTTCTGCTGGAGTTTTGGCGTATATGGGCTCGTGATCTGGATTCCGGCGATGATTCGATCGGGATCAGCGCGCGGCATCGAACAGATTGGACTTCTCAGTGCCGCGCCGTTTCTGCTGGCCGTCGTCTTGATGCTCATCGTCGCAACCTTTTCCGATCGCGTGCTTCATCGCACCAGATTCGTGTGGCCATTCCTCATTCTTTCGGGCGTGGCGCTGTTCTGCAGTTTTGCAACCGCCGGACACAATTTCTGGCTGGCTTATTTTTGTCTCGTGATCGCCGGCGGAACGATGTACGCGCCTTACGGACCCTTTTGGGCGATCATGCCGGAGATGCTGCCGCGCAATGTTGCGGGCCAGGTTACTGCGCTGGTGAATAGCTGCGGCGCGCTGGGAGGGTTTGCGGGGTCGTGGCTGGTGGGGTGGCTCCAAGCCGTCACAGGAAGTTCCCGCGCCGGATATCTGGCCATGTCGATCCTGCTGATCGTGTCCGGGGTGATGATCTTCTTCCTGCACGCGCCTACACCGGTTCCTCAGTCACCGCGCCCAGAGGCCGCAAAGGCTTAGAGGCGTTTTCATCAAGAAAACGCCGCCGCCCACAACCGTTCGTGACAGATACTTGAACTGAGGAACCGGTCTAAGGCCGTACAGCAACCGCGCCTCGCGTGAGTACCCCGTCGATGAGCCTCATAATGCCGAGCGGATTCTCGTCTTTGAGCTCGTCGGGTAGTGTGGCCTGCGGGAAATCCTGGTAGCACACGGGGCGAACGAAGCGATAGATCGAATATGTGCCGACCGAAGTGGCGCGCGAGTCGCTGGTCGCAGGATAAGGCCCGCCGTGCACCATGGCGTGGCAAACTTCCACGCCTGTAGGGAAGCCGTTGACGATGAGCCTGCCGGCCTTGCGTTCAAGAATTGCGATGAGGTCACCAAAGGCGGCCAGATCGGCGTCCGTGCCGTGCAGCGTGGCGGTGAGTTGGCCCTCGATGGCGCCTGCAAGCTCCATGAGCTGCTCGCGGCTGTCGTAGCGAATCACCAGAGAGCTGGGGCCGAAGACTTCGGTCGCCAGCTCCGGGTTGGCGAGCAGATCCTCGGCGTCGATCTGCATCAGGACCGGCGCAGCGTAGCCGTTTCCCGCGCCATCGGATGAAGCTTGTGCGACGGTATCCACTTGGGCGTGCTTTTCGCGACTCGCGATGCCGGACCGATAGCTTTTTAAGATGCCCTCAGTGAGCATGGGCGATGGAGAGGCTTTCTCGACGAGCGCTTTGACCTCTGCTACGAGCGCATCGGCATCTGCGTTGCGCGGCAGATAGACGAGCCCCGGCTTGGTGCAGAATTGGCCGGCGCCGAGCGTGAACGAACCAAAGAGTCCGGCGGCAATTTGCGCGCCGCGCGTGTGGAGGGCTTCCGGCAGCACAAAAAGCGGATTGACGCTGCTCATCTCCATAAAGCAGGGGATGGGCTCAGGCCGTGCCGCGGCACGCTGCATGAGCGCTTTGCCGGCGCCCAGCGAGCCGGTGAATCCAACGGCTTTCACCTTGGGGTGGTCGACGAGCGCGGCGCCAATTTCAGAACCAGCGCCAAAGAGCAGCGCAAACATGCCGGGCGGCAATCCGCACTCGCGCACGCTGCGGGCGATCACCTGGCCGACCAGCTCACTGGTACCGGGATGGGCGTGGTGCGCCTTCACGATGACCGGGTTTCCGGCAGCAAAGGCAGCAGCAGTATCACCTCCGGCGACCGAGAATGCCAGGGGGAAGTTGCTGGCGCCAAAGACGGCGACAGGGCCAAGCGGGATCAGTATGGAGCGAATGTCGGAACGCGGCAGGGGCTTGCGCTCGGGTTGGGCAGGATCGATGCGCGCGTTGACCCATGATCCTTCTTCGATGACTTGCGCAAAAAGCCTGAGCTGGTTGATGGTGCGCGCTGACTCGCCCTTGAGGCGCGCTTCAGGCAGGGCCGTCTCGCGGTTGGCGCGTTCCACAAGCTCCGGCACGATGGCTTCAATGCCGTCAGCAATGCTGCGCAGAAAACGCGCGCGCTCGCGACTGGAGAGCTTGCGGTAGATCACAAACGCTTCCTCAGCAAGATCTGCGGCGTGGTTCAGGTCGCCAATCGATGCGCAATGATACACGGGTTCGAGCTTCGCGCCTGTGGCCGGATCGACACCGTTAAAAGCAGCTCCAGTAGTTTCTGTACTTTGGCCATCAATGATCGAGTATCCGCGCAGGTGCGACTGAGTCTTCTGATCCAACATGATTCCTCTTCTTTGGCTGCTTTTGGATGTTTGCACTTAGCCTTTGGCTTCAATGTGCCCATCGGCGAACTTGAATTACCGTACTCGAGCAGAAAAAGCTGACGGCTGACGGCTAAAGGCTGTCCTTATCACTCTTCGCCGATGTCTTCGCTCCATATATCAGGATGCCTTGAGATGAAGGTCTGCATCAACTCGCGGCATTCGACATTGTCCAGATCGATCACCTTCACGCCATTCTCGCGCAGCCAGTCGAGGCCGCCGTAAAATGTGCGGCTTTCGCCGACAACGAGCGTGCCGATGCGGAACTGCCGCACCAGCCCGCTGCAATACCAGCACGGGGCAAGCGTCGTTACCATCACCAAGTCATGGTACGTACGCTGGCGACCGGCACGACGAAAAGCGTCGGTCTCGCCGTGAATGCTGGGATCGCCTTGCTGCACGCGGCGATTGCGGCCCCGGCTCAGCAACTCGCCGGTTTGCGTAAACATTGCCGCGCCCACGGGAACGCCACCCTCGCTGAGGCCAATCCGCGCCTCTTCGATCGCTACGGCCAGCATCTTCTCGTACAAGTCCACAAGTTCAAGATAGCGCACGGGCCGCAAGCCCCGGCTAAGTTCGCGGTGCGAACGGCCGTAGCTCTAGTTCACTGTGAGCACAAGCTTGCCGAAGTGACTCGCTTCCTCCATACGGTCCAGAGCCTCGCGCGCCTGGCGCCAGTCGAACTCCTCACCCACGGGGCGCATCTCCGCAAGCGAAATGGCGCGGTTCATCTCCTGAAAATCACTGCGCGAGCCCACGTAGATGCCATGAATGCGCGCCGTCTTGTGAAGCAAAAGCGGGACCGGGAACGGGTCTGCAGAGTGAGTGAGCACCCCCACCTGGGCGATGGTCCCGCCCGGGCGAACGGCTCTGAGCGAACGCACAAGCGTGCCGCTGCCACCAACCTCGACCACCAGGTCCACCCCTTCGCCGCCCGTCTGGTCAAGCGCCCAGCGGTCCCAATCCGGATTGTCGCGATAATTCAGGACTGCATCAAGCCCCATGGCGCTGGCGCGCTCCAGCTTCTCATAACTGGAGCTGATTCCAAGCACGCGCAAACCTTTCAATCGCGCAAATTGGAGCGCGAAGATCGAGACGCCGCCAGTGCCCTGAATGAGAACCGTCGAACCTGGCTTGAGCTCGCCCGTGGCCAAGGCATTCCAGGCCGTCACCGCAGCGCAAGGCAGGGTTGCTGCTTCCTGAAAGCTGAGATGATCTGGAATCGCAACCAGTCCCGGCTCCTTAAGCACCACAAAGTCAGACAACATGCCGTCGACGTCGCCGCCCAGCGCGCCTCGCGCCTTCGCAGCAGTGAGTGTGCCATCCAGCCAGTTCTGCATAAAGATTCCGGCAACGCGGTCGCCCGGCTTCCATGCGGTGACGGAAGCGCCAACCGCGACCACTTCTCCGGCACCGTCGGAACATGGAATGCGCGGCAGCTTCATTTTCGGGTTATACAGGCCCTTCACCACCATCAGGTCGCGATAATTAAGTGAAACCGCGCGCACGCCGACCAGAACTTCGCCGGGGCCAGGCGCGGGAGTGGGACGCTCCGTAAACTCCAAAGAATCAATGCCAAACGACGACACTTGCCAGGCACGCATGAGAAGCCTCTCTGTCTTTCTGATTCCACCTTCATCATTCTGCGGGACGCAACGATGCCAGCCACCCGTAGAATGAAGATATGGCCCGTGGATGGGAAAGTAAATCGGTGGAGGAGCAGATGGCAAACGCCCTAGAAAGTCCTGTTGCGAAAGCCGGTGACGGCCACGTAAGTGAAGAGGCCCGGCGAGCGGCCGAAGTGGTACGCGCAGCGCGAGATCGGCAACTACAGGGTCTCAACTTGCAACGGGAAAATATTCTCTCGCAGCGGACGTCCAATGCCGGACGCCGTGCAGCTCTTGAGGCCGCACTGGCCCAGATTGAAGCACAGATTCACTCCATCGGCTAAGCGAACCGAATTCTGGACGGCCCGTCGCCTCCGATAGCCGGCGATGGGAGACGCGCTTCCGCAGCGGCGCAGGCCTATTGGTCTCTATGGATGAGCAGCGTATTGGCCTGATGTACTGGGGTAAGGGAGACGCGCGCGATATTTACGTGCTCGGGCCGAGTAACGGCCCACAGAATCACATCCGCAATATCCTCGGCGGTCAGCGGCGTAATTCCGCTGTAAACCTTGGCCGCGCGGCCGGCGTCGCCGTGAAAACGCACCAGGCTGAAGTCAGTTTCTACCAGGCCCGGATCCACGCTGGTCACACGCACCGGCGTTCCCAGCAGGTCCTCACGCAGTCCGTCGTTGATGGCTCGCGCGGCGGCTTTGGTGCCGCAATAAACCGCGCCATTGGGATAGACAATCTCTCCGGCCATGGAGCCGAGGGTCACCACGTGGCCGCGGCTGCGCACCACCATTCCGGGGACGACCGCGCGCGCCACATAAAGCATTCCCTTGATGTTGGTGTCGATCATCTCTTCCCAATCTTCAATTTTCCCGGTGTAGAGCTTCTCCATCCCCCGGCTCAGGCCCGCGTTGTTCACCAGGATGTCGATTTCAGCCCATTCCGGAGGCAGATCGTCGACGGCACGCCGTACGGCATGGCGATTCCGAACATCGAGATCGATCGAGTGCACGGCTTCAGCGCCGACAGCCAGGGCTTTCGACGCGACCTCGGCGAGTTTTCCGGCGCGCCTTGCTGCCAGCAGTAGGCGCGCGCCTTCGGCCGCACATGCCAGGGCAGTAGCCGCGCCAATGCCGGCGCTGGCTCCGGTAATGAAAACGACTTTTCCTTTGAGCTTCATTTGGTCCATATCTTATGAGCGCGTTTTGCTGCCCTGCTGTGACATACGGTACAAGCCCACCGCCCAGTCTTCATTGCCCAACCCCTCCGCCTTCGCCCCAGCAAAAACCTCAGCCAGCGTATCGGCCAACTTCACGTGCGTTCCCCGGCCGGCAGCCGCCTCGCGCAGCAGTCGCGTATCCTTTTCGCCCAGCAGGATCGTAGCCCCGGGCTTTTCTGGCGGAGTCAGCATCACCTTGCTGTATGCCGCATAGAAGGGCGATTGAAACAGCGCGCTGTTGACCGCCTCGATAAAAATTGCCGGATCGATTCCCTGCCCATCCGCGTAAACAAAGGCTTCGCTCAGCGAATACAGCATTGCGCTGATGAGGAAATTTCCGCCAAGCTTCACGGCGTTCGCCTGGCGCGGTTCATTGCCCACAACGGAGATTCCGCGCGAGAAGGTCTCGAGTAGCGGCCGCGCTTTGGCCAGCGCATTTTCCGCCCCGCCTGCCACCACCCACAATCGCCCTTCCTCGGCCACACTCGGCCGCCCGAACACCGGCGCGGCGACGAATTCATGCTTGCGGCGGGCGTGCTCCTGGGTGAGCCGCTCGCTCAACGCGACGCTGATGGTGCTACACGAGATGTGCAGCGCACCGGGCGAAAGTGCATCCATCAGGCCGTTGGCGCCAAAGATCACTTCTTCGCTGGCGGCGTCGTCAAAGAGCATGGTGATGACGGCATCGGCGCCCAGTTCGGTCTCCGCCGGCGTTGCTGCCGCGATGGCACCCTCACGTAGCAGAGGTTCCGTCTTGCCTTCGGTGCGGTTCCACACCCGCAACTCGTGCCCGGCGACAATCAGGTGCCGAGCCATCGGCGTGCCCATTTTGCCTAAGCCAAGGAATCCAATCTTCATGTCGGAGATTGTAGAAGACGCTGGACGGCGATCAATGGTCGCGACCAGTTGGTCAGAGATCAGCCTTCTTGCCGTCGTGCAGGGCTTTGCCGAGCTTCTTCCCGTATCTAGTTCCGCGCATGTTGTTGTCGCGGAAAAACTAATGGGCCTTGATCCATCTTCCCCACAGATGACGCTGCTCCTGGTCATGCTTCACACCGGAACCATGTTCGCCGTGATTGTCTACTTCCGGACGATGTGGATGCGTACTTACTTTTCGAGCGGCGCCTCCTTTAAGCGCTTCCTGGGACAAGCCGTCTGGGCCACCTTCCTGACCGGCATTGTGGGCGAGGTGCTCAAGATTCTCATCGCAAAGACGTACTTTCACTCGACAACGAAGGCGCAGATCGAGATGCTCTTCGGCCAACTCCAGATTATCGCGCCCGCTCTGTTCGCGGTCGGCTTGCTGATCCTGACTGCAGGCTTATTCGACCACCGCCGCCGGGCCACGGGCTTCAAACCGCCGGCCAGTTCGCTGGACATGCGCCAAGCCGGCTGGATGGGAATCGTACAAGGTCTCGCGCTGCCGTTCCGAGGCTTCTCACGCTCCGGTGCGACGATCTCGGCGGGCATGATGGCTGGCGCGGCCAAGGAGGCAGCTGAGCGATTCAGCTTCGCCATGGCAGTGATTCTCACGCCGGTTGTGGACGGGATCGAGCTTGGGCGCCTCGTGAAAGCCGCGCACGCAGCGTCCGCAACAGGGACCCCGATTGACCTGCTCGCTTCGATTGTGGCGAGCCTGATCGGGGCAGTGTTTTCATTCATCGCCGGCCTGATCGCGCTCAAGTGGCTCAGCAGTTGGCTGGAATCCGACCGCTGGCACTGGTTCGGGATCTACTGCCTGGCAGCCTCGGGAGTGGTCTTTTACCTTCACATCTATCGGGGACTTTGAACCTCGCGCTTGGCTAGTTCGGCGTGCCAGAGGTCTGCGCTTCGCTGAACCTGCATTCCTGGCACTGGCAAACGCGGCGCAGATATTCCCATGAATAGATTCCGCCGGAGTGGCCGTCGGCCCAATTGAACTGGATCGCGTATCGTCCTACGGCGTGCGCGCTCGCCGGCTTCGGCGGTGGCGCATACATGGGCAGCAGCGCCGCCGGCTTGGGCTTCGGCTGGCCGGCTTTGCGGCCCTCTTTCAAACGCTCGTCCACGCAGGTGGCGCAAGGGCAGGCATCGCGCAGCCAGGCAAAACCCCACGCGCTCCTGTGTCCGTCGGCCCAGTCGATCTCCAGTCCCTTGCCTTCGGTCATCAGCACGCGCACTTTTTCCGGCGTGACGGCGATCTTCGGTAGCGGCCGGTTGGCCTGATTTTCGCGTGCCTGTTCTTCTTTGCTCGCGAAGCGAATGCCTTCATGGCTCATGAGTACAGTTTACAGGGGTCAGGTTTAGCGGGTGGCACACCGAAGACTGCGCGGATCGCGGCCTGTAACCGTGGTACCGTGCTCCCACAATTTGGGGATCGATCCGCAAAAATGCCAGTGTTAGGCTGTCTGCGATATGCCCACTGACACCGCGATCGAAAGTTGGAAGATTCCTTCCGAGTTGGAGCAGCCCCTCCCGCGCCGGGTCCAGCTCAGCGGCATGGGAATCGCGAATTGCGTGTTTGCGGCGGCATGCATCGCCGCCGGCGTCGCTCTTGCCTCCCAATCGATCGGCGGTGAATTACGACGCGAGGCTGAAGCTCAGTCCCGAACGCGTCTGGTGTCAGCTGAAGGTCGCGAAACCGAGGCTACCGTAACGCGGCTTTCTACTGGTTTGGGGATCGACAGCGTAGGCTACGATTTCACATTCGACGGCCGGAGCTATTCTGGGTACGCCGTCATCGCGCCTTCGCATTGGCAGTTGCTTCGGGTGGGATCGGCCTTGACGATCCTCTATCTGCCCTCCGATCCCACAAAGTCCTACCCGGAGTCGGATCCACCAAATTCTCAAACTCATTGGCTCATGGTTTCGCTCGTGGCCGGCATGGCCTTGTTTTTCATGTTCAGTTTTGCCGCCATCCAGCTTTCGGCCATATTGCCCAAGCGCAGGCTGCTGGCCCGCGGTCGTCCGGCCCGCGCAGTAGTCGTTCGCTGCAATGCGGGCTCCCGAGGCAGAAGCAGTGGGTATTTCCTGCACTACGATTTCTCCTTGCCCGACGGAAGCACCTCACAGGGAAAGGTGTTCCGCAGTGAGCCAGTGACCGAGGGCTCAACTGCCACCGCTCTCTACGATCCCGATCATCCTGAGCGCAACACGCTTTATCCACTCGCAACGGTGAAGTTAAAAGCTGCCTGAGCTCCTCCTTCCCTCCCGGCTACCGGCTGCTGGCCAACTCGCTGTCAATAGCCCACTCCCCGTGCCCACCGCAAAAATCGGTATCATCACCTTTATTTTCTGTGCTTTACGCATCAGAAATTTTCCGTCCGAAGTTTGCCGGTAATTTCGGCCTTTTGGAGCATACTCAAATCGTATGAGTGCGAGTCAGATTCTCGGCGCGGCGGCTCATCCCGCCGCATTTGCGTTTGTGGGCTTCGAAAACGGGCGTCTGATCACACCAGTCATCGGTGAGAGCGACGCTAAGTCGTTTAGATCCTCAAGAGGATTAGAGTAACTCGTTTGTTTTGACGATTTTGCTTGCTAACCCAAATGTTTTCAGTGGGTTAGAGAAAATGATCGAAGGTATAAGTAGCTGAAAACAAACCACTTAATCAAAGAATGGCAGGGGAAGGGGGTACACGGTATAAACCGGGCGCATCTCCGGCGCTGCGGGTCTCAGCCGACGGCTACAGGCAACCAGTGTCGGCCCCTTTTTACCCTGTTCGCTGTCTCCAGAAGAACCATGCCGCCATGCTGAGGCCGATCACGACCACCAGGCCGCGCAGCACCGGTTGGGGCACGCGCCGGGCGAGGCTCGCCGAGGTATAGCCGCCGATGGCCGCGGCAACCATGGACGCCAGGCAGTAGCGCCACACCACCTGCCCGTCAACGATAAAGATAGCGAAAGCCACTCCATTTGCCAGCAGGTTTGCCACCACTTTCAGCGCATTGATGACGTGAATATCCTCGTAGCCGAAAAGCGACAGCATCGTCATGTAGACAAAGCCCGCACCGGCACCGAAGTAGCCGACATAAAAGCTGACCACCACAGAGGCAAGAAACAATGCGAGGCGGCGCTGCGCATCAGGCCGTTGGGTTGCGCCACGTTGATGGCGCGCCTGCTTCAATCGATCCAGTAAGCGCGAGACTGGCCCGCTCACGGCGAAAATCAGCGCCGCGAACAGCAGCAGCCATGGCACCAGATGCATAAAAGTCGTCTGCGGCGTGTTGAGCAATATGATGGCGCCGGCCGTTCCGCCAAGCAAACCTGCCAAACCCATCAACATCGCCGCGCCGGGATTTTTGCGCACGTCATTGCGGTACGCAACGACTGAAGTGAGCTGTCCCGGCCAAATGGCAACCGTATTGGTAGTGTTGGCCTGAACCGGCAGAATCCCCATGCCCAGCATTGCAGGAAACGACAGAAATGAGCCGCCCCCGGCCACCGCGTTCAGCACTCCGGCCAGGAAAGCGGCGACCACAAGCCAGACAAAATGCCAGTTAACTGATGCCGCCATGCCGAAAAAGTGCATGAAGCGGATTGTATTCGACAGGCTCGCTCCACGGTCTTCCACGACACCGAAATCAGCGGTTTCACGCCCACTCATCGAGCCAAGGAAAACTCGTTTGCGCATCGAGCTACATGAAACCGTGCTTCACACGTTGGTCCCAAGAAAAATACTTTCACGGCTCATTTCGCCGTCGTATCCTCACCTCATGCCCGCGCTTCCCTTTCGCCAGGCCCTGGCAGCGGGTTTGCTCGTTGTCGCGCCCTTCATTCTCTCCCTTGCGCTGCCTGGCGCGCTCTCTGCGCAAACCGTCTTGACCGTCTCGCCGCAGCAGTGCGTGTGGCGCGCCGGCGACGATCCCGCATGGGCCGCACCGAATCTCGACGAAACCGGCTGGCAAACCTACGCGAATTGGAAACTCGATCCCGCTGAGCCACGCATCTGGATACGCTGCCATGCGGACCTTTCCGCACTGCGACCTGTCGATCAGCCCGCTCTGCAGGTCACGCTCTACGCCGCCTATCAAATCTTTGCCGATGGACGCCTGACCGGCGCGGCCGGCAATCTCCAAAGCGGCGCGTTCACCATGGACGCCGTCCGAACCTGGCCGCTTCCCGGCGATCTTTCTCACCCAGTGTCCATCGCCCTTCGCATCACGTTCCATCTGGCTTCGATGGTTCCCAACGCGCCCCTTCCGCCGCTCGAAATCAAAGCCGCGGGAAGCGAATTGCTGAGTTACCGGCGCAGCAGCTTGATCCTCGCCGGGGTTCGGCGGAATTTGATCCCCGCTATCTGCTTCAGCATTATCGGCATCATTGGCATATTTCTCCTCGGCCTTTACCTCAACGACCGCAGCCGCCGTGACCTGCAGTTGTTGAGCGGAAATTGCATCATGCTGTCGCCGATCTATCTCAACTACCTTGGCGTTGCGGCTCTTCTGCCGTACCCCGCAATGCTGGACTTCGCTGCCTGGGGCGCCCCGGCGCTTGTCGCCAACGTTACCCGAGCGCTCTTTTTCTTCGTGCTGGCGCGCAAACGGGTGCCATGGTTCTTCTGGGCGCTGATTGGCCTCTCCATCGTTCTGTATCCTGTCGCCCTCGCAGTTCCACTTCTTCCTCCGGCACAAGCTCTCTGGCTCGATACGCTTCGTTCCCACCAGATCGCTGCAATCGCGGAGTTCGCCGCTGTTCTGGAATCTCTCGCGCCTTTTGCCGCCTTCCGTCCGTGGAGCAGCCTCAGTCTCCGCATGAAGCCGCTCGCTGCGCTTTGCATGGCATGGGGAGCGACGATGATGTCGTTCTTTGCCGTGCGCTTTACCAGCGCACACATACCGGGAATCCCTGACCTGCAGGCGCGATGGGGCAACACGGTGGCCGACGCTGAGGCCTTCATCACCCTCTGCGTGCTCGTAGCTCTCCTCGCCTTGCTTTTTCGGGAGCAGCAGCAAACGGCCAAGGACCGTGCTGTCCTGGCCGGTGAAATGCTTGCCGCCAGTGAGATTCAACGCATGCTGGCGCCGGCGGCAATCGATTCCGCGCCGGGCCTGAAAATCGACGTCGCCTTCCGCCCCATGCGTGAAGTAGGCGGCGATTTCTATCTTTGCCGGGTGCTGTCCGATGGCCGCCAGCGCATCCTTATTGGCGACGTAAGCGGCAAGGGCGCCGCCGCAGCCATGGCCGCAACGCTCTTGCTCGGAGCGGCCGCCGCCCGCGACGCCGACTCACCCTCCAACCTGCTCGCCCATCTCAATCGCGTCTTGCGCGAAAACCATCTCAGCGGATTTGCCACCTGCCTCTGCGCCGACGTTGCACCGGATGGCGCCGTGACCGTCGCCAATGCCGGCCACCTAGCGCCATATCGTGCGGGCAATGAAATCGCTCTCAATTCTGGCTTGCCTCTTGGCGTTGAATCCGATCTCGAGTACGCCGCAATCACGCTTCGGCTCGACCCCGGCGATACGCTCACTTTTCTTTCCGACGGCGTGGTTGAAGCTCGAAACAAAACCGGCGAGCTCTTCGGCTTCGAGCGCGCTGCCGCCCTGTCCACCGAATCGGCCCAGAGCATCGTCGGCGCCGCCAGCGCCTTTGGTCAGGAAGATGACATCACTGTCCTGAAGTTGACTCTTGTTTCGAACGCTTCGGAGGCCCCATGCCCTGAAAGTCTACTCGGGGATTCGGCGAGGCTCACCCGACGGAGCGAACCAATTCCATAAACCCATTCAAAAATATATACTTAATACGTTTGGTTTGGATATTAGCGAATTGCACTCATATTTTATGAATCATTTGTGCTATAGCCTCATCAGATACGTTAAGTGGCTGGGCAATGGCCTATAGCCCGACCTGCAAATTTCATATCCATCCGGAGGAATTCATCATGGCAATCACTCGTTGGGATCCATTCCGTGAAGTTGTTGCACTGCAGAACCGAATGAACTCGTTGTTCCGCGATTTGAACGATAACGAAGGCCCCATGACCACGGCCAGCTTCGTGCCGGCGGTTGACGTCTACGAGGACGAGAAGAAAGTCGTCCTGAAGCTCGAAGTGCCGGGCATCGAAGAGAAAGACCTGGACGTGAGCGTGGAAAACCACACGCTGACCGTCAAGGGCGAGCGTAAGTTCGAAAAGGAAGAGAAGGAAGAGAACTTCCACCGCATCGAGCGGCGCTACGGCAGCTTTTATCGTGCCTTCACCCTGCCCTCAACCGTCGACACTGAAAACGTGGAGGCCAGCTACAACGCCGGCGTGCTTAAACTGGAGCTGACGAAAAAGCCCGAAGCTCAGCCCAAGCAAATCAGGGTGAATGGGGAAAAACAACTGGCAGCGTAAGTGCAGCCCTCAGCAATCGGGTTCTTGCGCTGAGACTAGCGGCTGTGGAACGAATCGCGCCGGGCGGGGTAAGTAGGCCTCCCGGCGCATCTGTTTTAACTTGGGCGCATCTGTTTTTATTAATTGGGCCGGGTTCGAATTTATTTCCATGCATTCTATTCAAATTGAAGTTTGACGCTGGCCGCCTGCGGCCGATGCCAGGAGCCAGCAGCTAGGAGCTAAAGGTAATGGCAATTCGTTGGGAAAAACTGACGGTGAAGACGCAGCAGGCGATCCAGGAGGCGCAAGCGCGCGCTGCCGAGCTCGGCAACCCTGAGTTGCAGCCGGTGCATCTGTTGCTCGCGTTGATTGAGGACCGCGAGGGCGTGGTTCCCGCCGTGCTCGAAAAGATCGGCGTGCCGCTGGAGCACTTGGAAAGCGATCTGCGCAGCATCGAGCAGAAGCTGCCTCGCGTGGCCGGAGCTGTCGCACAACCCGGCTTGAGTCAATCGATGAACAAGGTTCTCGAGCAAGCCTTTAAAGAAGCCGAGAACTTTAAGGACGAGTACGTTTCCACAGAGCATTTGTTGCTCGGAGTGGCGCACCTCAAGAACGATCCCGCTCGAGACGCCCTGGTTGGAGCCGGGGCAACGCACGAGGCCATTTTGCAGGCTCTGACCGCAGTGCGCGGCTCGCAGCGCGTAACCGACCAGAATCCTGAAGGCAAATTCCAGGCCCTTGAAAAATATGCCAAAGACCTTACGGAACTGGCACGTCGCGGCAAGCTCGATCCGGTGATCGGCCGCGACGAAGAGATTCGACGCGTCGTCCAGGTGTTGAGCCGCCGTACCAAGAATAATCCAGTTCTAATTGGCGAACCCGGCGTGGGAAAAACCGCGATCGTCGAAGGCCTCGCGCGCCGCATCGTTTCGGGCGATGTGCCCGAGGGCCTGCGCGACAAACGCGTCATCGCCCTGGATCTCGGTTCCATGCTCGCGGGCGCTAAGTTTCGCGGCGAGTTCGAGGACCGGCTGAAGGCGGTGCTCAAGGAAATCGAAGAGTCGAACGGCAAGATTATCCTGTTCATCGACGAGCTTCACACACTAGTGGGCGCAGGAGCGGCTGAGGGCGCCATCGACGCCAGCAACATGCTCAAGCCGGCTCTCGCGCGCGGCGAATTGCGGGCCATCGGCGCAACCACGCTGAACGAGTACCGCAAGTACATCGAAAAGGACAAGGCGCTGGAGCGCCGCTTCCAGATTGTTTACGTGGGCGAGCCTAACGTGGAGGATACGATTGCCATTCTCCGCGGCTTGAAAGAGCGGTATGAATCGCATCACAATGTGCGCATCAAGGACTCGGCAATACTTGCTGCAGCTACCCTTTCGCATCGTTACATCAGCGACCGCTTCCTTCCGGACAAGGCGATTGACCTGGTAGACGAGGCTGCGGCCTCGCTCGCGATCCAAATCGGCTCCGTGCCGACGGAGGTCGATCAGCTAGAGCGCCAGGCAACGTCGCTCGAGATTGAGCGAACAGCGCTGAAGCGCGAGACCGACTCCGGAAGCAAGGAGCGATTGGCCGAGGTGGACCGAATCCTGTCCGAGACCAAGGAGAAGATTACGGCTCTGCGGGCGCGTTGGACAAAAGAGCGCGAGGCGATCACGCGGATCACCGAAACCAAGAAGAAGATCGAGGCGCTGCGCTTCGAGGCTGAGGAGCAAACTCGCAAGGGCCAGCTTGAACGTGCCGCGCAGATTCAATATGGTGAATTGCCCAAGCTCGAGGCGGAGCTGAAAAAGCTTGACGCTGCACAGGGCAAATCCGGCGCCGTGCGCATGCTCAAAGAAGAGGTGGACGAGGAAGACATTGCGAAAATCGTCAGCAAATGGACGGGCATTCCTGTCTCGCGCATGCTCGAGGGCGAAGTGAAGAAGCTCGTGCGGATGGAAGACCGGCTGCGCGAACGCGTGGTGGGCCAGGATGATGCGTTGAGTGTCGTGGCCAACGCCATTCGCCGTTCACGCGCGGGCCTGAGCGATCCCAAGCGTCCCATCGGCTCATTTATTTTCCTCGGGCCGACCGGTGTGGGTAAGACCGAGACAGCGCGCGCACTGGCGGAATTTCTATTTGATGACGAGCAGGCGCTGGTGCGCATTGACATGAGCGAGTACATGGAGAAACATGCTGTGGCTCGCCTCATCGGCGCGCCACCGGGCTACGTGGGCTACGACGAAGGCGGCCAGTTGACCGAGGCCATTCATCGTCGGCCTTACGCTGTGATCCTCTTCGACGAAATCGAGAAGGCGCACCCGGATGTCTTCAACGTTCTGCTGCAGGTGATGGACGACGGGCGCCTGACCGACTCGAAAGGCCGCACCGTGGATTTCAAGAACACAGTGCTGATCATGACATCGAACCTGGGCGCGGCAATGCTCGCGGGCGAAAAGTTGAAGACCGAGCACGACTTTGACATGGCCCGCGAGAGCGTGATGCGAGTGCTTCGCGAGCACTTCAGACCGGAGTTCCTGAACCGCGTAGACGACATTGTGATCTATCGCCCGCTGGGCAATGCGCAGTTGAGCAAGATTCTCGATCTGCGCCTTAACGAGGTGCGTAAATTGCTCGAAGACCGTGCCATTTCGCTCGAGTTAACCGAGGCGGCGCGGCAAGTGATCCTCGCCGCGGGTTCCGACGCGGCTTACGGAGCGCGTCCGCTCAAACGCGCGTTGCAGCGCATGATTCAGGATCCGCTGGCAATGAAGATCCTCGACGGCGAGGTACTGCATGGCGCACATGTGCGCATCGACGTGGACCGCAAATCGAATCAGTTGCTCTTCGAACCCATGAGCCGCGAAGCGATGGCGTGAGAATGCGCTAGAATCGGAGTGCGAGGTGCCCAAGCGATGAAGGAACTCGTCTTCGAAGTCATGCAGGAAGCGGACGGTGGCTATACGGCCGAGGCGCTCGGGGAAAGCATTTTCACGCAGGCCGATACCTGGGATGAGCTAAGAGCTAACGTTCGTGAGGCGGTCGCGGCTTTCTTTTTCGACTCCGCGCCTCCAACTTCCGTCCGGCTGCGCCTGGTCCGCGACGAAGTGCTGGCAGTTGCATGAAACTTCCGCGAGACCTAAGCGGAACTGACCTGGTGAAACACCTCTGCAAGAATTGGGACTACGACCAAGTTCACTAGGTTGGCAGCCATGTAGTCCTTCAAACATCAACTCCTGGCCACCATCGAATTAGCATCCCCGCACACAACCCGATGCGCATCGGGACCTTGAACGCGATCCTCTCATTGATAGCCGCGCACAAGTGCGTATGAAAAGAAGAGATCCTCAAGGGACTTTGATCGGCGCGAAGCGATCTACGGCTGGAGTTCTACCGGCGTATAGACCCCGCCCTTCACGAGGAGATCGAGGATCTCAGTCGTTCTCTTGTGGCACGGTTCCATCTTCATGTACGTGTAGTTATCGTGTTCGGAGTCGATGACGGGTATCGGCTCTTTCGGGCCGGGGATCTGGTTCAGCATCGTCCACACGCCCGCCGGGGGTGAGACGGTATCGATGAATCCGAAGCCTGCCATCACCGGCGCCTTGATGCGCGAGGCAAAGTTGACCGTGTCGAAGTAGAGAGCTGCGTTCATCGCATCAGGGTTGTCAGAGGGCCAATAAGGATAGCCGGCTTTGCGGCCGTGCAGGTCGCCGTTCGTATCCGCGCCGGACGGCACGCAAACCAGCACATCAGTTACCCTGTCTGGCCGCAGTCCCGCAAGCGCCATGCTCTGCTGGCCTCCCATGCTTCCGCCGGTCAGAACAACCGTCTTGCCGTCCCAATCGGGCCGCGTCGCCAGATAGTCGAGGACGCGCGAATCGCGCAGGTACATATCGAGGAAGTAGGATTTTTCACGATCGGTATTGCCGGTGGCGTTGTAGTTCGTGGGAATGCCTCCCGATGGATCTGAAGGCAGCTTGTCGTGTGAATCGACGTTCAAAACCATCCAGCCATCGGCGGCACGCTCGGCGTCGGCGTGCGCATTGAGCGCGTAAACACCGGCGTATTGCAGCAGGATCAGCGCGGGATACTTGCCCTCGGCGGCGGGCCGCGCAACGTAGCCGTGAGCCTTCGAGCCCAGAGCGTCGAGCGCGAACATGCTCATCTCAATCCCCGGTACGTCGCTCTGGACCGGCGTGAGCACAGCGTCGACTGGGAACCTTGGCCTGCAGGGCGAGTTTGCCGTCCCAGAATGAATCGAAGTCGGCCGGGCGCGGAGTTGAGAGCGGAATATCCGTCGGTGCAACGGCGGCGCCCACCGCATAGAGTCCGTTGTTCCGGCCGGTGTTGCCCCCCATCCAGTGAGGCGGCGGAGGCGAGACGCCGGAGTTCGTCGTTCCTGAGCCGGCTTGGGCAGCGGTTGTCGTCGCCGCCGCAGTGGATGCGGCATCCGGCGCCGGGTTGTTTGGACTCGCCGTTGTGGCGCCGGGCTTGGCTGCGCCCGGGGTCGGAGCGCTCGGTGCGGCCGCGAGAGCGGCATACGGCTCAATCGCGACATAAATCATCTCGGGCTGGTCGCCGACGATCTCGATCGTGTCCTTACCTGTGGAAAGATCGAGCTTGCCTTCCTTCAGGACGACAGCGTTATCCCTGCGAATCGTCCACTTGTAGACGTAAGTGGGCGCATCGGGGCCGGACGTCACTGTCCAACCAACCGTTTCACCAATTTTGTAGATGCCGTTCGCGTGATAGGGCGCGAAGGTCAGTTGCTGTGGAATCGGAGCTCGTTGGCCAAATGCCAACGAACAAACCAACAGGACAAAGCAAATAGGAAAAACTCGGACTCGCCTCATTGCATTCACGGGTTCATGATACAGGACGAAGTGAGAACTCAACCTCAATGACCGAGGGCTAAAAAGGGACACCGAAATTCTGATTTCTGGAATTCGGAATCGTGATCGCCCAATTCTTTTTCCCGGCGAGCTCCGTCAGATTTCGATTGACCTCGATCCCGCACAACTGTCACTCTCAAAGCATCCCCCAGGAGGTCCCCATGGCAACTGCGCCCGCAGTGCAGCCCTTAAGAAATGTTTTGCATGTCCGCGGTAACTGGAGTGCACGCGACGACCGTGTCCCTTCCGCCGTGTGGCTCGGGATCTTGTGGGTAGGGATGATTGCAGGCTTCGGCGTTGACTTTCCCGGTTTCGTCAAGCAGCTTCCGCCGCCGCCCAAGGTGATTTGGGTACACGCCTTTGTCTTCACCATGTGGCTGGTTCTGCTCACTATGCAGGTGCTGCTTGTTCTGCGCAATCGTGTTTCCTGGCACCGCAACTTCGGATGGTTCCTGGTTTTCTGGGCCTGCCTGATGGCTGTGCTGGGGCCGTGGGCGGCGATCGCCGCACAGGTTGTAACCATTCACACCCCATACTTCAACCCGCAATTCCTCGTGGTGAACCTCGTCGATATCGGCGCATTTCTGCCTCTGCTGGCTTGGGGAATCACGCTCCGCAAAAACCCTGCCGCGCACCGAAGAATGATGATCCTGGCGACCGTCTCGCTGGCCGATCCGGGCTTTGCGCGATTCAGCGGGTGGCTCTGGCCAAACGAACCGCATAACGCGATCCTGTGGTTCATCGATGTCTTCTACGGGAATGTTCTGCTCATCGCTCTCATGGCGGGGTGGGATTGGTGGCGCGGACGCCTAGTGCGCTCCTTCGTCATCGGCGCCGCGGCTCTGCTCGCCGTCGAATTCATTGGCTCGTTCCTCTACTTCTGGGGCCCATGGAAAGCGGCAACGACAGCATTTGTCCAGGCCTGCGCCAACTTCCATCTCTGAGCCGGCAAGACACGTCTTCCGCATCGGGCCATTGGCTACAGGCCGTCAACTCGCGAACGCCATCTGCCTCACTGTCGCAGTTCCACCAGCGTTGCCCCCTGCCCCCCCTCGTTTTGCTGAGCTTCTTCGATCCCAGCCACATGCGGATGGCCCTTCAGGAATTCGCGAACTCCGCGGCGAAGAATGCCGGCGCCATGGCCATGAATGACCCGCACGCGCGGAAGCCCGGCGAGAAAAGCATGGTCGAGATATTTTTCGAGCTCGTCGGTCGCTTCATCCACCGTGCGACCAATCAAATTGATCTCCGCGCGGAGCCCGTCGGTATTCGCGCTCGTCACGGTCACGTGCACGCCCTTCTGTTTTCGGGCGGCGCCGAGTGGGTCGGACCTTCCCTTCCCGGAATCGGCTCCAATGCCTGGAGGTCCGGAGACCGCGGAGCACTCATCGCGTTTCACGCGCATTTTGATGGGCCCAAGCGCCACCTCAAAAAGGTCCTTCTCGATTTCTCGCTGCACCACGGCAACCTTGCCCATCGATTTCAGGAAAACCTTATCGCCGGGCGCGATGTGGCGCAGCAGATGCGGCTGCGCGTTTGCGTCGCCCTGGTCCGCACCCGTCCGGTGTGCGACAACCGCCTGGTTGAACCCTTCCTGAAACTCTCGGCGCAGGCGGGTGATACGCCGCTCGGCTTCTTTGGACAGTTTCTGTTGCGCAGCGCGGTCTTCGACGGCGCGCACGTTCTCCCGCATCTGAAATTCGAAATCCTTGAGCAATGAGGCCAACTTTGCCTCCAGCTCACGCACGCGATTACGCACCTCGACGTCGCCCTCGCGCTCCAGTCTTTTCCGTTCTTGATTTAGTGCGTATTGCTGCTCACGCGCAGCCTTGCGCTCCACTTCGAGTTCGGCAAGATCGCTGTGCAGCTTGTCCAGGAACCGCGCAATGTCAGCCTGTTGCGATCCCAGCCTGGCTCGCGCAGCCGCGATGATCTCGGCATTCAATCCCAATCGCTCCGCCGTCTGAATTCCAGCCGACGCGCCGGGCACCCCAAGATGAAACTGATAATTGGGAACCAGCGTCCGCTCATCCACACCCGCCGCGGCATTGCGCACCCCACGCGTGTTCGCCGCGTAGACCTTGAGAGAGGTGTGGTGCGTCGAGATCAGTGACCACGCCCCCGCTTTCAGAAAGTGGTGCGCCACGGCCACGGCCAAAGCCGCGCCTTCCTCGGGATCGGTGGAGGAACCCAATTCATCGAGCAGCACCAACGAGCGCGAGTCGGCGAGCCGCGAGAGCCGGTCGAGGTTGGTAATGTGCGCGGAAAAAGTTGACAGCGCGGCTTCGATCGATTGCGCATCACCGATGTCGGCCAAAAACGCCGTGAACACCGGAAAACTGGCGCGTTCGGCCGGAACCGGAATTCCTGCTTGCGCCATCATCGCCAAAAGCGCCGTCGTTTTGAGCGCCACCGTTTTGCCGCCAGTATTGGGGCCGCTGATGATGAGCTGACGCTCGTCCGCGCTCAACTCTAAATTCAGCGGGACCGCCTCTTTGCCGCCCGCGCGCAGACGCTTTTCGAGCAGTGGATGGCGGCCCTGTTCTATCACTAGACATTCTTGTCCAAAGGTCGGGACCACGGAGTGGCGGAAATCACGCGCAAAGCGCGCACATGCCAGCAGGCTGTCAACCAGGGCCAGCACTCGCGCGCCCTCGACCAAACTAGGCGCATAACCGGCCACCTGGCGGGTGAGCGCGACCAAGATGCGATGAATCTCGGCCTGTTCTTCTTCGATGAGCCGGACGAGCTCGTTATTCTGCTCGATCGTTTCGAGGGGTTCGACATAGACCGTTTGGCCCGACGAGCTCGCGCCGTGAACCACGCCGCTGACGCGCCGCTTGAGCTCGGCGCGCACCGGAATCACGAATCGCTCGCCACGAATCGTAATTACATCGTCCTGGGTCGCGTTCTCCGCGGACAATTTTCGCAGGGCTGCGCGCAGGCTCTCCTCAATCACTCTCTGTTGCCGCTCCTGCTCGCGGCGGATCCGGTTCAATTCCGGAGAGGCATCATTGGCGAGCGAACCGTCGGGCTGAATCTTGCGCTCGATAGACTCGGCAAGCGGCCGGAGGCTCGTAGTGAGTGACGCCGAAACTTCCGACAGTCCCGGCAGCTTGCCGGCAAGCCGCGCCGGCGGCTCGCGCAGCAGTGCCTGCCACGATGCAATGTCGTTGGCCAGTCGCGCAATGCTTTGGAACTCCGCCGCTTCGAGCGCCGCGCCGGCGATCTGCGCTTTCGAGGCTAACTGCGTCGGATCGAAGAGTCCGCCAAGCGCAATGGAAATCTGCTCTTCGAGGAGCAGCCGCACTTCAGACGCCAGTCGATGCTGCCGCGCGATCCAGACTTCGTCGGTCGAGGGGTGCAATGCGAGAATCGCCTCGCGACCCACAGCCGACGCCGCGAACCCCGCCACAAGCGCCAACAACGGCTGCCACTCAAGCGTGGCAAGATCGGCATGCTCGACCGGCGACGGAATGGGATCGAAGAGCGGCATCTGCTGGGATTATGGTAGCGGCTCCGGAGCGCTTTCGATTTACTTGGAATCGTCAGGCGCGCACAGCGGTCAGAATTGGTCGACGACAAGCATGACTACGAGCTTGTGGTTGACTTGGGAGCCGCGGCAGGGGTGGAAGGGGCACCGGAACTGCTGCTGTCCGCGGTGGCAGCTTTCGTTTCGGATTTCGTCTCCGATTTCGCGTCGGATTTTGTCTCTGACTTCCCGTCCAGCTTGCTTCCAGCCTTCGAATCGCTGCTGGACGAGTTCCCTTTTGCCGCATAGTCGTTCACATACCAGCCCGCACCTTTGAAGCTCAGCCCCGGCGCCGTGAGAATTCGCTCCAGCGCTCCCCCGCATTCAGGGCAGACCTTCTCCGGTTCGGAGTTAAAGTGCTGGATTTTCTCAAGTCGATGGCCGCACTGAGTGCAGCGATACGGATACAACGGCAAGGCGTTTAACCTCTCAGCATGGAATGGTCCACTCATTCCATTGTATCGGGCAGGCGGCGAGCCAAACGCGAACTCGCCGCCCATGCGGATGCCGGAGGTAACGGATCAACCAACTCTCAATGCGCCTGAATTGGAACCGATGCGGTTACATTTTCCCAGGCGAGAGTCAAACTTCCCTTGCCGCCGCCATTGTCGGCAATGGTGTAGGTCAAATCCTCAACCGTCGACGGGGGGGCGGACATCATCATCTTGGTCTTGCCAAGATCCTGAGAGGGGTCGTACGCAAGCCCCCACTCCCCGGTCTTCTTGCTGACGATCAGGATCCATTTCGCCGGGTCGGAGATATCGACGAACAGCGTGTAGGTGCCGGCGGGAACGTTCAGGTCGCCGATGGTCAGATCACCGTCGGTTTTCAGCGTCGTCGCCGCATTTGCGCCCCCGCGCCAGATCGGATACTGCGATCCGTGCGCGCTTTTGATCAGTCCGTCGCTTGTGTACACATGGCCTTGGCGTCCGTTCAGGCGGGGGGAGCTATAGGTGATGGTGATGGTCTTGCCACCGATGGTCCCTGATGCCGTGGCCGGCGGGCTGGCGGGCGGAGCTTTTTGCTGGGCGATCATCGTGGTTGCAGCAAACAGTAAACCGGTACAGATCAAGAGATGTTTCATTGTGAAGTTTCTCCTCAGGGCAGAGCCTTGCTTCCGAGGGACGGCTCTGGCGCCCTTTCCTGACGCGATTGATTGTCGCACTGCGCGCCTACATTGCGAAAGCCTGCCGTGTGAAAACCCTGTTATGATGCGCCAAAGGAACAGGCTAAAGGAACCAAAATGACGGACGGATCGGACAAAGAATCACCCGGCTCACGCTTTCGCGCGGCCCTTGCGGCGGAGAAGCCTCTGCAGATCGCCGGTGCCATCAATGCCTATGCTGCGAAGCTCGCCGAAGCTGCGGGATTCCGCGCAATCTATCTTTCCGGCGGCGGCGTGGCCGCCAATTCGCTCGGCGTTCCAGACCTTGGCATCAGCACCATGGAAGATGTCCTGACGGACGTCCGGCGCATCACCGATGCCTGCTCTCTGCCGCTGCTGGTGGACATTGACACCGGCTGGGGCGGAGCGTTCAACATTGGGCGCACCATTCGAGAAATGATGAAGGCTGGCGCGGCCGCGGTGCACATTGAAGACCAGGTGAGCGCCAAGCGCTGCGGTCACCGGCCGGGCAAGGAGCTGGTGCCGGCCGATGAGATGGTCGATCGCATCAAGGCCGCTGTGGACGCGCGCACCGATCGGCAGTTTGTGATCATGGCGCGGACGGATGCGCTGGCCGGCGAAGGGTTGGCGCGGGCGATTGAGCGTGCGCAAGCCTACGTGAGTGCCGGGGCCGACATGATCTTTGCCGAGGCGGTCACCGAGTTACCGCAGTACACCGCGTTTCGCAAAGCTGTGGGAGTGCCGATTCTCGCCAATATCACCGAATTCGGCAAAACTCCGCTGTTTTCGCGCGAGGAATTGGCAGCGGTGGGCGTTGACATCATCCTCTATTGCTGCGCAGCGTATCGTGCCATGAACTCTGCGGCGCTCAAGGTCTACGAAGCAATTCGCGCAGAGGGAACACAGAAAAGCGTGCTTCCGATCATGCAAACCCGCGACGAGCTCTACCTCTATCTCGATTACCATTCATACGAGCGGAAGCTGGATGAGCTTTTCGCCAAAGACAAGAAGTCCGAGTAGACAATTCCCGCAGTCACTCGGTAGTTTATTGCTGTCGGGGGTCCAAGCATGAGCGTTCAAGAGACGAGCCACGGGTTGGGCTCCTTCAAACCAAAAAAGTCGGTCGCGCTCTCCGGCACGGTGGCGGGCGAGACCGCGATCTGCACGGTGGGCCAAAGCGGCAACGATCTGCACTATCGCGGATACGACATCGCCGATCTGGCAGAGTACTGCGAATTTGCCGAAGTGGCGCACCTGCTGATTCACGGCAACTTGCCCAACGCACGGGAACTGGCCGCCTACAAGACGCGACTGCTGGGTTTGCGCAGCTTACCCGATGGCGTTAAGCAGGCTCTCGAGCAATTGCCCGCAACCGCGCATCCCATGGATGTCCTGCGCACCGGCGTCTCCGTACTTGGCTGCATTCGCCCCGAAGCACCGGCCCACGCCGCAGCCTGCGCTCGCACAATCGCTGACGCGCTTCTCGCGGCGCTGCCATCCATGCTTCTCTACTGGCACCACTTTGCTCGGAAAGGGAAAAGGATCGAAGTGGACGCGGACAGCGAACCTCTCGCGGCGCATTTTCTGCACTTGCTGCACGGACGGCCCGCGAGCGCCGAGTGGGTCCACACCATGCAGGTTTCGCTGATCCTATACGCGGAGCATGAGTTCAACGCATCCACATTCACCGCACGCGTCATTGCCGGGACCGGCTCCGATATGTACTCCTGCGTCGTCGGCGCTATCGGGGCACTTAAAGGACCGAAGCACGGCGGCGCGAACGAAGTGGCCCTCGAAATTCAGCAGCGCTACACGTCGGCCGATGAGGCCGAGGCGGACATTCGGCGCCGCATCGATCAGCGCGAGGTCATTATTGGCTTCGGCCATCCCGTCTACACCATTAGCGATCCGCGCAGCAACATCATCAAAAACCAAGCGCGCCTTCTCGCCGTTGACGGCGTTGGCAAGCGCCTTTTCTCCATTGCCGAACGGATCGAGAACACCATGCAGAACTCCAAGCGTATGTTTCCCAACCTCGATTGGTACTCGGCGGTCGCGTATCACCTGATGGGCATTCCAACGGACCTGTTTACGCCGCTTTTTGTGATGGCACGAACCGCCGGATGGTGCGCGCACGTGATCGAACAGCGCCAGGACGGAAAGATCATTCGTCCATCGGCCATCTATACTGGGCCGGAGAACCTGGAATTTGTGCCGATTGCGGCACGGGAATAAGAAAGCAGGAGCCCGCGTGTCGTCGCACACGAGCAATGAACGCCCGGCGCCGGACAAAGTCCTCACCGACATCGCCGACTACGCGTTACATTTGAAGATTGACAGCGATCTAGCGTACGCGACTGCGCGCTTTTGCCTTATCGACACGCTGGGCTGCGGCCTTGAGGCGCTCGAATATCCGGCATGCACCAAGCTGCTCGGGCCGATCGTGCCGGGGACGCTTGTCCCGAACGGCGCGCGCGTTCCGGGCACCAGCTATCAGCTCGATCCGGTGCAAGCCGCCTTCAATATTGGGACAATCATTCGCTGGCTCGACTTCAATGACACGTGGCTCGCCGCGGAGTGGGGTCATCCTTCTGACAATCTCGGCGGGATTCTGGCCACGGCCGATTGGCTTTCGCGCGAGGCGATTGCACCGGGCCGGCCGCCGCTGACCATGCGCGATGTTCTAACAGCAATGATCAAAGCGCACGAGATTCAGGGCTGCATCGCTCTGGAGAATTCGTTCAACAAAGTCGGCCTCGATCATGTCGTGCTGGTCAAAGTCGCGACCACTGCCGTCGTCTGCCAGTTACTCGGGCTGAACCGTGAGCAGACCGTGAATGCGCTGTCACTCGCGTGGGTCGACGGGCAGAGCCTGCGCACGTATCGCCACGCGCCCAACACTGGCTCTCGCAAAAGCTGGGCCGCAGGCGATGCCACCAGCCGCGGCGTGCGATTGGCACTGATGGCGCGCGCCGGCGAAATGGGCTACCCGTCCGCGCTCACCGCGAAAACCTGGGGATTCTACGACGTTTCGTTTGGTGGCAAGGAATTCAAGTTCCAGCGGGCTTACGGATCGTATGTGATGGAGAACGTGCTTTTCAAAATCAGCTACCCTGCGGAGTTTCACGCGCAGACCGCTGTCGAAGCCGCGATGAAGCTGCGTGCGCGGATCGATCCGGCAGAGATTTTATCCAAGACCAGGAAAATAACGATTCGTACGCATGAAGCTTGCCTGCGCATTATCGACAAGAAGGGTCTGCTCTCGAATCCCGCCGATCGCGATCATTGCGTGCAGTATATGATCGCGATCCCGCTGATCTTCGGCCGCCTCACCGCCGCCGACTACGAAGACACCGTCGCATCCGATCCGCGGATCGACGCTCTCCGCGCCAAAATCGAGTGCGTTGAAGAGCCACGCTTCACGGCTGACTATCACGATCCCGACAAGCGCTCCATCGCCAACAGCCTTCGCGTCGAACTTGAAGGCGGCGCCATCCTCGAAGAAACAGCCGAGTATCCGATCGGCCATCGCCGCCGCCGCGAGGAAGGAATCCCACTGCTCATCGAAAAATTCAAGACCAACCTAAGGCGGCGATTTACCGAACCGCAACAGCAGTGCATTCTCAATGCCTCGCTCGACCCTGCGCGCCTCGATGCGATGCCGGTTCACGAGTACGTCGATCTTTACGTACCGCAGTAGGTTGTCGATAGCGCGGGATGTAATTTTGAGGCAAAAGGGAACGCGGACCCTCGGGTCCGCGTTCCCTATTCTTAACGCTTGGATCGACCGCTTACGCTTTCGCCAGCACCGGTTTTCCCAGCTTCTCGGCCATGATTTCGTGGGCGTGGGCAAAGAACTCGTCCTTTGAGATCTTGCCCGCGTCGAGGTCGGCCAGGATTGCCTTTTGCGCCTGGTACTCTCGATTCACGACACCGGCCTTCGATTGCAGCAGCCGCCAAGCTTTGCGCCGTTCGACGCAGAACATGACCAGTTGCCGACTGAGCGCGTAGTAGACCGTCTTGCCGTCTTGATCGAACGCGATATAAACGCCGAAGTCGGGAATATAGCTCCGGTGCTCCGGCAACAGGTAGTAGCGATAAACAACATCCTGTTGTGTGACGCGCACCAGCATGTTGTCGAGCGGAATCTTTCCCTCGATCTGGTCAGCCTTCAACTTCTTCAGGTGATTTCTGAAACGCGCCTCGGTCACGCACCAGTGCGCTACCGTGTAGCGATACGGCTCGTTGGTGACCTTGGACTTGGTCTCGTACCAATCGAGATCGATGGACGGATTGCCCTTGATGTCCAGCGCTTCCTGATACGTTTCGCCCATCCGAGGATTAAAGACGAACTCCGGAGCGCCGCGCGAGTCGCGCACGCGCTGGGCCTGATGCAGCGCCATGTCGTCGGCTACACCGTGTTCCGGCTGGCAAGTAGTGAAGCACTGCAGGAACATGGTGCCGCGATATTCAAGACCGTCAAGTATGGACCGGTAGAGCTTGGGCGCGTTGGCCATTGATACCTGAGCAACGAATGGAGAGCCGTGGCCTGCAAGGAAGGTCTCGGCCACCGTTTTCTTTTCGGTGTTCTTGCCTTGCGTTGCGGAGCCGAAGACGTTCATATCGTTGCCACCGAGCATCGGCGTCGAATCGGAGTTCTGGCCGCCGGTGTTGGAGTAGACCTGCGTGTCGAGCATCAGCACTTTGACGTTGGGCCGGTTCTGGAGCATTACTTTCGAAGTGTTCTGGTAGCCGATATCGCCGATGCCGCCATCGCCGCCGACCACCCAGACCTTGGGCAGCTCGACGATTTCCTGGTCAGTCATGAGCGCGTCAGTAAAGTGCGTGAAACGGTAATACTCCTCGGCGCTGAACCACTTCGACTCCGACCCCACGGACAAGGTGCTATTGGCCGGATCCCCTTCCTGGCGCGTGAGCAGAATGTCGGCTAGCCGCTCGGGAAGGACGGAGCGGCGCGCGTGATCGACGATGAAACTTTCGCCCATGAGCCAGCCCACGGTGACGCCGTCCTGGAACAGCGAATTCATCCACGGATAGGGATGCGGATTGTTGGGCGCGGTGGAACCGTAGACCGTATTGCAGCCGGTATGCGCGGCCATGGCCATCACGCTCATGCCGTTGGCCAGGCGTCCGTCGACAGGCTGCAGGTTCTTGTGGTTGAAAGCCTCGGTGAGTAGCACCGCAGCGACGGCTTCGACCAACTGCGCGTCGGTGATTTCGCCGTGCTCTGATTCATATGCGGCGATACGCGTCTTGGTGTCCTTCGTGTCTTCGCCGCCCAGACCCATCACGAGATGCGCGATGGCCTGGCGCAGCCGCGTGTAATCCTCGGGACAGCTCTCTTTAATGGCGGCCAACTTTGCCGTTCCGGTTTTTTCCAAGTCCCCTGCCTTCACCATAAAGCGATCACTCTTGGCGTGGAAGACGGGCCTCATGTAGGCCTCGGTGACGGCCGCAATCGAGCGCAGCACGCTCTTTTCGCCGCAGCCGGCGCAAGCGCCGTCGCCCGCAACCAGCGCGTCGTAATTGGTACGCACCATCAGCATGTTGCGCAGCGTGGCAGTCTTTGAGTCCGCCGGATTGGCGCCGTTGTAAAGGCCCAGGAACTTCTGCGCGGTGTCAGGCAGCAGGTTCAGGAAAGCCGTGCCGGTTTCGTGCTCGGCATTCACGTCTTCAGTCTCTTGCACCATCTTAAGCGCCATGTGGTCGCCGCAGGCCGTAACGCAGGCCGCGCAGCCTTTGCAAAGGTCGCTGACAAAAATGGAGAAGATGCCACCCGAACCGGGTGCTTTGCGCTCCGGAGACGAGAAGATGGCATTCACCTTCTGGTACGCCATTGGCACCTTGTCGACGATCGAGAAGAATTGCGCCTTGGCTTCAGTGGAGAATCCGTCAACCGACTCGGTAACTTCGCGAATGATAGTCGGGAGCGGAGTGCCGGTCTTGATATCAGCCAACATGCGCTGGCGCGTGAGCTTATCGATTTCGGGCAGCTTATCGAGCATCTTTCTGCGCTCGGCAGGATCGGCAACGTAACGGGTGACCGCCGTGCCCAGCAGCGTGCTCAGGTCCTGCGAACAGTTGGGGAGGGCCGTATCCGGGCAGACCGAAATGCACTCCATGCACTGCGTGCAATTCTCGGGGATGTAGAGCGGCGTTTCGCGCCGAGCAACGTACTTTGAAGCCGTATCGCCCGTCCCTGCGGCGATGACGCCCATCGCGGAGAGCGGCGTGGCCGGCTGGTTGTAGCCGAAGTGCGAGCGGAACTCCGCATCGAAAACATTAATGGATGAAACCGGCGTCCGCGGCGCCTGTCCAGCAGGCAGCGGTGTGCTGCGGCGCATTCCAGGAACCACGCTTGCGCCCACCTCGGCGAAGGCTGGTGCCTGCGCCAGAATCGGCAGCAAGGCCTGGCCGCGCAGACTGGAGTGATCGGCCGCAGCAACATCGCCGATGGAGATTTCTTTCACCCGCTCGAAGCCCTGGATCATGACTTCCATGTTCGACTGAACAACCGCGTCGCCCAGCTTGCCAAATTTCTTGACGTACTGTTTGTAGACTACGTCGCGATACTGCTCCTGCGTGATGCCGAACTCCTGAAGCATGGGGCTAACGGCGAAAAACGCGCCGAGGAATGCGTTGCCTTGCATGCGCAGTTGCAGATCGGCGCGATCCGTGGCCTTGCGCGCGATCTCAAAACCGGGCAATGTGAAAACGCGAATCTTTTTCTTGATAATTTGCTG
The DNA here is from genome assembly GCA_963828325.1 of uncultured Acidobacteriaceae bacterium. Taxonomy (GTDB): domain Bacteria; phylum Acidobacteriota; class Terriglobia; order Terriglobales; family Acidobacteriaceae; genus Telmatobacter. The sequence goes on from CAWHEK010000014.1 coordinate 197,790, forward strand.
GCGCGCCCAAATGGGCAGATCTTGCCATGCGTGCTCGCCTTCGCGATCAGACTCCCAAACGAGGCTGCCGCCTTCCTGAATGCCATCGAGGGGATTGGTATGCGTGAACGCCTTGGGATCGCAACAAAGAACCACAGTCACGTGGCGCAGGTCGCAGTTGACACGGATGCGGTCCTTGGCCGCGACCATGAAGTAGCTGGTGGGCGCGCCCTTCTTCTCTGACCCGTATTTGGGATTGGCGCTGACGTGAATCACTTCCTTGGGATTGCCAAGATCGTCTTTCAATCCGTCGCGCTCGAAGAGCAGGTCGTTCAGGTCGCCGAGAATCGCACCCAGATTCTTTCCGGTCGTGATCGCGCCCCATCCGCCGATGGAGTGGAAGCGCACGGCAACCGCGCCATCAGGCAACAGCGAAGGAGTCTCATCGGCGACGACCGAGTAGGGATGGTCGATACCGAGAACAATAAAGTTCACTCCATCGGCCGCGGTCTTGCCGTCTTTGCGCGCGCGTCCGGCAGTGGCGAACTCGAAGGCTCCAATAATGTGTTCGGGACGGAAATCGCGCGAGCCCAGGCCGTAGCTGCCGCCGATGAAGCGCGGAACTTCGGCGAGAGCGATCGACGGCAATCCTTCAGTTCCCTGCTGCGCCTTTGAGAATGCCGTACGAATGTCGCGGCCAAGCGGATTGTCGCCGGAGAGAGCTTCGTCGGTCCGCTCCAGAATGATCACGTTCTTCTTGCCCTTCAGTGCCGCGACGAGTGCGGCCTCCGGGAAGGGACGAATCACGTTGACGTGGACGGAGCCCACGCTGGAATTGCGCGTCTGCCGCAGGTAGTCGACCGCAGCTTCGATGTTTTCCGCTGCTGAGCCGAGCGAGACGAAGACCGTGTCGGCATCGGCGGTTTTGTATTCGGTGACGAGACCATAGCGGCGCCCGGTAAGCTCGCCGAAGTCCTTATATGCAGCTTCAAGGAACGCAAGAATCGGCTCGGCAAAGTTGTTGCGCCGCGCCACGATGCCTTGCATATAGTGTTCCTGGTTTTGCACAGGCCCCAGCAAAATGGGGTTGGCGAGGTCCATCATCTTGGGAACGCGGCGGCGAGTAGGCCCGAACAGCACGCGCTGCGCCTCGGTGGGGCAGTCGATGACGTCGTCCGGAGCGCCGAGATACTCGCGGATCAGCTCCGATTCGTGCTTGTAAAACGTGCGCTCGAGGTGCGTGGTCAGGAAGCCGTCCATGATGTTCATGCCCGGCGTGAGCGAGAGCTCGGTCACACGGCGCAGAATCAGCGCCTGATCGGCAGCCTGCTGCGCGTCCTTGCCGAAGATCATGATCCATCCCGTGTCGAGCGCACCATAAATATCGTCGTGGCCGCAGTGAACATTGAGGGCGTGCTTTGTCAGCGCGCGCGCTCCAACCTCCAGCACCATGGTGGAGGCTTTGCCCGGCGCATGGTAATACTGCTCAACGCCGTAAACTACGCCCTGACCTGAAGTGAAGTTGACGACCCGCTTGCCGCAGACTGAATGCGCAATGGCTCCGCCCTGGGCGGCGTGCTCGCCTTCTGCTTCAATGGCGATCGTGTTGCTCCCAAACACATTCAGCTTGCCCTCGGCATAGGCCTGCTGAAACAGCTCGCCACCCTCAGTTGAAGGAGTGATGGGGTAGAACACGCCGGCGTCGGCGATGCGCGTCTCAGTGTGGTAGCTGACGAGCTGATTCCCGTTGGCGGTAACGCGGATGCCTGGATAGCGAGCTTTCATAGTTCCCTCACGTTTTTCAAGCTTGATTTAAACTTTTGAGCTCAATCTTTTTCAGTTCAGTCTTTTCAGTTTGCGTCGCCGTCGCTGGAGTGCGAGGAGAACGATCTTGGAGCGTCAGTGGCCTGTAGATTCGCGCCATTCGATGCAGCGCGCGAGTCACAGACCATGCGTCGGAAGCCTCGTCAAAACCCTTGTCAGTTGTCGAGCAAGTCGAGCGGCCGGAGCGGCAAAAAAGGAGGCCTAAGGGGAAGGTTACTCCTTCATACAACGACCCATGATCAGTATGCGCCTGAGAAAAGAGACGGCGTACCGATATGTGATATTAATTCGGAGGCTCGTTCACGGGCGGGGGTACCCCTGAGTTTCTGCATCTCGCCCGCTGCGCTACCATAAAGACACCATTGAGGTTTGCATGTTTGTTGTGGTCTGGCAGTTTGAGATTGCTGAGGACAAAGTTGCCGGCTTTGAGGCCGCTTACGGCGATGACGGAACCTGGGCGCAACTCTTTCGCACCTCGCCCGAGTACCTGGGGACCGAATTGCTCCGTGACGCCTATGTTTTGGGGAACTACCTGACCATCGACCGCTGGAGCAGCGAGCAGGCCTTTCGGGCCTTCCGCAAGGACCATGACGCCGAATACGAAGTGCTCGACCGCAAGTGCGACGCACTCACCGGCCGCGAAACGCGGGTCGGCGCTTATACCGTCTAAACTCGCGCTTTTCCAGAACCAGCAGATTCCGCCGGAACTGTGAGTCAACCGGGAGCTTCATCTGCCGAGGGCGGAACGCGTAATTCGGTCTTCATTGTGCGCGTCAGCACACCTCTTCGCGGGGAGGCCATGTTTTCTCTCTTTCTTCGCCATTTTCTCCTTTTCTTCAATGTCCCATCCTGCTACAATCCCTTGGAAATCAATTCAGCGCCTCGCCGTTTCCTGCCAGAAAAGCATGAGATTTGGCGGGCGAGCACTTTTTTGAGGAGCCCTCCCAATGGCCATCGTCGACGACCGCGCTAAAGCGGTAGAACTTGCCCTTGCACAGATCGAAAAACAGTTCGGGAAAGGGTCGATTGTTCGCCTCGGCTCCCGTGAGGCGTTGCTGCCGATTGCCGTAATTTCCACGGGATCGATCAGCTTTGACGCGGCACTCGGGGTGGGCGGCGTTCCGCGCGGCCGGGTTACCGAGGTCTTCGGGCCCGAGTCTTCCGGCAAAACCACCATCACCTTGCAGATCATCGCCGAGGCCCAGCGTGCCGGCGGCCTGGCGGCGTTTGTTGACGCTGAGCACGCGCTCGACCCGGGCTACGCCAAGAAACTCGGCGTCGATGTGGACAATCTGCTCGTTTCGCAGCCCGACAGCGGCGAACAGGCGCTCGAAATTACCGAAGCCCTGGTCCGTTCCGGCGCGATCGATGTGCTGGTCGTCGATTCGGTGGCCGCGCTGGTGCCCAAGGCCGAGCTCGACGGCGAAATGGGCGACTCGCACATGGGCCTGCAAGCGCGACTCATGTCGCAGGCACTGCGCAAACTGACCGGCACGGTTTCAAAGTCCCGCACCGCCCTCATTTTCATTAATCAGATCCGCGAGAAGATCGGTGTCATGTTCGGCAACCCGGAGACCACGACGGGCGGACGCGCGCTGAAGTTCTACTCATCCGTCCGCATCGATATCCGCCGCATCGCCGCCGTCAAGGAAGGCGACACGGTGGTCGGCTCGCGCACCAAGGTCAAGATCGTAAAAAACAAGGTGGCCGCGCCATTCCGCGAGGCTGAATTCGACATTCTCTACGGCGAGGGCATCAGCCGCGAGGGCGATGTGCTCGATCTGGCTGTAACGCACAACATTGTGGAGAAGAGCGGCGCCTGGTACAGCTTTGGCGGCGAGCGCATCGGCCAGGGCCGCGAGAACACCCGAGGCTTCCTGAAGGAGAACAGGGACATCTACGCCAAGATCGACGCCGCTCTACGCAAGCAGTTGGGCATTGGTGCGGCCAAGGCCGATGTGCCCGAAGCTCCCGCCGGTGGCGCCGCGGAAGCCAAGGAAGTAGTACGCGGGAAAAAGGGCTGATCCCGGACCTGGCGCCATGGGATCTGGCCGCGTTGCGAATGCACTGCGCTGCTAGAATCCCAATGGAGCCCAAATGTCAGTCAAAGCTCTCTATCCCGGCACCTTTGACCCGCCGACCAACGGCCATGTGGACCTGATCGAGCGGGGATCCAAGCTCTTTGACCACCTAACGGTCGCCATCCTCGTCAACCCGGTGAAAAATCCGCTGTTCACGGTCGAGGAACGCGTCGAGATGCTTGAAGAGGTAACCGGACCGCTGGGCAACGTCTCAGTTGATACGTTCGACGGGCTGATGGTCGCCTTCGCGCGCAAGGTGGGTGCCTCGGCGGTGCTGCGCGGGATTCGCGCCATCTCCGATTACGAGCACGAGTTCCAAATGGCACTGATGAATCGCCGTCTGGCTCCGGATGTCGAAACAGTCTTTCTGCAGCCTGCGGGCCGCTACTCGTTTGTGAGCTCGCGCATGGTGAAGGAAGTTTTCAGCTTCGGCGGCGACATCAGTGGGCTAGTGCCGAGCAACGTGGTGACGAAACTTCGCGCGCGGATCAAGAACGGAAACTGAGCTGGGGCGCTTGGGCCCCAATCCGCCTGCTGAGCCTTCAACGGAACCTGGAGACATGATGGCGGCGAGAGTGGCGTTTCTTCACTTCGTGTTGATTGCCTCGTCTTTCGCGGTTCGCGGGCAAACCAGAATCCCGCTTGTCGCTCAAAAGGCCGCCTCTGTTCCTCAGGAATGTGACAAACCCGAACTGCTGTCGAAGGGTCGGCCCATCATGACTACGTGGCGAAACGGCCTTGCACTGGGCATTTCACTCGCTCAGCAGAAATTCAAGGTCGGCGAGCCGATCACTCTGTACGTTTGGATCGACAACAGCGGGGATACCGAGACGGGCGTAATGACTTGTGATGATCTGGGACACTTTAAAGCCAAGGGATTTGACATCTTCGCCGCGAACCAACACCCGGTCCAGAGCCGTGGACTCACAAGGATCAAGGGAAAGTGCGTCACCGATCCTCTGACTGCGCAAGGGATGAGCCTGGTATTGCTGTGTGGAAGAAATTTCCCGATCAAGATTCCTGCTCACACCTGCTCGAACGGCGACAGCTTTGATTTGACGACGGTGCTTACGGACAACTACGACTTGCCGCCCGGCGATTACACCATCCGGCTTCGCCAGGGCGCGAATCGCGATAGAGATGCCTGCGAACCAGACGAAAAGGTTTCGATCCCTGCTTCTCATTTGCCGGTCCTGATCTTTTCGGTTGAGAAGCCTTAATCAACTCGAGCGCTTAATCATCCACAGCGCGGGCTTTGCGTGCATAGCGAAATCTGAGAAGATGGAAGAGATATGACTGTTATCGCTCCGCAAAAGGTGTACGCCGACCGCATAGGCCGGATCGAGGTTTCTGCGACCATGGCCGTGGCCGCCGAAGCGGCTAAACTGCGCGCACAGGGCGCAGAACTGGTGGATTTCGGGGCTGGTGAGCCTCACTTCGCCACACCGCGGCACATCAAGGACGCCGCAATCGGCGCGATTGAGGCTAACTTCACTCGCTACACCGTCGTGCCGGGGATTCCCGACGTGCGCAAGGCAATCGTGGCACGGCACGCGCGCGATTTCGGGTCGGAATACTCGATTGACGAGGCCGTCTTTACCGCCGGCGGAAAACTGGCGCTGTTTAACACAATTCAAGTGCTCATCGATCATGGCGATGAGGTGATTCTGCCGGTTCCCTACTGGGTCAGCTTCAAGGACATCATCCAGTATGCGGGTGGGAAAGTTGTGTTCCTTGAAACCAGCGAGGCGGAAAGTTTCCGCATCACGGCAGATGCTATTGAAAGGGCGATTACGCCGCGCACCAAGGCGATCATCCTGAATTCGCCGTCAAACCCCGCGGGTTCGGTGGTGTCGGCGGATGATCTAGAGCGGATCGTTCACCTGGCGAATGATCGCGGGATTTTTCTTCTGCTGGACGAGTGTTACGTGTACCTCAATTACGCCGGGAAACCCGTTTCCGGCGGCTCATTTACCTGGGCCAAAGACCATCTTGTAATTCTGGGGTCGCTTTCAAAGACCTACTCGATGACCGGATGGCGAGCAGGATTCGCGCTGGCCGAAAAGAAGTTGGCCGCCAACTTGAGCAAGCTGCAATCGCAATCGACGTCGAACGCCACCAGTTTTGTGCAGAAGGCAGCGGTAGCGGCACTGACCGGCTCGCAGGAGTGCGTTGCAGAGTTTCGCGCTGAGTTCATTGAGCTGCGCGACTATATGCTGGCCGCGCTCAGCCGGATTCCGGGCGTGACCTGTACCAAACCCGAGGGCGCGTTCTACGTCTACCCGAACATTGGGGCATATCTTGGCAAGGGCGGTATCCACACCGCAACGGAGTTGGCAACACGGATGCTCCACGAGGCGCATGTGGTCACCGTGCCCGGGGAAGCCTTCGGGACCAGCGAGCACATCCGGATTTCATACCCAGTGACCCGCGAGAATATTGATGAAGGCACGCGGCGGATGGGCGAGTTTCTCACTGGCCTGCGGTGACGCAAGGACTCGGGACTGGCGCGAGAGACCAAAGATACGAGAGCAAGGGTCGTCGGCCCATGCTCTTTGATTTTGGATCTTCTCTCGTTCCATTTATCCCTTTTCACGGTTCGCCAGATCACTGACTGCGCCCAACTGATCCTGGACCACTAATCACTGTTGCGAGCGCGGAGTCACTACTTCGAAAGAGCTTTGAGCTCTTCGTCGGTGACGAGGCGACTCTGCGAACCGAACCGGTGATAGTTACGGAACTCGAATTCGTTGAGGACGGCGCGCCTTCTGGTTTCCTGCAGGCTCACGGCACCCCGGACCGGCAGAAGGAAATCGTGATCTTGCATGGAAACCCAGGAATAATCGACTGACATGCTTGAAGCGCGAATAAGGAGCGACGTAGGAATATCGTCAGCGTCGATGCTGATCCGGCGGACGCTGCGGGTGGCGGGCTCGAGATACAGGAGACCGTGGAAGCCCACAGGGCGAGTGTGGTTGATGCGATCGGAGAGGTCGTAGCCCGAGTTGGCTCGAGCAACCTGGAAGGTGAAGACGTCGACTGGCTGGCCATCGAGGACGGCGTATCCCTTCCATTTAAAAACGGTTTTTGCGGCTGGATTGAAGAGAACATGGAACATGGCGCCAAATTCGCCGGCGGAATGAATGAAGTGCAATTGGTCTGGCGCCACGCTGTTCGGATCGCCGTTGAGCATGAGGGTGGTGCGGGATTCCCCGTGGTCGACGTATTTCATCAATTCCACCAAGGTATCGGTGTGCTTCCAGTCGCCCTCGCCGGTGGTATCGACGGAGTGGTTGGTGATTTCAAAGCAGAGAAAGTTCTCAAGGGTGTCAGACCAGCCAAGGGCGCGCTTCCGAGCGTCGTCGATCATGGCCTGTAACTCGGCGTCACTGGGTGGCGGGAGGGGATCTGTAGAGCTAGTAATAACGAAGGGGCTGTTGGCAGTCGAAGCTTCCGAGACCAAGCGGGAATTAATTGAATCGGAGCCCGCGGCACCGGCGGCGGTAAGCGAGGAATCGGGCGAATCCGAGGCCGCGACGTTACCTTCGACATTGAAAGACGCAGAGCCAGTCGCCGTGCTACCGTCCTGGCTGAGAAGGACCTTGACCTGATATTGCCCAGGAGGAAAGACGCGGCCGTGTATGGTGGCGAGGTAAGGAATTGCGGCGCCGCTCCCGGAGACTTTCTCGAGCTCCATCGGCATTTCGATGATGGGCTGGCTATTGCGGGAGATCTGCATGCGCAGCGCAGGTTGGCTTTGGCTTCCGGCAATTGGATGGAGGAGAAAGAAGAGAGAGAGAGAACGTGTGCCTTCAGGCAACTCAGTGGCGAGGTTTGGGATGACATGGCCGTCTCGATAGCGCATCGGGTCGAATGTCCCGCTGTCTTCAGGAGCAGGTTCGACATTCTCGATGGGAGTGATATCACTCAGAGTGGCACCGGTTGACAGGGGTTCGATCGTAAAGGTTGTGCGTTGGGCGCCCGCCTTATTGCCAATTCGGTCCATAACAGCGGTTTCCAACGTGTAGACGCCGGGATCGGCTGAAAAATGCTCCTGGAAAGTGATGGCCTGCCCAGAACCGGTGCGAAGCATTTCGGGCGTTTCGTGAAGAGGAAAGTCTTCGCCGAAACGCTGGAGAACGGCGCCCTTACTGTCTTTGATAACTGCGACGATAGAGGCATGCACAGAGGAGATGCGGCTGCTTGAGTCCTCGTGCTGTTCGAGCTGCGAGGTGGGAACCTGGACTGCGAGCTCGCCGGAGTTTCCGTCAGGCAGCAAGCCAAGATGCAAAACTTCGGCGTGGAATTTAACATCCGTGGGAATTGCAGTTCCAGAGAGAATGTTCAGGAGCGGAACCTCAAATGGGCGAACTCCAGCTGCGTCTGTGGGAGGCACGGCAAAGTAACCTGTGCGCGACCGAATGATGACGTCTTTGCGTAACGAGCTGATATGGATGGGGCGAAATTGCCCGTCATATTCCTTAATCGGGGGAACCCACGAGGCCTGGTACCAGCTGGTGAGTTCGTCGTGAAGCTGCTGCAGCTTATGTTTGAGGCCGGCGGCGTCGCCGATATAGAGACCACCAGTGCCTGTAGCAAGCGGGACGAGCGGGCTCTCGTCGGTGTCCGAGTCGCCAAACTGGAAACCGGAAACGTTATGCACCATGGCGGTCCCGAACCCGCCGGGTGAGAAACCGCCGGAAGATGCACTTCCGGGGAGATTTCCAACGCCGAAGGAACTGACGCTGCCGCCGCTGCCGCTGCCAGACCCAAGGATCGAGCTGGCTGCGGAGGCCATCATGCGTGAGTTGGCCTGGGGATTTACCGGGTCGGCGTTGATCACGCAGATGGTGACGCCCGCGCGGTTGGCCATTCCAACGATGGAGTGGAGAGTATCGCGGGCGTCAGTGCTCGCGGGTATTGCCCCTGCGAAATAAACGATCAGATTGCGGCCGATCAGAAACCGATCACTCAGGACCAGAGCCTGAAGCGCGGCCAAAGATGGAAAATCACGACGGCTCTCGAGTATCTGTTGCGACTGGTCGAGCGCCGAGAGGATCATCTTCCCTTCAGCATGGTTAGCCGAATCGAGAGTGAGCGCATCACTGTGGATGGAGGCAATGAGGGTTTTCTCGGCCGGGCTAAGATCGGTCGAAGGGTCAGCAGGTAACGCCGGCGTTGCGCTGACAACAGCTTCCTCGACGAGACTGCGGTCCAGAGTGTAGGGCTGAAGAAGGCGGAGCCTGCCGTTAACCTGAAGAACAACGAACGAATAGCCCTTATCAGGAATTGACGCGAGGATCTTCACCGCCATTTTGCGCGCTTCCTTGGCGGCACTCGGGCTCAGGCGATCAAAAATAAGGGTGACCAGGTGTTCCGATCCTGAAGCGGCGTTGACCAGGCGAAGGGACGAGAGCTGAACCGGAGACCCGTCGTCGGTAACTGCGATCTGTGAGGGCTGAAGATCGAGGATTGGTTTGTTGTGCTTAGTGCGAATCGTGAGATCCAGGTTGACCTCGTCAACCGTGGTGGCAAGCGGCGGGGCGGCAGGAGTATCTGGTGCGGCTAATGCAGCCAAAGCCTGACCGCCAGGGGGTGCAGCTGCAGGCCGCGCCTTTGCCGGTGCCTGAGCCGGCAGGAGCGTTGTGGCTATAAAGAACAACGATACAGAAATAGCGGCGGCGCGGCCCGACCCGACCAAGGCGCAGGTCTTTATTGTGGACATACGATAGCTCCAATGCTTCGAGCTGACAGTCTGGATGATTTCTGAGCTTCCCGGAACTAGAGCCGAATGGCACAGCAATTATGATCTTTTCGCGGGATGCGGGCAAGCGAAATGACTGCGGATACGCCTAACCTGGGTTGCCTCGACCGGCGGGAACGCTTGCCGCCGGATGTGACTCGATAGATGCAAAGAATCACGGGAACCGCGGGCTTCGGCCGGGCGTTTCCCTTAATGTGGCAAGCTCGCCGCGCACAGAACCACCGGTCGGCAAATTTATTCATTCCCCTCTGTGCAAACGTTATCTTCGTCGAGTAGGATAATCCTTCGAATGATAGATCAAATCGATTTTCGCCCCGTGATTCTGGCCGGGGGCAGCGGAACCCGTTTCTGGCCGCGTTCGCGACGCGCTCACGCCAAGCAAGTCCTGGCTTTAGACGGGGAACGCTCGATGATCCAGCAGACGGTGGAGCGGCTGAAACCGCTGGCAGGGCTCGAAAAGACCTGGATCATTACTAACGAGTACCTGGCTCATGAGATTGCCGACCAGTTGCCCGGCCTTCCCGAGGCGCACATTGTGCAGGAGCCAGTGGCACGCAACACCGCGCCGGCATGTGGCCTGGCCGCCTTTCTGATTGAGCGCGAAAACCCTCAGGCGGTTCTGGGAGTGTTTCCCTCTGACCACGTGATTGCCGACGAGCCACGCTTTTTGAAGGCGCTGCAAAAGGGGATTGCGGCTGCCGCTACAGGCGAAAACATCGTAGTGCTCGGCATCGAGCCATTCCGTGCCGAAACCGGCTATGGCTACATCGAAACCGGCGATCTGACCAAGGACGACCAGGCGCTGCATGTTCGGCGATTCATCGAAAAACCCAACCAGAACCGCGCCGATGAGTTTGTGGCTGCCGGGAACTACTACTGGAACTCAGGCATGTTTCTGTGGTCGGCGAGGACGTTGGCCAACGCGGTGCGCGAGCATTTGCCGGAGACGGCTCCACTGCTTGAGACCATTGCTGCCGCCTGGGGCACGCCGCAATTCGACGAGGTATTCCGCACCGTGTATCCCAAGTGCGAAAACATCTCCGTTGACTATGCCGTGTTGGAACCGCGTTCGGCGAAAGGGGAGCATCTCTCACGCCTGTTTTGCATCCCGGCCGAATTCAATTGGAACGATCTGGGCTCGTGGGCTTCGCTCTATGAATACCAGGTGGAGACGCGGTTGCGCGGAGATGCCGAGGGCAACGTCGCCGATACCACTGGACACATCTCCATCGAGGCCAGTGACAACTACATCTTCAGCCCGCGGAAATTTGTCGCGCTGGTTGGTGTGGAGAATCTGGTTATTGTGGACACCGAAGACGCTCTGCTGATCGCTCATCGTGACCACTCGCAGGACGTGGGCAAGATCGTGAAAGAGCTGAGCATCACTGGGCGCAATGAGTTGATCTAGGCCGATATGCCTGCTGCGGCTCACCGCAGCAACCCCACTCGACCGCTGTACAATTCTCGGGTAACTCAGTGCGGACGAATCGCCTGACTGGGGTGGAAATGCCCGAAACCATTGATTGGCCGACGCGCGAAAAACGGCGGAGCCCGCGCCTCGCAATTTATCTTCTCCTGGCCATCGTCATCTTCTTATTCGTCGGCAGCCGTACGGCTGTCTCCTACTGGGTCGACCTGCTGTGGTTCGGATCGCTCGGCTATGCGAGTGTTTTCTGGAAAAGCTTCAGCCTTGAATGGGGCACATTTTCGGTTTTTGCGGCCCTGACGTTCGTGATTTTGCTGGGCGCGTTTCTCGCGCTGCGCCACAGCCATGCCGCCGAGTTGCCCGATACCCACACCATCTTTTTCGGCGGCCGCCCAATCGAGTTGCCGATCAAGAAATTCCTCCGCGCCATCGCCGTCGTTGGCGCGCTGGTGATTTCGCTCGCGACTGGATTCGCCATGGCGGCGCAGTGGGAAACACTAGCCCTTTACTGGTACGCGCCGCGCGGAGGCTCAGTCACCGATCCGATCTTTGGCCGGCCGCTCGGGTTTTATCTCTTCACACTGCCGGCTTGGGAGATGATCGCGGGATGGCTGCTGACGCTTGCCGTCATCGTATGCGTCCTCGCGGTGCTCTTCCTGGCCGCCGTCGGTGGAGGTCGCGCGCTCGGTGGGCGTTTTGGCGGCGCCACTTCCCTGCCCTGGCGCGGAGTTTCCATCGCCGGTGGCTTTCTGCTTTTCGCTCTGGCCATCCGCGAGTATGTTGGCCGTTTCGATCTGCTCTTTGCGGAACACACAATTTTCGACGGCGTAACCTACACTGACGCGCACATCACGCTCGTCGGGATGCTGTTTATCAGCGTGGCGCTGGCGTTGGGCGCGATGATTGTGATTGCCGGCGGCGTGATCCGGCCAGGAGCACGATGGCTACTTGGAGGGATTGCTCCCGCAATCGTCTGCTACGTGGTGGCCAGCGTGGCTGGATGGTATGTGGGGACATTCAGGGTTAAGCCGAACCAGCTTGACCTGGAGCGACCGTATATCGCCAACAACATCGCCATGACCCGGCAGGCGTATGGGCTGGATAGCTTTGATCAACGCGAGTTTCCCGCTGAAACGACTGTCGCAGCTGTCGATCCCGAGCACAATCAAGCCACGCTCGATAACATCCGCCTCTGGGATGTAAGTGCGCTGCAAGATACGCTGCGCCAGGTGCAGGAGATCCGCACTTACTACGATTTTCCTGACATTGACATTGACCGCTATCAGATCAACGGCTCTTTGCGCCAGGTCATGCTCGCGGTACGCGAGTTGAACGTGGACAAGCTCCCCGAAAGCAGCCGCAACTGGATCAACGACAAGCTCATCTACACCCACGGCTACGGCATCACGATGAATCCGGTGAACGGTTTTTCCTCGGAGGGACTGCCGACACTCTACCTGAGCAATATGCCGGTGCAAAGCACGGTGCCAGGCGTCCAGGTGACGCGCCCGGAGATCTACTTCGGCGAACTTACCGATACGGATGTCTATGTAAAAACGCATCAACAGGAATTTAATTATCCGCAGGGCCAGGGCAACAATCTTTCTTCCTATGAGGGCAACGGCGGGATCGAAGTGGGAGGATTCCTGCGCCGTGCGCTGCTGGCCTTCGATCGCGGGGATTTGACTAAGGTTCCGTTTAGCGACGACATCACGGCCGATAGCCGGCTGCTCATGCGGCGCAATTTGCTGCAGCGCGTTTCCACACTGGCGCCCTTCCTGACTTTCGACAATGATCCTTATATTGTGGTCGGCGCGGATGGCCGGCTTTCATGGATCATCGACGCGTTTACTTCCTCCGCGACCTATCCTTACTCGGCGCCGACAAATCTGGAAAACCAACCCGTCAACTACATTCGCAACAGCGTGAAGGCGGTGGTGGACGCCTATGATGGCACGGTGACATTTTATGTGTTCGACAATAACGATCCGATTTTAGCCGCGTGGCGGGGCATTTTTCCCGGATTGTTCAAGGATGCTTCCACGATGCCGGCGTGGCTGCGCGCGCATGTGCGCTATCCGGAGACGCTGCTGAGCATACAAGCCGATATGTACGGCCTTTACCACATGACCGATCCGGAAGTGTTTTATAACCGCGAGGACCAATGGAGCGTGGCCTCGCAAATCAATTCGAGCCAGGGCGACCAATCGACGCAGGAGATGCACCCGAACTTTGTGCTGATGACTCTGCCAGGCGAAGCGAGCGGCCTAGAGTTTGTGGAGATTTTGCCTTTCACTCCCGTCAATCGCAACAACCTGATCGGCTGGATCGCCGCGCGCAGTGACGGCGCCAATTACGGAAAAGCGGTGGTTTTCGATTTCCCCAAAACGCGCCTCGTCGATGGCCCGCAGCAGATTGAGGCTCGCATCGATCAGAACGCCCAGCTTTCCGGGCAGCTCACGCTGTGGAATCAGCAAGGCTCGCACGTGATCCGCGGGAATCTTCTAGTGATTCCGTGCGGGCAAGCGCTGCTTTACGCCGAGCCGATTTATCTGCAGGCTGCCCAGAGCCCCATGCCGGAACTACGTCTGGTGGTGCTCGCGTTGCAGGATCGTTTGGCTTACGGACCGACATTCGAAGCGGCCTTAAGCTCACTGTTCGGAGCCGAAGCGCCCACGCTCTCGAACGGCGAGGCACCGCAGACCTCGACCGGGACAGGAAATGGGACGGGGGCGACGGTGCCCGCGAGCACAGCGCAGCCCACTCAGAGCCAGAGCGCGCTCATCAGCCAGGCGAGCCAGGACTTCTCCGACTATCAGCGCCTGACCTCTGAGGGCAAGCTGGCCGAGGCCGGGCAAAAACTCGACGATCTGAAGCGCATGCTCGACGAGTTGAGCGCGCAAAGGAAATAGCCACTCAGACTCGAGCTCAACCCAAAGTCATTCACCGGATTCGATCGCAACGGAGGTCATGGTCATCATGAATCGACGCTGGTTTCTGAAATCTGCGGCGGCAACAGTACCACTGGTTCGCGCGGGAGATTCGTTCGCGTTGGCGCAGGCCGATGCAACCGCCAACCCCCTCGCGAACGCCGCCGACATTCCGTGGCAGAAGAAGCTCCGCCGCATCGGGCAGACCAACTTCACGGAGCACGATCCCGCGGTCTTCGACATCGAAGGCTGGGCAGACTACTGGGCCGGCGCGAAGGTGGGCGCCGTTTTCATCAGCATTACCGGCATTCTTGCGTTCTATCCCAGCTCAGTTCCCTTTCATCGGCACGGAAAATATCTGAACGGGCGCGATTTTACCGGCGAGCTGCTTGCAGCAGCAAAGAGGCGCAACTTGCACGCCGTCGCGCGTTATAGTCCCGACCTGAATTGGGGAGACGCCCTGGCCGCGCACCCAGAATGGTTCATGCGGAATGAAAAGGGCGAGCCTCTCGAGTCGGAAGAAGCTCCAGGGCTCTATTCGACGTGCATGTTTTCGCCCTACATGACGGATTATTTTCCCGCATTGATGCGCGAGGTTAATTCACGCTACGACATGGATGCGCATTACACAAATGGTTGGCCGTCGTTTACCTTGCCGGTCTGCTATTGCAATGTTTGCCGCGCCCTGCCGCCGCCCAAGACTCCCGCCTACTGGGATAAATTCAACGAGCGATTCACTTATTTGTGGAAGCTTTACGATTCGATCGCAAAGGAAAAGAAAGCCTCAAGTTTCTATATCAACAATATGGGCGGCGGTGTCCATGCGACGCCGAACCTCGCCATGCTGGGCGAATTCAGCGAGTGGTTCCAAGGCGACAATCAGGGCCGCAACCGAGGGGACGCCCCGGTTTGGGGCGCGGCGCAGCAGGGACGTGTATGCAACGCGGTACTCGACGGCAAGATGGCGACGAATTTGACGGGCGCATACACCACCGGGGCAATTCGCTGGCGCGAAGTGACCAAATCGACTGAGGAGTCCTTCATCTGGTCGAGCCAGACGCTCGCCAGTGGCATGGTTCCCTACTATCACGTCGTGGGCGGTGAAGGCGGCCTGGGCGAAGACCTGCGCTGGGAAAAGATTGGGCGCGAATTCTTCCTGTGGTCAGCGCGGCACGATGCGCATTGGGTGAATAAGCGTGCCATCGCAAACATTGGCGCTGTGATGGGCCAGCGAACCCAGCTCTTCTATCAGCCGCAGCGCGACATTACGATGCAACAGTATACGGACGCCGTTTATTCCGCCCTGCTCGGGGGAAGATTCCTCTTCGACTTTGTTCACGAAGACCGGCTGCAACTGGAACGAATCAAGCAATACTCGGCGCTGATTCTACCCAATGTTGCTCTCCTCAGTGACCAGCAGTGCCAACAACTCCGCGACTATGTGAACCAGGGCGGCTCGCTGGTTGGCACGTTTGAAACCAGCATGTACACGGAGCGGAATGAGCGCCGCACGGACTTCGGGTTGGCGGACGTGTTCGGGATTCATGCGGCAGGGGCGGTGATTGGGCGGCCGGGTAACGCTAACTCCTATATGGCGCGCATCGAGCGTACGCATCCGATCCTCGACGGCTTTGCGGACACGCACTGGATTGCAGGCGCCGAGTTTCGCCTGCCGTTGAAGCCGGTGGAGAATCCCGTCCTCACTGTTGTGCCCGGTTATACGGCGTATCCGCCGGAGCTTTCCTACCCGCCAATTCCACATACGAATGAACCAGCGGTCGTGCTGAGCGAGCGCGGGACGAGCCGGCTGGCGTATTTCCCCGGCGACATTGAGCCGACGATGTGGCTGTCAGGACAAACGGATCTCAGCCGGCTGCTCGTGAATACGATTCGATGGGTCACACGCGAAGATTCGCTGGTGAGCGTTGACGGCAAGGGGCTGGTGGAGATCTTTGCGTGGGAGACGGAACCGGGGTTTGCGGTTCACGTGCTCAATTACACCAACCCCAACGCGCATCACGGATGGTTCCAGGAGTTCTATCCGATCGGAGCGCAGAAGGTTCGGTTCAGGCTGCCGAAAGGCCGACGCGTCACGCGTGTCGAGTTGCTGCGCGCCGAACGTGACATCCCGTTCCACGCGGACGGCGACACCGTGGAGTTCACGATTCCCTCGGTCACGAACTACGAAGTTGCGGCGCTCTACAGCGCCTGAAGAACGGAGAGATTGCGATGCCTCGTTTCGCCGCTAACCTGACGATGATGTACACGGAGCACAGCTTTCTCGATCGCTTTGCGGCCGCTGCGCACGATGGCTTTGCGGCAGTCGAGTATCTGTTCCCATACGAGCACCCGGCCGCGACTTTGGCTGCGCAACTCAAAGAGCACGGATTGAAGCAGGTGCTCTTCAACTCTCCCGCCGGCGACTGGAAGGCGGGGGAGAGGGGTATTGCGGCACTGCCCGGCCGCGAGCAGGAGTTTCGCGATGGTTTTTTGCGGGCTTTGGAATATGCCGAGGTGTTGCAATGCCCGAGGATCCATGCGATGGCGGGGATACCGCCGAAGGGAATCGAGCGTGCGCATCTGCTCGGCGTGTACACGGCGAATCTGGCGTGGGCCGCGGAGCGGGCGCGGGAGGCGGGCGTGGACTTGCTGATTGAGCCGATCGCGCTGCGCAACATACCGGGCTTCTTTCTCCATCGCCAGGAAGAAGCGCACGCCATCGCGGAAGAAATCGGGGCTCCCAACTTGAAAATCCTGATGGACCTGTTTCATTGCCAAGTGGAAGAAGGAGATCTGGCGATCAGGATTCGGAAATATCTTGCCGAACCGAAGACATCGCGTGTGGGGCACTTTCAAATTGCAGGAGTGCCCGAGCGCCACGAGCCGGATACGGGCGAAGTGCGTTTTTCTTACCTGTTCGATCTCATCGATCAGCTGGGATACGATGGCTGGATCGGATGCGAGTACATCCCGGCAGGCGCGACGTCCGCGGGGCTCGGATGGCTTGAAGCGTGGAAGTGCGCATAAGGGTGGAGAGACTGGCGGCGCGGACGCCGCCAGTACAGCCGGCCAGAGGCCGGCGCTACAAAAGGCCCAACGACTGCTCGGTTACTTCTCTACGCCGAAGGTGAACGTGGTCGCTGAGTGGAACGTCTGACCCGGGTTCAGAGTGGTCGTTGGGAAATCCGGGTGGTTTGGCGAATCGGGAAAATGCTGCGTCTCAAGGCACAGGCCGGTGCGTTTGGTGTATTTGACACCGTGGCGGCCGGTCATTGATCCATCCAGAAAATTTCCCGAGTAGAATTGCACGCCCGGTTCCGTGGTTTCCACGGTCAGCGTACGCCCGCTCACGGGATCGGTGACTTTCGCGGCCAGGTGCAGCGTGCCCATCTTGCCGTTCAACACCCAGTTGTGATCGTAGCCGCCGGCAATCTTCAGTTGCTGGTTATCGTCGCCGATGCGCGCGCCAATGACCTCAGACTTGGTAAAGTCGAGCGGCGTGCCGGCCACTGGGGCCAGTTCACCGGTGGGAATGAGCGTGCGGTCGACAGGCGTGAACCGGTCAGCAGCGATTTCGAGCTTCTGGTCCAGAATGTTGCCCTGATCGTCGCCGTGCAGGTTGAAGTAGGAGTGATTGGTCACGTTGATCACGGTGGGCTTGTCGGTGGTTGCGGAGTATTCGATATGGAGGGAATTGCCCTTGAGCGTGTAACGCACGGTCGTGGTCAGTGTTCCCGGGAAACCCATGTCGCCGTCGGGGCTGACCAGCGTGAACTCGACGCCGCCGGGGATCTCCTTCGACTTCCAGACGTATTGATTGAAGCCCTTAGGGCCGCCATGCAGCGCATTGGGGCCGTCATTGAGCGGAATCTGATAGGTCTTGCCGTCGAGTGTGAATTTTCCGCCGGCGATCCGGTTTCCATAGCGCCCGACAATGCTGCCCATGAACGTCTTATTGTCGGCCAGGTAACCTGCGAGCGAGTCATATCCGAGAACCACGTCCTGCATTTTTCCTGAGCGATCGGGGGCTTTTACGCTCACCAGGTGCGCTCCGTACGCTGTCACTCTCACTTCGATCTGCGCGCTGGTGAGCGTGTAGACCGGGACGGTGGTTCCGTCCGGCATCGTTCCAAAAACCGCCATCTTTGTCTCTCCCTTTGCAATGGCCGGAAGGGCCGCTGCTACCGCCATGATGATTGCCAAAACGTAAACGAGTCGTTTCACAAAGTCCCTCTTTGCTTTGAATTCTGGCGCCGCGCCCCGATTCAATGAATCCGGCGCGGATTGCTCGCCCTTGCTGGATTCAGGTTGCGATCGCGCGCAAAAACGCTGCGTGCCAACTATATCTGAACGGGCGGGTTAACCCAAAACGATGAACGGAGAGCAGCAGGAAAACGCCCCTCGGGGGCTAAAGAGGCTGCGGAAAGAGTCGGCAAAGCTGAGAAACCCATCCCTCGGCGGCTAAAGCCGCTCCCATTTTGCGGCACTTGCGGCACGACTAAAGTCGCGCCCTGACACTTCGTGCTTCTCCGACGCAGTTTTTCCGCAGCCTGTAAAGCCCCGATCATTCTCGATCCCTATTGCCCGCGACCCAAGCACTGCGTGGGTTCCCCGGCCGTGCCCTTGTTACAGAGCTCTAAGCCGCGCGCGGCTTGAATGAGTCAGGAGTTCTTGCGAGCAATTTGGAACATGTAGAGAAGACTGCCGGCGCGCCTAGCGCCGATGTTATTTGAAGCAACGGCCTGAACAAGTTCGTTGATGAAAGGGACGGCGGCCCTCGGATCGCCCAATAAGGGAAGGTTGAGAACGTCCTCCTTATTGCGGCGCGGGCGACGCGGCGAAATGTGGATGCGGGCGTGGTGGTAGCAGAAAGACGAGCCGCGCAGGGCGGCGGACTGGCATTTGAGGCCGTTGGGCTTGATAAAGCGACATTCGGGAACGATTTTCATGTTTGCTCCTATAGCCGGTGGGGGGAGGCCCCCCGTGTTTTTGCGCAAGATTCTCATACAGATGGGTTTAGCCACAACCAACCGCGCATGATTCCTGTTTTGTTGCAGTTGCGATCAAGATTCTGAAAACAAAGGGCTTGCTACACGGCCAGTCGATTCCGCGGCGCGGCTTGAGCCCAGAAAAGCGAGCGTGGCGGGAATGGCCCGCCGTGCTAGGTGCTTCTTTTTGTGATTCTCGGTTTGAGTATGCGCCAAGGGAGAATAATGATCGGCAAACTTGGGGAGATTTATTTGCGAGGCGCATGAGATGGAGGGGGAAGGGGTTAGGTGGGGTACGGAGCAGCAGCGGTGGAGGGTGGGTTCTTGACAGGCGGAGACGAGGGACAAGTTTTGGCGGGTTTCGAGGAAGTGCCTCCGTCTGTCGCCGGGTTCTTGTGACGGTTGAGACCCGCGGTTCCCGCCCTAACAAGTTAGTACGGGGCACCCCATGCCGTGCCGAATTGAAAGCTCGAAGACGTTGGGGTGTGCCACCCTCTCGGCGATGGGGGTTTGCTTGCCAAGACCCGTGCCCGCACGCATGTACGTACATCTAGGTTTGCAGTATCCCACGTCTCAGAATCGAGACGTGGGGCACCCGATTTTCTTGCTCGGTGTAGATCGCTGGGTTGAAAGCAAAAAGACTTTAAGGTGTACCCTTCGCACATCCGACTTATACTTGGGCGACACCCAACGAGAAACCGGCGATGCGAGAATTGAAGATTGAGAAAGATGCGTTGAGACGGCAAGCCCGTTTGAGTGGACTGTTGAGCTAATTTGGTAGTGAGGTGATCTATGCATTTCCGGTATGTTTGCACGGCTTTGATTCTGGGCGGCTGTACGCTGGCGGGCTCTGCGCAAACGGGTTCAACAAGTGCAAAGGCGGCCGCAGGCACCCAAATGTCACCCGTGCAGGCGCAGGATGAGTTGCTGAACCTCTTCCAGCAAGAGTTTATGGGAGTGGCGCAGGCAATGCCCGCGGACAAATACGGCTTTGCCCCCACCGCGGCAATCTTTACCGCCTCGCAGGGCGCGAGGTATGACGGGGTTCGCACGTTCGCGCAGGAAATATCGCATGTCACAACGGCGAACTACTACTTCGCTTCGAAGATTCTCGGGGAGAAGATGCCGGTTGACCCGAAAAGCATCGACGGTCTGACGACAAAGGAGGAGCTCCTGAAGGCTGCTGCGGATTCATTCGCCTATGCACACAAGGCGCTCGAGACAATTACTCCCGAGAATGCCTACACCGCTATTGACGGTGTCGACGGTCTGCACACGCGGTCAGTCATCGCATCCTGGATCTCTGCTCACGGATACGACCACTATGGGCAGATGGTCGAGTATCTGCGCATGAACGGCATTGTGCCCCCGGGCTCGAAGTAAGTTCTTGCTCGATCCAGGCGGGTGGCACGGGTCTCGGGATCTGAAACAATCCGTCTAACGATGGGCGCCCCGGGGTTGATGGAAGAACTCAGTCCCCTCGAGGCCAGCATGGTGGATGTGATCGGTATTCCACGTCTCGAAAGCGAGACGTGGGGCACCCGATTTTTGTGCTGGGTGGACTTCGCGAAGGGCAACTGCAGATCCTTCGTCGGTCGCCGCGGCGACCTCCTCAGGATGACAAATTGGCGGGAGGGCTATCCTCGACGGTGGGAGTTTACTTCTCGAGACCTGCGCCAACCCCCCGTATGTGCATTTGAGTTCGTGGTATCCCACGTCTCAGAATCGAGACGTGGGGCACCCGGTTTTTTGCTCAGCGTAGAGGCTGAAAAAAGCGGGCTCACGGGGAGCTGAAGCGTGCCGATAAGGTTGATTGCGGAGGACTCTCCCTGGGGCGAAGGGTGGATTGCGTGTGCGGAGCAAGGGAGCGAACAGGCCTGGTTGCGGCTGTCGACCAGGCGGGCGATGGCACGGTGGTCGAGCGTGACCTGACCGGACAACGGACCGCGCAGGAAGCACAAGCGTTCCTTGCCGCAATCGTGGAAGGCTCGCAGGACGCGATCATGACCACCACTTTGGAGGGCCAGATCGGCACCTGGAACCGCGGCGCGACAGCGGTTTTCGGCTATACCGCCGAAGAGGCAATCGGAAAGCAAGTATCCGAGCTCATGGCGCCGGAGCGGCTGAGCGAGTTGGAGTATTTTACTGGCCAGTTGACAAAGGGTCTCACGGTCTCTCAATACGAGAGTGTGTGCCTGCGCAAAGATGGATCGAGGATCGACGTATCCGTGAGCGGATCGCCGATCGAGAATGCCGCTGGCCGAGTCGTGGCCCTATCGGCTGTTCTCCGCGACATCTCCCAGAGACGCAGGATCGAACATGCAGTTCAGGAAAGCGAAGAACGCTTTCGCGCGGTTTTTGAGCATGCGCCGGTGGGCATATACCTGGCGGGCTTCGACACACGAATTCTTCAGGTCAACGAGGCATTCTGCCGGATGTTGGGATATTCGAAGGAGGAGCTGCTCGCGAAAAGATGGCCGGACATATGTCATCCCGACGATGCTGCCGTTGCCCTGGAGAGGAAGAAGCGGCTGCGCTCGGGTGAGGTAAGAAACTCGGGCGGAGAGATGCGTTACGTTCATCGCAATGGCGCCGCTGTCTGGTGCCAGGTCTGGGTCTCATTGTTCAAAGCGAGCGGGGAAGGCCCACTCTGCTCCGTGGTCCACGTGCAGGATATCGCTGCGCGCAAGCAGGCCGAGCAGTCCCTGGTGGAGAGCGAGCATCGCTTCCGCATCATGGCCGACAGTTGTCCGATTGGAATCTGGGTTACCGACGCTCAAGGCAGGAATCGCTTCGTCAATCGAACGTATCTTGAATTCAGCGGAAAAAGCACCGAAGAAGTCGAGCAGGACAAGTGGAAGTCGCAGATCGACCCGGACGATGCGCCGGAGTTCTTCAGGCTGCTTGATTGCGCGCTGAAAGAGGGCACGCCTTTTCATGCAATACGGCGCGGCCGCCGGGCTGATGGTGCATGGCGTTGGGTGGAGTCGCAGGCGGCGCCGCGTTTTTCGCCGGATGGTGAATTTCTTGGGCTCGTCGGCACCAGCCAGGACATCACCGAACGCAAGCAGGCCGAGCAGGCCCTGCAAATAAGTGAAGAGAAGTTTCGGCAGATTGCAGAAAACATCAAAGAAGTTTTTTGGATGATGAATGCATCAGGCACAGAGATGCTTTACGTTTCTTCTGCCTACGAACAAATCTGGGGCCGAACTTGCGCAAGCCTTTACCGAAACCCGATGGATTGGCTGGAAGCAATTCTTCCGGAGGATCGCAAACGGGCCCATGAAACCTTCATGCGGCAGTTGCAAGGCGAGGTCATCGATTCCGAGTACAGAATCCAGACACCGGGCGGACAAGAAAGATGGATTAGCGACCGGGCATTTCCAATTCGCGATGCGTCTGGCAACTGATTCGGATTGCCGGAATCGCGAGCGAGATTAGTGAGCGCAAGCAAGCTGAGCAAGCCTTGCGGACAAGCGAGCAGAAGTTTCGTCAGTTGGCGGAGAATGTCCGTGAAGTGTTTTTTATTATGAACGCATCCGCGACGGAGTTGCTTTATGTCAGTCGCGCGGTAGAGGAGATCTGGGGTGTAACTCTCGAGAGCCTTTACCAGGACCCGATGTCCTGGACGGATGCAATCCATCCCGATGACAAGGAACGAGCGCGATCATTGGCTGAGAAGCAGCGCCGGGGAGAGCCTATCGACTCGGAGTTCCGCATCTTGACTCCCGATGGGAAAGTGAAGTGGATCCATAGCCGGACTTCTCCGGTTCTGGACGATGCCGGGGAACTGATTCGAGTGGTTGGAATCGCTGAAGAGACCACGAAGCAAAAGCGTTATGAGTCGGAGCTGATTAGCGCCCGCGAGGTCGCTGAGTCTGCAAGCCGAAGCAAGAGCGCATTTCTCGCGGTCATGAGCCACGAGCTGCGCACGCCGCTCAACGTGATCCTGGGATTTGCTGAGTTTCTCGAACTGGAGATGGAGGAGCAGGAATCAGCGAGCTGGCTGAAGGACATTCGCAAGATCCGCAAAGCCGGCGGTCACCTGCTCGACCTGATCAGCGACATCATGGATCTATCCAAGATCGAAGCCGGCAAGATGGAGCTCGCGCGGTCGCGATTCGATGTGTCCTCGGTGGTGGCAGAAGTAGGGCCCAGCGCCGAGGCTCTTGCCGCTACGAATCAGATCCGCCTCCATGTGCGGTGCGAGCCTGTCGAGGTTCGGGCCGACCGGATGCGCTTTCGCCAGTGCCTTCTAAACCTCGTCAGTAACGCCTGCAAGTTTACCCAATGCGGCGAGGTGCGCATCGAGCAGAGTGTCTGCGAGCGCGACGATGGCGTCTGGTGCAAGGTGCGCGTGGTCGACACCGGGATCGGAATTCGGAGTGAGGATATGGGAAGAATCTTCGAAGACTTCACACAGGTTGATAGCTCCATTAGCAGGAAGTATGGCGGAACCGGGCTCGGACTGCCTATCAGTCGCCGCTTGATGCAGATGATGGGCGGCGATATTACGGTCGAGAGCGTTCTCGCCAAAGGCTCGATATTCACACTGTGGCTGCCCATCGAATCTAGTTCGGCCGAGCCCCAGGTGGTTCACGCCTCACATTTGCGCAAGAGGGAAGAAATCATGGAGGATCGATGGCGCGAATCCTAGTGGTTGAAGACGACGCCGACAATCAGGAATTGGTGACGCGCTTCCTGCGGCGCTCGGGCCATCGCGTCATCAATGCGCTCGATGGATTCGCGGGTGTCAAAGAAGCGAGGGAGCAGATGCCCGATTTGATCCTGATGGATCTTGGGCTGCCTGGGATGGATGGCTGGGAGGCTTCACGGCGCATCCGCGATGATCCGGAGACCTCGCATATTCCGATCATTGCCCTCACGGCTCATGCATTTACCGACGAAGTCGCCAAAGCGCTCGAAGCCGGTATCGATTCCTACGAACTGAAGCCCGTGGTTTATCAACGGCTGATGGAGAAGATCGCCGAAGAACTACGCAGGCACGTGCCGACGGCGTAGGCCCCCCGGCGTCAACGCGCCTGATTCCTGGCTTCTCGAATGTTAACCGGCAAAGACAATCCCAAAAAACTTCGAATTCTTATTTCGCCTGCACCAGTTTGCAAGGACTGCCGCGATTTTATCGAGTATCTGGTTCCAACCCTCGAGTTGACCGCTATTTTTGGCGTTCTCCATGGTTTCATTTCCAATGAAGGTGAGCTTGGTCTGGCCGTTTCCAAGATCCTCAAAGAGAGTTACATCGTACGCATCTTCGATGGCCTCATGTTCTATTCCATAATGTGCAGGGTCAACCTTGTTTCCCTCGGAGTCGGAAAAGTACATGGAGGAAACGATCTTCTCGTGCGGAACAATCTCGTGGTATTCACCACCATTCCAGAACTCCTGGCCGTCTGGCGTTCTCATGCAGCAGAGAAATTTTCCTCCGACGCGAAAATCCATCTTGCAAACAGGCGCAGTAAAACCTTTCGGTCCCCACCATTGCATGACATAGTAGGGGTCTGTCCACGCCTTCCAAACCAACTCGCGTGGGGCATCAAATACTCTCACCACAACCATCCGGTCTGTCTCGTTCACTTCTCTTGTCATCTCTGACCTCCGTCATTTTTCATTTGTTTCACCACCACATCCAGCTTGTCGAAACTCTCTTCCCAGAACCAGCGATAATAGGCAGCCCAGTCGCTGACCGTCTTAATCGCTCCCGGCCTAAGCGTGCACACGCTCTCTCGCCCACGCCTGGTCTTGATCACGATCCGCGCCCGCACCAGGCAGGCAATATGTTTTGAAATCATTTGCTGGGAGAGCGCGAACGGTTCCGTCAACCGATGAACAGAAGCAGACCCATGGCTGAGCCGTTCGATCATCGCCCGGCGGGTTGGATCGGACAAAGCCGCAAATGTTGTGCCCAATCTATCCACAACCATATGGTAGTGGATTTTCCGTCCCTGTCAAATGTTAATTCTGCGATTCCCGATCGGCTTGTTCCGGGTTTTCGCTCGAAGAGAATAGCCATCGGGCATCGACGAATGCTACCCTACGCGTACCCCCCGCAGAAACAAGGCCAGAATCCCCCGGTTCGTGCCCCTCACAAGCCAAAGGGCCAAAAATCCAAGGACGAGGATCCTAACGATGCAAATATGCGATGCCATGAAATTTCTGCGGATCGCCGCCGTGCCGGCGATCTCGATCATCATCGGAATTCCAGCCGTTGCCTCCGCTCAAGCGCAGACGACGCCATCCACAGCCCCAGCCGCACCACCGGTCCAGTTGCAGACCTACACTGCGTCGGACCAAAGCGCCTCTGCCGGTGTGCCTGCCGGATGGAAAGTCTACGGAGCCGCGCAAACGAATATCGAATTGACAGGGCCACAAGGCGAGGTCGTCAACCTCGGACAAGGGCTTGTCGCGCACAACGGTCCGTTTCAATTGGGACAGACTGGGCCCGACGGCTCGAATATGTCGATGCCGTACTCGGCAAAGCTTACTGACAAGCTCACGATGTTTTTAGAGCAGCGTGCCAAGCTCAACGGAAACCCGGTTCCTCAGGTCAAGTTCCTTTACGCGGCGCCTCTTCAATCGCTACCGGCCGGGTTCCAATGCGGCGTGTTTGTTGTCGCCCTCTCCGGGATCGCCTCGCCGGCCGATGCCCTGGGCATATTCTGCTCGCTGCCCGAAGACAGCCTCCAATTTTACAAAAACTTTTTGATCATTGGATCGGCCCCGACCGCCATAGCACCCAAGGATGCGCCCACCGTTGCGGCCATCATTAAGAGCTACAAGGTACCTCCAGCCTGGCTGCAGAAAAAGTTTGCTCTCTTCACAGCCCCCGCCGCGGCAGCACCCGATCAGGGGCCCGGCGATCCGGCCGAGATCGAAATGTATCTCAACGCGATGCAGAATCAACAGAACATCATCGATCACGGCGCCAGTTGCGTAGACGCTGGCCTCGTCGGCCCCTCGAGCTTCGGGCAAGCGGTCGGGTGCGGTTATTTGTAGCCGGACTTCCAGGGCCTGTTGACACTGCCTGGAGTGGATTCGGGATTTTTCGATGTGGGGGGTGGGCGGCCCACATTAACGTCGTTGGGCTCTCGATGCGACGCGGTATGGGATGCCCGCCTGCACGCGCATTTCGGATCGGGGTATCCCACGTCTCGAAACTGAGACGTGGGACCGAGACGTGGGCACCCGATTTTTTGCGAGGTGTAGATCGCGAAAGGCAACCGCAGATCCTTTGTCGCCGAGGGCCGGCTGCTAAGGATGACAGATTGAGGGATGGAGTAGAAGGTCCGCCTACGCTGTCGCTTCAGCGCGACAACCTTCGCCCCTGGGATGGACCGCCGAGCCGAAGCCCGTCGCGCGGGCGAAGGATGGTGGGCGCTGTAGGATTTGAACCTACGACTTCCACCGTGTGAAGATGGCACTCTACCGCTGAGTTAAGCGCCCAGAAAAGGCATCGGAGGGTTCGCCGAGCGTCCCGGCCCCGCTGTAAAACCGGAGCCAAACAGCCGCAGCCGAGAGGCGAATTTCAGGCTCGAATCCATTTGCCGAAGCTCTGCAGATTAGCAGGCAATGGACTTACGCCCAAAATGGCTTTCCCGTAGGGTAGAGTAACACCAGCAGGGCTTTAGGGCCAAGCCGCGCTGCTGCTGCCTGGCAGGTTTCGCCGCAACAGAGTAAGGGCCAAGAGCCAATCCGACCATGCTCAGAAACAGACTTTGGAGAGCGAGTTCAATCCGCCAGGAAAGCAAATTCCCGTTCGAAAGAGGAATGGGGAGTGAAGTGGGGCTGCGGGCAATCTCCGACCTCTTTTTCGGCGCTTTTCTGAACACACCCGGCAGCCGATTGCCCTCTGGGCTGGCCCGAGCCGATGCCCGTGCCCAAAGTGCGCAGCCGGGGGCCGGCGACGAGGACACCGAAGAGGGGTCAGAATCGGGCGTTGGGGACGGAAATACTGGCGAAGAAAGCCCTTACGGAGCGCAACCTTCGGCCCCAAATGGGGTTCCAGAAGATATGGCAACGATGGTCCTTAACGGTCCGGCGTTGGGAGCCGGTACGGCTTCAGGGCCGGGCGCGGCCAGTGAGACTCCACGAGCGGGCATGAGGGACGAACTGGACCCCAAAAGCGACGCTGCCATTATGCTGCGCGTGGCCGAGGGCGACGAAGCCGGGTTCAATTACCTGGCCACAAAATACCACCGGCCAATGATTCACTTCCTCTACCGGATGGTAGGCAACCAGGCGGTTGCGGAAGAGCTGGCCCAGGAAGTGTTTCTTCGCGTCTATCGTGCCAGAAGCAGCTATCGTGCCGAGGCGAGATTTACGACGTGGCTTTACCGGATCGCGACTAATTTGGCCGTGAACCATGCGCGGGATACGCGGCACGAACGGTCGGCGCAAACGGTGTATCTGGATCAGCCGGACGAGGAGACGGGCACGACTCCCGATGTGGCTGACGATGAACCGACGGTGGAGCAGAAGTTGCTGCGCGATGAGCGCATGGCGGCGATCCGGCTGCACGTGATGGCGCTGCCCGAGAGGCAGCGGATGGCCGTGTTGATGCATAAGTACCAGGGGATGGATTACCGGCAGATTGGAGAAGTGCTGAAGTTGAGCGAGTCGGCGACCAAGTCACTGCTGTTTCGCGCTTACCAGACGCTGCGGGACAAACTGAAGGATTTTGTTTGAAGGCATGAGTGAAAAAAGCCGGAGCCAGATGAAATGGCCCGATGAAAAGGAAATCGACCGGCGGAAACATGGGGTGGAGACAATGAAACAGATGAAAACAAATTGCGCGGGAATGGACGCTGAGCTGGCGGGAATGCTGCTCGATCCAGGCTCCGCGCCTGCCAAGGTTCAAGCGCACGTTGCGGAATGCGAGCATTGCCAGGGCAAGCTGAATGAGCTGACGGCGACCCTGGGAATGCTGGATGAGTGGAAGGCGCCCGCGCCCAGCCCGTATTTCCTGACCCGGCTTGGCGCGCGGATGCGCGAAGAGCGTGAGGCGGCGCCCGCCGGGTGGTTCGCCGGCACGATTGCGCGACTCCGCGCGAGCGCGGCCTACGGACCGGGATGGCACGCGCGTCCGCTGGCGGCCGTAGCGCTTACGGTGATGTTGCTGGTGGGTGGCGGAACTTATCTGGGCGTGACCGACTGGATGCAGCCGGCGCAACCGGCTGCCCAGAATGCTGCCGTGGTACACGACCTGCAAACTCTGGATAGCAATGCGCAGGTGCTGGATCAGATGGAAGCGCTTAGCAGCAACCAGAACGGAGATTGAAGGATCACTTATTCGCCCCCTGCCGGAGCCACGCGGCGTGAGGCGTGAGCTCGGAGAAAGACTCGTGAACTGGACTACAAACGCGAAAAGAATGCGCCCGGCGGGGATGGCCGGGGCAGTCCTGTTTCTGTTTCTATTGGGAGTTGCAGCGCCCGGGCAGCGCGTTGCTGGTCGCCGTTGGGCCGGCGGACAGTTCAGGTTTGCGCAGGCGCAAGTGCGGCAGAACCGGCAACAGAATCCGCGGCAATATCGAAATCAACAGCGGCAGAACCAGAATCAGCAAAGACCAAATCAGCCGGCCATGAGGCCGTATCAGAATCAGCCAAGGCCTTACCAGCAGGCCCCGCAATATAACGGGGCACAGCGGCAGCCGCAGGCAACGCCCGCATATGGAGGGCGGCCCAATAACCCCGCGCCTGCCTACAATCGCCCGGCGTATCCCTATGCCAATCGCCCTGGAAACGTTTATCAAAACCGGTATCCGGGCGCCGCGCCTCCCGGACACTTAGGCGACTGGCTAAATCGGCATCAGGGGCTTCCGGTTCAAGACCAGGAGCGCTTGCTGCGCAGCGATCCCAACTTCAATCGCCTGCCGCCGGAGACGCAGCAGCGGCTGGTGCAGCAGTTGCACCAGTTGGATACGTTGCCCGAGGCGCAGCGCGAGCGCCGCCTGGCGCGTAGCGAGATGCTGGAGCATATGTCGCCGCAGGACCAGATGCAGGTTCGCCAAGCGGGCCGCAGTTACATGGCGCTGCCGCCGGATCGGCAGGCCATGGTGAAGCGCGCGTTTCAGGATTTGCGCTCCGTGCCGCTCGATCAGCGCGCGACGGTGTTGAATTCAGCGCGCTACCAGAACCAGTTCTCCCCGCAGGAGCGCGATATGCTGAACAATCTGTTGCGCGCCGAGCCGTACGAGCCGCCGCAGTAGAGACATTTCGCGGCGCTGCGAACGCTATTCGGTTGTCCTGGGGCGATTCATTCGTCTCAAAATTATGCGGTCGAAATACGGGTCCTTCGACTGCGTTTGTCGCAAAGTACGCGCCAAACTTCGCTCAGGATGACATCGCATTTGTTGAACGAGCTTCAGACTCAGGATGTTAGTTTGCTTCTGAAGAAGTCGAGCGACCTGCTCAAGCCTTCCCTGAGTCCGACGCGCGGCTCCCAACCCAGCAATGCGCGGGCCTTGGTGATGTCGGGGCGGCGGCGCGTGGGATCGTCAACCGGCAATTCGACGTGGGTCAATTCACTCTTAGAGCCAGTAACTTCAAGAACGGCGTTGGCGCATTCGAGGATGGTGTACTCTTCGGGATTGCCGAGGTTCACCGGAAGATGTTCATGGCTGCGCGAGAGGCGGACGATTCCCTCGATGAGATCGTCGACATAGCAAAAGCTTCGCGTCTGGCTGCCGTCGCCGTAGATCGTGAGTCGCTCGCCGCGAAGAGCCTGCATCATGAAGTTCGAGATGACGCGGCCATCGCCGGGATGCAGGCGCGGGCCATAGGTATTGAAGATGCGCACCATGCGCGTATTCACGCCGCGCGAACGGTGGTAAGCCATGACCATGGCTTCGCCGAAGCGCTTGGATTCGTCGTAGACTGAGCGCGGGCCGACTGGATTGACGTTTCCCCAATAGGTTTCCTTCTGCGGATGCTCGAGCGGGTCGCCATAGCACTCCGAAGTTGAAGCCTGGAGGAAACCGGCGCCGTACTTTGCTGCAATTTGCAACGTGTTCTCAACGCCGAGAGAACCAACGCGCAGGGTTTCAATTCCCAGGCGAAGATACTCGGGCGGGCTGGCCGGCGATGCGAGATTAAAAACATCGTCGACGCGGCCCGGATCGAAGCTCGCGCAGATATCCCGCTCTTCAAATTGAAAGCGCGAATCGTTGGCGAGGTGGGCCAGGTTGGCGGAGTCGCCGGTGCTCAGGTTGTCGACGCCGATGACGAGGTAGCCTTCGCCGAGCAGGCGATCGGTGAGGTGAGAGCCGAGAAATCCGGCGGCGCCGGTAACGAGCGCAGATTTGGTCAAAAGTCAGTTCTCCGAATCTTCGAACACACAGTAGCGTGAGATGCTTCACAAAATGCACGCGACAGCGCGGCGTTACGATTCTGGCCGGCTTGAAAGATCACGCCGGCGATTTGCGCGGCTTGCCTTCCTGCGCCTGGTAGCTCGACTGCCTGCCCACGCTCACATAGGTAAAGCCGTTGCGTTGCATCTCTTGCGGTTTATAGAGATTGCGGCCATCGATGACGATGGGGAAATGCAGAGCCCGATTCAGTTTCGCAAGGTCGATCGCGGCGAATTCCTTCCAGTCGGTCAGAATCAGTGCGGCATCGGCATCCTGCGCCGCCTGGTAGACGTCGGCGGCGTACGCCATGTTTGCCGACGGCGGCAACACATCCTTGGCGCGCTCCATCGCGGCCGGATCGTAAGCGGTCACCACTGCGCCCGCCTGCAGCAGTTGCTTGATGATGGCGATGGCGGGTGAATCACGGATGTCATCGGTGTCGCCCTTGAAGGCCAGGCCGAGCGCAGCCAACCGCTTGCCGCGGAGGGTCCACAGCGCTGAGCGCACCTTATTGAAAAACACTTCGCGCTGCGTGTCGTTGATCTTGCGCACTTCTTCAAGCAGCTGCAGATTGACGCCGCGCTCCTGAGCGACCCAATGGAATGCGGCCACGTCCTTGGGGAAGCACGAGCCGCCATACCCTAGTCCAGCACGCAGAAATTTGGGCCCAATGCGGCTGTCCAAGCCGATTCCGGCGGCAATGTCTTCTATGTCCGCGTCGACGGCCTCAGCCAGGTTGGCGACCGCATTGATGAATGAGATCTTCATGGCGAGGAACGCATTCGACGCGTGCTTGATGATCTCCGCGCTCTGTGTGGAAGTGACCAGCAATCGAGCCGGCTGCGTTTTGCTGCACGCTCCCGGGACGGCTCCGGGCTGCGCGTAATAGGCGCCAGCGACGATGGGCTCGTAGATCCGCCGCAGCATTTGGGCCGCGCGGTCGCTGCTTACGCCTACGACGATCCGGTCAGGATGTAGGAAATCAACCACGGCTGTGCCTTCGCGCAGGAATTCGGGGTTTGAGACCACATCGAATTGTGCTTGATCCACGCCATGGCGGTGAAGTACGCGGCGAATCCAGTCGTTGGTGTAAACCGGAACCGTGCTCTTCTCGACGATTACCTTGTAACTCTTGATGGCGCGCGCAATCTCTGCGACCACGGCTTCAACATAGGACAAATCCGCGGCGCCGCCATCGCCTTGCGGAGTGCCCACGGCGATGAATATGGCCTCACATTGTTCAACGGCCTCGGCAAGGTTTGATGTGAACAGTACCCTGCTGCCGCGGTGCTTCGCCAGCAGTTCCGGCAGATACTCTTCAAAGATCGGAACGCCGCCACCGCTGAGCAGCTTTACACGGGCTTCATCGTTGTCGACGCAGACGACCTTGTGGCCCATGTCAGCAAAACAGGCCGCCGCCACCAGCCCGACGTAGCCTGACCCGATCACGCAAATTGAAACTTGCTCCGACATGCTTTCCCGCTTTCCTTCAATTGGGTTTTGCTCCCGCCCATCGACATTCTATCTTGGTGCTTAACCATTGGTCGTGACACGTTTGTCGCAGGCGCATCGAGCTTGCTACGGTCTGCAAAGCGAGCCCTCGCGGATGCGTCGCCAACGGCCACATCGGATTGGGTTCACGGCAGGATCGAATGCCACGGCTCGGCTACAATTGAATGTAGGCCAAACGGCATATCTTCGGCGCATTGCGCGCGATTCAAGCAAGGAGCTTCAACCTCTATGGCGATTCCCGCCACTCAACTCCGTCCGGGCATGATCATCAAGCACAACGACCAGCTTCACACGGTCTTCAAGGTGGAGCACCGGACGCCGGGCAATCTTCGTGCGTTCATCCAGGCCAAGCTGCGCAACCTAAGATCGGGCGCCATGTTTGAGCATCGTTTCCGTTCCGCCGACGCCATTGAGAAGGTTGTCGTCGACGAGATTCCCATGGATTTCCTTTACGCCGATGGCGACGACTACTACTTCATGAATCCGGTTGACTACGAGCAGACGGTTCTGAAGAGCGCTACGCTCGGCGACGCTGTCGAATACCTGACGCCCAACCTGCAAATCAAGGTGAGTTACTTTGACGGGCAGCCGGTTGGAATCGAGCTGCCGCAGACCGTCGACCTGCAAGTGGTAGAAACCGAGCCGGGATTGAAGTCGGCAACCGCATCGAGTGTGACAAAGCCTGCCAAAACTGAAACCGGCCTCGTCGTCCAGGTGCCTCCGTTTATTAACGAGGGTGAGAAGATTCGTGTGGACACGAGCGAAGGCGCATATTTGAGCCGCGCATAGACGTTTTGAGCTCAATCGATCAGAGGAGGTTCCATGCCGATCCCCGCAGTCATAGTCGCCGCCGCTGAAAACTATCGCTTCAACTCCGATTTCCTAACCAGAACGGTCAAGGACCTGTCGCCCGAAGAATGGCTCAAGCATCCCGGTGAAAGCACGAACCACATTGCCTGGATCGTGGGCCACCTTGCATATTGCCGCGGGCGGATGCTGCATTTCATCGGCACTGAATGGTCCCTGCCTGTGCTGGAACACTTTGGGCGCGGAAAGAAACGGATGGAAGACTCTGCTTGCCCGTCGCCGGAGTCCCTGCTAAACGTGTGGAGCGAGTCGGGCAAGGCGCTTGCAGCCGGGCTTGAAAATGTGCCGGAAGATTTGCTTGCCCAAGCCGCGACGCAGGGTCCGCCGAGCACGAATGGCAAGATCAGCGGAATCGTCGACTTCATGGCGATCCACGAGACCTATCACATTGGTCAGGCATCGTATGTGCGCTCGTGGCTCGGGCACAAGGGCTTGATGGGCTAGGGACGCGGCGGTACGACTCTCGATTCGCGACGCGCGATGCCGGGGGTCACGATTTTCAACGCAAGAAATACCCCGGGCTCCGTTCTGCGGTTAGATGGTGCACGCCGATCACGGCACGCCAATCTGGGAGGCTCGCATGAAGTCGCTGCTCTCATTGCTGTTTCCGCCCTTTGCGGCCCTGCTCATGGTCCCGGCGGCACTGGCCGCGACGCCTTCAGCCCCCGCGGCTGACCAGGCCGAGGCCGTGAGCGGCAGCAACGCCTTCGCGGTCGACCTTTACGCACAGCTTTCGAAGCAGCCGGGCAATCTTTTCTTTTCGCCGGAGAGCATCTCGACCGCGTTTGGAATGGCGTATGCCGGCGCGCGCGGCCAAACAGCGACCCAGATGCAGCAGGTTTTCCATTTCACTCTGCCGCCGGATCGGCTGCACCCCGCGATGGGCACCCTGCTCGCCAAAATGAATGCGCCGCATAAGGGCTACGAGCTGCGCGTGGCCGACGCGCTCTGGGCGCAACAGGACGCGAGCTTCGAACAGAGCTACCTCAAGCTTGTGCAGTTCGATTACGGCGCGGGCTTTCATCGCGTCAACTTCAAGATTTCGCCCGACAGCGTGCGCACTACGATCAACGCGTGGGTGGAGAGGCAGACCAACGACAAGATCAAGGACCTGCTCGGCCCCGGAGTACTCAACGCATCGACGCGCCTGGTGCTGACGAACGCCATTTACTTTAAGGGCGACTGGCAAGATCCGTTCGATGCCCGGGCCACGCAAAAAGAAGAGTTCCATCTCTCCGCGACAGAATGGGTGATGGCGCCGATGATGCATCGTACCGGCGGCTACAGTTACTACGATGGTGGGACCTTTCAGGCGCTGGAGCTGCCCTACGCCGGCAACGAGATTTCGATGGTGGTTCTGCTGCCTAAGGAGATCGACGGCCTGCCGGCGCTCGAGCAATCGTTCACATCGGGTGCTGCAGGCGAATGGATCCAGAAGCTCGAACCCGTTGACAAGGTGATTTTGACCTTGCCGCGCTTTACCATGACGCAGCAGTTTGAACTGAGCAGCGCTTTGAGCACGATGGGCATGGCTCAAGCCTTCAGCGGCGAAGCGGATTTCTCGGGAATAGACGGCAAAAAGGATTTCGCCATTTCGGCTGCGATTCACAAGGCGTTCGTCGATGTGAATGAGAAGGGCACGGAAGCCGCGGCAGCCACCGCGATCGTGATGCGTGCGACGGCGATGCAGCGCCCCTTCCCCGCGCCTCCTCCGATCGTTTTCCGCGCCGACCATCCGTTTCTGTTCATCCTGCTCGATACGAAGTCGGGGAGCATGCTCTTTCTGGGGCGCGTGGCGGATCCGACAAAGTGACGACCTGCAGGTAGGGGAAACTGCAACGGCTTCAAGCCGACCCTCATTCCTCAGAGTCGCTTTACAGGAAAGGCGCGAGGCGTTACGCTATACGCATGATTAAGAGCTTCCGCCACTCCGGTATCGAGAAGTTCTTCAAGTCAGGAAGCAAGGCTGGTATCCAGCCAAAACACGCGGCCAAGCTTTCGCGCCAATTATTCGCTCTCAACCGGTCGAAGTCAGCGCAAGATATGAACGCCCCGGGTTGGGAGCTCCACCCGCTGTCTAAGGATCTGCGCGGGCATTGGGCAATCAAAGTGAACGGAAACTGGCGACTTACGTTTACTTTCGAGGGCGAGGACGCAATTTTGGTCGACTATCGGGATTACCACTAGGAGGTCGTATGCTCATGCACAATCCACCGCATCCTGGCGAAGTGTTGAAGGAGTATCTCGGCGAAATGGAGATCGCAGATGCCGCGAAGCGGCTGCGGGTGACGCGCACGACCCTGTCTCGCATCGTCAACGGGCGTGCGGGCATTTCGGCGGAGATGTCCATTCGACTCTCGGCGGCGCTTGGAACCCATCCTGCTTTCTGGTCTGGCCTTCAGATGGATTATGACCTTTGGAATGCGAGCCGCAAACGCAGACCGAAAATTCAACCATTTCGCAAAGCAGCGTGAATCGCCGGCTAGACAACGATCACATCGACCCGATCATTTTCCGTCCGGCAGTTTGACCAGCTTTGCTTCGAGCAAAGCTTCAATGACCTTCAGCGCCTCAAGGGCCGACTCCGCGACCGGCTCATCGACCTGAACAACCGCCAGCGCCTTCACCAGCTTGCCCGGAGTGGCCGCTCCACGCTCGCGGCCCAGCGCAAAGTTCGCGATGTTCACTCCCTGCTCGCCAAGAATGGTTCCGATGCGTCCGATGACGCCGGGCACGTCAAGGTTGCGGCAAACCACCAAAGTACCTTCAAGCGGAGCTTCGATGTCAATGCCGTCGAAAGCCAGCAGACGTGGTTGCTCACCGTGAATCACGGTGGCGCTGGCACGGCTCTCGCCCTGCGCGGTGTGCAGCACGAGGGTGAGCACCGTGGCCGCGCCGCCGCGATGGCTTTCTTCCTTCTCCTCGTGCACGCGAATGCCGCGCTCCGCAGCGACGGCCGCCGCGTTGATGCGATTCACGTTCTCAGAGCCTTGCAGCAGGCCTGCAATGGCCGCATTGCGAACGAGCTCAGTTTTGGCCTCAGTCAGCGTGCCGCCGTAGACGATGTGAATCGAGTCGATGCCCGATTTGCCACCGCCTTTGCCCGCCTGTGCGAGAAATGATCCAAGGCGTCCGGCAAGGTCAATAAAGGGCGCGAGCTGAACGTATTCCTCGCGGCTCAGCGACGGAACGTTGACGGCATTCTGCACGACGCCTTGCTTGAGGTACTCGCACACCTGATGCGCAATCTGGATGCCAACGGCTTCCTGTGCCTCGGCCGTCGACCCAGCGACGTGGGGGGAAAGAATCGCGTTGTCGAGGCCGAAGTAGGGAGAATCCTTGGGCGGCTCAACGGAAAACACATCCAGAGCTGCTCCCGCTACCTGCCCGGTCTTGAGCGCCGCAGCCAGATCGGCATCCGAAACCAGCTCGCCGCGCGCGCAGTTGACGATGCGCACACCCTTCTTCATGGTGGCGATGGTTTTCGCGTTGATGATGCCTTGCGTCTGCGGCGTAAGGCCCACGTGCAGAGTTATGTAGTCGGAATTTGCGAACAGTTCCTCCACCGGGACGAGGGAAATACCGTTCTCGCGCGCCAGGGACGCGGAGACAAAAGGATCGGTTCCCATGATTTCCATGCCGAATCCTCGCGCGCGCTTGGCCACTTCAAGGCCGATGCGACCGAGGCCCAGGATGCCGAGCGTTTTGCCGCGCAGCTCGGTGCCTTGCAGGTTCTTCTTCTCCCACTTGCCTGCGTGCATGGTGGCATTGGCGGCGGGAATTTTGCGCGCCAGCGCGATCATCAGGCCCATGGTCAGCTCGGCCACGGCGACGGCGTTGGCGCCCGGCGTATTCATCACCACGATGCCGCGGCGCGTGGCAGCGTCGGCGTCGATGTTGTCTACGCCAACGCCGGCGCGGCCAATCACGCGCAGTTTGGGCGCGTGCTCCAGCAGTGCATCGTCCACCTGAACCGCGCTGCGGACGACGAGGGCGTCGGCATCGGCGAGCGCGGCGGGCAGGCCGTCAGGCAGCTGGTCGTGCGTCTTGACTTCCCATCCCGGCTCGGCCGAGAAAACCGCCAGAGTGGCCGGAGAAACTTTTTCCGCCAGTACGACTTTCATGCTCGCTCCCTTGTCCGCCGCGGCGGACGCGCTGGTGTACTCGTCAAAGCGAATGCCCTGCTGTTCGCAGAGCAGGTCAAACATGCGCACCACCGCCGCGTGCGGCTTGCCCTCGCCGCGCTCGTATTTGGTGAGCGAGTTGGCGTGGACCCCCAACCGCTCCGCCATTTCGTATTGATAGAGATCGAGCTGCTTGCGCGCAATCAGCAGCTTTTCTCCGAAGGTTAGTTCAGGCATAAATCAGCTCTCAGCCCTCAGCTCTCAGCTCTCAGCTAGAGACGGCTTTTGCGTAGACTTCCTGCGCCGCGGCGACGGCCTGACCGAATTTCACCGGCAGGCTTAGGTTGTCCTTGGCGATGTGCTCCATGGCGCCAAGCAGGGCGATGGTGTCGAGATAGTCGAAGAAACCGAGGTGCGCGACGCGAAAGATCTTGCCCTGCATCTCGCCCTGGCCGTTGGCGGCAATCAAAGCAAACTTTGCCTTGAGCGCCTTCACGACGACGCCCGAATCCATGCCTTCAGGCACTGCGACGGCCGTCGCCGCAGCTGCCGGAGCTGTAGGTGCGAAGAGCGTGAAGCCAAGCGACACAAGACCGGCGCGCGTGGCAGCGGCGTTCACCTGCGCGTTATCGATCAATGCGATGCGTCCCTTTTCGAGGTCGTCCCCCGCCTGCCCCGCAATGTAATCGAGCGCTGCGCCCAGAGCAGCCACCAGCGCAACGGCCGGGGTGTAGGCGCTTTCACCCTTGACCGCGTTCTTGCGCTCTTTGCGCAGGTCGAAATAGTAGCGAGGATTTTTTGTGGTCTCCATCGCCGCCCAGGCGCGGTCGCTCACGCTCAGGTACGCAAGACCCGGAGGAATCATGACAGCCTTTTGCGAGCCGCCAATGATCACGTCGATGCCCCAGCCGTCCACGTCGAAGTGCGTGGTGCCGAGGCCAGTGATGCCGTCAACGACGAGCAGCGTGTTGGGAGCAACCTCATCGCGCAGCTTTGCAATGGCCTCGATGTCGTGGCGCACGGCGGTCGAGGTTTCAGTGGCCTGCGTATAAATGACTTTGTGATCGGGCTTGATCGCGGCGCGAACCGCGGCAAGGTCGAAGGTTTCGCCGTAGGGCGCAGTCAACACGTCGGGCTGGCAACCGAAAGCCTTCGCCAAACCCGTCCAGCGCTCGCCGAATTTGCCGGCCGTGAGCACCAACACTTTGTCGCCGGGCGAAGTCAGATTCGAGACCGAAGCCTCCATTGCCCCGGTGCCGGAGCAGGCGAGGAGCAGAACATCATTCTTGGTGCCGACAAAGACTTTGAGCTGGGCGAGCACCTTCTGAAAGAGGGCGCGGAACTCAGCGGTGCGGTGATGCATGTCCGCTGCGGCCATGGCGAACTGGGCCGCGGGAAGGAGGGGCGTTGGGCCGGGTGTATAAAGGCGGGTCTTGCGGATCATGTTTTCCCTCGTTTTGGATCGGGATTTAAGGCAAGCCAACAATCACATAATACACATTTTTGTGGTTTTTGTGGTTTCGGTTTGTGGAAATCCGAAAAAACGGCCGGATTTTGGCGAAAACCCTCGTAGAAAACGGCGAGGAATGGACCTAGCCCACCGCTCGAGTAGAATTTGCAATTGAGGATAGAAGATGACCGACGCAGGCGAACTGGAAGCCCTTGTCAGCCAACAGATTGTCACCGCCATGAAGGCGCACGACGCGGAGCGCACCCAAACGCTGCGGCTGATCAAGAACGCGCTGAAGAACAAGGCGATTGAGAAGCGCGCGGCACTGACACCAGCCGAGAGCGAGCAGGCGCTGGCGACGATGATCAAGCAGCGGCGCGATTCGATTGAGCAGTTTGCCAAGGGCAACCGGCCCGACCTGGTGGCCAAGGAGCAGGCCGAGATCGTGGTGATCGAAGAGTTTCTGCCGAAGGCTCTGGATGAAGCGGGATTGGCGAAGCTGGTGGCGGAGGCGATTGGCGAGCTGACTGCGACGTTGGGGCACAAGCCGACGGTGAAAGAGATGGGGCCGGCGATGAAAGCCGTTCAAAGCAAGCTGCAGTCGGCGGGTTTGCGCGCCGATGGACGGCTGGTGAGCGAATTGGTCAAGAAAGAGTTAGCCGGCTAGCCGGCCGAGCACTTTAAGAGCCTATCCCCCTCGCAAGAAACTGGCCCTGACCGCCGCGAGACTATTCGACTCCGCGCCGAAACTAATCCCCTCAGATTGGGTTCCTTGTGTAAGCCCTCCCCCTCGGGCTGCCGAGTTCCAGTGTCTTCAGACGCACGGAATGGGGCAGTCGCGGGCTTGGAATGGACTGCGAGGGAACATGGCTCTCCCGATGAATCAGCGCTCTTCCTCTTTGGTTTTGGCTTCTCCGCAAACGAACGAAACCGCCGGCCACTCGATTCCCCAGGATCCATCCGCGAGCCGGAGAACCAGCGCCCTCTGGCTGATACCCTGTGCAGCGCTCGCGCTCATAGCGCTGGCTTTTGCGGCGGATGCAATCGGCCAGAAGCCGCACCCCGGAAAGCCGTACGTCGATCCCAGCGCCGCCTCTCCGAATAGCCCGTCTGTTGAACCCGCGGCGCAAACCGGTTTCACGGAGCCGCAGTATAAGCAGCCGCAAACCGCGTCACCTATGGACGAGGAGTCGCAGGTTCAGCAACCGCAATACACGCAGCAGCCGCAATACTCTGCACCGCCGCAAAACGATCCTGAACAGCAACCGCAATACGCGCCGCCTCAGGTTCAGCAGCCTCCACCGCAGCAGACCTATCCCGGCCAGGCGCCACAGTATGCGCCGCAATACTCCGCTCCACAGCAGCCTTACCCGCCGCAGACCAATGCTGACCAGCAGCCGTATCCAGATCAGCAGCCGGGCGGACCGCGGGCTCCGGCCTATGCCGATCAGAGTCAGGCTCCGGTACCGGTTCAGTCGCTCAGCGCGGAAGATCTCGAACAGCTTCTGGCTCCGATCGCGCTTTATCCGGATTCGCTCGTGGCTCAGATTCTTGCCGCATCAACCTACCCGGCTGAAGTGGCAGTGGCTGACCAATGGATGCAGCAAATGCGCGCCGCAGGCTACGGCTCGCCTGACCAGATTGCAGCCGGAGCGAATGCGCAGACCAGCTGGGATCCGAGCGTGAAGGCGCTGACGGCGTTTCCCGACGTACTGGACTTGATGAATCACGATCTGGAGTGGACGACGAACCTGGGAAATGCCTATTACAACCAGCCGCAGGATGTGATGCAGACTGTACAAGTGCTGCGCCAGCGCGCCGAGCAGGCCGGCAATCTGCAATCGACTCCACAGGAAGAAGTTGAAAACGATCAGGGTTACATCGACCTGGCTCCCACAAATCCGCAGGTGGTGTATGTGCCCACTTACAATCCGTGGGATGTGTATGGAGAGCCAATCGCACCGTATCCGGGCTTCTCATGCTTTGGCGCGCTGGGTGACTTTTTTGGCGGTGCGCCGCTTCAATACGGGCTCAGCTTCGCACTGGGAGCGTTCGATCACATGCCATTTGGCTGGATGGCGTGGGGTCTCGACTGGCTGGGGCATGCGATTCTCTTTGATCATTCCGGCTATTCCACGCATAGCCGCGAGGTTGCCGATTGGGGGCTGCCGCGCGGTGGACCTCGGGCATATGGGCGTGGTGGTTCGTGGAATTCGCGCGGAAATTCATATGATGCGAATGGCGGCCGCCAGGGATATGACCACGGTGGCTACGACCAGCGCGGCGGAGGGGTAAACAATTCTGGTGTACGAAGCGCGCAATCCTACAGCCGCTCCGCGCAGGACTACTCACGTGCCGCACCACGACG
The DNA here is from genome assembly GCA_963828325.1 of uncultured Acidobacteriaceae bacterium. Taxonomy (GTDB): domain Bacteria; phylum Acidobacteriota; class Terriglobia; order Terriglobales; family Acidobacteriaceae; genus Telmatobacter. Next base: position 238,466 of record CAWHEK010000014.1, read on the forward strand.
CGACTACGCTTACACCCGCCCGGCCTTACCTTCGCGGCAGAACGATGACCGCATGCCGCAGCAGAACGACGGCTATCGCCAACAGACCTACCCGAACCGAGCGCAGACGTATATGAATCGCGGGTACGACAACCGGCCGCAAAGTTATAGCAATCCAGGGTACAGTTACGGCTACCCCGGCCGGTCGAACTACGGGTACACGGGGCCGCAGAATTACGCAGCGCGGCCCGGCTTCAATTACTCCAGCCCGTCGCCGTCCTACCGCGCGCCGGCCTATCGCTCCGCGGAGCCCGGGTATTCACGAGGGCATTCGCAGCCGGACTACTCGAGCCGCTCGTACCAGAGCTACGGAAACATTGCGCGGAACGAACGGCCGGGCGGATTCCATCTTTTCGGCGGTGGGGCGCAAAGGTCATACAACAGCGAGCGGGCGCCGAAATACTCCTACAAAGCGCCCAAGGGTTTTGGCGGAGGACACCAGAGCTTCGGAGGCGGGCGCGAGAAAGCGCCCAAGATGAGCCAGCCGAAGATGAGTCACGGGGGCGGCGGCGGCCGGCGCCGCTGAGATTTTCGGCCTGCACCGATGCGAGCATCCCGGGGCCTACTTGCGCGGGAGAGCGAAGCTCATTCAAATTGGCTCAGATCCGTGTCGGGCGCGGGATACCCGAGCACTCGGCACATCGCCACGACTTGGCCCTTGTGATGGAAGGCATGGGTCAAGACATGGTGAAGGATGAATGCGGGAGTGCGATCCAACGTGTCTCCATCGGGAAACCGAACCTCCGTGTTGGCGTTCAGTTGTTCATTCGTGAGGCCTGACAAATAGGCCAGAGTCTGTTCACTGATTTCGCGCTTCAGAAGTCTGGCGTCGGCGACAGATGGGTAGTCGCTTGGCATCCGGTCGTTGAATCGCAGCCCTTGAACCGCGTGGATCCAGAACCCTTCGCAGTTGAAGATGTGAATCACTTGCCCGCGCAGCGTGGGAAATCCGAAGCCTGGGACCTCCCTTGTGTAGTCGCCGGCGGGGAGCGTGGACAAGTGGTCGAGCACGTGCGTGAGGCACGTGTGCGTCCATAAATGGAATTGCCGAATGCCTTCGACGGTAAACACCATTCTCCCTTTCAGAACCCGAAAGCGGGGATTTGAGGAGCACTCCAGATTTCGAGCGCTGGGAAATCAGAATAAACCGGCATCTCGAACGTCGCAAAATCAATGCGAGATGAATTCCTCGGGACCGCATGGACGGGAGCGGCGCTCTGGCTCTAACATCGATTGTCAATGCGGCAATTTGTGGCCCGCGGCCTGGTTTGTCGATGAAATTCCCCTACATCCCGAAGATCATGGCCCTCTTCCTGTTGTGCGCGCTCGCGGTTTCGCAAGCCGGCGCGCAGGGGCCGCCGTACCAAACCGACGATCCCGTTCCTGTTGACCTGCATCATTACGAGTTCTATATCTTCGGCGGCGTCGACGGAACTACCGCGGAGATCGACTCCACCGGGCCCGCCTTCGAGTTCAATTGGGGCGCGTTGCCGCGTTTGCAATTGCACGCAATCCTGCCCTGGGGCGTCGCGGCGCCTTCGAACAATCCTGTTTATCTTCCCGGCGGAACGGGGCCGGACGCCTTCGGTCTCACCGATATGGAACTGGGCGCGAAGCTGGCGTGGATCAAGGAGACGAAGCACTTTCCGCAGATCGGTAGCTTCACCATGTTCGAGATGCCCACGGGCAACTCCGACAAAGGCCTCGGCGTGGGAAAGGTCTGGTACAAGCTGCCCATCTGGCTGCAAAAGAACGAGGGAAAATGGCTCTTCGACGGCGGCGGAGGCTACCAGGTGGTGCCGCAAACCGGCTATCGCAATTTTCCTTACACTGGCTGGCTGATCAAACGCGAGTTGAGCGAGCAGTGGGAGCTTGGTGCGGAAGTTTTTGCGCACGGCGCGGAGGGCATCGCGGCGGCGCAGACGCAATCGTCCACCATGATCGATGTCGGCGGCTACTACCACTTCAAGCGCAATACCAACGAGCAGTTTCTGTTCTGCTACGGACACTCGGTCGCCGGACAAACCGAAAACTACGCATATGTAGGCATGTACTGGACGTGGGGTAAGGATGCGAAGACCGACGCGCCGGACGACAATAAAGCCGCCGCCATTTTGCTTTTCCCCTCGCCGCCAAACAGAAATGGGTTCTGATGAGATGTGTTTGCGGCGCTATGCGCGGACAGCGGAGAGGACGGCTTACATGGAGATTTCAGTACGCGGACTCTGGACGATGATTCACGGGATGGGCTTCGGCGCGCTGTATCTCATGGCCTGTTCCGGTGCGCTGGTCGAGCTTTACCGGCGGTATCGTTCGCCGCTGGGGCCGGAGATCAAAGAAGCGGACGAGAAGTTTCTGCGAATCTATCTGACAGCGATGGCCGTAATCGCGTGGCTCGCAGTTCTTTCCGGCGCTTACGTCATCTATCCGTGGTATCGCGCCGTGCCCCCGCCGGGAACCGCAGATCTGGCGGCCTTTCCGCAACGCCTGCTGATGTCGAATCCATCTACGTCCGCGTGGCACTCGATCGGCATGGAGTGGAAGGAGCATGTCGCCTGGCTCGTGCCGATTTCAATCACCATGGCAGCCGCAGTCTTTTCTCAATATCGCCGCAGCCTCAGAATTCATCCGGAGCTTCGCGCGGCGGTATTCGCTTTTGTCTGGATCTCACTTTTCGCAGCCGGAATCGCCGGCTTCTTTGGCGCCATGCTCAACAAAAATGCGCCGGTTGCGGGTGGCCCGACGATAACCATCATCCAAGGGGGCCAAAAATGAGCGCTCAAACCACGGCCAGCGCTCCGCAGGCAAAGCTGAACCCGAACGGTGCGGGCGCTGCCGCGGTGCTTGCTGCGGGCATCGGCTGCGTTGCGGTCGCGGTTTTCGCCATTGTTGCCGACAGAGCCGCGCCGATTAAGAGCCTGATGAACCTCTACAAGCCAACCGGCCCGCTTTCAGGAGTCACGACGTGCGCGATCCTTGTGTGGTTGGGGGCATGGGCGCTTCTTCACTGGTTCTGGTCGCGGAGGAGCGTCGAAATGGGCCGCGTCAAGCTAGCGGCCTTCATCCTGCTGTTTCTGAGCTTGCTGCTTACATTTCCGCCAATCGCCGACTTGCTTTAACAGAGCTCGCCCTCGAGTAAAAACGCCGGAGCTGGCACGGTGCCAGCCCCGGCGTTGGGTTGATCGTACGTTTCGCTTACTGCCAGGCTGCGGTAGTAAAGTCGGTAAAGTTGAGCCCGTCAACGTGACGCGCGATCAGCACCACGTTGCCATTCGTCGGGTTCCTGAGCAACAGCCCAACCACGCGGATGTTTGTTCCATCGGCCAGGTCGTTGAATGCGGCGAAGCCATAACGGAAGTCGCAGTCCGGCCCCAGATACACGGTTACTGTTTCCGGAATGAGTACGCCAGCGAAGCCGTTCACCTGCATTTGGAAGGTGCCGTTGGTGGAGCTCTGACTACCCGCGACGATGGTGCCGTTAAAGCCCCAATTGCGCAGGTGGATTCGCTTCACTGTGACATCGGAGGCACTGGCCGCTCCACTTGCCGGGCCGCCCATCGCGATGTCTTGCCCAGCTACGAGCGAACTCGAGTTGAACAGGAATTGCGTAAGCGGGTTATGCGCCCAGTAGATGAAGTAGTTTTCGCTGCCGCTCAGGTTCACGGTCGCGATCTGGCCCAATGTGAGACCGGTATTCGTTGGCTCAAGACCGCGCACATAGAGATCGAAGCTGGTGGCTGCGCCGGTAGCGGGAGGCGGTGGGTTCACATACGTGATCTGGCCGGTGGCATAGAAGCCCGTATCGGTAAGGATCGCCACTTCGTCTGCATCGAGTGTCTGGTCAGCACGGTCGAGTTGGCCTGAGACCTGCACGATGGCGTTGGTGCCGTCGGTCGCGAGGGTGCTAAGGCTGGCAGTGCCGTCCCATTCCGTCTGCCCATTCACATTGACGGTAAAGTTACGGCCATGCGGTCCCTGGATCACGAAGGATTGACCGGTTTGATTGACACTCACCACGCCGGCGACAAACTCATCGATGTAGGCGCCATGGTCGGTGTTCTTTACCGTGGCCACATCGAACGTGGGATCCACTGAGCCGTTGATCGAGCCATTGGTCGTCTGAATGGACTTCGCCAGATCGAAGTCAATGCGCAGCCCTACCGGCGCGTTGCCATTTGTAACCACGAGGGGGTTGGCCAGCTGAATGGTGACCGAGGGGTTGGTATAAGCGGCTGCCATGGTCGCGATCGCTGGGGGAGGGGTCGCGGTGTTCAGGTAGCCGATGGTTCCGGCGCCCAGAGAGATGGTCACGCTGGAATACGTGCCCACTGGAATATCGTTCGCGTCCAACAGAGTTTGCAGGCCGTTAAAGCGCGCGAAATCGACGGAAGGCGTTCCACTGATCATCGGAACGGGAGTCCCGCCACCTTGGGGATTAAGGTCGACGCTGTTGATCGTTACCGCGAACGAAACAACCGACGCCACGGTTGGAGGAGCATCGGTACCGACGACGAAGGTTGAGCCAGTGGTCGTTGATGTTCCGGTGCTTCCCATCAATCCGCTGGTGCAGCCCGCGATCGCCAACGCGGCGGCGGCGACTGGAACCAGCGCTAGCCTCAAGAGCATTTTGCCTTGTTTGGGGGACATATTGGGTATGTCGCTTTCTGCGGGCTACCATGCCCTAAAGTGAACGCACGCTGAGTGAGCTCATCTTGCTGGCCTCACTCCGAGGAACGCCGCCCAAACCGCGAGCCTATGCGGGATGAATCCAAAGATACACCTGCGAGGGCTCGTCAAATCTGAACGGGGAAAATGAGTCGTTCCAGGGCGCGCTCGCACGGAGCCATCGCCAAAATTTAACTACAACGGCCAGCCTGAACTTAGCCGCTTACCGCCGTCGAGTAGGTAGACACCGGGCGATTCAACTAAGTTGTGGCTGGATGCAAAAAAAGTTTCAACAATCCTGGGATTCGGGTATTTTGCGCGTATTACGACGGTAACTGCCAAAGTCCCAAGCCAACTTAGTCGATCTTTCTAAGCCATATATTGCGGAAAGATACCTTGCATGGGGTGCCCTCAATCTACAGGCCGATCAGGCCTTAGACAGCGCCAGCACCGACAAAAGCATCGCGCATCGCGCGGCGCTTCTAATGAGCACATCGATTCGCACGATTTTCTTCAGAAGACTTCCGAGCGCACGCCCGCGGGAATCGGCACGTGCTTCAGCAGGCCGAGTTCTCCCGCCAGACGCTCAAGCCTGGCGCGCGTGGCCGGGGTGGGAGGCACAAGTGGCAATCGGAGAGAATCGCCGCACTTCCCCATCAGGCTCAGGATGGTCTTGACCGGCGCGGGATTCGACTCCCAGAAATTGGCCTCGAGGAGCCGCGAAAAACGCCTTTCCAGATCGCGTGCTTCGTCCCAGTTGTTATCCAGCGCGGCATGGATCATGCGCGCCATTTCCGCCGGCGCCTCATTTGAAGCGACGCTGATAAGGCCATGCGCGCCGACGGCGATGGCGGCCAACGCAAGATTGTCATCGCCGGAAAAGATCTTGAAATCCCGTGGCATGACGTGCGCGAGCTCGGCGAATTGCGCCAGCTTCCCACTCGCTTCTTTGATGGCAACGATGTTTTTCGCCGCTTCGGCAAGCCGCGCCACGGTTTCAGGCTCGAGATTCGCCGCTGTGCGGCCCGGCACGTTGTAAACACAAACGGGCAGCGGGTCGACCTCGCGCGCCAACGCGAGAAAGTGTTGAAACTGCCCTTCCTGCGTGGGCTTGTTGTAGTAGGGATTCGCCGAGAGCACTGCCGCGACGCCGGGAATACGCTTGAGGTGCGCAGCCAGTCGAACCAGCGCGCGCGTAGAGTTGTGCGTGCAGCCGGCCCACACTGGAGCACGTCCCGCGGCTGCGTCGATGATCAGGCGCACGACGCGCAGCCACTCGTCTTCATCGAGCGTCGCCGCTTCGCCGGTCGAACCGCACGCCACGATGAAGTCGATTCCCGATTCAATTTGCCAATTCACCAGCGACCACAGCGCCGGCTCGTCAACCGATGCATCCGCCCTGAACGGCGTAACAATTGCGGTACCGCAGCCTATCGTTTCCATCTCAGCTCAAGTTTATAACGAGATGGCGGGGCTCCAAACGGCGAAACGGCTCGACATGCGCTCCGTGCCTTCACTGCCCGGCAAGAAGTCGTCGCGCGCAGGAGCCTATAACTGGTCAAAGATTTCGCGGAACTCCCAGGCGCCATGCTTACCGCATAGCCACTCAGCGCCGCGCACCGCGCCCAATGCGAATCCCCGCCGCGAATGCGCGTCGTGGCGCAGCTCCAGCGTGTCGCAGTCGCTGACCGCTCGCACGACGTGCTCGCCTTTGGCGTCTCCCACACGGTGCGATTCGACGGGAACGTAAATTTCCGGCCGCTTCGCCAAAATGATCTCTTTCAGGGTCAGAGCGGTGCCTGAGGGCGCATCTAGCTTGGTCACGTGGTGCGTCTCCTCGATGGTGAATTTGTACCCTTCGAGTTTTGCCAGTTCCGCCGTCAACTGAAACAGCTTCTGAACGCCTATGGAAAAATTGGTGCCGTAAAGGAGACCACCGCGCTGCGCAGCGAGCGCTTTCATCTCGCCGAGCTTTGCATACCAGCCGGTGGTGCCCACAACGATGCGGCCGCCAACCGCAAGAACCGCGCGCATATTCTCAACTGCGGCCTCAGGCGCCGTGAAGTCAATCACAACGTCCACGCCAGCCAGGTTCGGCGCCGTCAGCGCCGATGCGTGCACATTTTCGTCGATATCGAGCGCTCGCACGCCATGGCCGCGCTCGCGCGCTACCTCAGCAACAAGCGAGCCGGTTTTTCCTTTGCCGAGAATAAGAATCAGCATGATTAGCTCCTAGCTGCCAGCTTCTAGCCACTAGCTCCTGCCGAGGTGAAACCAGGAACTCGTGCAAAATATACGCCCTAAGTTCCGAATATGATGCGAATGCGATTAAAACGCGTTAGAAGCTAGGATCTGGAAGCTAGAAGCGGCTTTCTTGCTTCCACGTCGAAGATCGCCGGATCAGGCTCTTTGAAGAACGCGGCGTGCAGCGAACGCACAGCTTCATCGGCGTCGTCTTCTTCGATCATGAAGCTCATGTTGATTTCGCTTGCCCCCTGCGAGATCATGCGCACATTAATGTGCCGGATAGCGTTGAACACCTGCGCGGCGATTCCTTGCTGACCGCGAATGTCCTCGCCCACCATGCACACCAGCGCCTTTTTGCCTTCATACTTCACATCTGCCATCTGGCTCAGGTCCGCTGCAATCTCCGGCAGGCTCGCGTTCGAATCCACAGTGAGCGAAATGCTGACCTCGCTGGTTGAAACCATGTCCACCGGGCATTTGTGCTTATCGAAGACCGCAAACATCTTGCTGAGGTAGCCGTGCGACATCAGCATGCGGCTGGCGACAATGTCGATAATGCTCAACTTCCTTTTCACCGCAATCGACTTGAAGGGGCTTTTGCAGTGGGGCGCCACGGAGATGATGCGCGTGCCCTCGCAGCCGGGGTTGCGGCTGTTCAGCACCAGGACTGGAATATTTTTCTTCACCGCGGGCAGAATCGTAGCCGGATGAAGAACCTTGGCGCCGAAGTAGGCCAGCTCGGCCGCTTCCTCAAAGCTGATGACTTTGACGCGCAGCGCTTCGGAGCACACGCGCGGATCGGCGGTCATAATTCCATCCACGTCGGTCCAGATTTCGATGGTCTCGGCATTGAGCGCTCCGCCCACCAGCGCACCGGTGTAGTCGGATCCGCCGCGGCCCAACGTGGTCGTCAATCCCGCCTCATTCGAGGCGATGAATCCGCCCATTACAGGCGCTTTGCCCAGAGCGATGAGCGGCATCAGCTTTTCCGGCGCGCGCTTCTCGATGATGCCGTCGAGAGGCGCGGCTTTTTGAAACTCAGAATCAGTGACGATGATCTCGCGCGCATCCACATATTCGGCGTTGACGCCGCGTTCCCTGAAGGCCGCGGTCACGATGCGGCTGGAAAGCCGCTCGCCGTGGCTCACGATCAGGTCGGAGATGCGGGGAGTCAGTTCGAGAATCGCGGACACGCCCCGCAGGACTTCGTCCAGTGCGTCGAATTTTTCATCGATTACTTGAATCAATCTGGCGATTGTTGTCTGTTCTTTCACCAGCGCACATGCGGTGTCGCGATGGCGCGCCCTGAGCCGCGAGCTGATGGCCAGCGCGCCGGTGCGGTCGCCCTCCGATGCCGCCGCCGCTGCGCGCAGCAACTGGTCGGTCACTTTGGCCATGGCGCTCACCACGACCACGGGGCTTTTGCCGTTGGCCGCGCGCCCAGCCACGATTGCCGCGGTGCGCCCAATAGCCGCCGGATCCTCCACCGACGTGCCGCCAAACTTCATGACCACCACATTCATTTCTTGCGTCTCACTTTTTGCCTGCGTCTTGCCTGCGGTTCGTTGGCCAACTTTTTCCTACGCGCGCGCCGCGGCCACTGCCGCAGACTCCAACTTCCCCAGGCTTGCCAACATCTCGGCATTCAAAATTGTTGCTCCTGCCGCGCCGCGCACGGTGTTGTGCGAGAGCAGCACAAATTTCCAATCCAGCACATTGCAGGGGCGCAGCCGCCCAACCGTCACAGTCATGCCCTTGCCCCGGCCCCGATCGAGACGCGGTTGCGGGCGATCGTTTTCTTCCCGCCACTCGATGGGCTGGTCCGGCGCGGATGGAAGGTCCAACCCGGCGAGCGGACGGAACTCCTGCCATGCCGCCAGAATGTCTTCTCGCCTGACTTCGCGTCCCAGCTTCGTGCCGAGCTTGATCGATACGCACTCCGTGTGCCCATCGATCACTGCAACGCGGTTGCAGTGCGCTGTCATCTTCGCATCGAGCGGCTTCACCGCACGGCCGTCGAGCTTGCCCAGCAGCTTTAGCGTTTCTGTCTCCATCTTTTCTTCTTCGCTGCCGATATACGGAATCACGTTGTCCAAAATGTCCATCGACGCCACGCCCGGATAACCAGCGCCCGAGACCGCCTGCATCGTGGTCACGAAAATCTGCTCGATTCCGAACCGCTCTTCAATTGGCTTGAGCGCCAGCACCAATCCCATCGCCGAGCAATTGGAATTGGTGACGATGTAGCCGCCGGAATCCTTGCGTGAGGGCTGCTGTTCAATCATCTGCAAATGATTGGCATTCACCTCGGGCAGCACCAGCGGCACATTCGGAGCCATTCGGAACGCGCTGGAATTTGAGATCACAGCGCAGCCGGCCGCCGCAAACTTGGGCTCCATCTCGCGAGCGATGGCCGTATCCACGCTGGCGAAAATAACCTTCGGCGCGCCCTCGGGCTCCGCCGCCGAAACAGTCATCTTCGCAATGCGCTCGGGCAGAGCAGTATCGAGCCGCCACTTGGCGGCCTCCGCGTAAGTTTTGCCGCTCGAGCGGTCGCTGGCCGCAAGCCACGCGATGTCAAACCACGGGTGATCCGCGAGCAGTTGAATGTAGCGTTGGCCGACCATACCGGTCGCGCCCAAAATGCCGATTGGGTACTTGTTTTTCATGGCCTTGACTCTATCCAGTGTACAAGAGGATGAGTGCGTCCGCAGTGGCGGCTCGTTACTGCATCGCTACCAGCCACAAGATCCGAGTCCGGATTCAAGACAGACGCTGCGCGAGGTCAAAGGATGTCTTCGAGGACGAGTGAAAGGGAGCGAACGGCTCCAGCGTGGCGGACCGTCAGATGAAGAACGGTTCCTACGGGCTCCGTGAACGCGTTTTGGATTGAATTGTCGGTGGGCAGGCTGCCGTCGATCTGTGTGATCACGTCTCCCGCAGCCAGGCCAGCCTTGGCTGCGGGACTGCCGGGGATCACTGTCTCGATTTTCAAGTCATCGGGTTCGAAGTTCAGCAGCAACCCGGCGCGATTAAAAATGTCGGGCTTGTCATAACTCGAGTTCTTCTCCAGATACATCTTCCCATGGGGATAATCGAAGGTAACGGTGAATTGCCTCAGGATATGAAGACCGATATTTCCGGCGAGCACGCCAGAAGCAAACCTGCCCTGGCTGTCTACAGAAAGAACAGTAATGGGCCGGCTTATGCTCATCTGGCCCAGTTGCAGTGTGTTTGCGCGCGTGAATAGGCCCGTATCAGACCCGCCAAAGCCCTCTCCTGCGTACCCCCTAATCTTCGCGCCATAATGCTTTACCAGGTCGTGTTGCGCCACAAACGGAGCGGATAGTGAGAGAGAATACATATCCCCAGTGTCAATCCCAAAGAGGCCCGGAACCCCGTCCACGCTGCCCTCAGCCACAACCACCCCCTCCTCGAAGCGGAGTGGAACCGCGACCCCATTTCCCGAGTACGTGAAACCATGGCTGTCATAAAAGGTGATTTGCTGTTTTTCGAAGTCGACCTTTATTGGCAGACCGCTGACCAAGTCCCCGCCGACGAAAATGCCTTCTTCATCTTTGCTGTACGGCAAATCTACGACGGTGAACCATTGATCCACCATAGTAAGGTTGCCGATTTTCACCGCGGCCACCTTTACACCCTGCGCGGGTACATCTCCTCCGGCTGCCACGATCGTGACGGCGCCCTCCAATTTGAGTCCCAGGCGCTTTGCCAGGCTTGCCGTCATCAGGTTCCCTGCGCCTGTGTCGAAAGTTGCGTCAAACGGTCCTTGGCCGTTGATCTCGGCCTTCAGTTCGACGCCGTTGATCGCGGGTACGGTCGCTCCGCGCTCGGCGCCGGTCGCGGGCTCATCGGTTGCAGTTTTCGCCGTGGGAGCTGTTGAACCCTGCGCGGTGATCCGCGCCGCAATAAGGAAAAGGCTCAACAGAATCGGTCCTGAAGACACGAATAAAGCAAACAGTCTTGGCGTTCGAGTTTTCAAAGAAGCCTCCGAGGAATCCTTGAGAACTTTCCAGTCGCTTTTCTGCAATTCGGGTGAATCGTGCCGAGACCGAGCGCTAGAAGCTTTCCATCGCCGCCAGTATTGCGTCGGTAAACTGCGTCGTCCCCGCAGTTCCGCCCACGTCGCGGGTCAGCGTTTTGCGCTCGGTATATACGGTTTCAAGCGCCTTCTGCGCCTTGTCCGCCGCGGCCGTCTCATCCAGGTGCCGCAACATCAGAATCGCCGACTGCAGAAGCGCCGTGGGATTGGCCACAGTCTTTGCCCGCAATATCGGGCGCCGAGCCGTGCACAGCTTCGAAGATCGCGCACTCTACGCCCAGGTTCGCGCCTGGCGCCAGGCCGAGCCCGCCCACCAATCCCGCACAGAGATCGCTCACAATGTCGCCGTACAGATTTTCGAGCAGCAGCGTGTCGTATTGATACGGATTCATCACCAGCTGCATGCAGGTGTTGTCAATCAGGTGCTCGCCGTAGGTGATGTCGGGGAATCCTTCGGCTACTTGCCGCGCGCAGCGCAGAAAAAGCCCATCCGACAACTTCATGATGTTCGCTTTGTGAATGGAGTGGACCTTTTTGCGCCCATGCTTGCGCGCGTATTCGAATGCAAATAGCGCGATGCGTGTCGATCCCTTCTCGGTAATCACCTTGATGCTTTCCACCACGCCCGGAACCACTTCGTGCTCGAGGCCAACATACTCGCCTTCGGTGTTTTCGCGCACGATCACCAGATCGACGCCGGGATACTTCGTGTCGAGGCCGGGCAGATTGCGAATCGGCCGCAGGTTGGCGAAGAGATCGAACTTTTTGCGCAGCGTGACGTTGATGCTTTTGAAACCGCCGCCGATCGGCGTCGTCACCGGGCCTTTCAGCGCCACGCGGTTGCGCTCGATCGACGCGTAGAGCGCCGCGGGAATGTATTCGCCGTGAATCTCGAACGCCTCGGCACCTGCGGCAAACCGCTCCCACTCGAACTTCGCGCCGGTAGCCTCAAGGATGCGCACCACCGACTGCGTCACTTCGGGCCCGATGCCGTCACCGGGAATCAGCGTAACTTTATGTGTCTTCTTCTCTGTCATAGATTTTCCGTACGGCCTAGCTGCAAACTAGCTTTTCTTCTTTCCGTGGCTCGCCAGCAATCCCTCAAGCTCTTCCTTGAACTCGCGCACATCCTTGAAGTCGCGATAGACCGAGGCGAAGCGAATATACGCGACCGTATCGAGGCCCTTGAGGTGTTGCATAATGAGCTCGCCGACTTCGGATGTGGTGCGTTCACGCTCCGGCGCATCGACCAGAAAGGTCTCGGCCGCATCCACGATCGTTTCAAGCTGGCTCGATGAGACGGGCCGCTTTTCGCACGCGCGCAACAGGCCGCTAAGAATCTTCTGCCGGTCGAAGCGCTCGCGGCGGCCGTCTTTCTTCACCACCATGTAGGGAATCTCGTCGATGCGCTCGTACGTGGTGAAGCGCCGGTTGCACTTCTCGCACTCCCGCCGCCGCCGGATCGAGTCGGCCTCTTTGCTCTCGCGCGAGTCCACCACACGATCCTGCCCGAAGCCGCAATAAGGACACTTCATCTTTAGGCTGATTTTACGGCATTGGCGCGGGGTTTATGCGCCGGCGCTGTGACCCGCGCACTGCATCACGCCCAGGAACCGCGCCCATGGTCCGACCGCCTCCCGATATTGGTACGCCATAATGCGCGAAATCTGATGCAAGTGCGTCAGATCATGTGCAGCCCAAGTCGCCAGCAATTCTGACAATGTGACGGCGCCAAACGATGGGTGCCGCCCGCGCCGCCCGAGGTCCTGCGGCGTCAGCTTCATGTCGCGCAAATTCTCGAGCCCCTTTGCCCGCGCCCGCGCGAATTCGTCGAGCAGTTGGTTCATTGTCTTACCCCGGCTGTAGCGCACATGTCCCTCGCGATCAAATGGCGTGAACGCCTGAGCCTCGCCGGATTCAAGAATCATTCTCCCCCGCGGAATCCAGTTTGCTCCCTCAGTGTGGATCAGGTGCGCCATCACTGAGCGCACGGTCCAGGTGTTCTCGCCCTCGTTGCGCTCCGTCCACATCTCCGGCAATCCGCGCAGCAGAGCGTCCAAGGCGGCGGGTGTGCGCTCAAGCAGTGCGACTGTGTTTTCGAGATTCTGCTCCATTCAAATCCCCCTGCCCTATTCTCTTCGCCCCGTTGCTTTTCGCCCAGTTTTTCTGATCCCTGCCCCAAAAACAACAACGGCCTGAGAACGCTTGCTCCCAGGCCGCTGCCGGTGGACTGTTGGGATTGGACTAAGGCCATCGCGCTTCCGCGAGTGCCAGAGCCATGACGGAAAAACCTCCGCCTGGACTTACCTGAGTCAGGGGCGCGATGCCCTAGGCCTCAGTCACCTCACGTACGATACAACTCGAACAATCTTTGCTCATAGGCTAGATCAACCTCCTTTCCCGTGTAAGCACAAGCTACGACTTCGGCCGACGCCGCGTCAAGGGCCGTTTGCCCGGGCTCCGCTGGGAAAGCGTTGCAAAGTTCTTCCTCGCCTCGCGCACCGTTAGCCCCGCAAACTCCACCCGCGTCGTCTTCAGGAACTTCTCAATCGCGCGCCAATCGTGCCATGCGTAATCGCGCAGCGCCCAGCCGATTGCCTTGCGGATGAAGAACTCCTTTTCCGCGGCCAGCAGCTCGGCGTAACGAAACAGCCGTTCCGTATCGACCTTATCGCGCATTCCGAGCTGGTGCAGCATGGCGATGCGCCGCACCCAGAAGTTTTCGTGTTTCACGGCCGCGTCCATGGCGCGCCTGCCCTTCGCGCCAGCGCGCTGAACCACCCCGCCAATTGCTCTCACGAGCGAGTCAACCGTATCCCACCATGATTTCTGCTGCACCAGTTCCAGCAGCCATGGAAGATCGTCGAGGGTCAATACTTTCTGGTGTCGCCCCAGCAGGCCGATCGCTACATATTGGTACTCGCGCTCGCGCATTTGCCACAGTCCTTCCGCAGCCATGCGCAATTCCTCCCGGTCTGCCGGCGAAAAGCTCTTAAGCAGCGGCGCAACGGCAGTGCGGTGATCCGGCATCGAGACACCCAGATACTTAAACTGATCTCGCATGTAGGCGCGCATGCCCGCGGCCCGTTCCGCATTGGCCAGCGGCCTAAGAGCGGCCTTAACGGCACGCTGAAATGATGTTGCATTCATCCCCGACGCACTCATTGCCGCCCACGCCTCCGGTTGGTGCAAGTTTATCTTCCCGAATATTAGTTGACGCGGAAACTATTTCTCAGTATATTAACTCCATGAGCAGACCACCGGAAACGCAGATCACCGCCAGTCATCTGAAAAGCCACATCGGCTTCTGGATGCGGTTAGTCTCCAACCATATCTCGCACGCCTTTGCGGGCAAGCTTGAAGGTTGCGGCGTGACCGTCGCGGAGTGGGTGGTGATGCGCGAACTGGCCGACGAAAGCCAGACCTCGCCCAGTGTCGTCGCCGGCCGCATTGGCATGACGCGCGGGGCGATCACCAAGATTGTCGACCGCTTACTGCACAAAAGCCTGGTCACGCGGCGCGAGAGCAGCGTGGACCGGCGCTTTCAGGAGATCGCGCTCTCCGCGGCGGGCAAGCGCCTGGTTCCGGTGCTCGCGGCACTTGCCGATCAGAACGATGAAGAGTTTTTCCACCCGCTCACTCGCAAGGAGCGCGAAATCATTCTTTCCCTGTTGAAGAAGCTCGTGCAGGCGCATGGGCTCGAGAAACTTCCCACCGAATAAGGAGTAACCATGAACACCGAAGTCATCCACGAAGTCACCGTCGCAACCCAGAAAGGTGAACTTACCTTCCCACAGGCGGTCGGCAGGCTGCTGGAAGTTGGCGTCGAGTCGTATTGCGTCGACTTTGCCGCCAGGCGCAAGACCTATTACGCCACCAGCGGCGAAACCGCAATCGAGCCCATGTTCCTGACGCTGGAACCCGTTGCCGAGGAGTTTTCTGACGCCGATCTGGTCGCGGCCATCCGCGGCGCGCAGGCCGACACCGTTCGCTATCCCGAGTTCGTCAAGCGTTCCATTGCAGCCGGTGTCATTGGCTACTGGGCGTTTCTGACCGGCAAGCAGGTGATCTACTTCGGCCGCAAAGGCGAGTTGCACATCGAGAGATTCCCCGGAGCAAAATCGTAACCGGCACTAGCAAGAATTGCCCTGACACAGCTCTGCCGCCCAGTCGCGCACGGCTGCAGGCGTAACGCCGTGGCCCTGAGCTTCGCTCGCCGCCAGTTGCACGGCGAGATTGCCAACGGTCGAACTTTCCGTTTCACCAACTTCAATTTTCAACCCGGTCCGCTGCTCGGTGAGTTCGACCAGCAATTTGTTCCTTGTCGCCCCGCCGATCATATGAATGCGGTCCAGCTTGCGTCCCAGCATCTTTTCCAGATTCGCGGTGGCCGATGCGTAGCGCCGCGCCAGGCCTTCGAAAATTGTCCGCGCAAAAATCGGCTCGTTGCCCGGTACATCAGGGATCGCGTCGAATCCACGGCGCGTGAGCTCGTCGTTGATCCGCCTCGGCATCTCGGAGTCAAGCATCAGAGCTTCGGCATCCATGTCGAGCACTCCGCGGGCAGCAGCATTGCATGCAGCGGCCTTTTGGACGAGATCCCCGATGGACCATTTACGCCCCTGTGCCGCCCACGCGTCCATGCACTGCTTGAGCACCCACATGCTGTTGATGAGCGAGTGAAACAAATGTCCACTGGCGGCCGCGCCGATATTCGTGTAACCGGCATCGAACGCGTGTTTCGTCGTCAGCGGCGCCTGCGTCACGGTTCCCACCAGCGACCACGTGCCTGAACTGATGTAAGCGGACGAACGCAGATCGGCGGGAATGCCCGCAATCGCGCTGGCTGTGTCATGCGTGGCGGGTGCAATAATTTGCGTGGCACGAAAAGCTTCAAGCGCGGCGAGCGGCCCTTGTATCCGCCCAAGAACCGTCCCAGTCGGAACGATCCGCGGCGCGGCTCCGACGTCGAGTCCGAGCAACTGAAACAACTCTGCATCCCAATCACCGGATTTCAGATTGACCAGCCCGGTATGCGTGGCATTGGTGTATTCGGCCACTCGCTTGCCGCTCAGCCAGTAGAGAACAAACTCCGGAAACATGACCCACGGCGCGCACTTGTCGATTCCCTGGCTCTTCCCGCCGGGGCTCGCCGTCGAATCGGCCATCAGTTGATAAACGGAATTGATGCGATGCGGAAGTGCTCCAGTGCGCTGATAAAAATCAAAAGGTGCGATCAGCCCATCTGCTGCCGTCTTCGCCGCCACCGTGCGTTCGTCGCGATAGCAGAACGGCTCGCGCAACATTGTGCCGTCTGGCGCCAGCCGCACGTAGTCCACCGACCAACCATCCACGCCGATGGATGCAATGCCCTCTGGAGCAGCCGCCGCGGCCTTGCGCAGGCCTTCTTCCAGGCCAGAGAGAATCTCGGTGAGCGGCCACACGAACGAATCGCCGCGATGAGCGGGTCCATTTTGAATGCGATGGATGACTCGGATACCGGGCCGGCCGCCGATCCAGCGAAGCAGCGAAACGCGGCAGCTTTCTGCGCCCAAATCGATGGCAACACGCGCAGCTTCTTGCATGGCCAAGCAGACCCTATCGCACGAATGCTTCGGTCAGGCCGCCATCCACGGGAACGACGTGGCCGGTTGTGCAACGCGCCCTGGGACTGGCCAGAAAAAGAATGGCTTCGGCGCAGTCTGATCCGCCGATTGCTTTATGCGTGAGGGTACGCTCGGCATAAAACGCGGCCAGGCGGCTGCGAAGCTCGTCGTCGCTGAACGATTCCTGAAATGGAATATTGTATTTGCGCAGCGAAGCGCGAACGCGGTCGCGCGGAAACATCGTGGATCCTTTCACCACGGTTGCAGGACTGATGCCATTCACGCGCACGTTCGGTGCCATGCTCACGGCCAGTTCGCGAATCAAGTGCGAGAGCGCGGCCTTGCTGACGTCATAAGCCTCGCTGCCGCGCTTGGCAACCACTGCGTTGGCCGAACTAGTGAAGACGATGTTCCCGTGCAGTCCCTGCTCTTCGAAGAGATGGGCTGCTTCGTCGGCCAGCAGATAATTCGCGGTCACGTTCACGGCAAGAGTATCGGACCACATGTCGTCGGCAATCTCGCCGTCCGCAGTCGACGGAAACAGCGCCGCGGTGTTGATCAGAATGTCGATGCCGCCGAAAGCCAGCGCCGCTTCACCCAATACCTTGCGAATCGAATCGCGGCTGCGAATGTCGACGCCGCTGTAACCGGTAAACTCCGCAGACGAGATCGCAGCAATTTCGCCTGCCACACGCGCCGAGCCTTCTTCGTTGCGGTCGGCAACAAATACGTGCGCGCCGCGCGAGGCAGCCAGCCGCGCCACTTCGCGTCCAATGCCGCTGGCTCCGCCCACCACCAGAGCTACGCGCCTGCTTAACTCTTTCTCCGGTGGACGCCGCCGGATTTTGGCCTCTTCCAGGGCCCAATACTCGATGCGAAACGCCTCCGAAGCCGGCAAAGCCACATAATTGTCGAAAACTTTAAAGCTCGCCGGATCCATTCCCGGTGGGCACTGTGGCACCGGCCCCTTCACCGCGCCCTCGCCCAGCAAGCTCGCGCCTTCCATCACGTGGATCGCATTAACGTAAAACTCGCCTGTGATGCGCGCCTCGGTTTTGTCTTTACCGAAGCTGAACATTCCCAAACCCTGAATCAGCACCACGGCTGGGCTGGCGTCGCGGATCGCGGGTGAATCCGCCTTGGCAAACGTCCGGTAGTAGGCGCGGTACTGGTCGAGATACTCGGCCAGCGCGCAGTCAATCTGAGTCTTGAGCCCTTCAATATCCTGCTTCGGATCCCAGGTGACGAACATGGGCCGGATCTTGGTGCGGATGAAGTGGTCGGGACAACTGGTCCCCAGAAAGGCCAGAGCTTTGCCGTGCGCGGAGTCAACGAACTGCATCACGTCAGGCGCGTCAGAGAAACTGCTGATGAACCGTTGCCGGGCGCTGATGCGTCCGCGGAGAAATGGAGCGATCTGGATCGCAAGTTCGCGTCGATCTGCGCGCGGCGGAACAATCTCGCCACCGAAGCGCTCCTTACCCTTGGCAAGTCCGTGACGCTCGATGAACTGGCCGATGCTGTCGATCATGTGCAGCGTGTTCAGATAGCATTCCCGCTGCGTCTGGCCCCAGGTAAAGATTCCGTGCCCGCCCAGCACGATTCCGTCGCAGCCTGGATTCTCCTGGACGATCTTTTTCATCATGATCGCCAGCTCGAAGCCGGGGCGCTGCCATGGCAGCCACACCAGGGAGTGACCGAACTCGCGATTGAACTCTTCCATTTTCGATTTGCCGTTGGCGCTGGCCGCCAGCGCGATTGCCCAGTCGGGGTGCAAATGGTCCACATGCGGAAAGGGCAAAAATCCATGCAGCGGCGTGTCAATGGATGCGGCCACAGGGTTGTTGCGGAAGGCGCACAGCGGATACATCTCCGCCATCTGATCTTCGAAATCCACGCCCTTGTAAATCCGCTCCAGCGCCAGCAACTTTTCCTGGTAGAGCGTGGCGAATCCGGAGCGCTTGATGCTGCCCAGGTCGCCGCCTGATCCTTTCACCCACAGAACTTCCACCGGATTGCCGGTCAGTGGGTCCAGCTCGATTACTTTTGAGCTTGTGTTTCCGCCGGCAAAGTTGGTGATGCGCAGATCCGAGCCGAGCAGGTTCGAGCGGTAGCGCAGAAGTTCAGGCTCATCGAGACCAGCCGCCACGGTGGGATCCCAGCGGTCCTCGAGAAAATGCAATACAGGAGATGCGGTCGTAGCCATGGTCATAAGGGGTGCTCAAAGGGGGAAGAACAAAACTCAATTCCATGATACAGCGGGCAGCGGGCTTGAAATCGTTTTAACCCATGATTTCAGGGGCTCAAAACCTGAAGAGCGATGCTCCGGGCCAGCCGCCTGAGCCCAAGTTAAAGCACATTCAGGCAGGTTTGCCCACTGCCACCGCGTGAGCTCGACTCTCCTCCGACGCTCTTTTCACCTTCGCCAACTCGCCCAGCGTTTCCGGCGAAACGGGCCTGTGGTGCACGTAGTTATAAGGCGGCACGGTGTATCCCCGAAGAATCGAAATGCCGAGCTGAATCAATCGCGGTCCGTAGGTCTCCGCCTCATGCGAAATAGACCCCACGATCGCGCTCGATTTCCTGCGCATTTCCTCGATAACCTCAGGAATGCAATCCTGGCCGACGATGGCAAAATTCGGTTCCTCGCCCGCCTCGCGCACCGCGTCCAAAACGCCTAACGCGCTGGTATCGTTTGCCGCAGCCACCAGCGTCAGCTCGCCGCCCTTCCGCCCGCTGAGGTACGCGGTCATCGCCCGGTGACTCGCCTCGCGCATGCCTCTTCCGTCGATTTCGACGAAATGATCGTCAGAGAGATCCTTGAACCGCTCGCGGATTCCGTCAAAAGCGCCGGTAATTCGGTGCTGCACAAAGCTGCCGGCCTCTCTGAAGCCGATGCCAACCACCCTGTCCACTTTGCCCTTCCATTGGCGCAGTGCGTATTGCACCAGCAGAGCCGCGGCCTCGTAACCAATCTCGAAGTTATCCACTCCAAAGTAGGTCGAGTTCGGGTGAGGCACGTCGATCGCCACCATGGGAATCTCTGCCTTCTTGAAGATGTGCGCCACGCGCGGCGCCGCCGCTTCCTCCACCTGAAATTCGAGCGCCAGGTCGACCCGCTTGGCCACAAACTCCGCGGCGTTACGCACGGCCACATCGGGATCGTAGCGATTGTCCAGAACAACAAGCTCTACGCCGGCGGCAGCGGCGGCAGCGGTTACGCTCCGGGCTACCGCTTCGCTGAAGGGTAACTCCGCACTCTGAACGGCAAAGCCGAAGCGCAGCCGGCGCGGCCGCGACACCAACCGGTATTGCCCGCTCTGCGTCTGCGCCAGGTAGCCGCGATGCACCAGGGTTTTCAAAATGCGATAGACGCTGGTCTTGGAAATCTTAGTCTGCTGGTAGATATCTTCAAGCGTCAGGGGTGTGTTGTCCTGCTCCAGCAACTCGATCACGTCGAGCGCCTTGGAGAGAATCGGAATCAGGTAAAGCCGCTTGATCTTTGTCTTGGGCACCCGTGTCTCCAGCTTGTGCCTCTATTGAAACTCAAGCCTCAAACATCATAGATCACCCCTATCGAGCGGATTGTCATTTCCACCGCGTCCAAATTCCTGCTCCCTTTTTTCCTGGCTCCGCCAATATGGGGGATTGGTGCCCTTCTCACGCGTAGCTGCTTACGGCGGCATTGCGGTTGGCCCGCTCGCGCGCCACTCGCTCTACATATCCGCCTGAGCGCAGCGCTTCCAACGGGTCGGGCGGCAACCCGCGGGCTTCGCGCCAGGCGCGCGCCAGTGGACGCACGTCAAACCAGAAAGCGCCACGATAAATCTCTTCAGCGGCGACCAATTCGCAGCTCTGCTGCAATTTCGCCAGCTTTTCAAGATCGACAAGGGCGGCCTTCAAATAGAGTTCCTGCGCCGTCATCACGGTCTGAACCATGGCTTCGATCTTGCCCTTCAGGTTGTGGCTCTGGTCGATCATGTAGGCCACTGCGTGGGGCAGCCCTTCAAATTGGGCACAGTGGATTTCATGGAAGATGCGGAAGATTTGGTAAGGATCAATCGAGCCCAGCGTGAGATCGTCGTCGGCATAGCGCCGGTCGTTGAAGTGGAATCCGCCCAGCATACCGGTGTGGAGCAGCCACGCGACGATTTGCTCAATATTCTGCGCGTTGTAGTGGTGGCCGGTATCGAGCAGCACACGCGCCTGCGGCCCTGCTTGCTTCGCCAGGTGGCTTGCCATACCCCAATCGGCAATATCGGTGTGGTAGAAGGCAGGCTCGAATGGTTTGTACTCCACCAGCAAACGCTGCCTGGGCGCGAGGTGGCCGTGCACGACCTGCAGAGCCTTCTCCAGCCAGCCAATGCGCTTGCGCATGCTTTGCGTGCCGGGATAGTTCGATCCGTCAGCCAACCAAAGCGAGATGTCGCGCGAGTCAAGCGCCTTCGCAATTTCGATCGAGTCAACAACATGCTTGAGCGCCCGCTCTCGAATCTCGGCTGACGGATTGCACAATGAACCGAATTTGTATTCCTGGTCCTGGAACAGATTGGGATTGATCGATCCAGCCCGCACGCCAAAGCGCCGCTCCAGCTGCTTCACTTCGGGCACGTCGTTCAAGCCGGAGCGCAGATCCCACAACACGTGAAGCGCCAGCGTTGGCGTGGCGCCGGTCAGGCGATTGACCTCGGCCGCGTCCGCAAATTTCTCTTCAATCGTCGACGCCGCGGCGGCTTGGGCAAACTTGCCAAAGCGCGTGCCGGTGTTGGCAAACCCCCACGACGGGATCTCGATGCGAAAGCTGTCGAGTGCCTTGAATGCAACGTCCCGCAGGTTTGAATCCATACGATCCCTGACCGTCCCCCTCACTTCTTCAAGCATTCACTTCCGCGCACGCCCATCCCTTACCGGCGGCGCGTGCCAATGCGTTGTTCTACGGACGCATCTAATATACCGTAGGAAATCAATTGTCTATTGCAATTTGACGTCGATCCTCGTCGAAAGTCCCTCGCAGGCCTCCATCCGCCCACTCGGCGCGACCGGAGCTTCCGATCAGTTTGGACACGCCAGTTCCACTCTCTTTCCCTCAAATCCTGGCTCCGCCCGCTGTAACCGAATTGTCAGTTCCCTGTCGCCCTCGGCCAGAATCCTTCAACCTTCCTCATCCGGCCCCGTCTAACTCAGCGAGATTTCCGTACTTATCCTTCCCGGCGTCTTACTTTTTCTCATTCGGCATCAAGTGTCGGTTTTGCGATGATGTCTCAGTTGCGGGGTTGACTTTCAAAACCTAAGCCACCCGTTAGCCGACGCATTTATTTGCGATCAATGCCCGCATCGCGCCGTTCATCGGACAGGTGTCCTACTATGATGAAATTGTCTTCTCATCCCGGCCGGAATCGATGCAACGGGACAAACGGCTCGCCGGTCCTCGCCTCCGCCGACGCAACTTTTTCTCTGTCCGCGAAAACTCCTCGCAGATTCGCGGGTTTCTCTCAAGAAAGGCTCCAGGTTCTCCCCCTATGAACAAGATGATCCCTTCACGCTCGCTCCCGCTGTGTGTTTTCGCCAGTGTCTTCTTCTGCTCCGCCGCCGCCGTGGCGCAGCAGGCCGCCCCAGCCGTGCGCATCGTTTCCCCCGTCGACGAAAACCAGTTGGTCACGCTAAAGGGCAATACCAACCCGCACGCCAATGCTAAAAACGATGGCGGGCTCGTCAGGCCCGATCTGGCGATGACCGACCTGATCCTGGTTCTCAGCCGCAGCCCGGAACAGCAGGCGGCGTTCGACGCTTACGTGGCCAGCGAGTACGACGAAAACTCGCCCAACTTTCACCGGTGGCTCACGCCGGATCAAGTCGGCGAGAACTTCGGACCCGCCCAGGCAGACATCGCCACGGTTACCAACTGGCTAGCCAGCCACGGATTCACCGTCGCTCAGGTCACAAAAGACCGCATGTCCATCCGCTTCAGCGGCAACGCAACTCAAGTCCAAAGCGCCTTTCACACTGAGATTCACAATCTCCTGGTCAACGGTGAAGCGCACATTGGCAACATGAACGACCCGCAGATTCCGGCTGCCCTCGCGCCGGTGGTCATGGGCGTCAAATCGCTGAGTGACTTTTTTCCCCGCCCTCAGCACCACATGGGCCAGGTGGTGCAGCGCGATTCCCAAACCGGCAATTGGACACGCCAACAGCAAACCGCCGCTTTCACGCCCCAACCCCTGACGACGCCGCTGGGGACGCCCATCGCAAGCCCGCTGGCCAAGTCCTCCTTGTCAGCGAAGCCGCAATTTGGCATCAATGTGGGTGGGTCGAGCCCTTACACGGTCGAAGACGTGGGACCGTGGGACTTCGCAACCATTTATAACGTCGCACCGCTCTGGACCGCGGGAATTGACGGCACCGGCCAGACCATCGCCATTGCCGGAACCAGCGCCATCGATATCGGCGAGTCAACCACTGGCACCGGAGCCGCGGTCGGCGCCAACGGCGCCAATGACGTGGCCACCTTCCGCACTTTTTTTGACTTGCCGACCAACAACTCCTGGAATACCCCCATTCAGCTGTCCGGCAACAGCCAGCCCCTCCACGTTTGCACCGACGTGACAGGCATTGTTCCCTACGCAACGAACCCCTGCGGGATCTCCGATCTGGAAGAGAACACCCTCGACGCCGAGTGGTCCGGTTCCGTAGCCAAAAACGCGCAGATCGTTTTGGTCGCAAGCTATCCGGCATCCGCCACCGATGACTCGCTCTACGATTCGGAAAGCTACATCGTGAACAATCTCACCGCGCGCATCATGAACGTCAGCTACGGCGCGTGCGAACTCGGCTTGGGCACCGGCGGCAACGTGGAGTATTACAACCTGTGGCAAACGGCTGCCGCTGAAGGGATCGCTGTGTTTGTTGCCACGGGCGATTCCGGTTCAGCAAGTTGCGACCAGGGCGGTGACGCCGGCGGGGTGCCCTACGCGGCGGAATTCGGGCTTTCGGTCAGCGGCTTAGCTTCCACTCCATTTGACACCGCAGTCGGAGGCACAGATTTCAACTGGTGCCCGCTTTCCTCAACGGACGGCTGCGCCACTGAATCGGCGACCTATTGGAACACCTCGAACAATTCCACCAACAAGTCAAATGCCAAGGGCTACGTGCCCGAAACTCCCTGGAACAATACCTGCACCAATCCGCTGATCGTGCCTTTCATGAAGGTGTTTCCCAGCGCGATTGGCGCGCCCACCACTTACGTCGCGAGTAACGGAACGAACTATTCGATCACGGACGCCGAGACCGCTTGCAATTGGATTGGGTATTACGCCCAGGCGCTTGAGCAAGCCGGAGACGGTGGCATCGTGACGGCCGACGACACCGTCGGCGGAAGCGGCGGCGCCAGTTCCTGTGTCAACAACAGCACAAGTCCAGATGGAAACACTTTCGGCGCCTGCGCCACGGGAGCCACAAGCACCGGAGCCTCGACAAATCCCGACACCGGGGCCAGTCAAAGCTCCCTCACCCTGGTCAACAACGGCTGGCCCAAACCATCCTGGCAAGCCGGCGTCACCGGCATCCCCGGCGATGGCGTGCGTGACATTCCCGACGTCAGCTTCTTCGCATCGGATGGATTCCTATCCAGCAGCGCCTACCTCGTCTGCGTGTCGGCAGCATCCGCTGACCCCGAGTGCACTTATTCGACTTCGTCGGAGCCGTTTGCCGAGGAGGTGGGAGGAACTTCCGTGGCCACACCGGCCATGGCGGGCGTCATGGCGCTCATCGACCAGAAAGCCGGCGGCGCGCAGGGCAATCCCAATGCCGAACTGTACGCCCTTGCAGCAAAGCAGAATTATTCGGGCTGCAGCGCAGAATCCACCAGCGCCAACAGTTCCTGCTACTTTAACGACATCGATCAGGGCACGAACGCGATGACCTGCGACTACGCCGGCTATGTCTCAACGCCTTCACCAAACTGCACCGTCGCCCATACAGGGGATTATTTCGGTATCCTTCCCGGCTACTCCGCCACTACCGGCTACGACGAAGCAACCGGTTTGGGATCGCTCAACGTGGCTAATGTGGTCAACGGCTGGACCGCTTCGGTCGGCACCGGCGGCGCGACAGTAACTGTCACCCCGCAGTTTTCGACCATCAATTCTTCAAATAGCCTGATGGTGACAGTGTCCGTCGCCGGTTCGGCAGGCAAGCCCACCGGAAGCATCACGCTCTCAGGCGGGGGTTACGCCGCCACCACAGAAACCATCGGCACCGGCCCCTGCACCAGCGCCACGAGTTGCGCTTTCACCATTCCGGCAAACACTCTCACCGCCGGCGCCGACACTCTGATGGCCTCGTACGGCGGCGATTCTGATTACGCGGCCGCAACCGGTACGGCAACGGTGACCGTTACACAGGTCACGCTGCTCACGCCAACCATCGCCGTCGCTCCGGCTTCGCAAACGCTGAATTCCAATGTGAGCTTGAACGTGACGGTATCGGTGACCGGCACCAGCGCTGCACCCACCGGAACCATTAGCCTTTCCGGCGGCGGGCTTTCGGCCACCATGGAAACCATCGGAACCAGCCCCTGCGCGAGCAACTCCAGTTGCGTCTTTACCATTCCAGCCAACACGCTCACCGCCGGGACCGATACCCTGACGGCGACCTATAGCGGCGATGGCAACTACAACGGCGGAAACAACAACGCTCAAGTCACGGTGACAGAGTCTACGTTCTCGCTGAGTCAGACGGCAATTACCCTAACGCCAACAGGCGCTGCTACAACTGGAATCGCGCCGGGAGCCTCGGCAACCGCAGCCGTGACCATCAATGCGCAGGCAGGCTACACCGGAACCGTTGCGCTCACCTGCCAGCAGACCAGCACAACGGCATCCGGCGGCGACGGCACTTCATGCACCGGCGGCGGCTCCGGCTCACAGATCACGCTCACTTCAGGCACCACCAGCGGAACCATCACTTTCACCATCGGCACTTCCGCAGCGAAAGCTGCCGCGCTCGAACATCTCAATCTCCGCAACGGTAAGGGCTGGCTCGGAGCCGGTTCCGGCGCGGTCCTGGCGCTGCTGTTCTTGTTCGGCATCCCGAAACGGCGTCGTAGCTGGCGCACGATGCTCGGCGTTCTGGTCGCCATGGTTGTCATGGGCGCGCTGTCGAGTTGCGGCGGTGGAAGCAGTGGCGGCGGCGGTGGTGGTGGCGGCCAGAGCGACCCAGGCACCACTGCCGGCACCTACACCTATACGGTGACTGCGACACCAACCCCGTCAGTCACCCCGACGGTTTCGACCACATTCAAAATCGTAGTGAATTAAGAATCGTAGTGAATTAACAACAGAACGTCGCCTCATCATCGGGCCCTTCCCTCGGGAAGGGCCCGGCACTTTTGACGCCGTCGAAGGAGATGCCGTCCCGTGGCAGTCAAGTGACGCGAGAGAAGTTCACCTTCCCCGGCATCGTGTGCACCGCCGGGTTGACCGTTTGGGCCGCCCGGCCGACTCTCAAACTGCGCGCAACCAAAGCACCGGTTGGCGAATGGGGAAGTTGCGGATGATCTCGGGAGTTCTGGGATCGGGAGGGAGGGTACGCCACAACGCGATGAACTTCGGCTCACGGTATGCCAGACCCGCAAACAGCAGGCTCGGCTGCCGGTTCGGCAGGTCGTCGAAGTATTCAACGTCGTGAGGGAAAGGCCATTTGCTCTTGTCCTCGATGAACGGGAACATGAAGTCGACCGCCTTCTTGTAATGGCTGCCGTCGGGGAGAGCGAATTGCCACAGATTATTCGTCGCGCCGGTCGGCGATACGCCGATTCCGGACGCCATCACGCAGACCATCGCCAGCATGTCGAGATTGAACAGCGAATAGCTGTAGGGCTTTGAGCGTTTCAGCTCCAGCGGAAAGCTCCCGTCCGGGGCCATCTGGTCAGGCAAAAGATGATTGCGGAATCGCTCGCGGCTGAGCAGCATCGCATTTTCATTGCCGATGTAGCTGCCAAACGCGGCCACTTGCACGGTCCAGCAGGTTCCGTGGTTGTTCTTGGCGGCTTCTTCCTCTTGCCCGTTGGTCGAGGCGCGCATCCACAGCAGGTACTCCGTGAACCACTCACGCACGCCGGCGAACTCGGCCGGCGTCATGGCCTGCGCCGCTTCAAGATGCCGCGCAGCTCGCGTCACTTCGACCAGGTGAAGAGTGTCGATGATGCCGTAACTGCGCCCGGATGCCACTCCCTGGACTGCCTGCGCGTAATCGAGCGACGGGTTCATGCGCGTCTCGGGCGCGAGAAACCATGCGCGCAGGTGCGCAGCCGCGCTCGCGGCATAGCGCTTGTCTTGTGTAACGAGCCATGCGGCCGCCAATGCCGGCACAATCAGGCTCAGCCGGATCAGAGCCAGGCGATGGTCATTGAAGTTTTGAGGATTCGAGTAGCCGTCACGATTGATGTATGGGCCATTCGGGTTTTTCGGATCGGGCCAAAAGTAGTCGGCCTCGGAAAAGTAGTCGTGCTTGCCGCCTTTGCTGCGCGGTGAAGACGATGCCGTGATGGTGATCGGCGGCGCCGTCAAATACTCGTTGGCCGCGCGCATGATTCGGTCGTGGTCGATGGCCTCGATCTCGCTCAGCGTGATCAACGGCCCGGTCGCTGGCGCCGGAGCGGGCGGAGCGGCGAAGGTCCTGGTGCGGCTTGCTGCAAGAGCGGCGGCTGCGGAAAGGCAGAACGTGCGGCGATTCATCTCCTTCACTTTCTCGAAAGGGGCAGTGTCTTGTCCAGCATGTTCGCAGCACGCAAAGCGTCTGTTGCCGAATCCGTCAGCGGTATACTCTCGAAGATAGAGAGAGGACTCTTGAATGCCTGCCGAAGTTCGCGCACCGGACTTCGTTCCGCCCTCATTTGCCGATCCGCACTCTGGCCGCACCGTTCTTCTCGCCGACGATCTTACCGGCGCCTGCGACGGCGCGGCGCCGTTCCTTCGCACCGGGCGGTCGGTCCGCATCTGGTTCGGCACCAGCGTTGAATTCTCAACTCCCGAGCAAGTGCAGGCGTTCAGCACCAACTCGCGCGCGCTTTCACCGCGCCGCGCAGCCCAGGCGGTTTCCTTCGCGTGCACGGCCCTTGGCAGCGATCCCAATTCGCTCTTCTTCAAGAAAGTCGACTCCGCCGGGCGTGGCCCCATCGCTGCCGAATTGCTGGCCGCTCACCGTACGCTTCAAACTCGCGCGGTTTTCCTGGCCCCCGCCTTTCCCGCCGCCGGCCGCACCGTTCAAGATGGAACCCTGGAAGTTGACGATGCCGCGGGACAGCACACGCAAATTCGCCTTGAACGCCTGTTTCCGCTTACCTCCAGAGGCCAGATCTTCCACGTCTCGCATGCCCGCGAGCTTGAGCCTGCGCTCGATGCCGGCAAAACCCTGCTGATCTGCGACAGCGCGAATCAAGCTGATCTCGATGCTCTGGCGCGCGCCGCGAACGGCCTTCCCGGCCTGCTCTATGCGGGCTCGGCGGGACTGGCACAGGCACTCGCCGGACTCATTCCGGCTCGTCCCATGGCGGCAATTCTGCCGCCAGTCTCGCGCACCTTGCTCATCGCTGGATCGCCTCACCCCGTCACCAAACTGCAGCTCGAGGAGCTGGAAACCGCGGAACCAGACGGCGTCCAAGTCCTTCGCATTCGACTGGCGTTCAACTCCGCCGCGCGCATCCGTTCCGCATTCCGCTCCTACGCTCCGCAGGCTCTTATTCTCACCGGCGGCGAAACGGCGCAGCTGGCAGTTGGCGCCCTCGGCGCCCACTCCTTCGTCCTCCAGGGTGAATTCGCGCCGGGCATCCCGTGGGGTGTCGTGCAGGGTGGCGATGCGCATGGATTGGCGGTGGTCACGAAGTCTGGCGGATTTGGCGCGCCTCGCGTGTTTCGTGACATTCTTGCCGCGCTAAGAGGCCGCGCATGACTCCGCTGTCCCGCATCGCCATCAGCATTGGAGACCCGGCAGGCGTGGGCGCCGAGATCGCCCTCAAGGCCCTGCAGGATCAAAAGGTCTCTGCACTCGCCCAATGGCTTCTCGTCGCCGATTCGACTGCTCTCAATGCCGCTCAGCGAGTCACTGGAATCGATCCCTCGACTTTGCCTTGCGCGCTGATCGAGGCCGGTGCGCTGGCCGGCGATCACAACGTTGAATTCGGCCAACTGCGCGCCGAGTACGGTCTCGCCGCGGTCGCATACGTCCGCCGCGCAGTTGAACTGTGCATGAATGGCAACGCCGATGCCATGGTCACCGCGCCGCTCAACAAAGAGGCCGTCACCCTGTCAGGCAAGCATTTCTCTGGCCACACCGAGTACATCGCCGAGCTCACCGGCGCGCCTCAGCCGAGAATGCTGCTCTACTCCGAGATGCTGGCAACGGTCCATGTCAGCACGCATATTTCTCTTGAACAAGCCTGCCATCTCGACCGCGCACACATCGTGCGCACCATCGAGCTTGGTAACGATGCTTTGCTTTGGCTGCGCCGCACCGCGCCTCGCATCGCCGTTTGCGGCCTCAATCCTCATGCCGGGGAACATGGCCTCTTTGGCCAGCAGGATGCCGAATTCATTGCTCCCGCAATTGCGGAAGCGCGTGCGCGCGGCATCGATTGCTCAGGGCCGCACTCGCCTGACACGATCTTCATTCGCGCTTTGCGGGGTGAGTTCGATCTGATTGTCGCGATGTACCACGACCAGGGTCACATTCCCATGAAGCTGATCGATTTCGAAGGCGGGGTGAACGTCTCGCTCGGTTTGCCCATCATCCGCACGTCTGTCGATCACGGCACGGCATTCGACATCGCCGGCCGCAACCAGGCCAACGCTACGAATATGAAGGCTGCAATGCGGCTTGCCGCGCGGATGGCTGAGGGAAAGGTCGCCCTCTCGGGGCTTCAGAAACGGTAGACCACTCCAAATGTCCCGCGCGCGTTCCAGGTGCGGCTCGACGAGTTGCTCAGCTCGGGGTTATTGTTGGGCAGCGAAAACGATGCAGCGACTCGGTCGCCGGTAAGTTGCACAGCCCAATTGCGGCTCAAATTATAGGCCAACCCGCCGCCGAAGCCGCCGGCAAAGGAAATGCTGGGCGTCATTTTCTCGCCGCCGGTATGCTCGCCGCCGATTTCGCCGAAAATCACTCCGCTCAGATTTTCATAGAGCGTCGCGTGCAGTGCCGGACCAACCAGGAACGTGTAAATGGTCGGGTTGCCCTTATTCGGAATGTCGGAGTGGCCGGTTCCCAGGCTGTAGTAATCTCCCGATCCCATGAGCTGAAAGTATTTTCCGAAGTCGCGGGATACAGAAACTTTTCCTCCAACCAGCCCGCTAAAAGAGACCGGCACCTGCCTCAAGCGCGAATAGGCTACGCCCGCGAATAATTCATATTTGGGTGCGGCTTGCACAGCACTGGGCGCCGCTTCCGGGTTCACCTGAGCCATCGCTCCCTGGGGAATGAGCGCGGCCGCAACCACGGCTAGAATTAAGAAAAATACCGTCCTCTTCAACTTGAAACTCTCCTCAATCGGTACCGAGCACAAGCAAGCCCTTCCGCAGCGTGACTTCGGCTCCGGAGCGGTCATCCTGGCTGGTTTCCGGTACCCATCTAGACTATCCTCTTCCCCCGCCTTTCACGAAGCCGGTGGCGCTGGAAACACTAGAATCTTGGACTGAAATCTCAAGGAAAAGGCGCGCCGGACCGGGCTGAAGATCATCCCTTCTCCAAGTACCAGGGGATGTTGATCACCACGATCCGGCGATTGCCGCGCAACAGCAGAATCACCTTCAGCAGGTCCGATCGCCGGTTGTGCAGCATCCCTTCCCACCAGTGGCGCACCACAAGTTCCGGCACCAAGACACACACTTTGCAGTTCGCGCGCTCGCGCTCCACGCTCAGCACATATTCCACAATCGGGTAGAGGACGTAGCGAAAGGGCGACTGGAGCTTGACCAGCTTGGGGACGCATCTGCCTGCCGCCGTGAGCGGCGCAACAATGTCCTTCTCCCACTGATCGCAAAACGGATCGGGGGTGTCGCTGGTCTGCACATGGACGCAGTGGATATCACAGGACATCGAGAGTGCGAATGAAAGCGCCTTCTCACTGATACGAGTCCAGCGATCGATGGGAATCACGACAATCGGTTCGCCCACTTCCGCCGGAATGAAGGGCCGATCCAGATCGATCTCGCGATTCACGCGCACGTAGTGGCGATTCACAGCGCGCATAAACAGGATCATCACCAGCACAAGCAGCGTCGTGATCCACGCGCCTTGAGTAAATTTAGCGACCAGAACTACAAGCGTGGTAATTCCAGTCGCCAGTGCGCCCACCCCGTTCACAATCATTTGCCCGGTGGCGCCACCCTGACGCCACCAGTGCACCACCATCCCCGACTGCGACAGCGTGAAGGCCATGAAAGCTCCCACCGCGTAGAGCGGGATCAGACGGTCCGTGACGCCGCCAAACAGGATGAGGAGCAGCGCGGTAAGCGCCACCAGCACGTAGATTCCCCACGAATAAAGCAAGCGGCGCCCGCGAATGAGAAAAACGTGGGGCATGTAATTGTCGACCGCGATGGCTCTGGTCAGTCGCGGAAAATCCGCAAATGCGGTGTTGGCGCTCAATGCCAGGACCAGCAGCACCGACGCGATGGTCAGGTAGTAAAACCACCCATGCCCCATCACAGCGCGCGTCAGCATCGAGAGAACGCTCTCGTAGCCGGCCTTGCCAGGGTCCGTGGCCGCGATGCCATAGGCGCGGCAAAGCAGCGCGATCCCCGCCAGCAACACGATCAGTAGCGCGATGATGATGGTCAGCGTCGTCTTTGCGTTCTTGCGCGTGGGCTCGCGAAAAGCCGTCACGCCGTTGCTCACAGCTTCCACGCCCGTCATCGCCGTACAGCCTGACGAGAATACCTTCAGAATCAGCCACCAGCTCACCATCGTGGTAGCCGCCGGAATTGCAGGCAGGGGTGTCACGGGCGAAGGGTGTCCGGCCGCATGCACTACCTGCCATCCACCGACCGCAATCACAATCAGCAGCGTCGCTGTGAACAGGTACGTCGGAATCATGAACACGACACCCGTGTCGTGCACTCCGCGCATGTTGATGATGGTCAAAAGCGCCAGCACGATCAGGCAAAGTTCAAGCGTGTGCGGCTGCAGGCTGGGCACGGCTGAGATGAGCGCGCCCACACCCGCCGAAATGCCGACAGACGCAGTCAGCACGTAGTCGATCATCAGTGCCGCCGCCGCCAGCAATCCCGCGCCCTCACCCAGATTCTGGCTGGCTACGGTGTAGGAGCCTCCGCCGCGCGGATAAGCCTCGATCGTCTGCCGGTAGCTGAAGAACACAATCACCAGCAAAATCACAATGGCCAGACTCACCGGCACGATGTACTTGACGCCCACCAGGCCCAGTGGAATCAGCAGAGTCAGCGCCGCTTCAGGCCCGTAGGCAGCCGAGCTCAATGCGTCGAGCCCGAAGACCGGAATCCCAGCCAGCGGACCAATGCACTCGGCGCGCTCCGCGGTGGTGGCGAGAGGCCGCCCAAACAGCAAATTGAAAAATCGTGTGTAGACGCCCATGCGGGATGAACCGGCGATTGCGGACTTACGGTGGGAAGCGCCGCCGATGCCAGTGTCTCACGGCGCAGTCGATAGAATCCGCGTGGGACCAAATAGGTTCGCCGTTTCGCGCTAGCGTGAGTCTGTTCCCATCACCGCCGGTAGCGTAAACAGGAATCTGCTTCCCTTGCCCACTTCGCTCTCCGCCCAGATGCGGCCGCCGTGCTGCTCCACAATGCTGCGGCAGAGCGCCAGTCCGAGTCCGGTTCCACCCAGCGCACGCGAGTCCGATGCATCGCCTTGCTGGAAGCGCTCGAAGATGCGATCGAGCTTGTCTGGAGAAATCCCGCGCCCCTGATCTTCGACCAGGAAGCACACTTCGCCGGTTCTTGCGCCACCTGCGTCCGTCTCGCCGCCTACATTCCGTGCGCCAAGCCGGATGCTGGTGTTGGGAGGGGAAAACTTGATTGCATTGCCGACGAGTTCATTCAGAACTTGCAATACGCGATCTCCGTCGGCATATACCGGGGACGCTTCGACATCGAATCTGAAATCGATGTGAGCTTCCGATGCCGCGTTGTGCGCGATATCGGCTGCCCGCCGCAGCAGGGTCATTGGATCCACCGCCTCGCGATTCAGCGGCAGCCGACCCTTTTCACCGCGATCGAAGTCCAGAATGTCGTTGACCAGCCGCACCAGCCGATCACAGTTTCCAATGGCCATCTCGATCATCTGGCGCTGCTTCTCCGGTCGCTTATCCAGCGAGCCCGATTGAATCAGCCCCAGCGATGCGCGCAGCGAAGTCAGCGGCGTTTTCAATTCGTGGCTCACCGTGGAGATGAACTCGTCCTTCATCTTCTCCAGACGCCGCCGCTCGCTCACGTCCTGGAACGCAACCACCATGCCGCAAACCTGGCCCTCTTCAAGCAGCGGAGTGGCGCTGTATTCGACCGGAACCGCCGTTCCGTCCTGGCGCCAAAACACTTCATCGCGCATACGGATTGGTTCGCAACGCCGCAGCGCCTGCAGAATCGGGCTGGTCGACCGAGAATATGGAGTCCCGTCGGCGTGGCTGTGATGGATAAGGTCATGCAGATCGCGGCTTACCAAACTGCCTGCCGTGTATCCCAGCAATCGGGCGCCCGCTTCATTGATGAAGGTCACCTTGCCGTAAAGATCCATGCCGAAAATCCCATCGTCCACGGCTTCCAGAATCAGCTCGCGCTGCCGCGTCGCGATGTGCAGGGCCTCTTCGGCTTCGTGCTGCTCGGTCACATCCATGCCATGATTCAAAACGAACGGCCGTTCGCCTGGCAGCTGCATGCGCCGGCTGCGCACTGCGATGCGGCGGTAGACTCCATCGCTGCGCCTCAGCGGCAATGCGCCCTGCCACTCCTCTGCAGTTTCCAAGGTGTTCAGACAATCCTGGAAGGCCGCCGCTCCCTCAGCGTCCATCAGCTCGGTCAGCATGCGCCCGACCAATGCTTCGGCGCGATACCCAAGTGTCTCGGCGGTAAACGCATTCAGTGAGGTCAGCCGCCCTTCCATCGAACAGGTGAAGACAAAGCCCAAACTGTTCTCGACGACCTCGCGATATCGGGCCTCGCTCTTGAGGAGCGTCGTTTCCATCTCGCGCTGGTCAGTTACGTCCTGCCCGCTCACGATCAGGTATTGGATTTCTCCGTTCGGTCCCAGCAGCGGCCGCAACGTCCAGCTCACTCGCCGGCTTTCACCGCCGGCTGCCCGCCAAAATGTCTCATGCGGCCCAGAGGCCTGCCCGGCCGAAGCTTCGCGCAGCTTGACCGTGGCCCATCCGCGGTCGTCGGGCTCGAGAAACTCCTCTACAAACGGGCGACCCACTGCGTGCGCCAGGCTCAATCCGGTCAACTGCGCGCATGGGTAATTCATGCGCACGACCCGACCCGCCGTATCGAGCACCGTCACTAAAGCGGGAATCGAGTCCAGCGTAGCGGCCACAAAACAGCGCTCGATGGCCAACGCGCGCTCCGTGCGCTGGCGTTGCCGCTGCGCTTGCTCCTGCAGCCGGATCCGGTTGTACAGCTCAAGGCGCGTCACGGCCTGGCGGCCCAGAATCTCCAACAGTGTTAAATGTTCTGGCTTGAATTGGTCTGCCTTTTGTGAGAGCACCGCCATGGTCCCGATCAGGTGCTCGTCGCTGCTGAAGAGCGGAACCGCCGCGTAAGACAGGCAGGGGCGCGCGCCTGGCAGAGGAATGCCTTCCGGAGGAAAGTGCTGATCGTGGCTTGCATCCGCGATCAGCATCGGCTCGCCAGTCTCGAGCATCCATTGGCATGCGGTGCTGGCTCGCGGCTGATCCGTGGCCTTGAATCCGAATCGCGCCTTGAACCAAAGGCGGTTGAAATCCATCCAGCCGATGTAGCCGTAGTCGGCGTCGCACAAGACTGCCGCGAGCTCAACGAGCTCGTCCAGTGCGGGATCAGGGTTGCGATCGAAGATTCCCATCTCCGGGCGCACCGCACCCACCTGGTTCTCCCCCCCATGCGAACCGACTGTTACGGCCATATAGATACACGTACCTGCCAGCCAGTATCGAAGAGATTAACTAGCTTGGCTCTTCCACTATCCGGTTAGTCAGAGGAAAAAGCTGTACAACTCAAGTACCCGCGAATTAACGCACCATTCGATCTAATCCATGATTACTATGGACACATTTCGATTGTTACCCCGGACCGTTCGTTACAGTTGCGCGGCAAACTTGTCGATTGCCGCGCAGCTTTCGCAGCCGACGGCAGTGGTTTACCGTCAATGATTCATTGGGCCGGCAGCTTGCAGCAGTCACCCGCAGCTGGTGGCTCATTAGCGCCCGCATCCAGAACCACCTTCCAGCTTCCGTCGGGCTCTTCGCGCCAGATCGTCATATATCGGCCACTGGTGAGAACGGGATTTCCATTCGCGTCTTTGCTGTGCCCCTCAAAGTGCCCCCACGTGTAGCCCATATCTCCTGACGGTCCCATCATGGCGTCGGTCGGAGTCCAGGTAAGCTGATAGTTCTGCGGCGACCACTGCGCGGATCGCGCAATCGCGATTTTCCCAATCAGCGGCGCGGCACCGTTTCCCAGCGCCACCCCATCGTCGGCAAACCACGATGCAAATCCCGCGCCTCCACGCTCCAGAACATCCTTGGCAAACCGCGCCTCGAGATCGAAAAGCTCCATCTTGCCTGGCTTTACCGTCGAGTCGGTCAGGGGATTGGGCTCTTGTGAAGATGTTCCCGGCTCCAGCAACTGCGCATGACCGATGCACGATCCCGCCCACGCCAATCCCACAATCAGAATGAATGATGAAACAGAACTCCGCAAAGCTGCCACGACCACGCCCTCCCTTGAGCTGGAAGTCTATGCGCCCATCCTACAACCCTCGATTGCCAGTTCGCAGAGAGCTGCGTCACACTCGCGCATCGGCAAGATCACGAACTTCCATTGGACGTATCGAGTTCCGAGAGGGCTTCTGCGGCGCGATTCGGCAATCACTTCGATGAGGTGTTCGCCTCCGCGCCGGGCACGTCGATCGGAATCTCGAGTGATCCGACCTTGGCCCTCGCCGGGTCATAGACCACAGCCCGCATTACATTCGCACCAGAAGGCAAATCGAGCAACTGGCGCACCGGAATCCCTTTACCGGCCGCGGCAAGCCCGTCGTACTGCGCGGCCGTAAGCGAGAGCGCAAATTGTCGCGCCACCGAATTCACCGCTTGCCCGTCCTTGTTATAGGCGACCAGCGCAATCTGAACATGCGCGGTCCGTGCTCCGCCCGCTCCCTCCGTGAAGTCCAGCTCGCCGGCCGGAACTACCAGATCCACGACATACGAATGGGGCGCGCCCTTGAACTCGCTGGTCGGATTCTCTTTGAGACTCTTGTCAGGCAGCGGCCCCATGATTCCGGGATCTCCTTCCGGCAAGACTTTCGCTTGAAACACAATCTGCGTCGAAGGCGGCGCACCCAGCAATGCAGCGGCAGTCACGTCTGCCGGCACCGATCCACTGCTGCTCGTCGTCTGGTTCCCTTCGTCCGTGTAGTACCCGCGCCGGTACGAGAGTTGATACTTGCCTCCGTCTACCTTCACTTCGACTTTGCGGAAGTCATCGCCGTGCCTGGCGCCCGTCTCCCCCGGCGGAACGTAGCTCAGCGAGTAGTAGCTTGATCCGTCGGCGACGATCTTCTCCACGGTTTCCTTCAGGCCGTTGCCGTTGGTGAAGGCGCGTCCGCCTGTCTCCGTCGCGATCATGCTCAACGTGCTCTGGTCCTGCGAATTTTGCTCGGAAAACTGTTTGTTGTCGTTGTTAACGGTGCCCGCCGTGCCTTGAATCATTGACAGCGCCGGGGTGTAATCCGCGGAAGCGGTTTGCGACATCATCAGTCCCCGCGCATCCACCGGGTAGACCGAAATCCGCGCCGCCGAAAGCAACGCGCTGGTCCGCTTCACATCGTCGGAATAATCCCTCACATCCTTCATCTGCGTCGAGAGCATCGCATCGGGACTTAAGTTGATGGGGAACGACCCCGAAAACCAGATCAGATTCTTCTTCCCCGGAATTGCTGCGAGATAACGTGCCAATTCGCTAAATGCATTCAACGTCATCACGACCCGCTGATCTGTTTCATATGCCTGCGTGTCGGCTGCGAACTGCTCGATCTGGCCGACCATCCATCTCGTTCCCGGATCGTTGCTCGTGGCAATGCTCGACGCCGCCTGATCCAGACTCGAGGCCATGCTTTCACTCGCATTGGCGCCCACATCGGCCGTCGATCGTTGATTGTGCTTTTCGTTGTCAAGCGCCTGTTCCAGCTTCGCCACATCCGTTGTAAATCCCGTAACCATACGGAGTCGCGAAGAAAGAGCAAAAATCGCAAGCGCCGTGCCCGGCTTGATGGTCCCGATGTAAGCGATCATCTGTTTCCGAGCCTGCTCCTGGTCGCCGGTCGGGGTGTTCAGCGCATCCAGCAGCAGCACGTTGACCGCGCTGGTTTCCGGATAAACCGGAGCATTGGAATACGTATCCGGCGGCAATACCGGAACCTCGGCGATTTTCACGGTTGGCGGCGGTTCGTTTTCTTCAAACGAAGCTAAAGGCACCTCGTGCCCATCTTCAAACACGTGGAACTGGCTGCGATCCAGTTTCTCCACAGGTTTGTCATGTTCGGTCACGCCCACATCCAGCACAACCAAGCGGGACTGGGCATGGAACACCGGACCCACGACGGGCGCATTCGTGGTTGCGGGCGCGGACGCCAAGGCCGTCGAGTCAACCCCGGAATCGCCGGCCGGATTCGGCGCGGGACTGCTTGCCGCAGTTGTCGCCGCGGGTGTGGAACTAGGCGCTGGATTTGGGGCAGGCGGCGCGGCTGTCTCTGCGGCCGGCTGAGCTGGGCTGGAGGCCGTTTCCGCGCCTGTGCTGGCCGGGGCCGCCGGCGCGCTGGCTGGCGCTGGGCTCTCTGAAGTATCTGCGCCTGGCGCTTCACTGCTGGTTCCCGCGCCGTTCTCATCGCCTGCGCTCGCTACGATCCGCGCCTGGGAGCCGAATTCGTGATAATGCGTGAACGCAATGTCGTTCAAATTTGTTTGGATCGGGAGGTCCGAAGCATCTTTCACAGCTGTGCCGGGAACCCGAACCATCGAGAACGCCACGCCTTTCACCGGGCAAACGTAGCTTTGATCGCCGATTTTCACTGGCGCGTAATCCACTACGATGGCCGCTTTCATCCCCATGTTGGGCGGCGTCGGATCCGCAACTTCGCTTAATCGCAGAATCTCTCCCGTTGCCGGATCGATCTCGATCTCGCCGTGATAAGCGGGAAAGAC
Source organism: uncultured Acidobacteriaceae bacterium (assembly GCA_963828325.1). Classification (GTDB taxonomy): domain Bacteria; phylum Acidobacteriota; class Terriglobia; order Terriglobales; family Acidobacteriaceae; genus Telmatobacter. The sequence goes on from CAWHEK010000014.1 coordinate 276,513, forward strand.
TTCCTCCGCCTTGCCACCGATGTTCAACCGTACGCCAAAATGCGAATCCTGCGCCGACACTGCATAGCGGAACACGGCAGCGGGCTCGCCGATTCCCGGCTCCCATCGCACAAAGGCCACACCGGCGTGCATGACGTCGTTGATCACTTTTCCGAGGATCGGCCCAAACTCGCCATTCGAAGTGAATCCCAAGGTCGATTCTTCTTCTTCCCGCCGCTTTTCCGCATCCTCGTTCAGAACCTCATGGCCATCCCGGTAGGTCACCGTCATGTTGAATTCGCCGGTGCTGTGCAATCCTCTGTATTCCATGGTGGCGCCGCCGTCGGGAGTTTGGACTGGCACCGCCGGCACGCCGTGTCCGCTCATCGCCGTCGAAGGCGAGTAGGAGTAGTCCGTGTGATGTGTGAGAGTGTCTGCAAAGTGTGTGGTCTCGCGGGTCGCATAAAAGTCCGGTAGCCGCGCCGTGGTGAGCCTGACATAGTCCACGGCTAACGCGAGCATGTGCTCTTCGGTCCCCTCGTCCGGCGGTGGATCGCGGAGCACATCGCTGGCAGGCGGATTAAGAAATTCAGAAAGATCGGCCAGCTTTGTCAGTTCTTCGCGCGTCCGTTTGCCGGGAAAATCCGCCTCCCAACGCGCCAGCCGCTCGGGGCTCACCCGTTCGGTGAGTCCTACGCTTTCAAGCTCGTCAGCCACCTTGCCATCTGGCTTGCCGCGGAGCGTGTTGAGGAGCTGCTCTATCTGCCCGATGGACATGGTCTTATCCGCCATGGCCGGTTTGATAAACCCTAAAAGAAGCAGCAGAACAGCCCATTTCCGCATCAATTTTCATTCCTCCGAGCGCCGCTTAAGTATAGACGTTTTTCCATTCGTCTTATCTCGCCGGGTCGCTCCCACCCCGCACCTGTTCACACGTCTAACCCCTCAAAGCTGCATTTTGCTGCGAAGGTATACTAGGAACTGAGTGGACCCCAGGGGTTGATCCCTCGGGTACTTTGCCCCCGTCAGGGGGCGCTTTGACATGTGGCGTTATTTTCCCTCGATTCCCGGACTCCCCCCGGGGGAAGGAAATAAATGGGTACACTTCTGGAGACCATTCATTCTCCCGCCGACCTGAAGCGGTTGAATTATGACCAGATGGTTTCACTCGCGGAAGAAATCCGCGGCTTCCTCGTCCAGACTCTCTCCAAAACCGGCGGCCATCTCGGCCCCAATCTTGGCGTCGTCGAACTCACGCTGGCTTTGCACGCCGTCTTCTCCACTCCTGAAGACAAGATCCTCTTCGACGTAAGCCATCAGGCCTACATCCACAAAATCCTCACCGGCCGCCTCGAACGCTTCGCGACCATCCGCCAGCCCGATGGCCTCAACGGTTTCATGCTGCGCACCGAGAGCGAGCACGACTGCTATGGCGCGGGGCACGCCGGAACCGCCCTCTCTGCCGGACTCGGAATGGCTGTGGCCCGCGATCTGGCCGGTGGACACGAAAATGTGATCGCCGTCGCCGGTGACGCCGCTTTTACCAACGGCATAACCTTCGAAGCGCTCAACAACATCGCCGCCCACACCAAACGCATGATCGTTGTCCTCAATGACAACGAGTGGTCCATCGACCGCAACGTGGGCGCCGTGGCGCGCTATTTCCACCGCGTCGTGACCAACGAGCATTACCAGCACCTGCACGACAGGGCGACTCGCCTCATTGAGCGCTTCGCGGGCAAAACCGCCATCAAAGTTGTTCGCCGCGCAGAGGAAGCCGCCAAAAGCATGTTGTGGCCCTCCATCCTCTTTGAGGAGTTCGGCCTCGATTATTTCGGCCCCCTCGATGGCCACAACCTTCCGTTGCTGGTTGAAACTTTCAAGTTCCTCAAGACCCTCGACCATCCCGTTCTGCTCCACGTCCTCACGCAGAAGGGCCGCGGTTTTCAACCCGCTCTCGATGGTCAGAAGAAGTTTCACGGGCTCGGCCCATACGATCCTGAAACCGGCCAGACTCCCGACGGCTTGCCGACTTACGCCGAGGTTTTCGCAAACAGCCTGGCCGACCTCGCCGCCAAAGATCCGCGCATCGTTGCCATTACCGCCGCGATGCCCAATGGCACAGGCCTCGATCACTTCCGGCCTCGTCACCCCAATCGCTATTTCGACGTCGGCATTGCCGAGGAACACGCCGTCGTCTTTGCCGCGGGAATGGCCACGCGCGGCTACCGCCCGGTCTGCGCCATCTACTCAACATTTTTGCAGCGCGCTTTCGACCCTATCGTTCACGATGTGTGCCTGCAGAAATTGCCCGTCCTGTTCTGCATGGATCGCGCCGGCCTCTCTGGCGACGACGGGCCTACGCATCACGGGCTGTTCGATATTGCCTACCTTCGCGGTATTCCCGAGATCGTTCTCATGTCGCCCAAGGACGAAGACGAACTCGCCGACATGCTCAAAACCGCCGTCGAGCTCCCCGGCCCCAGCGCCATTCGCTATCCGCGCGGCGCGGTTGCCGGCGTGACTCGCAAATCGGAGCCGCATTCGCTCGCCATCGGCAAGGCAGAAGTCATTTCTGATGGATCCGATGTTGCGATTCTTGGCCTCGGTCCCATGATTCCGCTCGCGCAAACTCTTGCCCGGCTTCTCGACCGCGACGGCTACTCCGCCGCCGTCATCAATCCTCGCTTCATCAAGCCGCTCGATCGCGAAGTTCTGGCTCGCTACGCCTCTCGCGTGGCCGCTTTCGTCACCTTTGAAGATCACGTGAAAATGGGCGGCTTCGGAACTGCCGTCGTCGAGGCTCTCGACGAAATGGGCCTCTCGGTTCCTGTCGTTCGCATTGGCTGGCCCGACCAGTTCATCGAACACGGCAAAGTGGACGCGTTGCGCGCCCGCTACGGCCTCACTGCGGAAGCAGCTCTCTCCCAGGTTCTTCCGCTGCTCACGCGGCGCCGCCGTCCCACCCTCGTCGCCTCCTGAACAGAATCTGCACCAGCCAGCGAACTCGAAGAATCCGCATTTGTATTCCTGCCGTCTAGCCGCCCGGAGTCCGCCGCCCGCGGACTCTCGCCCCGCCGACTCACATCCAGCCTGAATTCAAGACGAGATTTCCACCAGAATCTTTAAGGATTCTCTAAGAGCTGCCGATGAGAGAAATATCATGAGTCGTTCCTGGCAGGGGTCGAATTGCCCATCAGAGCCAAGTTCCGAGTATTCGCGTTGGGGATTCTGGCGTTCGGCTTGACGATCACACCCGTCAAAGCCGCGACCGCCAGCGCCTCAATGATTGTTTCCGCAACTGTCCAGGCTTCGTGCGTGGCATCCGTCGCTCAAGTTTCGACAACCGCGATCCGAACTCGTGCTCGGGAAGTGGAAGCTGCTTCTTTCGCGTCAGTCTCCTGCACAAACTCCGTGCCGTACAACATAACCCTTAATCCAGGTGCGGTTCAGAGCTCCACCATCGGATTCCGGCGCGGATGGGGTTCTGGATTCTCCCTGGTGACTCTCGCGCCCAGGGCCTTCTCCGGCCAAGCCGCCAATCCGATGATTGTCGTTGTGACGTATTGACCTCGCTCCCGCGCTGGAAGCGTCTCAACGATCGTCGCCAATCCCTTGATAAATCGCCTGCGCGCAGTCTGCGCCTGCGATGCGTCCGATCGGTACGGCCTGCAGCGATTCAACTTCCTGTTTATTACCTTGGTACATAACACCTTATGACCAATACGTGCTATTGAGACGCACAATCGTACTCGATATTGTCTCAATAACGCTCAATGACAGCTTGACAGGTCAGCGCGCAGCCAACGATCTGCCCGCGCCTGCGCATTCATTGTTCTTGCGAGCACGTCAGCAACGAACACAGGAAAGCTGTGTTCGAACCTCGGCGGCAATTGATTATTGGGCCCGTTGGTAAACGTTCGCTCACGTCCATCAATGCCTGCATCGGTGATTCACTGATCCCGTCCGGCTCCTCCCCGGATGGCCGCAGATTTCAACCCCATACGAATTCTTGTACCAGGAGTAAGTGTCATGAAGTTCTCAAACCCCGTGAAGACCGCACTGCTTACCGTCATTCTCGGCTGCGTGGTGATCGGTCTGACTTCTACATCTGCGGTTGCTCAGACTAATCCGGCAACCACCACCTTTAACGTCACCGCGACGGTACTCAAAGACTGCATCGTGTCTGCCACGGCTCTGCCATTCGGAAACTACACCGGAGCAGCGGTCAACGCCAGCTCCTCTGTCACCGTTACCTGCACCAGCGGCACGACGTACACCGTCGGCCTCAACGCAGGATTGACGACCAGCGCAACAGTAACAACCAGGCAGATGGGCATTACCCAGCCCGCGGGCGGGTTGAATTATTCGCTGTTGACGGGTTCCTATACGGGTACCAACTGGGGTAATACCACCGGCAGCTGGGTAAGCGGCACGGGCAACGGCGCTGCCCAGGCACTCACGGTATACGGCGTACTCCCGGCGGCACAGTATGTCCCGCCAGGCTCTTACACCGACACGATTACTGCTACCGTCACCTACTGATTGTTTGCACCATTTGCATTTGGGATCCCCATGACTTTGCGAAACTCATTCCGTCGAATGGCGGCAGCCCTGGCGCACGCTGGCGCAGCCGTCATTCTCCTTTTCGCAGGCCCGGCAGCAACGGCGCAGTCGTTGGCTGTATTGCCTGTCAATATTCTCTTTTCTCCCGGACAGAAGGCTTCGTCCCTGACCGTCACCAACAAGGGGACCAGCGAAACCGCGATTCAGATTCGCGCCTACGCCTGGACTCAGACAGAGAGCGACGACCAACTGACGGACTCGGACGCGGTGGTGCTAAGCCCTCCGCTGGCCACGATTGCTCCCGGCGCGTCGCAAGTTGTTCGCCTTATTCTGCGTCAGCTTCCGCAGGGCCGCGAGGCAACCTACCGCATTCTCATCGACCAGATTCCACCACCGGCCGAGCCGGGGATGGTGCATATGGTCCTGCGCCTGTCGATTCCAATATTCGCCGAGCCCCCGACGCGCGCGGTTCCGCACGTGCAGTTTCACTTGGCGGTCGATTCTGGAAAGCTCGTCCTCGTGGCAACGAACGATGGTCTTAGCCACGAAGTGATTCGCGATGTCGTGCTGACGACCAGCGACGGGCGAAAGCTCAAGGGAGAGTCCGACGCTCCGCCCTACATTCTCGCCGGAGTTACTCGGCATTGGACAATCGCCGCAGAAGGCCCCCTCCCTCTGCCAGGCGAAACCCTGCAGTTGACAGCCCACACGGACGCCGGCGTTCTCCAGCAGCAGGTCGGCTTCGTCACGGCACCGTGATCGTCGAGGTGCAATGGCCAGGGGGCTTCGCTGTGCTCAGATCGTGTTCTTTATGATGGCCGCCATGCCGCAACTGGCCGCAGCCCTTGGCCCCGCCGTCTCCTCATCGCCTCCCCCTGCCAGTCCCGCAGCCGCCGACCCTGCTCCCACCCCAAGCAACGACGAGACCCTCTATCTGGACGTTCAGGTCAACGGTCACTCGATCGGCAAGATTGGCGAATTCACCTTGCGGCACGGCTTGTTGTGGGCCCGGCCTGAAGAACTGCGCGACCTCGGTTTCCGTGTTCCTGTGTCTCGCGCTTCTGAAACCGGCGGTCTTGTGGGCTTGTCTGACTTACCCGGACTCAGTTGGATTCTCGACGCCAAAAACCAGGTTCTTCAAGTGACAGCCGTCGACAGCGCCTTGCTGCCGGCATTGTTGCAGCCTCTTGGACGAGAACCGGCTGGAAGCCGCCGCATGATCGAGAGCGGAACCGGCGTGACGATCAACTACGACACCGTCGGAACTTTCTCTGGCGGCCAGAAGGGCGGCAGCGGGTCGTTCGAGACGAGAGCTTTCTCGCCATGGGGTATCGTCAGCTCGGACTGGCTTGCCTTTGCCGGCGTGAATTCGCCTACCCCCGGCGCAACCAGAGCCATACGCCTCGATTCCTCCTACACCTTTGCCGACGTCAATTCCCTGCGCCGTTATAGTCTGGGCGACTTCATCAACGGCGGGCTTTCCTGGACTCGTCCCGTCCATCTTGAAGGCATCCAGATCAATTCAGATTTCAGCATGCGGCCCGATCTCGTGACGTTCCCAGTGCCCACGATCACCGGCACGGCCGCAGTTCCCTCCACCGTCAACGTGCTCACCGACGGAAATCTCGCAGCTTCCAGTCAGATTGCCCCCGGCCCCTTCGAGGTTCCGCAACTGCCGGTGGTGGAGGGCGCAGGCACCATCTCGATGACGGTCACTGACGCTATGGGACAACAAGTGACTGTCACGCAGCCTTTTTATGCCAGCTCCACCATGTTGGCCAAGGGCCTCCAGACCTTCGCTTTACAAACTGGCCTCGTTCGGCGGTACTGGGGCACAATCAGCGACGACTATGGAAAGCTGGCCGGGACCGCCGTCTTTCGGCGCGGCCTCTCGCAAAAGTTCACCATTGAAAGCAGTATGGAAGGCACCGACGGTGCGTTCATGGCGGGGGTGGGCGGGGTGGCGCAGATCGGAACTCTCGGCGTCGTCAACTTCGCTGTGGCGCCCAGCATCGGCTCTGGCCGAGCAGGCGCGCAGTACTCCGCCGGGGCGCAGCGCATCGGCCGGATCTTCAGCCTGGGCGCCTCCGCGATCTTGGCCGATCGCAACTACCGCGATGTTGCGTCTGAAAACGGAGACGGCATCCCGCGCAAACAGATCAGCGCCTTCACTGGCTTGTCTCTCAAGCAGTTTGGCTCCGGTGGCTTGGCCTACGCCGCGGTCAATATGGACCCTTCACCAGTTCCGCTCCAGCAAAACGCCAACCCGGCCCAGCACTCGCAGATCTTTTCCGCGAACTATTCGCTCCAGGTCTACCACGTCTTTCTGTATGCCACAGAGTTTCGCGACCTTGTGAACAAAGGCAGCAGCGGCATTCAGATCGGCCTAACCATCCCATTCGGCAAACGCAACTCGGTTACCGCCAGCGGAGGTTCAAACGGTTCCGCTCAGATCGACGTGCAGCAGCCCGCGCCAATCGTCGGCGAATGGGGCTACCAGGCTTACATTTCTGCTGGCGATTCAACGCATGTATTCGCCCAGGGACAATATAAGTCGCAGGTAGGCCTGTTCACGGCTGGGATCGATAGCGACAGCGGGGTGACGACTCTGCGCCTGGAAACTCAAGGTGCATTCTCTTTCGTCGATGGCGAGCTGTTCCCTTCTAACTCCATCTACGACAGCTTCGCCGTTGTCGACACGGGCCCCATGGCCCACGTGCATGTTATGCAGGAGAACCGCGACGTTGGCAGCACAAATTCCTCAGGACGCTTGCTGGTGCCGGACATGCGCGCGTTTGACCTGAACCAAATCTCGATTGCTCCGACCGATATTCCGCCCGACGTAACCATTGATGTCGCCTCTCGCGACGTGCGCCCCCAGGATCGTTCTGGCGTTGTGCTGAAGTTCCCCATCAAGTTCAGTCATGGCGCGTTGCTGCGCCTGGTCGATGAAACCGGGGTCGCGGTGCCGCTAGGCAGTACGGCAACTCTGCGAGCCACTGGTGTCGTCGTCCCGGTCGGCTACGACGGCGACGCCTACGTTGAAGATCTCAGCCCCCACAATCAACTTGCGGTCGAGTTTCCCGATGGCCGTCGCTGCGTTGTCGCGTTTGATTATTCGCCGGTAACTGGCGAAATTCCCTCGATTGGACCGCTTCGTTGCCTGGAGAAAAAGCCATGATGCGAAGACTTACTTTTGCAGCGCTACTCCTGCTCTTCATTGCCGCCCCGGCCTCGGCCACCAACTCCTGCTCCGCGTATGCCTCGGGCATCGCATTCGGTAATTACTATGGCAGTGTCGTAGATATTACTGGCACGTTAACGGTCACCTGCACAAGCGGCCAGGCCTATGACATCGCCCTCAATGCCGGGCTGGCCAGCGGCGCGACCATCACCACCCGCTCCATGGAAAATGGCTCGGCCCTGTTGGGCTATAAGATGTTCAGCAATGCCGGTTACACCACCAATTGGGGTAACTCATCGAGCACCGGTTGGGTGGCCGGGACGGGTACCGGAAGCGCTCAGGTTTACACCATCTATGCCCAGATTCCGGCGGGAGAGACCGGCGCATTGCAGACCTACACAGATTCCCCGACCGCATCCATATCCGGCACCGGCATCACTACCGCCACCGCGCAGTTCAGCGTCACTGCCACGATTGTGAAAGACTGCACGGTTTCGGCTACCAATCTCGCGTTTGGCAATTACACTGGCGCAGTGAATAGCGCGACATCCACGGTTTCAGTGACCTGCACCAGCGGCACTACGTACACCGTCGGCCTCAGTGCCGGGCTGGCAACTGGCGCCACCGTGACCACCCGGAAAATGCAGAATGGTTCGGCTTTGCTGAATTATGGCCTTTTCACCAACTCCACTCACACCACCAACTGGGGTGACACCTCCGCCACCAACTGGGTCAGTGGAACGGGCAGCGGCGCTTCCCAGCCAATCACTGTCTACGGCCAGATTCCCGCAACACAATATGTCAAACCGGGCAGCTACACTGACACGATTACCGTTTCCGTCACATATTGATCGGCGGGTTTCGGCGCCTCGCCGTTTATCCTCCTCAATAGATGTCCAGTCCCATCCTTTCGCCGCGCTGGCGGTTTCTTATCCCACGCCGCTGGCTTTTATGGCTCGCTGCGGGTCTCGTCCTGCGGCTGGTTTTTATTTCTTTCCCGCGCCCCGTCGACGACGACACGTTCGACTATCTACAGATGGGCCACAATCTCTTCCATTACGGCGTCTACGGCACCGGGATCGGCGACGACATGGGCCCTTCCACCTATCGGCTGCCCGGATATCCCATCTTCCTTGCTACGTTTGAGTTTCTCTTCGCGCGCGTCTGGCCGAACACCTGGTTCACCGCCGTTTTTCTGTTTCAAACTGCTATCGATCTGGCCTCCGGCTTGCTGCTCGCGGCTTTCGCGCGCCGTCACCTCTCCGATCGAGCGGCTGAAGTCACGCTTGCCCTGGCCATGCTTTGCCCTTTCACTGCGGTTTATTCGGCCATTGCCATGACCGAGTGCCTCTCGGTTTTCGCCATCTCTCTGGGCATCTACGCGGGTGGCCGGGCCCTCGCTGCTGAGGCTTCCGGCGCGCGCGACTTCCCCGCGTTGATTCTGGCCGGATGCGCTGCGGCTCTGGGCACGTTGCTTCGTCCCGACGGTATCTTTCTGTGCGGCGCCATTTCTATTGGCCTGTTTTTCTATACGCTACGGGGGCGCCTGGCGACGCAACCCGGCCCAGTCGCCTTGCGCCGCAGCCTGGGTGCGACATCGATCTTTTGCTTCGTCGCAGTGCTGCCTCTGGTTCCGTGGACCGTGCGCAACTGGGAGGTGTTTCACGTGTTTCAACCGCTGGCGCCCCGCTATGCGGACCCCGGCGAGCTCTCGATTGCAGGCGCGCGCCGATGGCTGCGCACCTGGACCATCGATTTTGTCGACACTGCGGTCGTATGCTGGCATTTCCCCGGCGACTTTGTCGATCCCGTCGACATTCCACAGCGCGCCTTCGATTCGCCCGAGCAGCGCGCCTACGGGCTCCATCTCCTCGCCGAGTACAACCGCGATTATGCGTTGACTCCGTCGCTCATCGACCGCTTTGCTGCCGTTGCAGCCCAAAACATCAAAGCCCACCCTTTCCGCTACTATGTCGGCCTTCCGCTCCTGCGCGACGCCGACATGATGTTCCGCCCCAGAACGCTCGAGTTCGGCCTCGACGTCTTCTGGTGGCGTTGGAGCGAGCACCCCGCCGAGTCCGCCTGGGCCATTTTTCTCGGCCTCCTCAATCTCTTCTACGTTGCCGCGGCTGTTTGGGCATTCGCCCGCCGGCGCGTTCCCTGGCCATGGATGCTGGGCTCCTATCTCATTCTGCGTTTCGTCCTCCTCGGAGCCATGGAGAATCCTGAACCGCGTTACACGGTGCAGTGTTTCCCCATCGTCATCGTCGCCGCGGCTGCCGCGCTCACCCACGCGCGGCCTACCGCGCAACAGGAACTCCACTAGCTTCGCCAGCGCCGCGGGCTACGCAGTCTGCCCCCTTGTGCGACAATCCTCTTCGGACCGTAATCTCCATGCGCCTGTTTCGCTTTTTCCCGGGTCTGTTTCTGATCGGCTGCGCTCTGGCTTCAGTTCCGGGGCAATCCCAACCGGATTCCACTGAGCAAGCAGCCCCCCTCGTGCTTGCGGGCGGCACCGTCATTGACGTTACCGGCTGGGGCGACTCTGCCCAGGACATCCCAGGCGCCATTGTTGTCATTCGCGACGGACATATTACCGACGTCGGCTTGCCCGACAAGGTCTCCATACCCAAAGACGCCCACGTCATCGACTGCACAGGAAAATTCCTGATTCCCGGGCTCATCGACGGCTTTGCCGGCATGAATTCCCAGGCCCAGGCGAATGCAAATCTCTATATGGGAGTCACCACGGTCGTCGCGCGTGCCGATTCAGAGCGCGGCTTCATCGATACCGATGCCCATCCGAGTCCGCACATCTACCCCATTGACACCATCGGCGTCACCGACAACTGGAGTCTTCTGGCCCGGCAAGCCGAGTGGGTTTCAAAGCTCCGCGAAGGCGCGCATCCCGTCGAACTTGCTCCTCAGGATACTGCCCGCCAGATGGTTGACACGGCACGCATCGGCACGCGCGTTCTGCTGCTCACGGCTCACCTCACCGCAGCCAACTCCCAATGGATGATCGCGCGCGCCCATGAGATGGGCCTGGCCACATACGGCCAGTTCGTCTCCACTCCCTACCGTGTGGGCGATGCAGCCGGCGTTGATGCTCTCGTAGGGATGGACCACTACGATCTCGGCGTCGTTCCCGATGAACTCCAACGCCCGCTGGTCGACGATCCTGATGGCTCCTCCGCCGACACCGCATATGACTACTCGGAGCGTATCCCTCCCACTGACGCCCGTCTGCGCGACTACGCGCACTTCCTCGCCGCGCACCATGCCGCGCTCATGCCCGAATTCAGCCTCTACTATGTGGAGCTTCCCGGTCATCGCGATCTCTGGCAGGAGCCGGCTGCCTCGCTTCTCGATCCCAGCCAAATGTTCCATCCCACCGACCCCGCGACCGGCGAGATGATGTTTCCTCTCCCCACCTGGTCGCGCCACCTTCCCGCAACCGCGCAGCATTGGATGGAATCGGATGAGCAGAAAAAGGCCGGTCAGACTGCTCTTCGCCTCTGGCACATCAACCAGACCCTGTTCTCCGCATTTCCCCATTACCTCGCCGGCTCAGGCTCGGATGCCATGGGCACCATGCCCGGCATCTCTCTCCACACCGAGCTTGAGTTGCTCGTCCGCCTGGGCCTGTCACCGCGGGAAGCTCTCGCCGCCGCCACCAACAACTACTCTCTTCAACTGGGCTGGAATGAGCTTGGCCTCATCGCCCCCGGACGCCGTGCCGACATCCTCGTGCTCGATTCTGACCCCACGGCCAACATCTGGAATGCGCGCCGCATCTCCGGCATCATTCTCGACGGAGAACCCCTCGACCGCAATTCGCTTGTGCACTCCAGGAAATAACTTCGGGCCGATTCGCCAGCTCGTACTGTGTCCCTAGCACTGCCGGCTCGCTCACTCGGCTGCCTCCCCATCATTTACCCTTGATTCAAGCGCCCATCCCCGCCCTCATGCCTCGTTCCCCATCAAAATCCCGCATCCCGTGGCAAGCGCCACAACCGCTTTGCTGCTGCTGTATCGCGCTTTATAAATTCCTCTACGCTCTGTTCTTCATCGCCATCGGCATCGGCGCTCATCGCCTTCTCCACAAGGATCTCGCCGACGAAATCGACCTCTTCGCCCGTCACCTGCGCTTTAACCCAGAGTCCCGCCTGGTCTCCTTCGTCCTTGAAAAGGCTTCGCTGGTGAACGATCCGCTCTTGCGTCGCATAGGCTTCTTCGCCTATTGCTATGCCGCTATCACCCTGGCTGAAGGCATCGGTCTCTATCTTGAAAAGGCCTGGGGCGAATTCCTCACCCTCGCCATCACTGCATCCTTCCTGCCTTGGGAACTCTTCGAAATCTATCGCCATGTCAGCTGGATTCACATCGGCCTGTTCGCCATCAACGTCCTGGTCTTCCTCTATCTGCTGGATCTGGTACTCGATCGCGCTCGCCGTCGAGCCAAGTCATTTGTGAAGCGCTCCGGCTAGCGACGTTGCCTTCCCAGAACACGGCCACTCAATTCGTCGGTCCGCAGCGTCTCGGGTCCGTGACCGCAACGCGAGCGTCGATCGCTGCTGCTGCCCGATACGCCGGGCATATTCGCTTTTTGTTCCCCTACCACAGCCGGCCGAGCCTGTCCAGATGGGGAATCACAGCAGTAAACCCCATATCTTGTGGTCCATTCAAATTTTTCTTCTATTAGTCGAGTTTCCCGCAGAGAGCCTGATTTTCCAGTACTTTCCACCGATTTTTCACTTGGCGGAGAGGAATTTCAGGGGTACTATCGACCGAGATGGAACATTTTGGAGTTAGATGGAGTCCTATGGAGCCTATCCATAACCCCTCTTTCCTCCTAACTTTACTCCGATTCCCCAATGGGAATCGCCAATCCGGAAGCCAATCAATTTGGGGAACCACTCTGGCTAACCCGGAACAAAGCTTCAAAGAATTCGGCTCGCGGTACGGCAGCACAGGTCGCCGCGGAAGACACACAAGGACGGCACATGTTTCGCGGCAACCATCCAGCAAAGGTCGAGGAGAACGGGCGGCTCAAGCTCCCAGTTCCCTTTAAACAGTTGCTGGACGCTGCCAACGTCACGGATCTGTATGTGACCAGCGAAGACGGTAAGCGCGCCCAGATTTGGCCGCTTGGCGAGTGGGAAAAGATCGAAGCGCAGCTCGCAAAACACAGCACCATGAACGACTCGGTCATGAGGTACCTGGATTTGACCAGCTATTACGGCCAGCAGGTAAAGGTGGATGCCCAGGGTCGCATCATGCTTCCCCAAATCCTGCGCTCCACGGCCAGGCTGGAAGGCGATCTCGCCGTGATGGGCAAGATCACTCACCTCGAAGTAGTCAACCGCTCGGCATTTGAACAGGATTTGCCCACCAGCACCCTCTCTTCGGACGATCGCAGGCAGGTAGGCGGAATTCTGGCCGACGGGAGCAAATCGTAAGCCCCTCAGGGGGGCTCGCATGACGCAGCAGAAAGTACGCCATGTGCCGGTTCTTTTTGAAGTCGTAATGGATTTTATCCGCGTGCAACCCGGCGGCACTTACGTCGACTGCACGCTGGGCCTGGCGGGACATGCCGAAGGCATCGTCAGGCAATTGGGATCGGCGGGGCACTTCATCGGATTTGACCGCGATCCTGAGGCGCTGGAACTGGCCAGAACGCGGCTCTTGAAGGTTTCTGAAGAGCTGGGCAGCCAGGCGCCGCAAGTGACTTTGATCGGCGAAGCATTCAGCACCATCGCCGAGCACGTTGCGCCGCACTCAGTCGATGGCTTGTTGGCCGACTTCGGAGCAAGCAGCCTGCACTTCGATGAGGCGCGCAGAGGATTTAGTTTTCAGGCGGACGGGCCGCTGGACATGCGTATGGATACGCGATCCGGCCCAACCGCCGAACAAGTGGTGAATGAGACGGGCGAGCACGAGCTGGCAAATCTCATTTACGAATACGGTGAGGAAAGGAGGTCGCGGACAGTCGCCAGAGCCATTGTGCGGGGGCGGCCGGTTACATCAACGGCGCAGTTAGCCAGGATCGTAGCCTCAGCCGTCCCGCCAATGAAATACATTCACCCGGCTACCAGAACCTTTCAGGCGCTTCGTATCTTCGTTAACCAGGAATTGCAGGAAATTCGGGCTTTGTTTGAGGCCGCACCAAGTTTGCTTAAGCCCTCCGCACGGCTCGTCGTTATCAGCTTTCATTCTTTAGAAGATCGCATTGCGAAAGACAGTATCCGGGAAGGCGCGCAGAAGGGAATCTGGAAGATTTTGACCAGAAAGCCCGTCACTGCGACAGAAGACGAGATCAACCGCAACCCGCGCTCGCGTAGCGCTAAGCTGAGAGCAGCGGAACGGCAGTAGACAAAGGGACGAGGAGAACGAAGATGGCGGCATGTGTAACAACCTATTTTGAGGCTGGCCGAGGCTTAAGCGCGCAAATCGCCGAGCACAACGCCGCGATGATGGCGCAGCAAATGCAGCTTCGCCGCCGCGTGCGCATGCCCGAGTATCACTTCACCAAGCATTTTGACAACACCCGCCTCGTCAAGGCCTCTGATCCGGTCCGAGTGCGCGAGATGCGCGTCTTCTCCGCCGCCGTGGCCGTGCTCTTCTCTCTCATTATGATTTACGGCTTGCAGCACTTCTACGCCATCGAAAGCAGCTATCACGTGGAGAGCGAAAAACAGACGCTCGACCAGTTGCGCGAGGAGAATCGCCAATTACACCTGAGCGAAGCCGAACTCACGCAGCCCGGACGCATCGACCAGATGGCTCGCCAGCTTGGGCTCGCGGAGCCGCAGCCGGGCCAGGTGATCTACTCTGACGCGCGGCCAGCCGCCGGCGCTCCTGCTCTTGCTCAGGTCAATTCTTCAGCGCCCCCGGTGCAGTAACCGGGCCATCGGACCCAGAAAAAATGTCGGCAGCCACCCAAGCCATCCGCAGCCGTATTCAAACACCCAAAGGCGTGCCCCTCAAGCGGACGCGCTTCTTCGTGATCTGCCTCTTTTTCCTCGTTTGGGTCTGCGCCATCTCGGGACGGCTCTTCTGGCTCCAGGTCGTTCGCCATCGTGACTTCGTCGAGCGCGCTGAGAAGCAGCAGCAGCGCACTTTTCAAGTTGCTCCCCGCCGCGGGGTCCTGTACGACCGCAATCTCCGCGAGCTGGCCATGACCGTACTGGTCCCCTCAATCTATGCTGATCCCTCGCAGATCGCCGACAAGCAGGCCACGGCGCGCACCCTTGCCTCTTTGGTCCATACCGATCCTGAAGACGCGCTTACCACCCAGGCGCAAATCGCCGTGCGCCTCAACGACGGCCGTAACTTCGCCTGGATCGCGCGCCGCGTCACACCGCAAGTCGCCGCCGCCGTGAAAGCCCTCAACATGAAGGGCATCTACTTCCAAAAAGAGTTTGCGCGTTTCTATCCCGACAATCAGCTCGCCGCGCAGGTGCTGGGATACGTTGGGACCGACGACGACGGCCTGGGGGGCCTTGAAGAAAAATTCGACAGCGAGTTGCACGGGGCTCCGGGGCTGATGTACACGGCGGTTGACGCCCGCCGCAAGGTTCTGGGCTCGAGTGAGCATGACCCGGAGCCGGGGCAGAATCTGGTACTCACGGTTGACGAGAACATTCAATTCATGGCGGAGCGAGCGCTCGATCATGCCATGCAGAAGACGCAGGCGGTGAACGGCACTGTAGTGGTGCAGGATGTGCACACCGGGCAGATTCTGGCCCTGGCCATCCGCCCCACGTTCAACCCCAACCAGTTTCGTCACACCACGCCCGACATGTTGCGCGACCACGCGGTGAGCGACGTGTACGAGCCGGGATCGACATTCAAACTGGTCACTTATTCCGCGGCCATGGATTCGGGAGTCGCCAAGCCCGATGACATGATTGATTGCTCGGGCGGAAAGATTACCGTTGCCGGGCAGGTTATCCACGATGACAAAAGCGATCGTGGCCTCGGCACGATTCCGGTGGCCGCAGCCCTTGCGCACTCCAGCGACGTCTGCGCCATTAAGCTTGCGCTCAGAGTCGGCCCCGACAAAATGTACCAGTACATCCGCAACTTCGGATTCGGGTCGCGGTCGAGCATTGAGCTTCCCGGTGAAACACGTGGATTGCTGCGTCCGCTCGCTCGATGGCAACCAGCGTCGATCGGTTACGTCGCCATCGGCCAGGAAGTCGCGGTTACACCGCTGCAACTTGCGTCCATGGTCTCCACCATCGCCAACGGCGGCGTCTACCTGCCACCGCACATTCTCATGCAGGACCAGACTGATTCCGCCACCGACCCCAACCAAAAGGCTGCCCCACCCCAGGTGGCGCAATTCTTGGCCAGCCCGGTGAAAGCCGGTGAGGATCTGCCCAGCCAACTTCCCGCCGGAGCGCATCGCGTCATCAGCACGCTCGCTGCCGCCCAGATGCGCAAAATGATGGAAGGCGTGATTCTCTTTGGCACCGGAAAGTCGGCGCAGCTTGACGGATACTCTTCCGGCGGCAAGACAGGCACCGCACAGAAAATCGATCCGGTCACGCACCTCTATTCCAAGACCATGCACGTTGCTTCTTTCGCAGGCTTCGCGCCGGTCAACTCTCCCGTCATCTCCGTGGCCGTAGTCCTCGATTCGCCCAAGGGTCTGTATTACGGCGCCGAAGTCTCTGCGCCAGTCTTCGCCGAGGTCGCACAGCAGGTCCTCGAATACCTGGGTGTGCAGCACGACATCGACCTGCGCCCCGCCGACCTGGCCTCAAAGAAAGACGCGCCCGTCACCGAAGACGATGCTCCGGCGCAACAGGAAAGCATTCAGGCCCTTTACGATGCTGCCAACGATTTGCCGAGCGACGATCCGCTCCGCGCATCCCCCACTGCGACAGCCAAAGCGGTCCCGCCTGCAAACTTGGCGCCCGCGACGCCTGCGAACTCTACTGCAACTCCAAAAAACAGTGCGGCCTCCCAGCCCTCCCCCAACGCACCCGCCCAGTCGCATTCCCCAACCTCCCAGCCGCCGCGAGCGAACGACGTCATTGTCGCCGATGCTGGGCAGTTGCGCGTGCCGTCCCTTGTCGGCCTGCCGATTCGCGAGATCATTGAACAAGCCGGCAGCGCCGGCCTTCAGGTCGAGATCCTTGGCGACGGCATTGCGCGCGAGCAGGCCCCCGCACCCGGCACATCAGTTGCTCCCGGCACAAAAATCGTGGTCCGCTGCGCGCCTTGACCGTGCCGCATTCGGGAACTGCGTTACTCTCACTGTGTGACCCGCGCCTCCTGGCATCCCTTCGAAGACGGCTCAACCATCGGCCTCCCCGGCTCCGAAGAGGGCGTCGTCATCCGCGACGAAGAGCATTCTCTTGGCGCAAGAATCACCCTGGAGCGCGCCGCCAGCGTTGCTCCATTCGCCATCACCTGCGGCATCTATGGCTGGATGATGCATACCTGCTTCCTCGGCTCGGAAGCTGAGGCAGAATCGCAATACGACCGGATGAGGAGTTCACTTTCTGCGCTTCTTGAAGCCGCCGAGCGGACTGCTGAAGTCGATGGCGGCCGGCAGGTTTTGTTCGATGGCATCGACGAGTTTACTGGAACCTATCCGTGACTTCGCCGTTCGAAAATGGCCAGCTCGATCGATCGCAACATTCTACAATCAACCTCGAGATGAAGTGGAACGATCTTATCGCCGAAGTCGATGCCATCGGTTCATCCGGCAGCTCCTCCGTGCCCATTACCGGCGTCGAATACGACTCGCGCCGCGTGCGCCCCGGCGCCGTTTTTGTGGCCATGAAAGGCGGCTCGACCGACGGTAATCGCTTCGTCCAGAAAGCCATCGCCGCCGGAGCTCTCGGCATCATCACTGACTCCGAACAAGCTTTCGATCATCTCACGGTCTATCACCCCGATCAGGCCATTCTCCATGTCGAGCACGGCCGGCGCGCGCTTGCCCAGGCCTCCGCAGCATTCTTCGGCCATCCCGAGCGTTCCCTCGCCCCTACCGGAATCACAGGCACAAACGGAAAGACAACCACCGCCTTCCTCGCCGAATCGCTCCTGAACTCTGCCGCGCGCTCCAGCGTTCTCATCGGCACTATTGAGTGCCACATCGCCGGTGAGACTCGCCCCTCAATCCACACCACACCTGAGTCGCGCGATCTGTTCGAAATGATGGCCGAAGGTGTTGCGCGCGGCGCGGAAGAGCTCGTCACCGAGGTTTCGAGTCACGCCCTCGACCAGGGCCGCATGATTGGAATTCCGTTCGACGTTGCCATCTTTACCAACCTGACACGCGATCATCTCGATTACCACCAAACGATGGAAAACTATTTCGCCGCCAAGCGTCTGCTCTTTGATGGAACGGTTTATCCGCCTCCGCGCATCGCAGTGATCAATGCGCACGATCAGCGCGCTGAAGAACTTGCCGCGGCCGCACGCGCCGCCGGCGCTGAAATTCGCACCTACGGAATCGGCGCTGGCGAATGGCGCGCGGCAAGCTACACGCTCACGCCTGCTGGCGCGACAATTCAACTCGAAACTCCCGCCGGCTCGGCCTGCGTCAGTTCGCGGCTTGCCGGCGAAGTGAACATTCTCAATCTTCTCGCGGCCTTCACCGCCGCCCACGCGCGCGGCGTTTCATTTTCTCATCTCGCCGGCGCTGTTCCAACGCTCAAGCCCGTTCCTGGCCGCTTCCAGCCGGTCGACGCGGGCCAGCCATTCACCGTGATCGTCGACTACGCGCATACCGATGACGCCCTCCGCAATTTGACCGCGCTCGCCCGCAAGATCACCGCCGCTTCGGGCTCGCGCGTCATCACTCTGTTCGGCTGTGGAGGCGATCGCGACCGTACCAAACGCCCCAAAATGGGTCAGGCAGCGGGCGAAGGCAGCGATTTCGTTGTCGCCACGAGCGACAATCCGCGCTCGGAGGATCCGGCATCCATCCTCTCCGAGATCGAGCCAGGCCTCCAGTCGGCTGGCGTCGCATACACCGTAGAAGTGGATCGCGCCGCAGCCATTCGACTCGCGCTTGAGGCCGCCAGGCCCGGCGACGTGGTTCTAATCGCCGGCAAGGGCCACGAGAAAGAACAAATTCTCGCGGACCGCATCATACCCTTTGACGACGCTGAAGTCGCGCTTTCCATCCTTGCCGAATTGGGCTATCGTGAAGGGCAATGAATCTCACACTTGCCGAAGCCGCGATGGGCGCTGGAGCTGTGCTCGAAGCGCCGGCCAGCGTACCCAACGCAGGCGCGCTGGTGGCGACCGGTTACTCCATTGACTCGCGCACCGTTGCGCCGGGCGAGCTGTTTTTCGCCGTTCGCGGTGAGCGTCACGATGGCCATGATTTTGTTGTTGAGGTTTTTGAACGCGGTGCCGTCGCCGCCGTGGTCTCGCGCGGGCGTGCGGCTTCCCTGCCCGATGCCGCTCTCGCCCATCCCCTCCTGATCGCCGAGGATCCGCTCGCCGCAATGCAGGCCCTCGCCCATCACGTGCGCCGCCAATGGGGCCGCCGCGTCGTCGCGATCACGGGCTCTGCCGGAAAAACCACCACCAAGGAAGCCGTCGCCGCCGCTCTCAGCGCGAAGTTTAGCGTCCTTAAATCGAAGGGCAACCTTAATAACAACTTCGGTCTTCCCCTTCAACTTCTGCGCCTGATGCCAGATCACGAATTCGCGGTGATTGAGATGGGCATGAATCACTCCGGCGAAATTGCTGCGCTCGCCCGAATCACCGCGCCTGACTGGGGCGTGATCACCAACATTGGCACTGCGCATATTGAAAACTTTGCCGACGGCCAGGCGGGCATCGCGCGCGCCAAATTCGAGCTCATTGAATCCCTTCCAGCGAATGGCGTCGCGTTCCTCAACTGCGATGACGCCTACGCCGCCCAGTTTGGCCGCGATTTTTCAGGCCGCGTCGTTTATTTTGGCGCCGGCCCCTGCGCTGATCCGCAAATTCTCTCTTCCGTCGAGGACGGCGACGGCCTGCACGTCCGCATTCGCGCCGGTGAGCGCGAAGCAAACTTCACTCTCCAGTTGCTTGGCGCACACAATGCATCGAACGCCGTTGCCGGATTGGCTGTCGCCATCGAAGCCGGCGTAGATCTCGACGCCGCCATCGCAGCCATCGCTTCTCTTACCGCTGGCGATAAGCGCGGCCAGATCATCGAGATCGCCGGCGCGATCATTCTCAACGACAGTTACAATTCCAACCCTGAGGCTCTCCGTTCCATGATCCACACCCTCGCCGCGCGTCCCGCTACAGGCCGCCGCATCCTCATCGCAGGCGAGATGCTTGAACTTGGCGAGCATGCGCCCGGGCTGCACTTCGATAGTGGCCGAACCGCAGCACAGGCGGGCCTCGATCTGGTGGTTGCGGTGCAAGGCAATGCTGAACACCTTGCTACTGCCGCATGTGCCGGCGGAGTTCCCGCCGTCTTTCTCCGCGATGCTGAGGCCGCAGGCCAATGGCTCGTTGAAAATCTTCGCCCCGGCGACGTCGTCCTCGTCAAAGGCTCACGCGGCGTTCACCTCGAGCGAGCCATCGAAACGTTGACCAAACATTTCGAAAATCGAGAAGCTGAATGAAAATCGCAAAATCTTTACTTCCCCTTGCGCTCTTCGCGTTCCTCATCTCCACCGTCCCGCTCGCCGCCCAGGACAATTCCTCACGGATGACTCCTTTTCCCGCCTTCCACATCGCCGGAAATCTCTACTACGTGGGCAGTCGGGACCTTGGCTCGTATCTCATCGCCACGCCCCGCGGTCTCATTCTCATCAACTCGAGTTTTCAAGCCTCGGTGCCGCTGATCAAAAAGAGCGTTGAGTCTCTCGGCTTCCACTTCAGCGACATCAAAATCCTTCTCATCAGCCACGCCCACGACGACCACTGCGCGGGCAGCGAGCAGATCATCCGCCTCACCGGCGCCAAGTACTACGTTATGGCTGGCGATGTATCCGTAGTCGAATCCGGCGGCAGAACCGACTTCCAATACGGCGCGCAAAAGGCTCACCACTATCCGCCCGCGCACGTTGATCGCGTATTGCACGATGGCAGCACGGTTTCGCTCGGCGGCGCCACGCTCACCGCCCATCTCACTCCCGGCCACACCCGTGGAACCACTACCTGGACTTTCGACGAAACCGAAACTGGCCGCGTGCTGCACGTTGTCATCGTCGGCAGCCCGAACGTGAACCCGGGATACAAGCTGGTCGGCAACCAGGCTTATCCGCTAATCGCTTCGGACTACAAGCGCGGCTTTGCCGTTCTGCACAGTCTCCCCTGCGACATCTTCCTCGGCGCGCACGGATCCTACTTCGATCTCATCGACAAATATCCGCGCTGGAAGGCCGGAGACAAAAACGCCTTCATCGACCCCGCCGGATACAAGGCCTATCTTGCCGATCGCGAGCAGGCATTCCTAGGTGAGCTCGCGCGGCAGTCCGCCGCAAAGAAATAATTTAGACTTCGATTCCCTGCGCCAAAACTACCCTCGCCCGCGCCAACGTGATTCCCCGCAACAGGAAAACTTTGCTGCGCGACAGCTCGCCCGATTTGAGCGTGACCGCACTCTTCGGCAGGCCAAGGATTTCCGCGAGAAATGCCATCAGTGCCTCATTCGCCCGGCCCTCGACCGGCTGCGCCGCGACTGCGATCTTGAGCTGAGCCGTCGTTCCATCACCGTAAATGCCGGCAATGGCCGTTCTCTTCGCACCCGGCTGCGCCCGCACTGCCAGAGTCACGCCGCCCAGCGCTTCGCGCAGCATCAGTCGATCTCCGCTTCCAGGCCTTGTGGCTCTGCTTTCAGCGTGCGCTTTCCAAACAGCGCCGTTCCGATGCGAATCCGCGTCGCGCCCTCCGCAATCGCCAGCGCGAAATCCCCGCTCATGCCCATCGAAAGAACATCGAATTTCAGGTTCGGATGCGCCGCCGCCCATCGGTCGCGCCACATCCTCAAGTTGCGAAAGCATGCCCGCGTCTCATCCTCTTGCGCGCCCCACGGCGCAATCGTCATCAGCCCCCGCGTCTCAAGGTCCAGCAGATCGGGCAGCCGCTCCAAGAGCTGCGCAGCTTCGTGCGACTCGGGCTCAACTCCGTTCTTTGTCGCTTCGGGGCTCAGCTTCACTTCGATCAGCACTGGCAGGCGCTTGCCCGTTTTCCCGGCCGCTTCATTCAATCGCTCCGCCAGCCGCACGGAGTCCAGCGAATCCACTCCGTCGAAGATCTCCGCAGCCCTCGCCGCCTTGTTCGATTGCAGATGCCCTATCAGATGGAAACGCAGGCTCTCGCGCACCGCCCATGTTCCGGTCTCGGCCGCGCGCAACACTTTCGCATTGAATTCTTGAACGCGATTTTCGCCGAACAACGTGAGGCCCAGCGCCGCTGCCTCCGCGACCGCCTCCGCGGGGAATGTCTTTGACACCGCCATCAGCTCAACTTCGCTGCGCGCGCGACCCGCAGCGCGGCACGCCGCACCAATCGCCTCTTCCAGCCGTTCGAGATTCTCCCTGAGCGTGGTCACCGCCGCCTCGCCGAAAAAACTGTCCACACGCGCGCGGCTTCCACAACACTCACCGGTTTTCGTGTATCTAATAAAGGAATGTGGACCATTGTTCTTCTCATCTGCTCAAACATCTTCATGACCTTTGCCTGGTACGGTCATCTGAAGTTTGAAAGCCAGCCGCTCTGGAAAGTCATCGTTGTCAGTTGGGGCATCGCCTTCTTCGAGTATTGCTTTCAGGTTCCCGCCAACCGCATCGGCTATGGCCGCTTCACTCCTGTGCAGCTGAAGGTGATCCAGGAGATCATCACCCTCACCGTCTTTGGCGTCTTCGCCACCTACTATTTCGGCTCACACCTGCGCTGGAATCACGCCGTCGCCGGAGGCTTTCTCGTCGCCGCGGCCTTCTTCGCATTTCACCAGTTCTAGTTTTTGATCGCGAACAAGAATCCGCCGAGGTAGCTCTATCTGCTTCCTTGGTTCCTTGCTTCCTGGTTCCCTCGGTCCCTTGTTCCCTGCTTTTTAGTGCCCGTGCTCTTCCAGGTACTTCTCCACCTCAAGCGCCGCCATGCACCCTGACCCTGCGGCAGTAATGGCCTGCCGGTAACGCCGGTCCTGCACATCGCCGCACGCAAACACGCCAGGCACAACAGTACCGTTGCGCGTCGTGAACACGTTGTTCGTGGTCTTAATGTACCCTTCCTCATCCAGATCGATCTGCCCCACAAATGCTTTGGTGTTCGGCACGTGCCCAATGCCAAGGAACATCCCGCTCACCTTCAGCTCGTCCTGCTCGCCGCTTTTCACGTCGCGCAGGCGCAAACCCTTCACTTCCTTCTCGTCCACGCCCAGCACTTCGTCCACAATCGTGTTCGTCCTCAGCTCGATCTTAGGATGCGCTACCGCGCGTTCCAGCATGATCTTCGATGCGCGAAAGGCATCGCGTCGGTGCAGCAGCGTGACCTTCGAGGCAAAGCGCGTCAGGAAGATTGCTTCCTCCATTGCCGAGTCTCCTCCGCCAATCACCGCAATGTCCTTGTCGCGGAAAAAGAACCCGTCGCAGGTCGCGCAGCTTGAGACCCCATGCCCGATAAGTGCCTGCTCGCTGGGCAGTCCCAGCCAGCGTGCACTCGCACCGGAAGCCACGATCAGCGTCCTCGCATGCAGCTCGCCCGCCGACGTGCGCAGCTTGATGGGATGCGCGCCTGCCTCCACACCTTCAAGATGCGCGTGCTGATAGTCAGCGCCAAAACGCGCCGCCTGCTTCTTCATGTTGCCGATCAGCTCCGGCCCCTGAATCCCGTCCGGCCAACCAGGAAAATTCTCTACCAGCGTCGTAATCGAGAGCTGGCCGCCCGGTTCGTGGCCCTCCAGAACCAGCGGTTTGAGCCCGGCGCGCGCGGTATAGAGCGCAGCCGTCAATCCGGCACAGCCGGAGCCAAGAATTACCGTATCGCGTATCTCTGCCATGGGTTTACCCGAATCGATTGTAGACGGAAGGACCTCAAATCCGCGCCCCGATTCTGCCTCGCGCTTCCGCTCCCTATAGGATGACGCGCACTCTTCATTGGACTCACGCGCGCGTTCGCCTGCCGCATTAGAAAACACTAAAAATCGTCCGGGGGCCGTGGATTTGAAATTGCTTACATTCAGCCCGTTAAGGGAATCCCGTGCCCATCGCTCACACCACCTCCGCGCAAGCCGCTGCTTCCTGCTCAACGCTCAAGCGCTGCGCCGCTCTTGTTCTCGCCTTGCTCGTCGTCTTTCCTCTGTGCGCACTCGCTGGGGGCCCCAAATACATCGCCGGCACCAGCTTCTTCAATCCCGGCGTGACCGGACAACCCGTTCACTGGGCTGGCGGCCAGATTCGTTATTTCGTCGACCAGGGTCCGCTCTCCAGTTCCGTCACCAATCAGCAGGCTACGGCCATGGTCGATGCCGCAGCCGCCCTCTGGAGCGCTGTTCCCACCGCCGGCGTCACCCTCACCGACATCGGCTCGCTCAATGAAGACGTCAACGGCTCCGACATCGGCATAAATTCGTCCGGCCAGATCGCCGCGCCTGCCGACGTTACGCCCGCGGCCACCAACTATCCGCTCGCCGTCATCTACGACGCGGACGGTTCCGTCATCAACGCTGTCTTCGGCGTCTCGGCGAGCCAGCCTGACGCCTGCCAGAACAATGCCGTCTACGTCTGGATCGACAACTTCAACCCGGATGCCACCATCGCTCATGCGGTCATTGTCCTCAACGGGCTCTGCGCCACGAACCCCGCAATGCTCCAGATGATGATCTTCGAGCTGGAGCGCGCTTTCGGTCGCGTTCTCGGCCTCGACTACGCGCAGGTTAATCCCGGCGCGGCTACCAACGGTGAAGTGGGCGGAATGCGAGGCTGGCCCGTGATGCAACCGCTCAGCGGCGCTTGCGGCGCTAGCGGCGGCGCGTGCATTCCCGATCCCACGGCTCTCGGCTATGATGACGTCGCCGCCCTCAACCGTATCTACCCCATCACCGCCGCCAACCTCGCGAGTTTTCCTGGCAAGCAGCTCACTGCAGCCAACACCATCTCCATCCAGGGCACGGTAAGTTTCCATTCCGGCTATGGAATGCAAGGCGTCAACGCGGTGGCACGCCCGCTCGACTCAAACGGCAATCCTCTCTACCAATACACTGTGACCGCCGTGACAGGCGCGCTCTTCGGCGGCAATCATGGCAATTCCATCACTGGATTTTCCGATCCGAGCGGCGACCCGCTGGCAATGTGGGGATCGAACGATCCCACACTGCAAGGCTGGTTTGATCTGAGCGGCATTCCGCTGCCGCCCGGCGTGAATTCCACCAGCTACCAAATCACTTTCGAGGCCATCGATCCGCTCTATATTCTCGAAAACTCAGTCGGCCCATATGCTCAGGGCCAGGTTTCGCCTTCCGGCTCATTGAACTCCATCACCCTTTCGAATCTTTCAGCGGGAAGCACGCAGACACTCAACGTCAACGCTACCGGCACGCCCGAGGCTGGCTTCAACGACGCGATCGGCTCCGAGTCCGAGCCGCGTCCCATGCCCACAACCGGCCAGTGGTGCGGGCGTTTAAGCCAGATTGGCCAGACAGATTGGTTCACGTTCCCTGTCCGCGCCAATCGCATCTTCACCGTTGTCACTCAGGCGCTCGACGAGTCCGGCGTGCCGTCGAACTCCAAGGCCATGCCCACCATTGGCGTGTGGGACGCCTTCGATGCCGCTGACGAAGCACCGATTGGCGCCGTGCCCGGCCTCAACGGCCTCGCCACCGGCGAAACCTGGCTGCGCGTGGCCAGCAATGCCGACGACGTTGTGCGCATTGGTGTCGCCGACCTGCGCGGCGACGGCCGCCCTGACTATGCCTATGACGGATGGCTACTCTACGCCGATACAGTTTCGCCCGCGCATCTGCCGGCTTCCGGCGGTTCCATCGTCATCGAGGGCTCGGGCTTTCGCCTCGCCGACACGGTTCTGGTCGCCGGCCAGCCCGCGCTCGTCACCAGCATTTCGCCCAACCAGATCACCGCCATTGCACCGCCCGCCGCCACCGGCGTCACTGGCTCCGTGGGTGTTGAAGTCGACGACCTTCCCACACTTTATGCGACGGCGATCATTCCCGGCGGCATAAGTTACGACTCCGGCGCGGGCGACGCACTGACCCTCCTCACCGCACCTTCAAACACCGTTCCCATCGGCGAGCCCCTTCCCTTCACCGTCACAGCGCTCAGCCCCGCGCTCACTCCCGCCGCCGGCGTTACTGTCCTCTATTCAGTGACTGCCGGAACCGCCAAGCTGGCCTGCGGACTCACCATCTGTTCGGTGTCAGCCACCGGCGACGGCCGCGCCACCATGGACGTCACGGCCAATGACGGCACGTGGTCTATCGTGACCGCCGCGCTCACCAATGGCTCCAGCCTTCAGGCGCAATTCGCCGGCGGAGCACCACCCGCCATCGTTTCTCTCACGCCGCGTCTTTCGCTTGCCGCCGGAGCTACATTCATCTGGACTGTAAGGGCTCTCGTCCTTTCCAGCGGCACGCCACTGCCTGGCCAATCGGTTACATGGCAAACTCCGGCTGGTGGCGGAATCTCATCGCACGGCCCAGGCGTCGCGACCACCAATTCCGCGGGCATTGCGACGGAGGCGCTCTCCGTTGGCCCGCTCGCCGAAGGCCAGGTCGTCACCAGCAACGCATGCGTTAACGGAACCAGCTATTGTGTTGCTTTCTCAGCGTATGGCGCGCGTCCGGAGTACGCGCTGCTTGAACCCATCTCGGGCACCAGCCAGACCGTCTCGGCCTCCGCCACGCCCAGCCTGATCGCGCTTCGCCTGCTCGATATGGATGGCAACCCCATGGTCGGCGGCACGGTCTCGCTCTATCAGGCGCTGTACGCATGGTCGCCGCCCTGTTCGCCGCACACTGAATGCGGGCAAGGCGCCCTGCTGGCCACGCAGGCCGCCACGGCCACTTCAGCCATCGACGGCTCGGTCAGTTTCAACCCCGTCTCGCTGCCCGGCGTGGCGACGAATCTTTTCGGTATCGCAGCAACGGGCTCTACGGCCACAGTAGGCGTCGCCATCCAGCAGCACCCATAAAGAGAAAAACCTTCCTGATCGCTCTTCGATCTCCGGCCATGGATGGAGCGCGGCTCGGAACCCACGCCGAACCAGCCATCGCAATTCGCAACCGCCGCCTCACCGCTCTCAAGTCCGCGCAAAAATCTCGCGCGTCGCATCGCCGGCTGCCGCCAGGTTCTTGAGCCACATCTCGGTGTATTCCCTGGCCAGCACGATGCCGTCGGCCCCTGCGCCAAACGCCGCCTGCACTTCCGCCTTTACTCCATCCGGCGCGGTCTGCTTCCAGTCCGATTGCACGGGAACATTGATATCCACGCTCGGATAAATCTGGATCGCGTGTTCCGTGTCCGCAATGGCGCGTTTCGTCTCGTGCGCAACGTAGTCCACCGAAAGCCCTCTCGCGGCCATCTCGCCGTACGTCGCCTCATCGTATCCCATCATTTTGTAATACAGCGGAGTCAATTCCTCTGGCGTCGTGTCGGCGAACACCGTCTGACTCAGCCTCTCAATGAATCCCTTCATTCGTCCGCCGCCTGCATTGTTATACGTCGCAATCTTGATAAAGTCCGCATAGTTCTTGATTGTGGCGTAGTTGTCCGCCGCGCTGTAGAACGGGCTGAAGGTGATGTTCTGAACCATGTGAAATCCAAACGGCTTCTCCGGCGCAATCGCCTTCGCGGTCCCGTACAGTTCCGCGCGCACTTCGTGGTAGCTGTCGTGCCATATTTTGTGCCAGGCCAGAACCTCCGGATAATCCATCAGGATCCTCCAGAAGCTCACGAAATATCCATCGGCCGGTCGCTGGCCATCGCCCGCCGCATGGAATAACTGGTCGAGCTTGATGAACCCTTCCTTCGCTCTTTCCACGGAGATCTCGCGGTCCATGGCTTTGGCGCAGCAATACGTGCAGAAGCAGCAGATTCCTGTCGTCGCCCACCCGCCGCCGATCAGGTTGTCTAATGGGCCCATCCGTTCACACCCCCAGATAATGCCCGCGACCAGGTCTGGATAACCCGAGAGATATGACTTGATCCTTCCCCGCAGCAGTCCGCGGTAATCCGGATGATTCCAGCACGCGCCGTCAGTGCGCTTCCCGTACACATCGATCTCCGCCACTGCGGTCAATCCCGGAATCAGGCGCATCATGTTCGCATTGGTGTTGTTATAGTCGAAGGCAAAAAAATCCATGCCCCTCGCCCTCATCTTCGGCGCCACTTCGCTGATCACGTTGAACCGGCTCGCCGCATGAAACTCCTTGAGCCTTGTGTCCGCAAAGTAATTCAGATCGTAGTCGTAAAACGCTCCGCCAATCTCCGGATTCGCCTTCCCATACGTTCCATGATCCGGCAGCGGAATCTTCCCGCTCTGATCGGTCGCTTCCGAGTTGAATGTGAAGGCAAAGGCAGTATTGATGTTGCCTTTCTGCTGGAGATTGTCGAGCAGTGTATCGATGCCTTCATCCTGCCAGGCATACGCCTTCACCTGGGTGGCCACAAGATTCTTTCGGTTGACAGTCTTTGCTCCGGATGGCGGAGCCGGTCGCGCGCCTGTCTGCGCCTGCACAGGCAAACGGCTGGCAGTCGACAACGCGGCAAGCAGTTGAAAGAACCGCCGTCTCGTGACTTCAAAACTCATCCCAACCCCCTGTTTCCTGACTCGCAGAAACACCTGCACGGTTCCGCAAAAACCTTCCACAGGCGGCAATTGCGGCAGCCACGGGCTCTAACCCTCGCAACCTGCTCCAGCATACTCGGCGCGGTGCCCAACCACCGTCCTCCGCGCCATCGCAGTCCAGCGAGATCCAAAACCGCCATCCTCCAACTCCGGCGTTCAGAAGAAATTCACACCTTTGCATCCGTGTCTCTGAAACCACCAACTCCCCTCATGTATCTTTAACCAGCATGGAGGTGAACAAATGGATACGATCACCACGAAAGACGGTACAACCATTTATTTCAAGGATTGGGGAACGGGAAAGCCGGTCACCTTCTCGCACGGCTGGCCGCTGAGCGCGGATGCATGGGACGCGCAAATGCTGTTCCTCGGCCAGCATGGGTATCGGGTTATCGCCCATGATCGACGCGGTCATGGCCGCTCCGGCCAAACCTGGACGGGCAACAACATTGACCAATACGCCGACGACCTCGCCGAACTGTTCGAGGCTCTTGACCTGAAGGACGTCATGATGGTCGGCCACTCAACCGGCGGCGGCGAAGTTGTCCGCTATCTCCGCAGGCACGGAAGCAGGCGCGTCTCGAAAGCAGTCTTGATCGCCTCCGTTCCACCGATCATGCTGCAGACACCGCATAACCCCGGCGGGCTCCCCATCTCGGTTTTCGATGGAATCCGCGCCGGCGTGGTCGGCGACCGGTCTCAGTTCTTCAAGGACTTGAGCCTGGCCTTCTACGGCTACAACAAACCCGGCGCCAAAGTCTCGGAAGGCGTGCGCGACGAATTCTGGCGCGAAGGGATGCAATCCTCCATCGTTGGGGCTTACGACTGCGTCAAGGCGTTTTCTGAGACGGATTTCAATGAAGACTTGAAGCGGCTCGACATTCCGACGCTCGTCATCCACGGCGACGCCGATCAGATCGTTCCCATCGACGACTCCTCCATGCTCACGGCAAAGATCGTCAAGGATGCCACCTTGAAGGTAATCCCCGGAGCGCCGCATGGCCTCTGCACAACCCACGCCAACCTCATCAACCAGGAACTGCTTGCATTCCTGATGAAACCGTAGCGCCCGATCGAATCGATCGGTTTTGCAAGGGCATGGCTTGAGCCGTGCTCAAATATACCAATAGCATCGAGGGCGCTCGCACCTGAGCGAAGCCTTCTTGTTAGCCGCCGGTATTCACGGAACAAGATCCATGCGCTCCGCACTTCGCAGGAAGGAGGTTCCATGCACGTTCTTGCATTTGGCGCCGGCCTTGTCTGCCTGTTGATCGTGCTGCTCGATGCCTTTCAGACCATCATTCTGCCTCGCCGCGCCTCGGGGCGCTTTCGCCTCACACGCATCTTCTATATCGCAACGTGGACTCCGTGGCGCTTCCTGGCTCGGCGCCTTCCGAATTCTCGCAAGCGCGAAACTTTCCTCAGCTACTACGGGCCACTGTCGTTAATTGTCCTGCTTGCGGTCTGGGCATCCGCCATGGTGCTGGGTTTCGGCCTTCTCTTTTATTCCATTGGCAGTCCGTTCAACGATGCGGGGCAAGCCATTAACTTCCGCTCAGACCTCTACGTCAGCGGAACCACGATCTTCACACTTGGACTGGGCGACGTAACGCCGCGCAGCGAGTCGGCTCGCGCGATCCTCATTTTGGAGTCCGGCACGGGCCTCGGTTTCCTGGCCGTGGTCATGGGCTATTTTCCCGTCCTCTACAGCGCATTTTCTCGGCGCGAAGTCAGCATTTCGTTGCTCGATGCCCGAGCCGGCTCTCCTCCCACAGCCGCGGAACTCCTGCGCCGCCATTCCCATCAAGGCGCTGACCAGGCTCTCTCCATATTGCTTGTCGAGTGGGAACGTTGGTCCGCGGAACTGCTGGAAAGCCACATCTCCTATCCCCTGCTCTGCTATTTTCGCTCACAGCACGATAAGCAAAGCTGGCTCAGCGCCCTCGTCGCCATCCTCGATACATCTTCCCTGCTGATCGCTGGAGTACGCGGCCACGAGGCCCGTCAGGCCCAATTGACTTTCGCCATGGCGCGCCATGCCATGGTCGACCTGTCGCAGATTTTTTCGCTCAAGCCGGTCAACGACGCGCCTGACCGGCTGCCTTCCGAACAATATCAAAAAATGTACGATTTGCTGTGCCAGAGCGGAGTCAGCGTTTGCCGCGACGATCTCTCTCGCGAGCGCCTCCGCGAGATGCGCGCCCTCTACGAGGGGTATGCCGTGGCCCTCAGCCGGCATCTGTTCATACTGCTGCCTCCCTGGATTTCCGATAAGCCGCACAAAGATAACTGGCTCACCGTCGCTCGTCTTCGCGCGCAAACCGAGGCCGCCAATCCGCCTGTTGCGGGCCAGGAGGCGAACACCGGCGACGTTCCCTACATCGTCCCGAACCTCATGGACCATCCACACGATTTCTGAAGCTCAACCGCAGAGCACTGCGGAAAGTCGCCCAAATTTCCTGCCGCTCTGTCTCGCGCCCTACAATAGAGAAAGAACTGACCCTAGAGGACAATCATGCCGCTTTCCGGAGAAGCCATTCGCCTGATGAACTACATTGACGACGTTGCCGTGACCCTTCGTCGGGTGCTCGCACTAGTCCCAACGCTGTCCGCCGACGAGCGCGCCAAGGTCGCCGAGCATTTGCTCAAGGCCAAGCCCAGCATCGAGGAAGTGGCTGCGGCGCTCGCTGCCAAGTGAGTCTTCCGGTTCGCTCAAACCCGTGATCACCGTTGCCATCATCGGAGCCGGCCCCCTCGGCCGCCGGCTCGCCTTGGGCGCGGCCCGCGCCGGTTATCGTGTCCTGCTTGAGGACGTGATGCCATCCAACCTTCATCATGCGCGCGAGTCCATCCGCCGGGAGCTGAGTCCTCAGGCCCTCCCCGCAGTCGACTTTGTGGCCTCGATTGAAGATGCTGTCCGCGATGCCGACCTGGCCATCGACTGCGTTCCAGACGAGCTCGAGTCGAAGCTTGAAATTCTTTGGCTGGTGGACCGCATGGCGCCGCCGCGCACGGTCATCGCCACTCCCACCCTTCAGCAGTCCATCGCAGACCTGGCCAGTTGCACCAACCGGCGCGAGAAATGCATCGCCATCGCCGCCGCGCCGCAATCGCTTGCCTCCGCGGCTCCGATGGACACGCGGGCCGCATCGGCCGCGGCCGAACTGGTCCTTCGCGCCGCGTCCTTCACCAGCGAAGAAACCGTGTCACTTGTGGTCGATTTCTTTCGCCAGCTCGGCTTTAGCGCGCGCGTTGAGCGCATCACGGACTAGTCGTGGATTTGCTTATTCGTTTGTCATCCTGAGCGGGGGTCGCGCAGCGACCGCAGCCGAAGGATCTGCGGTTGTTTTTCGTCCCGCGTCAGGGCCGGACTTCAATCGCCCCCACCGCGAACCCTTGTCCTCCCGGAATGTGCCTTATCTATTCCCTATTCCCTGTTCCCTGTTCCCTGCCTCTTCACATCCGGCAGATCAGCAGTTCGCGCTCGTAAACCATCTCCGGAGGCAGATGATCGTGCACGTCAATGAACAGCTCTTCGTGGCCGATCAGTTCTTTCCGCCAGGCGGCACGATTGACTTCCTGCATTTGGTCGAACTGAGCCCGCGAAATGTTGAGCCCCGTCCATTCCATGTCATCGTAGTAGGGCGTCCAGCCGATGGGCGTTTCCTTGCTTTGCGCGCGGCCGTGCACACGGTCCACGATCCACTTCAGCACGCGCATGTTCTCGCTGAAGCCTGGCCACAGAAACTTCCCGTCCTCGCCCTTGCGGAACCAGTTCACATGAAAAATGCGCGGAGTGGAGCTGAGCGACCGCTGCATCTTGATCCAGTGCCGGAAGTAGTCGCCCATGTGATAGCCGCAGAACGGCAACATCGCCATGGGATCGCGCCTCACCAGTCCCACCGCGCCGCTGGCCGCCGCCGTCGTCTCCGAGCCCATGGTAGCGCCCACATAAACGCCGGCACTCCAATTAAATGCCTGGTAAACCAGCGGCATCGTCGTTGATCGCCTTCCGCCAAAAACGAACGCCCCAATCGGCACGCCCGCCGGATCCTCCCACGCCGCATCGATCGAAGGGCATTGCGAAGCCGGCGCCGTGAACCGTCCATTCGGATGCGCAGCCTTGGCCCCGGTCTGCTTTGCGATCTCTGGAGTCCAGCGCTCGCCGCGCCAGTCTTTGCACTCAGCCGGCGGCTCGTCGGTCATCCCTTCCCACCACACTCCGCCATCCGGCGTCAGCGCCACATTCGTGAAAATCGTGTTGCATCGCAGCGTCGCCATCGCGTTGTGATTCGTCTTCTCGCTTGTGCCCGGCGCTACGCCAAAAAATCCCCGTTCCGGATTGATGGCGCGCAATTGCCCATTCGCATCCGGCTTGATCCACGCGATGTCGTCGCCAACCGTCGTCACCTTCCAGTTGCCCAGCGCCTTGGGCGGCACCAGCATGGCAAAGTTGGTCTTGCCGCACGCCGACGGAAACGCCGCCGCCACGTAGGTCTTTTCTCCCTCCGGCGACTCCACGCCCACAATGAGCATGTGTTCGGCCATCCAGCCTTCATCACGCGCAATGTTTGAAGCTATGCGCAGTGCAAAGCATTTCTTCCCCAGCAGTGCATTGCCGCCGTACCCTGACCCGTAACTCCAAATCTCGCGCGACTCGGGAAAATGGACAATGTACTTTTCGTCGTTGCACGGCCACGGCACGTCCTTTTGCCCAGCGGCCAGCGGCATTCCCACCGAATGCATACACGGCACCACGCGCGCCGAGCCCTTGTCGATCTCTTCGAGCACCGGCAGCCCGACCCGCGTCATGATGCGCATGTTCACCACCACGTAGGGCGAATCGGTGAGCTCCACTCCGATGCGCGACATCGGCGAGCCCACCGGACCCATGCTGAACGCCAGCACATACATCGTCCGTCCGCGCATGCAGCCATTGAAAAGTTCCTTGAGCTTCTTGCGCATCTCGTACGGCTCAATCCAATTATTCGTCGGCCCGGCATTGTCCTTTGAAAGAGAGCAGATGAATGTCCGATCTTCCACGCGCGCCACATCGCGCGGGTCCGAGCGCGCATAAAAGCACCCCGGCCACTTTGCCTGATTCAGGCGAATGAAAGTGCCCGAATCAACCAGCCCATCGCACAACCAGTCGTACTCCTCCTGGCTTCCGTCCACCCAATGGATAGCCGCCGGTTGCGTCAGCTCTGCCATCTTTTCCACCCAGCGGATCAGGTGCTTATTGGTCGTGAGCGGCTTAACGGTTCCTTGTTTGGCCTGTTTCATCCTCTTTTTCCTTTTCTTCAGCCGCCGGTGGCGTTATAGGTCAACCATTTTGATAAACGATACACGTCTGCGATATCTCTGCGGGTTCGTAGATCGAACCAGTAGCTTTGGCCAACCAAAAATTCTGCGGGGCTTTAAGTCATTTATACGTGAATTCGCGCTCTGGCAGCAACAACCGCCGCCCCTCATCTCGCTTACCAGTAGTTTTTCACAAGACCCGGAACGAAGGTTTATAGTGATCCTCATGTCATTGACTCGCCGTGAATTCGCTGCATTAGGCGCGCTCGGCCTCGCCGCGCGCTTTGCCCCTCCCCTTCTTGCCCAACCTGCCCAGCGCCAAACCGGCTACGCCGTCATCGGCCTTGGCCGCATTACCGCCATTTTCATGGCTGGCGTTCGCAACTCTCCCAACTCCAAAGTCGCCGCGCTGGTCAGCGGCCATCGCGACAAGGCCCTCAAAATCGCCGCCGACTCCGGTGTCCCTGAGAGCTCGATCTACAGCTACGACGATTTCGATTCCATCGTCAACAACAAGGCCGTTGACGCCGTCTACATCGGGCTGCCCAACTCCATGCATGCCGAATTCACCATTCGTGCGGCCAAAGCCGGCAAGCACGTGCTTTGCGAAAAGCCAATGGCCATCAATGTCGACGAATGCGAAAAAATGATCGCCGCCTGCAAATCCGCCGGCGTCAAGCTCATGATCGCCTATCGCTGCCACTTCGAGTCCACCAATCTCAAGGCTGTCGACCTAATTCGCACCGGCGCCATTGGCCAGGTTCAGGCCATCGAGACCGCCTTCGGCTTTAACGAAAGGGCCGGCGAGTGGCGGCTGGACAAAAAGCTCTCTGGCGGCGGCCCGCTCATGGACGTCGGCATCTACTCGCTCAACGCCACGCGCTACCTCACCGGCGAAGAGCCCGCAAGTTTCGCTGCCTTCAGCTCCGTCATCGACAAGGATGGCCGCTTTGACACCGTCGAAGAAAACCTCTCCTGGACCATGAAGTTCCCGTCCGGCATTGTGGCCTCGTGCGCCACCACCTATGGAGCGCAGATGGGCGGCTTCTTCAAAGTGCATGGCGCCAAAGGATGGGTGGGCGCCGACCCCGCCTTCAATTACGACGGCCAGCATCTGCACGCGGAGTACTTCAACGGACCCCGGGTTCCGCCCACCGTGATTGACGAGGCCAACCCGCAGAAGAATCCCTATCAGTTCACGGCCCAGGCCAATCACTTCTCCGACTGCGTCCAGAACAACCTCGAACCGAAAACTCCCGGCGAAGAGGGCCTCCGCGACATGCGCTATATCACCGAAATCTACCGCGCCGCGGGCATCTCCATGCTGTAGCGCTTCATTCAAGCGAGGCACCTTGAACACGCGTCTCATGCCGGCAATCCTTGCGTCCACGTTCTTCCTGGTTCCCTGCGCCTGGTCGCAGCCATCGGATTCTTGCGCCGGCCTGTCCAGCTTCAAAGCCCCGGGCGTCGAGATCACCAAAGCTGCGTCGGTACCGGCAGGCAGCACCACGCCGATACCCTTCAGCATGCCTCCCAAAAACCTCGTTCTGCCTGCGTACTGCCGCGTCGAGGGAGAGATCAATCGCCGCAAGGGAGTCGGCGGAGAAGAGTTCGGCATTCAGTTCGCGCTCGCGTTGCCCGACCACTGGAACGGCGATTTCCTCATGCAGGGCGGCGGCGGCGGAAACGGAATCGTCTCTCAACCGCTCGGCCTTACCGCTTCGGGAGATCAGCCGGCCCTCTTGCGCGGCTACGCGGTAGTTAGCACGGACACTGGCCACAAAAGCCACAACGGCGCCTTCGACTTCAGCTTCGAGAAGGACCAGCAGGCCTATCTGGACTTTGCCTATGAAGCCAATGTTCAGGTCGCTGCACTCACTAAGCAAATCGTCGCCACGTATTACGGCAAGCCCGCCGCATATTCCTATTTCACCGGTTGCTCCACAGGGGGCCGCGAAGGCATGGTCCTCTCCCAGCGCTACCCCACCGAGTTCGACGGAATCATTGTCGGTGACCCGGCCATGCGCACGAGCTTCTCCAATCTCGCCATCAGCGAATGGATTCCCGCGGCATTCAACCAGATCGCGCCCAAGGACTCCAGCGGAAAACCCATCATCGCGCAAGCCATCACCGATGACGACCGCAAGCTGGTCATGGATGCGCTCATGAAACAATGCGACGGACTCGACGGAGTTGTAGACGGATTGATCTCCGATCCGCTCGCCTGCCACTTCGATCCCGAATCGCTGGCCTGCAAGCCCGGCCAGACCGCCGCCTGCCTCGCGCCCGAAAAAGCTGCCGCCATCAAGAAAGCCTTGGGCGGGCCAAAAACTTCGCGTGGAGTTCAGGTTTATCCCGGCTTCCTTTATGACTCCGGGATTGCCGCAACCAACGGAATCCACGGGATTCTCGTTCCCGGTCCCGGCATCTTCGGACCACCGCCCACGGCCACTGAAGTCGACGTCGACACCGAGGCACTCACAGACGTCCAGCCTCTTGTCGACTCAACCATCATCAACTTGTCCACTTTTTCCGGCCACGGCGGAAAGCTGATCTTTTTCCATGGCGACAGCGATCCGTGGTTCTCGGCCCTTGATACTTTCGAGTACTACGAGAAAGTGGCTGCCGCTAATGGCGGACTTGGCGCTATCTCCCAATGGAGCCAGTTTTATTTCGTGCCTGGAATGAGTCACTGCGCCGGCGGCCCTTCGCTCGACCAATTCGATCTGCTCGGCGCGCTTTCCAAGTGGGTTGAAAAAGATATCGCCCCCGATTCCGTCACTGCGACGGGAAACGCATTTCCCGGACGCAGCCGGCCGCTTTGCCCTTATCCAAAACACGCCCAATACAAGGGTCAAGGCAATACCGAAGACGCAGCCAACTTCGAATGCCGCTGACCGCATCGTTTTAAGCCTCATCCCTGTCAGGTCAGCCGCGCTCCAGTCGCGAGCCCCACTTGTGTTCGGCGCTTCGAGCCTTTCATCCCGTCAAACGAGAGTGTCCGAGACCGCGAGCCGCAGCGTCCCACAAACTTACCTCATCCAGGGCGGGATGCCCTCAGGCGTCTGGAGCTTGGGGTCCCCTGCAATAGACCCTCTTAAAACACGATGAAAAATGGGCGAAGTGTCCAATATTGACCAGAATCTCTGTCACGAAACAGATATTAAGGCAATACTTGGCCTAATTCTCCCTGGCCGGTCAAGCCATTTGTCCCCATTCTGGAGGTCATTATGCCTACAACGGTTGTCCTGGCCGTCGGCTTGGATTCGTCGCTACTGGCAGGTCAGAACTCACACTGGCAATCCGCGGGATACGCGGTAACTTCCACAGGGTCGATCAGGGAAGCCATTGTTCACATCAGGGATGGTGACTTCGACCTGGTCCTCCTCGGTCATTCCATCCCGGCCGATAGCCGGGAGAGATTTGCGTTCCTGGTTAAAGCAATCGGTCCAAGAACACCCGTGGTTTCAATCACAGACTCTGCCAGCCATCGGGACAGCTTCGCGGACGCGACCATCAGAAATGAGCTGATCGGCCTGCTGAAAAGTATTGGAGAATTAATGGCCGCCCGGTCGAGATCGCCTGTGCCGAGTCGGGCCACGCGGGTCATTTCAGCATGAGAGGACGCGGAATGGAGCCTTCAGGCCGGCGCGCAGTTTCCCAATCTTCAGACCGGCGGATGCAACCATCGGAACCGGGTTCACCGCTTGGAGGGAGATCGATGCAAACCTTGCATTTGATTCGTCGCCAAGCCGGAAGTCAATCGCAGGCCCGCCGCTACGATGGTTATTTCGCCGAGACCAGGGCTCGAAAAAGTGAAATGCCCCTCCTGCGCGAATTCCCCATGCCAGGCCCCTCTGTATTGAGCCGCGGCAACGTCCGCGCACCGAGTGGTTCGGAAGGATTCTTTAAGGATCTGTCCGTCGAGGCGCAGTGCGACTTTGCGTCACTGGCTACACATTTCCGCTGTCCCGGCTCAACAGTTCTTATCAGCGAAGCACAGAAACCGTCCCGCATCCTATTCCTGCTGGAAGGCGGAGTGAATATCTCCATGAACTCCGCTGATGGCAAGCGG
Organism: uncultured Acidobacteriaceae bacterium; assembly: GCA_963828325.1. Lineage (GTDB taxonomy): Bacteria > Acidobacteriota > Terriglobia > Terriglobales > Acidobacteriaceae > Telmatobacter. The sequence continues at coordinate 314,402 of CAWHEK010000014.1, forward strand.
CTTCTGCTTGGGGTTGCGGGCGCGGGAGATACTCTCGGGCTCACGTCCGCCCTTTCCGGCGCCTGCTCTGAGATTCGGGCGCAGGCGATGTACCCATGCAGTATTGCGTCGCTGCAACGCCGAGACTTTCTCGCGATTCTCTCTCGTCATCCGAGCGCCAATCAATTTGTGGCTCGCGAGTTATGTGCCGACATCGCGCGAATCCGCGGAAGATTGCGAATTTTCGGCCTTGCATCGTCTGCGATGGCAAGGCTCGCCCATTTATTGCTGGAGTGGTGCGGAGAGGGTCAGCCGACCAGGGACGGTATTCAGATTAAGTGCGCGCTCACTCATCGGGAGATCGGTGAATGCATCGGAGCCTCGCGTGAAACCGTCACCCGATCCTTGGCTGACTTTAAAACCCGTGACTTGGTCAGGCTGCACGGCTCAAATTTAGTGATCACGAGTCTCGAAGCACTGGCAACCTACGCGCGCATCGATTCCACACCGGATCCGCACCCACCGGCTGCGTGAAAGCCGCGCGAGGCATTCCGCGGCGCAGGCTTAATGGTCGCCACTCCCATTCCATCTAGTTCTTTAAATTGTCGGGGATTTGGCTCCTCATCACCTTGCCGGCAGCGCGGAGTGCGACCAGATGAAACTTTGTCTTCCCTAAATCGATGCCAACCGACTGTATCTGCATGTCGATGATCCTCCTTCTTAAATGCTGCCACCTCGCTCACCCGCTCTCGCGGGTGAGTCAAGCGGCGGACCATCTCACTAGTCGGCAACGCGTCCACATGGTTTCCAACCCGTGCTCAGCTTGGGAATGGCCATGCCTTGAATACGAGACACAAAACCGCTGCAGCGCCGGGGCGCGACGAACTTCAATCCCCCTTGGCCAATCGTTGATAGAGGGCGGGATCAAACTCTTCCAGGCCTGTGATGCTGTGCAGATGGTTGACTGAAACCCATGGCAGCCAACTGCGGTGGGTTCCAAAACCTCGATTCATTGCCATGCTCCAGTGTTCCTGTTGCCAGCCAGGTCCCAGCAGGTCGTATGTGCGTCCCGGCAGAGCCAGCATGCTCTTGGTATCGAGCAGAAGAATCCGCGCCACATCCAGGTAGTGCGGGTCCTTCGTGTCCTCATACAACCGGGCATAGGCAGGCGCGGCCCAATCCAGGTACTCATCCACGCCGCCCGGCCCGCGCGCGGTAATTCCCTGCACGCCTACAGTGGACACTCCGCGTTTCCAGTTCAGGTCGGAGTCGATTGCGCCCAGCGGCATGGGCACATTCCAGATCCAGATCCAGCTTTCGGTGTAACTGCCTGCCGCCTTCGCGCGTTCCAGCCACTTGGGCTCGTGGGTGGCATCGTAAAGATCGAGGAATGCCTCCAGCGACAACATGCCGGCTTCCTTGTCGGTGATGTTCGGATTGTCGGTGGTGCCACCTACAAATACGCCTCGGCTTCCGTAGTTGTCCCAGACGTAGTCCGCGGCTCTGATCGCGGCTTCGAGGTAGCGTTTTTGCCCGGTCTCCCGGCTTAGTTTAACCAGCATCGGCACAGGATTATAACTGGCGGTTCCTGAGACTTCGACGACTTTTCCGGTGCCACCTTGCCAACTCCTTGGGAAGGAGCCGTCTTCTCGCTGCTGCGTGAGCAGCCAATCGCCGAATTCCCGACACCAGAGCAGCCAGTCCGGGTGTTCGCGTCCCTGCCGCTTCTCACGGCGATACGCATCCATGAGCGTGCGCATTCCCTCCGACGGCCCTCTCAGGGTCATTGTGTCGCCGGCCCAGGAATCCGGCTGGCCCGTCCACAGATTGAATCCTTCACCGGCAGGAGGCGACATCGGCACGAGACGAATGAAACTATCTATGATTGCCAGCCCATCCTTCCGCATCTTTTGACCGCGTGGACTGGGATCACGATCTGCCTCGATCAGCAATTGATCAGCCACCTCGATGCCCTTGGAAACGAAACCCATGATCACTTTCGGCCATTGCTCTAATTCATTTGCCTTGGGATCAACATTGATACCCAGGGGACGGGCCCAATCCGCCAACTTCGCACTCTCCTCCGGATTCAGTTCATGGGCCGTGACCGGCATATTCGCCGGCAGGCGCGGCGGGGTCGGGAAGGATTTACGATAACGGCTCCAATTCCGATAGGAACCGGGGTTCCCCGTGACGGCATCGAAGAGAAAAGGAACGCCGGCCCGATCATCCACGGTGAGGACATGGCCGTCAAGATGGTCGGTCAGGACGCGGCGGACGACTTCCAGGTCCAAATGCATCGCTGGCGGCTTCAGGGTCTCCCACGCCCAGCGCCACGCATCGCGTTCCATGCCAGGAAATGATGCGCCCTGCCCAAAGCGGAATCCCACTTGGTAGCTCTGCGAGAATCCCGCCTTCACGGGATGATAACGACGCCGGACAACAGGAGCGGGCGGGGGTTGAAACCCTCGAGTGAATTCGCTGGTCGTGCCTGGGAACCAGAAGCCGAACTCGACGCCGCCATCGGGAGCTTGACACGCGCCCAGAGCTCCAAACTGGATGCGCTCGTCGATAACGGGTGTAGTAGCGGGAGCGGTCGTCTCCGCCCAAGTCGTGTCGCCCCGCGGCGCAATGTCCATCACTGCCGCCCACCGGCCATCGCGAAATGAAAGCGCGAAGAGTGGCGCGGACAATTCGTCTTCTCGCAGCGCAAAACGCTTGGCGCGGTAATTCAAAACACCTCCAGGAGAGTTGTCGCCATCGTAGGTCGGATCGCCATAGAGAACGCCGGGAGCAAAATAATCCGCATCCGGCCAGGTGATTGCAGGCGGGGTAACGAGCCGTATCGCCGAATAGAACCCCGCGTTCTCCTCAGTGCCAGTCGCGGTCACGGTCCGGCTGAGCGACAATACGCTGCCAGAAATTTTCCACCGGTCATCGAAGACAAATGAGGCGTTGTCCCCGCCCTCAACTTTTGCCCTCGCTACAACCATGCCGCCTTGCATTCTTGCGGACTCGTATGCGTTGCCAATTTCACGAACGTCGTCGCCGCCGCGATAGATCTCGACCTGCGCAGGCGTCGGTTGTGTCAGGTGTGGAACAGCGTCCCCGGAGATTTCGATGCCCCAGCCGCCGGAGCCGTAACGGATAAACGCGACCGTTGCACCGTTGGTGAGTTTTCCAAGTTCGATGCGATTTGCCGGGTTCGCAAGTGCCCGCTTCTGCTGTGCCGGCGTCGTAGCTGCCGTCAGTAGGCACGCGACCGCGCAAAGTACTAAGGATCGAATAACGAGGGTTGCGGAACGGAACATGATGAGAGATCCTCGTAGGCGACGCCCAGTTGTGCCTTAGCCGCCCGGGGACATCATTGTGGTGCGCGGCCGGTTCGAGCTCCTGCCATTTAATTCCACGAGCTGCCTCAATGGCCTGCCCTCTCGTAGTGGTTGGGTGCACCCGGCGTGGCGATGCTGCCGGTGACGGTGGCCCCGCTTTCGTGCGCGCGGGTTAATGGGGCGGTGAGAGTGATGCCGCTACCCGAGACTTCGCTTCCTGCCGCGTGCGCCTTGGTGAGCGGCGCGGCAACCGTGATGGTGGCCATTGGGAACCTGGCCATGCGAACGATCACCGCAGTCTCAGAGTTTGCGCCGCTGCCAATGTCGATGGTTTGGCCGTCGTTAAAACCTCGGCCAATGGCGACTGGAATCTCGGTTGCGCCCGCGGCGGTCCCGGCGCTCAGTATTGTTGCGCCCGCTGTGCCAACCGTCGCAATTTCAGAGGTCTCAAGATTCGCGCCCGCTCCGATGCGAATCGTCCGGATTGCATCAAAGCCCTCTACGCTCGTGACCTTGATGTTTGTTGCGCCGGAATCCGAAGCGAAGGCCAACCTGGTGGAGGGTGAAGTTGCGAAGTCCGCGCAGTTGCTGCCGGTATCAGCGCCATCGGGGAATCGTCCCGCACTGGTGTCGGCTGCGCTGGCCGAAGGAAACTGCCCGAATCCGCCGATCTCTCCCGGCGCAGTCACGTAGCAGCCGCTTTTGCCCGGCCCAGAAGCAGCTTGATAACCCTCGACAGCCCACGGATCGACGAGCAAACCGTAGTTGAGGCTGTCGACAACCGCGCCGGTGGCGTCGCGCAACACCATGCTGCCTTCCCTGCGGGAGATGATGTGGTCGAAGTATGGCACGCTGCTGGCAAGCTCAGGTCCGCCGAACCACTGGTCGGGTGCGGGCGATCCCTGGTAGCCCGCGGTAGTCACTGCGGCGTCGCGCACCACCGCGTCGATCGGGTGACTCTTGGCCAATGGGCTCGACAATGTAATACCTGTGCCGAGCGCCTCGACAGGCTCGTTGCTCGAATGGGCGAAGGCCGTCGCCGGCTCAAAGCTGATCCCCGTTCCCCGATCGCCGAACGGAAGGTTGGCAGAATGGTTGAACTTGAGCGGGGCGGCGAGGACGAGGCCAGTGCCCGGGTCCATCACTGTTTCGTCGCCGATATGCGCCTTGGCAAGAGCGGGCGTAAAATCCAGGCTGGCGCCGGGACCGGCTCCGTTTACCGCGGTGACAGCCACTGTTTCCAAACTCGCCGGCGTGCCGATGTTGATTTTGTCGCCGACGGCAAAGCCGTCGGTCCTGCGAACTCGAATGCTTGTTGCTCCTGCCTCCGCAGGGGCCGCGAGATTTGTGCGCGTGGCCTGCGTACCGACCTCGGCGACCGTGACGGTCTCGATGCCGTGGCCAACGCTATCAATATCGAGCCTGATCTTGTCGCCGACGGAGATGTTGGCGACCGACGTGACTTTGATGTTGGTCGAGCCGGCTGCCGCGTCCGCGCCAAGATAAGCTTGCGTGCCCTGCTTGCCGACTGCGGTAACAGTCGCCACCTCGTACTTTTCAATGGAACGTTCGACGGCGGGATACGATGCGCCGTATCCGATAGCAATCTTTTCGCCGACCTTGAAGCCGTTCGCGCTGGTGACGGGCACGTTCGTCGATCCGGCGGGGATGGTGATTACCGGGCCCTCGGGGAGGGGTTGCCAGACTGTCGTATTCGCGGTGGCGGCCGTCCCGAGGCTGACAATTTTGCGCGACTCCGCATCGGAACCGGCGCCGATGCTGATCGTATCGCCAGCGGCCATGCCGTCCGTGTTCCTCACGTAGAGAGTGACCTCGCCCGCGCGCGTGCCCGCGGCGAGACCGGAGTTTGAGAGGCCGAGCAAGTAGAAACCGTGGGCTTTGATCTTCGTTCCGGCCGGAATTTTAACCGCCGAGAAGATGGCCCGTTGGGTCGGGCGAACGGTCAGCGACCAGTTCGAAATGTCGACTGCGTTGTCGCCGGCGTCGTAGAGCTCGATGAACGAGTTGGTCGGGTCGACTGGAGGACCGGCGCTGATACGGAATTCGTTCACTTTGACCGGGCTTATGTTGCGAATCTTTTCCGCCGTCATTTCGGTATGCATTCTGCCGGTCGCTTCGCTCTTCCACGAAGCGTTGCCCACCAGGTCGCCGTTAAAGACGGCCCGTCCCGAGGTGACCTTGAACGTTGCGCTCACGCTTGCTCCCGGTGCAATCAGGTCAGCAAATGTCTTTGACGTCTCACTGGTTCCCTCAGCGACTGAGGTCCACTGGCCGCTCGGTACGGCAATGCTCAATTTAAGGTCTGCGACCGGCGCACCGGTGGTGTTGGTGAACGTCACGGTTGTGTCTTGCGACGAGCCGGGCGTAAACGTCTGCAGTCCGGGCGGCGTGGCCGTTGCCGATGCCGGAGCCACGCTCAGCCGCTGCACATCGTAGTGCGCATCCACCACATTCGCCTGCACAAGCTGGTCGGTTGCGTCGGACGGAAAAGTGCCGGCTGCGGTCAATGCGCCTTCATAGAATGTGCCCTGCGAGCCATTGCTGTTGTCGCCACCATTGCCCAGCAAGATCGCTCCCTGCTTGCGCATCGGATCATAGGTTGCGTTGACGCGCGGCCCATTAAACATCACCGACAAGTCGCCGCTTTGCGCGTCGCCGCCCATGCTTGTCCAGTGGTGCGGTTCGCCCTTGGCAATGGCTGTCACAAATCGCCAATCGACGCTGGGAAGGCCTACGCAAAATTTCGATCCATCGGAATTCGCGCAGCCTACCAGATTATTTTCCTGGTCGGTCATCACCCACGGGCCGGGAGGATTGCCGTGAAACCATGGTGTGGCGTCGCCGTAATAGGCGGTCTCCATCGTTCCGTTGTCGTCGTCGCGACTGTCGGTTTCGGCATTGCCGTAGTCGAAGCAGCAACCGTTGTTGAAGTGCAGGCCGTTGATCACCCAGTACTGCCCCTCCGCCTGGTCGTCGACCGCGGTTCCCTTTGCGTCGTCTTCACGAAGGCCCATCCCCGGCTCAATGAATACGCCATAGACCTTGTGACCCATGGTCGTAACCGGCGCCATGTCGGAGAGCGGAAGGTTGTTGAACCCTCCCATTGCTGGGCCGCTGAATCCGCCGCGAGGCGCCTGGGTCAGATCGTTATGCTTGCCCGACTGGTCATAGATGATCGTGATCCAGCAGTACGTGTTGGCGCAGAACTTGTCCTGTGCAGGCGCGTCGGCATATCCGCCCGCATCGGAAACAGAAGAAGCGCCAGGTTGAACCACGCCGATGTTCAGCGTCTTGCCGTCTGACTGGCGCAGCACCTGGTAGAGCGGGCCGTTATAGCCGGCAAAGAGCGCGCGAGTCGTGCTGTGAGCCGCCACGCACGGGTCACCCGCGGCGGCATAGATGTCACACGGGCCGTTGGGGCGGGGAAGAACAGCTTTGGCACCAGGCTCTGCGGTTTGCGCCACCATCAATGCGGCGCCAAAGAACGTGAGCGCAGCTGCAAGAATGAGTGCAAAATCAATTCTCATTTTCATTGTTCTTAAGCCTTCCAATTTGCCTTGTCGACACGGTAGGGATTAAAGTGCGGATGCCATTTGAGCGCGACTATGAGAGCATTGTTCTGTTGGCAAACTGCGTACGAAGAATCGCAAGAAAACGCTTACTTCGCGATGCACTCCTTGTACCGCCTTTCCTCAGCCAGTGTCAATGCACGCTTCCCGGCGGGGATTCGATTGCTCAATCGAAATAAACATTCAATGCTACCGCGTACTCCGATATGCGTCTCGTCCCAATAGAATGACACGCAGGGATTTTGGGCACCTGGCTCAATTGATCGGGACGGCCAGGTCTCACTGGGAATCTGGAGCAAACTGCTGGCGGCCTGCATCTGACGAATGATAATGGCTTCAAGTTGTGCGCGTGTATCCTAAGTATCGCGCTGTCAGGATTTTCGAGCTGCTTTGCGACCCGCAGAACCTACTGAACAATCTGCGCTGCATAGTGAGCGAAACACTGAGCGCAGAGGACATGTGCGCCATCGAGATGCTTGACCGCAATTGCCGGTTGGTCAAAGACCAAGTCTTTCTTTGGAAAGATAACCGATCACGGGAGGATCTTTGGGACTCCGATGGAGTCTTCGCCCCTGCGTGACTGAGGCGCCGATTGAAGTGGGGCACCAGCCTCCAAATTGAGCCGGCATTTCAAGACGCGTTTCGCAGGCAGCGTGCGCTGATGCGGAAGCACGGAGCGAAAGAAATGAGCATGATGATGAAAGCGGCGTTTCTCCCGGAAAACAGCACCGTTGAGGCGAGAGAAGTTCCAGTGCCAGAGCCGGGACACGGTGAAGCTCTCCTCGCCGTCAAGGCGTCGACGATTTGCTGCTCGGATATCCACGCCAACTGTCACGAGCATCTGGGCAAAGGACCCGAAAGCCATGAGTGCGTGATTGCGCGGCGACGTCGGACTACGATTGAAAAGAGAGAAGGCATTGGGAGAATCATGAGAAAGACGAGAATCCAGTTTCCTATTTCAATCATTTTTGTCACTTTGACCGCGGTCAACCTGTATTCGCAGGAAGTTGCGAAGCCGGTATATATGAACCCTTCGCTGCCCGCAGACGAGCGGGCAGCGGAGCTAGTCAAGCAGATGACGCTCGAGGAGAAGGTGCTGCAGATGCAAAGCACAGCCCCGGCAATTCCGCGGCTTGGTGTTCCCGCCTACACGTGGTGGAATGAGGCCCTTCACGGCGTCGTGCGCGGCCGTGCAACAGTATTCCCTCAGGCGATCGGGCTTGGCGCCACGTGGGATCCCGCATTGATCCATCAGATGTCTGATGTCATTTCGACCGAGGCGCGGGCCAAATACAACGAAGCCCATCGGCACCCGATGCCGGTTGAAACCGGGACTCTCCCGGGCCGCACGGCGGGTTTGACCTATTGGTCGCCGAATATCAATATCTTCCGCGATCCTCGCTGGGGCCGCGGTCAGGAGACCTACGGAGAGGATCCGTACCTTACGAGCCGGATGGGAGTCGCTTTTGTAAAAGGGATGCAAGGTAACGATCCGCACTATCTGAAGACCGTGGCGACACCGAAACATTTCGCAGTTCACAGCGGGCCAGAAGCGCTGCGGCATGTGTTCGACGCGAAGGTCAGCGAATACGACTTAATGAGCACGTATCTGCCCGCGTTCAGGGCCGCGGTCACAGAGGGCCACGCCGATTCTGTCATGTGCGTGTATAACTCGGTCGACGGTGTTCCCGGATGCGCCAACTCCGATCTACTCGAAGATCGTCTGCGTAAGCAGTGGGGATTCAAAGGCTATGTGGTCAGCGATTGTGGCGCGGTTGAAGACATCTACCGCAGCCACAAGTACACCGACACATTAGGCGCCGCTGCAGCAGCGGCCGTAAAGGCGGGAACCGATCTCACCTGCGGCGAAGAATACGAGACTCTCGTGGATGGCGTAAAAGCGGGTGCAATTGCTGAGGCAGATCTCGATCGCTCCCTGGTGCGGCTCTTCGAAGCGCGCTTCCGGCTGGGCATGTTTGACCCGCCGCAGATGGTTCCATTTTCCAGGATTCCCATTTCTGAGAATGATTCCCAGGCTCATCGCGACTTGGCTCTGAAAGCAGCCCGAGAGTCCATCGTGCTCTTGACGAATCAAGCAGGCGCTCTGCCGCTTAAGCCAGCGGTACGCAGAATTGCCGTAGTCGGTCCTTCGGCCGACGATCCGGTCGGCCCGCGGGGCAATCTCAATTACGCCGGAATTCCGTCACACGTGGTTACGCCATTGGAAGGCATCAAGCGCCAGTTTCCACACGCCCAGGTGAAGTACGCGCTCGGGGCAACCTATGCGCCCTACATCCCGGCTCCGGTTCCATCAACGGTGCTGAAAACCCTCGATGGACAATCTTCAGGGCTCCAGGCCGAGTATTTTGACAACCCTGGCTTTCAGGGCAAACCGAAGCTCCGTCGAATCGAGCCACGAATCGATTTTGAGCGGGAAGCAGACGATCCTGCAGTTGTTGCAGCGGTCGGCGACGGGAAGTATTCGATTCGATGGACGGGCACCCTGGCGGTTCCGTTCTCCGGAGAGTACGGCTTTATCGCTCGCACCGGCATCTGGAATCGCGACGGCAAGGCGCGACTTTTCATTGACGACAAAGAACTCGTTGCTCCAGCCAGGCAGGCATTTCACCCTCAACCACCCACGACATCGGCGACAGCCTCCACAAACCACGCACCCATGGAAGCCGGCGATGTTCCTCCGCCGGGCTGGCGGAATCCGCTCACCGAGATGCAGCTTGAAGCAGGCCGGAAATACACCTTGAGGATCGAATACACCCAGAATGGACCAGGCGGCAGCGCAGAGTTTTCGTGGATCCCGCCACTTGAGGGTTCGCTTGGCGAAGCGGAAGACGTGATCAAGAGCTCCGACGTGGCAGTGGTTTTTGTCGGGCTCAACTCCCAACTGGAAGGCGAAAACATGGATCGTTCGAGTCTCGATCTACCTTCGCAGCAGGAAAGGCTTGTGGAAGCCGCAGTCGCTACGGGAAAGCCGACGATCGTCGTCCTCACTTCGGGCAGCGCCATAAGCGCTAATTACGCGGCCGAACATGCAAATGCGCTGCTCGAGGCCTGGTACGGCGGCGAGGAAGCCGGTACGGCGATAGCCGAAACGCTGGCTGGGACCAATGACCCCTCGGGCCGCTTGCCTGTCACGTTCTACAAAGACATCAATCAGCTGCCCGACTTCACGGATTACGCCATGAAGGGTCGAACCTATCGGTACCTCAGCAGCACTCCGCTCTTTCCATTCGGGTATGGATTGAGCTATACAAAGTTCGCATACTCCAAGCTCACTCTGTCCAAGCCCCTCATTGGTGCAGGCGATCCTCTTGGGGTTGAGTTCACTGTGAAGAACGCAGGAAAGGTTGAAGGAGATGAAGTGACTGAACTCTATCTCAAGTTTCCTGATGTTAAGGGTGCGCCGCTCCTTGCACTGCGCGGGTTCCAGCGCGTTCATCTGGGGCCGGGCCAATCACAAAAAGTGCGCTTCGAACTCCAAGACAGAGATTTGAGCATGGTGAATGAAGATGGTGACCCAATCATCCAGGAGGGGGAATATTCCTTGTCAGTCGGGGGAGGCCAGCCAGGCACTGGCGCACCCACAGTGACCGCCGCATTTCAAATAGCGGGGACGAAGATGTTGAGCAAATAGGATTGGGCTGATGCAAAATATTCGCAGCGACGGTTAGGGGCCGGATGTTTCGCGATCCCCGGCGGATGAGTCGAGTGCGCGCTGTCTCCCATTGACGCCGTCAAGTTGGTTCGAGTGCCTGTAGTCATTGGCTTGAAGCATGAAGGGTAACGTCCAATGAAACAAATGATCCGAGAGAGGAAGTAATGAAACGCAGGGATTTTTTGAAAAAGGGCACAATCGTTGCCGGCCTTGCTGCTTCACCGAATCTGATCGCACCGCTCGCTGCGGAGGAGTCCACGACCCGGAAAACATTTCCGCCTCGACGGTCTGCGGGCGCGCCGCCGGAGGAGATTCGTTCCGGTGAGTTCCTGCACCGAGAATCGGCAGCCCAGGATCTGCCCAAGCAACCGGTCTTCGCGGCGTCGTATCTTTCCTCGAACACAGAGTTTTCACCGATGCCACTGGCCGAACGCATCAGGCGAAATATCGTCCCGCAGTCGGGCTTTTGCAGTTTGGCACCCGGCCGCTCGACCAGCGAAGGGCTCACGTCCGGCAACGGGCCGATGGTGATCGAGGTGGCCTGCGATCCGTATTCGGAGCAAATTCTTTTTCATCACGAAAGCTTGCTCATGCCGTGGAAAAGACCTTTCGAGGCGCCGAAGGTAGCTGACATTCTTCCGCAAGTTCGCCAGATGGTTCTCGACGGAAAGTACCGTGATGCGGCAGAATTTGCACTCAAAGCAATGAACGAAGGGCCGATCAAAATAAATACCTTTGCGCATCCCACGATCCCCGCTTTCATGATGCGCCTCGATTGTCCCACGGGAGCTCCGGTCACCAACTACCTTCGTACCGTCGATTTCGAGACCGGGGAGCTGCTCGTTTATTGGACCGATGAAGGCGTCGACTGGATTCGCCACACCTTTACGTCCCGGCCTGACGGACGTGGTGGTTCAATGGCTTACCGCCCCTAAAGGCCAGTCAGTAAACACGCGGATTCGAATTCAGAAAGCCGCGGGAAGAATCGGCACTGGAAGCGGATCAACCGGCGTGCCTCCCGGGCAAACATTGGCGCGCGCTACGTCGAGTAGCGGGACAAGTGAGGTCCATCAAGATTTCACCGAACAACGTCTGATTTATAAGTGCCGCTTGGATCCCTCGACAGACAATAGCGGGTACGCAGGCGTGGTTCGCGTGGCTCGCGATGGCGGATCGGCCCGCATTGAGGATGACGCTCTCGTCATCGAGAACGCAACGTCCGTCATGTTTCTCACCCGCATTGAATGGTTCGCCGACTACACCGAAGACAAAGTGGAAGCACTGCGCCTCGCGGTGGAAGAGCTCCCCGCCGACTATGCGGCCATCCTCGAACGTCACCGCAAGATTCAATCGGAGATGTTCAATCGCGTCACAGTCGACTTTGGCGGCGCTTCTCAATATGGGCTGGCCACAGAGGAGCTGCTCGACGATCAACGGTCTCGGCCCGACTACTCGCCTGCGCTACTCGAGAAGATCTTCCAGATGGGGCGCTACTGGTTCATCTACACGAGTGGTAAGTATCCCTCCATGGTCGCCGAGGTCAACGTCAATATCAATCTGCAGATTGCTCCCGGCCCTCAGGGCGATCTGCGCGAAGGCATGAAAGCTTACTTCGATTGGATGGAGAGCATCGCTCCAGATTGCCGGGTCAATGCAAGGAACATATTCGGGTGTCGCGGTACTTCGTATCCTCTACTCCCGGATAAAGGGGTGGGGGTTTCATACCACTACGCCGTCGCCGGCCCGAATGGAGAAATCTGGCCTCATCCCTACTGGATTTCCGCCGGCGGCTGGTGCTACCGCCCATTCTGGGATCACTATTTGACAACCGGCGATCTCGACTTCCTCCGCAACCGCATCGTTCCAGGCCTGAAAGAGCTGGCGCTGTTTTACGAGGATTTTCTGACGATCACCGACAAGAACGGGAACTTCATGTTCATTCCGTCGTTCTCGCCGGAGAACTGGCCCGGGAATACAAACCCGCCGGGACCGCTTGTGCTCAATTCAACTATGGACATCACGGTGTGCAGGGAAGTGCTGAACAATCTGATCGACGCCTGTGAAGTCCTGGGCACAGACGCCGATAGCATTTCGAAATGGAAGGCCATGTTAGCTAAAATTCCGCCTTACATGATGGAACCGGACGGCACATTGAAGGAATGGGCATGGCCCACCCTCGAAGAGCATTATCCCCATCGGCATGTCTCTCATCTCTACGGAGCCTGGCCGGGCGACGACATTGACCCCGATCGCACCCCGAGGCTCGCGCTTGCCGCGATGCTCGCCGACAGAAAGCGCGTGCCCGAAAGGCTCGCCGCGCACGGCCGATGCCATCGCGCGCTCGTTGGCGCGCGGCTGAAAGACTGCTTCATGGTCGACACAGAACTGCGGCAATTGATTGAACAGGGTTACGTCGCCGCCACGCTGCGGTGCTCTCACGACCCATGGGCATTGCCTGAGCCAGATGCGCAAGGCGGAATCCCGACCATCATGATGGAGATGCTGCTGTACTCGCGCCCCGGCGTGATCGAGCTTCTCCCCGCTCTTCCCCAGGATCTGGTCAAGGGCTCGATCAACGGAATGTTGGCCCGCACCTTCGCCAGGATCGATAAGCTGGCGTGGGACATGGAGGCCAGAAGTATCCAGTTGACGGTGACCTCATTCCGCGAGCAAGATGTCACACTGGTTGCGCGATATGGGATCGAAAGCATCACCGCGCCCGCGGGGATCCTGACCACGCCATTCCGCCCGGGCGCAGCCGACATCGAAGTGCACTTGCCGGAGAAGAAGCCCGTGATTTTCCATCTCCGCCTGGGCCACCATCAACCAATCGATTGGGTTAACCAAGCCGCTTCTGTATAACCATGAAATGGATTCTGAATTCAGTTCTGTTTTGTCAACGCTGATAGAGCGCCGGATCGAATTCTTCCAGACCCGTGACGCCAGCACCTCTCTTTAGCTCGTCGAGCGCGGATCAACCTGCCAAATGCGTTTGGCGCCAGGATCGGCCAGGGGGCCCGCCGGCCTTGTATCCCCGCCGGCGTTGCCGAGGATATCGTGGTCAATGCGGTTGATGATGCTTTCCTGCGGAAAGGGTTGAGGGCCGCTCATCGTTAGTTGGAGGGTATCGGGATCGAAGTCAATCTGCAGGTCGCCGACTGCACTGTTTTTGTCCCAGCCGAACTGCTGACGCCAGGCCGGCAAATCGAGCCACTGATTTGAGCTGCCCGTGAACAACCCCAGGAAACCGTCAGGCATAGAGACGAATAGGTTACCGTCGGCATGATTGTTTTGGTTGAGGAACACGATGGCCGACTTGCCGCAACTCGCGAAAATGTTGTTCGAGATGTTGTTCTGCGAAGCCGTTCCGCTGCGTGCACGATCGGGGCGGGTAATGGCAAAGACGCCCGAGTTGTCGCAGCGGCCGATGAGATTCTGGGCGACGATCAGATGATCGGTGGCGTTGATGAAGACGCCAGATCCGGCACATCCTCTCTGGCCGGGCGTGCCTGGCTCGGCGTTGCGGACATTCCAGATGACATTGTTGTCGATCTGATTCTGTTCCAGATTCATCTCCATGTGCACGGCGGCGCTGACGGTGACGATGTCGGCGAAGACGTTGCTCGTGATACGGCAATTCGCGTCGCCACTGTCGAGCCAGATGCCGTTGGCGTGTCGTATGTGACGGACCACATTGCGGCGAAAAAGCAGGTTATGCGCGAAATGGAATTTGGCTCCGGCAGCTTCCCAGCCGCGCTCGGCGTCGGCCCAGCCGCACCACTCGATGAGATTGTCTTCGACGGCGGTATCGCGCGTTCCCATGCCGCCAATGCCTTCGACGCCACAATTGCGAATGGCGTTGCGGCGAACGATCTGCGCGGTTCCAGCTCCTTGCGTGAAGCCGCTATCGCCGTCGTTGCCGATGTCGATCCCGACGCCGTTGGCCCATTCGATGGTGTTGTCTTCGATGATCCAGTGATTGCCGCCGACGGTGGAAACAAGGCCGTATTGCGGAAACGGGTAAGCGTTGGCTGCGTGCTCGAAAGTGATCCCCTTGATCCGAATATAGGCGAGCCCTTTTTGCGTTGGAACGAGGCATTGTTTGCGAGTGGTGATTTCGATGAGGTGATCGGCCGGCGTGCCCTGCGCTAAACGAATGTGGATAGCGGCTCCAGAATCTTCGATCCAGCAACGAGCATCGGGCAAGCCCCCGATTTCCTGCATGATTGGGCCACCCCTGCGGCGCGGGGGCAAGCCGTTTTGTGCAACGGGCGCTGTCGTGAATACAGGCTCGGGTTGCAAGTGCGGCATCGCCAGCTCACGAAGCTGCTCCATCGGCTCGAGCGGTTTGCCGTCGACAAATACCAATCCACGACGACGAAAATACGGGCCCATGTCGACGGTTCTGGGATCGAGCCACGCCCAATTGCCGGCGACGCTTGCCAGAGCAAAAGGCTGATAGGCATCGGGGAACAGGTCGCCGGTCAGGTCGTGTTTCCATGAGGTGATCTGCGGTTGAGGTGGACCGGATGGGCTGCCAGGGCCGCGAAAACCCACCGGAATTTGCTCTTGCTCCCAGCCGTCTTTGAGAATCTCAGAGCCTTTAATGATGACGGTTGCTCCGGGAGCGGACTCATAGCTGATCATCTGCGAAGGTCCAGCGCCGCCGCGCAGCGGGCGCACGCATTCGCGGTAAGTGCCGGAGGCAATCACGACGCGCTCGCCGGGTTGGAGAACTTGCGCGGCTTTGTTGATCGTACGGAAGGGGTGCGGTTTTGTGCCCGGGCCGTTGTCGTCGGCTCTGGGAGACTGGTTGTCAACATGGTAGGTCTTCGAGAATGTGAACGGCTGTTCCCAGGAGACGTATTCGGTGCCGTCGGGTAAGCGCGAGTCGGACGAGGCGGGCACCCTGTTGGGTTGGCCTCGATCTGCGCCGGCATCTTCGCGAGCTTGCCCAAGGATGGATCCGCCGAGGGCGACCATCGCTCCCGCGCCCGCCGCGGATTGAAGAAAGCGACGGCGATCAATGAATGGGAAGGGAAACCGATTCTCTGGCATATCGTGGTGCGAGTCGGGAGGCGATGACTCTGGTCTCATAGCGGTCTGGTCGTTGAAGCGTGAAATCGAGGCAAAAAATGAGTAGTCATGAGGGCGAGGATGTCCACAAATGCCGCCAGTATACGTCTTTTGAAATTCTCATTGAATTCCTCGTGATTGGCAATTTGGATTTTTCGATCGAATCCGCGGGTTTGAATCGCGTCGCCAATTTGATCAATGATATCCCTTGTACACCGTTGGCGCCGGGGGCGTTGCTTGCAAGCCGGTCAAGCCGGTCGGGCCCGAAGGAACGGCCGAGATGGATACTGCGAGTTCGTTTGTGTGCAAGCAAAGCCCGGGCATCAAGCTTGACGGCCGAGAGGCGCGCTGCATTTTTGAAGTGAGAGTGTTTCGCAAGCACTCTTGTGCCTGAATTGTCCCTGTGCATATCGGTTCTGGCGATTTGAGCGATTCTGGCGATTCTCGAATCAATAAGTTCCGAATTTCGAAGCCCGGCTAAGGTTCCACCCCCTTCACGGCACCAGCCTTAAAACAACCTTTGAATCAGCAGCTTAGAAAAGCCAGATTCGTTTATGCCAAATTTGCGCCAAGAATGCGCCAAGGTTTCCCGCCACCGATATCACCAGAAAGTCAAAACCATTATTCGACATTGAATTTTGCGAGCACGCCTGCGTCAAACGGAGTATGTTTGAAAGCCGTCATTGTCTCATCCCCTTATTAATGTGAGGAGAGGTTTGGCAGCGGCTCTGTCAAACGGCGCTCATTCGCAACAAGTCATCGACGTGCCTGCTCCGTTTCTCGACACAAGCTTTGAACAGCGAGCCAATACTTTCGGGAGTGGCCCGGGATTCATTGAGTTTTCGAACCAACCTTCGACGGCTTTTTGCAGCTGTCCGTCGCGGATCCAATCGTCAGCAACAATATCTTGTGCTCGCTCGCCAGCATCGAAAACTCTTATATTCTGTTACTGACCGAACACGATTCGATTCCGCCCCAGTTTTTTCGCTTCGTATAACGCTTCATCCGCGATGGCAATCACTTTCGCCTTCGAACTGTCACCTGGTTTTGCCATCGCTGCACCGATGCTTAGGGTGATTCGTATATTGATCAGCTCTGTGGGAACGGGCTGGGATTCGGTGGACGCTCGAATGCGCTCCGCGAGTTCGCAAAGCTCCTTTTCGTTTGTGGCAGGCACAACGATCAGAAATTCTTCCCCTCCATACCGGCCGAGGCGGTCGTAGGCACGCAATTTTCGGCAGAGTCGACGCGCTGTTTCCTGCAAGACCAGATCGCCGGCCAGGTGCCCGTGAGCATCGTTGACGTTTTTGAAATGGTCGAGATCGAGCATCAGGATTCCCGTTGATCGGCCATTGTGCTCGGCGCGACCCAGCTCCCGTTCCAGAATCTCAAGAATTCCTCTTCGATTCCAGACACCGGTAAGTGCATCTCGGGTCGCCTGGTCGCGAAACTGCTCGCGTGAGCTAATCAAGTTGTCGTGGCGGTCGAGCGAGCGAACCGCAACAATGAGGCGCGCTCTTAACTCCTGTTCGTCAAAAGGCGTGGTCAGGTACTCGGTTGCGCCCGATTCCAGGGCTTCGACAACGTCCTGATGAGCGGTTGCGCTGCCCATCAGGACAATGTGCGGGGAATGCTCACTGAATCGGTCGCAGATCCGCCGGCAAAGCTCGATGCCGTTCATGCCTGCGAGCGACCGGTTGATGAAAAAGAAATCGGGCAGCTGCTGAAGTTCGACGATACCGAGCGCTTCGATTCCGTCTGTTGCCGCGACGACGCTGAATCCCCATTCGCGAAGGAGATGAAGCAGGCGAAGCCGCGTGTCACTATCGCCGTCGGCAACCAGAACGCGTCGAAGATCTCCGAATCGATGGCGGCGTTCGCTCGGCGGACCATCCGCAGAGTTGCGCGGCTGCGGTTTCCGGGCGTGCTCGGGCGGGTCCTGACGTTCGAGCTTTGGCATCCGCACAAGCAGATAGCGCGCACCGTCAACCTCCGTGTCAACCAACACAGCGACCGAGGACTCTTCCCGCCCGTCGTTGACACCGTCAGTGTGCGCAGAGTCGCCGGCCATTCCAGCCAGCTCGCGGATTGCTTCAGATAGAGGAAGCCGATTGAGGAATGCGGGCGGGTCCATCGAAACCAGTGCATGAGCAGCAGACATAGCGTTCTCTCCCTTTAGTGGTGTGCGAAATCGGCTGTGGCGCGAAATCAAACGATTGCATCAGGATGAGCGAGATCGTCCACCAACCGTCGCGGTGAACTTTGTTTCAGATGAAAGTTTGCTTGATTCCCGGCCCGGAAGGTGAAAACAACTCAGGGAAGCAACGAAGCCATAATTACGGCAAGAGCGCTCACCAGGCGGCTTTATTGCCGGTATGTCGAATGGTGATGATTGCCGGGCAATCGTTTCAGCGGAACGGCAAGAAATTTCCGGCGTCCAGGTTTTGTGCTACTCCGGCAAAATCTTTTCAAAAAAACTTGAAACGATCGCTTCGGGCGCTGCACTACCCATCGAGCCCGGAAAAGGGCGCTGAAAATTGACCTCTTCGCGAGCGCGGCCATTTTAATGATCGAGCGGTGCGCTGGCGGATATCTGGATGGGATTCATGCACAGAGAAAGCTCTACCAAGAATCAGTTGATTGCGGCCAGAGCTTCGCGCTGCTGGGTCGCCAGAGCCGGTACGGAGCGGAAGCCTTGGCCGCATCCGTATTGGCGCTCGGAAAATGACAAGCTCCAGTCTGGTGTCCTCCCCCAAATCGGGCGGGACTCGTCCTCATGGATGGGTTCCGCCTGCCCCCAAGATACCAATGAACTGGAATTGAGATGAAGGCAATCGTTACAGCCGCGGCGGAGCGCCTGCCGGCGAAGACGACGTGGCTATTGCATTGGGTCGAGGCCAAACACCGAATGTCCCCAACCCCAATTCTTCGCCTGGCCGTGCAGCGCCGCGCTGGAATGGCCGCCTACGCGTCAAGTCTGATTCTTTGTTTCAGCCTTTGGCTGTCTCTACTTGTTGCAATATGGCTGACAAGAGGCTGGATTGGCCTGTTATTTAGCGGGCAATTACTCTCCGCGGGGGTCACGCTCCTGGAAACACTGTCAAAAAGGACTCGCTATGCTTTCTCCGAAGGGAATAGGCCCCCTCATGAGATCGAGGGTGATTGGAATGAGTAGCGAACGAGTGCAGGCTCATTTCAGCTGGGACGATGCAGAGCCGGATTACCGCGTAAACATTGAGTACCTGGGACGACTGAAGATCGCTGTGAGCGGAACGGTTACGGGAAGGCTCTATAGGTTCACCCCCCTTCAGCCAGTGCAGCAGGTCGACCCCAGAGACGCGTTCTATTTGCTGGACAGCGAGCTATTCGGGGTCGCATCATGAACTCGGCGCATGTACGCTACACCCTTCGCAGCTCGCCCAGGAAGTGCCGAAGCCACGCCGATTCCCCTCGGCCAATATGCTTTCAATCGCCGACAGTGGCTGAGATACTATACCCGTCTCTTCCGATGACGGGGCGAACCTTGCAATTCCATTCATTCGATTCGAAATACGTAGAGAATCTATGCGCAGGAGACATCCAGACGCAGGAGCACTTTGTCGTATATTTCACCGCACTGCTTAAACTAAAGCTTCGCTCGCGACTTCATTCTTCCCACGCCATAGACGATGTATCCCAGGAAACCTTTGCCAGGGTGCTTCAAGTTCTGCGCAGAGATGGTGGTCTGCGCCAGCCAGAGAGTCTCGGCGCCTTTGTAAACAACTGTTGTAATCATGTTCTGTTTGAGCACTACCGTTCCTCAAGCCGCAACGAGTCACTCGATGAAGAAGGTGCGCCGGAGCCGGCTGCAACCGGTGTGGATGTCCTCGACATCGTATCTGCACGGCAAATCAAAGAGAACGTCCGGGTCATCCTGATGCGCCTTTCAAAGCGGGACCGTTCTTTGCTGAAGGCGGTCTTTCTCGACGAGCGTGATCGTGATGAGGTCTGCCAGGAGTTCGGCGTAGAACGGGAATATTTGCGAGTTCTTCTGCATCGCGCCAAGCAGGAATTCAAGGTCGAATACGTGAAACACATTGGCAATCGAGCGCCTCTCAGCGCAGATGCCTGAACCGCTTGCAATACCTGAAAGATAGCGACGGTTAATTCAAGGGAGGAAGAGATGAATCACAGCGAAGCAGTGGAGCAAATGACCTCAGAGCGATACTTGCTGAATGAGCTCGCTCCCGATGCGCGTGATGCCTTCGAGGAGCATGTATTCGACTGTCCGGAATGCGCGCTTAACCTACGTGCCGGCGCTCTGTTTGTGCATGAAGCGAAGATTCAACTCCCGCAGCTTGTGGCTTCCGAGGCCAGAAATGGGATGTCAAAATCCAGCGGAAAGAGCAGTTTTTGGTTTTCATTGTGGCGTCCCGCATTTGCTGCTCCTGTCTTTGCAACCTTGCTCATCGTGGTTGGGTACCAAAACTTCGTCACGCTCCCTGCATTGCGCCAGTCAGCGAATGAGCCTCGCCTTGCGCCTTTGGCACCGCTGCGCTCCGCCACACGTGGTGGCACGTTGCCAACATTCACTGCCGACCGGACACATGGTGTCGCGTTCCCGGTTGATCTGGTGGTCGACCCGGAAGCTGCGCCAGCAGCCTCCTATTCCTTCGACCTCCGCGATCCGCAAGGGAAACTCGTCTGGACCGGTAGTTTGCCGGCAGCGGCACAGGGGACGGGCAGCGACCAGTCGTTTTCCCTTACCATCCCAGGCGGCATGCTCCAGAGCGGTCCTTACTCACTGATGGTTACCAGCGTTACCGCTCAAGGTGGGCGTACACCTGTTGAGCAATATAACTTTGATATAGTGATGACCAATTAGCTGATTCCAGGAATTCTGGAACGGGCCCCAAACCATCTCCATCAAAGGACCCTCCTTGCGGGAAAAAACAGCAAGAAACCATCGGACATTCGATGAAATGTCCGCATGTAAAGGAGCATGAGTACGCCCATGTCCGAATTGAACGGTAGAATTCACCACTATCACGCAGAAGCCACCATCCTTTCCGGCCATCTACGGCTTCCGCTGGAGCATCACATCAAGCCCCAGGTACACACGCATCTGCCGAAAGAAGGGGGCTATTTCTCGCACCGTGCTGAGCACTTCATGCTCGAGTCAGTTATTTCGTTCCGCTCCGCATATACGCACGTAGCTGGGAACTTCAATCCCAAGCCCGGCGGCGGCTGGACCACATTGGTAACAACTGTAATCGAGGGCTTGAACGTAATGGAGGTGGTGACTGCCGATCGCATCGTTGGACAAACGATTACCGAACATCCCGTTGTGGGTTACGTGCCGACGATCAATTTTCTCGGTACGCGTTTTGAGAACCTGCGCATCGCCGGTTTTCCGGTCGATCTCGATCTCAATATGAATGTCCTCGGTCCCAAGCCGGCGAACGACGGGGCCTATACTCATGACCACGCATTGATCGGGCGCGTCAGCAGCCAGCTGGGCCGCATCGGAGAACATCCGGATCTTCCAGCCGAGCTTCACCAACGATACAATCGACTATCCGCATCTCTAGGATCGCAGCCGGAGGAAGTGGAATGTTCACTGGTCAATCGTGCGACTGGAGCCTACCCCGGCCATTCCTCCGGGCACGTGATCACAATTCCGGACTTCGGCACGATGGTTCTGGGCAAAGTAACGATCAAGCACGAGGACTTCAAGCCGGAGACGGGCGTGCCGAAGAAGACGACGGTTCAACTCACCATGATCGATTTCCACTTCGGCTGTCCGATCGTTGGCTATGGGGGGACAGGGATAGGTTCAAGCAACGGGACAACGGAACCGTAACCCCAGCAACTTCGCGGGCGGACATTCTGCCGCATCGGGGCTCTTCGCGATGGCGCAGCGGTTTCGCTCTGTCCATACTTTTCTTCCTGTTTTTGCTTGCGTTCGTGTTTCCACTCGAAGACACACGACCCGCCAGTGAGCAGGCCGCTTATGACCATGCGTGGCGACTGTTTCAAAGCGGCTATCTGGCGCTTAGCCAGCAGGAAGCTGAATCAGGGGTCAAACGATATAGGGCGTCGGACCCTTCATGGGCGTCGCGATTCGCGTTGCTGGAAGCAGACTCCATGCTTCGGCGCGGCATGTATGACGATGCTCTTCATGTCACCGGTACTCTTGGTGAATCCGCTTCGCCCGACGCCGGCGCCATAGAGCGGCTGGCGATCGAAGCTGTCGCACTCACGCGTCAACAACAAATTTCGGCCGCCGATCAGCGGCTGACCCGGGCTGAAACCATTTGCCAAATTTCGGCCTTTGCAACCTGTGGGAATGTAATCGCAGCACGCGGCATTTTCGAAGCGAAACTCGGAAAATTCGTTCCTGCCCGGCTGGCTTTCCTTCAGGCTCTTTCCTTCGCGCGCAGTCATCGAGATCCCTGGCTTGAAGCATCCACAACATTGAATCTTGGCTATATCGCGATGCAAGTCGATCACTACGATGAGGCTGTCGACTGGTCGAACTCGGCGTTTCAAGAGGCCACAAGATTCGGATACGAGAACACTGCGGAAGGGGCCGCGGGCAATCTCGGGTGGGCGTATTTTCAATTGGGCGATGAAGAGAGGGCGCTTCAGAAATTTGATGGGGCCGAGGAAGATGCAGCGCGGCTTGGTAGCGTCCGCAACCAACTTAAGTGGCTCACCGACGCCGGTTACGTTTATCGAGACTCCGGTGATTGGGGCCGTGCCGCGAGTTCGTATCGCCAAGCTTTGAATCTTGCACAACAAATCCAGAGCCGCGAGGACATTGTGAACGCGCTCGAAGATCTCGCCTACGTTTCAGTCCTCGACGGAGAGCTCGTTGAAGCAGACGCGACCGTCGCGCAGCTCCAGCGGATGAATAACGCCGCCGCGGTACGCCCAAGCTCCACCATGTTGTTGACGATGGGCATGCTGGCTGCGGCACGAAGGCAGCCGGCGCAGGCCGAAGCCTGTTTCCATTCGGTCCAGAGCGATCCGTCGAGTTTGCTGACAACTAAGTTGGACGCCGGCTTCGACTTGGCCAAGCTTTTTGAATCCGAAGGTGACGTAGCTGCCGCGGAGCGAATGTACAAGGCCACCTTGTCGCAGTATGAGGCCGCACGAGCACAGCTCAAGAGTGAGGAGTCTCAGCTACCATTCGGCACCAACGCCGCGGAAATTTACGACTCCTATGTTCATTTCCTCGTGAAACTCGGTCGAAATGAAGCGGCTCTGGCGGTCGCTGATCAAAGTCGCGCGCAAACGCTGGAACGAGGACTCGATGAGCCGGGAGCGAGCAAACCTTTGCGGACGGCAAGTTTCAACCCCCGACAAATCGCCCGAAAAACCGACTCGACTCTCCTTTTCTATTGGCTCGGAGAGAAGGAGTCATATCTATGGGTCACTACACCGGCAAAGACTCAATTAACGTTCTTGCCGCCGCAGCGCGAGATCACAGCGAGCGTTGAGCGCTATCGCCAAGCACTCCTGGACGTCCAGGACCCTGTCGAAAAGCGGAAACGCAGATGGCCAATCGCTCTACAGGGTGCTTGTGGCGCCTGCCGCTGCGTTGCTTCGCCCCAACACTCCTGTGATCATCCTTGCTGATGGAATCCTTAGCCAATTGAACTTTGAAACTTTGCTTGTTCCCGGCGCCGCCTCCGGCACTTCGCAAGATGCCGCTTCGAATGTCAAGATGCACTACTTAATTAGCGATCTGATCGTGTCCTCGGCTCCATCGCTTGCGATGCTTGGTGCCGCAGAACCTATGAGTCGGGCAAACCGAAAGATGCTCTTGATTGGCAACCCCGACTCTCCGAATCAGGATTTCCCCTCCCTTCCCTTCTTCGGGTTGGAGATGTCCCGCATCGAATCGCATTTCAGATCATCAGAAATCTCGGCACTTGCAGGGCAACAAGCTACGCCCGCCGCCTATCTTGCCAGCGACCCGCGCAACTATACCTACATTCATTTCGTGTCCCACGCCGTCGCCAGCCTCACCAGTCCGTTGGATTCGGCAATCATTCTGTCAAATCCCGCGGGCCGCGAGGATTCTTATAAGCTCTATGCGCGGGAGATCATCCAGCGTCCAATCCATGCACAGTTGGTAACGATCTCTGCTTGCTACGGCAGCGGAACACGCACCTACGCGGGGGAGGGACTGGTTGGCCTGTCTTGGGCTTTTCTGAATGCCGGCGCGCAGCAGGTTATTGGTGCGCTCTGGGAGGTGAGTGATGATTCGACTCCGCGCTTGATGGACCAACTCTACCAAGGCCTTACTACCGGCGATTCACCGGCCGTCGCGCTGCGGAAAGCCAAGCTCTCGCTGCTTCATTCACAAAGCAGATTCAGTGCTCCGTTCTATTGGGCTCCTTTTCAGATCTACAGTCGGCGATAAGACTCGATCTGTCCAGTTTCTTCAGGAGAGCATGGATATTCACCTGCCCGTGCCGGAAAGCGATGAGGCGCTTTGACAACACGATAAAGTGAGGAAACTGCCAACCGACATTTGAACGCCCGACCATCCGCTACAAACTAGGCCACGATCTCTGCTGGTCCGCGATGAAATTCAACGGGAACCGGCATTCTTGATGGAACTTCTGGTATGGTCCCATTTGTCGCTTGCGATTCTATTGGCGCTTGAATTCTCTTGCTTACACAGTTTCGACTGCTGAAACTGGCGACCTACGTACAGAGCCGAAAATCTGGTTTCGCGCGTGCGACCGGCCACTCGTCAGTAACAACTTGAGCGACAGCCGCGCATGGTTTTGGCCCTAGCGGCCTTGTCACTGAAGAGGTCAATTATCCACTTGTCTGTATAGTCGGCTTCGCGTCCATGTGGTTTCGCGGGCGCTGGTCCCGGACCCTATTTGGTGCGAAGCCGGTTACGCGTTCACGTCGTTTCCAACCCGTGTTCCGCTTTGGAATTCACTTCTCTTGGTAGCCGGTGGCTTCCTCTCCTATCCGCATTTTTCCCTTAGAGGGTCAAGGGGGGAATCGAAAGCTGGGTTCTTTTTCATGAGGCGCTTCCTGTTTTTGATCGAGTACATGGCCGCGTCTGCGGCCCTCAGAAGGCTGTCCTCTGTTGCGCCGTCCGCAGGGTAAAGCGCGATGCCGATGCTCGCGCCGCCGTCGAGCAAATAGTCCCCCACTGTGAATGGAGTCTCGAAACAGCGCTCTAGTCTTGTGACGATCTTATCCAAACCGTTGACGCCATTGCGCAACGAGACAAGCACCGCGAATTCGTCGCCGCCCAAGCGCGCTAGCATATCGCCATCCGCCAGCTGGCGATTCATTCGCAGGGCCGCTGCCTGGAGATAAAGGTCCCCGACATGGTGGCCATACGTGTCGTTGATGGTCTTAAAGTTGTCGAAATCGATGTAGATCAGTCCGAAAACCCCGCCGGATTGGCGCGTCTCTGCGATCTTCAATTTGATGTAGCTTACGATCGCGAAACGGTTGGGAATATCAGTGAGCAGGTCGTATTCCGACCGCCGGCGGAGATCGGAGTAGAGCCGAAGCGTCTCGATGGCCAGCGTCACGAGCCTTGCACCGTTGTTGAGCGCGACTATTTCACGATCGAGTGGCGGCGCCTCCGGATCGAGCCCCACGAAGAGCGCGCCGAGAGCCGGGCCAACGCGAGCATTGATGCTAGCACTTACTATCCGCAAGCTCCCCTGATCCGGCGGCCAATTACCGAGGCTCTTTTCGTCGGCGAGCCGACACCAGCATTGAGCGCCCCCCAGCGCCGAGGAAACCATTGCCAAAATCTGCGCGAGAATCTCTGACAGTGGCCGCGACTCATTAATGTCTTCGAGAATCCGGCTCCGTCGCCGCTCCAGGTCGGCCTCGGCCTCGGTGCGAGCCGACAAGACAACGGCTTGGCGCCGCACCTTGCGTTCCAGTACCCAGCCCTTCGCGATCACGACGAACATCACGATCAGCATCAGGCCGAGGGCCAGAAGAAGATTACGAATGTTAAGTGGCGAGGGCCTGGCGACGACTGTGATGTCATCGAAGGAGCGCAGTAGGATATTGAAAGGTACCTCTCCGCCCACCACGACCGACTTGGTCTCTGTCCTGGAGCAAATGCCAGTGATGCGGACTCTGGTTCCTAATGGGATGTGAATCATCGGCGGTATTTCGTTCACCGCTGGTGGATGATGATAGAGTGCCGTGAGCAATTCGCCATCTGCGTTAAGAACGAATTCATCCTGCGCAGCTTCGCGGACCTCTTCCACGACCGTTCCTTCGATCGAAACCAGATCGTTCTGATGTCCATCGGGCGTATTGCTACTCCAGTGAGCGAGTTGCAGCCACGTCGCCTTTTCCGGAGTGACAGGCGCATACACTCCGCTATCCAGAACTTCGGCATCGATCAAGGATATGAAGCGGTCATTCGCATCCGTAAAGCCAATTGCTTCCGCCCGATCGCCGATCCGCAGGGAGTCGGTCGTATTGGTCGTGATCCATAAGCTCTTGGAGCCATCCTGAAGGACAACGGCGTGACCAGGCTGGTAATAGGTGACGGTCCCTTGAACGCGAATTCTTGGAGTCAGATCGCGCTTATCGTAGACGGAAACGATTCTGTCCATCGGCGTGACCGGCGCTAGCCATGGGCTTGTGTGAGGGCGAGCGATAACCTTGATGCTCGCAAGATCAGGGACAAAAAGCTCCGCCCCGGTCAGTTGCATCTTATCGTCGAATTTTCCCGCTGAGACACCTGTAATCTCGACTGTGGCGTCCAGAAGCCCTCTTAGCCTACTTAGATTGTCGGTGTCTAGATGTACCGAAATGGGCCCGGACTCAGTTTGAAATTGAATTTCGCCGACAGCGCTTCGAATCCAAGAATGTTTCGGGGCCATGTCGGCGGAACGGATTATGCCCCGCACGGAAACCAGTCGGCAATCGAATTGCCCATTGATTAGTTGCTTGAAGCTGGCTGGCATCGACATCGGCAAAGTGCCGTGATGAAGCACCGAGATGGTCTTGCTATCGACGATGGGCTTGAAGCTCCCGCCGGTTTTCCCTTTGATAAAAATACGATCTCCCGGGCTCAATTGGATCAGTCTGGCATCCTCCGGCGACAGAACAAAAATGGCGACGCCTTGGTCCTGGACAAAAAGAATTCTCTCATCCCCGCGGAAAAAAGTTACAGTCGCCTCGAAGGCAGTCGGGTATCCCTTGTCGCTTTCGCCGTTGGAGAGAGCGTGAATCTGGCTCAACTTGGTCAAAGTGACAGGCGGATCGCACCAAGCAATCGAAGCCCATCCTGCGATAATCGCAATCGCGAGATTCAATTTATTCATTGAGCCAATCCGATCAAGATGACGTCGCGTTCCGAGGTGCCTGCGGTTTCCATCGGCCGTAAGAGACTTTTTCTGCAGACTTCCCAAGACAAGAGTGAGGTTCAAGTTTGGGTGGGGATTTCCGTTTGAAGTTTCGGCACGTTCGGGAATGTATCACCTGCAACTCGGGCGTGACGTGAGGTGGATCACGTCGAGGATGCCGGCGATACAGGCCCCGGCAGGACTTGAACCAACAATCCCCTCCGCCTACAGGCCAGCCGCGCCGCGGTAGTGGCTCCCGGTTTGGCACGGACTCTGGCGGCCACCTTCGCGCATGATAGCGTTCATTATCGTTCAAGACTCGAGTTGGCAGGTCCGCCAGGTATCTAAGTCGCTTGTCCGAAAAGCCGGTTATACGGCCAGGTCGATTGGATTTGTAAACCCTCGCCGACATCGCGGTACCGATCGTTTCAGAAGTAGGTGGCCCGTTCTTAAGATGCGGCTTTGTGAAAACACTACGGCTCCTGGATTGTGAATGTAATGGTCTGATTGAGCCCAGGGCCCGTTAGCGTAACCGAGGCCTGATATGTTCCGGCGGGTGGCGTCGGTGGCCCAGTCTTCCCACCGCACGACGAAATCATTGGCAGGCCGCAGAGCAGAATCAGGAGGAACAGAATTCCTTGCTTTGACCTGCCCTTTTTCCGGCGCGTGACGAATAGCCAGGTCGGCAACCAAAGTACAGCACCGAAGGCCACTCCTCCAGTCGGCGCAACCCACGGCCGGGATCTCCGCTCGAGAGAAGCACTCGTGTCCTTGACTGCCTGGATCGTCAGTGTGGTGCTGGCTGTGGTGCTGGAGGTGAAGTTCAGGCTGCTGGGGCTAAAGCTGCACGAGATGTATTTCGAGAGGCTTGTTGGGAGGTTGCATTCGAGCGCAATGGTTCCGGTGAAGTCCGTCGCAGTGCATGTAATTTGCGCTGTCCCAGAATCCCCGGACAGCCTGATGGTCGGGATCGTGCAGCTCACGCTTGGCGGTGGAAGCGCGATGCCCGAGAGTTGCACCTGCTGCGGAGTGCCGCTTGCGTTATCTGCTACGTTCAGCGTCGCCGTCTCAGAGCCGACCGAGAGGCTGGGAGTAAACGTAACGTTGATCGGGCAGCTGGTTCCAGCCGCCACGGTCGTGCCGCACGATGGGCTCGATTGCGCAAAGTCAGTAGCATTCGCTCCTGAGATGCTGATGCCGAATCCCGTTCCACTAAGGCCGAGCGGGGCGCTTCCGGTGTTGGAGAGCGTGACGGTCTGCGCCGCGGAAGCTGTGCCCGACGGCGTTGCTGCGAAGGAAAGGGATGTCGGACTTAGGTTGGCGATCGGGGCTGGAGGCGTAACTGTGAGCGGGGTTTGCGCGAACACGCTGTTCTCGATCGAATCGGTGACCGTTATTGTTAATAGGAATTGTCCATCCACGGTCGGCGTGCCGGAGACGACGCCAG
The DNA here is from genome assembly GCA_963828325.1 of uncultured Acidobacteriaceae bacterium. Lineage (GTDB taxonomy): Bacteria > Acidobacteriota > Terriglobia > Terriglobales > Acidobacteriaceae > Telmatobacter. Next base: position 342,844 of record CAWHEK010000014.1, read on the forward strand.
TGCTTGTGTTGATAGTCAGCCCGGAGGGTTGGCCCGTCAGGCGCCATGTATAGGGCAGTGCGCCACCGCTCGCAGTGAACAACGCAATAGGCGCAAATGGCACGCCTTCAATGCCGTTGGGCGCGGGATTGGCAGTGGTAATGGCCAGGGGCTCACCGACGTTGACCTTGTCTGTGACCGCGATCGTTTCAGAGTCGGAAGTATCGGGGACGGAGTCGGCCAGCGTGATGGTTTCGTTATCCATGACCATGGCGGGCTGTCCCCCTGCGGGATTGATCGTGAGCGTGTAGTTTTGCGTTGCAGTGTTGTTCAGGGAGTCGGTGACCTGCACGGTGAAATTCGCCTGACCCGCGACCGGTGTCCCGATGATGGTGCCTGTCGGCACCGAGAGGGTCAGTCCAATAACTCCAAGGCTGGATGCTCCCGAAGTGATCGCCCATGAATACCCAGTCCCGCTCCCGCCGGTGGCTGTAAGCGTTTGTGAGTAGGGCGTTCCCGCCGTTCCCGCGGGTAGAGTGGTTGGCGAAATCGCCAGCGGAGTTACCGCGTTGATCGTGAGCGTGTAGTTAAGATGTGTAAAGTTGCCCAGGGAATCGGCGACCTGAACGGTGAAGGGCGCGTTGGCCTCCGTTGCATTGGGTGTGCCTGCAATAAGACCTGCGGACGAGAGGCTGAGGCCCACGGCCGAGAGTGCCGTTCCCGATGCCACGGAAAACGTGTATGGGCTGCCAGCGCCGCCACTGGCGGTCAGCGCTTGCGAATACGGTGTTCCCACCGTGCCGGCGGGCAAGGTGGTGGGCGTGGCGGAGATGCCAGAGTAAACAGTGAGCGTGTAGTTTTGCGTGCCGGAGTTTCCCTGCGAATCCGTGACCTTCACTGTGAAAGGCGCCGAAGTTTCAGTGGCATTGGGATAGCCGGAGATTACGCCTGTCGATGTAAGGCTCAGTCCTACAGCGGACAGCGCTGTTCCGGAGGTCACGCTCCATAGGTATCCTGTGCCGCTGCCGCCCGTTGCTGTAAAGTTCTCAAAATAGCTCTCTCCCGCAAAGGCATACGGAATCGTGGCGGGAGAAATCTGAAGGACGGTCGAAGTGGAGCAACCCGGCGGGGGCGCGACGTAGTCGATAGCCCCGGACTGAATCGCGTACACGTAGCCCGAGTCGGTGTTGACGACCGGGTAACCGACAAGCACGGGATTTGCTGCGCTGCCGGCAACCTGCGTCAATGAGAGAGGGGTACCTGCGCATAGGGGGGATGTGAGGGCAAAACCGCTGGATGAATAGATGCTCGCCGACAGTGCAAGTTCGGTGGACACAGAGTTATAGTTCATCCGGCTCCAGGGCACTGAATAGCCCAGATTGGGCATGGGTGTGCTGCTGCTGAGCACGGTTTCCTGGGGGCTGGCTGTGGGAGACAAGTTGTATTCGAGCAGCAACCCCGGTGTCGTCAGTGAGCTTGAATTGAATCCAAAGGCGTACACAACATTGTTGGCGGCGTCGATGTCGGCACCGCCGATGGCCGTGTATTGAGAGACAGCGGAAATTGTGGAGAGCCCGGCGCCCGGAGTAATGTTTTGGCCGGAGTTGTTGAAGAAGCTGAACTTCGTAGTGTCAAGAATGGTGATGGGAATACTGAGATTGGCAGAGGCACTGGGGTTCTCATTCACAAGTACCAGCTTGCCCGCGCCGTTGTTCAGGAGCGTTCCAGCGTAGAGCCGCGTCGTCACGCTTCCGTTTATGTAACCCGTGATGTGCAGCAGATTGTTTGCCGGCGTTGCGCTGTGAGTCGGGTCGTAGACAAAAAAGCCCCCCGTCGCATACGTTCCAACCGTTCCGTAGGCGGAGCCGCCCAGATCGTTGATATAGAGCTGATGATTCGACGGGTCGATGACCATCGGCCCGTATTGGGTAGAGTAATCCAGGGTAAGCTCGGCGGGCGTGGGTAGCGAAGAAGCAGACCAGGGAGCAGTAGGTACAACGTAAAGCGCATCGGTAATCCCGCCGCCGTACGCCATCATGACGTACATATTCCCCAGTTGCGAAGAGAAGGCCGTTGGGTCTACGTCCATCTGCATGGTCCCGTACGAAGCGCCGCTGAGCAGCAGCAACGGACCCTGGGTGCACGCGCCAGTTGTCGGGTTGATCGATTCGTAGGCCGCGTAGAGCCCGCTGCCGGTGAGCATCGCCAGATAAATATTGCTATTGGCGAAGTCCACATAGACCGCTCCGCTGTTGACGCTGCTGCTCAGGCTGGCGAATGCCGGGCATCCCTGCCCTGACAAGATCGCGCCATTCAGGATCAGGCTTACGGATGAGTCGGTGTTCAGCACCGCGTTGTAGGCGAGGCCTGGGGAGTTGTTCGAATTGATGGCGAGCGCGGTGCTGGGGTCGCTGATTGTGAATAGTATTGGTGTCGTGCCCTGAGCGACACTCAGTGGAGCGGTGTTGCTGCTTCCCAGGTTCAAAGCATCTCCCGAGTAGGAGGCGGATATTGTGTATGAGCCCACCGTGTCTTCAGTGAAATTACACACTGCTTGCCAGCTTCCTCCGCTGTTGGTAACGCTGACCTGCGAACAAAGCGTAACGGGGGAGAATGATCCGGAGGGCGTAGCCGCAAAATTGACGGTTCCCGTCACGTTGGAGACAGACGAGGTGATGGTCGCCGTCGCTGTAAGCGTCGCACCGGTGGTTGGATTCGAGCTGAGAGCGATCGCAAGATTGGTTGCCGCGGGCTCGGTAAACACACCCTGCTCAACATTGCTGGCGATTTGCATACTACTAACCGTGGCGACCTCGATGGCGTTGATAGTCGTGAATTCGCCCACGGTAAGACCGACCATGCATGGCGAGCTGCACGGGGTTGATTCCAGTCCAGGCGCCGTTCCGTCCAGGGTGTAGTAGACTGCATCACCGCTGTGCGCGGCGCTGATGGTAACGGACTGGCCGTTCTGCGTCTGGGTAAACTCCGGCGCCGGGGTGGGTGTCCACTGGGGCGTATCGATCAACCAAAGCTGCCCATTCACTTCGTCCAGGAGATATGCGGATTGCGCGCTGGAATTTACGAAAAGATGGCCGCCGCCGTTATCGGGGATCGATACGGAGAGCGTCACTTTCTGCGTTCCGGCATCCCAAAGTCGCACAAATCCGCCGTCGGTTGCGTCAGACCCCGAGATCCAGGCTTGGTAGCTTGAAGTGTCCGGTTGGGCATCGTAGATGTGCGGCGAGGCCGGTGTGGCGCCGGACCCGAAAACGGGGATGGTGACGGAAACGAGTGAATTGTTCTCCGCCGCTACGCCGTCGATGCCGGTAACCATGGCCGTGTGCGAGGATGGATCGCTCATAATGCCGTCAAAGTCGGTGTTATAAAAGGCCCGGTTCGGGATATCGAGGGACGTGGTAAGCGGTGGCCAGGTGAAAAGAACCGGTGCGGTGACGAAGGTTGGATAGAACTGGAAAATGTCGTAGCGTGGTAGCCCTGAGCAAACCCCGTATTGATGGAGGCCGCTCCGGCGGCGATGAGGCCTCCCGTTAAGGGATCTGCCGCAATGGAATTGGCGATGAAGGCCGGCTGGACGATAACCTCGTCGGCTGGGAACATTGTGATGCTCGCCGCGAGCACGCCGGTGACGGATCGGGCGTCATTGTGATGAACGCTTCCTCGTTTCCGCCACCAGCCCC
>CAWHEK010000015.1:0-9960 GCA_963828325.1 uncultured Acidobacteriaceae bacterium
CGTAAGGACGAGGGCCTGAACGGTAACCCGGCTGTAGTCAATTTTGTAACTGTTAGAGCACCCAGAAGCCACAAGGTTCAACAGGGATCGGCATTCACGCGGTAACCAGCTAACTCCAAAGCGCTTAAGTTCACCCAATTTCAACAAGTATCCATAAACATTCTGATCTGTTTTGGGAGCAGAGGCTCGACCCTGAATTGCCCCGCTGACCCTGAGCATGTTCGGTAACGCGAATTCGGCCACGGTTTAGTCATCCCATGTCTATCAGTTGAAGGGGTCAGCGATGACATTGGCCACGGATAGTCCAGCAGTGCGATTTCCAAGCTCCGGCACACCGCTCGTACACCGAGATCAGCCGTCACAGCATCCCCGCGCTGTATTCGGACTGGGTCTGCGGATGGCCAGTCAGCCTACCGCCGCTCAAAGCTCCGGCGCCAAACTCTGATACTCGTGCATCTCAACCATGGCTCGATAGTTTCATGTTTCCGGAAAGTGAAAACAGCCACAGATCTGACGGCCCCTGACCTCTGAGAAGCCGTTTTTCTCAGGGGCCAGGTCAGTTCTCAGGAGTCAGATGCCCAGCCCGGCGGCGGCGTTGCGGGTGAAGATCTCCCCGATCCGGATGTATCGGGCGGCGTCAGAAAAACCCGCGCCACCATCGAAACCGTTCATGGAGAACAGCCAGGCGTCGTGATCGGCCTCCCGAACACCGGACAGATTGCGAACGATGCCCGGACAAGACCTGGACATACCCAAACACGGTACGACCTGCGTTCGATTTTCGTTCGATGCCGCGCCCGAAAACACCGCCGCTAAGCCGTCAGGCTTAGGGATGGTGTCTTGGACCAAACGCCCCGACGCTGGCCCCGCAGACGCCGCCCCTAGCCAGCCGAAGTCGCTTGCAGGTTCTCTTGAGAACATGAAAAGCAAATGCTTCTCATAGCTGAAAAACACCCGCAGCGAAGGCATCAGTCAAGGCCGCGAAGCGCCGCTGCAAGCGGGCGGAGCGAAGCGGAGAGCCTTTACGGATGCCGGAGCGGAGGGTACGTCGCGCCAGCGGCGAGAAAGCCTGATTTGCCACGATTCTCCACGAACAACCACGATTAAAGCTGATTTTGACTGATTAAGCCTTATCGACTCTGCGCCGCCACAAAATCAGGCTTTCTGAGCCTTTGTGAACTGTTTCCGGCCTCGCAGGCCGCTTTGAACCATGACGCAAACAGCCCCCTTCTAAAGTACAGAGGTGCGTCACTAGAAACCGCGCAACCCAAACGGGATGCAAGAGCAAAACGGCCCATGTGCGTCTGCGCTTTATAAGTTAGATCGATTTCCCCATCGTAAACAGTGACTTCGGCTAGGGGTGAGAAACCATGAAGAAACACAGCCCGGAAAATGAGCGAATCAAGCGCGAATACTTCGCATATTTGAAAGACGCCAAGGGCATGAGCGAGCCAACGGTAGATGCGGCCGCAAAGGCGCTGAGCAGGTTTGAAGAGTACACCCGGCATCGGTCCTTTAAGGCATTTCACTTTGAGCAGGCGCGGGCATTTAAACGGCATCTGGCGGAGCAAACGTCCCAGCGGTCTGGGGAGAAGCTGAGCAAGGCAACCTTACATGCCACGCTGAAGCAGTTGAGGGCGTTCTTCTTTTGGCTGGCGAGGGAACCCGGATATAGGGCGCGCCTTCAGTATTCTGATGCGGATTATTTCAACTTGTCCGAGAAGGAAACGCGAGTTGCTACGGCGCAGAGGGAACGGAAAGCGCCGACCCTGGAGCAGGTAAGGTCTGTGATTGAGACGATGCCCAGCCGGAATGAGATTGAGCACCGCAACCGCGCTCTGGTGGCTTTTGCGTTGCTGACCGGAGCGCGGGATTCAGCCATCGCTTCCATGAAACTGAAGCATGTGGACCTGAAAGAAGACTGCGTCTACCAGGATGCGCGCGAGGTGAAAACGAAATTCAGCAAGTCCTTCACGACATTCTTTTCCCCGGTGGGCGAGGAAATCAGGGAGATCGTGGCGGACTGGGTGCGATTCCTGCGAGAAGAAAAACTGTGGGGCAATGACGATCCGCTGTTTCCGGCAACGCGCATGGCTCTCGGGGAGACGGGCCAATTTGAGGTAGCCGGATTAAAGCGAGAAAACTGGAGCACCGCTACGCCAATTCGGGCAATCTTCCGCGAGGCGTTCGAGCGCGCGGGCTTGCCCTATTTTCATCCTCACAGCCTACGGAGCACGCTGGGACAGCTTGGGCAACGAGTCTGCAAATCGCCCGAAGAGTTCAAGGCGTGGAGTCAGAACTTCGGGCATGAGAATGTGCTTACAACCTTGATGAGCTATGGAAAGGTGGCGACAGAACGGCAGGGGGAGATCATTCGGGGACTGGCGGCTCCGCAGCAAGATATACAAACGGAAGCCGACCACATCGCGGAGGCGCTATTCAAGAGATTGAGCGGTTCTGGTGTGAACATACAGGCTCAATGACCCCGGCGGACTAAGCCCCTTTGCGTATCGGGATCACTTCAGCACCAGCCTTCAGCTTGTCCAGATAATTGGCCCACTGTTGCATCATTTTCTTGCGCTCAGGCAGATGCGCTGTGCGATTGTAAGCGCGCCCGTTGGGATCGCGCACTGCATGGGCGAGCTGGTGCTCGATAAAGTCGGGGCGAACGCCAAGCACTTCATCAAGAATCGTCCGGGCCACCGCTCGGAAGCCGTGGCCGCACATTTCATCCTTTCCGATGCCCATGCGTCGCATGGCTGCGAGAATTGCGTTGTCGCTCATTGGTCTCGCTGTGCTCCGCGCGCTCGGAAAAACAAAGCGCCCGCGTCCCGTGAGAGGATGCAGTTCGCGCAGGATGTCTAAGGCTTGTTTGGCGAGGGGGACAATATGCGGAGTGTTGGTCTTGGTCACGGTATAGCGCCACTCCGCCGCATCGAGGTCGATGTCCGCCCATTCTGCTTTACGCAATTCGCCTGGGCGTACAAACACCAATGGCGCAAGCTGCAAAGCGCAGCGCACCGTAAGCGTGCCTTCGTAGCCATCCATTGCACGCAAAATCTCAGCAACCTGTTTCGGGTCTGTCGTTGCCGCTAAGTGCGTACTCGTCACCGGGGGGAGTGCGCCGCGAAGATCGCCCGAAGGATCATGTTTGGCACGTCCGGTTGCAATTGCATAGCGGAATACCTGTCCGCAATTGCTCAAGGTACGATGTGCGGTTTCGAGTGCGCCCCGGCTTTCGATTCGGCGAACCAATGTCAGAACCTCTGGCGCAGTTATTTCAGCAATTGGACGCCCTCCGATCCACGGGAAAATGTCGCGGTCGAAGCGCCGAATGATGCGGTCGCCGTGATTTGCGGCCCAGGTCGCGGAATACTTTGAAAGCCACTCCCGCGCCACGACCTCAAAACTGTTTGCCGCACTGTCTGCGCGGGCCAATTTCTGTGCCTTTCGGTTTTCGCTGGGGTCGATGCCATCGGCCAGCAGCTTGCGCGCTGAGTCCCGGCGATCACGGGCATCTTTCAGGGGCACGTCGGGATAGACGCCAAGGGAGAGCCGCTTCTCTTTGCCCTCGAACCTAAACTTCAACCGCCACCATTTGCCGCCGGTCGGGGGTACTTCCAGGTAGAGTCCGCGCTCATCGAATAGCCTGATGGGTTTGTTGCCGGGTTTGGCGTTTCGGATCGCAGTATTGGTCAGGGGCATAATGGGGGCAACTCCTCTTCGGTGGAACCCGATTGCCCCTAATGTTGCCCCCAGTTGCCCCCGGATGTCAAGAGACGAGGTAGTCCGTCGATGGACTATAAACCAATGAAGAAGCCAGCATTTACGCTGGCTTTCGGATGTTGCTGGATTTTCTAGGATGGTGAATTGGTGGAGGCGGCGGGAGTCGAACCCGCGTCCGAAATCGTTGTCAGCCGGGAGAGTCCATGCTGTGTCCGATTCGATTGATTTCGCTCCGCGGCGCTTAAGAACGGACAAGATGCGCCGGAAGCTAGTCCGATGATCTCGTGGCTAGGACACGGACCGAGCCCTAACCACCAGCCTGCTGTGCGACGCCCGCTCGCGGCCCACAGGCAAAGCCGCGGAGGACGGCTGCTTAGTTAATTAAGCAGCAAGTGCCAGTTCTTGGTTGGCAACTTTAGTTTTGCAGGCTGATACGAGCGCCCACACCCCGACATGTCTCCCATGCCGCAATCGATCCCGTCGAAACCGTGACGCCCCCACATTGCCACCCCAACGACCAAGACCTGTCGTCGGGGACCCCGGCATTGCCACCCCAACGACGAAGACCTCTCGTCGGGGACCCCGGCGTTGCGCGGCACTTCCTATTGGATGCAGGGAAGCGCCAGTGGGTGCGAGCCCGGGCCGAATGGCTCGTGCTGCATGTATCTATTTTACGCCGAATCATGATCTTTCGAGCGCGGTGCGAAATGCAGCAGCTCCTATTGCCTCTTTTTCGGTGTGTTCATCGCCGCGCGGGTGGCGGCGTCGAGTCAACGAATCTGGCGAGGTGTGAAATCGCCTCGCGTGAAAATCGCCTTGTGCAAGACTAGGGCGGCAGCGCCGTCCATGGCCGCCAACAGACGCGGGGTAAAGGACGCGGCGACCACCCGGCTCTCGAGCAGCGGGCGAATGCGCGGCCAGAGCGCCATGCAATCGCCCACCACGATGATTACCCTGAAGCGAAAGGCCCACAACCAGCATCGTCAATCCCCGCACCAGGTAATTCGTCATTTTGTCGATGGAATGCAAGGCGCGCAGGTCGCCGGCCTTGGCCAGTCGAAGCAGCTCCTGCGCACCAAGTGAATGCGGCAGCTCCCTTCAGGAGCTACAGCAAATGCCAGGTCAAGACAAGCCAGAAGGTGAACCGCCCGCCGAACTGCACCGAATGGTTGCCCATCGTCTGTGAGTGGCCCTGACCGAAGGAGGCGATGTAGCCGAACCTGCCGGCGCCAACTGTCGCGCTCGTGTTGGAAATGTATCGATGGATAGCCGCAAGCGTTGAATCGGTAGCCGCAAGGAAACAACGATGTGCTGGTGTATCTCCGAGTCGACCACCGAGCTTTCGCCTATGGAGCCAGAGATTCTACGTCTTTTTGCGAAGCTTTGATGATTTGTTAACAGAATTGGATCAGAGTATCTCTGTCGCGACCAGCCCGACCGGTCTGGCATTTTCCCCGCAAGCAACAAAATCCGACATCCAAGAGGCTTCCCCAATGCTTAAGAGATCAGCAGCTTCGAGTCTCCTCGTCTGTGCGTTCGCAACCGCCGTATTCGCCCAGGAAGGTCATGTACCCACTGGAATTCCGCGCCTCGATCATGTGTTCGTCATCATGATGGAGAATCATGGGTATCAGCAGGTCTTCAACAATCCAAACGAACCCTATCTCAACAGTTTGATCGCTAATGGCAAGGTTAACTTGGCGACCAACTACTTCGCCGTTGGACATCCCAGTCTCACCAACTATCTGGAAATCGTGGGCGGCTCGAACTTCGGTGTCCGCAGCGATAATGCGCCGGACTGGGGCAGTACCTCATGTTCGCCAAACATCGTCACCAAGGTGGTAAATGCAGACGATGGCGGTGGTAACGCCCCGGTTCCCGTCGATGCGGGGAAGATCTGCCCCATTTCCGGCTCCGGCACAGACGCCGAGACTCCTGCCGTAGATACCTGGAATGAGGTTGCAGGGCCTTTTGTGGCCTTGGCCGACATCGATGGTGTCAAAGAAATCGCGGCCGCTCCAACCGTGGGAATGACCATCGGGGATCAGCTTGCGTCGGCCGGTTTGGGGTGGAAATCCTATCAAGAGAGTTTGCCTGTCGGGTCGATCTCCGGCGTGAACTACAGCAACGGCACCGTGACAAACCTAACTGACTTTACCAACCTGGCTCCACTCACGGCGTCAAGCGTCGTGCAGGATTACGCTGTGAAGCACAACCCGTTTGCCTATTTCAGGAGCGTGCAGGATGGCGACGAAAAAGACAATGGCCTGGCGAACGTTGTTGGATTTGACGGGCCGGGTGGGCTCTATGCCGACCTGGCAACTGGCCAGGTTCCTGCCTTGGCTTTCATCGCGCCCAATCAGTGCGACGATCAGCATGGCAGAGGCAATGGCGATGCGTTCTGTGCGTTCGACTACGGGATGAACAACAGCGGCTATACCTACGGCACGCAAGTTGGTTTGAACCCCGGACTGATTCAACAGGGCGACGTCACGATTCAGCGTCTTGTCGAAGCAATTCATTCGTCTCCGGTTTGGAAAGAGGGTCGCAACGCAATTGTGATCGTGTGGGACGAAAACGACTATAGCGGAAGCACCTCGCTGCTCACAGGACTGTTTCCGCCGCAGAATCAGAACAGAGTTGTCCTTACCGTTCAGACAAACTTCGGAGACTTCCATGGAACGCAAAGCAAAAGGTACTACAACAGCTTTTCGCTCTTGAAGTCCATGGAGGCTGGCTTTCGGCTCCCTTGCCTGAACCACGCATGCGACCCAAACGTCGCTGTCATGTCCGATCTCTTTGGTGGCGGCGACGAATAACAGGAATTTCCAGGCCGGTTCTCGATAAAGCGCCGGCCAGCCACGCCGACATTTAAGATGGCTTTATGCGCATCGGGATCACCTGTTATCCCACCTACGGAGGCTCCGGCGTTGTCGCTACGGAGCTGGGCATCGAGTTGGCCGCGCTGGGCCACGAGGTTCACTTCATCTCCTACTCGCAACCTTTCCGGCTGAACGGCCGCGACAACGGCATCTTCTATCACGAGGTGCCCGTCTCCAGCTACCCGGTCTTCGAGTTTCCGCCCTACGATTTGGCGCTGGCCTCGCGCATGGCGGAAGTGGCTGAGTACTACGAGCTCGACTTGCTGCACGTGCACTACGCGATTCCCCATTCGGTGTCGGCGCTGCTGGCGCGCCAGATGCTGGCCGTGCGCGGCCGCCATCTGCCGTTTGTGACCACCCTGCATGGCACCGACATCACGCTCGTGGGACTCGACCGCAGCTATCTGCCGATCGTGCGCTACGCCATCCAGGAGAGCGACGGCGTGACCGCCATCTCCAATTACCTGCGCGAAAAGACCATCGCCGACTTCAATGTGAAGCGGCCGATTGAAACCATCACTAATTTCGTGAATTGCGATGTCTATACGCCTATCACGGACGCAGTCCAAAGGGAAAAGGCGTGCGAACGCCGCCATTTTGCGGCGCCCGAAGAGCCTATCCTCATGCATCTATCGAACTTTCGGCCGGTGAAGCGTGTGGCCGATGTGGTGAAGGTGTTTGCGCGCGTTGCACAGGAGCGCCCCGCACAGCTCGTGCTGGTGGGCGACGGGCCGGACCGCTCTTCCGCCGAATGGCTGGCGCACGATCTCGGTATTCACAGCCGCGTGCATTTCATCGGCAAGCAGGATCGCGTGAGCGAATTACTGGCGCTGTCCGATCTGTTCCTGATGCCGAGCGAGATGGAGTCCTTTGGCCTGGCTGCGCTCGAAGCCATGGCCTGCAAGGTACCAACCATCGCCACGCGCGCGGGCGGCGTTCCGGAACTGATCGACGACGGCGTGACGGGACTGCTCTTCCCGGTGGGCGACGTGGAGGCGATGGCTGCGGGCGCGCTCGGCCTGTTGAACGATCCGGCGCGGCTCAACGCCATGCGCGAATCCGCGCGCAAGACGGCGCAAAAGCGCTTCTGCGCGAACCTGGTGGTTCCGCAGTACGTGCGGTTTTACGAGCAGGTGCTGGGCGGGCAAGGAAAAGGTACGAACAGTTAGCGCTTTGGCGGCACGAGTTCGTAATAGCTCCCGGATTGGTGCGGGTCTGGAGACCGGCGATACAAATTCGGCGGCGCTCCGTTTCTCGCTCCCTTGTTCCCTCGCTCCCTTGCTCCCTGTCTTTACAGCGTGCGCTTGAAGAGCGGCGTGGCAATCAACAATGTGGCAACGCCGAAGACGACCAGGAACAGCAGGTCACCTTTGATGGCGACCCAGCCGCCGTCTTTGAGCAGCACCGCCTTGAAGCCGTGGATCACGTAGGTGAACGGATCCACCACGCTCATCGCCTGCATCCACCTTGGGAACGACACTGTCGGATACATGGCGCCCGAGGGATATAACAGGAGAACATTGAGCACGCCGAACATGGCGCGGGGAACCAGCGGATCGTCAACGCGCACCATGAGCAGAAACATCATGCCGTTGAAGGCAATGGCGCCGGCGACGATCAGGCATAACATCTGCAACATAATCATGGGATGAAAGACAACGCCCAGGCCCGCGAGGAGCGACCCGATGATCCCTATCGATATTCCACTCAGCGTTGCCTTGATGGCGCCGGCGGTATTCAGTCCGAAGACCAGCTCCAGTTTCGTAATCGGCGTCACCAGGTAACCTTCGTGCACGCCGCGCGCCTTGTCGTCGATGTAGAGCATGCCGCCGCCAATCATCACCGAGATGTACATCGCCAGCGCCACCGTCATCGGCAACAGATACTTCAAATAATTCACGTACGGGTAGAGCTCGACGACTTCGAGCGCGATGGTTTTCGCCAGCCGGTCCTGGACCTGAGGCGCATTCAGCGAATTCACCAGCGACTGCATCTCCGCTTCAAGGCTGGCCGAGGTGAAAAGGTCGGAATTGTTGACGACAAAGCCCAGCTTAGGCGCATCCTCGGCGTAGACGCGGCGCGAGTATTGCGCGGGGATGATAACCGCGGCGTCGATCTTGCCGGTGCGCACGTCTTCGCGCGCCTGCACTTCGTTCGTGTACTCAATGGTCGAGAAGGTCTTAATGTTGGCGGCGACGGCGTCGAAGGCCTCGCGCACCTTGACGGCCTGCGGCCCATGGTCGTAGTCCACCACCGCCACATGCGTGCCCACAATCTTGCCCCCGAACGCGTTGCCGATAATGATCAGTTGCAGAATCGGCAGCATCAGCGACATGATCATCAGCGTGGGCGAGCGGAAAAACTTGCGCATTTCGCGCTCGATGATGGCGGACATCCGGTTCATGGGCGCGCTCCCGGCCTGGGGGGCATCGCGAATACTGCCTTTACCTGCTCGTCGCGCAATTGCCGCCCGGTGTAGTGGATGAATACGTCGTCGAGCGTGGTGTTTTGCACGCTCAGTGAGGTGAGCGTCTCGCCCAGGCTGGAGGCCAGCTCCACAATCTGCATCGTGGTCTTCGATCCCGACTTGGTGATCACGCGATAGAAACCCGATCCCTCGGGTTGCACGCTGGTCACGCCTTCCATGGCCTCCAGGCGCCCCTGCCACGCTTCGTCTTCGCGGTCGAAGTGCACTTCGACAACGTTGGCGCCGGCCACACTGTTCTTGAGCTCGACGGGCGTGCCCATCGCCACCAGCTTGCCGTGATCCACAATCGCGATGCGGTCGCAGAGCTTGTCGGCCTCATCCATATAGTGCGTGGTGATGAGCATCGTGAGGTTGCGCGTGGCCTTGAGCTTGTTCAGCATCTCCCAGACCGCGATGCGCGAGACGGGATCGAGGCCGGTGGTGGGTTCGTCGAGAAAGAAGATGCGCGGATTGTGCACCAGGCCGCGCGCGATCTCGAGCCTGCGCCTCATGCCGCCCGAGAGCGTCTTGGTCTGCGCATCGCGCCACTTGGTCAGGTCGACGGCATCGAGCACCTCGGCGATGCTTTTCTTGCGCTGCTCGCGCGGCACGCCGTAGAGCTTGGCGTAGATCGACAGGTTCTCTTCGACCGTTAGATCCTGGTCGCTGGTCAGCGCCTGGGGAATGACGCCAATGGCGCGCCGCACGTCGTCGGGATCCTTGGCCACGTCGTGCCCGCCGACAATGGCTCTGCCCGCAGTGACAGGAATCAGCGTGGTCATCATGCGGATGAGCGTGCTCTTGCCGGCGCCGTTCGGGCCGAGCAGGCCGAAGATTTCGCCCTCGCTGACGCTGAAGTTCACATCTTTGACGGCTTCAAAGTCG
>CAWHEK010000016.1:0-139359 GCA_963828325.1 uncultured Acidobacteriaceae bacterium
TGGTGCCAACTCGTTCCGCGAGTCTGTCGGCAGGTTACGGTCGTCCACTCTCCCTCCATTTGGATAGGCAAGCAAAATAGAGAACTCAGCGGCTTCGGTCACACTGATACCTCTACCGATCCTGGGTGAATTGAGACTCCGAGTGACCAAAGTCGCTGCAGCGGGCATTGCGATCTCGTAGGTTGGAGCTTAAGGAGATCGAAATGAGCAACCACTCAAACCGTCCGGGAAATCGCACTGGAGCAACCCACCGCAGTACGCGTCTTTGAACAATTTGGAATTGACTACTTTCCGGGCGCCGCTCCTCTGGCAGAGGCATGCGCTGCCAGGAACCTTGAAATTGATTCGGTTGTTCCCCGTTGGAAGAGGCGGAGAAGAAGCCCGGGATTGAGATCGAAAATTGGGCTGATAAATCGCTGGAGAGTTTGAGCTCGCACATCGTAGCCAAGCATCATGCATACGTAAAACGCGAACTGCCGCGCCTGGCCCAGCTGGCCGAGAAGGTCGTGAATCGTCACGGCTCGACGAAGCCGGAGTTGCTCGAGATTGCCAATGCTCTCATGCAATTGGATGAAGAACTCACCGAACATCTGGCAAAGGAAGAAGCCATCCTGTTTCCGTATATCTCCGCCCTAGAGCAGTCTGTCTCTTTGGGAGCCGCAAGACCCAATAATTGCTTCGGCGCCGTTGCAAATCCAATTGCAATGATGACGCAGGAACACGACGCTGCTGGATCTCTCCTCTCTGAAATCCGCCGTCTGAGCGGAGATTTCACCACTCCAGAGGATGCCTGCCCGACCTTTCACGCGTTCTATGACGGCTTGAGGGAATTCGAGCAGGACCTGCATCAGCATATCCATCTGGAGACACATTCTCTTTCCCCGCGCCATCGAATTGGAGAATCGACCCGTCAGGTCACGCACTAGAATTGCAGAGAAAGCATATTTGGCATCGAGACCAAATTGGCGCTGAGACATTGAAGAAGCAGGCCACCGAGTAATGGCGCTTTGTAGGCACCCCTACGCCAAGTCTGGGCAGAGATTTTGCAGAGCAGAGGTCGGAGTTTAATTAGGGCCCAATAACGTTTTCCAGCGGTGTCTTAAAGCGCGAAAAGAAGCCAGCAGTGACATTTAGTTTCAACAGGTTACTGCCCGCCTCTGCAAAGTAACGACAGATGTCAACAATCACATGGCCGTGTAGTCGGCTGTACGTCCACATGGTTTCCAATGCGTGCCCAGCTTCGGAAGTCACTTCTCTCGATAGCCGCTCTTTCGCTCGGAACGGTTCACTGACGAAAGCCGACGTTCGGGGAGTCATCTGGGGATAACGTCTAGTGGGCAGAAAACAGTACTGTTATTCAGATCCTAGTTCTACCGCATGTATCGCGCGACGAATTCTGGCAGAGGTACATTCCGAATTGGAGAAAAGCTCGATTGCCACCCTCATCTGCACAGAGGGGCCGGCCTGCCTTCTCAAAACGGTACAGAACTGACAAATGTTCAGCCTTGCTTTGGGCGTTGGCAAGGCCAGGCTATACCGGCCTTCGGGGTCGACCCATAAAAAGAACGTGATGTTTCGGTGCGTTTCCTCACTGGGTAACAAACCCCGTTGCGGGAGGAGGAACGCATTGATGGACGCGCAGGTAACCGGAACGAAAGCCGCTTCGCCGGCTCGCGGGAGATCCGCGGGCGCTGGAAACCACAACTCTTGGCTTGGAAAGTTTCCCCTGGGCCGATGGCTGATGCTGGGATCGCGGTGATGGGCGGCATCATCGCCGGTTGCGGCGGCAAAAGCAGCCCCAAGCCGGCTGTCACCTTGTCGGTAAGCTCCGCCTCTATGACGCTCGGCGCAAGCGCGACGCTCACCTGGTCGTCGACCAATGCCACCTCATGCACGGCCAGCGGCGCGTGGAGCGGGACTCAATCAACCAGCGGCACGGCAACAGAGACGCCCTCCGCCGCCGGTTCCCAAACCTACACATTGACCTGCACGGGGAGCGGCGGCACCGCCAGCGCCTCAGCGATGCTGACCGTGAACGCACCATCCGCGCCAACAGTGACGATCTCGGTTTCGCCGTCAAGCATTACGCTTGGCTCGAGCGCGACGCTGACATGGTCGTCGACCAACTCCACATCGTGCACGGCCAGTGGCGCATGGAGCGGCGCGGAAGCTACCAGCGGCACGGCGACGGAGACGCCAACCGCCGTAGGCAGTGACACCTACAGGTTGAGCTGCACCGGTGCGGGCGGTTCGGGCAACAACTCGGCAATCCTTACGGTCAACACGCCAGCGGCGCCCACGGTCAGCATCTCCTTTAACCCTGCTTCGATTACTCTCGGAGCCAGTTCGACGCTCACATGGTCGTCGACCAATGCCACTTCGTGCACGGCCAGCGGAAGCTGGTCAGGCGCGGAGTCGACCAGCGGCAGCGAATCGGTTACCCCGACGGCCACCGGGCCCGACACTTACACGCTTGACTGCACCGGAGTGGGCGGCAGCACCACCCAATCGGCAACGTTTACCGTTAATCCCCCGGCTGCGGCGGCGTTTATCTACACTCTCGATGGCGACGGCACGCTGGCCGAGTTCTCCGAGGCCGCGAGCGGCGGAGACTTGTACCTGCTGGCCAATTCGCCCTACACCCCCAACATTGCCAACAGCAACAGTATGGTGCTGGACCAGGCTCTGAATCTCATGTTCGTGAGCAGCAGTCAGGCGACGGGCTCAATCACCGAACTTACGGTGACACCCGCCACTGGTGCTCTGGCGCTCACCACCAACTCAGTAACCACCACGGACGTGCCCACAAACCTCGCCATCGGCCCCTCTGGTACTGTGCTCTACGCCTCCAGTTACGGCAGCGCCACCATTGCGGCTTACACCATTACCCCTTCGTCCGGAGCGCTTACGCCGGTCGCAGGCTCGCCTTTTCCGGTGACCTGCTCGGGAGCCTTCTGCGTGAACGACAATAATCCTGGCCCCATGCTCTACGACGCGGCAGACCAGACTCTCTACCTCGCCGACGTGACCGATTGGGTTGTGGGAGCCTACGCGGTAGGCAGCAACGGAGCGCTGACATTCATCGCCAATACTTCTGCGAACATCAACGTGGACGGCCTGGCCATCACTCCGAATGGAAATTTCCTTTACGCCACCAATGCCGGAGCGGCGAGCATTTCCGCCTATGCCATTACTCCCAATGCCATGCTCAGTGGAAACCCCGAACCGCTCACGCCTCTCACGAACTCGCCGTTCACCGCGGGGAGCAACCCTACAACCCCGGTGATTGAGCCAACCGGTCACTATCTCTATGTTTACAACTCCGGCGCGCAATCCGTTGCGGCATATTCCATCAACCAATCGTCCGGCGAGCTGACGGAGATTAGCACCTATTCCATCGACAATCCAGACGTAACCGGACTGACTGAGGAAGGCGGTCTGGCCATCGACCTATCAGGCAACTATCTCTATGTCGCGAACCCAGTGGGCATGGGCAACATCTCGGTGTTCTCCATCAGCGCCACCGACGGCACGCTGACCCAGTTGACATCCTCGCCATACGCGATGGGCACGGGAGTGGGTTTGGGCCCCGACTGGATTGCAGTGTATAACCCGAACTAAGCGGACGCCATTCGGCCGGTTCGAAGCACTGAGCCGGCCACGAGATTGTTCCAGTTCGCGGCGTATCCGATTCCATCACTCGGATCGGCGAAATGCGACCGGACAATTTGGCCCGGCAGTTGCATTGATTGCGCTGCCGGGCCTTTTCATGGCTCCAGACTGGAAGTACGATCGCCTCGAAACCAATCCTGACAAAGCTGCGCTTGTGTTGAACCTGCTTTAAGGCGAAAATATGCAGTAGGCGTTCCCCTTCAGCCTTAATACACAATAAAAGCAAGCTCGATACCACGGTGGCGCAGTGTACATTGCAAAGGAATCGCGATCGAGATTCGCCCGCGCAGCATGGGTGTTTCGATTTTCGCGTATGCCAATCGCGCGTGCCCGGCTGTTTTCCGCATCTGTGGTTGGATTTTTATTACTTGCCATCATGGGTGCGATCCCGAGCAAAACGCAGACCGCCGGCCCGGCTGCCGCTTCCGCGCAAACGCCTATCGTCCTTATTCCTGGCGAAACCATCTCCGCCGAAGTTCCCGCCCACGGCAAGCGAACTTTCACGATAGCCGCCTGCGCGGGCTGCTTCGCCGAAGTAATCATTGAACAGTTACACGAGTCGATGCCCATGGCGATTTTCTCCGGGCCTGGAATCGTGGA
Organism: uncultured Acidobacteriaceae bacterium; assembly: GCA_963828325.1. Lineage (GTDB taxonomy): Bacteria > Acidobacteriota > Terriglobia > Terriglobales > Acidobacteriaceae > Telmatobacter. Next base: position 4,273 of record CAWHEK010000016.1, read on the forward strand.
CCCGATCCCTCGCTTCTGCGATGCGGGCACCCACTCCGTGGTTCGCATACCCTTCATCTCGACGCAATCGGAGATTACGAGATTGAAATCCACCTGGCCCGGCCATCCTTTGAAGCGGTTCGCATCACGCTTGCCGCCTCGCGGCCCGCCGCCGCTTCTGATCGCGATGTGGTTGCCGCCTACGATGCCCTGGCTCGCGCGGAAGACCTGCGCCGAGCGGCCGCTGCGGACGCCGCTCCCAAAGCGATTGCAAGCTACGATCAGGCGATCCAGTTGGCGCGAGAAACCGGCGATCCCGATCTCCAGCAGAAGGCCTTAATCGGCAAAGCCCGCGTGTATCTCTACAAGCTGGGCGATTACACCACCGCACTAAAGACGGCGGTGCAGGCCAGAGATTTGATGGGAAACCGGGCTGGCGGTGCGCCGCAAAGCGACCTCGCCACCGATGCCGCTACATGGAAGGTCTTGTCGTCGGCCTATTATTTTCTGGCCCGCTATCCCGAGATGATCGACGCCACCAACCGTTCGCTGGCGTTGTACTTCAAGCTCGACGATCTTTACTGGCAGGGAATTCTGCAAGGCAATATCGCCAGCGTCTATGCGGAGACCGGCGATATGCAGCACGCGCTGTCTTCGGCCGAGCAGGCGCTGGCCATTGCACGCAAACTCTCCGACGACGACGGTATTTCGTTTTCGCAGGCCACGATCGCAGCCATCCACCTGTGGCGCGGCGAGTACCAGGCAGCGTTCGACGCCGACGAAGCCGCACTTGAAGAAATGCGCATCAAGCCGTATCCGGATGAGGAGGGTCAGGTCTGGCTCAACCTTGCCGAAATTTACGACGAGCTGAACGACCTTGAACGCGAACGCGACGCTCTGGAACGATCGCTGCCGCTGGTTCGCCAAAGCGGGGACACGGCGAGCGAGAGTACGGCGCTCGAAGATCTCAGCATGCTCGATTTGCGAGAGGCCCGCAGCCAGGAGGCCGCGGAGTCGCTGGGGCAGTCGATGCGCATTGCTCAAACCCACAGCCTGCTCCGGGAAGAAGCGATGGCCTGGCTGGGCAAGGCCGATCTTCTGGCCGCGGAGCACCAAGTTCCGCAGGCTTTGGCGGCGGCAGAATCCGGGCAAACCCGCGCCATCCAAGCCGACGAAGTGTTTACCTCCGCCCTGCTTCTCCAGCAGGAGGGCGACTTGCATGCGCGTCTCGGCGACGCGCGGGCTGCCACGATTGCCTATCGCAAGGCGGAGTCGGCCTGGTCTGCGATTCCCAATCCGGAGCATGCGGCCCTGGCGCGCGCCAGCATGGCCCGGCTTGAGTTCCGTTCGGGGCAATTCGCCCAGGCGCACGACGATATTCTGCTCGCTCTGGACGGATTCGAAGCTTCTCGCAGGAATATTGCGAGCAGCTCGCTGCGGGAATCGTTCTTCGCCTCTGTTCACGATTTTTACGATCTCGCTGTTGAACTCGAGATGCGCCATGGCAGCACGGATTCGAGCGCCATTCAGGATGCATGGCAGATCGCCGAGCGCGCCAGAGCGCGTTCTTTGATGGACGCGGTGCGGCAATCCACTTCGTTCACTACGCGCGATCTGCCGCCGGCACTCTCAGATCAAAGCGCGCGCATTGAAGACCGCATCGACGAAACGCAGCGGAAGATCTCCCGCCTTCGCACTGGCGACATCGATCGTGCGGCTTTGCACCGCGCGGAAGACCAGCTCCACACTCTCGTTCTCGATGCCGAAGAGGAGGAAGGCAAAGAGCGCGAAGCGATCGCACCTTCCCTGTTCGGCGCCGCGAGCCGTCCTCCGTCCTTGGAAGACTTGCGTGCGGCGCTTTTAGCGCCGGATACAGAGCTGCTTGAGTATTGGGTTGGCGCGCGAGATTCATATCTGTGGCTCATCACATCCCACTCGATGCGGGCCGTGCGGCTATGCAGTTCGCCGCAATTGGCGGCCGCTGTGAGGGCTTACCGGAAAGCGTTGTTGGCGCGCGAAGAGAACCCGCCCGGTGAAGACCTGCCGGCCCGTGAGGCGCGCATTGCGCACGCGGACCGCGAGCTGAATATGCAGGCAGCAAGGCTCGGCGGCCTGCTTTTGCCGCTTCATCCTCCATCCGGAATCCATCGCCTGGTCGTGATCCCGGACAACATCGTCGCGTCCGTACCATTCTCCGCGCTTCGTCTCGGACCAGGCGACGGCTTCCTGATCGAGAACTACGAAGTGACGGAAGAGCCCTCCGCTGCCGTTGCCATGGAACTGCTGTCGCGGCCGTCGGCGTTGCCCAACCGGGAAGCCATCGCCGTTTTTGCCGACCCCGTATATAACCTGCTCGATCCCCGGCTCGCGAATGCCCGCGGCGGTGCTTCGACCGTTCGCGTCGCTGCGAATTCGGTGCCTGCGGCTTCATCTCATCCGCAAGTCGCCGCGCCAGTCCTGCGTTCCGATGCCGATCTCGATCTCGGCGCGCTGCCCCGCCTCAGGGCATCTGAAGAAGAGGCACAGGCGATCTCCTCGATTGCCGGAGCCGATCGCGTGCATTTGTATCTCGGCTTTCAAGCCACTCCCACCGCGGTGATCCAAACCGATTGGAGCCATTATTCCATCGCGCATTTTGCCACGCACGCGGTGGTAGATTCCGCACGGCCGGAGCTGTCTGGAATTATTCTTTCCACTCTCGGCAAAGATGGCTCGCCGCAGAATGGGATTCTGTGGCTGCACGATATCTATCGCACTCCGATGCCACTTCCGCTTGTGGTGCTTAGCGGTTGCCGCACTGCGGATGGAACCGAAATACCCGGCGAAGGGATTTCGGGATTGGCTCAAGCTTTCCTGTCTTCGGGCGCCTCCGCGGTTGTCGGATCGCTGTGGACGGTCGATGATGCCGCGGCCGGTAAAATGGTGCCATGGTTCTATCAGACCCTGTTGAACCAACATCTGAGCGTCTCCGGCGCGCTTCGGGCCGCGCAGTTGAGGATGCTGGCCCAAGGTAGTCCGCCGTACGATTGGGCCGGCTACATCGTCGAAGGCAATTGGCGGATCGGAACCGCTCCGCCTGTTCATTAGCTCTATTTGTTGTTCTGCTCCCCGATGACACAGGACCTCGATAAGACTGCGCTGCAAGCGCTTCTCGATGCTCTCGGGCCCACTCCGGCCGAAGCCGGCGCGGCCTACGAGGGCATGCGCGAGCGCTTGATCCGGTTCTTCCGATGGAATCGTTGCATGTTTCCCGATGAGCTCGCCGACATCGCCCTCGACCGTCTGGCGGACAAGCTCTCCCGCGGTGCTGAGCCCATTCTCTTTCCAGCGCGATTTGTTACCGGCATTGCCCGCATGCTGCTTCTTGAGCAGCGCGCTAAAGAGACACGCGAAAAAAGGATGCTGCTCTGGCTATTGTGGTCTCACGAGCATCGCGGCCACAGCGACGAAGAAAAGCAGCTTTACGATGACGCGCTGAACCACTGCCTTGATTGCCTCACTGGCGACAACAGGCAATTGCTCGAGCGCTACTACTCCGGCGACGGCAGCGACAGAATCCGCAACCGCCAAACGCTCGCGGACCAACTGGGGATTGCCATAAATGCCCTCCGTAACCGGGCCCTCCGGCTCCGCGACTCGCTTGAAAACTGTACCGCCCGCTACCTGGCAAGACATCGGCGGCGTGATAAATCGGCGGAAAACGCCACTAATAGAAAGAGCAAGTTCGTATGAACGGTTCCACCGATCTCCGTCAGCTTCTGCTCGCCTACAAGCTGGGAGAGCTGTCTACAGAAGACCGTGAACAGCTTGATGAGCGCATAATCTGCGATCAGGATTTTTCCGATCAGGTAGCGGAAGCGGCGTATGACGTGCTCGATGACTACCGTGCCGGCCGGCTCGCGCGCGCCCAACGCCGACGCGTAGAAAAGGCATTCTCGCCCGCGGAACTCCAGGGTGGCTCTGACCGGCGGTTCCTGTTGCCGAAGACGCCGGCTCGGGCCACGCTGCGCTGGTTGCCGCTGGGCATTGCCTCGCTGGCATGCGTGTCGATGGGTTTGGTACTTCTATTTATTCATCTGCACAGAGCGCCGGCGCCGGTCCCGAACGCCGCTGCCCATTCCACCGGAAAGCCCAGCCCGCAACCTTCCTCCGCAACGCGCGTTGGGCCTCCCGGCTCGGGTTCCTCGACGGCAACGCACGGTTCCAGCCGGTCGCTGGCGGTTCTGCTATTGCAATCGGCGGTTGCGCGGGGCGGAACATCCGCGGTGCTTAAACTGGACCCATCGACCCAGGTGGTTCGCGTGCATTGGGTCGTTCCCGATGGCTTGACTACGCGGGCGTTCACTCTATCGGTCACACGGGGAGGGGTCATTCTCAAGACGACCGCGCAACGACGGGATCTTCAGAAAATCGGCGGTAACCTTGAAGCGGAGTTTGATTTGGCACCCGGCATTTTCGCAAAACCCTCTGAAGATGCGCGTTTCCTTTTCGTCGTTTACACCGATGACGCGGCGCATACTGCTGTGGGAGAGTATCCAGTGACCGTTCGCGCCCAGCCATGATTATCGCCGGGCGGAGTATCTGTCGGCCAGAACACCAGACTTGGCCTTTCCAGTCGAGCAATCAGGATCAGTACCCGAAAACGCCCCAGGGTCCGGGAATGCCACTGCGCATATTTCGTTGCGGCAATCCACTTGAGCGTGTAGTCGGCTTGTCGGACAATTGATCTTGTCGTTCCACCCTAGCCAAGAAGCCAAAAACGCTTGATGGGGCGACAAAGTTGTGGTGAGTAATGCAAGGCGAACCAAAGTTTGCGATCTAAAAACCTATTGTACACTATTGATAATAAACATCTTTTACCTACTTGCCGATGCAGAAAGTTGAAAATATAAGGTTCAATATATCGTCGGTCGTGGTTTGTCCGGTCAGCGAGTCGAGAGCCCACAGCGCTCGATAAAGATCCAACAGGATCATCTCGTGAGGAATGCCGCCATCGTTGGCCTTGGTCGCGTCTGCCAGTGCTGAAAGCGTGGTGCTTACGGCTTGGTGTTGCCGAAGATTAGTCAGCATGCCGGGCTCAGCAGCCGCTCCACCGGTCGCCAGCGCCAGAATGCGTTCCCGCAGCGCTGCGACCCCTTCCCCTGTCAGTGCCGAAGTAGAAATCGTAACCAGGCCGCCGAGCATGGACTCCGTTAGAACCACTGGCTCTGTCCCGCTCGCCACCAGGTCGTTCTTGTTGAGTGCAATAACCGCCGGCCTCCCCTGGACCGCGGCAAGAAGGCGGCGATCTTCATCGTCCAGCCGCTCCGTCGCATCCAGCACAATCAGCACCAGCGCTGCGTCGGCCAGCGCTTCGTGGCTGCGGCGGATCCCCAGCCGCTCGGCTTCCTCCAGAAGTTGACCTGCGCCTTCACGGAATCCCGCCGTGTCCACCAATTCAATCGGAATGCCGCCGATCGAGATGCGCTCGCTCACCAGGTCCCGTGTCGTTCCGGGCGAAGCAGTAACGATGGCTCGATCGCGCTCCACGAGCCGGTTGAAGATCGAGCTTTTGCCCACATTCGGCCGGCCAACAATGGCCATCGTCAAGCCATCGTGGACAATTCGTCCGCGCGCGAAGCTGGCCTCAAGAGCTGCCAGCGCCGGCGTAATGGCTTCGATTCTCCGCCCAATTTCGGCGTGCGGAGTTACATCGATGTCGTCTTCGGCAAAATCAATTCCGGCTTCGAGCAGAGCGATCAGTTCCACCAGCGACTGCTTGGCGGGCGCGGCACGCAGGCTCAGCGCACCGCCCAACTGGCTCGCCGCCTGGCGCGCTTGCGTCAGCGTCTGTGCTTCAATCAAGTCCCGGACCGCCTCAGCTTGCGTCAGATCGAGCCGGCCCGCAAGAACTGCGCGATGGGTAAATTCCCCCGGCTCCGCCAGGCGCGCCCCCAATTCGAGAGCGCGGCGAAGCAGAACCTCGAGCACCACCGGCGAACCGTGCGCCGCAATCTCCACCACATCTTCCGCAGTGTACGAATTTGGCCCGCGAAAAAAGGTCACAAGAGCTTCGTCGATGCGCGGCCCATCCGCGTCCGCCGGGTCGAGTACGTCTGCCAACCGCGCGTGTGCGTGCTCCAGCGGCTGTTGTGCTCGCACCAGTCCTGCCGCGATCGATGCGGCCTGCGGCCCGCTCAGCCGCACAATTCCGATGCCCCCACGTCCCGGCGGTGTGGAGATTGCGGCGATGGTGTCTGCTACGGCTTCAGGCGTCGTCATGCGTGCACTCAGTTTAGTGCCCTCATCGCCCAGGGCGCACCGCGACACGCAGCCGCTCCGCCCGATTTTATTTTGGGAACGCGCACCATATTCTCGCCCTAACGGGCTCACGAAAAACTATTTCAGAGGAGCAAGAAGCGTCACGGCACGACTGGTAGGTCGGGGATTTATCCCCGACTGCCGAAAACACTGCAAATTGAATTCGGCTTTAGCCGCTGCGGAACGGTTTCTTTTCTCGCGGCGACCTTCTCCGCAGCCTCTTAAGTCCAACAATGTTTCTGGCCAACGCTCCAAAATCTGATCTAGAATTTAGAAGGGAACAGCATCCCCCGGCGTTCTCTCTCGATCCAGCCCAACCATCGTCGGCGGCCAGAAAGTCAGGCCCGAATGTCTGGATCGACTTGAGGTGAAAGCGATGAGAGCTGCGAGGTTAGCCACACTCAAGTTCTTCGCGCTGCTGTTTCTTCTGCCCGGCCTCGCTGGTCTCATTGTCTCGGCCATGATCTCCACTCACTACCTCGACACCATGCCCCGGTGGCCTGTGCCCGAGGTCAATCGCGTCGTGCCCCGTGGCATCCATGGAACCACGGTGTATCAAACCCCGGCTGAAGATCGCGAGCTGAATCTGATCGAATACTCTTCTGTAGGCGTCTTTGTGCTCGGCTTCGTGCTCGGCGTGGTGTACCTCGAGCAGTGGGGAGCGCACCAGAGCCTTCTCGCTGAAGAAGAATCTGAATTGGCCGAAAATCCTCGATAACGATCCGCCTCGATAGCGATTCCTTCAGTCGCGATCTTCTACAATAAGCCGATGCCGGAATTGCCTGAGGTGGAGACCATCGCTCGCGGCGTCGATAAGCGCGTGCGCGGCGACCGCATCGTCGAAGCCTGGTTCTCCGGCAAGCGACCAACTTTCAAGACGCCGGCCCCAAAACAGTCCAAAGGGCTGTCAGGCCGCACCATCCTGGCCGTTCATCGCACCGGCAAGCACATTGTCATTGAGCTTAGTTCGCTCGGCGCCTCGCCCAACGCGCACAAGCGCGAAGCGCTCAGGCCCGGCGCTCACGAGCGCGAAACGCTCAGGTCTTGTGCTCACGAGCGCGAAGCGGCTCAATGGATCGTGCACCTTGGCATGACCGGACGGCTGTTGGTCACAGCGCCCGATTCTCCTGTTGCCCCTCACACCCACGCGCGCCTCTCGCTTGAGAGTGGCCGCGAGCTGCGTTTCGTCGATCCGCGACGTTTCGGGCGGCTCGAATTCCGCAATCTCGATCGCGATTCCGCGTTTGGCTCACCCGGCGATGAGCCCCTCACCGTTGGCGAGCGCGAGTTCGCTGCCCTCTTCCGCGGACGGCGCATGTCCATCAAGGCAGCCCTGCTCAACCAAACCCTGCTCGCCGGAGTCGGCAATATCTACGCCGACGAAAGCTTGTTTCATGCCGGCATTCGCCCTCGGCGTCGCGCCAACCGCCTGACGCGTCTGGAGCTCGACCGCCTGCGGTTGGCGTTGCGCGAAATCCTCAACCATGCCATTCGCCTGGGCGGCTCATCGGTCTCCGACTACGTCGGCGCCGACGGCGAGCGCGGCTTTTTCCAGATGGAGCACTGTGTCTACCAGCGGACGGGTGAGCCCTGCCGGCGCTGCCAAACCCCCATTCAACGCATCGTCCTGGCCGGCCGCGGAACCCACTATTGTCCCAACTGCCAGCACTGACCCCTCGCCCCGTCCCTCGGATCGGCCCATCCGAATTGAACCCCGGTCACTCGGCTACGCTTTTTTGAAGAATTTTCACTTTTTAACTTCCAGAATCCAGACAATCTAGCGTTCAGGAACCTCGTAAATGATTGCAAAGAAACAATGTTGCCAACGGTCCTTCGATTGCTACTCTATGAGCGCCAGTGATATGGGGACCGCCGAAAGGAAACTTGGAGCGATCCCGGACAGCACCGGGTACCGGCAGAGCAACCGCCAACGAGCGGCCCTCAAAAAGGGATGAGCCAGCCGGGAGCCTGCAACTCGAGCGGACCACAAAGCCCGCTCTTCTGCTCGCTGGGGGCCAGTGACCAGCGCAGAGCCTCGGGGAACGCCACTCTCAAAAGGAGTGGCGTTTTGTGCATCAGGGCCCATTTCCACATACCCTTCAGCTTGTCTTGACATCAAACCCTCAAGTTCGGTCGGGCTTATTACTTAAGGCGGTTCCTCCCCCATCCCCCACTTGCCAGCCGGTGGCCTTCCCTGTACTATCGGAGTTGCCTATTAGGCGGCTGACGCAGGCCACCCCGGTATGGGTAGAGCAGCTCGCCGCCGAGCAAGCGAACCATCATCCTCCAGTCTGATTGTGATCAAGCTGTCTGCGATGAGGGCTCACATAGGAAAGGGCATTCTCCGAGAAAAGCAGAGGCTGCGCCGGGAAAGGTCCGGCGGTCGGATGGAGTTGATTGACGGCTCCGCGCATGAAGCAGCAATCGCATTCTCAAAGATGCTCAAGGGGTTGAACCAGAGAATCTGAGGCGCGGGCCAGTTTCAGTTGCCATTCGCGCAGCATTTCGGCGCTTCGCAATGGAGTCTCTTGTTCCTCGTCGATGGAAAAACCTCGCGGGGAAAGAAACGGTCTGCACCGATTTGAGAATTTGAGCAGTGGATGGTTTGATCTGCGCCGCCTCCCGGATGAATTCCGGCACCATTCGCGCACGGTCATTCAACGGCTCAATCAAGAGTAAAACGCGCAATTCAATACACCCGAAAGCAAAGTATCAGGAAGCAAAAGCATTATGACAACAGAACCGACGCAGCCCCAGCCTGAACAGGGGCCTCCTCCTGACAACGGTCAGGTGCAGTCGCATGGGCATCGGCGCCGTCGCCGCCGCCGCAAAAACAAGTCCAGCCAGCCGGCTGGGATGCAAGGCCAGCAGCCGCAGGGTCAGGTGCAGGACTCGCCGCAACCCCAAGCGCCGCATCACTCGCATCCTCCGCAGCACAAGCCTCAACACCAGCACCAGGGCCGCAAGAAGAAGAAATTCTTCCAGAAGAGTTTGGCTCCCCCAGCGCAGCCCGGCAACAGCATCAATGGGTCGCAGCAGAACAAGCGCCGAGGCCGGCAGAAAGGGCCGCGCGCCTTTGTCGGTCCCATGGACCACAGCTATCGCGTCGCCAACGGCAATGTTGCCGACGGTCCTCCCTCCACCATTCCCACCGCGGGCAACGGCCACAGCAGCGGCTACTACCCCGACGTTTATTCGGCGCAGCCTCCTGCCCCCATCCGCGAAGACGCTCCTACCCGCATCTTCTGCTTCATTGAAGATCTTTTCTTCCTGGCCAAGATTCAGGAGACGGCGCGCAAACTTGGCGTGAAGGTGGAATTCATCAAGGGCGAAAACAAAGACGCGATCACGCGCATCCTTGAAGCCGGCGAAAACCAAAAGCCCGCGCTCGTGGTCTTCGACCTGAACAATCTCAACGCCAAGCCCATGACCTTGATTCCCAAATTCAAATCCAAATTCAAGAAGGCCGTTTCCATCATCGGCTTCCTGAACCATCTCCAGGGCGACCTGAAGCTGAAGGCCGTTGAAGCTGGATGCGACTCGGTCATGCCGCGCTCGGCCTTCTCGCAAAGCCTGCCCATCCTCTTGCGCCGCTACGGCGTGGAAGAGGAAGAGGAAGTCTCGCAACAGCCCGCATTCTAAAAGGCAGGGAATAGGAAGTAAGGAATAGCACGATTCCCCGGGAGGTCGGGGAAGAGGCTGCAAGTGGGAGATTCTTTCAAGGACCTTATTGTCTGGCAGCGGGCAATTGAATTGAGCGTTGCGATTTACAGAGCCACATCCTCGTTCCCCACGTCGAAGCAGTTCGGCCTGAGCAATCAATTGCGCAGGGCTTCGGTATCTGTTGCCAGCCATATCGCTGAAGGATACGGAAAATCGAGCCGGGGTGAGTACCTCTCGTTTCTAGGCCACGCCAGAGGCTCGAACAGCGAGGTCCAGACGCAGATTGTGATCTCAAAGGAGCTTGGCTTCGGATTGCCGGAAACGCTCCAACGCGCCGAGTCGCTGTCGAACGAAGTCGGTCGCATGCTGGTCGTCATGATGAGGAAATTGAAAGGCTGACGGCCGTATTTCTATTCCCTATTCCCTACTCCCTGTCTTTATCATCCCGGCGGCCAGGTCATCTGCCGCCCACCCATCACGTGCAAGTGAAGATGGTCGACGGTCTGGCCCCCATCTTCGCCGCTATTCACAACCACACGGTAGCCATTTCCCAGGTTCTTCTGGCGTGCAATCTCCGCCGCTGCCCACATCAGGTGACCCAGCAGCGGGCGATGCTCGTCGACTGCCTCTGCAAGTGACGCGACGTGCTCTCGCGGAATCACCAGCACGTGAACCGGCGATTTGGGACTGATGTCAGCGAAGGCGTAGACCAGGTCATCCTGATAAACGGCCGTCGACGGAATTTCCCCCGACGCGATTTTGCAGAACAGGCAGCTCATGGCGTGTCCAGTGTACATGGACTTCGCTCGATTGCGCTGTCGAGGTTATGGCCCTCAAAGTCGGACAGGTCTCCAAATTGCACCACCGCTTCGCCACTGCCCGGCATGCGTTCGCCGCGGCCAATCCGCCCCGCTCTCCGCTCCGGAGGAGCGCCCGACAATAGCCCAGGCCGGAGTCCGCCGCGCCGGACGACGTCCTGGGAACGCGAGCCCACAACCGTCACCGCCCCGGAGGGCCGTCCGAAATCTCACTCAAGGAATGCTGACTTAATCAGCGCTTGCGGGCGCGCTCCCGCTGCAGCTCGCGATAAACCTCGCTCTTCGACCGGCCCATCTCGCGGGCCAGCCGCTTCAGCGCTTCTTTCTCGTCGATTCCGTCTTCGGTTTGCATACGCGCCACACGGCCCGCGATCGTTTCGTGCGCGTTGGGCGATGTTCGATGCTCCGGCCGTGTGACGAAGTTCGCGCGGGCACCTCGATCAGCAGCGTGATCTCCCCGCGAATGCGGTCGCGCGCGGCGAGCTCGGTGCGCACCTCGGCAACAGTCCCGCGCAGAAACTCCTCGTGAATCTTGGTCAGCTCGCGTGCGACCACTGCGTGGAGCAGCCCACCCCAGATTTCCTCGATGTCGGACAGCGTATCGAGCAGGCGGTGCGGCGCTTCGTAGAAGATCAGCGTGCGCGCGGTCTCGTGCGGCTGGGCGGCAAGATTTTCGAGTTTCGTCCGGCGCGCTCCGGCCTTTTCCGGCAAAAATCCGAGAAACTCAAATTCGTCGGCAGGCAGTCCCGAGGCAATCAGTGCGCTGACTGCGGCATTGGCGCCGGGAATCGGAAACACCGGGACGCCCGCGGCGATGGCTTCGCGCACCAGCCAGGAGCCGGGGTCGCTCACGCCCGGAGTTCCCGCGTCCGACACAAGCGCAACTGCACTCCCGCCCTCGATCGCCGCTATCAGTTCCGCTGCACGGGAGCGTTCGTTGTGCTCGTGGCAACTGACGGTTTTTTTCTCGATTTGGAAATGATTGAGCAGCTTCTGGGTTTGGCGCGTGTCCTCGCAGGCAATTCGATCCACGCCGCGGAGAACTTCGAGCGCGCGCAAAGTGATGTCACCCAAGTTGCCGATGGGAGTGGCGACGAGGTAGAGGCCGGGGGCGAGGGGTTGTGATTCGGCGGACATGCTGTGGGTAAGTTTACGTCGTGACTTCCCACCCTTGCCGCAAAGAACGCGTCAAGGATGGGGCAACGTCATTTCTAGCGGTCCCGATGTTCGCGAACCAACTGATCCAGAGCAGATTTGTATTGCGCTTCGGTGGGTGAATCAAGTGCAGGCGAATAAGTCACCTTACCCCACACATACTTCGCAACGAAGGCTCTCCGTTGTGATGGAACATATAACAAGATTGAGAACACATCTGGGCAGACATGGGAAGCGCAACCATCAAATTCAACGGCATCCTCTTTCCTAAAATGGAAAATCTTTAGCGCGTCCGCATCGCTAACAGAGAGGCTATCGTCGAGTTTGCCAGACTGCCATTCCATTTGGAACTTGTGACCGGAAGGCGCATCGAATATTAAAACCTGCCATCCCGCCTGCTTGTCGAAAGTCGCGAATGCAACAGAGGATACTTGCTGATTTCCATGGGCGCTAAAGAGACGGATTGCCTCGATTCTCCCAGGCAGTTGTGGCAGAGATTCGGCGAGGTTACGAAATTCGCTTTCCGACATTGCGCAACATCCAGATTGGGACCCATTCTGTGCCGAAGTGGCCGCGATAAGCCCGGACAGGAGCACAAGCGGAAGAATCGCCAAACGCATCTTCATTCTCCTCATTCGCTGGACCAATCAAGGTATGCCGCCGGCCGGCTCGTCCGCCGTTAGAACCCCTAGTTCTCAGCTTCCTGGCGCTCGATGCGGCGCTGTTCAGCGAGCAGCGACATCGAGCTCATCAAATTCTGCACGCTGACGATGCCGACAACTTTCCCGCTCTCGGTGATGGGAATGAGAGCGAGGCCGTGGCCCGCGGTGAGGCGGCGAATGGTGGTGCCGAGCGTGTCCTCAGGCCGGGCCACTTGAAACGCGCGCGACATCACGGACTGCACGTAGCCGTTGCCGTCGTTGCGCAACGCCTCAAGGATGCGCTGGCGCGAAACAATGCCTACCAACTGCGGGCCGCGCACCACGGGAAAATCTTCCTGCAGCGAATGTACGCAGCGGTAGAGCGCGTCAGCAAGCGTGTCAGAGGGCGACAAAGTGGCAAAGTCGGTAAGCATCACCTCGCGCATGCGCACCGTGTCAACGACACTCTGGAAGAAGACGCCCTGGTCCTCGATCTGCGCGCCGATCATGATGAAGAAGCCGGCGAGGATGAGCCACGGCTCCTGCGCCAGCATGCCGCCGAGAATGGCAGCGAGGGCCAGCACCTGGCCAAGACCGGAAACGGCGCGGCTGGCGGGAGCAGAACCATGGGTGCGCGCAAAGTTATTGCGAATCAGCCGGCCGCAATCAAGCGGATAGGCAGGGAAGAAATGCAAAATCCCGAGCGACGCCTGCATCCACACCAGCGAGCGCAGCAAGTGCCCCGTGGTGATAAACGGATGATCGAACAGCCGCACATTGCCGCTCGCGCCCAGAATGATGCCGGCCGCCGTGATCGCCGCGCCCAGATTCGCCAGCGGTCCGGCCAGCGCGAGAACAAATTGCCCGCTGCCGTGATTGGCCGTCTCCTGGCTCTCGGGATTGGCGTATGCAAACAACCCGCCGATGGGCAACAGCAAAATGGCGCGCAACTTCAAACCCAGCCAGGCCGCCGCAATCAGCCGCGCAGTTTCGCGCACCGCCACCGCCGCTACCAACAAGAGAAAGAGCGCCAGCGCGCGCCCCCAGCCGTCAGAGCCGCTAATGGCGAACAGCACCAATATCAGCAGAGGGAAAAAGATGTGGACGCGCATCTCCACACCCAACCATCGGCCCAGCGGAATTGACCAGCCACGCATAGCACGATTGTAGCGGCAGAGCCAGTTTTCGGCTTTCAGCCCAGAACTTTCAGTTGTTCATGCGCCGTTCCGATATGCTGGTTGGCGATGCGCATCATCGCCGGAACATTTCGCTCGCGCACGCTCGCCGCCCCGCCGGGAATGAGCACACGGCCCACCAGCGACCGCCTGCGCGAAACCCTCTTCAACGTGCTCGCGCCGCGCATTCAGGGCGCGGCTTTTCTCGATCTCTATGCCGGCTCAGGCGCCGTCGGGATCGAGGCGCTGAGCCGCGGAGCGGCGCAGGTCACATTTGTCGAGCGTGCGCCCGCCGCCCTCAAGGTTCTCGACGCCAACCTGGTGGGGCTCGGAATCAGCAAGGGTGTGAGCATTCACAGAAAAAGCGTGAGCGCATTTCTCCGCTCAGCCGCTGGACCCAAACCAAGACCAGAAAAAAACGAAGTGCTGTTTCTCGATCCCCCGTATGAAGCAGCCGAGGAATATGCGCTCTCGCTGGGGCTATTGGGTGGTGCGGCTCAAGGCGTTCTGGCGCCGGACGCCATTGTGATCGCCGAGCATCGCCGCAAGTTCGCCCTCGCTGAACACTACGGCAGCCTCAGACGAACTCGCGTGCTCGAGCAAGGCGACGCAGCGCTCAGCTTTTACGCCGTGGACACCGGTGCGCCCCAGAGCTGAGTCCGCATTCGGTTGCCCCTCGCGTTCCGACCCGAATCACCGCTTCGCATCGCCCATACAGAATCACCGCTTCGCATCGCCCATACAATGGGTTGCATGAAGTCGAAGACCATCCTCATGGCGATTGCCGGTCTGGCGTTTGCGGCGGCTACGCACCTTGCGAGCCCATGCCAGTCCGCAGCAAGCGGTCAACCGCCCGCCGCGCCGCAACTCGTCATTCTCGACACCGACATCGGCGACGATATTGATGACGCGTTTGCGCTGGCGCTCTTGCTGCGTAGTCCCGAGGTGAAATTGCTCGGTGTTACCACGGCATTCGGCGATAGCGAGCTTCGCGCGCGCCTTGTCGATCGCTATCTGGCGGCCGTGGGGCGCAGCAGTATTCCCGTACTGGCCGGAGTTCAGACGCCGGCCAACAATGTCTTCACACAGGCGGCATACGCGCGCCAGGAGCCCCGGCGGATACACGGCGATGCGATTGCATTTCTACTTCGCGAGATCGCTGCCCATCCCGGCCAGGTCACGCTGATTGCGATCGGCCCGCTCTTTAACGAGCAGGCCGCCATCGAGCGCGACCCTGCCACATTTCGAAAGCTCAAGCGAGTCGTCCTGATGGGCGGCAGCATTGATCGTGGCTACGGCGACGCAAACCCAGGCGGCGCATTCCCGCCTCCATCCTCGGAATGGAACATCCGGTGCGATCCGGCGGGGGCGCGGGCTTTGCTGGCCTCGGGAGTGCCGGTTTTCATGTTGCCTCTCGACTCCACGCAAATTCATCTCACGCCGGAGGAGCTGGCCACCGTCCTCGCTCACGGATCGCCATTGACCGACCAGCTCACCCTGCTCTACCACCAGTGGACAGGCGCCACCACATGGAAGATGCCCACCCTCTTTGATCCAGTTGCCGCTGCTACCGCGATCCGCCCGGATCTCTGCCCCATGCAGCCGATGCACGTCGAGGTCGACGATCAGGGATTCACGCGCCCCACCGGCCGAAGCCCCAACGTTCAGGTGTGCCTCAAATCCGATGAAGACGCGTTTCTGAAGCTTCTTCTTGACTGCATTTTGAGCGACCCCGCGCACTGATCCCAAGACAAAATCGACGAACCCTCGGAGCCGGACACCTACCCCAACGCCCGCTAAGCAACCTGCTGTGAGCTTGGTCACTTTCAATTGCATTGACAGAGGCGGAAAGTAGATGAAAAATGGCGGGGCGAAAGATTTTGAGCGGTTCATTGCGCTCTATTCGTGCGCCACTCGGTGGCGATGAGGGGGAAAAGTGAAAAACACGGTGAAGTTGCAGGCTTTGGGAATCTTGGTGGTTTTTGCGGCCGGACTGCTGGCCGGTTGCAAGTCGGCGCCCGATCTCACCCAGGACCAGGCCTTGACGATGATTCAAGCCAAATACGATCAAGCTCCCGCGGCGCCTGTGAGCATTACTGTGAACGACGCCGGCATGCAGCAGGGTATAACCGCGAAATACTGGACCGGGACCAAGAGGTATCCCAACGGCTACTGGGCGGACTTCACGTTGACTCCCGACGGCAAAAAGGTCCTCACTCTAACCGGGGGCGGAAGCGTGATCCAATGGCGGCCCGATAGCCCCAACGATCCAAACTTTGTCATCGTCATCCAGACCGTCGCCACCAATCATCTGAAGGCGAGAAATGTGGGAGATATTCAGTCGGTCGGAGATACCCGGATCGCGTCGTTCACTGAAGACGTGAATCTTGACGGGCTCCCGCAGCCGCTTGCCGATATGGCGCACAACCCCGGCAACAAACTGAGTGCGCTGCGCCAGGCAACGTTCGCCCTCGCCAACGGCGCGTGGACTCTTCAGTCCGTCGAGTAGCCTTTGCCTACTGGGGCGGCCCGCTCCGCGGAGCTTGCGAGGTATCGCTGCGCGGGACTGCAGGAGTGTCGCCGCCCGGTCCGCCAAATACGCTCACATTGGCCGCGGTAAAGACCCCATCCTTCACCGCGCCATCGGCCCGCACCGTGTCTCCCACTTGAATGTCGGCCAGCGTGATCGGGTCGCGGCGTTTGCGGAACTCGGTGTTTTCATCGGCCAAAACTGTATGCGGCGCGCTGTCGAGCGCACCGGTCAGGGTGATCTTTGTGCCTTCAATCGAAGTTACTTTTCCCATCAGCCAGGTTTTGCCAAAGTTCGCTTCCATGGCGCGAATCTGGTCCACGGTTTGCTGATCCATGAGCGCCACAGCGCGCGCGTTCACGCTCTTGGCCGTGGCATCGGTATCGCCCATTACGTTAATTACATCGCCCACTTTGATGCCCGCGGCCGCAATCTGTTGCGGCGGATTGCCGCCTCCGTAACCCATTCCGCGTCGTCCGCCTCCCTGGCCGTCGCTCTCGCCTTGTCCTGCACCCGGCCCCGAACCTTGTCCGCTGCCCGGACCTCCGGTTCTGGCCTCACGCTTGAACATCCGCGTGTCCGCAGTGAAGTGGACGGTGTAGACCTCGCCCGCATCCGTCTTGATGGTGTAGTGGTCGGCTGCGGCCGCGGTAACCGTGCCCATCAGGCCGCGACCCATCATCATGCCCGCGCCCCCGCCGAATCCACGGCCGCCACGCTGTCCAGATCCGCCGCCCGGGTTCCCATTCCGGCCCACGTTTTGGCCGCCTGGCCCGGAATTAGGTCCCTGGGTCGCGGAACCGGGTCCCTGGATCGAAGAGCCAGATTGCTGCCCTCCGGAGCCGGGGTCCTGCGCGCAAACCGCAGCCGTGAATGCCACGGCCACAACAAGTGACGGCAAAAGGCGGAAGTTCATCGCATCTCCCTGTTCGCCCGAGCCTGCCACGCCGGCTAAACCCGTCGAGACGCCGGCTCGGGCCAGCATACAAATAGACGCCTGAGATCGATTGGGAGACGACGATCGGCCCCGACGCTCAGTCCTGTTGGGCGAAGACTCAGCGGCTCATTGGCTGCGCTGCTGCTGCTGCTGCTCTTCCATTAGCTGTTTGAAGGCGGGGTTGGTGCGCAGGCTGGCGAACTCCACGTCGTTCGCAACTTTCTTGCGGGTCGTAAAGCCCTCATCGAGCGCCAGCCGCAGATACTGAAGCGCGCAATCGGCGTAGCCGGCGCGCGCGCAACCCGCCGCCATGTAGTAGTTCATCGCTCCGCGTTCCGCGATTGAAGATGGATCGTCCACCGACGGAGTGTCGTGGTTCGAAAAGATCCCAGGGTCGATCGCTAATGCCTGCTGGTAGGCTTCCCAACCCTTGTTGTATCTGTGTTCCGCTAACAGGTTAGTGCCCAGGTTCTTGAGCACGAGCGCGGATTGTGGATCGATCTTGAGCGCCTTGCGGTACAGCCGTTCGGCCTGGCCATACTCCTTGAGCGATGCATAAACCGTCGCCAGATTATTCAGAACCTGAGGATTGCGCGGGTCCAGATGCAGCGACTCGTTGTAGCAATGTGCGGCGTCTTTGGAGTTGAACATCATCTGGTAGGCAATGCCCATTTTGTTCCAGATCGCCGCCGTCTTCTCCGGCGCTTTCGAATACGCCTCAAGCGCCGCCTGGTATCGCTGGCGGGCATTGAACGAGTCACCCATCTGCTCGGCCGTCGGTGGGATGTGGGCTGGCGGAGTAGCTTGGTCGGCTGGCTGTGTCACGGCCTGGGCATGAGCCGGAGCGGTTGCCGTCTCGGCAGCTGGCTGGGATGGGTCGTTCGCCTGCCCATGCAGACCGCGCGGACCGGCCAGAGAGATTGAGAGGATGGCCGCGATCGATAGCGCCCGAATATCGAACTTCAACATACTCCCTCCCGCTTTGGGAGCGCGGAAAATGCCAATCCCTCGCAGGGATTAAACCACCATTCATAGTCAAATGCCAGTAACACTACTAGGATTAACGGTTAAATCGGCCCATCCAGGCCGGAATCGGACCCGAATCGCCTGGACTTGGCTGGTAGGAATTCAGGAATTCGGTCCTTTTTGGGCCAGCCGGCACGGCCGCCTTTTAGAGGAATCCGCGTCGAAATGCCGGTGGACTGCATCAAAACTGTTTTACACTCAGCGGATGCGCAAGGGGACCCTATGAGCACCACTATTGTTTCCGGCTCAGAATCGGCCATTCTCAACCGTTTCAATCATGTGCGGCGCAGCACGATCAGCCTCTGCGAGCCACTTACAGCGGAGGACATGATGGTGCAATCCTGTCCTGAGGCCTCGCCGGCAAAGTGGCACCTGGCGCACACCAGCTGGTTTTTTGAGTCTTTCGTCCTGCGTGAATATCTACCCGGCTACCGGCTCTTCAACGACGACTTTGCGTGGCTCTTCAACAGCTATTACGAAGGTTTCTCCGCGTTCCCTGAGAAGCGGCTGCGCTCGTCGTTTTCGCGCCCGGGCCTCGAAGAGATTCGATGTTACCGCGCGCACGTCGACGCCGCGATAGAGCGGCTTTTTGAGCGCGACCCCGAGCCAGAGGCCCTGCGGCGCATCGAACTGGGCGCGAATCACGAGGAGCAGCACCAGGAATTGCTCCTCACCGACATATTGAATGCGTTCTTCACCAATCCCCTGCGGCCGAAGTACAGGGACCAACGGACCGAGGGAACAAGGAACCAGGCCGAGCCGCTCGGCTTCACGCAATTCGACGGCGGCCTCAAAGAAGTCGGACATTCGTCTGACAGCTTCTGCTTTGACAACGAGATGCCACGCCACCGCGTTTGGCTCGAACCGTTTACCTTGGCTGACCGGCTTGTGACCTGCGGCGAATATGCGGAATTCATGGCCGATGGTGGCTACCGCAAGCCGGAGCTCTGGCTCTCGGCCGGTTGGGACGCGGTGAAGGCGAACGGTTGGCGAGCCCCTCTCTATTGGACCCCGAAAGACGGTGTCGCGAAGGACCACGCGTCGGACAGCCGCGACTGGACCATCTTTACCCTCCGCGGAGAGCTTCCTCTTGAAACACTGGCGGCAGCGCCCGTTAGCCAGGTCAGCTATTTTGAGGCCGACGCCTACGCCCGTTGGGCCGGCCATCGTCTCCCCACGGAGTTTGAGTGGGAATCCGCAGCTGAAGGGCAGCCTGTCACCGGCAATCTGCTTGATTCAGAGAACCTTACCCCGATTCCTTCCACAGATCTCGTCCCAGACCAGAACGGTGCGAAGCACCAAAACCAGGACCGTGCGAAGCACTACTATGGGGACTGTTGGCAGTGGACCAGCAGTGCATACCTGGGCTATCCGGGCTTCAAGCCGCTCGATGGCGCGCTGGGCGAATACAACGGCAAGTTCATGAGCGGGCAAATGGTTTTGCGCGGCGGATCGTGCGTCACGCCAGCCCGCCACATTCGCTCCACCTACCGCAACTTCTTCTCCCCTGAAACCCGCTGGCAATTTTCCGGAATTCGGCTGTCGTCATAACCGCGCCGGCCGCATCCAAATGAGAGCACAATGACCGCAGCAGCTTCCCCTGCCCCAATTTTGCAATTCGACGAGCGTGTCGCCACGGCGGTCCGCGAAGGACTTTGCTGCCGGCAGAAACGCTTGCCCGCCTGGTTGTTCTACGATTCCGTCGGCTCGCGCCTCTTTGAGGACATCACCGAACTCGACGAGTACTACCCTACGCGAACCGAGCGCT
This sequence comes from uncultured Acidobacteriaceae bacterium, assembly GCA_963828325.1. Lineage (GTDB taxonomy): Bacteria > Acidobacteriota > Terriglobia > Terriglobales > Acidobacteriaceae > Telmatobacter. The sequence goes on from CAWHEK010000016.1 coordinate 24,265, forward strand.
CGATTCTCGCCCGCAACTCCCACGAAATTGTCGCGCGCGCCGCCAAGGGATCGTTCCTCCGCATCGCCGAACTGGGCGCCGGATCGGCGGAAAAAACCCGGCTGCTCCTGCGCGCCGCGGTCGATCGGCAGGACACCGCTCTCTATGAGCCAATCGATGTTTCGGCCAGCGCCCTCGAGTCGGCCCGCCGGCGAATCCAGCGCGAGATCCCCGGCGTCACCGTTGCGCCCCGCGTGATGGATTACACCGATGGCGACGGCCACAAGTTTCATCTTGGAGCATTGGACCCCGACGAACGAAGGCTCGTGCTTTACATCGGATCGAGCATTGGAAATTTTGAGCCATGCGAGGCCGAGCGCTTATTGCGTCGCGTGCGCGCCGGGTTGGAGATCGGCGACACCATGCTGCTGGGCGTCGACCTTGTAAAGAACAAGAACCTCCTCGTGGCGGCATACGATGACGCGGAGGGAGTCACCGCGGCATTCAATCGCAATGTTCTGGTGCGCCTCAACCGCGAACTGGATGCGGAGTTCGATGTCGAGACCTTCGCGCATCGTGCCGTGTGGAACCCGGCCAAGTCGCGAATGGAAATGCACCTCGCCAGCCGCTTTGGTCAGCGGGTCCAGATTGCCGCGCTCGATTTGACCGTCGAGTTCGAAGCGGGCGAGACCATCCACACCGAAAACAGCTACAAATACCAGCCCGGCCAGCCCGAATTGATGCTCGCCGAAACCGGCTTTCGCCCCGAGACAACCTGGACCGACGATCTCGGCTGGTTCGCCGTCTGCCTCGGCCGCGCGATTTAGCCCCCTAGCTCGACGACGAATCGTCGTCCACCGTCGAATCATCCACCGGCGTATCGTCCACGGGCGTGTCATCAACGGGTGTATCATCCACCGGAGCATCGTCCGTTGGCGTGTCCATCTCCTCGCCTGTTGCACTCCCGTACTCGCCCGAGTCGGCCGAGCTGTCGGCAGTCTGCTCCTCGCCAGTGGCCGCGTCGCCATAGAGCTGCGCGTCGGCTGCATCCGTGTCGGGATTGCCGGAAGTGTCATCGGCGTAACTGGCAGCAGTCGTCGCATCTTCTTGCGCGGTCTGCTGATCTGAGGCGGCATAGCTCTCGTCCAACTGCGCCGTCCAGGTGTCATCGGTATTGTCGGGACCGCCTTCACCGGCCACAGTTTCAGATTGCTGATATGCCTGCTGGGCATCGTCCGATGCCGCCGTGTAGTTTCCCGACTGCACGTCCTGAGCCTCTTGCTGTTCATCCTGCTGCAGCGTGTCCTGGTCGGTGGCCAGCTGCGTCGTGTCCGTCGACCCGGTAGAATCCGGGTCCGTCGACGTTGTGGAGTCGGGATCGGTGCCGGTTGTTGCGCCAACCGTCGGGTCGTCCGTGCCTCCCGTGGTTGGATCCGTCGGGTCGCTTCCATCAGGCGGCGCCGCTCCATCTCCCGGATCGGTCGACGTGCTGATCGGATCGACAGACCCTTCCGGTTCCGTATCGCTCACCGACCCAATACTTGGCGAGTCGCTCGGGTCTGTCGCGCTGCCTGTCGGATCCACTGATCCATCAGGCCCCTCGTCGCCCGGAGTCGTAGAAATTGGATCGACCGAGCTTGGCGGATCGCCACTCGGATCGGTCGTCGGGTCCGCGGTCGGATCCGTGATCGAACCATCCGGATCGATGGCGTCAGGGTCCACGACAAACACTTCTTCCTGCCCGTCCGGCGCGGCTTCAACCACCACCACCTCGGGATCGGTGCTTGCAGCCGGGTCGGCCCCGGGGTCGAAGATTTCCACAATCTCCGGTTCGGTGTCGGAGGGCGTTGAGCCATCCGGTAAATTCGCGTCAGCATCGGGGACAATCACGACAACTTCATTGGGATCGTCTGGCATAAATTATCCTCTCGTTTCTTTTTGGGTCACCTGGTGTGCTTGTGTGGGGCTGTAGCTACCGACGGCCGTGCGGGCGATTTTGCTTTCGCAGCAGGCGAGTCCGGCGCTGCAGGGGGTTTCGATGCAGCCGTCGCCGTTGCGGATGGTTTCGATTGCGCTGCCGCCGTTGCCGTCGGTTTTGCCGGTGCGGAGGGGGACACCGGCGAAGGATTCGGGCCTTTTCCTTGAGGGGCTGAAGCCTGCGCCTGAGAAGCCGGTTTTGGCCGCAGCGTAAAAATGTTCTGGCATTTCGGGCAGCGGACATTCAACGACGGCTTGCCGCGCAAAACCGTAAGCGGAATGCGCATCGGGGTTTGGCACTTGTTGCAAATCACGCGCACCGAATCTGAAGGCGGCGCAGCCGGCGCCGGATTTGGGCCGCGCACCGAAGCGGCAGCGGGCGTCGGCATCGGCGCTGGCCGCTGAACCGCCGCCGGCGGACGACGAACGCCCGGCGTGGCAGCCGTCAAGCCGGATATTGGCGGCTGAGGCGCCGGCGTAAGGCGCTTGCGAATCGGCTGGATGGTCTGGCTCCAGCGCATCAGCTCCGGCTCGCGCGCCGACTGTCCCAGCAGCCGCAGGCGCCGCGTGGTGTACATCGAAGAAGTGGTCGTCATCTCGGAGAAGCGCGTCATCTGATCGTCGCTCGCCTCTTCCTGCTTCATCCATTCTTCGATGTTGACTTGCTTCAGGAGCCGTGCGGAGTGAATGGACCAGGCCAGCAGCACACGGCGAGCGAGTCCCTCGTCGCCGACAGTGAGGAGCGCGGCGCGGTCGGCGGTGATATCCGCCTGGCGCGACCATGCCATCAGCGGTATATCCACCGCATCCTGAACCCATTTCATCGGACTGAGGCTGATTGCGTTTACGACTCCGCTGGAGAGCAGACCCTTGCGCACGCTGTCATCGCCGACAAGGAAACGAGCTACCGTTTTCCAAAGGGCGTGGCCCGCTTTGCAGTGCCCCATCTCTCGCGCGAGAACGAAGAGCAGATCGTCATTCTGAAAATTGTTGAGAATGGCCGTGCCCAGGACAATGAACGCGCTGGTGTCGGTGCCATAGGTATAGGTGTTCCACTGCGAATCGCCCGAGATATAGATATCGGGCATTCTGGTCAAGCCGAGAATACGCGCCGCCAGAACGCCTCGAATCCAAATATCAGGGAACTGCCGGGGGCCGAGGCGAATGCCGTTGAACGTCGATTCAATCCACGGACGGCCCACCTTTTCCGAGACGGATTTCGCGGCTGCATGAAGCGCGGAGATGCTCTGCAGATGAGTCATCGCCTGGCCGTCCTGAGCCCACATGAAAACCGAGCGATCGAGCTTGTAGCCGGGAAGCAACGGACGCAGCCAACTACATTCCGGGCAAACCAGGACAGCTTCGCTGAGCCCGGTTCCGGTGTTATTACACGTTTTGCAGGGGACCGGCTGGTTTTGGGCGATCGGTGCCGCCTGCGTCGGTGACGGCGCAGGAATTGGACCTGAAGAGGGCGGCGGAACAGGTGCTACAGGCGCGGGTTGCCACTGCGGCGCGGCCGTGGTTCGAACCGGCACCGCGGGCATTGCTTGAGCCGTTCCAGCATTGACCGGTTGCCATCCGCCGTTCGCAGGCGGCGGCGCCGTTGCGGGACTGGCGGGCAGCGGCTGTCCCGGTGCAAGCGGCGCTACCAGCACGGTCCCGCAGAAGGTGCAGAATCGCGAACCAGGCACTCCCGGCCCATGTCCCTGCGGACAAATCAGCGGCGGTGCGATGGTGGCCATAAGAACTCCCAATCCGATTGCGCTCTAGAAGGCTTCCAGACCCGGCAAACTGAGCAAGAACGACGCGAACAATCAAAGATCTCTAGACCGGTTCCTGAGTTTACGGAGCGCCTTCAGTCCCGTGCAAGGCGGCTCTTCCTTTGGGAGAGAGCCACTGGATGAAGTGGTTTCCGGACACAGTAACGCAGGAGCCGGTGGAACGCAAAATACACATCGCTGCGATGGGGGGAGCGCAGAATCAAAAGTCAGCGGCGGGAGGGGGACCGTTTCGAATACTCTACCCGTTTTTGGCGACGAGAAGAAATAAAAATTTGAGTTCTCTGTTCCGACGATAGCGAAATAACCCATCCCGTCCGGGCCTTGTATCAGGGCACGGATTTCAAGCCTGTCCAGCGGGCGGATCGCGTGCCGTCAACCTCTTGGGCTCTGCAAGCCGCCGAAAAATTAGCGTTTCCTGTATCAGGGCATGGCTTCAGTCATGCCAAAAGGGCCAATCAACGCGCCTTGTATCAGGGCATGGCTTCAGTCATGCCGAAAGGGCTAATCAAATTGATTGGGGCTTTAGCCCCTGCGGAAAAACTGCGTCGAAGGAGCACGAAGTGTCAGGGCACGATTTTAGTCGTGCCGCAAGTGCCGCAAAATGAGAGCGGCTTCAGCCGCCGGGGGACGAGTTTCTCAGCTTTGACGACTTTTTCCGCAGCCTCTTTCGCCCCGCGCCACTTCGCCCTACCTTGGCCGCGGAACGCGCACCAGCAGAATGTCGTGGCTCGCGATTTCGAGAGGTATATCGTTCGCGAGGGTCACCGCTTTCCTGGTCCAAAGATCTTTTCCCGTTTGCGGGCCGTGCAGGCCGAGCCGCGCCAGATTCAGGTGAAACGGATGGCTCGAATAGCGGTCCGACCCAGCGTTGACCACGGCAATGGCCATTGCCCCGCCCGACAATCGGCGCGTCCAAACATCCACTTCGCCGTCAGAATAGGCACGCGTAGCCTCGCGGCCCAGCCCATCCTGATCGATGGCGATCACATCGCGATTGGTGAGAATTCCACGGACCCCGGCCGTCATGTTGGGCAAATCGTTGCCTGCCAGCAGCGGCGCAGCCAGCATGGCCCACATCGAAAAGTGCGTGCGATTCTCCGCCGGCGAAAGCCTGCCGTTGCCCACTTCGAGCATGTCAGGATCGTTCCAGTGGCCGTGCCCCGCGTATTCTGCTAGTCCGGCCTGCTCATTCAGAATCGAATAGATGCTTTGCCAATTCGGCTGAATGTCGCCCGTGGTGCGCCACAAGTTCGCTCCCGCATTCGGGCCCCACTCCCACACCGCGTCCCAACCGTACTGGCACAGCGAGTAGACGATAGGCCGGCCCGCTGCCTTGAGCGCTTTGTTCATCTTTTCGTAGGCCGCAACCATCAGGCGCATCTGCGCGGCCTTATCGCCCGGCGCCTGATTCATCATCACGGCGGGGATATAGCTGCACAGGTCGTACTTCAAATAATCCACGCCCCATGAGGCGTAAAGCCGCGCATCCTGATCCTCATGATCGAGCGATCCGGCGTAGCCTGCACAGGTTTTTGGCCCCGGCGACGAATAGATGCCAAGCTTGAGCCCCTTCGAGTGCACATAGTCAGCGAGCGCTTTCATGTCGGGGAACTTTGCATTCGTGTGCAGCACGCCATCGGCGTCGCGTTCGCCCTCCCACGTGTCGTCGATGTTCACATAGACGTAGCCGGCGTCTTTCATCCCGCTGGCCACCAGCTCGTCGGCGGCGTTGCGAATGTCCTGGTCGGTCACTCGGCCGGCAAAGAAATTCCAGCTGTTCCAACCCATCGGCGGCGTCGGCGCCACCCGCTCTGGAGCGGCCTTTTGGACCAGATTCTTCCGGGAGTCAGGCGCGGTTTGCGCGCCCCCTGCGAGACAGCTCAAAGCAATCAAGCCAACAGAAAAAATCGAAAGCGCGCGCATGGCGAAGATCTCCTGAAAACCTTTTCAGGGTCATCCTATCTCGCCGGCGCGAGTTTCAACAATGCGCCCCTCGAATCTTCAGCGTCGGGAAACCTTTGCCCGCATTCAATGCGAGATACTTGAAACAATGCCCTTCACGCTTTCTCACGCAGCCGCTGCTTGGCCTTTTGAAAAAACGCGGCTTTGTTTGTCGGCCCTCATCATGGGGAGCTTCGCCCCCGACTTCGCCTATTTCTTCTTTCTCAACCAGCACGGCCTCTTCGCCCACTCCTTGGAAGGCATGTTCCTGATCGACTTGCCGTTGAGCCTCGTCATACTTTGGCTTTTCCATGCCTTCATGAAGCAGCCGTTTATAACGCTCCTGCCCAGTGGGTTTCGCGCGCGGCTCAAACCCGAAGAGAATCGTTTTTCGTTCTGGCCACTTCCGCGGCTGGCGCTGATCGTGGTTTCAATACTGATCGGAACAGCCACGCACATTTTGTGGGACTCATTCACGCACCCCTTCTACTGGCCATATCGTCATTGGAGCTTTCTGAGCAGAATGGTGCACGTGCCGATTCAGGGAGAAGTTCAAATGTACAAGGCCCTGCAGAACGGCAGCACCGTCTTCGGCCTGCTCGTTGTTGCGGTCTGGATCGTTCTCTGGTATCGCGCCACCAGGCCGGCTCAATTACCGGCGGCCCGACCCTATTCGCGTTGGCAAATTCACGTCATCACTGTGGTTACGCCTCTCGTTGTGCTGGCCGCCGCGACCTTCAAGGCGTATCAGGACCAGGGCATCCCGGACTTCGAATTCCGGCCCATCCTGCACTTCGCAACCAGCGCAGCAATTGCCGCCATCACCTTCATGGCCGTTGGACTGGTGATCTGCGGCGTGCTCTTTCGCCCGCGGGCTTCCGCGCAGGCTTAAACCCCGCGCCAAAATAACCCCCTCGCCGCATTCGTCCCCGAGGGACGGATCGAGAATAGCCCAGGCCGAAGACCGCGCCACTCGGGGTCCCCAGCGAGCGATTTGTGCTCCATGGGGTGAGCCAGCGGACTGAGCCCTGGGAAGCGAATGCCCCACGACTCATCCGCCCCGTAGGGCCGGACGAAGAATACCACCGCACCTCATGGCTGCTTGCCCGGCGTTTCCTTCTCTTTCGGCCCCAGCAACACTTGCAATCCGGCGTAAGCAATCCAGCTTGGCTCTCCGTTGGTACGCGTCACTGTCTGGACCGCGCGTCCGCCCATGAACAGCAGGCGCAGATGGCCGGCGCGGTCGAGCGTCTGCCGTCCGCCCAGGTCAAGCGTGAACGACCGCTGCTTCTCCTGATCGCCAATCCGATTGATCGCCTGCAAATCATAGAGCTCAGCGTAAATTTCGGTGCGGTCGTTGAATTCGTGTCCCGCAATCAGCCCTCGTCCCCACTGGTCGGGCACGTTCTTGTTTCCAATCCATCGGCCCACCTCGCCATTCAGCGAAAGCCACCCCAGTTGCGCCGTGGCCTCAATCGGCAGATAGTACTGCGGGCCGGGCTGAACAATGCCTCGCTGCGCCGACCTCGTGGGGTTGTTGATCATCACTTGCGGGTATGTGCCCAGCGAGAAAAGCAAATTTTCATCCGTCTTCGGCTCGCCTGCGCGATGGTACTCGAAATAGCGCCACTTGATCCCGGGATAAGATTCGCCCAGCCCCACGCCCGTTGAGTTGTTGGCGTCGGTCGCGGCGGCCAGCGGCAGTTCGTATTTCAGCTGAATGCGATCGCCCCACCCGTAATTCAAATCCACGTCAGGAATCTCGTAGTACGACTGGCCGGGATTGTGGTTTGCGATCCAGCCGAAGTTGATCTCCCAATGCTGATTGCCGGGTGTGCCTGGATCGTCGGTAATGAACGGCGGCCCGCCTTGTGCGCGAGCCACTGCCGCAAACACAATGGGCGCGAACAGCAAAAGAATCAGCAGCAGGCGGCGCATCTTCAGGTCGAAAAGTTTCTTGTGCATCGGCTTCAATGCAATCTCGGGCAGGTCCAAATCAAACTTAGCACTAGCCTTCCCATCGAGCCCGCCATCGCTGGCACGGCCGGCCCCAATCGCCGTCAATTTTCTTTCCCACGGACCCCATGCGCCGGCCCGCCCCGCTCTGCGATACTTGTTTGTTATGCCCATTGACGATCTTCAACAGGCTGCACAGAAAATTGCCGGATTCCTGAATACCCTGAATAAGTTGGGCGGGCTGCGCCTCAAGTACCGCATCAGCGCATCGGACGGCGCTGGCGAAGGCGAAGCTGCCGCGCCGCGCCAAATCTCGGTCGAGCTCGCCGGCCCCGATGTGCCCCTGGTCATCCAGCACAACGGCGAGCTGCTTCGCGCCCTTGAGACCTTGTCCGCGCAAATGCTGCGCCTCGATCACCATGAGCACCACATGATCAGCTTTGACGCCGGTAACTTCAAGGCCTTGCGCGCTGAGGAACTGCGCCTGGCCGCAGAAGCCGCCGCGGAAAAAGTTCGCCACACTGGCGTTCCCTACAGTTTTCCGCCCATGAACAGCCGCGAGCGCCGTATGTTGCACCTGGTCTGCCGGTCGCTCACCGGCGTTGAGACTGCCAGCGTCGGCGAAGGCTCAAACCGTTTCCTCGTGGTTTATCCTGAGGGCAAAACCGACCTGCCCGTCACGCCGCAGTTCAAGCCGCGAGGCTTTGGGCGCGATCGGCGATAGAACTTTCGGCCGGCGTTTAGGCGCGGCCGCACTTTGTCCTGCGCTTCGCCTGCATCAATAAACCAACGAGCTGTGCCACAATCCAATTTATGAAGAAACCATTGCTCGCGCTTCTTGCGTTCGCTTTCGCAGCCACCTGCCCCGCGCAAAAGCGACTCGTCCTCGTCGATCAGGACGGCGCCGGCCCCGGCGGCTCCGATCAGATGTCAATGCTGGTGCTCCTGCAGTCGCCCGACGTGCAGGTTCTCGGCATCACGATGGTCACCGGCGACGCGTGGCGCGACGAAGAAACCCTCCACACGCTCCGCATGCTCGAGCTCACCGGCCACACCGATGTTCCCGTCGTACGTGGTGCGGTTTTTCCCCTCGTCCGCAATCAGGAGCAAACCCAACTCGATGCAGCGTCCTACGGCAAAGCCCCGTGGCTGGGCGCGTGGGGCGGCGTCACCACTGCGGCCGGCGCTTCCAAATCTGACTCGCACGGCCCGTACGACATTCCGCCCATGCCCGAGGGCCAGCCCACCACCAAGCCCCTCGATGAAGACGCTGCGCACTTCCTCATCCGCCAGGTCCGCGCGCATCCGCATCAAGTCACCATCTACGCTGCCGGGCCGCTCACCAATATCGCGCTCGCCATCTCCATCGATCCGGAGTTCGCGTCTCTCACCAAAGGCATCGTGATCATGGGCGGCAGCCTCAACCCGCAAACCAGCGATATCGAGACTTCAGACCCGCGCCACGAGTTCAACTTCTGGTTCGATCCCGAGGCCGCGCACATCGTTCTGCGCGCTGCCTGGTCGCGCGTCGATATCACCACTGAAGACGTTTCCGTCAAGGCGCCATTCACGCAGCAGATGCTCGACGCGATTTCAAAATCGCCAACCCCCACCGCGCGCTACATCGCTCAATGGAGTCAGCGGCGCACGGATATGTGGGACGAGCTCGAAGCCTGCGCCTGGATCGATCCTGCGATCATCACCAAAGAAATCGACGTTTATATGGATGTCGATCTGAGCCGCGGCCCCAGCTACGGCGAGACGCTGGCCTGGCCGGACGTTCTCAAGCCCACCGACGGAGTGCGTCTCGTCCACGCACAGATGGACCTCGATTTGCCCCGCTTTCAGAAAGATTTTGTCGATCTGATGACGCGCACGCCGTAGCATCCCGCGAGTGCTAATCCGATCCGTCTCGATCGCCGTCGTGGTGCTTGTACTTGATAATGGTCTCGTTTAACCGGTCGGCATCCACTGAAACCTGCACTACGTCCAGCTCGGCGCCATCGAGATCCAGAATGAAAAGCCCCATCCGATTGCCCTCGGGGTGCGAGAAGATTAGCGTTTGCTCGCCGCCATGGCGGCTGGTTTCGCGAATCATCCGCTGCCATCCCTCGCCCAGCTTTTCTTCCGTCATGCGGCTCAATTCGTCGCCGTCTACGGGCGCTGAGAAATGCTCGAACTCGGCAACATGCACCCCGCCCACTCCGCCGTGCGTTGCCGCGCCCGCTACAAAGCTCGCCAGCCCCATCAGCGGAATGCGCATGGCATGCGCATGATACCGGCTCTCGATCGTATTGACCACGCCATCGAAGCCGCCGCCTGCCCCCGCCGCGTGCACAACCCACGGCAGAGTCACCACGACGCAAAGCACCGCGCAACCCAGCGGAATCCAGAAGTGCCGATGCCAGGCGCTCCAACTTCCCGAGCGCTCGTTCACCAAAGCCCGATTTCCAACACGCTCATTCCCCAAAGGCTCAATCATTGTCCGCCGCCTTTCTTCTACTTCTCACCCTTGTCGCCTTTTTCGCCCTTGTCACCTTTGTTATCTTTCGCGGGCTTGTTCTTCTGTCCCATATCCACGCTGCCCAGCGCGCTCAGTCCGCTTATTCCCTTCAGCTCGCTCAGCTGGTCCAGCCGGATCGGCCCCAGGATCAACACCACCGTCAGCTCTTTCGGCTCGGCATCCAGCACAAAGATTCCCTGCGGCTGGCCGTTAACCATCTTCATCAACACATCGGTGCTCTCACCGCTCTTGCTCTCGTGCTCATGCACCATCGGCGTCCACTCGGGCGCTTGGATGGCCTGGCGAAGTTGTTCCAGCTGATCGGGTGAGTACTGGCCCTCTTTGTCGAATTCGTAATCGCGAACGTAGATGCCGTCGAGCCCTTCGATCAACTGCTGCACCGCGGCTTGATCCTTATCGTTCTTGTCCATGAATTTTGCGGCGAAGGCCAGCATGTCCTTGCTCAGCGTCACCTCGGTCACATCTGAGGCGCGCGCGGCCAGCTCCTTTTGAACTTGCGGCGCCAGAAACCAGTTCATCCCTGACGGCGATTGAGCCAGCACCGGTGTGCCCAGCAATGCGGCCGCTCCCAGCCCCAGAACTCCCAAAATGAATGCAACAATGCGATGTTTCATGCTCGATTCTCCTTGTCGTTCCAAATCCCTTTTTCTCTCGCACTATTCCCCATTCCCTACTCCCTATTCCCTATTGCCTGTCCTTACGCAGCTGCTCGTTCATCACGTCGAGCGCGCGGTTCGTAATGCGCAGCGCGGTAAACACTTTTTGCTTGGCTTCCTCTCCCTTGCGGCGCTCAGCGGCGTAGTGCTCCACCACCGCGCTCCCCGCCACGCTGGCCAGCACCAGCGACGCCGCAATGCGCTCCAGCCAAACCAAACGCCCGCGCTGTTTTGACGGGCGCTCGATTTCAACCACCCGTCCCTGTCGCCCTTGCCCGCGCCGCTCCATCACCTTGCGCTTCAAGTCCGCGGGAGCCGGCACGCGCTCCATCGCTTCCCGCAGATCGCGTTCAAATTCATCCATTTTGTCCAGCCCATCAAATTCCACGTACATACTCCTTCAACTGGCTCTCGGCCTTGGCCCGCAGCAGCTTCAATCCGCGTTGCAGTTGGCTCTTCACCGTGGCCAGCGGCGCGCCCAGCGCATCCGCGATCTCTTCCGGCGTCAGGTCTTCTTGATAACGAAGTACGATCGCCGCGCGTTGCGTCTCAGGCAGCGTGGCCAGCAAACCTTCAACGCGGCTGCCCAACGGCGAGTCGCGGTCCAGCTCCTGGGCCAGGTGCGATTCCACGATCTCCACCCACTGTCCGCCGCCTCGAACGCGCCGCCTGCGCAGCGCATCCGTCGAGCGGCTCATCGCCACGCGCCGCAACCAGAAAACCACGTGATGCGGACTTTCAATCTTGCCCAGATTCCTATCCAAAGCCAGCAAAACATCCTGGGCAATCTCTTCGGCCAGGCCCCGGTCTCCGGTCATTCTCAACGCCAGCGAAAACACCATTGACTGGTGCTCTTCAACAAGTCGCTCGAACTCGGGCTTCCAGTCACCGGCCATATACTCGCTGCTACCTTCTAATCCGCGCGGATGCGCGAAGCGGGATGCAGGGAATTACGTATCGGAGCGGGAAAAGTTCGTCTCGGAAAGGGGATGGGTAGCGCCGGCCTGCAGACCGCGGTCTCTGCGCATTCAGACCAGATTGCCCTTGAAAGTCGAAACGAAAGGAGGAAAGGCCGTCCCGGAGGGACGGAACGAAAATAGCCCAGGCCGAAGACCGCGCCAATCGGGGTCCCCAGCGAGCGATTTGTGCTCGATGGGGTGAGGCAGCGGGCTGAGCCCTGGGAAACGAACGCCCCAGCGATCGCCCGCCCCGTAGGGCCGGGCGAAGAAACATTCTTGAGATACCATTCCTGCATGGCCCACACCTACTGCTGCGCGCTCTTCCATTGCGTCTTTTCTACCAAGGAGCGGCGCGGAATCATCACTGCCGAGATCCAACCAAGATTGTGGGTATATATCGGAGGAGTCGCAAGAAAGCGCGAAATGAAGGCCCTCGGAGTCGGCGGAACAGATTAGAAGGCAGACCTGGTTATCAAATGTTTTAGAATCAGCGAGTTGCGAGAGTTAATCAATTGTTATGTACCTGAAAATAAACAACTTGACCTCAGAAGTCCCCCCTCCCCCCAAGAGGGAGTACCAAATGGTTAACAGCAGTCCGGGAGACATGTTCGACAATGGGTGCTGACGATTGGGGCAGTCTCCACGGAGGTGCAGGAATGACGCCAAACTCGATACTCGGAACCTCGAAGCTGGTCGCGTTTGTCTCGACCACCGACCCCGCCCGAGCGCGCGCTTTCTACCAGGGCGTTCTCGGTCTCAAGCTCGTCGAAGATGCGCAACCGTTCGCGCTCGTTTTCGATGCCAACGGAACCATGCTGCGAGTAACGGTGGTTCACGAACTCGATCCCGCCCCATTCACCGTTCTGGGCTGGGGCGTCGACTCAATCGACGAAACGGTAGAGCGATTGAGGGCTGCTGCAGTCGAGTTCCTGCGCTATGCCGGGCTCAATGACGCTGACCTCAAGGGAATCTGGACTGCGCCGAGCGGCGCCCGCATCGCATGGTTCAACGATCCCGATGGCAACGTCCTGAGCGTCACTCAGTTTTAGACAAGCAAATGATCGACAAATCCCGCGGCTTTGCTATTCCTCTGCCCCTCGTTCCCTGCTTTCAAAACAAATCCGGAATGGCGTTGAACGCAATCCGCGTCGGCGCGGCCTTATAGGCAGTCAGCATGGCAGCGGGCGCCAGCGCGCTCATGCCATATTTATCGTTGATCTGATCCATGGTGGCGTTGAGGCGCGTGCGGCTTTGCTCTTCTTCCAGTCCGTCGAACAGCGCCAGCGTGTGCAGGCGATCGGGAACGAGATTGTTCAATTGCACGCCGATGAAGTAGGGATGTTCGTACTCACCGCCAGTTGGCCGCGACTCCCACAACCGTCGCAGCGCCGCGATCAGCGTTTGATTGTCCTGGCACTCGCTTAGCTTGATCTCGCTGCGCCAGCCGCGCGTCGGCGCCCCGAAACGGCTCACCGGCATTTTCTCGCCGCGCGGCACCGCAAAGCCAATCGCCAGGCCGATGTGGCTGGCCCAAAGATCCGCGGCGCGCAGGCGCATCGCCGCTTTGTGCAGCAGCTTGTGCGCCACGGCCCAGGCTTTCTCCGCAGTCCGCATCTCCGGCGCCAGCACATGCGAGTGGCTGATGGATTTCTGATGCTCCAGTTCTCCCATCTCGAAGTCTTCGCCGGCGAGCCAGTGAAACAGCCGCTCGCCCCAAACCGATCCCCACGTGTCGCCGGCCTTTTCGCGGTCGAGCGCCAGCAGATCGTCCATGGTGCGAATCCCTTTTTCGTTCAGGCGCTTCTCAGTGCGCGCGCCGATGCCGGGCAGATCGCGCAATGTGAGTTGGTGCAGCGCTTCAGGCAGAATGTCGAGAGGCAGCGCCACCAGGCCATCTGGCTTTTCCATGTCGCTCGCCACTTTTGCGAGATAGCGATTGGTGGCAATTCCCACGGAACTGCGCAGTGTCTCACCGACTTTCTCGCGAATTGCGCGTTTCACCCGCATGCCAAGATCCATGGCCGCACGAAGCGGCCTTTCGCGCCCGATCAGGCGGCAGGCCATCTCGTCGATGGAGCAAACCGCGGTGACTGGCACGCAGCTCTCGACGGCTTCAACCACTCGGTGGTGGTATTCGGTGTAGATTTCATGGCGTCCCTCAACGAGAACAATCTCCGGGCACATCCGCTTGGCGTCGGCAACAATGGTCCCGGTGCGCACGCCGAAAGCCTTCGCTTCGTAGCTCGCGGCGATGCAGCATGTGGTGTCGGCCATCATGGGCACCACGCCAACCGGGCGGCCGCGAAGCTCGGGCCGCACCTCCTGCTCCACCGATGCAAAGTAAGAGTTCAGGTCGACGAAAAGCCAGTTGAGCATCGGCTCCTCCGCCGATCCTCCGGCCGCAGTCGCATCCGACAGCCCGGGATGCTCCTCCGCCGCAAATCGAAGGTTGGCAAGCTCCTCCGGCCACTCCTCCGGAATGGGCGGCGGAACCGGATTGGCTTGGGCAGCCATTTTCGACTCTTCTATTTTCGCCTTTTGTTTGCTATTTTGCAATCTCTTTCTTCCCGTCAACAGGCCAATAAATGACCCGAAGGCGTTAGTTACTGACGCAAAAGGGTGGAATAGCGTCTAATGTAAAAGGTGGGTAGCATTTTTGATGACTCCGACTCCCTCGGATGATCGGATCGAATGCCGGAATGGTGACCGAAGATGCAGACCCTTGCACATTGGATCGCGGTGAATGGAATCTTGCTCGCCGTGCTGGTCACGTTGGGGGTAGCCGTGTTGCTCGTCGCTTGCCTCGAGTGCACGCACTGCCCGAAGAGCAAGAAGGACGACCTGTTCCATCGCCACGAAGTTTAATCAAGACCTAGTTCCCTCGTGCAGCCGGCGCTTCCGGCTTCAGCCAAGTCTCAAATTGCGCCAAAATCCTGTTGTATAGCTCTGTCTCCGCTTCCGGTCCTGCGAGAGAGTGCGTCTTGCGTGGAAAAATCTGCAGATCGTAAGGGATGCCCGCGTCGATGAGCTGCTGGACGAACTGCACAGTATTTTCGATGTGCACATTATCGTCGCCGGTTCCGTGCGCCAACAGGACTCGCCCTTTCAAATTCCCTGCGAAATTGACCACAGAAAAATCCCGGTAGCCGTTGAGATCCTCAGTCGGCAAACCCAGGTAGCGCTCCGTGTAAATCGAGTCGTAATCGCGCCAATCGGTGACTGGGGCAACCGCCACGCCAGCGCGGAAGCGGGGCGAGTGCGTCATGGCATACAGCGTGAATGTGCCGCCCCAGCTCCAACCCCACCAACCCAGGCGTTTGGAATCGAGTTGCGGATACTTCTTGAGCACCGCATCGATCACCGTCAACTGATCCTCGAGCTGCACCGGCCCAAAGTTGCGATACGCCGCCTGCGCGAAAGCACGCCCGCGGCTTCCCATGCCGCGATTGTCGGCGTGGAGCACGGCAAAACCATGCTGCGCCAGCAGCTCATCGAAAAATAAATGGCCGCTCCATTGATTCATGACTGTCTGGTCGTGAGGCCCTCCATAGGGATTCACAATCAATGGCGTGCCGGCCGCGTTCGACGCGCCCTGCGGAAGCAGCAGCGTGGCATAGAGAGTGGTTCCATCATGCGCCTCCAAGTCAAACTGCAGCGGCTCGTGCAGCTGGTAGGAGTCGAGAGCGTGCGTCTCCCAAAAAACACGGCATGAGCCTGTCGGCGCGGACGCCCCGGGAGCCCGGCAGATGCGCATCGACGGCGGAGTCATGCGCTGGGAGAATTTGTCAGTGAAGGTGCTGCCATCGGGAGCAAATGTGGCCTGATGGAATCCGGCGTCCGCGCTCAGCTGCTTCCGCTCGCCTGCAAAGCTGACCTGCCAGATCTGCTGCTCCAGCGGGTTGCCTTCATTCGATGCATAGTCCACCACTTTGCGCTCGGAGTCCACGTTGTACACATTGGCGACTTCAAAATCGCCGCTCGTGAGTTGGCGATCGAGCGTGGCATCGGCCGCCAGCGGCCTCTCCTTGTCGTAGCTATACAAGTAAATATGATTGTGCCCGTCGCTCCAACTGGTGAGCACAATCGCTCCATCCGTCACCCACACGTCATAGCTTTCATCCAGAAATACATCGTCGTTGATCTCGATCATTTGCCGTGTGTCGCCGCCATCGGCGTCGGCAAAGTAGAGTGTCAGGTGCTTGTGATCGCGAGTCAGCGTTTCCACCCAAAGGGTTTTGCTGTCGACCCAGCCAAATCGCGGCACGTAGTCGTCACCGTCGTGAAATGGCAGCCTCACCCAGACGGGTTTGCCGCCCTGCGCCGGCACCACTCCCAGGCGCACACTCGGATTGGGATCTCCCGGTTGCGGATAGCGTTGCCAATCCACCTTCGCGTGATTCGGAATCCAGTCGGTCAGCGGGTACCGCGGCACTTGGGTTTCGTTCATTTGCAAATACGCAATCTTCTTTGAGTCGGGCGACCAGAAGTAGTTGCTGCGGACGTCGAGCTCTTCTTCATACACCCAGTCCACTTCGCCGTTCAGAGTTTCGTGTTCGCCTGCGGCCGAAGGGCTGGGAGCCGGCGCCAGTGCGAGGGTCGGCGCCCCGAGCTCGCGCAGCGGAATCACTGCAAGTCCGTGGTCTTTGATGAATGAGATCGAGAGTCCGTCGGGAGAAAATTTTGGATCGTCGCCCGACAGAAGATCCGAGTAGCCAATCTCAACTCCTGCCCCGTTGCGCAGGTCGTAGAGCCAGAGTCGCCCGCCGGAGTCGAAGAGAATGTGCGTCGAATCCGGAGCCCAGATATAGCTGGCTTCGTTGTAGCGCTGGCGATGGTCGCGGTCCTGCTCGGAGCTGTTGCTGCCATTCAGGTTCCCCATCTTCGGCGCGCTCACCAGCACGTGGGTCTTGCCGGTGGCGGAATCCACATCCATCAGTTCGCCGCCATCGAGATACGTCAGATGCTTCCCATCCGGCGACCAGCTGAGCTGATCGGGCGGTTGGCCGACCAGCGACTCGTGGGCAAAGATGGCATCGACGGTGAGCAGCTTTTCAGGCGCCTGTGCGCCGATGGAAAGACTGGCCAGCGCAAAAGCGGCGGCAGCCCAAAACAGAATCGCGGCTTTTCGTGTCAAAGGGCCTCTCCTAAACACGATTTTCGGAATGGGATTCCGGCCTGAAGCGCATATCGAAGGAGGTGGGCCGGCACATCCGGAAGACTCAGTGTAAATCAATGCAATTGGCGGCGAGCCGCGAGCCCGCGACTCAACTTCTCCCGGAAATAAATGCTTGCTCTATGCCATAAGAACAAAATAAATTCAGGAAATCCCCGGGGAGGAACAAGCATGTCGACAACGTACGATGTTGCCATCGCAGGCGGCGGCCTGGGCGGCGCGGCCTTGGCCAAAAGCATGGCGGAACATGGCGCCAAGGTCCTCGTCATCGAGCACGAGCGGCAATTTAAGGACCGCGTGCGCGGCGAGGCGATGTTTCCCTGGGGTTACGCCGAAGTTCAGGCCCTGGGAGCGGCCGATTGCTTTGCCGAAGCCGGCAGACACCACCTCAACTGGCTCGACACATACGTTGCGAGCGACCTGGTGGAACATCGCGAAGTTGTTCCCAGCACGAAGCATCAACTGCCTTTACTTACCTGCTATCACCCCGCAATGCAGGAGTCGCTATTGAAAGCGGCGGCGGCAGCCGGCGCGACCGTGAGACGCGGCGCGGCGGTTCGCCAAGTGCGGCCAAGCGCACGGCCGGGTGCGTCGCCGGAGATGGTCATCGAGGAAGATGGCCGCGCGGAGATGGTTTGCGCACGGCTGGTAGTGGGAGCCGAGGGGCGCACGTCCGTCGTCCGCACTTCGGCGCGCTTCAAGGTCGAGCGCGATCCCGAAGACATGATGATCGCGGGAGTTCTGCTTGAAAACGTCCCCGCATCTGACGCCATACTTCAGGGCATTTACAACTTTGCGCTGGGGCAACTCGCGATAGTCATCCCGCAGGGCGGCGGCCGCGTGCGGATGTATTTTTGCTACCACGATCAAACGCAAGCGCGCTTTCAGGGTCCGGGTGATTTGGCCAGATTCTTTGACGGCTGCAAGAAAACAGGCGCCAAGGCTGAAATCTTCGAGGGCGTGAAGCAGGTCGGACCGCTGGCGACGTTCAGTTGCGCGCATAGCTGGGTCAATCATCCGTATCGCGATGGAGTGGCACTCGTGGGCGACTCGGCCACTTCGAGCGATCCGACATGGGGGCAGGGTCTTTCGCTGACGATGCGCGACGCCCGTGTGCTGCGCGATCACCTGTTGCGCAGCG
Source organism: uncultured Acidobacteriaceae bacterium (assembly GCA_963828325.1). Taxonomy (GTDB): domain Bacteria; phylum Acidobacteriota; class Terriglobia; order Terriglobales; family Acidobacteriaceae; genus Telmatobacter. The sequence goes on from CAWHEK010000016.1 coordinate 42,352, forward strand.
ACGATTGGAACGTCGCGGGCCACGCCTACGCCGGCGAGCACGACGGCTACGCGGGCCGCATGCACACCTTCCACCAGTGGATGACCGCGATGTATCTCGCAGCGGGACCGGATGCCGATGCGCGCCGTGCGCGTGCCATGCCGCTTATTGGGCAAGATCCGAGCCGCCAGCCGGACGTGCTCTTTGCTGGGCCCGATCTTCCAATTGACGAAGCGGTGAGGAAGCGCTTCTTCGGCGAAGATTGACGGCGGGGCAATGCGCGGTTCGTTGAGACTGAGAATTCCGGAACGACTCGAAGCGAACCTTCGCTTTTTGGTGCCGCAGGGGCCGAGAGTGTATGTTGCGCAACGCGGTTCTACAATTGACTCACTCTGGAACCTTGGGCTCTCAGCGTTTTTTCCCAAAAAGTGAAAGCCCCTTTGAACGAATCTGTAAAAGGCAAGTCAATCGGAGAACCACCAGTATGCATTGGGCAAGTCCTGAAGAACGGCGCGCACTTGGCCAGGCGCGGCGCAAGCAGATGGGCCGGCGTCAGCACGAAGCACTGCACCCCAAGGCTCGGCCGAACCTCGGCTCTGGAGCTGGTAGCGCGATCGATGCACGGACGCGTGCCGGCTCTGATCCTGCTCAAGTATCAACTCATGGCCGAGTCGCCTTTCGGCTACTTTCGCGGTGCTGCGCCGGTGATGGCCGCCGACCTGGCGCAGCTTCCGTCGACCGGAATCGTGAGCCAGCTTTGCGGCGACGCTCATGTTCGGAACCTCGGCGCGTTCGCTGCTCCTGACGGCCGCCTGGTCTTCGACCTCAACGACTTCGATGAAACGATTCGCGGCCCATTCGAGTGGGACTTGAAACGTATGGCGGCATCGCTGGTGCTTGCCGGACGCGCCGCGGGGCACAAAGACACCACTGCGCGCAAAGCCGCTGCGGCGTGCATCGAGCGCTATGCCGAGCAGATGCGCGCATTTGCCCGCATGCCGCAACTTGAAGTGAACCGCTATCAAGTGCACCGCCTGGACCTGGCCAAACCGGTGCACGATGCGCTCTTGAAGGCCGAGCGAGCCACGCCGCCGCACACGTTTGAGAAGCTCACCATGCCTGTTTCGCCCCGGCCCGGTTCTTCCAGGGAAGGTGCTCGCCGCTTCAAGGAAATGAAGCCGATGCTGTGGCGCGTCACAGGTGCACGCGCCGCAGCAGTTGTGGCCTCATTGGGGCCGTATCGCGAAATGCTGGAGCCGCAGCGGCAACACTTGCTCAACTTTTACCGCCCCATTGATGTGGCATTCAAAGTGGTCGGCACCGGTTCGGTGGGCTTGCGCGACTACTGCATCCATATGGAGGGCAACGGCCCCGGCGATCCGCTTTTCCTGCAAATTAAGGAAGAGGTTGCGTCAGCTTACGCGCAATATCTGCCCGACGCACACCCCGCCGCGCATAACGGCCGGCGCACGGCCGAAGGGCAGCGCTTTATGCAGATCCAAACTGATCCGTTTCTCGGTTGGACGCACATCGGAAGCCGTCAATATCTTGTTCGCCAGCTCAATGACCACAAGGGCTCAATCGCAATCGAGGACCTGGCCGGAGCCAGTCTCAAGGCATACGCCGAGGTTTGCGGTGAATTGCTGGCCCGCGGCCACGCGCGCTCGGGAGACGCGCAAACCATCGCCGGTTACATCGGCACCGGCAACGTATTCCCTGAAGCGATTGCCGAGTTTGGCATCGCGTACGCTGACCAGACAAACAAAGATTGGGAAGAGCTCAAGCGGTCCGGGCGAGCAAAGCGGAAGGCGTAGAGCTGGTGCGCAGTCGACTTACCGCCGATACACGTCATACCCGCGCAAGTGCGCGACCGGAGTGAATTCCGCCATCAACGCTTCGATCGTCGCGTCGCGATCCGGCGTCGGGTCCGTCTTAATCTGCAAATTGCGTTTCACAATCAGCCAGCGAATGTTATTTGACCGCACCAGCGCGGCCGTCTCGGCGGGCGAATAGGGGTCGGTCGTGGGATCGAACAATAAAACCGGAAACCTCGGCACGCGGCCCGTGGCAAAGTAGAAGGGATCCTCGCCGGGAATCAGAATCAAACCGTCATCTTTGGGAATTTTCGCCTCCGCGTAGCGCAGCAGCTCGTCAAATTCGGGAAGGTATGGCCCTGGCGTGGCCATGCCTTTCAGCGCAGGAATCGCCGAATGCTCGACCGGCGCATCGGGCAGATTCACGTAGGAGAGACGCTCTTCGCTGGCCGTGTAGAAGCCTCCGCAGACCAGAAGCGTAACGGAGATAAGAGCGGCGAGCGCGGGCATGAACCAGCGCGAACCGGAGCGCGCGGCGAATGATGCGGCGAATGCGAGAAACTCCGCCATAAGCAGCGCCAGCAGCGGCCAGATCGCATACGTTGAGCCCCAAAGCTGCTGCGACATGAATGTGCCCGCAATCGCGGCGAGCACGATGAGCGGAAAGAGCGCGCGGACCGAGGGGTTCCGCCGCAGGCGGATCACGTTGACAATGCCGACCACGGCTGAAAGCACGAGCACGAGCGGCCAAAGCGAAAGAAGGCTGTCGCCGCGCGAATCGGCATCGTCGTAGATCAGCAGAGAAGCAAGTGTATAAAGAAACGGCGCGGCCAGCAGCAGGAATGCCGCTATTCGCGCCCACCAAAATCGTCGACCCACGAAAAATAAAAGCACCAATGCAACAGCGATGCAAGGCAACGTCCACAGCAGCGTCGAATCGCGAAAGACGGCAATCATCGAATCGAAAGCCGGGAAACGCCGCTCACCGGCGAACGTGATCGTCCAGTAAAAATAATTTCGTAAGCCCGTGGTCCAATGCAGCGCCAGTGCGGCTGCAAACAGAGTGAAGCCCGCGCCGGCTAGAACTGAAAAAAGCGTGCGAGCGTTAGACGCTTCAGCTGAAACTTGCCCGCGCCGCACGGCCGTAAACACCAGCACCAGCAGAACCGCAATGCCGGCCGCCGCCAGAAACGGCAATCCCATATTCTGTTTCGTGAAGAGCGGCAGGCATAGGGCAACTCCGGCAACGAAACCGCGCGCAACGCCCTTTTTTCGCTCGGCGCTCTCGAAGAGCCACAGGGCGACGAGAATCCAGAATGCGCAATCGCCGTCGTACTCAGGAATTGGAATGATGCTGTAGATGCCGAGCACTGTGAGCGGCGCGGCCACAAGCAGCGCCACCATCCATGCCTCTGCAACGCGCTCCCGCAGCGCCCTGAGCGCGATTCTCCAGGCGAGGACCGTAGCCAGTCCGCCTACCACCGCGGCATAAATCACGTGATGAAAGTAGACTCGGCCCGCGAAGTGGATGATCGCTGCCTGAACCAGAAACGTCAGCGGCGGGTGAACAAAGGGAAAGTCCCGGTACGGCATCTGACCCAGCGCGAAACGTGCCGCGCTGTCGAGCACATAGCTCGTGTCCCACAAAATAGCTACGTGCGCGTTTTGCCAGAGCACAATGCAGACCGCGGCGGCAAAGAGCCCGATGCCGGCCAGCAGGTCTCGTAACTGGAAACGCGGCCCCAACTGCTCCAAGCTTGGGGACCGGGCCGCCTTCTTCACCATCCGCGGCGATAGTAGTAGGGAGCGCAATAGGGCATGGAGAAAATCGCCATCATCAGCGCGACCACCCAGCCGATCAGAGTCCAGCCAAGGAAAAGATTCAATAACAAAATGCCCATCGAGTTGTGCGTGTGCCGCACGGCCGCAATGATTGAAGGAAGGAAATAAAGCCCAATGCCGAAGATCAGGAAGTGCATAGAATCTCCCGCTCGTGCTGCTTTCTAAGTTACGGAAATTCTAACCCCTGAGTTCCAAACTGTCCCGGTCAACAACCGCTAATTCCATGAAAATATGGTGCATATTTTCGTTGCGCCCCTTGTTATTCCCTGCGTATACTCCCGTCGTTCTTCAAAATCCCCCAAGGAGCGCACTATGGGAAAGATCAATGTAGGCCGCCTGATCCTGGGCGGAATCGTCGCCGGAATTGCCATCGATATCCTGGATTATTTCGTCGATGAAGTTTGGCTTGGGGCACGCTGGTCCGATGGAATGGCCCGGCTTGGCCACCCCGGATTCTCGCAGGTCCAGATCATCCTGTTCAACGTGATTGGACTTCTAACCGGAATCGTGGCGATCTGGGTTTATGCGGCAATCCGTCCGCGATTTGGCGCCGGCATCAAGACCGCGATCATTGCCGGGCTGGCCGTTTGGGTGTTGACAACCCTGTTCCCCAACGTAGCCTTTATGCACGTTGCGCACCTGTTTCCGAATCACCTCACGCTCTACACCACGCTCGGTGGTGTGGTCGAAGCTGTCTTTGGAACTGTTGCCGGTGCATCGGTTTACAGGGAAGCCTAGCCAGAAAACAAAGTCCAAATGAAACCCGGCGCAACATTCGGGCCTCCGGCGCCTCGGCCGCTGTGTCCCTCTACAATGAATCGGTATGCCGACCGTTGTCCGCTCGCACGCCAAGATCAACCTGGGTTTATTCCTGGGGCCACCGCGAGCGGACGGGTTTCATGCCTTGGCCACGGTCTACCAAACACTGGAAATACATGATTTAGTTACGGTTACTGCCAAAAAAGGTCCACAAACCGTCCTCCGGATCCGGTCGAACGACCCGCGTGTACCCACCGACCATCACAATACCGCTTGGCGCATGATTTCATTGGCTTTAGGCAAGCTTGACGTCTCAGCGGAAGTCGAAATCTACATCGACAAGCGACTTCCGGTGCAGGGCGGACTGGGCGCAGGCTCCGGAAATGCAGTTGCCGCGCTCGCCGGCCTCGAAACCGAGCTGGGCCTCCCGACTTTTCGGGACTTGTCCACTCGCCCAATAGAGTTTGGCGGTGAGAAAGACTTTAGCGTTTCGGGTTTCATGCGCGATCTGGAACTCGCCGCCGAAGTCGGATCCGACGTCCCGCTGTTCTTGATCGGCGGAACAGTTCTCGGCGTTGATCGTGGGCAGAAGGTGTATCCTCTCGCCGATATTGAGCCGACGTGGTGCGTCGTTGCTGTGCCGGAGATCGGTATTTCCACCCCCCAGGCCTTTCGCGATTGGGACGCACTCTGTGTCGCCGAAGGTTTGACCCAGGAGGCAGGTACCGCTAGACTAGAGAGGTTGAGCCAAGACTACGAAAGCGCCTTTAGGGGAGAGGTTCCCCAAGGCGGATTCAAAGCTGGCTCTTCCGGTGTCTTCTCTTCGGGAGAAGACCTGGCCGGACCTGAAGAGTCCGCGCTTGTCCGCACCGGGATCATGAGCTGGATCGAGAACGACTTCGAGCGCGTTCTGTTTCCCCAGCATCCCTCCCTTGCAGAGATCAAGCGTCTTCTTTGGGCTCCGGGCACACCGGAGGCAGCCATTTTTGCGTCTCTGTCGGGTTCCGGTTCGGCGCTCTTTGGGTTGTACCTGACCCGCGGAGATGCGGAAGCGGCAGTCGGCCGGATTGGCAACAAAGTTGGGGACCTTGAGGTGCGGAGCACCACCATTACGCGTACTCTGCCCCGATCGCAATACTGGAAGCAGATGTTGAAAATCGTTGATTGACAGTCGACCGTTGGGCAAGCGAGACTCACCCACGGCTGACCGAGGTGCTGGGCGATCGTTCAATGGTAGGACAATGCCCTTTGGAGGCATTTATCCAGGTTCGAATCCTGGTCGCCCAGCCAGAAAAACAGCTTCTAGCCGCTAGCTTCTAGCTACTAGCTTCTCATCGCTTGAACCGAGAATCTCGGCTTCAGCAGGAATGAGCTAGCAGCTAACAGCTAGAAGCTAGGAGCTTAAATAGGAACGCAGCCATAGCCAACCAGCATGGAGGTGCTCTCAAGATGGAAGCGGCAACGTCGACAGTGGTACTCGAAAACAAGCCGGGCGAAACAGGCCCTGAAAAGCAACTAAGCCCGGACAAGCAACCCGGTTCTGACAAGCCTGAAGCCGGCAAGGACACACCGAAGAGCCCGTCAGGAAGTGGGCCATCCGGCGGTTCCGGTGACGGCAAGCCCAAGGATGCGAAGTCATCTGCTGCGCCGGAGCGCAAGAAGGCCGCCAAGCTGAGCGAGGACAAGCGCTTCAAGCTTTTCAGCGGCACGGCCAACCCGAAGCTTGCGCAGTTGATCGGCGAGGATATCGGCGTCAAGGTCGGCGAAGCCAAGATGCAGCGCTTTGCTGATGGAGAAGTCTACTTCCAGCTTCTCGAGAATGTGCGCGGCGTAGATGTTTTTGTGGTGCAGCCCACCTGCTATCCGGTGGATCAGCACCTGGTTGAGTTACTCATTATGATTGATGCGCTCAAGCGAGCTTCGGCGGCACGGATCACTGCGGTGGTTCCTTACTACGGCTACGCCCGGCAGGACAGGAAAGACCGCCCGCGCGTGGCGATAAGCGCGAAACTGATTGCCGATCTGCTCACGACAGCCGGCGCCAATCGCGCCCTGTTCGTCGATCTGCATGCCGCACAGATTCAAGGCTTCTTCAACATTCCCGTCGACCACATCTTTGCCAGCCCCGTGCTGGTGAGCCATTTCAAGGAGCTCAAGCTGCCCAACCTGACGGTGGTTTCGCCGGACGCGGGCGGCGTGGAACGTGCACGCCACTTTGCGCAGAAGATGGAAGTTCCGCTGGCCATCGTCGATAAGCGCCGTACCGACATCAATGTGGCCGAAGTGATGCATGTGGTGGGCGATGTCAACGGCAAGACCTGCCTCATCATCGACGACATCATTGATACGGCGGGCACGCTGGTCAAAACTGTCGACGCGCTTTTCGCTTCCGGCGCCAAGGCCGTCTATGCCTGCGCCAGCCACGCCGTGCTTTCCGGCCCGGCCATCGATCGCATTGCCAATTCGCGGCTGGAACAGTTGGTCGTGACCGACACCATTCCACTACGAGAGGCGGCACATAAGCTGCCCAAGATTAAAGTGCTCTCGATTGCGGGCCTGCTGGGTACGGCCATCGAGAACATTCATTTGGAGACCAGCGTGAGTACGCTGTTTTCTTAGCTGCTAGCCGCTAGCTGCTAGGTTCTAGCTCCTAGCCAGAGAAGTTCGGAAACTGGCCTTCGCGTTTTAGCGAAGGGGTGAGTGAAAATGCGGCGGACGAGTTGATTCACCGCGCAACAGCAACATGCAGCTAGAAGCTAGTAGCTGGAAGCTGCTTTACAAAGGGAGCGGAACGATCAGCGATGAGTTATGCACTCCTGGGGCTAGAAGCTAGGAGCTAGAGGCTAGAAGCTGTTTTTACCCGTGCCCGATCTTTTGAAGAAACGAGAAAACGAGAAATGCCAGAAGTTGTCATAGCTAAAACCCGCGAGGGCAAATTCAACAAGAACGCCGCGCGCCGCGTACGCGTCGCAGGCAAAATTCCGGCCGTGCTCTATGGTTCGGGACACGATCCCGTCGCCGTCGAAGTGGATCCCAAGCAGATTTCGCGGATCCTTTACTCCGAAACCGGCCCCAACACGATTTTGGATGTCGAGGTAACGGGCCAACCCGTAACCAAGGCCATGATCGTCGACTTTCAGCGCGAGCCAATCAAGGACAAGCTCATCCACATCGACCTGAAGCGCATTGCGCTTGACAAGGTTCTGCAAGTGCGTGTGCGCGTCAAGCTGCTGGGTGTCCCGATCGGTGTCAAGGCGGAAGGCGGAGTTCTGGATCAGGTGCTGCGCGAGGTGGAGATTGAGTGCCTGCCGGCAGATATTCCCGGCCACATCGATGTGGATGTGAGCGAGCTCGGAATGCATCAGGTCCTGCGCGTCAGCGGACTACCTCATTCCGACAAGATCAAGTACGTGACTTCAGAAGATGCCACGGTAGCTCACGTTGTTACCATCCGCGAGGAAGTGGTTGCAACGCCGGAAACAGCGGAAGGTGCTGCGGCAGTGCCGGGTGCGGCTCCTGCAGCGGGCGAAGCGGGTGCTCCGGGCGAGCCTGAAGTCATCAAGAAGGGCAAGGGCGATGCTGAGGCGCCAGCGGGCAAGAAGCCCGAGGCGAAGAAGTAAGCCTTGCCTGAAGCAAGCGAGACCGGTCATGCGCACAGCCCTTTCCTGATTGTGGGGCTTGGCAATCCCGGTCTCGAATATCTGTGGACCCCGCACAACGCGGGCTTCATGGCCATCGACCGCATCGCTCAACAAGTGGGCGTTGTGGTCCAAAACCGGCGATGCCGGGCCACCACAGCAACCTGCCGTATTGCAGGACGCGAAGTGGTTCTGGCCAAGCCGGAGACTTTTATGAACTTGAGCGGCAATGCAGTCGCCGCTCTGGTGGAAGAACTTGAAGTGAACCCGCTGCGGAATTTGCTCGTGATCTACGACGAGCTGGATCTGCTGCTGGGCACGTTCAAGATCAAAGAGCGCGGTTCACCTGCGGGGCATAACGGAGCCCGAAGCGTAACCGCTGCTCTGGGAACGGAAGAGTGGTTGCGCTTGCGGATCGGCGTGGGCCTCGATTTATCTCCTGAAGCAATTGCGGCGGGAGGCGGAAAAAGGCCGGGCAGGGATTATCTGCTCTCTCCCATGCGCAAAGCGGACTTGGCGGTGCTGGACGAGGTGCTGGACAAAGTGGCGGCTGCCACGCGGCGCATCCTTGAAGGCGGTCCGGGTCCGGCGATGAATGAGTTCAACAGGAAAGACGAGTAGATAGCGAACAGGGCCGTAGGAACTTAGGGATCAGCGAACGAAGCTCTGAACCTGAGATTCGCAAGCTGAAGGCTGAGAGCTGAAAGCCGATGAGTTGTGAGCTGGAGCAATTGCTCTGGCAGAAAAGGAATACTGATGTCGCGTGTGTATGAAGTGATGTTCATTATTCGTCCGGATGTGGACGACGAGGAAGCCGAGAAGCTCATTACGGGCTTTACCTCTACCGTTACTTCGGGTGGGGGCGTGGTGAAGTCGGTGGAGAAGCTTGGCCGCCGCAAGCTGGCCTACACGGTGCGCAAGTTCAACGACGGCAACTACGTGCTGCTGACCATCGAGGCCGGTGGCCCGGTGGTTCTGGAGCTCGAGCGCCGTTTGCGTGTCACCGAGCCGGTGATTAAGTTCATCACCGTGCGCGTGGACGAGGAAGAGAAGCGCCTGGCGAAAGTGAAGGCTGCTCGTGGCGTGCGCCGCAAGCCGGCCGAGAGCACGCCTGCTGCGCCACCTGTTGCCGAAGCAGCGGCGGCGGAGCCTGCCGAACCAGCCCGCGCTACCGCGTAGAGACAGGGAACAAGGGACCAAGGGAGTAAGGGAACAAGAAAACCTGAATTCGCAGTTCGCGAAATTCGTTTTTCTGGCCACCTGAAACCTGATTCCTTCGAAGACTTTCCGGCGAGGCCGGAACAGAGAGAGCAGAGGAAACAAGATGGCTGAAGAAAACCAGGTAAGAGCGTCCGCGTCGTCGGACGCACCTCCACAAAGTTCACACGGACCAAGCAGCTCGTCCGGACCGGGTTCCGGTCCTCGTGGTCCGGGCCGAGGCCCCGGCGGTCCCGGCGGAAGGGGAAAGTTTTTCCGCCGCAAGAAGGTCTGCAAGTTCTGCACCGAGAAGATCGACGGGATTCCTTATCGCGACGTGCGGCTGTTGCAGCAGTTCGTGGCTGAGCGTGGCAAAATCGTTCCGCGGAGGCTCAGCGGCGTTTGTGCCACACACCAGCACCGTCTGACGCGCGCCATCAAGCAGGCGCGGAACATCGCTCTGCTGCCGTTTGCCACCAGGCACTAGAGCAGCGGTCCGCTCGATCACGTCGTCGCAGATCATCTGACCCAATGCACGAAATAGGGTCAGGCACGCGCGGACGCCACACGCTCCCGTAGGGAGCAAAGATGTTAGCCCAGGATGGAGTCCGCCGCGGCGGATGGAATCCTGGGAAAAGCACGAACGATCCGCCAGCCCGTAGGGGCGCAAGAAACTCGTGACGTGATTCGCGAGAAGAGCTGGATCTGAAGAGGAATGGAGAGTTTTTTATGGAAGTGATTCTGAAAGAAGATGTAGCCGATCTGGGCTTTCGCGGAGAAGTGGTGAAGGTGGCCGACGGCTATGCGCGCAACTATCTGCTGCCGCGCAAGCTGGCCATGCAGGCCACCGCGGCCAACAAAGCCGTGATTGAACAGATGAAGGCCGCCGCTGAGCGCCGTTCCGCGAGCGAAAAGGCGCAGGCCGAGCAACTGGTCACCGAGCTCGAGCCGCTTGTGCTCAGCTTTACGCGCAAGTCCGGCGAGGGGGGCCATCTTTTTGGTTCGGTCACCTCATCCGACATCGCCGCGGAGCTGGCGGCGCAGGGACACGAGGTCGATCGCCGCAAGATTCAGTTGGGCGATCCGCTCAAGAGTGTGGGCGACTTCAAGGTGGCCATCCGGCTGCACCGCGAAGTAACCGCGCGCGTGACGGTTAAGGTGCAGGCGGAAGTGACAGAGGAAGAGAAGGTTGCTGCCGCGAACGCTGCTAGCGCCGCTCCGGCCGAAGAAGCTGCCGAGCCGGCCGCTGAAGAAGCCACCGCCGAGTAGTCAGGACTTACGACGGAAACAGCGAGCCGGATGCGGCGCGAATCGGCGCCAGCCGGCTCCGCCGGCGTCCTGGCTGTTGAACTTCAGAGCCCAGCAGGCCGGCAATCTCGCGTAGTTCCGCGCGGGCGCGGCCAATCGCCGCTGCTACCGCATCAAGCCGCTTGCTTTCGCCCTCGGCCAGCGGCAATGCGCTTTGCGCATCGTGCTTTTTGTTGCGCTCCAGCCTGCGCTGTTCCTGGCCCAGAACCGAGCGGGCGCCGGAAAGCGTGTAGCCCTCGGCGTGGACCAGGCGCTTGATCTCCATCGCCATCTCCACGTCGCGGCGGCGATAGAGCCGCTGGCCGGTTCCACTTTTATTCGGCTTCAGCTGGGGAAATTGCGATTCCCAAAATCGGAGCACGTACGTCTCCACGCCGCAGAGCTCAGCGACATCTCCAATTTTGAAGTAAAGACGATCCGGGATCGGGGGTGGCTCGTAAGCGCGCTTCCGGTTGGATTGTGTAGCCATAGTTAATCGGCGAGGAATCAGTTTCGAAGAGGGGAGAGTCCTCACTCTAGCCGCAGTATAGGCCACCGCGTCCGCGCTGTGTGAAGCAAAATCAGCTGCGAACCTATCTCAACAGAGGAAAAACCAGGCGAAATTATGCCGGTTTTTTTCGGGTTTTCTCCCTGCATCAGTTATCGCCGCGCGGGCGCGCCGCCGCGGCGCGAGCAGTAGACCCTTGCGGCGCCGCCCGCAAATATTGTTTCGGCCAGCTTGTCTGTTCGTCCAACTTCGCAGCCGCGTGCAACACCCAGTAAGGATCGCGCAGCATCTCTCGAGCCAGGAACACCAGATCGGCCTCACCCTTCGTGATGATTGTGTTGGCCTGCTCCGCCTCGGTGATCAGCCCCACCGCCGCCGTCGCAATGCCTGCCTCGCGTCGAATTCTGGCCGCAAACTCAACCTGAAAACCGGGAGCGGCAGGAATCTTCGCGTTGGGAACCATCCCGCCAGAGGACGCATCGACCAGATCCACACCGTGTTCGCGCAAGTTTTTCGCAAGTTGCACCGACTCATCGAGATTCCAGCCGCCCTCCGCCCAATCGGTAGCCGAGATGCGGACAAACAACGGCAAGCTTTCCGGCCACACACCTCGTACGGCATCCACCACCTCGAGGACCAGCCGGATGCGATTGTCAAAGCCGCCGCCGTATTCATCGTTGCGCTGATTTGCCAGCGGCGACAAAAACTCATGAAGCAAATAGCCGTGAGCCGCATGAATCTCGACAAAATCGAAACCCGCCTCAAGCGCTCTCCGCGCAGCTTGGCCAAAGCCATCGATCACCGCGCGAATTCCGGCTCCGTCGAGCGCCGACGGCATCGGGTAATCCGGCGCAAACGCAATCGCGCTGGGCGCGACCGGCTGCCACCCGCCCTCAGAAGGAGCTATCGTCGTTGCCCGTGGCTCAAAAGGCGAGGCTGTGCTTCCTTTGCGCCCGGCGTGCGCCAGTTGCATGCCCGCACGCGCGCCCTGTGTATGGACAAACTCCGCGATGCGGCGAAGGTTTGTGATGTGCTCGTCTTTCCAGACGCCAAGGTCGGCGGGCGAGATGCGGCCTTCAGGCAGAACCGCCGCAGCCTCGGTCGACACCAGGCCGGCGCCACCCTGCGCGCGGCTGCCCAGGTGCACAAGGTGCCAGTCGTTCGCAAAGCCGTCGACACTTGAGTACTGGCACATCGGCGATACGCCAATGCGATTGCGAAATTCAACCGAACGAAGCTGGAAAGGAGAAAAAAGCGGAGCTTTCATATCTAACCAAATAGATGATTTGCGCTGGGAAGCGATTCAGCACTTGCGGCGGATCGATTGATTCCGTGGTTTGATTGAGTAGGCCCGTTGTTCCACAACCAAGCTGAAGGCTGAGGGCTGAAAGCCGAAAGCAAGCGAAGTGCACGCGGCCGGCCGGACCCCACGCACTGTGATCGACTTCCAAGCGACTTTGACGGAAAGCTATTGCTTCTTCAGCACCGCCGCGCCCTTTTCGTCAAAAAGGATTGCGCTTTCTAGCTTGCGGAACTCCGCCGCCTTGTCGGCCGGTATATCCACCTGCCGCACCACATATTCGCGCTCGTAGTGGAGCACGTTCCCCTTGGCCGTCGTCGATGAGCGATAGCTTGCGAACCCAGTGTCCATGTCCACCGGATCGGGCGTCTCGTCGACTACATATCCCGGTGGCAGCGTGATGTCGAAGCTGTCGCGCCAGTCGCCGGGATAATTCCCCGGACGCCCGATCTCGATCGGATATTCGCGCGTCTTGCTCTCCATCACTTCGGGCACGGGAAACGCATCACTGCCCACCACCCGTGGTCGCAGCAGCAGCAACGGACCGGCCGCATGGGCGTAACTTGGATCACTCACGTGCAAATCAAGCGTCACCGGCTGGTCGAGCGTGTCAGTCGTATGAAACTCAAACCCCTTGAAGTCCAGGCTGGGCAGATCGGAACTCAGACCTTCTTCAAGCCTGTCGTGGACTTCTTTGGTATCCCTTTCTTTCAGAAACCCGCGTTCGCGCGCCGCATCGACCCCGGAAAAAATGTCGGTAATGTCGCCGGAGAGCGTGCCATCCGCGGACAAAACAAATGAGCCCTTCCGGCTTAGCTCAGCCGATCGAGGCAGAAGCACCGGCATTTGCAGTACCGCACTGTCGGTACCATTGGCCAGGTTCCCATATGCCCCTTGCAGCTCACCTCGAATCAGGCCCAGCGGCGTCTCCTCATCGGTCGGATCGAAGATCAGCAGAGTTTTGCCCTTTGCGTCCTTCACCACCGCCTGTAGCCGCGGATCGCTCTCTCCATCAGGCAACTCGATGGCCGTAATCATGTGGTTGCCCATCAACGAAGGCGCCAAAGGATTGATGACGCCGCGCTCGCTGTCAACGTGCAGGTAGTAGGCGCGGATGCCGACCGCCTGCAGCATCGAAATCAAAAGCGTAGTCTTGTCTTTGCAATCGCCGTATCGGTTGCGATAAATGTCGCCGGCGTAGTGCGCCTGCCATCCGCCGATTCCCTTCATGATGACGAAATAGCGCACGTTCTTCTGGATGTACCCTGTTATGCGGCTCAGCTTGGTATAGAGATCGGGCGCGCCGGCGACCAGCTGCTGAGCCTCGGCTGCGATTTCCGGCGTGGGATCGGGCCGATGTTGTTCGAGCTCGTCCATCCATTCACCGATGGCCCGCCATTGATCTTCTGGGGCCTTCACGGAGATGTCGCCCCATGTGATGGTCATGCGCGCGGCCAGTGCCTCCCACGGCGGCGTCGCGTGCTGGTTTTCCAAATCCAGGGCCGGAACGTTCGCGATCTCCCACCGCAGGTGGCTATCCGGCGTCTCGACAGGCTTTGCCGGCTCAAAGTGGCTCCACGATTCCGCAAAATGACCCCCGGCCGGCAATGCCAACTCAAGAGCTCCCTCCACGACGGGAATCGGCTCTTGGATCTGCCAGTCTTCGGAGTTCATATAAGGTCGCAAATGAGATTCGATTTCGCAGGCAACCACGGCCCCAGGATCGCTTCCCGGAGGCTTTACCATCCGGAAACGCAATGTGGCCTGCATATCCGCGTCCTCGGTTGCTCCTTCGTCAGCGAAATCCGAGTCCATCGCTTGCAGTTGCCGGCCGTCGGCGGAGATGGTCCAGGAGTGGAAATAATCCAGCTTCTCGTCGCTGTCATACTCCGCGATGCAGTGGGAATATTCTCGCCCCTGCGGCTTCAGGATGCGCACTGCATATCTTTCCCGCTCCACGGCATGATTCTGCCCGTCCACCGTGATCAGATACTCATCCGACAGGACGACGGCCGAGGCATCGCCCACGTTTGCCGGTGTCGGAGTCTTGGCTGCATTCACCACCCAATCCGGCGCCGGCTGCGACTTCTCTTTGGCTGCGGCAGAATGCCAGCCGGGAAGCACGACGGCGCAGCAGGCTGCAAAACCGAGAATAGAGGAGTTCGAAGTACGCATTCGCATTTAGTGCACCACTCCTACCGGGGCTGCCTGCGCCGCGGGGCTTGTCGCCGCAGTTGGCGCCCCGCCCGATTGACCCGCCTGCGCCGACGGCGCCATGGCCAGAACCAGTTGTTCCTGATCGGCCCCCGCGACCTTCTGGTAGAACGCGCGCAGGTCCTGGTACTCGCTGGGCTTGGCAAATGTGAACCCAATCGATAGTGTTTGGGCGATGGTAATCTGACCCGGTTGCTTCGCGCTCTTGGCAACCAGGAGAGCGTGGGTTGGCCACGGAATGTTTGCGTCCTCGGGCGCGCCCTCCACAGTCGCCCCGTCCGGCAAGTGATAGGTGATCTCATCGCTCACGCGGCGGCTATAGTGCATGTCGACACCAATCTGGCGGCTCTCTTCGTTCACGAATGGAACCCGCCCGCGGGTTTCAAAGAAGTACCCAGGCAGAATCATCCGTTTGGCGGTTGCTGTCCCCAGCGAGCCCTTCACGTCGATGACCGCCATCAGGTTTGTATAGGGATCGTTCATCGAGAGGAAGTGGTCCACATGTGCTTCCACGCCGTCCGGTATCTGGCCCTCTAATTCCTCGCGGTCGAATTCTTTCTTCAGTTCGTTGTCATCTTCCCTGAGCGACCTCTGCCGCCAGTGGAGCGCCTCCTGACCGCTCATGACGATGTTGATGCGCCCCGTGATTCCGCCCTGCGCGTCGAGGTATACGTCGCCCAGCCGCTGCGTCAGGTTTTCCTTGTAAACCTGCGGCGGAGTAATGGAGTAGGTAATGCCCTGTGCGCTTTGGGAAACGCCGCCGGCATCTGAGTGCCGCCAGCTCACCGTTTGAAATGGGCACATTTTTTCGCCGGGATCGAGGAGGATCTCTTTGCCGCCGGTCATCAACCCCACGAGTGTTGAGTCGAGCTGGTCGAAGTCAAGGAAAGTGGGATCGAAAAGCGCCCGGTCTCGATCCACCACTTTGATCGCATAAGCCTGCAATCCCGCGGCGCGAAGCATAGCCAGATACAGCATGGCGATGTCCTCGCTTGAGCCGCTTTTCTGTGCCCAGGTATCTTTCGCATTCTTGATTTCCTTGATTTTCAGCTCTTTCAACTCTGAGGCACTTTTTGTTCGCGAGTAGTCGGTGTTATCAAGAGCCTGCACTGCGTCGTACAGCTTCTTTGCCTTGTCCAGCTCGCTGTCAGCCGGGGCAATCAGCCCATTCACCGCATCGTGGATGGCCGATGAAGGTTCAGCAAATTTGTCCACGTCTTTTGACCAATACTTTGACTCGCCCGCCCAGAAATCGTTCCCGCTGCTTGTGAAGCAGTAGTAGAACCGCACCTTTTCGAGCAGGCTCTCGACGGGCGGCATCCAGGCCTCTTCCGGAATGGCTGGCACGTCGGTCACGTCCAGACTGTAACTGCCGTTGACGCTTGTCTTGACCGTGGCACCCGCGGGCAGAAGTGGCCACCAGATCAGGGATCTGGCAGGACGCCCTCGGCTGTCTTCGAGCTGAATGCTCGTATCTGTGCCCGGCGTGCCCCTCGGCATAAAGGCCTTGAAGGGTGTGAACTGATAATGCGCCTTGTGCACAAAATAGGGTTGCTGAATCGTCCACCACGGAGAAGAGAACTGATCGTCGTCGTAGTGAATCTCGTAGTAATACTCCAGGATGCTGCCGACTTCGACGCTGGGTAACGTGAAAACTTTCTTGTTTGCCTGCCGATCGCCGTTTTTGGCAATCATCAGGTCTTCAGGCTTCACAGTTAGCGGAATAATTGTGCCATCGGCGTGAATGGTGCGGCCCTTGATGTCTCCGACCTTCCAATTCCCCTTCAAATACGGGAGTTCGATCGTCGCCAGTTGCTTGCCTTTGTCTTTGAGTACCTTGATCCGCATGTAGAAGCTCTCAAAATGCAGCGGATCACTCTCGATTTCCTGAACGTCGAGATAGACAGCGTCCGAGCCCGGTGCTTTGGGATCGTCAGTCATTTTCAGCTCATCGTCGGTGGGCTGCTGGAATTGCGCTCGCAGAACGACTGGCAACAATGCGGTACAAAGCAGAACTGCGCCGCGCAGAAGAATCGATTTAGTCATCGTGATTAGCCCCGGAATTTTAAGTGCGACTATTCTACGCCGGAATGATTCCTGGGACGAGATCACTGAGGGACAATGCCAAATGGCGCGCCTGCCGCTATAGGATTCAGAACCGTTTTGGGCTGGCCGTGACGGTAGTCACAAGCTGCCCCTGAGCGGCGGCCGAAACCTTCTGGCAAAACCCGCGTAAGTCCTGATAATCCAAGGGCCCGACCACATCAAAAGAGCGGGCCGCCACTCGCTCCACTCACCCGCACAATTCCAGATGCCGCTCGAGCATCGAGCTCACTAGCGCCAGCGGCAACCCCATCACGTTGAAGTAACAGCCTTCAATCCGTGGAATCCAGCGTGCCGCACGGCCCTGGATGGCATACGCTCCGGCCTTGTCCATAGGCTCGCCGCCGGCTACGTAGTCGGCAATCTCCGCGTCGGAGAGAGTGAGAAACCTGACCGCAGTGACTTCCGCGGCCACCTCGACGCCTCCAGATGTGACCACGGCCACACCGGTGACCACGCGGTGCGTTCGCCCCGAAAGCATGCGCAACATGCGCGCGGCGTCGGCCGCATCCGTTGGCTTCGCAAGAATTTCGCGATCGAGCGTCACGGTCGTGTCCGCGCCCAGCACGGCATTTTTTTCTGGATTTGCATCGGATTTGATCAGCTCTCGAAAAACCGCCTCGGCTTTTTCTCGCGCCAGGCGGGTGACGTACGCGATCGGGTCCTCGCCCGGTAGCGGATCCTCGTTGATGTGCGCCGGAT
The DNA here is from genome assembly GCA_963828325.1 of uncultured Acidobacteriaceae bacterium. GTDB lineage: Bacteria > Acidobacteriota > Terriglobia > Terriglobales > Acidobacteriaceae > Telmatobacter. The sequence continues at coordinate 59,695 of CAWHEK010000016.1, forward strand.
GCACGCGGAACCTGTAGCCCGCCTGCGTGAGCAGTTCACTGCGGCGCGGCGAGGCTGAAGCCAGAATCAGCATGATGGAATTATGGCAGGCTGCCTGCCCGGTTAGACTTGTACAGGGCATGCAGCTGAACAAAGCCGCGTGAACAAAGGTCAAAATGCACTTCAACTTCGAGTTTTCAACGGCTCAGATTCTTTGGACGCTTACCTTTGCGGCGTTGCTGGTTTTGCTCGTCATTCTGCTGGGGCGCGACCGTGTCAAGCGCTTTCCCTTGTTTACCGCAAGCATTGCCATGATGGCGCTCCTCGAGCTCACGCAGCAGCTCCTGCTGAGCAGGTTGTCGCGCATCACCGGCGCCGAAGTTTTTCTGGTTCTGTGGAACATCTATGTGGTGATCGGCCTGCTTGTGCTGGTGGAAGTGGCGCGTCGCTCATTTCATGGCCTGGGCAAGCTTGGCTGGACCATTGGCGCGCTGGCCATGCTGGCCGTGGGCGTGGCCGTGCTGGCGCTCTGGGGACCCTGGCCGCCGTTGAAGACCATGATGTCTACGTCAGAGTTGGCGTTGATCCGGTTGATGGACATGGCCGTCGACAAGGGCATTTTGTTTTCCAGTGTGTTGGCCGTCGAGTTGGGCCTGTTGGTCACCTTGCTGGGCAGGCGTTTTGGGGCCGGATGGCACAGCCACGCGCAGCGCATCGCCATCGGCCTTTCCACCGCGGGGCTCGCGCAACTCGGACTGCGCGGAAGCCTCGAAGCCATTGGGATGAACAGCCATATTCACTCGCAGGCGGAATATGACCACCTGGTGGGCCTCCGCGACAAGCTCCTCCACGCCAATGCCGTGGCCTACCTGTGCGTCTTGGTCTGGTGGATCGTGTGTCTATGGATCGACGAGCCCGGTACACCGGCCGCTGAAGCCGTCACCGAGCCCGCAGAAGGCGACGGAGAAAGCGAAGCCCCGGCGCTGGAAGCATCCGGTTCCGACAAGAGCGTAGAGCCCGATGACGAGAGCAGCGGCACTCACGTTCAAGGCTGAACCCTGACCCCTGAAACCGGACACCTGTCTTTCAGATGTGGCAGCTTGCCTGGCCGCGCTTTTCCAGATACTTCTGGTGATAATCCTCGGCGCGCCAGAAGGTCTCGGCCGGTTCCGCCTTCGTCACAATCTTGCGCGGCTTGTAGCGGCCCTCGGCGGTGAGCTGCTCGATTTTTGCAAGAGCCTGCTGCTCCTGCTCTGGCGAGTGAAAGAAGATGGCCGAGCGATACTGCGTGCCCCAGTCCGGTCCCTGGCGGTTGAGCGTCGTGGGATCGTGCAGCTCGAAGAACGCGTTGAGCAGTTTTTCGTAGCTCACTTTTTCAGGGTCGAAATCGACCTCGACGACTTCCGCGTGGCCGGTCTTATCGGTGCACACGTCCTGATAAGTAGGGCGGTCATGCGATCCGCCCTCGTAGCCCACGGCCGTCGCCGTCACGCCGGGGATGGCCGCAAACGCAGCCTCCACGCCCCAAAAACATCCTGCTCCAAATGTCGCTTTTTCTGTGCTCATATCCGATAAGATGCGGTGAAGCGGCTGTTAGCTTCTAGCTGCTAGCTCCTAGCTTCATTTTGCCAAAGTCAGAATCCGTGTGTCAGCCGTCAAGGTGTTTGCCATCCTCCCCACCCGCGCTGCGTAAAAAAGCTCAATCGAGGCAAGAAAAAGCTAGGAGCTAGAAGGTAGCTGCCAGAAGCTGTTCTTCACGTCAATGGCGCCAGGTGCTTGGTGTTCTGGTAGGTGTAAACCACGCGGTGAACCACGGTGATCGTCGAGAGCACCGCCAGCAGCCATAGCACCGGAGCCATCACACCCCAACGGTCAAACAACGCGCCCAGCAGAATCAGCACCACGCGCTCGGGCCGCTCCATAAAACCCACCTTGCACTGGCCGATCAGCGCTTCGGCGCGCGCGCGTGTGTAGCTCACCATCAGCGATGTCACCATCACAAACGCCACCAGCACCACATATCTAAACCTGTTGATGCGCCCGTAGTAGACCAGCAATCCGAAAAACAGCACCACGTCCGAGTAGCGATCGATGACCGAATCAAAGAACGATCCGAAAACCGTCACCATGTTGGTGCGCCGCGCTACCCGGCCGTCAACCATGTCGAAAATGCCGGCGCCGAAGATCACCAGGCCCGCATAAAAAAACATGCGCTCGCCATTGGTTGAGTTGGCATGGCCAAACAAAAACGCGGCCGCAATGTTGATGATCAACCCAATGAAGGTAAGCGTATTGGGCGAGATGCGTGTGAGCGCCAGCCCATGCACAATGCGGTCAAGAAGCCAGCCGCAGGCACGGCCAAAAGCGCTAGTCCAGGTCATTCGAGCTTCCTTGCTACTTTTTTGCACCGTCTGCGGATTCCGCCGCGGCGGCTTCATCATGAATCGTCGTCAGTTTCAGAATTTCCAGTTGGCGTTTGCCATTGGGCGTCACAATGGTCGCCACGTCGCCCACCTTCTTGCCCACGATCCCGTGGCCGATGGGTGAAGTGGTCGAAATCAATCCTTTGGAGACGTCGGCCTCTTCGCTCGTCACCAGCCGATAAACAATCTCTTCGTCTTTGGTCGAGTCATAAACCACCACCGTCGATCCAAATCCAGCTTTGTCGCGGGGAATGTTTTGCAGGTTCACCAGCGACAGCTCGCCCATCCGCTTCTTGAGCTGGCCCAGCCGTGCATTCACAAACTCCTGCCGTTGCTTGGCCATGTGATACTCGGCGTTTTCCGACAAATCTCCCAGGGCCCGAGCCTTCTTAATCTCGGCAGGGAGCTCTGTGGTGAGCTCGTACTCGAGCTGCTGGATCTCCTCGAGGAGCTTCTTTTTAATGTGATCGGGCATCCGTATTCCGGGGGCTGGGTAGGGCTGCTCCAGCCGCGTAAATTCAGCTTTCTTAAACGCCTATTATACGGCAGCAGCATCCCGGCGATTAACCATCGGACGACTTCGTCGCCTTCCTCCGCTCATCCAGGAACCCCTGCAAAATCAGTACCGCCGCCACCTGGTCCACTACTTTGCGGTGCTTTTGCCGCGCATGCCCCGCCTCATAAAGAATTTCGTGCGCCTCGCGGGTTGTCAGCCGCTCATCCCAAAAATGAATGGGCAGCCCCGTCAGCTCACCCAGTTCAGCAGCAAAAGCCTGAGTCTTCGCCGATCTCGGACTCGCCTCTCCCGAAAGATGCATCGGGTTGCCGACCACGATTCCTGCCACCGCGAACCGCCGGCACAGCCGCGCCAGCGACCGCAGGTCTTCTCGCCGGTTTGCAGTTCCGTCGCCGCGCCGCTCGAGCGTCAGCACCGGCTGCGCCGTCAGGCCCAACTCGTCGGTCACGGCCACGCCGATCCGGCGGCTGCCGACATCCAAACCTAGATAGCGGGCATGAGAAACAGCTTCCAGCTTTTAGCTCCTGGCTCCCAGCTTAGCCTGCCAACTCCCTAAAGTGACTTGTCGCCGGGGCGGCCTAAACCTGTCTCTAAGGTCATAGCAGGCTCTTACCCCCGGTACAATCGAGGGTGGGGAACACCGGAAGCAACTTTCTCGTTTCAATCCTCTGAGAGAAGGGTCAAACACGGCAGAATGGCTCGCGGCAGACGGAGTGGCGGCAAAAAGAAGGGTTCCGGCGCGGCGGCGATCTTGCTGGTATTGCTGCTGGTTCTGGGCCTTGGCGCCGGCGTCGGTGCCTGGCTGGTACTCACGCCCTACGGGCCCGAGTCGGCAACTTTCGTGACCATCGCGCCCGGTTCGTCCGCCACCCGGATTGGACGCCAACTGGAATCGGCCGGCGTGGTTCGCAGCCGCTATGCATTCGATCTGGTCCGTTGGTACCGGTACAGAACTCTGCAAGCCGGGACCTACAAATTCGACCATCCAGCGTCGGTTTCTGAGGTTTATGCACGAATCGCTCGCGGCGACGTTTACACCATCGCCCTCACGATTCCGGAAGGGGCTAACATCTTCGATATTGCCGCGCGCGCGGAATTGGCGGGGCTGGGTACGCGGCAACAGTTCCTTGGTGCGGCCATTCGGCACACAGATCTGGTGGCCGATTTGGATCCTTCGGCGAAGAGTCTCGAAGGCTACTTGTTTCCGGACACTTACCGTTTTTCGCCCACCATTACGGCCAACCAAATGGTTGCCGCCATGGTCAAGCGGTTCCGGTCTGCGACCACCCAATTGGGCTTAGGTGAAAACGTGCATCAGGTTGTAACCATCGCGTCGCTGGTAGAGCGTGAAACGGCCGTGGATGCCGAACGCCCGCTGGTCGCGAGTGTGTTTGAAAATCGGCTGTCGAAGAACATGCCGCTCAACACCGATCCCTCGGTCATCTACGGCCTGGAGCTCGCGGGCCGTTGGCGAGGCACAATTTACGAAAGTGATTTGACGCGCAATACACCGTATAACACCTATGTTCACGCGGGCCTTCCGCCCGGCCCCATTTGCAATCCGGGCATTCCGTCTCTGCGCGCGGCCTTTGACCCGCCGAAAACCAACTACCTCTACTTTGTCGCCGCCGGACTCGACGCCCAGGGGCATTCCCTTTTCGCCGCCACCCTCGAGGAGCACAATCGCAACGTCGCCAACTATCGCAAAGCGCAAAAGAAGGCGGGTGAGCGATGAGATTGCCCGCTCGTCTTCCCCGCTTCGCCGCGCTGGCCATTCCGCTCTTGCTTTCCGGATGTTCCTACTTCATCCCCACCAAGCGGCGTCTGCCCGTGCCCATCGCGCCGGCAAATGTTCAAACGGCAACGCCTGACCAGCTGGTGGAACTACTCAATCAGCGCTGGAGTGCGCTGAATAATCTCACTGCCACCGCTGAGGTTTATGCCACCGAAACCAAAACCGGCGAAGGCATCGCGCAGGACTTTCCCTCTTGTCGCGGAATCATCATCATGCGCAAGCCCAAGATGCTGCGCGTCAGGGGAACATATTTTGGTCTGCCGATTTTCGATATGGGAAGCGACGGCGATCAATTCACGCTGGTCATTCCGGGCAAGAAGCTGGCCATCAAAGGCTCAGGCACCGTCCACGAAAAATCGGCAAACCCACTCGAAAATCTGCGCCCTGACTTTTTCCTCGACGCAATCGCGGTGCGCGGCAAGGACCCGGACGAGGACTACATGGTGGGCAGCGATACCGAGACGGTCGCAGACGCCTCGAACAAACATTTGTACGCCGAGCCGGAGTATGTCCTGAGCATCATGCACCACAAAAACGGCCACGAGCTGCTGCCCTCCCGAACCATAACTTTTCATCGTGATGACATGCTGCCTTACGACCAGTATGTCTACAACAGCGAAGGCGTGCTTGAGACGCAGATCTTCTACAGCGGCTACACCACGTTCAGCGCCGGCAAGTATCCCGCCAAGGTAACCATCAAGCGCCCACAGGAGGGCATTCAGATCGTGCTGAGCTTCGAACAGGTCCACGAGAACGTCAACGTCACAGATAGCCAGTTCGAAGTCACCATTCCCGACGGCGCCACGATCAAGAATTTGAAATAGCCGCAGACGTCGACGCTCCAAAAAACTGCGCCGAAAAGGCACGAAGTGTCAGGGCACGACTGGTAGGTCGGGGATTCATCCCCGGCATCCGTATCGAGCAAATCCGATCGGGCCTTAACAGGCTGCGGAAAAACTGCTTCGGGGAAACACGAAGTGTCAGGGCACGGCTTTAGTCGTGCCACAAGCACCGCAAAATGAGAGCGGCTTTAGCCGCCGGGGATGCGTTTCTCAGCTTCATTGCTTTTTCCGCAGCCTGAAGGATTGCTTTAATCGAACTGACCCGATAATCGATTCTGCCGTCGACTTCCGCCGCCGCGTATTCTTGAGGCTGCCTCAAAAACTCACTTCGACCTCGGAGAGAAACATGCGCGCCAGTGCGATCGAGTTTCGTCTGCGGATGATCATTCAGATCGTCATTGTCTTTCTTGGCTTCTGGGCTCCGTGGCTTGGAGAATGGGATTTCGCTCAGCGAATCTCCACACTGGAATGGCTCCCGCTCGAAGCGAGCCGGCTGGGATTGGTCAGCTTCACTGTTGCCACGCCGGTCGTGATCGTTCTCGGCGCACTGGCTGCCCTGGCAGGCGCGGTACTACGCGTTTGGGGCACGGCATATCTCGGTTACAGCACGGTTCACCATGGCGAAATGCAGGCCGGCGCCGTCATGGCCGACGGTCCATTCCGCTTCATGCGCAATCCCCTCTATCTGGGCGGCTGGTTCATGATGCTCGCGGTCTCATTGCTCATGACGCCTTCCGGTGCGCTGTTCACCATCGTGCTGATCACAATCTTTTACATCCGCCTGATTCTGGGAGAAGAAGCGTTCCTCGCTCGGCAACTCGGCGAGCCCTATGAAAAGTATTTGCGCGCCGTTCCGCGGTTGCTTCCTCGTCTGCACGCCGGCCTCGCGTCCGCCGGCAACAAGCCGCACTGGCTCACCGCGATCTTCACTGAGATTCTGCCCATCGGAACATTCTTCACCATGGCAGTGCTCGCCTGGTTCTACGACCAGCAACTCATGCTGGAGTGCATCTTCTGGAGCTTTCTGGCTTCGCTCGTCGCAAAGGGTCTGATGACGTCTTGGATTCCAACATTGGTGAGCGCAGCGGTTTTCGCCGCCGCGTATTGGCCCTTCCACCTCAACTGGCTCAGATCCATCCTCATCGCCTTCGGCGCGTGGCTCATCGTGCGCGCCCTCGTTCCGCGCAAAAAATCCAATGCGGACGAAGCCAAGCCGAGCGCGGCCTGATCAGGCTTGCCGTTTTCCCAAGCGCGCAAGATGAGTGTAGCTAAATCCGTTGCCATATTTAAGGCCGTAGCCCAGCACCCGGTCGACGCCGATGTGGTTCGCCCAAATCAGTGCCAGCGGTAGCGCGGTGTGCGCTCCAGGCAGCAGCGAACAAAGCGCCAGCACGCCCGGCCCAATGTATGTGTGGAATGCGTTGTAGATGCGCGCGCCGCGGCATGCGCCGCCCAGGTATCCGAGCATCGACAAATCCGGCGCAAGCCACAGCGCAAAGAGCCACCAGCTCGCACCCGTATGCGCAAACAGCACAGCAGTCGCGGCTGCCACTACCAGCCCCTCCAAACGCAGGAGCAGCAAAACCGACGAGCCGCTCGCCGGTGATATGCCAATTTGTTCGGGAACCGCCGAAGCCGTTGTCATGCCCTATTCGATGAACCCTCGGCCGGATTCAACGCAAAAAATTCGCATGTACTGAGGCACGCCAAACGAAAAAGGGAGAGCACAAGGCTCTCCCTTTTTCTGTTCGCTCTTGGGGGAGGGAACTGCTTCTGAACTACTTCTTCGGTGGCGCGATCACGTCCTTGGCCGACTTCGCCACGCGGAACTTTACTACGGTCTTGGCCTTGATCTTGATGGCCTCACCGGTCTGGGGGTTGCGGCCCATGCGAGCCTTGCGCTCGGCCTTCACCAAACGGCCGATTCCGGGGATTACGAATACGCCGCTCTTCTTGGTTTCCTTGATGGCCGTTTCCGCCAATAGGTCAAGGAAAGCTGCGGATTGCTTGTTGGTCAGTTCGAGCTTCTCGGCCAGGAGCCGTGTAAGGGCTGTTTTGGTCAATCCAGATGCCATTGAATGTTCTCCTTCTCGGCGAGCCCTCTGGGCTGCCTGTTTGGTGGGGCTTCCGCCAAAAATTCTCGCCGCATGGAGGATTGCCATTGAATCGTGCTTGGCGCGAAACCCCTGTATTCATGCGGCTACGAAGAACCCTGCCGATGGTTACCATGCGGCCTGAGTATGGGCAAAGTCAATGGGAAAATGCGTGTTTTCCACAGTTTTCTTGGGTTTTTATGGGGCTAACACCTATTTTTGCCTGATTTTGGGCGTCGAAGCCCTCTGAAACCCGGATTTGGAGCGGGTTTGGCGGGTTGGAAAGCTGGCTGCGCCATCCCTCGTGCGTCCCTCTCGCGCTTGATTCTCTCAACCATCCGCTCCGGAGGAGCAGTCGAAAATAGCCCAGGGTGAAGTCCGCGCAGCGGACGTGAACCCTGGGGATGCGACCACGCAATCGCCGCCGCCCCGGAGGGCCGGCCGAATCCGAGGCATCATCTCAGCGCGAAAAACAACGGCTTCTTCTTGCTCCCGAGCGACGCCGCAATCGGAGTATTCAGCGCGTCAACCACCGGTGCCGCGATCTTGAAGTAGCGAATCACTACGTCGGCAATGTCTCTCTTCAGAGCCGTCTTCGCCGGCAACTCCGCGGCCAGCCCCCATTGGCGGCAGCGAATCAGATCCATCCCCGGATGCTCCGCGGGAAATCCTTTCGGCGGGCGGGTGAGCGCGTTGCCCTCAAATTCGTCGTAAGTGCTCCGCACCTTAGGGTTTTGGATTAGTTTCTTGAATTCACGATGATGATCGAGCAGCCAATGGCGAATCGCGGCCAGCTGCTCCTTTTCCGGCATGTAAGAGCCGGCTGCAATAATTACTTCCTTCGCGCTCACGTGGAAGTAATAGCCCGCGCCAGAAGTCTTCTCGAATCCCGTGTGCGTCCACCACGCGGCCACGTGCGTTTTGTAGGGTCGCTTGTCGCTTGAGAAGCGCGTGTCGCGATAGATCCGGAACAGCGATTTCTCCGCCGGCCGCACGTGGTTGGGCGCGAAGTCCGCCATCGCGTCCGTAATCTTGCGCACGACGGCCAGCATCGGCTCCTTCAGCTCCGCCTCAAATTGCTCCTTGCGGGGCTGGAACCACGCGCGATCGTTGTGCTTGGCAAGGTTGCGCAGAAACGCGAGAGCTTCCGGGCGGAAGTAAGGCGGCGCTGCGTCGGGTGAGGTTTTTGTGGTGCGTGCCATACTTGGAGAGACTAGCAGGCAACCCGGTACCCTATCTATCCGGCAAGAGAAACGCTCGGAGCCGCGATGACAACTGAAGACTTGACCTTTTACGCAAGGACCTTCGGTACAGTTCTCTCCTTTCTCGCTCTCAGTGTCCTTGCGATCTGGGCCCCCCGAATCAAGCGCGTCTGGCTTCGGCGAAGCCTGCGCGTGACGGGAGCGGTTGCGCTCCTGCCGGGTTTACTCGCTCTGTTTGTTCTGCTCTCGTTCCCAAAATACACTTCCGTATTCAGACTGCCTTCACCCGACGGGCGAATCATTTGTTATGTAAAGGATGGTGGTAGCGGGGCGACTGTCGATTGGGTGAGTATTACGGTCCGCCCCGCCTTGAGACCGATTGCCCAAGAGGTGTATTTCACCTTTGGGGCGTTCGACCCCAAGGTCCGTTGGAGGGACTCGAAGACCCTAGAGATTCGCTATCCGCAAGGCGACGAACCGCAACTCTGCAAGCCTTCCAACGCCGGAGTCAACGTGGTATGCAGCGCAGCTCCTAGAGCGGAATTCTATCCGTTGGAAAAATCGGACGTTGATCCATAAAAGGCCGCACAATGCAATCTATCGAATAATCTTCAGCGTCGCATCCATCAGCTCGCCAGCGCCTCTTCCACTGCCTTCGGCTTCCGCGCAATGACTTTGAGGTACGCGCGTGCGGCGCGATCGGGACGGCGGCGGCCCTGCTCCCATTCCTGCAAGGCGCGAGGGTCCAGCGCATAGCGGCGGCAGAATTCGGCGCGGCTTAAGCCGGTGGCAATTCGGATGCTGCGAATTTCTGTTGCAATCGACGGCTTGAAAGTTGTAACGCGGGCCGGTTTCACCTTGCCTTGAACAATGGCAAGCGCTTCGTGCATCGATTCGATCAATTCTGGGCCGATACTTTTGCGCTTCATCGCTTCACCTTTCTCGCCTTTGCTTCTGCCTTCAATGCCGCGGCAAGTGACGCCGCGATTTTTTTCTCCGCCGGGGTTAGATTCCCCTGCTCGTTTTTCGCGTAAAGGAAGAGTGCAAGAATCGGATTTATTTCGTCGAAGAAGTAATAGATGACCCTTACACCACCTGATTTTCCACGCCCGCCGATCGCATACCTGAGCTTGCGCACGCCCCCGGTTCCGGGAATTTCATCGCCCGCCGAGTAATATCTCGAAAGATAAAACAGAAGGTCATCGTATTCATCGCTCGTCAGCAGCTTTTCTGCTTTGCGCCGAAAAATGCTCGTCTCCACAACGGTCGGGAGGACAGCCATAAAGTCATTGTGCGGCAATGCCGCACTCTAAGTCAAGACGGTTTTGCGGGCTGTGCTATCGAACTACCTTCGACGGCATGGTAACGTCAACCAGCCCAGGCCTATTCCACAGCCTTGGCCATGAGCCCGAGAACAGCGAGTAACGCGCACGTTTAGCTCAGTTCACCAGCACGCCGATTAGCCTTTCCGCTAAGCTGCGCGAGTGAGCCAGCTCTTCATCGTATTCGCATCCACCAGGCCTGCCTGCTGAAACTTCAGCTCCCCGTTGGCGAAGACGGCGAAGTTGGGAATGCCCTGGACCTTGAAGCGCGCTGCGAGCTCCGGGAACTTCTCCGTATCGACCTTGAGCACAACGGCGTGACCAGCGAGGTCGCGCGCCACTTCTGCAACGTGGGGCGCTGCCATGCGGCAGGGGCCGCACCACTCGGCCCAGAAATCTACCAATACCGGAACCTTGCTGGCCCCTACGATTTCATCAAATTCAGCCGGGCCAGCCGCGATCGGTTCCGATATCGGCGGCAAGGAGACTTTGCACGCTCCGCATCGGCCCGTGTCGGCAACGTGCTTTCCGGGAATACGATTCGGCTTTCCGCAGGATTGGCAGTTCCGGATAATCGGCATTGGAGCCCCCACTACTAGATGCAACCGGGACCACACTGGATGCTGTCGACCCCGACCTTCGTCGCTAGTCCGCGGTTCAATGTGCCGTCGCGTCCTGCGCCGCCGCCTTGGCAGCCATCTTCTCGCGATGCCTGCGGATAAAGTGCGCCGCCGCGTCCGGATAGAACTCGCGAATCGAAGTGAAGATGACGTCGCGCATCACCGAGTAGCCAAACTTCTCGGCGAGCACCGGAAACGTAGTCGCGCTGCTCGGGTAATAGGTTCGCGACACGATCTGCGTTATAACCTTTCCGCCAAGCCCCGCGATATTCGGCGTCTGGTGTCCGCCGTACGTCCTCGCAACCCCCTCGCGGCTGATGACGTAAAGTTCGCGGACGAAATAGTTGTGGCCCGCCCCGAGTGCGTAAAAGCGCGTGTCCTCGTGGATGAGCGAGGGCAGCAGCCACGCGGAGAGGTACGTATTGTCGGACTTATCCAAAAATCCGCGCCACGTGTAGGCCCAGAAGCCGCGGGCGCCGTGCCCCAGAGCTGGATGCTCGTCAATGCCTTCGGCGCTGAGCGAAGTTAGGCCGAGAAAGATAAACGAGGAGTAATCCGTTGCCTGATGCGTGGCCACGCTGAAGTTGTACTTCCAGCCCGGAGGAGGAGGCTTGGCTCCGCCTGAGACGGTCCGGAAATTTGGCATGAAACCCAGAATCCGCGTCGGCTCCTGGCGCTCGATCGGAATGGGATTCCCGTTGGCGTCAACGGGCACGTTGGGGTTGGACGCCGCATGACTGCCTGCAGTTTGTCCATTCCCGCTTTGTCCGCCCGCACTTCCAGTGGTCGAGCTGCCGCTCGATGCGGTTTGAGCGCCATCGGCCGGGTCGAGTTCCAATACGCGGTCAAATTCGGCGGAAAAATCGCCTTCGGTCAGACTCGGATCGGACGCGGCCCCGCTGACGTCGGACAAAAATGCGCAGGCGGGCGCCAAATCAGCGACCCGGATCGCGCTCGGAATCGTCGCAGCCCCGGTGGGGACACTGAGAGCGACACCGAAACTGACAACGGCGACAGTAAAACGCAATCCAACCATCCTATGCGTGCAGGGAAGGCCAATGCTTAAGGGGACTTTAAGAATCAGCGGTTCTTCTATTTTAGACCGAATTTTCCGATCTTCCGGTTACAAATCCGCTCGGGAAACCAACAAATGCACGTGTCGTATGCGATGAGACAATTGCGGCGTGCGATTCAGTAAGAATAATGTCCGAGCCTACCGGATCACCTTCAGCGCAGCCCTGAACAGACCATCGAAATCCGCCGCCAGCGTTTTCTCTTTCGCGATCGCCTGCGCAATCGCTTTCTCCGCGGCCGGCCTTTGATAGCCCAGGTTGGTCAGCGCAGACAGCACATCGTCGACAGCCGGACCTTCGACTGACGACTGCGCCGGCGCCACGGCAAAGTCATCCAGCTTGTCTTTGAGCTCCACCACCAGGCGCTCGGCCAGTTTTTTGCCCACGCCGGGAATGTGCGTAAGCTGCGCATGATCCTGCCCGCGAATGGCCTGAACCACCCGGTCGGAGTTGAGCCCGCTCAGAATCTTGATGGCCAGCTTCGGGCCCACTCCGCTCACCGTGATCAGCCGTTCGAACAGCCGCTTTTCCTCGCGATCGGTGAAGCCGAAGAGCGCAATCTGGCTATCGCTCACCTGCGTGTGAATGTGCAGCGCCGTCTCAGCTCCCACCGCGGGCAGCGCCGTAAACGCGGGCACGGAGATGGCCACGTCGTAGCCCACCCCTCCGGCCTCAACAATGGCCTGGCCGGGTTGTTTGTGAATAAGCTTGCCGCGCAAGTGAGCGATCATTGATTTCGATTCTACGGCGACTCTGCGCTCTTTCTATAGAATCCCCATCTGCTTAGCCACCTGCTCCATCGTTTCCAGCGCGCGATCCAGCTCGGCGCGTGTGTGCTCGCTCGTCAAAATGGCGCGAATCCGCGCCTTGCCTTCCGGAACTGTCGGGAACGCAATCCCCGTCGCCATCACGCCTTCTTCAAACAGCGCCCGCGAGAAGTCCATCGCCGCGCGGCCCTCGCCCACGATGATCGGAGTGATCGGAGTCTCCGTCGCCGGAGTGTTCAAGCCACCGATATTGAATCCGATCCGCTTCAGCTCGCCCTGGAAATACCGCGTGTTCCCCCACAGCCGCAGAATCCGCTCCGGCTCGTGTTCCAGAATGTCGAACGCGGCAATGCACGTTGCCGCAACCGACGGCGGATGCGACGTCGAAAACAGAAACGGCCGCGCGCGATGATAAAGGTAGTCGATCAAATCTCTAGTCCCGCAGACGTAGCCGCCCAGTGCCCCAATGGCCTTCGAAAGCGTACCCACCTGCACATCCACTTTGCCGTGCATTCCAAAATGATCCACTGACCCACGCCCATTCCGGCCCAGAACCCCCGAGGCATGCGCGTCGTCGACCATCATGATCGCGCCGTATTTTTCCGCCAGCGCGGCCAGCTTGTCCACGGGTCCGATGTCGCCATCCATCGAGAAAACGCCGTCCGTGATCACCAGCTTTTTGCCCGGCGCTTTTTCCAGCTCCCGGAGCAGCTCCTCGCAGTGGGCCATGTCTTTATGCCGGAAAACTTTGATCGTTGCCCGCGAAAGCCGCGCGCCGTCAATAATGCTGGCGTGGTTCAGCTCATCCGACAGGATGAAGTCCTCCTTGCCGAGAATGGCGCTCACCGTGCCCGCATTGGCCGCAAAGCCGCTCTGGAAGACCACGCATGCCTCGACATTCTTGAATCGCGCAATCTTTTCCTCGAGCTCCATGTGGATGCGCATGGTTCCGGCGATGGTGCGCACCGCGCCCGAGCCCACGCCGAAGGCCCGCGTGGCCGCGATTGCCGCTTCAATGAGTTTGGGGTGGTTGGCCAGACCTAAATAATTGTTGCTGGCCAGGTTGATCACCTCGCGGCCGTCGTAGTGGCAAACCGGCGCCTGCTGATCGTCGAGCACGCGCAGATTGAAGTGCGTGCCCTTGGCACGCAACTCGTTGAGCACGGCACTCAGGTGAGCAAGTTGAGGGCGATTCTGAGCCTCTGTCATATCGATATCCCTACGCCAAAGCATAGCGCGCCACTGGCAGCCGCAACATTTGCGTAATTCGCAATTGCGAATCATTGAGTTTCGGCGAACTGGCGGCGGGCCTGCCCAATCTTTTGTTGCGTGTCGATTGGCGGCTTTGCTATAAGAAATCCGTAGTCAGCCGCCGGGCAATTCCCGCATATCCTGCGCTGCCGGTCTGATCGACGTTCAAATTCCCCGCGTCAAGCCGGGTACCCTTACCCACCTTGACGCTTGTTGACCAAAGGACGGTTGCAAGACTTGCGCACGGCAATTCGGTACATTGCAATTGGTTTGTTTCCGGCCTTCGCCTCCTCGCTATTTCTAAGTGGGCAAACTCCACCTTGCGGCGTTGCAATTCTTCGATCATCCGACGGACCGAAAACTGACGACCGGTTCATTCCCGCTTCTCCAGAGATCGTAAAAGCAGACCTCTTGAAAGCACTCCCGGCTCTTGGCTACATCGTTCGCAAAGATCAGGGACTTCACGTTGAAGCCCTCCAGGACATCCAGCTGCTCGAAAGCATTTGGGAGACCAGCGCAGATGCTGGAGCCCGCAGAACGGATGCAGCCATCGTCTCCGGCCCTGTGTCCGTCGAAATCAGCGAAGCGAGCCACGACGGAGCGCAAGGATCGCAACTCTCAGTCGAATTTAAGACGGGCTTCATGGGCCATAAAGGTTCCAACGCCGAACCACTTGCTGCGGAAACAGAATGTCTTGTGAAGCTTCTGGGGACCAACGACCCCTCAAAAAATCCCCGAGGAGAGCCCTCGGAAAACAGCAGTCCCCTGCACGACGTCAAATTGAGCCGGGGAACGCCTGTGAAGGTGCTGCTTTCCGCCCCGGTGTACTCAAAGGAATACAAGAAGGGCAACATCGGACGGCCCATTCAATTTCAGGTGGCCGAGGATGTGGTGGTGGATGGCGTCACGGTTTTTCGCCGCGGAGCCCTTGCCCTGGGCCACCTGATCGATTTTAGAAATGCAGGGGGATTTGGTCGGCACGCAACCCTTGCATTCACTTTTGACTCCGTCACCGCTGTAGATGGCCAGCAAATTCCGGTTACGGGAGACATTGAACAATTCAGGGGCGGTCGAACCTCTGAGAGTCTCAAATCGACCGCCGAAACAGAGGGGGCCGTAGGTTGGCTGATTAAGGGTGCCGATGTCTTTATTCGCGCCGGTACGGGATACGATCTTGCGGTTTCCGCTGACTCCACGATCTAGACTGGCGCCCGCAGGAGTTTGGGTCGGATATTCGTCTCATTCAATGAATAGCCCGCTGCCTTTCCAAACGCCAGTTTGCCCGTCCAATCTCTGGCCCCCAAACCCCTGAGCTGGTTGGCCGGGACGCGCCCCGGCCAGATACAATAGGGGTTTACGCAGAGTCATAAGGCCGAGCGCTGCTGGGCGATTGCGCAATCTTTCTAGAGAGTTGGAGCGGGTGCACGTGAGAGGGTTAAACTGCCGCGGTTCACGGCTTAATTGGTTTGCGGGGCTGGGTTTGGCGCTTGCGCTGGCGGTGCTGCCGGCAGCCGCCATGGCGCAAAAAATCGCTACGCACACCACGCTGAACGTGGCCACCAGCGACCTGGCCGGGCACACGCAAGCCACAGCCTCTGTTACCGTCACCGCCGCCGATGGCCTGCCTGCATCCGGCGTGGTTGTTATTCAAGACGGAGATCGCGAACTGGCCGAGGCGGCTCTAAACGCTGACGGTGTGGCTGAGCCCGTCTTCTCGCTTGCGGGCGGAGATCACAACCTGCGCGCCGTCTATGCAGGTGACGCGTCGCACCTGAGTTCAGCTTCCGCTACGAGCGACGCCACCGGCCAGGTCAGCGCCACCCCGAGCTTCACTCTTTCACTCGCGGCCGTCGCGCCCTCCACGTTGCCACTCACACTCAAGGCCGGAGATGCAGGCACCATCGCGGTCACAGTCGTGCCTCAAGACAATGCCGCGCTCACCGCGCCCATGTTCGTCACCCTCTCGTGCTCCGGCCTTCCGGAATTGGTCAGCTGCACTTTCACGCCGGAATCGATTGAAATTCTGCCCACCACGCCCACCAGTTGCCCCTCCGGCTCGCCTCCATCGGCTTGCCCGCCCGTGAGCTCCATGCTGATTCAGACCAATGGCCAGGGGCCGGGCCAGGTTGTGCGATCCAGGATGCCGGCGAGCGGCGGTCAACCCGTCGCTTGGGCTGTTCTGCTGCCGGGCATGTTGGGGCTCGGTGGATTGGCGTGGGGTGTGCGACGCCGCCGTTGGCTGCAGCAACTGGTGCTGATCGCGTTGATCGGGTTCGTTACCGCGCTGGGGACAACGGCGTGCAAGCCGACGTATAACTATTACAACCACGGCCCGCCGCAACCTCCCGCGACCCCTTCTGGAACATATAACGTCACCGTCACTGCTCAATCAACGAACGGCGTTACCGCCACCACTTACAACACCACCATGGTGCTCACGGTCACCGGCGGTTCTTAAGTACACTGCGTGCATGGCGCGGCGGCACCCCCTCCCTCCGGAAATCTATGCGCTGGTTGAGCAGACGCCGGCCACGGTGCTTCTTGAGGCCGGCACACAGACCAGCGCCGAAACCAATAAAAAATCGCAATTCTTCACGGCGCCGATTCGCGTATGCATCGCGCATTCGCCCGCAGAAATCCCCGCGCTGTTTGCCGCCATTGAGGCCGCGGTCGCGGCAGGCCACTGCACGGCCGGATTCTTCAGCTACGAGTGCGCAAGCTACTTCGAGCCGAAGGCCGGAACCCGAGCCGCGCGGGACGGAAATCCGCTTGCGTGGTTCGGAATCTACGAACACAGCTATGTTTTCGATCACGCTACAGGGAAGTTTGAAAGCGGCAATCCGCCGGAACTCCACGCTTTGAAGGGGCACGACTTTAGTCGTGCCGTAAACGCCTCGGAATCGACTGGGGCTTTAGCCCCCGCACGAGACCCTCAGCCCGAGATCGCCGCCGAATTCGCCCTTACTGAATCCGCCTACGCGCAACGCATCGCTCAAATTCACGAATGGATTCGCGCCGGCGATGTGTATCAGCTGAACTTCACCGCTCCGTTGACGTTTGAAGCGCCTCGGAGCGTCGCTGCGCTCTATGCGAGGCTGCGCGCGCGCCAGCCGGTCAACTATGGCGCGCTCCTGCACTACGAACCCGGCCGCCACATTCTCTCTTTTTCGCCGGAACTCTTCTTCCGCATCGAGGAAGGCGGCTCCCACCGCGACGAGACCCGTGAAAGCGGTTCAAACCCCGGCCGTCGCCGAATCGTAACGCGGCCGATGAAAGGCACTGCGCGGCGCGGGCTCACCACCCGCGAAGACCGCCAGATCGGCGAATGGCTGCACAACGACCCCAAGAACCGCGCCGAAAACGTGATGATTGTCGACCTCGTGCGCAACGATCTCGGCCGGGTCGCGAAAATCGGGAGCGTCAAGGTCGAAGAGCTCTTTGCCGTCGAGCGATATCCCACGCTTTGGCAGATGACTTCGACCGTCACCGCCGAGCTCCGGCCCGATGCCGGCTTTCACGACGTCTTCCGCGCGCTGTTTCCCTGCGGTTCGGTTACCGGCGCGCCTAAAGTGCGCGCTACTCAGCTTATTGCCGAGCTTGAAGAATCGCCTCGCGGCGTCTATACGGGCGCCATCGGGTTCTTCTCGCCAAAGCAAACCGTCTTCAATGTGGCCATTCGCACTCTCGAGCTCGATGGCGCGCGCGGAATCATGGGCGTGGGCAGCGGGATCGTCATCGACTCCGATCCGGCGGAAGAGTATCGCGAGTGCCTTTTGAAAGCGGACTTCCTCACCGGTCCCGCACATCGCAGCAGCAATGCCATCCGCGAGAACGTGAGTATCGTGAGCCAGCCCGAAGAATTCTTTCTCATTGAAACGATGCTTTGGGACGGCGGCTATCCGCTCCTCGAGCTGCATCTCGATCGCCTCGAAGATTCGGCAGAATATTTTGGTTTTGCGTGCGACCGCGCCGCAGTTCGCGCCGCCCTGGAAGATCACGCGCGCCCATTTGCCGAATCCGCGCCTCCCGCCCCGCGGCGTGTCCGGCTTCTGCTTGGCAGCGAAGGCCAATTGCAAATCACCGACGAACTCCTTCCGCCGCACGGCAGCGGCTTGCAGATTACAAACGAACCGATGGCTGCCGGCTTTGAGGCCCGCTCCCCACAGAACTGTCATCCTGAGCGAGTTCGCGAAGCGGACGAGTCGAAGGATCTGCAGTTGCTTTCCTCCACGCTGGCATTGGGCGCTTTGGAACAGATCGGCTCCCCTGCCGGCCGCGTTTCCATCTCCAACACGCGCACGGATCCCGCCGAGCCCATGCTTTACCACAAGACGACGCACCGTCCTGTCTACGCGCAAGCCTTCGCTGGCGCAGTGCGCGACGGCCTCGACGATGTGCTCTTTCTCAATCTGCGCGGTGAAGTCACCGAGGGAGCCATCAGCAATGTTTTTGTTGTGAAAGAGGGGCGCTGGTTCACGCCGCCCATCGAATGCGGGCTTTTACCGGGCGTCTATCGCCGCCACCTTCTCGAAACCAGACCAGACATCGAAGAACGCGTGCTGTCGCTTGATGATCTACGCACCGCCGATGCGATCTATGTGTGCAATGCCGTCCGCGGCCTGCGGCGAGTGATTCTCGAAGGCTAGCCCTGCCCCGCATCCCGGGCGCCTTGTTTTCCCTCTCCTCCAGGTATTTCCTGCTCCGCGAGGCCCGCCCAACCCCGCTAGCCCCGCTGTTCCCCAATCCCTAATCCCTATTCCCTGTCTTTTCACTCCGGCCGCATCACCACCTTGATCGCTTCGCCCGACTGCAAAAGCTCCATCGCCTTCTCAAACTCGCTGAGCTTCAGCCGATGCGTAATCACCGGCTCCAGGTTCAGTTTTCCCGTCGCCAGGAGAGCCTCCATCTGAAACCACGTCTCGAACATCCTGCGCCCATTGATGCCTTGCACGGTGGCGCCTTTGAAAATAATGTCGCGCGCAAAGTCCAGCTCGAACGGCCGCGAAGGAATGCCCAGCAGCGAAGCCCGTCCGCCCGTTCGCAACAGCGCGAATCCCAGCCGCGTGGCCTCTGGATGACCCGACATTTCCAGCAGCACATCCACTCCGGTGCCGCCCGTCGCCTCAAGAATCATCTTCTCCACGGCATCCGTCGTAGGGTCCAGAGCCAGATCCGCGCCCATCTCGAGGGCCACTTTTCTCCGCTGCGCATTCACCTCAGTGGCGAAGACGCGCGCCGCTCCGCATGCTTTGGCCACTGCAATCGAGAACAGCCCAATCGCGCCGCAGCCCGTCACCGCAACCGTCTTCGCGGCAATCGGCCCAGCCAGCACGGCGTGCACCGCGTTGCCCAGTGGATCGAGCAATGAAGCGTAATCATGCGGAATCGACGGTGAAAGCTTCCAAATGTTCGACTCCGGAATAACGGCGTAGCCCGCGAACGCGCCATCGGCATCCACGCCCAGAATGCGCACGTGCTGGCAAACGTGCGCCAGACCAGTGCGGCATTGCAGGCATTTGCCGCAGGCCACGTGCATCTCCGCGCTCACCAGATCGCCTTCATGTACCGTCGACACGCCTTTGCCCAGCGCGGCCACCACCCCCGCAAACTCGTGCCCCGGAATCAGCGGCGGATGAATCCGCCCCTTGGCCCATGGATCCCAGTTGTAAATGTGCAAGTCGGTTCCGCACACGCTGGCCGTCTGTACGCGCACCAGCACTTCGCCGGGGCCGGGCACGGGAACCGGCACTTCGCGCAACTCGATTCCGGGTGCAGCCTTGGCCTTCATAACGGCCTGCATGGTAGTGGGCATAAAGGCGAACGCTCCCTGAAACCGCAGAGGTACAAGTCTATAACTACCGTTAGATGGTAGAACGTTCTCCGGGGGACATTCATTAGTCGGCTTGAAGGTTGCAGGCTGGTAGCCTTCGGAAGGAGCAGGGACCTTCAGATCCCTCAACCAGCGCAACAGATTCACGGGCCTTCACAGGCTGCGGAAAAACTGCTTCAGAGAAGCACGAAGTGTCAGGGCACGACTTTAGTCGTGCCGGAAATACCGCCAAATGAGAGCGGCTTTAGCCGCCGAGGGACGGGTCTCTCAGCTTTGACGACTTTTTCCGCAGCCTGTTCAGGCCAGGAGCTTTTGCACCGTCCCGTGAGAGACGACTTTTCAAATTGAACTATGATTGGGTGTCAAAACATGACGAAAAAAGTTCGAGCGCGGACCGTTCATCTTCTGGCAGCATTTTTCCTGGCGGGTATTTTCGCCGCAGGGACGACAGCCCGCGCACAAACTGAAGACCCGGCATGGTTGCGCTACGCGCCGCTTCAAACGCCTGCCGAAATTCCCATATCCGTCCGCGCTCTCTCGACCAATCAGCTAGAGCAATCAGCCGTGCAGGAACTCGAGAGCGGCCTCGCCGGATTCTCGGGCCAAAAAATCCAGACCACCGAGAGCGGCGAAACCGTCGTCGGCACCATCAACGAAGTTCGCGCCGCCTTCCCAGGCCTCTCCCTTCCCGCGCATCTCGCCGCGCACGGATTCTGGCTCAAGCGCACCGTGTGGCAAGGCCATCCGCTCGTCATCGTCGCCGGATCAAATGAGCACGGCGCCCTCTTCGGCACATTCGATCTTTTACGCCGCATCGCCACGAAATCTGACCTCTCTCATCTCGACGCCATCCAGGAGCCCGCCATGCCCATTCGCTGGGTCGACGAGTGGGATGACGCCGATGGCCGAGTCGAGCGCGGCTATGACGGCCGATCTATTTTTTTTGAGGGCGGCAAAGTTCGCGACGATCTAACCGAAGCTACCGCCTACGCGCGCCTCCTCGCGTCGGTGGGCATCAATGGCTGCAACGTGAACAACGTCAACAACGCCGCGCCGTTCTTAGAACCGGAAATGATCAAAGGCCTCGCGCGAATTGCAGACGCCATGCGTCCCTGGGGCGTGCGCCTCGCTATCAGCGTTGACATCGCCAGCCCGCAAAAAGTCGGCGGCCTCAAGACCTTCGATCCCCTTGATCCCCAAGTGAAAGCCTGGTGGATCGCAAAGGTCGACGAGATTTACCAGCAGATTCCCGATTTCGCCGGCATCACGGTCAAGGCCGATTCAGAAGGTCAGCCCGGCCCCGCCAGCTATGGCCGCAGCCCAGCGGACGCCGCCAACGTTCTCGCCAACGCCCTTGCACCGCATGGAGGCGTGGTCCTCTATCGCGCCTTCGTCTACAACAACCATCTCGACTACAACGACATGAAAGCCGATCGCGCGCGCGCCGCCTACGACATCTTCCATCCCCTCGACGGCCAGTTCGCGCCCAACGTCATCGTCCAGATCAAATACGGCCCCATCGACTTTCAAGCTGAGGAGCCGGTATCGCCGCTCTTTGCCGGCCTGCACAAAACCAACGAGGCCATGGAGCTGCAAATCACGCAGGAGTATCTCGGCCAGCAGCGGCACCTCGTCTACCTCGCGCCACTCTGGAAAGAGAAACTCGACTTCGACCTGCACGCGGAAAATCGCTCAACGCCGGTCAAAGACATCATCGAAGGCAAGAGTTTCAATCGTCCTCTCGGTGGAATGATCGGCGTCTCCTGCGTGGGCCGCGACAACTGGCTCGGTGCGCCGATGGCCATGGCCAACCTCTACGCCTTCGGCCGCCTCTCTTGGGATCCAAATTTGACCGCCGAAAAAATCGCCGCGGAGTGGACCAGGCAAACCATCAGCACCAACCCCCAGGTTGTTGCGACAGTCGACAAGATGCTCATGCAATCGTGGCCCGCATACGTCGACTACACGGGATTCCTTGGCACGCAAACGCTCACCGACATTACCGGCAGCCACTACGGTCCAAACATTGAGGCGAGCGAGCGCAATGGCTGGGGCCAGTGGCACCGCGACGACGCCAAGGGCATCGGCATGGATCGGAGCGTCGCCACTGGCACTGGTTTTGCTGGCCAATATCCGCCGTGGGTCGCGAAAACCTATGAGTCGGCCGCCACCACTCCAGAGAGCCTGCTGCTGTTTTTTCATCACGTTCCCTGGACCTACAGACTGTATTCCGGCAAAACCGTCATTCAGTACGTCTACGACAGCCACTACAAAGGCGCGGAAGAAGCGGCGCAGCTCGGCGATGAGTGGGCCACGCTCAAAGGTAAAATCGACCCGCAGCTTTACGAACAGGAGCGCGCGGCGCTCGAGTATCAGGCAGGCCACGCCATCGTCTGGCGCGACGCGATCGTGCAGTACTTCCTCAAGGAAACCGGCATTCCCGACGCGCTGGGCCGCGCCGGTCACTTTCCGGGCCGCCTCGAAGCTGAAGATGCGCGCCTCAACGGATACAAAATCATCGACGTGACGCCATGGGAAGATGCCTCCCGCGGGAAGGCCGTGTCGTGCGACCCGGTCCCTGCGCAAAAAACCTGCACCGCCGAGTGGACTTACTCCGGCAAACCCGGCCGCTTCAATATCGCCGTGCAGTATTTCGATCTGCAGGGCGGAGTCGCGCACTTCACGCTTGCCATCAACGGAACGGAGATGGTTTCATGGGGCGCCGACGCCAAGCTCCCGTCGCGGAGGCCGAACGGCGACAATTCAACCCGCTTTACCGCGCGCGGTCCCGACGGGCGAGGGTATGAGCTGAAGCCCGGCGACGTGTTGCGCATTGAAGGAGCGCCCGACGCGGGCGATCCCGCAGCCCTCGATTACATCGAACTCGATCCGCCAAACCACCCCTCAACCGCTGCATTGAAAAATTGATTTTCGCGGCCATCACGCAAACCCTGCGCCCAGTCAGGCGCGGTCCTCGGCAACGCCAGGATGCGCCGCGCGCATCTCGTCGATTTCGGCGATGAGCTCCAGCACCTGCTCCTGCTTCCGTTGGCTCACGTCCAAAAACCGAATTCCCACCGTGTTGCGGTCGTGGATGGCCTGGATCACGCCGCCCAGCCGGAATGGCAGCCCTTCCAGCCTGAACTCCGTCTCCACCCGCGTGTAAATGCCCACCGGAAAGCGCTCGTCGGTGCGGATGCGGCACCCGCTCAGGCTCAGGTCCAGAATGCGCCCCCGCAGTATGGATGCCACGTTGACGAGATAGATCGTCGCTGTGGTATCGACTTCGAGCCGATTCTGCTGGCGGCGTTCGCGGCCCACTGGTTTTCGCGCCGCAAGCGCCCCTGCATCCGGCGGTGCGGGCGCTTCGGTCGTACCTTGCTCCGCGACCAGCACGTTGACCGCCTCGGCGCGGGCTTCCGAGTTCTCCTCCATCGAGCAAATCACTTGGGCCAGCTCCACCATCCGCCGCGGAACCACATTCACGAATCGGATCCCGAGCAGACCGTGGCCATCGCTCCATTGCAGAACGCCGCGAAATCGAAATGAGATTCCATTGACTTTGAAGAACACTTCAACCGGCAGGCGGGAGCGCGCGGCTACCGGAGGACTGGTGCGAAGACGGCAACCTTCCTGGCTCAAATCCACAAGACGAGCCTGAAGCGGGCCGCCATAACCAACAAACAGCACAACCGAATCTTCATCGACGGAGTAACGCGGATCGGAACGGCGCTCCTGCTCCTGGGCCGCGTACTTGTCCCCGTCTTCCCACCCGCCCATGGCATGCTCCGCTCAAACCTTCAGCGGAGGTCGATGCCCGCAGGCTAATGCCCGTCGGTCAATCCCGATGCACGCTCCGATGCCTCGTCCGATCCCTGGTCCCACGGCTCGGCGGGCGCGGCATCATCGGCCCCTCGGCCCATCAGGCGATCGTAACGATAGATATCGCTGGTCGTGCCCAGCGACTCGTTATACAGGCTAATGGCGCCAATAAGCTGCGACAGTTCCTCGCTGAATGCGTGTATGCATTGCAATTGATTGGCCGTCGCCGGTAGCTCATATTGAGAAGTCTTAATGAATTTCTGGTAGCCGCGGTCCAGTAGCCGGCCTATTTCTCCCTTGACCAGGATTCCCGGGCTCACCGCGAATGCCGCAGCCGCACCCTCCCCATCTTCGGCTCGGCGCACTGGCACCAGAACCGCCCCCACCCCGTGTTTACGCACCAACACTCCTCCCGCAACGCCCGCAAAGGTCGTCACATCGAATGTGTGTTCGCGCAACAGATTCAGCGTCTGGTCGAAGTTCGGGTGGGTTGAGCGTCTCTTCATGCGGGTCGCCTACACTCAAAAGCATACCCGATGAGTCCGAAGAACCTCTCTTGCTTCGATCGGTCCCTTCGGCGTTGCCAAGTCTGTTGCTCATGTTCCAATGCACGGCACATTCCGAACCCCGCTTCCGGTCGAGGAATCGATGAGCCTCCTGCGCTTGCCGCTTGCGGTTTATGACGAGCTTCGCGCGCACTCTGAAGAAGCGTGGCCGAGTGAGTGCTGCGGCGCGCTTTTAGGCCGCATCACCCCGCAAGGCTGGCAGGTCGATTCCCTGATTCGCGCCACCAACACCCGCGCGGAATCACTGCATGATCGCTACGAGATCTCTCCCGCCGAGCTGGTGAAAATTGCGCGTGAGGCCCGCCGTCGAGGCCTTGAGATCGCCGGCTTTTATCACTCCCACCCCGGCCATCCCGCGCACTGGTCCGCTGCCGATCTCGAACAAGCCCACTGGCTCGGCTGCGTCTATGTCATCACCCAGGTGATCCAGGGCAAAGCCGCCGGCACCAACGCGTTTCTGCTTGCCGGTGCCGGCGAAGAAGACAAACGCTTCGAGCTGGCAGGAATCGAAATCGCGAGTTCCGACCGAAAGCCCGCCTGATTCGTCTCGGTGCATCGTGGATTCTCGAATCCTCCTAAATCAACTCCGCTCGTCCCTATCCGGCAGAAAACAAAAACTTCTTTACATTGCCCGGTTCCCCGCTTCATAATCGTTCTCCTTGGAGAGCTTGCGCTTCCCGTTCCCTTTCCCACCGCATTGAAACTCCGAGCAAATCAAGGAGGGTTCTCAAAACATGAAAATCACGCGCCCCGCTCTTTTCGTTTTGTCTCTCGCGGCCGTTGGAAGTCTGTTCGCCGCGGCACAAGAAATGCATCATCCGCCCAAGGTCCTCTTGATCGAGCGGGAGTTCCTCAAGCCCGGAAAATCCGGCTCGCTGCATGACAAGTCAGAAGGCAAATTCGTTGCCGACATGGCCGCCGCCAAGTGGCCCACTCACTACATCGCCCTCAATTCGCTCTCCGGCAAATCGCGCGCCCTTTACCTCATCGGTTACGACACTTTTGCCGACATGGAAAAGGACAACAATGCCACCATGAAGAACGCCACGCTCTCCGCGGAAATGGACAAGGACAGCCAGGCCGATGGCGAGCTGCTCGACTCGACCGACCAGTTTATTTTCACCCTCGACGACGACTTGAGCTACCGTCCCGACGTGGACATTGCGCAGACCCGCGACTTCGAGATCACGTCGTTCCACATCAAGCCCGGCAAGGGCAAGGAATTTCACGAGCTTGTCAGTCTGGTCATCGACGCGCAGAAGAAAGGCGCCACCAGCGCGCATTGGGCTACCTATGAGGTCGCCTACGGCGGCGACAATGAATATGTCGCCTTCAGCGCCGACAAGTCGCTGGCCGAAATCGACACCGGCTTTGCCGAGGACAAGCAGTTCCGCGATGCTCTTGGCGACGACGGACTGAGGAAGCTCCGTGACCTGGAATCCGACTGCATCGAAAGTTCCGATTCGGAGTTGTTCGCCATCAACCCCGCCCAGAGCTATCCGATGGATGAGTGGGTCAAGGCCGCTCCGGATTTCTGGAAGCCGAAGCACACCGCGCCTGCGGCTAAGCCCGCAGCCAAGCCTGCGGCAAAACCCGCGCAGTAGCACGACTGTCCTGAGTGCGAAGTCCGCGTCGTGAATAAGCGGTCATCCTGAGCGAGCTTCGACGCGTCTCTTGCGTCGAAGCGAGTCGAAGGACCTGCATTTCGGGCTCTGGCTTCCGCTGTGAATCTCTCGCTCACCGTTTTGAAACTCAGCACCTCGCGCCGGCGGTTCTCACTCGAGAGCCGCCGGTTGCGCGTCGCCCCTCCACTCCACCCCGATACACTGAATGCGGAGATCGAATTCAATGGTCGCCGCCACTCCGCCAACCCAATTCCCCCCGCTGACCAGCGCCGAGCTCGCGCGCTACTCTCGCCACATTATCCTGCCCGAAGTGGGGATGGAGGGTCAGCAAAAACTCAAAGCGGCTCGCGTTCTATGCATCGGCGCCGGTGGTCTCGGCTCGCCGCTCGCGCTCTATCTCGCTGCGGCTGGCATCGGCACCCTCGGCATCGTGGATTTCGATAAGGTCGACGCCAGCAACCTGCAGCGCCAGATCATCCACTCCACCAACGACATTGGCCGCAGCAAGCTCGACTCCGCTGCGGAAAAACTCGCCGCGCTCAATCCCGGTGTCAAAGTCATCCGCCATCAGACCATGCTTTCCAGCGCCAACGCCCTTGAAATTCTCAAAGACTATGACGTCGTCGCCGACGGCACTGACAACTTCCCCACGCGTTATCTGGTCAACGATGCCTGCGTCCTACTCGGCAAGCCTAATGTCTACGGTTCAGTTTTCCGCTTCGAGGGCCAGGCCAGCGTCTTCGCCACCCGTCAAGGGCCTTGCTACCGTTGCGTCTATCCCGAGCCGCCACCGCCCGGCACCGTCCCCAATTGCGCTGAAGGAGGCGTCCTGGGCATCCTGCCCGGCCTCGTCGGAATCATTCAAGCCACCGAGGTCATCAAGCTTGTCTTGGCCAAAGGCGTACCCCTGATCGGGCGTCTTCTCCTCGTCGATGCGCTCGCCATGCGCTTCCGCGAGCTTAAACTGAAAAAGAATCCCGCGTGCCCGGTCTGCGGCGAAAATCCAACCGTGACCCGGCTCATCGATTACCGGCAGTTCTGCGGCATGGCGTCCGATTCGACGCCCGAATCTATGAACGAGCTAACTACAGAGGAGCAGATCTTGAACAACGGCATTCCGCAAATCAGTGTGCAGGAACTCAAGCAACGCCTCGACGCAGGGGAAGACATCATGGTCCTCGACGTCCGCGAGACCTACGAGTATCAGATTGCCAACATCGGCGGCACACTCATTCCGATGAACGAAGTGCCGCGGCGGCTCGCCGAAATCGACCGCAATCGCGAAATCGTCGTCCAGTGCCGGTCCGGCGCGCGCTCGCAGCGCATCGCGGAGTTCCTCGCGCAGCAGGGCTATCCCAACGTGAAGAATCTCGCCGGTGGCATCCTGGCCTGGGCCGACCAGATCGACCCCGCGGTGCAGAAGTATTAGGCGCAGTGTCTGATGGATCACGACCGAAAGACCTCGTATCAAGGCACCGCTTTAGCCGTCCCGCAAAAGCCGCGTAAATCACAGGGTGCTTTAGCTGCAAAGTTTCAGGACGTTGTTTACGTTTGAGTTGAGCTTTGAAGGGGCACGACCGTAGGTCGGGGATTGATCCCCGACTGCCGAAAACATTGGCAAAATTCTCTCGGGCTATAGGGGCTGCAGGAAAACTGCTTCGGAGAAGCACGAAGTGTCAGGGCACGACCGTAGGTCGGGGATTGATCCCCGACTGCCGAAAACGTTGGCAAAATTCTCTCGGGCTATATGGGCTGCAGGAAAACTGCTTCGGAGAAGTACGAAGTGTCAGGGCACGACTTTAGTCGTGCCGATAAAGCCAATTAAAATGGATTGGGCTTTAGCCCCTGAGGGACGATCCCTCTTCACATCGCACGATGGATGCAGCGGGTTTAGCGCGCCGCAGCCCGAAAGAATATGACTCACAACGCGCCAGTCCTCACCGGCAACCACATTCGCCTCGAGCCGCTCTCGCCGGCTCACGCCGACGGCCTGGTCGCCGCGTCCTCAGGCGATCCCGCGCTTTACGCATGGTCCGCCGTTCCCATCGGACGCGACGCCGTTCTCCGCTACATCCAAACTGCGCTCGCCTGGCGCGAAGCCGGTACAGCACTCGCTTTTGCCACCGTCCGCATTGCCGGCGGCGTTGTCATCGGCTCAACGCGGTTTTTCGATATTGCCCGCTGGGACTGGCCGGCCGGTCATCCGCGCCACGGCCATCAGCATCCCGACGTCTGCGAGATCGGCTACACCTGGCTCGCGCACTCGGCTATTCGCACCGCCGCCAACACTGAGGCCAAGCTGCTTATGCTTACGCATGCCTTTGAGCAGTGGGACATGCTCCGCGTCTGCCTGCACACCGACGCGCGCAATCAGCGCTCGCAGGCCGCTATCGAGCGCATCGGAGGCAAATTCGAAGGCGTTCTCCGTGCCCACCGCTTGGCATCGGACTTCATCGCTCGCGATTCGTTCCGCTATTCATTCATCGCGTCGGAATGGCCCCAAGCCAAGCGCCGCCTCACACAGCGCTTGCAACCCGCGTAACGCGCCACAATTCCCCCGCCATCGCCCGCTGCCGAATGTCCGCCGCCTTGCCCTCGCCTATCCCGCGAACCGCGCGCCGAAGACGCGCTTGAACCATCCCCGCTTGCGTTCGCAATAAGGCGACCGCTGGCGCTTCGAGTGCAGGTGGTAGTTCCTGCACCGTTGGCAGTCGCCGTGCCGATCGCACTCCCGCTTTGGACACGTGCAAACGGCCCGCCGCTCACCGACGATTGTGAAAACCTGCACCGCGTTTTTCATCATGCTTCCACCATCGGCTTTCCGTTCTCGTCCATTTTGCCAAAAATCATTTTGCCGCTTGCCGTCTGCAGCACGCTGGTAACCGAAATCCCCACCGACCGCCCAATCAGCTTTCGCGCGTGATCCACCACCACCATCGTGCCGTCGTCCAGGTAGCCCACGCCCTGGTTATACTCCTTGCCTTCTTTCAGAATCATCACGCTCATGCGCTCGCCGGGCAACACCACCGGCTTCACGGCATTGGCCAGGTCGTTAATGTTCAGCACGTCCACGTGGTGCAGATGCGCCACCTTATTCAGGTTGAAGTCGTTGGTCACCACCTTGGCTTCCCACTTTTTTGCCAGCTCCAGCAGCTTCAGGTCCACTTCGCGGATCGATGGGAAATCGTCGGGCACAATCTGCACCAGGATTTTCGCGTTGGACTGCATGCGTTGCAGCATGTCCAGCCCGCGGCGCCCGCGCTGGCGTTTCGATCCATCTGTCGAGTCGGCTACAATCTGCAACTCGCGCAGCACAAACTCTGGCACCACCAGGGTTCCATCGATAAAGCCCGCTTCTGCTATATCGGCAATGCGGCCATCGATAATAACGCTGGTATCCAGCACCTTGGCGCTGCGGCGCGTAGGCTTATCGCCCGTAAACACCGTGCCCAACGCGGCGGGGTTCAGCAGGTCGCCTTTGCTCGCGCCCACCAGCAAACCCACATAGGTCATCAGGAAGAGCACGAAGATCTGCAGCACGGCGGAGTTGGAACTGGAGAGCGGGGCCGAGCGCAGTACCAGGCAAAACAGCGCCGCGCCAACAATCCCCAGCACGCTGCCCACAACGGCCCCGATCAGTCGCCGCAGCGTGAGAGCCCTCACGCGCACTTCGAAGACGATGACCGCGCACGCCGCGGCCGCGCCCACGATCGCACCCTCCCAACCCGTGGTGAGCCCGAAGGGTCGCAGGAAGTAACAAACCGCGGCAAGTAAGAGGACAAAAAGAAGACGTAAAAGAATCAGGTCCATACGAACCCACTTTCACCGGAGGCACTGTTCAGCGCCGGCGCACAGCCATAGTTACAGCCATAGATGGGGAGTATGCGGAAATCCCTGCATCCTCGTCAAGTGGCAAGAGGGTTAGCTGGTGGGTCGGTCTGAAGGGTGCGGGCTTCAGCCCGTACGTAAATTGATCGGATTGAATGCGGGCTTAACAAGCTGCGGAAAAACTGCTTCAGAGAAGCACGAAGTGTCAGGGCACGACCGGGGCACCCACGCAGTGCGTGGGTCGCGTGCCGCAAGTGCCGCAAAATGAGAGCGGCCTTAGCCGCCGAGGGATGCGTTTCTTAGCTTTGGTGACTTTTTCCGCAGCCTGTTTAGCCCCCGAGGAATGCGGCGCCTACCGTATGAATTTCGCCAGGGCAATGCCGCCGATCGCGTCCTGAATGAAGTGGGCCAGCATGCCGGGCCGGAGACTCTTGCGCCACCATGCGAGCCAACCGAACATGCAGCCGAAACAGGCGATGACAACAATCTGGCTTGTCCCCTGGTATGCGTGTGCCACGCCAAACGCGATCCCCTGCAAAACGATGCCCGCGCCGGCATTGCGAGTCCAGCCAGTGAGTTGGTGCTGGAGATATCCGCGGAAGATCGTCTCCTCGCAAATTCCGGCAGTCAGCGCCACCAGCATGAAGACGGCGTCTTCCAAAGTGGTATGCGGAAGCCCGTTTTTCAGGGCTTCGGCAACGCCGGACTTCATGAAGTGCCCAAGAACGAATCCAAGGCCGGCAAGCAAATAGTTGGCGACAAGGAGATACGCGGCTGCGATTCCCAGATCGAGTGCAACCGATCGCAAGGTGGGCGAGAAGCGGCCGGCGAGCGCCTTGATCGAAGGCCCATGCCAGCGCGGGCCCATGGCGATAAAGCCGAAAATGAGCCACTCGGCGGCCATGGAGATTACATAGCCCCTCACCCGATGGTGGATGATGTGACCTTCGGCTTGGCGGCCGCCGTAGAAGGCGGCTGCGGCAATCGCCCCCAAAAGCAGCAGAACCGCTGCGGTGTGCCATGCCGGAGCCATCGGAACCGCTTCAGCCCCGGCTTCTGTGGGCGGAGTTTCGACGCCAGGGTCCCCCACGTCGCATCCTTTCGGCTATCGCTATCGGCCTGTCCTTCTCACGCCGTTGCAGCCAGAACCTCGTCCGGAATGATTCGGTGTGCGCCTTTGCGCGGGCCGCGCTTGCGGGCGCTCATCACCTTAACGCGCTCCAGCAATTCAAATGAAGTGCAGTTCTTCCGCGCCATCACCGCATCGGCCGCGTGGATTTCCCCGCCCGCCGCCTGCGCGTCGCCAAGCAGAAGCAAGGGCACATGCGAACGCATGCGCTTCAGCCGTTCTGCCAGCTGAATGCCGCTCATCTGCGGCATGTTGGTATCCGTCAGGACCAGGTCGATTTGCGGCGCCGCCGAAAAAACTGCGATCGCCTCCTGGCCATTTGAAGCCGCCAGCACGCGATAGCCATTGGTTTCCAGCATGAACTTGAGCACGGATAGCTCTTGTTCGTTGTCGTCTACACAGAGAATCACTTTCTTCGGACGCATGGTATGGGGTTTACTCCTGATTGCAATTTCAATCGCATGTATCAAGGCAACAATTTCCCGTCGCGATGACGGGTTCAAACTACAAGTAAATGGATCTGGCCCAGTTGACGGCGGCAGTGCAGGCCCGCTCGGATCTGTGCGCGGTTCCTCCACGCATGGGTCCGAATCCTTTCGGAATGCGGACAATCACACGAGAAGCGACCGGCACCAGACCTCAACGGCTCAGCATTGCTTCGCGGTCGAGTGCTCAGCGATTTTGACGCGTCAGTCAATTTCCGACGGTACGCGTCTTGGAAATGTCTGCTACGAATCGAAACAGTACGGGTATTGGCGATTCGTGAAAAGAGGGAAAACGAAGCGAAGATGCAATTGAAAATCCGATTGAAACAAGCGTAAGACCGCTACAACCAACACACTGCGTCACTTGCGAATATGAAAATCTGTTGAAAGCATGTGCATCACGGCAGGAAAAGCTGCCCTTTTGCAACAAGAACTGTGCTGCCTGCCACCCGCACATCCTTCACCCTCGCAGATTCTTTTTGCGCGGAGAGAAACAGATCGCTTGGCCTCCCCATTTCCACGCCTTGGCGCACATGCACGCGCGTAGCCGAAGGCACGGCGTCGCGCGCCACAAGATACGCAATCGCGCATCCCGCCGCCGATCCCGTGGCCGGATCTTCTCCGCCGTTAAACTGCATCCTCGCCCTGAAACGCTTCGTGCCGGGCTCGTTTTGCTCCGGCGAAGGAGCTAGAACATAAAACCACCGCGCTCCTCGCTCGCGCAGCCACGCCGTCGCCTCTTCCTGATTCACCTTGAGACGCGCCAATGCTTCCACCGAGCCGAGCACCACAATCGCAAATGCTGTCCCCGTTGAAACTACCTGCGGCGGCAGAGCCGCATCCAGATCCTCCGGCCGCAGGCCAGCCAGCCGCGCCACCGTCGCCCGGTCAAGCTCGGCGCCAAACTCCGGATCGCGCTGCGTCATCTCGCCGAAGAATCCAACCGCCCCGCCGCCCTTAGAGCCTTCCGTATCGAACCGCACCGGGATCGGCCCCACATTCTCTTTGAGCGTCACCATGTCGCCTTCGAACGTCTCCGGCGCCAGCATTTTCAGAACGCTCGCCGTGCCCAGCGTGGGATGGCCGGCGAAGTTCAGCTCTTCCTGCGTGGTGAAGATGCGCACTCGCACGCCCTCGGCCCGCTCCGTCGCCTCGGTTCTGCGCTCGATAAATGTTGTCTCTGAAAGATTGAACTCGCGTGCGATGGCCTGCATCTGCTCGGTCTTCAGGCCGCACGTGTTCATCACTACCGCCAGCGGATTGCCCTTGAGCGGCTCAGCCGTGAAGACGTCCACAACGGAATAATCGAGCGCCGGCAATGATGCGGACCTCCGGAGTGACTGAGTGTACGAAAAATTGCGCAGCGCCGCACTTGTGAAAATGCGCGCCCCTGTGGATCGCCCGTTGACGTCTGATTGCGAAGAGTTTCACCGCGGCCGCGCGCTCTCGATTTCCAGAGGGCAATTGCTCAGATCCTTGAGGGCGACCATCGGCGCAGCGATTCCTTCGTCGGGACAGGCAAATGCGCTCCGCATTCCCAATCCCCTCGCGGATTCTGGTCTCTGTCTTCTGCTTTAGAGCCGGATCATCTGGCGCGGAAGCTGCGTGCTTGCCCGGTCCAGGAAAATTCTCATGCGCAACGCTTCGGCGCGCTGCACCGCCACCAGGCGCATCTGCCGGCGAATATGGTCGATGTCGTTCAGATGGTCCAATTGCGCTTCGTCGTGGGTGGCGTCGCGCTCCAGGCGGGTAATTCGCTCCTCCAGGATCTGACGGAATCGCGGACTAATTTCGAAGCCTTCCTGAGCAGCGCATTGAGTGGCCATCACCTTTACCCCCGGAGCCGATATTGAGCGGATATGCAGGAGGCCCAAATCTTTTTCGCGTGCGGCCTCAAGTATTTCCCTACGCCGCCGATACTATCGAAGCGCCATCTCCCGCGCCAGATTACGGGATCGCGCAACTTCGGTAACCTGCTGTCCGGAAATTAGACAGTAGTCGTAATCACACCTCAGTTGTATGTGCTAGCCGTTCGCGAATCCTATATGTGCCTATTCCCCGGGCGACGGCGAAAATAGACCCTTTTCTCTTGAGCGCCAATCGGCCATCGTCACGCTGTTGGCGCAACCGAAACGAGACCCCTGACCCCTGATCCCTGACCCCTGTACTACCCCGGTCACTGTCCACTTTCCTTGCGGTCACGGGCCACGCCCAGCTGGATCTGCGTCCCGCCCTCAAAGTGGATGTCATTGATAGGCGCCACAAACACACCTGAAGAAGTGCTGTTTCCCGCCAGCAGCACGCCGTAGATCCCCGTGGGACGCGGCACGGCACGGGCCGCGGCAAATGCGTGAGCACCCGCATCAACATTCGAATCCCCACCGGGCTCGACAGCCGCGCCATCCCCCGGCCCAGCCGCAGGGCCCGCTTTGTTCCTCTCCGATCCGTCTGTGTCAGAAACCCGATCCGCCTGGCCATTTCCCGAACCGGCTCCATTTTCTTGTGTCACGCCGCCGTAGTCAGGGCTCATCCTTCCACCGTTTACCCCTGGACCGAGTGGCACCGGCATGCCGCCCATTCCGTCGTTGCTCATTTGGCCACGGTTCATGATGCTGGCTCGCATCAAGCCCCGGATCAGCGTGTACACAGCTATGCTCTGCCCGTTCTTCAGCTCCACCTGGTCGAATGCAATCGCGATCAGCGCCGGCCCACGGTCCGCATCGTAGGTTTCGACTTCGGTCACGCGGCCCACAAAACGCGCGCCCGCGGGAATCAGGGTGCCGTCGGAGGTCAGCACCTTGTTCGTGGTCTTGAGCACCACGCGATCGCCAACCTTGGCGGTCAGTGAATCGAGCTTGCCCTGTAGTTCGCATACTACCGGGCTCATCTCATACGCGTGAGATGCTGCAAGGTCGCCGAACCCTCCAGCCCTCGGTGCGTACGTCACTTTTCCTTGGTCGCTCGGGGGTACAGGTTCATCTTGCGGATGCGCCGGCACAGAAATGCTCGTGAGTGTCGCTACAACGACCGCTAGCGTCAAGGCAGCTTTCATCTCGAGACTCCCTTTGAGATACAGCCTGCGGAGCAACGCGAATCGTGTTCGCAGTTCCCCGATCCGGACCAAAACGTCAATACTCCGACGAAGGTGCGTAGTACCCTTTGCGCACTGAGACCTTCAGATTCTCGCCCGCATCGCCTTTGCACTCCAGCCCTATGTGCCGGAACGTCCCATCCGTTTTCGCATTGCTGGGCGTATAGCTGGCCACATACTGGGTGCGCAATTCGGCTTCGATCTCCTCGAACGCCGCCTGCAATTTTGCGCCATTATTGCCCACGTCAATCAGTCGGCCGCCGGTTTCGTCTGAAATTTTCTTCGCCGGGCCATACCCGAAGTAGCCCTCGCCCTGGCTCCAGTACATCTCCCGGTCCGCAACCAGAATCACGTACACAATTACGTTGTTTTTGTCCGCCGCTCCAATGGCTTCTGCGATTTTGTGATCGCTGCCTTCGTCTTCGCCGTCTGTCAGGATGATCAGTGCCTTGCGCCCGGTCTCCTGGTTGAGTTTCCGGCTGGCCGACTCATAAATCGCGTCGTACAGCACCGTGCCCTTGGGATTGCTGATGGGTACCGGGCCGCCGCCCAGGCCGGGAATTCCGCTGCCATTGCCTCCCGCCGTGTTGATCTGCGCTTTATCCATGGCCCGCGCCAGCATGTGGGGACTGTTGGTGAAGTCCTGCAGCAGATCTACATCCACGTCAAACGACGCCAGAAATGCCTCATCCTGCTTGCGCAATACCTCCTCAAGAAACTGGCTGCCCGCTTGCTGCTCCATCGGCAGCAGGCGCTGCTGGCTGCCTGAGGTGTCGAGCAGAATTCCCAGCGTCAGGGGCAGATCGGTTTCCGACTTAAAGCTCTTGAACGTTTGCGGTGTCTTGTCCTCCGTCACCGTGCACTCGTTCGCCGTGAGATGCGGAACGATGTCTCCGTTCTTGTCCCTCACCGTAAAGAACAGATCGACCAGATTCACCTGCACCTTCAGGCTGTCTACCGGCGAATCATCCGGCGCAGGAGCAGGTGCCGTGCTCACCGGGGGCGCATCGGGAGAGGGCGCAAGCTGGGCCCATGTAGTCGCCGTAAAAACCGGCAAACCAACCAGCAGCGTGGCCACTCCGGCCCTTATCGCACACCTCAGCCGCATAATGCTCCGTTAGACGAAAACTCAGTCTCTAAGAGAGCATATCTCGCCGCTTCGTTGCATGCGCGCAGCTCCATTCCATGCGGATTCAGGCAACCTGCCGCCCTCTGGCGCGTCTGATACTCTGACACTTGCGGCATTGCGCATCCGGCCGCAGGTTTTTGAGCCGCGTATCAAGGTTTTTCGGGCGAGGTCTCTTGGGGGAGGATCGACTTAGAGTGAAGGGTTTGAAGGCCATTGCGCTGCTGGGAATTCTGAGTGTTGGATTGGTGCTGGCTTCTGGGGTTCTGGCCCAACAGCAACCGTCCGCGGTCCCCGACGCGCCCACGCCCCAGGCCCCGCCCCCAATCTCGGGCGTCAGCGGTGGAATCACTCCCGGAGTCGGCGCCGGTGAAGCTCCCACAACTCCAGACTCGGGCTCCGTTCCTGACCAGCCGCCCGCCCCCAACCAGCAAACCGAGCCACAGCCTCAACCGCAGGCTATGCCTCCCGAGCAGGGCAGCGGAGCGGTCGCGCAATTCGTCGTCAACGTCAACTTCGTTCAGGAACCCGTCACCGTGAAGGATTCCAAGGGGAATCTGGTCTCGGGCCTTACCTGGCGAGACTTTACGGTCTACGAAAACAATACCCGTGAGCCGCTGCGCGTCTTCAGCGTGGATCCGTCGCCGCTTTCCGTCGCATTCGTCATTGACCAGACTCTGCCCTCGAACGTCATGGATGAGGTGAACCGTTCCATGGGCTCCATCGAGGGTGCCCTCACGCCTTATGACGAGGCCGCGGTCTTCACGTACACCAACGGCGCCAAGGAGTGGACCGGCTTTACGGGCGGCCAGAGTTCCCGGCTACCCGCCGTGCTTTCGTTGGCGCAAGCCACCGGCACCGATCCCTCCGTGCCTGTAACCGGCGGGAATCCCTTCGCCGCCTGTGCGATTTCAATTAACGGAAATTGCCCTGACCCCAATCTGCAACCGGGCAAGTCGACGCAGAGTATCGGGCAGCTCGACCTCCCCAAAGAAATTCATACTCTCAACGATGCCATCCTCGCCGCCGCCAAGGAACTTTCCACGCGTCCCAAAGAGCGCCGCCGCGTCATCTTCGTCATCTCTGACGGCAAGGAGTATGGCAGCAGAGCTACGTGGAAGGAAGTAGTCCAATACCTCCAAACCAACCACATCTCCGTGTACGCGACTCTTGTGGGCGACACCGCTCACTGGGGCGTGGAGTGGGCTGACCGCATTCATGTCCCGCTCACCGGTGTCTACGACAACATTCTCTACAGGTACACCGTCGCTACCGGCGGCGATTACTATGCCGAGGGCAATGTCAACGGCATCGAGCGCAGCTATGCCAAAATTGCCGATCAGGCGCGCGACCAGTACACGCTGGGCTATCTCAGTCACGAGTCAATCTACGACGGCAAGTTCCGCAACGTTGAAGTGCGCGTCGACCGACCGGACGTCACGGTCATCGCACCTCGCGGCTACTATCCTTCCGCGCAGGATTACAAGTAACCCCATCGCGCTCTCTCAACCCACCTCAGTCACGCACTGTCATCCTGATGTCCCGTAGGGCCGCCCGAATTCCACGACCCATTTTCCATCAAACACACAAAAGCCTGTGCCGCGGCACAGGCTTTTCTTGAATTCCCAAACAACACACTATGCACCCGAATCCTAAATTCGGCTCTGCTCGCCCGCCTTACTTCGGCTCAACCGGTGTATTCGACGCCGGCGGCGGGGCTGGCGTGTTTTGCTGCTGAACCGGTTGCGCCGGCGGAGGATCTGGTGTGCCTTTGATCCCCTCGCGGAAACCCTTTAATCCCTCACCAAGCCCTTTACCCAGCTCCGGCAGCCGCTTGGCCCCGAATAGCACGAACACAAGGACGGCCAGCACGATAATGTGCCAAGGCTGAAGTAGATCGCCCATCGATATTCCTCCGCGCGCACCAACCAAATCCGCGCGCTTTCAACTCCCTATTGTCGCACAAATGCACTGCATAGTGCTCATTGCCGGCGGTTGTGTCAGACTGAAAGGTATCGTGGAGGTCTCTCCAATGAAGGCTCTCAAGCTCTTTGTCCTGGCCGGTTTAGTGGCCCTCGCTTGCGCAACGGCCAACTCTGCCGGTCGCGATATCTATCCTGATCCCTCTCAAGCCAAAGCCGATCTCGCCGCCGCTCTCAAAACCGCCGCTGCCACGCACCGCCGCGTTCTTCTCGATTTCGGCGGCAACTGGTGCGGTGATTGCCAGGTGCTTGATCTCTACATGCACGACGACAACAATCGCCCCCTCGTCGACGCCAACTTCGTCGTCGTTCATATCAACATCGGCCACTTCGATGCCAACCAGGACCTCGCGGAAAAGTACCAGGTTCCCCTCCACAAAGGCGTGCCCGCCCTGGCCGTCCTCAGCGATCACGGCGCGCTTCTCTATAGCCAGAAAAACGGCGAGTTTGAAGCCATGCGCAGCATGGAGTCCTCTTCGCTCACCGAATTTCTCGTGCACTGGAGACCGGAGCGTCCCGGCTGCTCGGCCGTGGTCGTCAACTGCTAGCGATCGCAACGATGCGCCACGGCAAAACTGTCCCGGAGCAGCACGAAGTGTCAGGGCACGACTTTAGTCGTGCCGTAAGAGCCCCACTAACATTCGGGGCTTTAGCCCCTGAGGGACGTTCTTGAGTTGGCCAAGGCGTTTATGAAACCAGCTCCAGCCCCGATCAACTTGAAGCGCAACCCCGCGCAAAAAGGAAACCTGATGCATTCGGTGGACGAAAGCGACAGTCTCGGTACTGGCCCCGCCATCACCACTCTCTCCAGCCGTGAGGTCTACCGCAACCGCTGGATGCGCGTGCGCGAAGATGAGATCCTCCGCTCCAACGGCCAGAAAGGCATCTACGGAGTCGTCGAAAAAGAAGACGGCGCCATCGTACTTCCCATCGAAGGCGATCGCATCTGGCTCGTCGAGCAGTTCCGTTACACTATTCAGGAGCGGACCCTCGAGCTGCCCCAGGGCACTTGGGAGCGGGCGATCGATAACCCCGAAGAGTTGGCGCGCGGCGAATTGCAGGAAGAACTCGGCCTCGAAGCCGCTCAGATGACCAGGCTCGGAACCATGTGGATCGCCTATGGCTTCACGCGGCAGCGCGAGCACATATTCCTCGCCACCGGCCTCACCCCCACCCAAAAGAATCCCGACGCCGAGGAACACGATCTGGTGGTCCACTCCGTTTCCATCCCGGAATTCGAGCGCATGATGCTCGACGGAACCATTCGCGACGAATGTACTCTGGCCGCCTGGGGTCTCTATCTCCTGTGGAAGGCCCGGCAAGGTTGATCCACTCAGCGAATCGCCGGGCGCGCCGCTGGGCTCACCTATCATGGCGAGAAGGCCTTCCCGCCGTAGTCACCAACACGCTACCCGAAAACTGATGATGAGGACGATTGACACCCCGGTACGGCAAGTTCGCTATGTCGAACTCGATTCCCTGCGCGGCCTGGGGGCAGTCGTGGTCGTCCTGCACCACCTTCGAATCCTGTGGGAGTCCCAAACGCACCCGACTTCCGGACTTTGCGGCTTTTTTCTGGATCTCGTATCGGCCAGTGGCTTTGAGGCAATCATCCTCTTTTTCGTGCTGAGCGGATTTGTCCTTTCCCTGCCTGCGGTCGATGGGAGACCTCAGACCTACTTCACCTTCGTCACAAGGCGAATCTCCCGGATCTATGTGCCCTATCTCGCTGTCCTGGCGATTGCTGTCGCCGGAGCTTTCTGGTTGCACGGCACCGTGACCACCGGCGATTGGTTTCGAGGAACCTGGTCAGAACCGGTCCGTTGGCACCCCGTTTGGCAACACGTGATGTTTCTCGGGCGCTTTGACACCGAACTTTTTAATCCGCCCATTTGGACCCTGGTTTACGAAATGCGGATCTCCCTTATCTTTCCCTTGCTCTGTGCGTTCGCTCTGCGATTAAAGAGTCAATGGTCTTTTGTGATCGCCGCTGGTCTTACCGGCGCGGCCATCGTGCTTGCCAGACCACCGTTCCAGGTCGCGCTCGACTTGGCCGACACACTTCATTTTGCCGGGTTTTTCGTCCTCGGAATCTTCCTCGCACGCCAGAGAAGCGCGCTCGGGGAGTGGTTTCGCCGTCAACCAAAGCTCGTCAAGGTCCTGGTCGGCGGAGCATCTCTCTTCCTTTGTCTCTTGGGTGGCCCTTTATTCGCGCAGAAGAATGCAAATATCTTGAACCATCACTCGTTGGTTTGCGCATCGCAGTGGCTCCTGGCCCTGGGTGGGGCTGGAGTGATCATGATTAGCCTGAACTCAGCCTCGTGCAAACGCCTTCTATCGTGGCGGCCAATCCATTTCCTTGGTCAGATTTCCTATAGCCTCTACCTTTGGCATTTTGTCGTGATCGAATATTGCGTTCACCTGTTTTATGGTCGGATTCCTTTAGTGGCTATTCTGTGCCTCGCCTTTGTCCTGAGCGTCGTCGTATCGTGGTATTTCTATCGCGGATTTGTCGTGCCGGCGATCAGCATTGGGCGCCGACTCAGCAATGCCTTTCAGCGACGTCCGGCCGTTTCGAGCGTTTGATGCTCGACGCAAAGATCCGGGTCGAATGCGCGTTGGCGGTCTGGGGGCTGTATCAGCTTTGGATGGCCAGGCAAGGGTGATGCAGTGTGGCAGATTGCCGAGGGCGTCGTTGGGCTCACCTATCATAGCGAGAAGGCTTTCCCGCCCTAATCACCAAGACGCCGATGATAAACGATGATGAGCAAGATTGATGCCCCGGTTAGGCAGGTTCGATATGTCGAACTGGACTCGCTGCGCGGTTTAGCAGCATTGATCGTCGTTTTGCACCATGTTTTGTATTTGTGGGAGACAGACACTCAGCCCACTTCCGCAGCTTGCAGGTTTTTTCTGGATCTGATAAATCCCTTCGGCTTTGAGGCGGTCATTCTCTTTTTCGTGCTGAGCGGATTTGTCCTCTCCTTGCCGGCGGTCGATGGAAAGCCTCAGACCTATCTCACGTTCATCACAAGACGAATCTTTCGAATCTACGTTCCTTATCTCGCCGCGCTGGCCGTTACCGTTGCCGGGGCCTTCTGGCTACACGGTACTGTCACCGCGAGCGATTGGTTTCAAGCAACTTGGTCGGAGCCGGTTCGTTGGCGCACGGTTTGGCAACATGTGATGTTCCTTGGGGTCTTTAACAGTGACCTGTTTAATCCGCCGATATGGTCACTGGTTTACGAGATGCGCATCTCGCTCATCTTGCCCTTTTTGTGCGGGTTTGTGCTGCGGTTCAAGAGTAAGTGGTCTTTCGCAATCGCCGCTGGACTCACCGCCACTGCCATTGTTCTCGGAAGACCGCCGTTCCACCTCGGGCTGGGCATGGCCGATACATTTCACTACGCAGGGCTCTTCGTCTTCGGCATTTTTCTTGCACGCGAAAAGAGCA
This sequence comes from uncultured Acidobacteriaceae bacterium, assembly GCA_963828325.1. Taxonomy (GTDB): domain Bacteria; phylum Acidobacteriota; class Terriglobia; order Terriglobales; family Acidobacteriaceae; genus Telmatobacter. The sequence goes on from CAWHEK010000016.1 coordinate 100,517, forward strand.
ACCTCGGGGACTGGTTTCGCCGTCGACGCCGGCTTGTCAAGGTCTCGATCGGCGGAGCATTCCTTTGGCTCTGGCTTTTTGCCGGCCCTTTATCGGCGGGCGGGGCCGGCGCCTTCCCCCGTCATTCCCTGCTTTGCGCATCGCAGTGGATCACCGCATTGGGCGCAGGCGGGCTGATGATCGTCAGCATGAACTCCGAATCCTGCAAACGCGTTCTATCGTGGCGGCCAGTCCATTTCCTTGGTCAGATTTCCTACAGCCTGTATCTCTGGCACTTCGTTGTCCTCTTGTATTGCGTTCACCTGTTGTATGGCCGGATGCCTTTACTGGCAGTTCTGTGTCTCGCCTTTGTCTTGAGCGTCATCGTATCGTGGTTCTCTTATCGTTGGATTGAAATTCCCTCGATCCATCTCGGGCGCCGACTCAGCAACGTTTTTCAACGCCCGTCCGCCACGTGACTCGCGTCACAAGCCAAAATCTGCAATTCCTCAATAATCAAGGCTGAACGGCAGCACGGAGCAGCCTTCGCGTCAGCGCGCGGGTGTCAGTGAATTCTGCGCGAAGCACGATCCGTTCTGGTTCAGGGCCTGGGGTCTGCCGACCGGGATCAAAGCGAACAGCGAGACCAGCCATGTTCAGGATCGTCCAAGCCCGCACTGCCGGCCTCAACATCCGGCAATTCACCATTGAAGCGCCCCGCATCTCCCGCAAGCAGCGGCCAGGTCAGTTCGTCATGCTGCGCCTTCACGATCAGGGCGAGCGCATCCCGCTCACCATCAAGAGCGCCGATCCCGCGGCGGGCACCATCACCATCGCAGTCCAGACCGTCGGCAAAACCACCGCGCTTCTCAATTCACTTGAAGCAGGAGATTCGATTCTCGACGTCGTCGGGCCTCTCGGCCGTCCATCCGAGATCCGAAACTACGGCACAGTCGTGATTCTCGCCGGATCCGTCGGCACAGCCATGGCGCTCCCCACAGCCAACGCGCTCCGCGACTCCGACAATCACGTCATCTTCATTGAGGGTGCGCGCAGTAAAGAAATGGTCGTCTTTGAAGAAGAAGTCCGCGCGGCGAGCCACGAAGCCTTCATCCTCACTGACGACGGCAGCTACGGCGAACAGGGCCTGGTCACCAGGAAACTCAACGAATTGATTGCCGCTGGCCGCAAGCTTGACTTCGTGCTTGCCGTTGGACCCGTGCCCATGATGCGCGCCGTCGCCGAAATCACCCGGCCGCTGGGCATCAAGACCATGGTCAGCTTGAACTCCATCATGGTCGACGGCACCGGCATGTGCGGCGGCTGCCGCGTCCTGCTCGGCAACCAAAGCAAATTTGCCTGCGTCGATGGGCCCGAATTCGATGCCTCGGAGGTGAACTTCGAGGTCCTGATGCAGCGAAACGCCATGTATCGCCAGCAGGAGTGCCAGTCGCTAAAAGAATTTGAACTTCACAAGCAGCAGGAATTCACCCGCGTACGGGCCGCAGTCGCCACCAAAGAGAAACAAGCCGCGCAACTGCGCGCGCGCCTCGAGCAAGCCGCACAGTTTGAAAAAAGTGTGGCGCCGGCGTCCTCGCCCGCACACCCAATTGGCAGCCCGCACCGTCCCGCGGAGACGCCGGATGCCTGAAACCCCTCCGCTCCCCGCAAACCCTCTTCCGCTCAAGCAGCGCATGTCGATTCCGCGCCTGCCCATGCCGGAGCTGGATCCTGAAACGCGCGTCCACAACTTCGCCGAAGTCAATCTCGGGCTCGCCGCTTCCGGCGCCATGGTTGAAGCCACGCGCTGTATTGCCTGCGCCAAACCCGGTTGTCAATCGGATTGCCCCGTCGGCGTCAAGATCAAGGAAATCGTCGCACTCATCTATGCCGGCGATTTTCTCGCTGCAGCCCGAAAAATGCGCGAAGACAATCCCCTGCCTGCCATCACCGGCCGCGTTTGCCCGCAGGAAAGTCAGTGCGAAGCCGGCTGCCTGATCGGCAAGAAAGGCCAGCCCGTTGCCATCGGCAATCTTGAACGGTTTATTGCCGACTTCGAGAGCCAAAGCGGTCAGCTCGGGTTGCCGCCCATCGCCCCGCCCACCGGCAAAAGTGTGGCCATCGTCGGCAGCGGCCCCGCCGGACTCTCCGCCGCGGGCGATCTCATTCAGAAGGGCCATCACGTACACGTCTTTGAGGCACTGCACGAACTCGGCGGCGTCCTCGTCTACGGCATTCCCGAGTTTCGTCTGCCCAAGGCGATCGTGAAAGAGGAAGTCGACAATCTCCGCCGCATGGGGGTGGAATTCGAAACCAACGTCGTCGTCGGCAAGAGCGTGGCGCTCGATGACCTCATGCGCGTCGAAGGTTACGATGCAGTCTTTTTGGCCACTGGCGCGGGCTTGCCCGTATTTCTTGGCGTGCCCGGCGAACACCTCAACGGCGTCTACTCGGCCAACGAATTTCTCACCCGCACCAACCTGATGCGCGCCTATCGCTTTCCTGAGTTTGACCAGCCGATCTACGACTGCCGCTCGCGCGACGTGATCGTTGTCGGCGGTGGCAATACCGCCCTGGACGCGGTGCGCACCGCCTGCCGTCTCGGCGCCAAAACCGCCACGCTGGTTTACCGGCGCTCTCAGGCCCAGATGCCGGCTCGCGCTGAAGAAGTGAAGCACGCCCGCCAGGAAGGCATCGGGTTCTGCATGTTGACCACCCCCGTCGAATTTCTCGGCGATTCAAACGGCTGGCTCATCGGCGTGCGATGCATCCGCATGGAATTGGGCGAGCCCGATGCCGGCGGCCGTCGCCGTCCCGTTGCAGTTTCCGGTTCGGAGTTCGTTTTGCCCGCCAACGTTGCCATCATCGGCGTCGGCACTACTGCCAACCCGCTCATCCAAAGCACCACGCCCGGCCTTGCCACCGACAAACGCAACTACATCGTTGCCCATCCCCAGACCATGCGTACGTCCAAACGCGGTGTCTTTGCCGGCGGCGATATTGTCACCGGCGCCGCTACCGTCATCCTCGCCATGGGCGCCGGCCGCAAAGCTGCCAGCGCCATCGACGAATACCTGAGATCTGGCGATTGGGCCTGCGAGTCTGCGGGAATACGGGACTACGAGACTCCGAAATGATGGTGCTACACGCAAAGAAAGGGTCGAATCATGGGAGAATCCTTCAGGCAGCTCGAAGTCTGGCAGCGCGCGATTGAGTTGACGTTTTCGATCTATCGTCTTACGCGATCGTTTCCTGAGTCCGAGAAGTTCGGACTGATAAATCAGCTCAGGCGGGCCGCTGTGTCCGTCGCGAGCAATATCGCCGAAGGTCATGGCCGCACGACGAGAGGAGAGTACATTCAGTCTCTCGGACATGCGCGAGGATCCGCTTGCGAGGTCGAAACGCAGTTGATCATTGCTCGAGGACTTGGCTTCGGTTCTACAGCAGACCTTGATATTTCCGAGGAGCTCTGCAAGCGAGTCGGCTGCATGTTGAGAGTCCTTCTTAATCGATTACGTCCTCAGAATCCCGCAGTCCCGTAGTCCCGCAGTCCCGTAGTCCCGTAGTCCCGCAGTCCCGTAGTCCCGCAGTCCCGTAGTCCCGTAGTCCCGTAGTCCCGTAGTCCCGTAGTCCGGTAGTCCCGTAGTCCCGTAGTCCCGCAGTCCCGTAGTCCCGTAGTCCCGGTTCCAAAAAAACGGGCGGCAAAGCTTTCGCTCTGCCGCCGCCCTGTCCCTGGGTTGTCTTGAAGGTATTGCAGTCTTGCTAAACCTTGATTCCGAACCAGGGATCGTTGCTTCAGAAGAACCGGCTCCTGCCGTTTAAGCACTGATCCCTAATCCCTGGTCCCTAGATCCCTTGTTCCCTCGTTCCCTGTCTTACTGCAGCAGCTTCGTCACTTCCTGCTGCACCTGGTTTGCCTGCGCCAGCGCCGCAATCCCGGTCTGGCTCAAAATTTCGTACTTCGACATGTTCGACGTCGCAGAGGCATAGTCAGTGGCCTGAATCGCGTTTTGTGCCGAAACCACATTCTCCTGCTGCGTGCTCATCACCTGGCTGATTGAAGTCAGCGTGTTGATCTGTGCGCCGATGTACCCATCCTGCGCCGCCACCAGTGTGATCGCGCTGTTCAGCGCCGATTCCGCATTCTGCGCGCTGCCCGCCGTGGTCAGATCCGTATTTGCCAGATCCGCCGTCTGATCGCCGCCAGCTGCCGTCACATATTGGATGGTTTCAGTCGCCTCTAAAGACTTTGTCGTGTAAATCGGAGTGCCTGCGCCTTGTCCCGTGTCCTTCAAGGCAGTGTTGCCAGCCGCGATCGTCACGTTCGGGTTCGTGTCGGTCAACAGGATCCCCGTGTCGTCTCCAGCCTCCACTGCCGGCAAGATGCCCGCCGCGCCAGAAGTCGTGAAGCTCGCTGTCACTCCCGGGATGCCAAGCTCGTTGATCTCCGTGATCAAGTCCCCCACCGTCGCCGCCGGCGTCGTAGCCTTCGACGTATCGATGGTGCTTGTGGTCCCGTCGGCGTTCGTGATCGTGAACAGCACGCCGCCGGTGATAGCGTCCCCCTGCGAGGCTGCGGTCTTCAATGTGATCGGCGGTCCCGCGTTATCCGACGATAGATCCAGAAAGAATCCGGTATTGCTTTGCTGCACCGTGCCGCCGGCATCGCCCACCGTCGCCGAGCTCAGCTTGGCGAAGAAGAGCGTATCGATCGACGAACCGGCAGATGAAGAATCGCCCGTGTAGATCGCCACGCCCGTCGCCGAACCGGTGAAGACCTGATTCTGGTTGTAGGTGGTCGTCGATCCAATGTTGTTGATCTCCGACAGGATCGATTGGTACTCCTGGTTGGCTGCCGATTCCTGCGCGGTATTCAGCGTGCCGTTCGAAGCTTCTGTTGCCAGGGTCACGGCGCGATTCAGCAGGCTCGTGATCTGCGACAGTGCCCCGTCGGCCACCTGCAGCAGGCCCACGCCCTCTGTTGCGTTCGTCCCCGACTGCGTCAGCGCAGCCGAGTTTGCCGCCAGACCGTTCACCAGCGACAGCCCTGCGGCGTCATCCGCCCCCGAATTGATGCGTGACCCCGATGACAACTGCTGCAGTACCGTCTGCAGGCTGGCATTCGTGTTGTTGAGATTGTTCTCAGCGTAGATTGCCGACAGATTGTTCAAAACACCGAGGGCCATAACAACTCCTTCTCGGATGCCCTGCCGCCCTCAAATCCGCCGGCGCCTCATCGATCCTGCTGATGCTGCCGTCGCTTCCGGATGGGCCTGTTCGCATCCACCACCTTCATCGGTCCACCCCAAAATAACTTTAGTCATCCTTCCTGATTTTTTTCCGGCCGCCTTTGTTTTGCCGCCGTTCAATCTGTCGCGTAGCCAGACAAACACTGTCGCGACCCGCTTCATCCGCTGTCCCGATCCCGCTCATCTCTCTGCCTCGCTTCGAGACAATATGTCCTCAGCATCGGCCGCCGAATCCGCGCGTACGCACCCACCATTCCCCCAAGTCTCAGCCGCAATCGCGGCAAACAGAATGAGGGCTTTAGCCCTTTCGGAAGGAGCAGGGACCTTCGGTCCCTGAATGAGCGCAACAATCTCTTGGGCCTTCAGGCCCGGCCTGCGCAACCCGCGCTCTGCGAGGGCATGTTTCTTAATTGGGCCGAAGTCGTAGCTTCAATCAGTTCGCCGCTTCTTCGCGTTCCGGTTTGTATCCCCACATTCCGTAGAACGCCACGTAGAGGTACGCAATGATCGGAATCACGAGCGCGTACTGGATGCCCACATGGTCGGCCAGCCAGCCAAACAGCGGCGGAATCACCGCGCCGCCCACATTGCCGATGGTGATGACGCCCGAGCCTTTGCTCGTCAGCGGCCCCAGATCGGCCACGCCCAAAGCAAAGATCGTCGGGTACATGATGGAGTTAGTCACACCGCAAAATACCAGCGTCCACACCGCGGCCAGTCCGTGCGAATTCATCGACACCAGCAACAGTGCCGTACCCGCCAGCCCCAGGATCACCAGCAGTTTTTGCGCCTTGATCCACTTCATAATGGCGCTGCCCACAAGGCGTCCGGCCATCATGAACACGTAGTAAAGGACCAGCATGTTTCCCGCCGCCTCCACTCGCGTCATGCCTTGCGCCAGGCTGAACTGGATAGTGATGGATGCCAAAGCAATCTCGAGACCCACGTAAAAGAAGATGCCCACCATGCCCAGCACCGTGTGTGTATGAGCCCAGATGTTCTTTTGCACTCCCGCGTCGCCGGCAAGTTGCGATTCGCGAGCCATCGTGATCGCCGGAAGGTGCAGCATCATTACCGCAAAGCCCAGTAGCAGCAATGCAACCGCAATGGCAATATAAGGGCCCCGCAGCATCTCTGCCGTTGCGGCGGGAGTTGCCATGCTGCCGGGATTCGTGAGAATGAAATGCGCCGCAACCCAGGGCGCAGCGAACGACCCGAATGAATTCACCGCCTGCGCCAGATTCAAGCGTGCCGGGGCGCTGCTCTCGGGCCCCAGGATCGAGACGTATGGATTGGCCGAGGTCTGCAAGCCCGTCACACCGGTTGCCAGCACGAAAATCGCCAACAGCGTCATGGGGAAGCTCACCAGGTTCGCTGCCGGAATAAACAACAGCGCACCCACCACCATCACGAAGAGCGAGATAACCATCGTGCGCTTGTATCCAACCTTCTCAATCACCTTGGCGGCAGGCACGCTGAAGACCAGGTAGGCAAAAAACCAGGCCGTCGTGGCCAGCTCCGCCGGTCCATGCGACAGATTGAAGACCGCTTCCAGCTTTGCCACCAGCGTGTTGTTCAGGCTGGTCAAAAAGCCGAAAATTCCAAACAAAATCGCAACCGTAATGAACGGTCCGGTATAGCTGGGCGCGGCGTTCGCAGCCACAGAATTTAAGCGTGTAGCCATAGAGAGTCTTCCTTAGCCGGATGCAACCAAAAACGGCGGAAATGATATCGCAATCACTCTATCCAGCGCGCCTTCATCCGTCCAGCAGAAAATGAAAAGGTTTACAACTTCTTCGGCCTGAACTCACAGCCCAAAAGGCTGCTGCATGCAATGCTAAATTTCTGCCTCACGCAGTTCCTCGCTCCTGACCCCTGACCCCTGAACCCTGGTCCCTGGTTTCGGTACACTGGAAGTGCATGATTCCCACCCTCACCTGGACCCCCGAGGGCGTCCGCTTCATTGATCAGACCAAGCTCCCGCTCCAAGAGAGCTATGTGCTCGCCACCACGTACGAACAGGTGGCCGACGTCATCGTCACCATGGTTGTCCGCGGAGCTCCGGCCATCGGCGTTTCGGCGGCGTACGGCATCGCTCTTGGCACGATTCAATCCAAAGCTGAGAGCGCGGAGCGCTTTGCACCCGATTTCGAGAAGATCTGCGCGCGCCTCGCCGCCACTCGTCCCACCGCCGTCAATCTCTTCTGGGCCATCGATCGCATGAAGGTGCTGTTTGCGAAATTACTTGCAAACGGCACCCCCCTCCTCCAGATCCAGGAAAAAATTCTGGCTGAGGCAAACGCCATGTATGACGAAGACATCGCCGCCTGCAAGGCAATGGGCGCGTTCGGCGCGGAGTTCATGCCCAGCGAAGGCGGCGTTCTCACGCACTGTAACGCCGGCGCTCTGGCCACCTGCGGCTACGGAACCGCACTCGGCGTCATTCGCGCGGCAGTCGAGCGGGGCAAGCGCATCCATGTTTACGCCGACGAAACGCGGCCGTTCCTGCAAGGGGCGCGGCTCACAGCATGGGAGTTGATGGCCGACGGCATTCCCACAACCGTCATCTGCGACAACATGGCCGCAAGCATTATGCATCAGGGAAAGATCCAGGCCGTAGTTGTCGGTGCAGACCGCATCGCGGCCAACGGCGACACTGCCAACAAGATCGGCACCTATAACGTTGCCATCCTGGCGCGCGAGCACGGAATCCCGTTCTACGTCGCCGCCCCTTGGTCCACCATCGATCTCGCCACCGCCACCGGCGACGCCATTCCCATCGAAGAGCGCCCGGCCCGCGAAGTCACTCACCATGCCGGCACGCAGATCACGCCCAACGGCGTCGGCATCTGCAACCCCGCCTTCGACGTCACCCCGGCCAGGTACATCGCCGCCATCATCACCGAGCGCGGCGCTCTCCGCGCACCCTATTCTGAGTCCCTCAAAGAGATGGTGTTGGTCAGCTAGCTTCAACCAACTAACCGATTATTTTTCAGTCGATTATACGGTTCATTCGTAGTTGTCTTGACAGAAGCTGCTAAGTTAGCTAAGCTAACTTAGCAGGATACATCTATGCCCTCCGCCACCATTTTCGAAGCCAAGACCAATCTCTCCAAACTCATCCAGCGCGCATTAAAGGGCGAGGACATCCAGATTACGAGCGGCCGCGAACGCAAGCCTGTCGTACGCCTCGTTCCGGTCGAGCCGGTTCGCAGCAACCGCCGCCTCGGCTTTCTCAAGGGGAAGATCGAAGTAGGTCCAGAATTCTTCGAGCCTCTGCCCGAGGACGAGCTTCGTCTTTGGAACGGCGAAGGTGAATGAGAGTCCTGCTCGATACACATGCCCTTTTATGGGCAATGGCCTACGACGAGTTGCTCTCATCCCGTGCCCGCCATCTGATTCAGCCGCAGCGCAACGAGGTCTTCGTCTCCGCCGCTTCGGCTTGGGAAATCGCAACCAAATATCGTCTGGGCAAACTTCCCAAAGCTCAAGCCCTCGTTGACGATTTCGTTTCCGTCATTCAGTCGGCAGGTTATCTGCCTCTGCCCATCAGTCTCAAGCACGCACTTCGTGCCGGCAGCCTTGCGCCCGAGCACAGAGACCCGTTCGACCGCATGATTGCCGCGCAGTCCATCCACGAAGACTTGGCCCTGATCAGCAATGATGAGCGCCTCGATATCTTCGGCGTCCGCCGGGAGTGGTAACTCCGGCAACTTGCCCTACGCCAGAGTCCGCACTTCGCTCGACGTGCCACCCGCCGCCGGAATATAGCAACCCTGCGTGTAGTCCATCACCATCCGGTCGGCATTAAAGCGCCATCCGAGCGTCCGGATCGTCCGCTTCATGCGCTGGATCCAGCCTCGAGGCAACCCATCGCGATCCCGGCTGTAGTAGAGCGGAATCACCTCGTCCAGCAGCACCCGGTAAAGCGCATCGCCATCGCGGCTGTCGTGAACATCCAGATTGGAGTGCGTTCTCCCCTTTCCGATCGCGAACCCGTTTAGCCCGTCGTAAGCTTCGGCCCACCAGCCATCCAGCACCGAAAGATTCAGGCCGCCGTTCAGCACCACTTTCATGCCGCTCGTCCCGCTCGCCTCCAGCGGGCGCCGCGGATTATTCAGCCACACATCCACGCCCTGCACCAGGTGCCGGCCCACGTTGATGTCGTAGTCCTCGATGAACACAAATTTGTCGCCGAAACTCGCGTCGCGCATCATCTGCGCAATCTGCTGCAGCACCTTCTTGCCCGGCTCATCGTGCGGATGCGCCTTGCCCGCAAACACAAACTGCACCGGGCGCTTGGCGTCGTTCACCATCGCGGCCAGCCGCTCCAGATCCTTCAGCAGCAGGTTGGCGCGCTTGTAGGTCGCAAACCGCCGCGCGAAGCCAATCGTCAATGCATCCGGTGAAAGAACTTTGTCCAGGCGCTTCAACGCGTCGGCTGCCTCGCTGCGGCGCTCGGCCTGCTCGTGCGCGCGTCGCCGCAAGAAGTTGATGAGCTGTCCCTTCAGGCTCAGGTGCGTCTCCCACAATTCGCCGTCGTCCACGGTTTCAATCGCCGCCCACGTGTGCGCAGCTCCGCTCTGCCGCTGCCAACCCACGCCTAAATGGCGATCGTAAAGCCGCCGCATCTGTGGCGCCAGCCACGATGGCACATGCACGCCGTTGGTCACGTGCCCAATCGGCACCGCATCTTCCGGCCCATCGGGATATAGCCCCCGCCACATGGCTCGCGAAACTTCCCCATGCAGCGAGCTCACCGCATTCACCCGCCGCGCCAGCTTCAGCCCCAGCACCGTCATGCAAAATGTTTCCTGATAATCCGTCGGATGTTCGCGCCCAAATCCCATCAGGTTCTCATGCGAAATGCCCAACTCGTCGCGCAGCGGTCCCAGGTGCTCCTCAATCAGATCGGGCGAGAAGCGGTCGTGTCCCGCCGGCACCGGTGTATGCGTCGTGAAAATCACTTCGCGCGGAATCTGTCGCGCCGCGGTGTAAAAGTCCAGGCCCTCTTCTTCCATGCGGCTGCGAATGGCTTCAAACACTGCGAATCCGCTGTGGCCTTCGTTCAAATGCAGAACGCCCGGCGAAATGCCCATCGCCTTCAGCGCGCGATAACCGCCCACGCCCAGCAGCAGCTCCTGCCGAATGCGTGTGCGCGAGTCGCCGCCATAGAGTCGCGACGTCGTTTCCAGATCTTCGGGTGCGTTTCCCGCCACGTTTGAATCCAGCAGCAGCAAATCGCAGCGGCCCACCTTCGCGCGCCATACCTTGGCGCGAATCACGCCGTTCCGCGTGGCAATCTCCACCACCACAGGCTCGCCGTTCACGCCGATGGCCTGCTGCATCGGCAGTTGATTGATGTCGGTTTCGAGGTACTCTTCGCGCTGCCATCCCTCTTTGTCCAGGCGCTGCAAAAAGTAGCCTTGCCCGTAGAACAGCCCCACGCCGATCAGCGGAATGTCCAGATCTGAAGCGCTCTTGATGTGGTCGCCGGCCAGCACGCCCAGGCCGCCGGAGTAGATTGGCAGCGACTCATGCAGCCCGAACTCGGCTGAGAAATACGCCACGGGCCGCGTCCGCAGCACGCCCGCATGGCTCGCGCCCCACGTGTGGTCATCGCGCAAATACTCCTGCTGCCGCCGGTAGGTGTAGTTGATCCTGCTATGCAACACCAGCTCCGTGGCCCGCCGCTCGATCTCCGCCAGCGGGATTTCGTTCAGCAGCGCAATCGGATTCTGATTCAGTTGCCGCCACCGCACCGGGTTCAGGTCGCGAAACAGGCTCACGCACTCGTTATCCCAGCACCACCACACATTGCGCGCCAGCTCCCACAGCTTCTCCTGCGCCGGCGCAATAAACCGGTCCAGCGTCCGCGCTTCGCTCACCACCGGCGCTACCTGTGCCGCGGCCTCCGCCAGCATGCGGATCTCGTGGTCGCGAAAAACCCGCGGATCCTTGGTCTGCACCACCAGCACGCCCTGCAGCACGCCGCGATCGATCAGCGGCACGCCTAAAAAGGAGTGGTACTCTTCCTCGCCCGATTCCTTGAAGTATTTGTAGCGCGGATGCTCGCGCGCATCACGCACCGCCACCGGAATCAACTGCTCCGCCACCATCCCCGATAGGCCTTCGTGCAACGGCATGCGCAGCGTGCCAATCGATCGCGGATGAAGGCCCAGCGTTGCGGCCAGCACCAGGTTCGAGCGGTCCGGCTCCAGCAGGTAAGCCGAGCAAACGTCGGTTTTGAACCGCGTGGCAATCAGGGCCACCACGTTCATCAACGTGTCGGCCGGCTTGCCTTCCTGCTCCGCAAGGTTGGTAATCTCCTCCAACGTCAAAACCAGATTGGCAACAGTCGGTTCGCTGATCGGGGTCATCGAATGCATACACCTCTAGCGTGAGATTGAATCTCGTGCATCGCACGCGACGCCCATTCGCTCAAAAAAAGATAGAGCAACAACCCATCGGGCGAGGTCACGCGATGAAAAACCACGGCAACTACATGTTTCTTGTTTTGACTCTGGGAGAATCCCACGAATCGTTGGTACGGGATGAATTCGACAATATCACACGCCGCGTAAGGGCCTCGTGAGATTGCAGAGACTCAGTAAACGCGCTGTCATCCTGATCCCGCCCGGGCGGGAGAAGGATCTGCAGTTGCTTCTCGCGAAGCCCACCCACCACAAACAGCGGGTGCCCCCGGTCTCGCTTTTGAGACCTGGGAAAGCACGAACTCCGATCCGGTGAGATTGCCAACTGCGAACGGCTCTTGTCTCGTCTTGTATCAGGGCACACTTTAGCCAGTCGTTCCGAGAGCATGAATGTAGCGCCGGCGTCCCCGCCGGCTGTCGTGCGGGCGTCCTCGCCCGCACAGCGGTGCCCCATTTCCTCGTCGGGTGCCCCCGGTCTCGATTCTGAGACCGGGGATACCACGAACCCCCATCCGCCTCTTTCAACTGACCGGTCGCTTGGATCGTCTCTCTCGCGCTTCGCATCGTCGCCCAAACACCCGCCCCGTAGGGACGCCCGAACCACACTCACCCTCACCCCCCCCCACTCTTTCCGTGTCAAGCCCCCAACCCGAAAATAAATCCGTCCGCTTCCCCTAAGTCCTTTCTTCTCTGATCTCTGTTCTCTAATATCTTCTCTCCCAAGTTTGCCGATAATTATCCCCATTTGGCGCACAATGGTCTCATGATCAAATGCCGTCTCCATCCCGCGTCTGGCCATTCTGGTTATCGGCTACTGGTTGAATCTTCCGGCTCCGCGCGCCCCGCCAGCTCCGCTGAAAGCTGACAAGCTGAAGGCCGAAAGCTGGCAAAACCGGTGATTTTTACACACTTGGAGACACGAAAATCGACGTAACACGTTTATAATCAACAGATAGCTAAAAACAACGTCCACAAATTTCAACCGATTTCGTTGAATTTCATCGATTTTGGTGCAAGAAACGCCCCTTTTGAGCCCCAAAACGCCCCTTTTCGGGGGTCTCGCAATGTCCTCTCCGGCCGGGATTTCTCAGCCTCTGCACTCTCGCCCCGCCGTGCTACATTTGGATTCCACGGGAGGAGCGATGGCACTCGACACTCAGATTGCCTCGGATGGCGAAACCATTGAATTGCAACAGCAGGTAGCGCGCCTGCAGGCGCTGCTTGAAGCTTCGCGCCAGGTCCACTCCACCATTCGCGAAGAGGAAGTCCTCGAGTCTGTTCTGCGCATCGTTGTGCGCGAGCTGGAAATGGCCGGCGCGTCCTTTCCCTCGGCCGGCCTCACCTACGGAAGACTCCCGGCGGCTGCCGCAGCAGACGCCGCCAGTTCAGACCAGCTCCTCGTCTATCCGCTTGCCGATCGCGATGGTCGAACCATGACTGAGTTGGTTGTCGCTCCTCCGGACGGCCGCGGACTCACGCTTTCCGAGGCCGACTTCCTTGAAGGCCTGGTGCTGCAGGCTGCGGTCGCGCTTGAAAATGCGCGTCACCACAAACGCAATGTCGAGTTCGCGCGCTTGCAGCAGGATCTGGACGCCGCGCGCCAGATTCAGCGCTCGCTGCTGCCGCAGAAGCTTCCCGAGATCCCCGGCTACTCCATCGCCTTTCGTTCCGACACCTGCTACGAAGTGGGCGGCGACTATCTCGATATTGTTGAGCAGCCCGATAGCAGCCTGCTGATTGCCGTGGCCGACGTCGCCGGAAAGGGACTGGCCTCGGCCATCATGTCCACCAGCTTCCGCGCTGCCTTTCGCGGCATGGCTATCACCGGCCCGCCTCTCGATGAGCTGGCCACGCGCATGAATCAGCACCACTGGGCCGAAGGCGAAGAAGCTCGCCGCCGCTACGTCACGGCAATCTTCCTCCGGCTCCATCCCGCAACCGGCGAAATCGAAGTCGTGAATGCCGGCCACAATCCCGGTTTTCTGGTTGCGCCCGGTGTGCCGTCGCTCCAGTTTGACGCGGCTGGCCCTCCGCTCGGTCTTTTGCCCGGGATGCGCTATACCAGCGAACGGCACAATTTCGGGTCAGGCGCGCGCCTGCTTTTCTATACCGACGGCTTGACTGAGGTCTTCAGAGGAGATGAAGAATTTGGTCCGGAAAGGCTTTTGAATGAATTTTGTACGTATCCCGCGCCCAAGGCCGATGATATCCTCGATGCATTGTGGGTCGCCATCCAGGCGTTTGGCGAGGGCGGGCCGCAGGCTGACGATATGACCGCCTTGGCTCTGTGCCGCGGAGAAAAGCCCTGATGAACCAGCCGAAATCCACATCCGTCGAGGTCCGCCTGCCGACAAAACTGGGCTACGAGAAAGTAGCCATGAGCACGGCGTCGGCGGTGGCCAAGCTGATGGGTTTCCCTGAAGATCGAATCGAAGACCTCAAGACGGCTGTGGCCGAAGCCTGCATCAATGCCATCGAGCACGGCAACCGGCTCAATGAAAAATTGTCGGTCGGCGTGGTTCTTCGCGCGGATACCGACGCGCTTGAAGTGAAAGTAATCGACGACGGCAAGGGCATCAAATCCCAGCCCGCTACTCCCGACATCGATCGCAAGATGCATGGCGAAGAAGATCCCCGCGGCCTCGGCATGTTCCTCATCCAGGCGCTGGTGGACGAAGCAGAGTGGGTGACCGGCTCGGATGGCAAGAGCAGTTATGTCCGCCTTGTCATCAAACTCAACAAAGCGGCGGAGTAAGCTGAAGCAGCACCCCATTTTGAAGTGGAGGCGATCGACTAGTGGAGAGCGAGACCAAAACGCACGTTGACCAGCTCAAGTCCCCGAACGGGTATCCGGTGGCCGTTCTCCGTTATGAGGGCGACATCGCCAGCACCTCGAAAGACGCGGTCCTCGGCGCCTACGAAGCGCTGCCCAGGGACACGACCAAGCTCATTCTGCTGGACTTCACAAAGGTCGATTACATTAACTCCAGCGGAATTGCTCTGATTATTCAGTTGCTCATTCAAGCCGCGCACGCCGGGCAAAGTGTGTGCATCTACGGCCTCTCCGCCCACTTCACCAAGGTCTTCACCATGGTCGGAATCACCAAGTACGCGCGCCTGTTCCCCAACCAGGCCGAAGCCATGGCCGCGCTGTAGACGGTTTCCACATCCAGCAAAGCTAAATGACAGGACGTTTGTCATCCTGAACCAAGCAGGTGCGGTTTTTCGCACCTGCGCAGGCGAAGGATTTGCGGCTGCTTTTTGGCATGCCCGGGGGCTTAGTCGCGCTTGAATCGCCAGCAACTCGTTACTAAATAAAAGACCGCCAACCTTTAAACTGCTTGGCGCCCGCCTACTGCGGCCCCTTCTCGCCCCTCGAGAACGGGTTCGGCAAGTGAAAAGGCGATTCCGGCGCGGATTCCTTCTTCTTCGCGGCGTCCTGGCGCAGAAGTGTGCGCTGCGAGTTGATGCACAGCCAGCCGCCGTGCACGCGCTCAAACACCTGCGTGAAGATGCCTTTTTCGTCCACCTCGCCTGAGGCCGCTTTGTGGTGCAACGTGTAAGTGCCGTTGGCCACGGCGATATCCCCAAGCATGCGCACGGTTACCACCTTCTGCGTCAGATAGAGTGTTTTGTCTTCGCCGCTGATCACCTGCGCCACCTGCTGGTTGCGCGTGGTCACGTCGCCGCTGGCCGAGACGTCGACAAACAGCGGAGAAAGCACCAACTCCAGGCTGTACTGGTCGCGCCGGTTCACTGCGTCGGACCAACCGTCGTCAATCTTCTGGAATTCAAGGATTTCCGGACTGATGGTTTCCGTCGCGCCGTTTCTCTCGGTGGCCGGCGAAGCTCCCGAAGTTGGAGCGGCGTCCGGAGCCGGGGCGGGAGATTGTGCGCCTGCGATCGAACACCAGAGAAGTGCAGCAGAAAAGGGCAAAAAGAAGCGATTCATGCGGAATTCGAGCTCCAACCTTGAAGAGAGTCCTTCCCCAGAATCATATCGCTTTTGACTCGGCAATCCGGTCTCCGGCGAGCGAAAAACCCGGTCTGCGGCGCGACCTACATAAGGGCTTGCAAGCGGGCGGGATCGTGAATCGTCACGTTCGAGTCTTCGATTGAAATCCAGTGATCCTTGCGGAATTGGCCAAGTGTGCGGGTGACGGTCTCGCGGGTGGTGCAGGTCATGGAGGCCATCTCCTCGTGCGTAAGCAGCAGCGGAAACCGGAATTCTCCAGCTTCTGTGTGCTCGCCGATCTGATGCGCAAGTTCCAGCAATAAGCGTGCCAGCCGCGCGGCCACCGTTTCCGCCAGCGCGATGCGGCACGCATCCTGCAGTGCGAAGCGATACTCCTGGCAGATGCATTGCACTGAGCGCATCTGTGCTTCCTTGTGATTGCGCAGGAAACTCAGGAACCGCTCCCGCTCCACGGGGCGCAATTGTGCAGCCGTCAATGACTCCGCGGAAACTTCGTACACGCCGTGCGACAGCACGGCATAGAGCCCCAGGATCGATCCCGGGCCGGCAACGCGGACAATCATGTGCCGGTCGTCCGGCCGTCCAGCAGTCAGCTTGAGATAGCCACTGCAAATCAGGTACAAGCAGCGGGCATCTTCGCCCTCAGTAAAGAGCGACGCCTGCCCCGGCAATGAAATTGTGCTTGTCGCCAGCTCCAGATCGGCCAAAACAGCGCTTCCGAGGGAGCAAAACCAGCCGGGGCGCCGATTCACACAGGCTGCGCACCCCAGGGGCGATGACCGGCCCAGGTGCCTCGATCGCGTCGGCTCCTCGATTGAAATCTGCATGTCCGCCATCGTCTTCCTTCTTCCCATTCCGACGCGGCCCTTTGCCTCCTACGCAATTTGGCTTGCTGTCCAGCGACGCAAGCTGCGTTTGAGACCAAAGTGCACGGTTGAGTTCCTCAACAGCGGCACTTGGTCAAAGTTTGCTTCAACGCCGGGGGCTTTGGATGTGATGAGACTCACGTTCGAGTGCAGCAGTTTGGCCTTGTGATGGAGGGTCCGAGTTCTTCGAGACCGGGTACGGGTAAATCGAGCAAGGAAAGGGCTTATACTCCAAGATGCGTCTCCACATCTTCAGTGATAGACATCACCGCCACTCGCCCAAGCAAAACCGTACCCTTTCGGGCATGGAGTGATGTTCCGCACCGGCAAGCGCCCGCATAAGGCCCCAACGGTGCTCGCGATCACACCAGAAAATTCACCACTTCGAGCTGAAACGGTGCGCAAGCTCCGCTTCAAGCTCTACCAAGAAGTTTTTTTGAAGGCGGTAACTTGCATGCATACAGATAGGCCGGTAACGCTTTTGTCGAATGGTGCGGCTCCCGGGAAACTGCCGGGACTGCGAGTGTTTTTGATGTTCCTGCTGGCTGCGGGCCTTTTGTCGGCAACGGCGTTGGCAGCTCCGCCCCCGGGGTCCAAAGCTCAGGCCGCGCCAGCCACGCCCGCCGCGCCGGCCAGTCACGCCGAATTCGTCGGCTCTGACACCTGTGCCACCTGTCATGCGGACGTGGCCAAGAATTTTGCCACTAATCCTCACGCCAAAATGGCGTTGATGCATGGCAACGCCAGTGGCGTCACCTGCGAGAACTGCCACGGAGCCGGCAGCGAACACGTGGCCGGCGGCGGCGACGTGACCAAGATCTTCAATCCTGCCAAGGCTTCCACCAAAGACGTCGACACAAAGTGTCTGAGCTGCCATGCGGGCGCACATCCCAACTTCGATCGGTCTCCCCACGCCAAGGCCAACGTCGGCTGCACCAGCTGCCACAGCATTCACGGCAGCACAGAGGAGTCGCTGCTGAAAGCCCCGCAGCCGCAGCTCTGCTTCCAATGCCACAGCGACCAGAAGGCTCAGTTCAATATGACGTTTCACCATCCTGTGAACGAAGGCACCGTCAAGTGCACTGACTGTCATGATGTGCATGGCACCTTCCAGAACAGCAACGTGAAGGCCACGGCCGATCAGAGCATGATCTGCACCAAGTGCCACACCGATGTGCGCGGGCCCTTTGTTTATGAGCACGCACCGGTCAAGGCCGAGGGATGCCTGGCCTGCCACTCCCCGCATGGTTCGCAGAACGCCCGGATGCTGAACATGCCGAGCGTTAACGGGCTGTGCAACCAGTGCCATAGTGCGGTAGCTTTCGGCGCCATTCATGGTCAAGGCCAGGGCTCGTCGGATAGCGTGCCCTGCACCAGCTGCCACACCTACATTCACGGTTCAAACATGAATGAGGCGTTTCTCAGATGAGAGTGATGGAGCCTTGCTCCGCCTGATCTTTACATCGGCGCAGCAGGGCTTCCACAACCGATTCGAAAAGGTTCGACTTCGGCAATGAGTGTGATTCAAGTGAGGCTTCATATGAAGAAATCAGGATGGTTTTTACGGCTTCTTAATCAACAGCCATCTTTTGCAATGTTTTTGGGAATGTTGGTGGCCATGTTTCTTGCTGCGGCTTGCATCGCCGTTGCGCAGACTCCAGCCGATACCGCTCCGGTGCCCGGTTCAACGATGTCCGTTCCGACAGGGTATTCCATTCACGAGTCCGTCGATCTCGGCGGGCGCATGGCCGGCATCTCCGGCAGCAACGCCATGTACGACACAATGGTGAACCTGCAATCCGGTCCGCGCGTTCTCGGCGAGACCTTCAAGCTGCACGCGCTGCCTGGTACCCAAAATACTCCGCTCGACGATTTGCAGGTGTTCGCCAGCGGCTTCGGCGGCGAACCCAACAACTTTGCCCGGCTCGACTTTTCCAAGGGCAAGTACTACGAGTTCTCCGGCCTCTTCCGCCGCGACCGTCAGTACTTCGACTACGATCTGCTCGGCAATCCAGGAATCCCAACCGGGTATTCCATTCCTATCGGGCCCTCTGCGGCGCCGACTGGCTCCTATGCATGGCCGTCAGTGAATCATTCGCCGTTCCTCTATAACACCGTGCGCCGTATGACTGACACCAGCTTAACGCTGCTTCCGTTGTCGAAGTTCACGTTCCGCGTTGCTTATTCGCAGAACATCTTCCAGGGACCCAGCACCACCCCGAGCGGCAACTCCGTGGCCGGACAGGAAGTCCTGCTAGAGGAATTCCAGCGCAACAGCACCGATGATTTTACGGGCACGTTCGATTGGAAGCCGGTGCAGGGAACCAAGTTCACCTATGAGCAGCAAATCGACCACTACAAGGGCGACTCTTACTTCACCATGGCTCCTCAGTACCTCAATGTGCAGGAGTCGGATGGAACCAAAGTCTCTCTGCTCGACAGTTACCAGCAATTCGTGCCGTATGGCTACAGCACGACCACCGGCGCATTTGCCGGCGGCGGTACCGGCGGCGTCTGCAACGGCGCCAGCATGATCAGCTCGACCACGATCCTGTATGCCAACCCCAACGGCGGCTTGCCAATCATCGATCCGGCCTGCAACGTCATCAGCAGCTATGCCCGGAATCAGGCGACGCGCGTCATCTTTCCCACCGAAATCTTCCGCCTGCAAAGCTCCAGCATCAAGAACTTCACCATGAACGGCAATGTCCGCTACACCAACGCGAACATGAACCTGCCGAATTACAACGAGCAATTCCAGGGCCTGCAGGGAGCGAACCGTTCCATCGCTTATGCGGGTTACGCCAATGCCAAGCGGGAAGTGATGGCTTTCGATTACGGCGTCGTCTGGCAGTTGGCGAAAACAGTCAGCATTGAGGACCAGATCACATACTCCAATGCTCATCAGCCGGGAATCGCAGGAATGACGACCGGGACCACCATCACTGTGCCCACCACCGCTGGGCAGGAGACCATCAACTACACGGGCCTCACCAGCTGCACCACGATCAACTCGACCACCAACTCGCCGGCAGGCTGCAAGCCGTCCACCTCTGTGCCCTCAGGCAGCCCCGCGATTGGCGCCACGCAGGCCGGCTACTTCGGCCAGCGGTTCACCACCAACGACGTCACCGTCAGCTGGGATGCGACTCCGCACACCACGTATTCGCTCACCTGGCGCTACCAGGAACACCTCATCTCTGAAGGCCAGGGAAATTCGGCGCATAACATTCCGATTCCTGCCAACAACACCACCGCCGGCGAAGTAACCATCCACGAAAACGGTGGCGTCCTCACTGCCGCCCTGCGTCCCGCCACGAACTGGGAACTGAACGGAAGCGTCGAGGCGATGTTCAACGACAACGTCTTCACTCCGATGGGATTCCGGCAGCTCTACCATCTCAGGGTGCATACCATCTATCGGCCAAAGACCTGGGCCACCGTTTCCGGCGCCTTCAATGACCTTGAGCGGAGCAACAATACCAACAACAACCGGAACTTCCCGGGCAACACGTCGCCCTACTTCGGTCCGCTCAATCATGTGGACCATACCCGCACCGGGAGCGTTGGCGCCGAGTTGTTCCCAAACGATCGCTATGGCCTTGATCTCAACTACTCCTACACCGATGTCTACATGAGAGACAACATCTGCTTCCAGGGCGCAGCCATCGCCATGCCGGGCGCCACTGTCGCGCCGGCCGCAGCAACCCCAAGCGGTTCGCTTTGCGGGCCCGTCGCAGCCGGTCATGGAGCGAATACCATCCTCTTTGGGCCAGCCAGGGACTTCGAAGACTCTCCCACGCAGTCTGCACAGGTTGCCTTTATGTACACGCCGACGAAGAAGCTCCACTCCAACATCGGATACCGAGTCAACTCCGTCAACGGCAGCCGCTTCTTCACAGATGCCAGCGACGTGAACGGTTCGCTAGTGTCGAATTACCAGACTCCGTATATCAGCGCCGAATTCACCATGCATCCCGGTTTGATCTGGAAAGCCGAATACGACTTCTTCGACTATGGCGAGGGCGGCGGCAAGTCCGGCGCGCAGTGGTGCAACGCCAATCCCGCACTCGCGGTCGGCAGCACCAGTGCCCCGGTCGTCGCTTGCAGCTCCGTGGCGAATACCGCCATGTCAGCGGGCACGCCGGTTTACGGGTTCACCGCGCCGCGCAACTTCCATGCCAACAACGTGACCCTTGGGCTGCATTACGATTTCTGACCGCGCGAACTCAGTTCCGCGATCGAGATGAGAACCACCGAAAGAAAGAGGAAATTGGCAATGAAGATCACGAATGGAATGATAATTGCCGCCATGCTAGCTGCTTCTCAAGGAACGCTGACCTACGCGCAAAGCGCGGGGGCGGACACGTACAAAGCAAAATGCCAAAGCTGTCACGGTGCTGAAGGCACGCCGAATCCCGGTATCGCCAAGATGATGGGCGTCAAGCCCGTCAGCGATCCTTCAGTCAAGTCGCTGAGTGAAGCTACGATGATCGCCGACACCACCAACGGCAAGGGCAAGATGCCGGCATTCAAGGGCAAGATCACCGATGCCCAGATCAAGGACTCCGTGGCCTACTTCCGGTCCCTCGCCAAGTAGGAGCACGGGCCTCGGAAAAGCAAGACAAAGTGCAAGACCAAAATTAAGCCGGCGCGATCGTCGGTATAAAAACCTCGATCGCGCCAGTCTGTGTCAAGTGGTTCCTGCTACTATCTCGATTGCGGAACCAACGGCTGTGAACGCGAGCCGGCGGCATTAACAAATAACCACGCGGCTGGCGGTCGAACGTGTCTGCGTGCCTCGGAAAAAACCAAGGAGATTCGCTATGACTAAGAGTTTTCGTTCCGGAATTGTGCTGGCTGCGGTGGTTGCGCTCGCTGGCTCCATGTGCTTCGCTGAAGATGGCGGGGCCATCTACAAATCCAAGTGCGCCATGTGCCATGGACCCACCGGCACGCCGAGCGCTGGAATGGCCAAGGCCATGGGCATCAAGCCAGTTTCCGATCCTTCGATGCAGGCTCTCACCGTGGCTCAGATTGTCGCAACCGTGAAGAACGGCAAAGGCAAGATGCATCCCATCGCAGGCTTGACCGATCCGCAGATTCAGGCTGTCGCTGCATATTTCAAAACCCTGAAATAGGATCTGGAATCGGCACAGTTGTTTGAAGGCAGGCCCGTCACCCCTGGCGGGCCGTTGACCAATGGAGGTTGAGGAATCGTGTCGTTGTTTGAGAAATTCCGCGATAGCTGGGTTCGTCCGGCGCTGTTTTTCGGCAACAACCCCATCAGCCTGACCGGCGGCGCCATCACCACGGCGTCCGGCGTCACCATGATCAGCTATTGGCTGGCCGAGCTAGCCGGCCATCTCAGCGACAACCCCTACCTCGGCATCATCTTTTTCCTCATCCTGCCGCTGCTTTTTCTTCTTGGGCTGTCTCTGATACCCGTCGGCGTTCTCATCAGGCGCAGAAAGCTCCAGAAGGCCGGCCAGATTCCTGCCGCGTTTCCCCGCATCGATCTCAATGACCGCAAGTTCCGTCACGGCCTCGACATCGTTCTCGTTTTCACCATCGTCAATTTCCTCGTCGTCGCAACGGCCAGCTATCACGGCGCGGAGTACATGGATTCGCCTCAGTTCTGCGGCCGCTCCTGCCACGTGATGAAACCGGAGTTTACGGCCTACCAGATTTCCCCGCACTCCCACGTGGCCTGCGTCGATTGCCACATTGGCTCCGGCGCTCAAGCCTATGTGAATGCCAAGATCAACGGCACCAAGCAGCTCATTGAAGTTACTTTCCATCCGCTTGCTCCGCTCGCGCCCAAATTTATTCCCAACTATCCCACGCCGATTCCCTCGCCCGTCACCAGCTTGCGTCCTGCGCGCTACACCTGCGAAGGCTGCCACACACCCACGCGTTTTGACGGCGACAAGCTGCTGGTCAAATCGAACTTTGCTGACGACGAGCAAAACACCGAGACGCAGACCGTGCTTATTCTTCATCTCGGCGGAGTCGATTCGCTTTCGCGCTACACCGGCATTCACGGCGTCCATCTCGGCCATATCGAGTACGTCTCCACCGATTCCTCGCGCACTACGATTCCCTGGGTCGAACGCCAGAATTCCGACGGTTCGTTCACTGAGTACAGCTCTCTGCCGGCGGGAAGTGGAATTCCCAAGGGCGATCGCAGGGTGATGGATTGCATCGATTGCCACAACCGCGCCGCGCATACTTTCGTTACCGCGGAGCAGGCCGTCGATCAGGCTATGGCCACCGGCGCTATCAGCCCAAATCTTCCGTGGATTCATAAAGAAGGACTCTCGCTGCTCAACGGCACGTACACCACTCAGGAACAGGCCGGCACTCAGATCCCCCAGCAACTTCAGGCCTTCTATCGTACGCAGAATCCCGCCGTGCTCTCGCAGAATGCAGCTCTGGTCGATCAGGCGGGCAAGGAGCTCGTCACGCTCTACAACCAGAATGTATTTCCCTTTATGAACGTGACCTGGGGAACCCATCCCAATCACATCGGTCACATGGACTACCCGGGCTGTTTCCGCTGTCACGACGGCAGCCACACTGCAAAGAGCGGCGACACCATTCCTCAGGACTGCACAGTCTGCCACAACCTGCTCGCCGTCCAGGAAGCCAAACCCAAGGTTCTCGCTGATCTCGGTATTCAATAGAGAGCGATCTTTACCGCGCTGTCATTCTGAGCGACCAGAGTCCGCATGCGGACGAAGGGAGTCGAAGAATCTGCGGTTGTTTTTTTTGAAGCGCCTCCCGTTCTCTGCCGCCCGCAACCGGTGCCAAGCGTCCGCAGATTCTGCGGCCGTGACCCAAAAGATGCAACAAGCAAGAGGCCGCACTGGGCGAAGATAAAGTATTGCTTGATCGCTCACCCGCACTCTTTGCGCGCGACGGGACCTATGACGCACTTCCGCACCTTCGGGTTGTCGCTTGCTGCTTTTTGCTTTGGCGGTCCCCTCGCAGCCGCCCTCTTGCCAACCAAGCCCATCCTCCAGCCCGTAACTGTCACCCTCGCCGCTAACAATATCTCCGTACCGCAAGGCACATCCGTCATTCTCACGGCGACGGTCACACCCAACTCGGCCCCACCTGCGACTGGTGAGCAAAATCCCACCGGCACAATCGTCTTTCTCAACGGCACCGTCGTCATCGGCCAGTCAGCACTCGCCGCGCTCCCCGTGGCCAACGCCTCCACGGCCACGCTGACCATCCAGAGTCTTCCCGCCGGACAGGACTCCATCACCGCCTACTACGCGGGCGACACTGTTTTCGCTTCAGGCACTTCGAATCCGCTCGACATTAATGTTCAGGGATTCACGATTGCGCCATCGGCGACCAATCCGGCGACCAACCTCAACATCGTGCTGGGCCAGTCCGGTTCAGAGGCTTTCGTGGTCACGAACGCCGGCGGCTACACCGGCCAGGTGCAAGTGGTCTGCGCAGTCGCCCTGCAGGATGACATGACCTGCACCCCCACTCCGCAACAGGTCACGCCCACGGCCACGGCATCCGTGACATTCGCGATTCAAACCTTTGCATCCGGCGGCCCGGAATTCGCGGCGGGTACTCGAAGCCGGCGCTTTTCTTCGTGGCCGCCAGCTGCTGGAGGCGCGGCGCTGGCCACAATGATTTTCTTCATCATTCCCTTCGGCCGCCGCCGTCCCTCTTATCGCTCACACGGCTCCCGCCGCTTCATCATCCTTCTCATTCTTCTCGCGCCGCTCATGAGTATCGTCACCAGTTGCAACAGTTCGAGCATTCTCGCTCCCAACGGCACACCGCTCGGAGTGGCCACGCTCAAGGTTACGGCTACCGCCTACGTCGATAACGCCGTCACCAGCCAGACCGTCTACTTCACCGTCAACGTCCAGCCGCAGTGAGCTCGTAATCCCGCAGTCCCGTAGCCCCAGTCCCGCAGTCCCGTAATCCCGCAGTCCCGTAATCCCGCAGTCCCGCAGTCGTAGTCCCTCGTCCCTCCAGGAGGGAGGGGCAAAAATAGCCCAGGGCGAAACCCTGGGTGTAGCGCCGTCCGCGCGTGACCCGTCCCATAGGGCCGGCCGAACCTTCCGGTCTGCCCTCCATGTTAGGCTGGCATGTCGCGCGAATCGATTGACCGCAAACACTCTAGGAGCTCCATCTTTCATGCATTCCACCCAGACCTCGCACTTCAATCTTGTGGCTGCGGCCCATGCGTCGATGATCGAGCATGGTTTCCAGCCGGATTTTCCTGCCGGGACCGATACGCAGCTCGCCGCAATCAAGGCGCAGCCCGCTTTGCCGGCAGGGGACGGCTTTACCGATCTCCGCAACCTCCTTTGGTCCTCCATCGATAACGACACCTCGAAGGATCTCGATCAGATTGAGTGGGCGGAGCAGTTGCCCGATGGCCGCATTCGCGTTCTGGTCGGCGTCGCCGATGTAGACGCGCGCGTTTCGAAAGGCACGGTCATCGACAAGCACGGCGCGTTTGAAACCACCTCTGTCTATACCGGCGTCGTCACTTTTCCAATGCTGCCCACGGAGCTTTCTGAGGGCATCACCTCGTTGAACGAGAACCAGGATCGTGCCGCAATTGTGGTCGAGTATACGATCGACGCCAACGGAACTTCGTCGGACGAAAAAGCCTACCGCGCGCTGGTGCGGAACCGCGCACAGTTGGCATACCCGGGTGTCGGCGCATGGCTCGACGGCAAAGCCGCGCCGCCCGCGAAGGTTGCCGCCAGCAACGATCTCGCCGCGCAGCTCAAATTGCAGGACGCAGCGGCGCAGCGCATGGCCGGTGGGCGCTATCAGCACGGCGCTCTCGAATTCGATACCATCGAAACCCAGCCCGTGCTGATTACCGATCAAGTCATCGGAATCGCGCCCATTGTGAAAAACCGCGCCACGTCGCTCATTGAGGAATTCATGGTGGCGTCGAACGGCGTCATCGCGCGCACGTTTGAATCCGCCGGCCTCGCCTCAATCCGGCGCATTGTGCGCAATCCCAAGCGCTGGGACCGCATCGTCGACCTGGCCGCGCAAAAGGGCACAACTTTGCCTGCCGATCCTGATTCGAAGGCCCTCAACGATTTTCTCCTCGCGCAAAGGCAGAAGGATCCCGACCACTTTCCCGATCTCTCGCTCGCCGTTATCAAGCTCATGGGGCCCGGCGAGTATGTGTTGGTCAAGCCTAACGCGCCATCGCCCGGCCACTTCGGCCTCGCGGTCCGCGACTACACGCACTCCACCGCGCCCAACCGCCGCTTCCCCGACGTCGTCACGCAGCGCCTCCTCAAAGCTTGGCTCACCAAGTCCTCTGCGCCCTACTCTGAAGACGATCTCAATGCAATCGCGCAACGTTGCACGCTAATGGAGGACGCCGCTCGCAAGGTGGAGCGCGAGATGGCGAAACGCATCGCCGCCGTCGTTCTTCACCCGCATATTGGTCAGAGCTATCAGGCCATTGTCACCGGCGCGTCGGAAAAGGGCACTTTCGTGCGCACCCTCGATCCGCACGTTGAAGGCATGGTGGTGCGCGGCGGCAAGGGCCTCGATGTTGGCGACAGAGTCACCGTCAAGCTCGTCAGCACCGATCCTCAGCGCGGCTATATCGACTTCGAAGCATAACCCGCTGCGTATTCAATCGTTTCCATTCAGTTCGTACGCCTGTTTGGGACCACAAAACTAACTGCCACATTCGGGTGATTTGCGCCGATTCCCTGCATCCTTTGAGCAGGAATCGTGTCTAATCGGATGAATATCCCCGTGCCGCTGAGCGGAAGTCTGCTCCTCGATAAAGGTTTGCGGCCAGAGCGAAAAACAAGTTCCTGCAGCTTCCTGAACTCAGTGGCCTTTTCGTCGCCAATCGTTTCAGGGAATCCTCGCTCGAACCGGCTGATCGCTGAAGGCGTTTGAATTCTCGGTGGTCTGCAAGATCACACTTTGGACGAACTGATGCATTCGCATTTTTTGAAACATTTTATTGTCCCGGCGCTTGGCGTCGCGCTTGCGGCCTGTTCAGTCTCGCTGCCGGCGCAGCAGGGCGGACCGAACAGCGGCTCCTCGCCCGCCTCAAATGACGGTCCCGCTTTTGCCGCGCAGCAGGCGCCCGCGCCGTCACAGCCTGCTGGCCAACCCTCCAATCCCGCTGTCTCGACTTTGCCGGCTGCTCCGCCCACCGCTGAGCAAATAGGCTCGATCACCGGGACCGTCCTCGACGCGCAGGATGAGCTCGTGCCCGGAGCCGCCGTCACGCTCGATGGCGCCACGCCGAACGATCACCGCGAGACCTTCGCCAGCGACGAAGGGTCGTTCCGATTCGTTGGCCTCAAGCCGGGATCGTATCGTCTGACCATCAGCGCCAACGGCTTTGTAACATGGACTTCGCCGACGATTGCGCTCGATCCGGGTCAATATCAAGTAGTTCAGGGAATTCACCTGGAGTTGGTCGGGAACGACACTTCGGTCACGGTATATGCGTCGCCGCAGCAGCTCTCGACGGAACAGGTGAACATCGCATTGGATCAGCGAGTCTTCGGCGTTGATTCCCAATTTCTACGTCGCCTACGATCACAACGCTCCGCCCCTCACTGCAAAATCCAAATTCCAGCTCGCCCTTAGGGTCTCCGACGATCCCATCACCATCGCTGGAGTGCTGTTTATGGCCGGCGTCAACCAGGGCGTCAGAATCCCCGACTACCGCCTTGGCGCCGAGGGCTACGGCGAGCGCGTCGGCTCGGTTGCGGCAGACGGATTCACCGACATCTTTTTTGGTGGCGCAGTTCTGCCGGCCCTCCTGCATCAGGATCCGCGCTACTTCTATCAGGGCACGGGCACAAAAACTTCACGTCTGCTCCACGCTCTTGCCGGCCCCTTTGTTTGCCATGGCGACAACGGGCATCTCGAGCCCAACTACTCCACCGTCGGCGGCGATATCGTTTCCGCGGGTTTTTCAAACCTCTATTACCCGCGCGGCGACCGCACATGGACCTTCTTCGGCGAGAACGTCATGATCAGCACCATCGAGCGCACCGCCAGCACCGTTACCCAGGAATTTGTCCTCGGCCACCTAACCTCCAAGGGGAAAAACAGGCACAGAGCTTCGACCGATGTGCAGTAATCGCCGCCCCTAAGTTCCCGATTCCCTGCATCCAGCAATCCTGCCTTGTCTTAAGCGCGCCTAACAGCCCTGCGGTATCATTCCTGCATCTCGAAAACGCGGGTCCAATCTGCACCCTACTCGCCGCACCCGCGCTGGAGCCATACCGCTCCCGAGTCAGAAAGGCCCGCCATGGACAGTTCGCCGGTTTTCGTTTTCGTTCTCATCGTTGCCGCCATCATCGGCATCTTCATCCTCGTCACCATCCTCAAAACCATGTACACCGTGCGCACCTACACGGCGGGCGTGGTGGAGCGCTTCGGAAAATTCAACCGCATCGCGCATCCCGGCCTGCAGTTTCTGCTGCCATGGTGCGAAACCGTGCGCTATGTTGATCTGCAGGTGCGCCAGGCCGTCGTCAATGTTGAAACCAAAACCAAGGACAACGTCTTCGTCACCATTCCCGTCTCCGTGCAATATCAGGTGGTCGAGGCCAAAGTCTTTGACGCCTACTACAAACTAAGCAATCCGCAGAGTCAGATTGAGAGCTACGTCTTCAACTCCATCCTCGGCCACGTGCCCACGCTCACCCTCGATGAAGCCTTCGAGCAGATGCAGCAAATCTCCGGCGCCGTTAAGCGCGATCTCGACGAAGTGATGGACAACTTCGGCTACAACATTCTGCGCGCGCTGGTCACCGACATCGTTCCCGACGCCAAGGTGAAAGCGGCCATGAACGACATCAACGCCGCGCAGCGCGAGCAGATCGCGGCCCAGGCCCGCGGCGAAGCCGACAAAATTCTCAAGGTCAAGCAGGCCGAAGCTGAAGCTGAATCGAAGGCCCTGCAGGGCGACGGCGTGGCACGCCAGCGAGCCGCCATCATCAAGGGTTTACAGGCCTCCGTCGAAGCCTTCAAGGGCGCGGTCGAAGGCTCAACCGCGCAGGACGTCATGGCCATGGTCCTGATGACGCAGTATTTCGACACCTTGCGCGAAGTGGGCGTCTCGGGCAAGTCGAGCGCCATCTTCCTGCCCAGTTCGCCCGGCACTGTCAATGACTTGATGACGCAGATCCTCGCCGGCTTCCAGGCCGCAAAAACGCAGTAGCCACACGAAGACGGACTTTGACGTCGCAGAACCCCATGTGACGATCACACTACTTTCAAGGGAGGTTGATCCTCTGCGGAGGATTCAACACGAGTTGGAGCATAGGAAACCGCAGCTCCTGGCGAATAGGTAAGACCGTGAAGTGCTCGAAGTGTGGCGCCGATGATTCATCCAATCTACTTTACAATCTGTGTCCATCCTGCGTGGCGGAACGGAAAAGGCATCAGAACATCAAAGTTATCTCTGGCTTGCTGGCCGGAATTGGCATACCAACATTGATTGCGTTCGGCGCGATTCATGCTTGTTCAAGGCTCTTTCCATCCGACTCGAATGTCGCCGTCTCCATCAACGATTACGCTGATGCCACTGACGACACCTGGTGCATGGATTCCAAGGAGTCTCTGGATAAGCTGGTCGATCTCTCTGCAAAAAATGCATACGATGAAATGAATGAGCTCTTCCTCTCGAGCGGAGTTACCACCCTGGGTAAGGGACAGAACGTCAAGGTGATCGACGAGAGTTTCGGCGGATTCAGGGTCCGGACACTCAGCGGTCAAGAATGCTGGGTCGCGGGCAACATGCTGACGAAGGAAGTAGCGCCGAGTTCCGGAGCTCCAAACCAATCGTCATCGGCGACTCCGGTCCCCAACCAAAATGAAACTCCCAATCAGCCCGTGAAGTTAGCCCCCGGAGAAGAGATGATTGGCGAATGGCAGGGTGCGTCTGAAGGTTGGACCTATGCGATTGTCAAAAGCAATGGCACATATTATTGGGACGCCGTAAGGCCGACTGGAAGCGATTCCGGAAGAAAAGAACTGAAGGTCGTCGATTCAGCCAAAGGCCGCAGATACATGCCGGTCGGAGATACTGCCGGCCTCTACTACGTAATCGCCAAGGATGGGAGCCTTCGGGTCTACGATCGCGATGGGTTTGTCAATTCAGGGCAGAAGATGCAGAGATGAGCCGGGCGCCTCAGAGCCTGTCCTGAGCGAAGTCGAAGGATCTCGCTTTTGAGACCTGGGATACCACGAACCACAGTTTTCCCTGAACCTCCTGTAGGGAGGGCCGAAAATAGCCCAGGGTGAAACCCTGGGTCAAACATCGCAAACGAATAAGCCTCCCCGTAGGGTCGGCCGAACGACTCACCCGCGCTTCGCTGACTTGCCGTCCCGCCGCCCCGTCCGCCGCGGCAGCCCGCCCTTCTTGTTTTTCTCCATGCGCAACTTCCATGCCGAGTGCAGCGCGCCGCGCAATGAGTCTTCATCCGCAACCGCAAGACGAATGTGCGTCGCGCCCATGCGTCCCCAACCACCGTGAACGGGCAAGAACAGATCGGGCCGCTCGAGAAGAAACTCAGCCTGGATCTCCGGCGTGAGCATCAGATTGCCGTATCCTTCTTTCACCGACGCTAGCGTCGCAAAAATCCGCCCGCCGACGCGAAAATCCACCGCGCCCATGTGCGAACCTTCTTCCGCGCCTTCCAGGCTCAACGCAATCCGCTTGAAATCCTTCGCCGTCATCGGGTTCCGCTCGTATTGCTCATTCCATGTGGCGCCGCGGGGAGGGCACGGACTCGCGTTCCGCCTGCGATCCGCTAACTCGCTAACTTGCTGACTTGCTGCCCTTCAAACTCCTCATTCAACCACTTGCTGAACGCCGCAAACTCCTCGTCGCGGCCCAGAAAATCCCGGACCATCTCTCGGCCCGGCTTCGATCCGCCCTGTTCGAGCACCGCCTTGCGGTAGCGCGTGCCCGCCTCGCCGCCCAGCAAGTCTTCTGGATCGAATTGCTCAAAGAAGTCCAGCGCAATCACCTTATCGAAGGCATAGGTGTAGTAATTCGACGAGTAGCCAGTCAGGTGTCCGAAGCTCGCGTACATCTTGTTCCCCTCAAGCCATGTCCACGGCTGGAATTGCTTATACAGCTCGCGCGTCATCACATCCGGATCGATCCCCGCTGGATCTTCGTCGTGCAAATTCAGCGAAAGCGTTGTGTAGTAGAGCTGCGTCCGGATCCAGTCCGCGCGCCCAAACGCCCCCGCCAGTTTCATCGTCCGAATCAGCTCTGCCGGCAGCACTTCGTCCGTCTCGTAGTGCCGCGCAAACGACTGCAGCAACTTCTCGTCGCGGAAAAACTCTTCCAGCATCTGCGACGGCACTTCGATAAAGTCACCCTCCGTCGCAAATCCCGAAAGCCCCGCCCACTCCGTGTGCCCGCCAAGAATCGCATGCATTAAGTGCCCAAACTCGTGGAAGAATGTAACGACGTCCGAGTACTGCAGCAACCCCGGGTCATTCGCATCGCCCGCCGGGAAATTGCAGATCAGCGCCGCCTCTGGCATCGTGCGCTCGCGCACGCCCGTCACCACTGGCGCAGCAGAGAACCACTTGTCCTTGCCCTCGCGCGGATGCATGTCCAGATAGAACCGCCCCACCATCCGCCCTCCGTCGAAAACCTCGAACACTGAAACCGCCAGATCCCACGCCGGCGCGTTTGTCGGCCGGAACTCCACCTTGAACAGCTTGGCCGCTGTCTCGAGCACGCCCGCCTCAACCCGCGCATACGGAAAATACGGCCGCACCGATTGCGAGTCGAAATCGAACTTCGCGCGCCGGAACTGCTCGTACCAATATCCCCGGCTCACAATGTCAATCTCGCTCAGCCCAGCCTGCCGTCCGCGCGCAAACTCGAGCACAAGCGCGTGCTCATGCTTCGCGCCATCGCGGCTCGCCTCGTCCAGCTTCGCCAAAAACGTGCGCACATTCGCCGCAGACTTCATCATCTGATCAGCCGTCGCCAGGTCCGCCCAACTGCGGAATCCGAGAATCGTCGCAATTTCCTGCCGCGTCGCCAGCAGGTCGAGCAGAATCTGCCGGTTCGCCGGATAGGCCCTGGTGTTGTACGCGAGAAACATTCGCTCCCGCAACGTCGCACTTGCCGCAAACGTCATCACCGGCATCATGTCCGGCGGATCGGTCGTTAGCGTCACGCGTTCTTTCCCGTCTTCGCCCTTCGCCGCCGGATGTCGCGCAACATAATCAGCAGGCAATCCCTCAAGCTCTTCGGGACGTCGCCTCAATCGTCTTTCCGCCCTCTTGGATATTGCGCCCGAATTCGAGCGAAAGCCCAGTAGCCTTATCGTGCAGCGCATGCAGGCGTTCGCGCGTAGCTTGGTCCTTGTCCACGCCACTCAAGCGGTACCCGAGCAGTGTGCGCTCGACATAATGCTTCGTCGCCGGGCTCGCTCCGTCCAACTTGATCGCTGCCAGCGCGTCATACACCTCGCGGTTCAGGCTCAACGCGCTTCCCGCCATCGCCACGCGCTGCGCTTCCATCTGGGCCTGGTCGCGCACCCCTTTGTCAGCGGCCACCGAATTCAGAATCCCCGCCTGCGCCCCCGCCAGTGTCAGGTGTTCAATCGCCTTGTCATAGAGCAGCAGCGAATTCGCGGGCGTGCGTTCGCCCTTCACGGCGAGCAACTCGGCCAATGAGCTTTCATGCGCAGCCAGTCTCGCGCTCACCCACGCAGTCAGCGCCTCAGCCGAAGCAGCCGCGCCCGACTCCCACGCGTGAATAGATTTGGTTTCAGTCACCCTTGCCGCAGTTTCGGTCGCCATCGTTACTGAATCCTCCAATGCTTCGAGTCTCCTGCTTCAGGTCGGATTACAGAAATACTTTGTCATCCTGAGCGAGGCCGCCGCAGCGGCCGAGTCGAAGGATCTGCGGTTGCTTTTTCTCCGCGTCCGCAACGAATCCCCGGGGACACCAACCTAGAGTACCAAGACGAGTTTGCCATGCCGCCCACTTTGCATGCGGAAAGGATCCATCCAAACGGATGTAAATTTTCCAGATCAGGCTTCGCGAAGCCTCGGGTCCAGTCGTTTTTCCAACTGGTCATGGTTTGCCAGAAACCAGAATTGAGTTCCGCGATTGCATTCGCGCACAAAGTCTTTGAGAGCCGTAATCTCCTTCAAATGCTCCGAGATCTCACCAACAATCGCGACGCGGAACTGGTATGTAACAAACTTCTGGAGCATCGCCCCGGCAATCCCCGTCTTCAGGCGGAAGAAGTTACCGTCAAGCCGCTCTACGGGAATCACGATAAATCGTGCTCGATGTTCTGAGGCTGCGCTGATCAGTTCCACGGCATCATGCTCACTGCACAACTGAGCACCCTCCGCCGCCAATTCGAAGATGCGCTCCCCGTGAAGCTCGTATGCTCTATCGGCCATGAGGTTTGCTTAGCTTTCGCTCGCTCATTCGTTACTACTCCGGGCCAACCAACTCCGGCATCTTCAAAAACTCTGCCGGCTCAAGCGCCCGCGGCGTGAATCGCGCTTCGAAAACAGCACCCTTAAAATAGTCGCGCCGGTTGATCCGCGTTCCAATCGACGCGTGGCCCGCCCCTGTGGCGCGATGTGCAGTTCACCTTCGCCCTGCATCTCATCGCCCACATAGTTGCGCAGCGTCTTGCCGTCGTATACCGCCGTCACCCGGTACCATTGCCCCAGCGGATGAAGATCGTCGCAGTTCAGCAGAGTTCGCCGCGACCCATTCGTTTCCGCAAAGCTGTCCAGGCACCACTGGCCCTTCACAATCCGAATCTCAAACAACATGCGGTTATCGGTGTCCTTGCCCGTCGCCGGATCGATCTCCGACAAATGAAAAAATCGCTGCGCTTCCGCGCCATCGGCATCGGGCCTGAAAATCACTTCCCACGTGTATGCGCTCGTCCCGGCCAGCGGATGTTCATCGACAAACAGCGCATCGTCCACTCCGTTGAACTCCACTGCCTTTCCATAGGGCGAGTCAATCAGATACGGATGCCCAAGGACGTGTGTAGCATGCCCGCCGATGGAAACAATATTGTCAAACCGCCATACAATCGTCTGCGCTTCGGCCGGCGTTTGCGCAACAAGGTTTGACGCGATGAGCCCAAGGCCCGCCGCAAGCACGGCCAGATTGCCCCGCAGTGTTTTCATAAGAGCTATGCCGCAGGCTCCGGATACAAGCGGTTAAACTCCGGCTCATCGTGCAGCTTCAGCAGATCCGGATCGCGCCGCGCCCACACTGAATCGCGAAATCCGGCTTCCCAGGCTTTGCCCAGCGCGTCCAGAGCCTCCGCTTTTCTATCAAGAACGCAATATAGGCAGGACGCGTTGTACAAAATGGATGCCTCGTTGGCGCGTAGCGTCACCGCCAGGTTCAGTTCGCGCAAGGCGTCGTCGGTCCGTTCCAGCCGGGCGTAGTCCCCGCCCAGCAGAATGCGCGCCCGCGCGTCTTCCGGAACTTGTTTCAGGTGGTTTTCAAGAGCCGCAATCCGGCGCTGGATCATGTTACGCACGTTTTCCGTTTTGCCCAGTGCGCCCATGGTGTTCACGATCGGGACGTAAACGTTGTAGTCCTCGCCGCTGGCCTCGATGGCGGTTTCCGCCACGTCCAGAACTTCCTGGTAGCGTCCCGCGGCAAAAAGCGCGCGGCACAACAGGTAATACGCTCCCTCGCAGTCGCGCTTGCGTTCGATGGCCTTCTTCACCATGCGTACGGCTTCGTCGTGCAACTCCGCCGCATAGAGCACCCACGCCTGGCTCACCTGCACTTCGGGCAGATCCCAGCGCAGCGCAACGGCCTTGCCCGATGCTTCGCGCGCGCGCTCCACCCACACCTGGTCGCGGCTGTAGTTGCAATAAAACATCGCGCACGCATTGGCGCAGGCGGCGTAGGCCAGCGCGAAGTTGGGGTCGATCGCCACTCCGTTCTCGAACATCTGCAACGCGAATTCCAGGTCCTGCCGCGTCTGCCGTCGCGCGTATCGCTTGCCCCGCAAGTAAAGGTCGTAGGCCTGCAGATTCTCCGTCGGCTTCACCGCCAGCGCTTCCAGTTCCTCCGGCGAAAGCGTCACGCGCAGGGCCTCGGCAATCTTGCGCGCCATCTCGTCCTGCACTTCGAAAACGTCTTTCATCTCGCGGTCGAAGCGCTCAGACCACACGGGAAAATCCGTCCTCGTATCCACGAGTTGCGCATTGATGCGCAGCCGCGCGCCCGAGCGGCGCAGCGTGCCGGTGAGCGCGTACGCGGCGCCCAGCTTTTGACCCACCTGCTGCGGAGTCACGGACTGGTCGCGAAAGGCCAGCACTGTGGGCCTGGAAAAGATATTCAGTCCGCGAATCTTCGAGAGCTCCGTAATTACGTCTTCCGTGATGCCGTCGCGCAGGTATTCGTCTTCTTTCGCGCCGCTCAGGTTTTCGAAATACAGAACTGCGACCGATTTCCCCTGCTTGTGAGTGCCGGAGTCTGAGTCAACCTTCGGTTTAGCCCTGCTTTTGCTCAACTCCAGGTTGCGCTTCATGCGGTTCAGGTCGGTTTTCAACTCCGTCGCCGTTTGGCAGCGCAGTGCGCGGTCCTTTTCGATGCACTTCTCTAGAATGCGCACAAAGTCCGCAGGCAACGCTGGATTGATCTCCGCCGCCGGCCGCGGTTCGCGGTTCAGAATTGCATCGAAGATGACCGCCGACGTCTCTCCTTGAAAGGGCAAACTGCCGGTGGCCATCTGATAGAGAACCGTCCCCGCTGAAAAAAGATCCGTGCGCGCATCCACCAATTGGCCGCGAGCCTGCTCCGGCGACATGTATGAGATGGTGCCCACCGCGGATCCAGGTGACGTAAGCTCGTCTCCGGCCGCCAATGTTTTGTCGCCGTCCGCTGTCTGCGTCTGGCTCTGCGAGATCTTCGCCAGCCCGAAATCGAGAATCTTCAACTGCCCGCGATCTGTGAGAAACATATTCGCCGGCTTGATGTCGCGATGCACAACACCCTTGGCATGGGCCGACTCCAGAGCATCCGCCATCTGAACCGCCAGCGGCAGTATCGCCTCCACGTCCATCGGCTGTCCGTTCATTCGCGCCGCCAGCGTTTGCCCCACCAGCAGCTCCATCACGATGAAATGCTGCAGCTCGTTCCGCTCGATGGCATGGATGGTGCAGATATTCGGATGATTCAGTGACGAGGCCGCCCGCGCCTCGCGCTGGAAGCGCTCCAGCAATTGGCTGTCTCGGGCCAAATCCGCGGGAAGAAACTTGAGCGCCACGCGCCGGTCAAGCTGCCCGTCTTGAGCTTCGTACACCACGCCCATGCCGCCCGAGCCCAGTTGGCGAAGAATCGTGTAGTGCAGAATTGACTGGCCGATGAGAGGATCAGAATTCATATTGTGCCGTTTAGTATAGAACGCCGCATGGGCGCCAACGGGTCTCGTATTGGCGCGCTTTGTAATAAGGGCAGCGCTTTAGCCGGGCAGATAAAAACCGAAAAGATGAATGGGGCTTTAGCCCTTGAGGGAGTTCCACAGCCGCGCGTCTTCAGCTCCCGTATTGCGCGTCGGTCACATGTTCCATCCACTCGACAACTTTTCCGTCGAGCTTCTCCTGGATGGCGATGTGCGTCATGGCCGTGGTTGGGCCAGCTCCGTGCCAGTGTTTCTCGCCCGGAGCAAACCACACGACATCGCCGGCCCGGATCTCCTCGATCTCTCTATCCCACCGCTGCGCACGACCGCAACCGGCCGTTACGATCAGAGTTTGTCCCAGCGGATGCGTGTGCCATGCGGTGCGCGCGCCCGGCTCAAACGTCACGCTTGCTCCCTGCACTCGCGCCGGGTCCGGTGCCTGAAACAGCGGATCGATCCGCACATTTCCGGTAAACCACTCTGCCGGCCCCTTGCCCGATGGCTGGCTGCCGCTTCGCCGAATCTCCATAACCAATTCCTTCCGTATACTTCGACGCTCATTGTTTAAGCTACCCGAACCCCGGCCAGTTTCCGGGTTATTTCGTGTCCCTCCACCCACTCCCAGCCAAGCCTAAGAGCCTTAGTGGGTTACCAAACGGGGCACACCGCTCGCCCCCCGGTACCGAAATACCCTCCAGATGTGCACATTCGCGGTTGCATTAGCATCGAAACCCCTTTAATATGCGTCAATTGAAGAGAATGCCTCTAGCCATCTCCAGCCCGGTTGACGCTGCCGCCGCCCCGCCCGCGGCGCTGCCCCGCATGCGCATCAGAAAGCTGTGTATCGCCGTCCAGGGAGCCACCCCCGCCGAACTCATTTCCCGGGCAGAAGCAGCGCTTAAAGACTCTGTTTTCATCGAGTTTCGACTTGACGGGCTGGCCAAACCCGCCGCCGTCTTCGCCGACATTAAGGCCCTGCTGGCGCGCCGGCGCGACGTAACCGCCATCGCTACCTGCCGGCGTAAGCCCTATGGCGGCAAGTTCACGGGGTCTCTCAACGCCGAGCTTGAAATCCTCCAGAAAGCGGCAGAAGCCGGCTGCCACATTGTCGATCTCGAGGTGGATTCGGCCGACCAGTGCACCCGCCCCCAACTGGCCAAGTTCCGCGCCGCCCTTCGCGCCGCCGGTTCATCGCTTCTGATCAGTTCGCATGACTTCACGCGCACGCGCCGCCCTGACGGATTGAACCAGGCCGCGCAGCGCATCGCCAAATACGAGCCGGACTTCGTCAAAGTGGTCACCACCGCGCGCACCCTGGCCGACAATCTCTCCGTGTCTGCAGATGATTGAGGATCAGTCGCTCAACGCGCATGTCATCGGCCTTGCCATGGGCGAGGAAGGCCTGATCAGCCGCGTGCTGAGTCCGCGCGCCGGCGCAGCATTTACTTTTGCGTCTTCGGCGGAAGGCGCGGAAACTGCCGCGGGACAAATTCCTGCGCGCACACTGCTCGATCTCTATCGCCTGGAGCAGCTCGACCAGGCGACGCGCATCTTTGCCGTCGCCGGCAATCCCATCGCGCACTCGCTTTCGCCTCTCATGCACTCCACGGCGTTTCGCCGCGAGAATGTCAACGCGGTCATGCTTCCGCTCAAAGTCAAATCGCTCGACGATCTGCTTACCGTGGTGCGCGACCTGCCTCTCGACGGCGTGGCCGTGACCATGCCGCTCAAGCAGGAGGTGCTGCCGCACCTGGCCAACATGGATGCGCTCACTGGCCGCATTGGCGCGTGCAACACGCTGCGCACCGGCGCTGACGGCAAGCTCTACGGCTTTAATACTGACGTTGCCGGAATCATTCGTCCGCTCGAGCGGCGCATGCGCTTGAAGGGCGCGCGCATTCTGGTGCTGGGCGCGGGCGGCGCGGCGCGGGCCGCGGTCTTCGGGCTGGTTGAGCAGGGCGCTGAAGTCTTCATCGTCAATCGTACGCACGAGAAAGCCGCGGCTCTGGCTCGCAAGGCCAAGGCGCACGTGCTGCGCCAGGCGCTGCTCGGCAAAGAGCGCTTTGACGCCATCATCAACTCCACGCCGTGCGGCATGACCGGCATCAAGCAGCAACTGCCGTTGAAGGAAAACGAGCTGAACGCGTCGCTGGTTTTCGATCTGGTTTATACGCCCTTGGAAACGCCGCTCTTGAAGCTCGCCAAGTCGCGCGGCATCGCCGTCATCTCGGGGCTTGAAATGTTTGTGCAGCAGGGCGCTCGCCAGTTCGAAATCTGGACCGGCAAGCCCGCTCCCGAATCCGAAATGCTGCACGCGGTCGAGCTCGAACTGCGGCGCCACCCGCAATAAAAAGGCTGACCAAATCGCCTCCGTCCGGGCTCGGGCGAAGCTGCAGAAGTGCGGCTAAAAGGGGCCATTTGGGTGCGAAAAAGGGGTGTTTCTTGCACCAAAACCGATGAAATTCGACGAAATCGGTTGAAATTTGTGAACGGATTTTTTGATTATCTGATGATTACAAAAGAGTTAACTCGATTTTTGGGCCTCCAAGTGTGAAAAAATCACCCCTTTTCCAGCTTTCAGCGGGGCTTGAAAGACAGCGGGGCTGGCGGAGTTAGCGGGGCTGGCGGGGCTAGAAGATT
Organism: uncultured Acidobacteriaceae bacterium; assembly: GCA_963828325.1. Taxonomy (GTDB): domain Bacteria; phylum Acidobacteriota; class Terriglobia; order Terriglobales; family Acidobacteriaceae; genus Telmatobacter. The sequence continues at coordinate 139,100 of CAWHEK010000016.1, forward strand.
CAGCCGACGGCCAACAACCAGAATGGCCGGACGCGGAATGGGAGCGGGTTTTGATCATGGGACTATTGTGCGCCCGATGGGCGTAATGATCGGCAAACTTGGGGAGAAAGAGATCAGAGAACAGAGATCAGGGAATGAGAGACTTACGGGAGGCAGGGAAATTTATTTTGGGGTGGGGGGCTTGACACAGAGACAGGGAGCGAGGGAGCAAGGGACCGGGGCGCGGGCGTTGCGGCTAGGAACATTCCGAGAAGCCGACT
>CAWHEK010000017.1:0-9315 GCA_963828325.1 uncultured Acidobacteriaceae bacterium
AAGGGCGGTGTCCTAGGCCGGGCTAGACGACGGGGACGGTTGGGAGAGCAGAGAGCGGCTGGAAGAGCGGCTGAATGTTTCCTTTTAGAGGCTATCAACTCGGGGAATGGGTGTCAAAAGAGCCAGGAGTAGATTCGTTCGAGCGAAACCGCCCGCCAGGGCCAGGCATTGTTTGGTGAATCGAAAGCAATAGTTTCAAGGGCGGCAAAGATCGCTCAGGGGTTAAAACCCCATCGTTTTTTGTGCGCCTTTTCGGCCCGGCTAAAGAGGCTACGGAAAAACGGAGAACATTGAATGAATGATTGCGCGAAATCCCGCAGGGGCTAAAGCCCCGCCCTCGTTTTGCGCCGCTTTCGGCACGACTAAAGTCGTGCCCTGACACTCCGTGCCCCAAACAGAGAGTTTTCCCGCAGCCTGTAGAGTCGTGCTCTTTCAAGACCTGACTTTCACCACAGACTGATGGGCGGCCGTCCGGCTGCCTGCGCGCCTGTTGAAGCTGCGCAACAGCTCCAAGTTGAATCCGGCGCAGGCGGCTTTTTCTGGAACCAGGAGCATTGAGACGGCGTACCCAGGGTGTGCGTTATCCTCGATAAAGGCTGCCGATTCTGCGCAGAGCTTTGCGGCGGGGTGCGCCGCATTGGTTTTTTTGCATCAATTCGCCGGTTTTGCGTATCGGATGAACAAGGCGATGACCGTTGCCGTTGGAGCGGAAGGACGCCGGGCCTGCCCGGTGGAGCGGGGATTGTGCGCCAGGCGGCCGGTGCGGAGAATGCGGCCCGACGCTCCGTAGTTTGCGGCCCGGTAGGATTCGGCCGGGGCGGATTCGATTTTTTCAGCTGGGAATCATCATTCAGGGCCATCGCGACGTCCATCGCATGCCCTTCGGGCCGTTCTGGTCTTGGATGAGATTCCTGCGTCAATGCGCCGTAGATACGCGGCGGTATGCGGCCGCAGGCGGAGTTCGAACCAACGCACGCGAGGCCCGTGGACGGAGAACAGAGTGGTCAGGGGAAGAATCAAGTGAAGCCAAGCAATCGATTACGTATTTATGCAATGAGCTGCCTGGCGTTGGCGCTGGCGGCGACAGGCTGCCAGAAGAAGCCGGCGGCAGCGGCCGGACCGGCGATGCAGGGCCTTCCCGTGCAGACGGCGACGGTGGCCATGGCGCCGGTGGCGCAGACGAGCGAGTATGTGGCCACCATCAAATCGCGGCGCTCGGCCACAATGCAGCCCCAAGTGAGCGGATCGCTGACTGCGATCCATGTGCGGTCAGGCGACCATGTGAAGGCCGGCCAGCCGATGATCGAGATCGATCCGCGGCAGCAGCAGGCCCAGGTCTCCTCGTTGCGCGCCACCGAGCGGCAGAAGAAGGCGCTCTACGATTACGACTCTATCGAGGTGGAGCGGCAGAAGAAGCTCTTTGAAGCCGGCGTGAGCAGCCGCGATGTTTACGATCAGGCGCGGCAGGCCTTTGAGAACGCCAAAGCGGACTACGAAGCGGCTGTGGATTCTCGCAAGTCGCAGGAGCAACTGCTCGACTACTACACGGTTCGCTCGCCCTTCGACGGCGTGGTGGGCGACATTCCGGTACACGTAGGCGATTACGTCTCCACGTCGACGGTGCTGACCACCGTGGACGAAAACCAGGATCTCGAGGCGTACGTGTACATTCCCACGGAGCGGGCTGCCGAGGTGCGCATGGGACTGGGCATCGACCTGACGGACAACAGCGGCAAGGTGCTGGAAAAAACCGCGGTCGATTTCATTTCGCCGGAAGTGGACAGCACGCTGCAGGGGATTCTGGTGAAGGCCCCTGTCCATTCGGGTGCGGAGATTCTGCGCAATGCCCAGATCGTGAAGGCCAGAGTCATCTGGAGCACGAAGCCGATGGCGGTGGTTCCGGTGCTGGCGGTGATCCGGCAGGGCGAGGAGAGTTTTGTTTTTGTGATGCAGAAACAGAACGGTATGGCGATGGCGCACCGGGCGCCGGTGGTGCTGGGCGATACCGTGGGCAATAACTATTCGATCGTTTCGGGATTGAGCGCCGGCGATCGCGTGATCGTCACGGGCACGCAGTTTCTGGTGGACGGCATGCCGGTGATTCCGATCGGCGGGTGAGAGAAGCAGCTTCTAGCTATCAGCTGTCAGCTATCAGCTCACGTGTGCTGGAATGAAGGGCCTCGATTCAGCAAGAAGAAGGCTGAAGGCCAATGGCCAAAGAGAAAGGGTTCGCAGTCTATGGCGAAGGTCGGAAACGCACTCAAATACACCCCTCAGGGGCTAAAGCCCCAGTCATTTTGCGGCAATTACGGCACGACTGAAGTCGTGCCCTGTTACAAAACCGTTCTAACGTAGGCTGCCAATCATGTTTGTCGATTTCTTCATTCATCGCCCGGTATTTGCCACGGTCTGCGCCCTGATGATCATTCTGGCCGGGGCCATCTGCATTCCCAATCTTCCCGTGGCCATGTACCCGACGCTGGCGCCGCCGGTGGTCTCCGTAACGGCCAATTACGTAGGCGCCGATGCCGAGACCGTTGAAAAAGCGGTCACGATTCCGCTGGAAGAATCCATCAACGGCGTAGAGGGCATGCGCTACATCAGCTCCTCCAGCACCAACAGCGGCACCAGCGAGATCGACATCACCTTCCAGACCGGCTACAACCTGGACATCGCCGCGGTAGACGTGCAGAACCGCGTGGCCAGCGTGGAGGGCCGGCTGCCGGGCGAGGTGGTTTCCACCGGCATCGACATTACGAAGTCCAACTTCAACTTCGTCTTCGGCGCGGGATTCTTTACCCGCGACGGCCGCTACTCAGACGAATACATTTCCAACTACCTGGACGTTTATGTCGTCAACGCACTCAAACGCGTGCCGGGCGTGGGCGATGTCATCAACTTCGCCGCACGCAAGTACGCCATGCGTGTATGGCTCGATCCGGAGCGTCTGGCCGCCCGTGGTTTGACCGCGACCGACGTGGTGAACGCGCTGGTGGAGCAGAACGTGGAAGTTCCGGCCGGGCAGCTCGGGCAGCCGCCGGCCGACGCCAAACAGGCGTATCAGATTCCGGTGCGCGTGGTGGGACGGCTATCGAGCCCCGAAGAATTCGACAATATCATCGTCAAGAATTCATCGAATGGGCTGGTTCAGTTGAAGGACGTGGGCCATGCGGAGGTGGGCGCTGAAGATTACAGCACCGTGCTCGAGTATGGGGGCCATCAGGCGATGGGCATTGGCGTGGAGCAGCTCTCGAACGCCAACGCACTCGCGGTAGACCGCGCGGCGAAGGCCGAACTGGAAAAGCTGGCGAAGAACTTTCCGCCGGGCCTGGAGTACGCCGTCGCCTTCGACTCGACGACCGCAGTGGGCGAATCGATTCGCGAGGTGCTGATCACGCTGATCGAGGCCATCGTCATCGTCATCACGGTAATCTTCCTCTTTCTGCTCGACTGGCGGGCCACGATCATTCCCGCGGTCACGATTCCCGTCTCGCTGATCGGCACCTTCGCATTTATCCGGATCTTCGGCTTTTCCATCAACTCCCTGACGCTCTTTGGCATCACGCTGGCCACGGGACTGGTGGTGGACGACGCGATTGTGGTGATCGAAAACGTGCAGCGCCACATGCACATGGAGCACTCCAATCCGCACGAGGCCACTTCGCGCGCCATGGGCGAGGTGACGAGCGCGGTGATTGCCACCTCGCTGGTGCTGATTGCGGTGTTTGTGCCGGTGTCGTTCTTCCCCGGCACTACGGGCATTCTCTACCGGCAGTTTTCGCTGACCATTGCATTCGCAATCGCCATTTCGGCGTTCAACGCGCTTACGCTTTCTCCGGCGCTTTCCGCGCTTTTTTTGCGCGGCGAAGAGGCGCGGCCGCGCCAGCTGGATTTTCTCCACATCGATTTCGTCTCGCGCGTTTTTGCCGCCTGTATTCACAGCGCCGACAGCTCGATCACATGGCTGGGGAACACCTATGCGCGGATCATTCATGTGGCGCTGCAACTTCGCTACCTGCTGCTGGTGGTGTTTTTGGCCGGCCTGGGCGCGACGGCGTGGGTCTATCACGCGGTGCCGACAGGATTTATTCCGCAGGAGGACCAGGGTTATTTCATGGTGATTGTGCAGGCGCCGCCGGGCTCCTCGCTGTCTTATACGACGGCGCTCGCCGAACAGGCGGAGGGCATCATTGCGCAGAATCCCGATGTGGGGGGATTGTTCTCGATTGCCGGTTTCAGTTTTGCGGGCAGCTCGCCGAATGCGGGCATGATGTTCGTGAATACGAGCGCGCTGCCTGGGGATCACCGCAAGAGACATTCGACGGCCGAGATCTTGAATGATGTGGCGCCGAAGCTGCAAAGGCTGATGCTGTTTCCCAACGGCGGACTGGTGGAGGCCTTTGAGCCGCCGGCGGTGCAGGGCGTGGGCAGCTTTGGTGGATTTCAATTCATGCTGCAGGACCAGGGCGGCAACACTTTGAGCGATTTGGACCGCGTGGCTCATCAGATTGCGAACGGAGGCGCTGGACAAAAGGAACTGACTGGCCTGTTCACGACCTTTTCTGCCAACGACCCGCAGGAACTGGTGACGATCGACCGCGAGAAAGCGAAGGCGATGGGAGTTTCGCTCTCGCAGATTTCGACCACGCTCAATGTGTTCATGGGATCGGAGTACATCAACGACTTCGACTACAACAACCGGACGTATCGCGTGTTTGTGCAGGCCGACCAGCCGTTCCGCATGAAGGCCGGCGATCTGCACAGTTATTACGTGCGCTCCGATTCGGGGCAGATGGTTCCGCTCGACAATCTGGTGACGGTGAACGAGAGCGCGGGCCCGCCGGTGATTGAGCACTACAACCTCTTCCGCTCGGTGGAGATCGACGGCTCCGCGGCCCCCGGCTACAGCTCCGGCCAGGCGCTTGACGGCATGGGGAAGCTGGCCACTGCGAACATGATGCAAGGCATGAAGTACGAATGGACCGGCCTGACGCTCGACGAGATTGAATCGAGCGGCAAGGCGATCGTGATCTTCGGCCTGGGCATTCTGGTTGTCTATCTCACGCTTTCGGCGCAGTACGAGAGCTTCGCTCTGCCGTTCATCATTTTGCTGGCGGTGCCCATGGCGGTGCTGGGCGCGCTGGGCCTGGTTTCGCTGCGCGGATATGCGAACGACGTGTATTGCCAGATTGGATTGGTGATGCTGATCGGGCTTTCAGCGAAGAACTCGATTCTGATCGTGGAATTCGCCGAGCAACTGCGGCGCAAGGGCCGCTCCATTGCCGAAGCCGCGATCGAGGCCGGCGAACTGCGTCTGCGGCCGATTCTGATGACCTCGTTCGCGTTTATTCTCGGCGTGCTGCCGCTGGTCTTCGCCACCGGATCTGGATCGCTGGGCCGGCGTTCGGTGGGAACGACGATTGTGGGCGGAATGCTGTTGTCAACGGTGCTGAATCTGATCTTTATTCCGGTGCTCTACGTGATTTTGAGCCGGCTGCTGAAGCGCGGGGATCAGGCGCAGCCAGCGCAGACCGAAGCGTAGGTGAGGGGAAGGCGCGCCCTCTCGGGTGTTTACTTCACGGCGATCTCCGCGTTCGTGACAATCCAGGCACAACCCGATTCCTGGACCCTGGGGCGTTTTCGGGGAGTAATCCCGACAATCGACCGAACCGGTTGTCAATGAGTGCCTCGGCCTGTCCTCGTCAACCCAAGATCATGCCTAGGCAGATCAGCGAACACTCGCCGCCTAATCAGGAGTTATACGATTCGACGCGGTCTAGACTCCGAAGTGATCGAAGAAACAGCGCGACTTGACGAGCCGTACACTCCGATTCCGCTAAAGCATTTCGCTTCTTGTCAAATTGAGGGCTTAAGATGAACGATCAACACGAGAAGGAACAGTATTTCGGAGTGCGAGATCAAGCAATCCGTGCGGCACTGAATGAGCATTGGGCGGCGTCCGATGCCAACGATTTTGAAACGGAGCACCGCATCTATCACGTGGACGCGGTGCTGGAATACCCGCAGTCATGCGAGCGAACCCGCGGCCGACGCAACATACAGAACCAACGCGCCAGTCAGCCGAGCAAAAAGCGGTTTGTTGTCCGACGAATCATTGGCGGCGGTGATCTTTGGGTCACCGAATTCATCCTGACATATGACGGCACGCCGTCCTACACCGTGAGCATTATGGAGTTCAGGGATGACAAGGTCGTGCGGGAAACCCAGTACTTTGCGGATCCATTCGTGGCTCCCGCATGGCGGTCCCAGTGGGTTGAGCGGATGGACGCATAATCTCGAGGCGCGAGAATTCACCTACGACACCGCCATTTGCGGTTTGCAGCATAATCGCCGAGAACAGAGATGAATGCCAGTGACCGGATAAGTCCTGATTGACGCTGTTACCAGAGAAGGCGAACCGCATGAAATGGGGTATCGTTTACAGCGCATCCTGCGACGGAGGGACAAGAGGTGGATTGGAAACAGTTGGCCCAGTTTGCGCTGCTTGGTAGCGGTGATTTGGAACAATATGCCATCTTGCTGGTGCGCGTTTCGCTCGGGCTGTTCTTCGCCATCTCCGGGGCAAACAAACTGTTTGTCGCCGGCGGAACGCAAACTATGTACGAAACGCTCGTTGAGGCCAAAGTCCCGTTTCCCCACCTGATGACTTATTTCGTGTCGGGTGTCGAGTTCGTTGGCGGATCCCTGCTGACCGTGGGGATTCTGTCAAGCCCCGCCTGCGTGACTCTTTTGGTCGATATGCTTGTCGCCATCCTGACCACCAAGCTTTCCGTAATGCCTAAAGGACATTCGCCCCTTAACTGGCTCGACGATTTTCTCTACCTTCCGGAAGTACTGTACGTGCTCTTCTTTATCTGGCTAATCTGCTCTGGTCCGGGAAAGTTCAGTGTCGATTACTGGCTCGCCGGCCAGTTACGGAGATGATCGGTCGACGAAGCAGCTTGTCGCTAGACAAGAGCTTTTCAGCCGCAGGACTGGCGCTAAGTCCTGACTAACGCCGATGTTGCCGGAAGGAATTCTGGATTCGCGCATGTCGGCATGGCGAAGGGGATACCGGGTTCTCCGGCCGGCTAAGGGCTCCAGTCGCAAACGGCGTTTACGAGGAGTAATCCTCAGGATTGTGGCTAGCAGGTGGACGATAAGTGTATTGGGCAACATTTGAGCTTTCGGCACACGAATAGTTAGCGACCGGTGATCATAAAAAACATAATCCAGGGGAGTGCTGTTGCATCGTTCAAAAAGTGAGCGACAATTGCTGGAACCAAGCTGCGCCGCCCCAGCAGATAAGCAGTGCCCCATATCATACCGATGCATGCGACTGGAACTGCAATGCCCAGCCATGGAAGAAAACCCTGACTTAGGTAGCCGGCATGAGAAAGCCCGAAAGCCAAACCGGGAATGAGTATTTGCATTCCTTTGCCGTATCCCGCTTTGGCAAACTCTGTCATGAGAAAGCCCCGAAAAAGCACTTCTTCACAGAATCCAGCAGTGATGCCCATTAGAAGCGCGGCAACGAGGTGAAAGCCATGTGGCAAGAATGCGTAGTAAATAGGGCAATAATTTACTTGACTCCACCATAGGACGGGAGCAGAATGGTGGGGCGCGATGATTTCTATGCGCGATTTAGCGTCTCTGTTTTTTAGGAAGAGTCCCGGAGTCATAATGCTTCTCGCGGTTTATGCAGATGATAGCTCCGATGCCCGCCGTGAAACCATTTTCACCGTGGGAGGATTTATGGGCTACCCTCACATGTTCGAGAAAGCGGAAGTTAAATGGGATGCGTATTTGCGAAGCAAGAAACTCGGCTACTTTAAAGCGAGTGAGGTCGAAAGACTTGATGGAGAATTTGATCCTCTCAAGTTAATGATGACTCCCTACGCTGCCCGTACTTTCGCTGAAAGCGTCCGTTACGATCTTGGCAAAATTATCGCCGGGGAGAAACTAGGAGGAATATCACTGAGTCTTGACGTTAAGGATTTCCGTAAGGTGCTCTCCGAGCAAAATGATTTTTCCAATTACTTTGAAACCGAAGATTTCTGCATTTACATGTTTAGGCATTTCATCGTTCATTGTATCGGTTTGATGATCCGAGATGTGCCAGAATACCAGCCCGAAATTGCCTTCGTTTTTGACGATCATTCAAAATGGCAAGAGGCTGAGGAGTCTTACCGATTGTTGAAAAAGAATTCTCCTTTTTCGTCTCGCATTGCATCCATAACTCACGCTAACGATAAGAAAGTTTGTGCTTTGCAGATGGCTGATTTGTGCGCCTATGAAGGGAGATGTCATACCTTGAGCATAATGACGCAAATCGAAGAACGAGTGGAATTTAAAAGTATGGCTAAAGATCACGCTTGGTACTCTTTTTCGATGTTTCGTGAGGAGCAGCTTTTACAGCATCTAATGGAGGCTCGAAATGGAAGATTATCCGTCTAGCAGCGAACTCGAAAACTTCAACAGAGTTTTGCGCAAAGTTCTGTCTGTCCCGCGAGAGGAATTATTGCGGCGCGAAAAGGAATGGAAGCGCAATCAGGCGCGGAAAAAGCGAACTAAGACTTCGCTCGCTTCCCGCGCTTCAACCTCAAAGGATTAACAGGACGCCGTTTCTAACCCTTTACCAATGAGTTCGGCGAAAGTCAACCGCTTGCCGACGATCTGGCGGATAACGCGATTGAAGCGGTCTGAATCGTTCATCGGATTCTTTGGAGTCGCACGGTTGTTGTAACGGAAGCTCTGCTCGTCGAGGTAGCGAAAAAGATGGAACGGTTCGACGCTCACATAGGTTCCGCTAATGCCCCTCTTGAGAAGGCTCCAGAAATTCTCAAGGCCGTTGGTATGGATGCGACCATTGACGTATTCGACTGCGTGGTCAACAACTGCATGGGCATATTCACTGAGACCGTTATAGGACGGAAGAGCATCAGTATAGAGCGCTGCGCCCGCTTCAACGTGTTTCCGAACCTCAGCTTGCAAAGCAGCCTTACGACGGCTAGGAACGATAGCAGTCCGCACCCTTCCGCCGCGCTCCAAGAGTCCCATGACCGCAGCCTTATCTTTGCCGCCGGTCCCGGTGATGCGGCGCTCGCGTTTAGAAGCGTGCATATTGCGGGACTTCCCTCCGATGAAAGTCTCATCCGCCTCAACTTCACCATTCAGCTTGCTTCCGAAGTATTGATCTTGCATCGCAAGACGAATCCGATGGAGCATGAACCATGCGGTTTTCTGAGTGACCTTTACGTCGCGGGCAATCTCGTAGCAGCAATACGTAGTCGTTAGGTACACGCACATAAACAT
>CAWHEK010000018.1:0-58432 GCA_963828325.1 uncultured Acidobacteriaceae bacterium
TGGCATGGAAGAGGTCGTCGGTTCGATCCCGACCAGGTCCACCAAATCCTCCCCAGAGATAAGTGGCAATTCAGGTCCCTCGTCCGTTGTCGCGGACTCGGGATTTCGCCTGCGTGCTCAGACGCCCGCAAAGCGGCTCAAGTTCGATCCCGACCAGGTCCACCAAATCCTCCCCAGAGATAGTGGCAATTCAGGTCCCTCGTCCGTTGTCGCGGACTCGGGATTTCGCCTGCGTGCTCAGACGCCCGCAAAGCGGCTCAAGTTCGATCCCGACCAGGTCCACCAAATCCCACCTCACCTGTCGGACACTTCCCGTTTTAACGCGAATTCCTCCTTTCCTGCGCCGCTATCCGCGAACGGCGATCTCAAGTCCTCCGTTCCTGCGGCCAATCCTGCCTGCCAATCGTCTGAGTGAATGGCCCCGTCCGAGCGAATGCTATGATTTCCGTGTTCGCTCCCCGTCCGGGAAAATCCAGAGAAAAATCGCCCCGCTCAAGGAGTTCAATCCCTTGCCGTTCGACGTTTTCGTCAGCCACTCTTCGAAGGACAAACTCGTTGCCGATGCGGTGTGCGCGCGGCTTGAGGCGGCCGGCATCCGTTGCTGGATTGCGCCGCGCGACATCGTGGCCGGCACGTCCTATGGCGAATCCATCATCGACGCCATTCATTCCGCCAAGGTGATGGTGCTGGTGCTCTCGGCGAACGCCAATGCGTCCGGCCACATTCCCAAGGAAGTGGAGCGCGCGGTCAGCAATGGAGTGGCCATCCTTCCCTTTCGCATTGAGGATGTTCCACCGGGCAAATCGCTCGATTACTTCATTGGCTCGGTTCACTGGCTCGATGCCATGACCCCGCCACTGGAAAAGCATCTTGATGAATTGGTTGAGACCGTTCGGAAGCTGATTCAGCCAGTAGGCGCTATTCCTGGTTCGCAAGCGTCACAGTCCGCGGCTTTCGCTTCAACCTCGCCGGCATTCCAGTCTGTGATGCGGCCCGCGAGTCAAGTGCCCCACGCGCCGCCTACCGGCAAAGCTTCGTCCAAAGGACTTTGGGTTGGCATTGCCGCGGCAATTGCGGCGCTCGCGATCCTGGGATTCGTGCTCCTTAAGCCAAAGCCGCCGGGATCAAACACGGTGAATCCCTCACCAAATCCGCAGCTCATCACACCCCCGGTCCCCGCACCCAGCCCTGCAGCGGCCGATCCCATCGTTGGCTGCTATCACTGGTTCAATAACGGCTCGGTGTTTATTCGCTCGAATGGCGTCATCCTGGGAGGGCCATTCACAGGGCACTGGCGTTTAGTGGATGCCGCGCGGCGGGCGTACACATTTACATGGCCCGCGGCAATTGACACCATCACCATCACGGCCAACCAGCGCTCATTGAGCGGAAGCAATCAATACGGATACCCGATTTCGGCCACGCGCGCCGCGGGCGGCCTCGGCCTCATTGGCACATGGACACTTTCAAATGCCGCTCCCATGGTTGTGTCCGCCGACGGCTCGTTCACGGCGTCAACATTGTCAGGAACCTGGCAAACCGTGGATGCTTCGCGGGGAATCTACACCCTCACTTGGCCGGATCCGGTCGATAGCGTCACGCTCTCCGCAGACGACCAGACGATCGCCGGCAAGAACCAATACGGCGTTGCGACTTCAGGCACGCGCGTGGAACCCTGCAACGTGAATTGAAGCCGGGCCGGCGTGCCCCAACCCATCGATTGATTCATTGCCGGGGCTTTGCGCCTTGAAGAAACGTGACCACGTTGGGCATGTTGTCGGGGCCCTGGTGGTCGCGCGCCAGCTGGGTGGCAATGGCGAGCGCTTTGGTGAGAGAATCTTTCGCTTCGGTTCCCACGTTCGATCTTTGGCTCAGGTTATAGAGGATCCAGAGCAGATCCACGCTGATAGCGGGCGTTCCGCGGTGACTCGCGGTGATGTTTTCAAGCATCTGCGCGGCGGTCCGAATGGCATCGGTGCCTGCCTTGTTTTGGCCGATCCAGAACATGACAAGGCCGGCATGATTCGATGCCAATGCCGCATTGTGTTGCGCATCCACGCTCGCCGGATCGGCGTGGAGAAGCTGCAGGCGAATCGTGATGTCCTTTTGGTACGACTCCATCGACTCCGTGGCCAGCTGCGTGCCGCCCTGGCCGTCGCCGGCCTGATCGTGCGTGATCGCATAATTGAATTCCTGATTGCCGAGTAGCTCGAAGGATTGCGCGCTTCTGCCGAGGCAGTCGGGACCGCCGGGTTTGCTCGCGGCGAACTTCTGGCAGACGCCGAGCTCCTGATCAAAGTTCTTGTAGGAGTTGGTGAAATCGTTTTGCGCTTCGAATACGGTTCCCACTTTGTCGAATCCGCTTGCCACCGCCAGTTGATCGCCCTCATTGCCCGGATTCTGGCTGGCCAGTTTCTGCAGCGTCGTGAGCTCGCCCTGGCGGATGGTGAGCTCCTCTGACGGGCAGATGATGCGGAACGCGTCGTAGCCGATATTGATGTTGCGCATCTGCGTGCGGCTCTTGATTTTAAAGATGAGCTGCTTGGGATATGCGGTTCCGAGCATCTTCGAGGCCCAATCCATCTCGAATTCATCGTCGTGCCCGGCAACTGGTTTGTAGTCCCACGTGCAAACGTCGTTTTTCAGGTCGAGCTCAAATCCGTTTTCGTAAATATGCCGGTTCACGCAAGTCCCGTCGCTGTTCCAACTCACGTCTGTCGATGACACTCCCTGGTCGACGTGCCAGATTCCCACCATGTAGTCGCGCGACGCCTTCGCCGGATCGTCGGCCAAGCGATTGGTTGAATCGACGCACGCGCGCAGTTGCTCGCCTGAGCCGTGCACATCCAACTGCTCATCGGCGGCTGCCGCCCAAATTACGGCCTGCAATCGCTGCGTCTCCCGTGCATCGGACTCACTCTTCGCGTTGCGCGTTGCATCGTCGGCCTTCTGGAGAGCGGCGGCCAACTGCGCTTGCTTGCTCACCGCGAGGCTTTCGGCCTGACGCTCCTTCACGCTTTCGTCTAATGCCAGGTTTTTCTGCTGGAGGGCGACCCGGGCCTGCTGATCTGCCTGATGCTGAGCGGAAACTGCCTCCTTCTTGCCGCGGCTCGCCATGAGCGCAAGCCATGAAACGCCGACCAGGCAGGCGATGAGAACGACCGCCCAGGCGAGCGCAATCCTCTGGCGGCGGCGGTGTTTCGCGAGCAACTGCCGCGCGGATTCGAGCGCCGAAGCTTCATGCCGCGTGTCGCGGCTCTCCTTTGCCACCAGCGCGAGAACGTCGTGGATCAGCTCGATGCGAACCAATCCGCCACGCTCTTCGCGGCGAAGGATGCGGCGATCGACCAGGGTTTGAATCGCGGTCTCGCTCACGCCGGGCTCGGCCAGCGCATTGTCTAAAGCGCAACTGTCGCGGAAGCCTGCGGGAGTGAGCAGCCTGTCCTCGACAAAATAGCGAACCCGCACGTCGAGGCCGGAGAAGCCCTGGTTGTAAAACTGCGCGATGATCTGCTGCGTGTTTTCGCCTTGGATGAGGTCCGCGCTGATCTCGGCTTGCCCGCGCGCGATGCGTTGCTCATTCAGCTCGCGGCAAACCAGCGATAGCAGCGCAGGCTCGACCGCGAGCTCTTCGAGTTGTTCCCCGCTCCTCGCGGCGCCGCCAACGAAGCGGACAATCCTGGCCGCCACCGGCGTGCTCAACAACCCGCCGCCCGCCTGCTCGATCGCCGCCGCTGCTCGATCGCCGCGCATCGGCGTCAAGCGCATCCGGTTCTGCATGATGGGGCGGATGGCGGTCTTCAGGCTCTCGAAGTCGGCCAGATAATCCTCGCGAAACGTGAAGACAATTTTGATGTTCTGGCTGAGCAGATCGAATTGATCCAGAAGCTCCGGATGCACGGTGAGCTCGCGCTCCAGCGCCGGCGGCAGGCGATTCTCAATGAGTTCGCCCAATTGCTGCAGCAGCAGCTGAGTTTGCGCGGTCTGCTCCGGCGTTTGCCGGCCCAGCGTAAAAATCTCCTCAAACTGATCGAACGCCAGAACCGGCACAACCGGCCGTCCACGCGGATTCAGAAACTTCGTTCCCGGCCGATGCAGATATTGCCAAAAGCCGTCGCCGGGCAACGCTGCGCTCGCCGTGACCTCATGGTTCTGGCATGCGGCGCTCAGCGCTTGCCACACCTGTTCGATCAACGCCGGCGCCTGCGCATCCAAACTTAGCCGCAGATACACCGGCAGATAACCGGCGCGGCGCAGATTGGGGAACACGCCGGCATTCAGCAGCGAAGATTTTCCCAATCCCGATTGACCGAACAGCACGGTCAGCGGTTCGCGCTCGATCAACCGGAACAATTCGTCGGTTTCGGCCTCGCGCCCGTGAAAGAACATGCGCGAGTCTTCGCCGAACGGCAATAATCCCGGCCACGGGCGTTCGGCGTCGATGGTCGGATGCTCGATCATTGGCGGCCTTGCATGCGCGCGCGCATGGCGTTGAAGGCTTTCACGATGGTCTCCGCCTGGTGGCCTTGCAGGCTGCCGTCGGGAGCTTGCTCAATCTGCACCGACTTGAACGCCGGAGGAATCTCCGGGCTGCTCACCACGGGAGTATCGTCAATCACCAGCGGGCAGAGGAACGCGAGACTGGTGCCGGTGAAGTCCAGATTGCGCTCGCTGGCCCAAGCCCATTCTTTGCGGAAAAATCCTGTGCGCTGCTCGGCCGTTCGCGACAGCACCGGCACAAACAACGCGCATTGCTGGATCGCGGTGCGAATGCGCGCCGTGTAGTCGCTTCCCCAATCGAGTTGCTGGCGATCGAGCCATACCGGAAGCCCGGCTTCCTGCAACTCCGCCGCAAGCCGCAGCGCGGCCGGGCGGTCTTCGCTGGCATAGCTAATGAACAAGCTACCCGGCGGCATGGTTTCCGGCATTGGACCGGGCTCGGGCGCCCTATCCGCAGCGTCTCCGCCTTGCCGTTCCTGCCAGCGCCGCGCGAGCTCCGCAACAAACTCAATCGGATCCGCCGGGAGCACCACAGTTTCGCGGCTGAAACTGGTCAGGAATGACACCAGCGGCGTATTCGGTTCCGCATCCGCGTCGATCAGGTACTCTGAGAAGCCGCGCTCGGCCGAGAGCTTGCTGTTCTTGGCGGTGCGCAGAATAAACCGCGCCAGCCAGTCAGGAAACCTGCAGCCGAGGAACAGCAGATGATTGTGTCCCAACTCATCGAAGAGCCGCTCCGGGCGTTTTTCCGGGATCTGCAGCGCAGTCACCCACTCCAGTTCGTCCTCTTCGGCGATCACATATTTGGGCAGCACGGACAAGCGCCCGAACAAGCCATAAACCACCGGCATATCCCGCGGTCCGTCGGGCAGGTCGCCGGCTTCGCTGGGATTGAACGCCAGCTCTTTGGTTTCAGCGCGTCCGCCAAAACGCACCGCGTTGATCGCCTGGGCCAGCAGGTTATCCGTGCAAAAGCTCGCGAAAAGATTCAGGTCGCGTATTCCCGCCAGCTGCATCAACGGCTCGGGAATCTTGACCGGGAGTTTTGCTGCCAGGTCGCCCAGCTCGCGATAGACCGATTGCCGTCTGCTGCCCGGCTTGGCCAGATACGCACCCACCACCTGGTCAAGTGTCGCGCCTTCGCTGAGCTCGCTCACCTTCAGACGACTCGCGAGTTCGCGCGCCAGCAGCCGGTGGTAAGGCTCACGCCGGCCGTCATGTTCGACAACCACAAGTTCCGGCCCCACAATCGACACAACGCTGTGCGCCTCGATGTAGGTCAGCAACTCGTCCCAAAAATTGTCCTGGTCCGGCATCATGACCGGTGTCCTTGGGCTAACAGAAATTTTCGACCATGGGGGATGGTCCAGCGGTTCCACGATTGCTGTATTCAGGTCCGTAAACGCCAAGTGGATTTTTCGCCAAGAAAAAGCCACCTTGCACGACGTTGGACAAGGCAAGTGAATTGTGGAACCGCTCTAGTGTAGCGCAGCGAGTATGCCCGTTAACAGCGTCTACACCCCTCATCTGCAATGATTTGTCGCCGATCCCTCCGCGCCAGCCAGGACCATCACGGCCCGCTCCTCCACGGCCGCCGCAAGGTGAGCGCTGCCCAGCTCGAATCGCAGCGGCTGTTGCTGTCACCCGCGTCTTCCGTGTACCTTTGGCCGGCTGCATGATCCCCAACCGCGTCCCGGTACAATCGCATCTAAGCACTGAGTTGGGTTCCGTCTCTTACGAATCCTTCGGGGAGATGATCTTGACCCTACATGCCGTGCAAAACAAGATCGACGAGCCCGTAGGTCTTCCCGAAAGCCCAGACCTGGCGAAGTTTCTTCTCGCCGCAATCGTCGATTCTTCTGACGACGCCATCATTAGTAAAGACCTGAACGGAATCGTAACCAGCTGGAACAAGGGCGCCTGCCGCGCCTTCGGCTTCAATTCCGATGAAATGGTTGGGCAGTCGATTCTGTGCATCATTCCTCCGGAACAGTACCCCGAGGAAGATGCCATCCTGGCCAGGATTCGCAGCGGGGAGCGAATCGAGCATTTTGAAACCACCAGGGTCAAGAAAAACGGCGAGAAAATTCAAATTTCTGCGACCATTTCTCCGGTCAAGGATGAGAACGGCAAAATCGTCGGCGTTTCCAACATTGCCAGGGACATCGGCGAGCGCACCAAAGCAGATGCGAACCGCATTCTGCTGGCCACGATCGTTGATTCGGCCGACGACGCCATTATCAGCAAGGACCTTAATGGAATCATCTCAAGCTGGAATGAAGGCGCGCGCCGCATGTTCGGATACACCGCCGAGGAGATGATCGGTCAGCCCCTGCTCCGTTTAATTCCCAAGGACCTGCAATACGAAGAAGAAGAAATTCTGAGAAAACTCCGAGCCGGCGAAAAAATCGATCACTATGAGACGGTTCGCTCAAACAAGACTGGCGACCTGATCGATGTTTCCGTAACCATTTCCCCACTTAGAAACAGAGAAGGCGTCGTGATCGGGGCTTCCAAAGTCGCGCGGAATATCACGGATCGAAAGCGCATGGAAAAGGCCCTGATTCAATCGGAGAAGCTGGCTACGACCGGCCGCATGGCGGCCACAATCGCCCATGAAATCAACAACCCCCTTGAGGCGGTCATGAACCTGATCTACCTTGCGCGGAATTCCCGCCTTGAACCCGAGGTCACTCTTGGCCATCTGCTGGCTGCCGAAGAGGAGCTGTTGCGCGTCTCGCATATCACGCGGCAGACGCTGGGCTTCTATCGCGAGGTCGGTGCGCCTTCCCAGGTTTATCTCCATGACTTGATCGAGAAAGTCCTGGCGGTCTATAGCTCGAAACTGCGCACCAAATCCATTTCCGTCGAGTCCTGTTTCAACGATCTGCGAAAAATCACCGTCTCCCACGGCGAGATCGTTCAGGTTTTCTCGAACCTTGTTGCCAACGCTATCGATGCCATGCCCGCAGGGGGGCATCTATTTGTCTCCGTCAACAAGGCGCGGGGCCCCAATGGCGACGGTTACGCGGTCATCGTCCGCGATGACGGTACGGGCATTTCGCAGGAGCACCTAGGGAAAGTCTTTGAGCCGTTCTTTACGACCAAGGGAAATCTCGGCACGGGGCTCGGACTTTGGGTCGCGAAGCAGCTCATTGAGCAGCACGGAGGTCTGATTACTGTGCACAGCCTTACCGGGCCCGGAAAAAGCGGCACGACCATTTCGGTTTATTTGCCTTTTTCCCGCCCCACTCTCTAGCCAAGTCTCGCTCTCCAGAGCAGCGAATGGTTCGATTACATTGAAGCGGGTTGCTCAATCGCTTTTTCAGTGCCATTGGTCAGCCCAAGCGCGATTGACCCCCATTCCTCAGCTTGATAAGATGGAAGTGCGGGGTGGAGCAGCCCGGTAGCTCGTTGGGCTCATAACCCAAAGGTCGCTGGTTCAAATCCAGCCCCCGCAACCATTCAGTTCAACCGAGCACAGAAAAAGGCCGCCAAGAGCGGCCTTTTTGATTTGGGCTTGATTGAGATCGGATCGAGAATTGCAGGCTGGCGGCCCGACTTCGCTT
Source organism: uncultured Acidobacteriaceae bacterium (assembly GCA_963828325.1). Classification (GTDB taxonomy): domain Bacteria; phylum Acidobacteriota; class Terriglobia; order Terriglobales; family Acidobacteriaceae; genus Telmatobacter. The sequence goes on from CAWHEK010000018.1 coordinate 8,070, forward strand.
TCAGCTCGCGGGACTGGCCCGCCTACTTCACATCTGTTGCGTCTTCGTCGGGTTCGCCTTCAACCGCGATGCGCAGCGAGCGCAGAAAGTGCAGGTCGTTGGGCGTGAAGGTTCCCGGCTCCGCGCCGGCCTCGGCCGTCAGCTCGCCCGGCTTGTCGTTCTTTGCCTGCGCCGAGACCTCGTTCAGCCCGATGGTCGCTTCAAGCATCAGCAGCACATCGAATCCGTGTTTCCGGATGTCCTGCACCACCGCTGCAATCTGTTCGCTTTCAATCACCGACTCATGGATAGCCTCGCCCAGTTGCTGAATCAGTTCACGTAGACGAGATGTCACAGCTACCTCCACGATCGCGAACACGACCGGCGCACCCGCGGCGAAGCAATCGGGGGCCCATCGCGGAATCTCTCTACCTTAATTCCATTCAGCCTTGGGAGCAACCCGCTCCAATCCGCGAAATGTGCCGTAATCCACTGCTACCATCATAAACGGTATGGAACCGCGAAACATCGGCCGCGCTCTGGGCATCGGCGTTCGCGTCGCAGGCCGCATCGCGGGTCAGCGGGTTGCGGGTCCAGCGACGCCGGTCGCGAGTCCGCCCCGCGCCCCAGCGTCACCCACTGCCCCCGCTCCCGTCACGGTTCGACCCGTCACTCCGGCGCGGCCTCCGGCCCAAGTCGCCGCGCGCATCGCATCTCAAGCAGCACAAACCATTCCCAACGTGAGCAAAGGAATCGGCGGCTTCCTGCGCCCGTTCCGCCGCGTGGGCGGCATCGTCTGGCTTGAGGCCACCGGCACTTTCTTCCTTTTGTTCGCGGTTCTCTTCGCTCTGCGTCTCTGGCAGAACTGGTCCGGAATGGGAGAAGTCTCCAGGGGTTTGTCCATCGGCGCGGCCGTGGTTTTTCTCTACCTGGGAGTGAGCTCATTCTGGCGCGCGCGCCGCAAATGAGAGGATTGGGCGTTTCAGCAGGACCAGATGTGGCTCACGGGCCGCGCCGGCTCGGTCTCGACTACAGGCCCGTTGGATCCACGCCCTCGCCACCTGCGAACACTGCCCCGTCAAACACGATGATTCGCTCTTGGCCGAGATTCGCAACGTCTTCAAGCGGGGAATGCCGCGTCACAATGAAGCGGCTCAGGAATCCGGGCTTGATCTGCCCAAAATTCTCCCTGAAGGCCAGCCGTTTCGACCCCGCACCCGTCGCTGAGTTGATAATCGCCAACGGCGAAAGCCCGGCTTGCTGCATCAACTCCAGCTCGTAGAGGAATCCAAGGCCATGCGCAACCCCGTACGAACCGGCGTCGCAGCCTGCAATAATTTCGACGCCCATCTCATGAGCCTTCACCAGGCTCTTCGCATGTGCATCGAGGATTCTCTTCAGATTCCCGACCACCTCTGCGTCCCAGCCCATACGATCCGCGTGGTCAACTTGGTTCTGGACAGGCGCAAAGGTCGGCACCCATGCAATCCCCTTGTCGCGCATTTTGGCCAGTTGATCGTCGCGCACAAAAAATCCGTGCTCGATCGTGTCCACCCCGCCTTCGATCACGCGATCGATTCCTGCATCGCCGGACGCATGCGCCAGGGTCTGCTTGCCACAAGCCTTTGCTGCCTCGACAAATTCCGCTATCCGCTCCGCGGTCATCTGCGGTTCAGCGGTGACGGCGCCTTTCTTAAAGTTGATGATTCCCGTGGGAATCAGCTTGATGCGGTCGGCCCCGGCCCTTACGCGCTCTTCCACGCACTGCCGCGCCGTCACGCAATCTTCAAACGGTTCGGCCATAAAGCTGCCGTAACGCCCACGATGATGAATCGCCGCGCCGGGACTGTCGACATATGGCATCAGCGGACGGTTCGCACTTTTCGAAAGCTGGCTCAGCGCCAGCCCAACGCCATCCTTGTCGCCGGCATCGCGCGCGGCCATGACGCCCAGCCGTACCAGCTTCTCCAGCCGTTCGCGCGCATGATCCAGCAACTGCGCGGGAGTCTGCTTCAGATACTCCGAGCGCTTATCCGGGTCGAGTTCGCCGCCTTCAAGGAAAAAATGTGTATGCGCGTCGGTCAATCCCGGCAGCAGCGTGAATTGAGGCAGATCGTGATCCGGCCCCTTCTGTCCTGCGCTCAGCAGATCCCGCGGCGGCAAATCCTCGCCGGCAAACAGAATCGACTTTCCGTCGTAAACGACATTCGCGTTGTGCTGTGGCGCCGCGCTCACGCCGTCAATCAGCGTCCCAACACGCATCCAGATGTGGCGATCCGCCGCTGCTGGAGAAATGAGTTCGATCAGATTCATCCTCTCGAGTCGCGTCTAGTAATCGACGGCCTCAACCTCTCTGCAGATATTCAGGATGGCTTCTGCCTGGCGGAAGCCACACATTTCAGCGGATTCTCCCTCGCCGCGACGTCCCTGCTCGAGCGCTTCCCGCAGCTTCTCCACCATCGGATGGTCGGGCGGCAACGGCGCAGGAGTTTTTTCCGGATTCGCCAGCGCAAAATCAAGGCCCGCTTCCATCCCCAGTGTCAGGTAGGCCTTTTCCAGATCCTCTCGAACCTCTTTCGGCGTGCCCCACGCGAAATTTGAAAGGCCGACGATCATGTGCACGCCCTTCAAATCTGGATCGGCCGAGATCAGCCGCATCGCGTCCAGGCCGATGTTCACCAGCCCGTATGTATCCGCGCCCACCGGCGCCAATCCGGGATCGATGATGATCTGATCGTTGCGGCGCCCCGCCTTCGTCACCAGCAGCTCAACAAAATGCTTCGCCGCGCGATACGAGTCCTGCGGATCCAGGCATTGCGAAGTCCCACCCGGCACAAACGTCTCCGAAGCCATCACCACGGCCAACGTGTCGTAGTGCTTCACCAACTCCACCATCTCGTCCAGCCGCTCGCGCGAGGCAGCCAGCGAATTCAGAATCGGCGGACCGCTCTTCTTCCGGTCGTAATGCGCCAATGCAATCTTGTGGTAGTCGACGGACGGATTATCGAAAGCGATCGGCGTGGACGTAGCTTCTTGAATGGCCGGAATCACGTCCGGCAGAAAATCGAACATCTCCTGGCGCCGCACCTGAATCCTCTGTGTGCCATCGATATTCAGCGTCACGTATTCGGCGCCCAAATCGGCTTGCAGTTTGGCCAGTTGTCCGTAGCCAGCAGGATCGCGCGCAGTAAACGCCTTGCGTGCGCGGGCGTATGAGTTATTCATTAATTCGCCGACAATATGTAGTCTTTTCTTCATCGTTTCTGCAGCTCCGGAACAGGAATCGCCGCTTCTGCTTTTGCGGCTTCGTGCTTTGAGTTGTGATCGCGGCCCAGCCAAAGGTTTGCCCATGCCGAAGTTCCGCGCAGTCCCTGGTTTTGCACTACCGGCACATGGTCGAGCAGCTGGTCCTCGTGGCCGTCATGTTTCAGCCGTTCGTAGGCGCGCAGCCAGATGCAGTCGCCGTATCCATCCACCTCGCAGCGGCCTTCGCGCGTGCCGCCGCACGGCCCGTTGCGCTGATTTTTCGCGCATTGCGATTCGGGGCAAAGATACGCAATGTCCGGCAGCGAGCAGTCGCCGCAATCCTTGCACTGATAAAGAATCGCCTTGCTCACATGCTCAGCAACCCGCAGAGGCTTTGGTCCCTGCATCGGGTCCATCGACCGCGCGCAGGCCTTCGCCCCCCAGCGCGCGAACGCCGTGCCGCGCTCGAACATGGTCGCGTGCGACAGCTTGGAAATTTGGTAAACGAAGCTCACATGCTTCGAGGGAGTCTTGGTCCGCGGCGTCTCTGCCTGGGGATTCGCCAAGCCCGTCAACGGATCTTCCGCATAGAAGAAAAACTCACCCGGCCTTGAGAATCGAATCTCCCGCGCGAACTGCTTCCAATCGTCGGGCGCAAAACTCCGCTCAATGTTGAGAATCGCCTCAATCGCTGCCAGGCTATGCACTCCGCCCAGGTAAACGCCGCGAAATCCCAGGCCGCGATAGACCGCAATCTGCTTCGCCGCGAGCTCAAGGAAAAATCCCTTGCCGCGGTCAGGCGATGCGCCATGAGCCCGGCAAAGCTGCCACAGCTCCTCGCTCACAACAACGCCCGGAATCCTGCCCTCATGGAAAAGGTCGGCCACCCGCGGGCTCAGCACATAAACATTGCCGATCAGCGGAGTCTCCTCCATCCCATGCGCGTCCATGTAGCAGCGCAGCTCGCTCACCTTCCGCGAGTCGAACCCAATCTGGTTGATGATGAAGCGCGCGCCGCACTCCACCTTCTTTTCAAGCTTCCGGTACTGCGGAATGACCTCGCCTTCGAGCAGCTTGAAGTTGGTGGTCACCGCGCCCACGCAGAACTGCGTCTTCTCCAGTTGCTGTCTCTTGCCGTTCGCCGCCGCCGCGCCCAGCCCCTGGTTCATCTTCTCGAGCAGCGAAATCAATCCGATCGAATCGATGTCGAACACCGGCCGTGCCAGCCCATCGTTGCCCGCCACCGGGTAGTCGCCGGTCATGGCCAGAATGTTGTTGAAGCCTTCGCTGTTCAGCATCCAGGCTTCGCTCTCGAGCCCATTCCGGTTCAGATCTTTGCAGGTCAAATGAATGACCACTTCCTTGCCTGCATATAAGATCGGCCGCCCCATCACCAGCGGCGCCAGTTGCGGATTGCCGCCCGCATTGTCGGTAATCGAGATCCAATCGATCTCCGGACACGCCACCAGGTCGTTGGCAAAGTCGCGCGCCTTGATCGCATTCACCCCGGCCATCGACCCGCGCACCGAAACCAACTCCGACGCGACGAGGAAGCGCTTTCGGTCGGCGAGTTTTTCGCGCAGAGTTGGCATGGGACTCGAAAAAGGCTAACCATCAGGTTACCACGATTTTCTTCGAGTCGTGAACTATAGCGTCAGACCGATTCACCAAGTCATTCACATTCAATAAGATAGTCTCGTTATCCCCGCGGCCCCGCCTCTCGCCGCCGCTCCCGCGTCAGGTGCCACACGCCCATCACCAGAGCCAGCGCACCCAGCCCGTAGGCCAGCACCGCCGTTTCTCCGCGATGAATCTCCCAGCCTTTCCAGAACGCCACTCCGGCCGCCAGAAGCATCACGATCCCGCGCACTGGACTCAAAATTCACTCACCGCAGCGAAGCCTCCGCCATGCGCGCCGCCAGCATCTCGCGCCGCAATGCAATCGCTCTCCTCAGGCTCTTCACGTTGTAAGCCCATTCCGGCAGCAAAATCGAAATCGTCAGGCTCTCCGTTTGGCAAGCCAGTCCCCAAACCAGGCTGCACGTCACCAGCCACGCCCACCGATCGAAACCGAGCAACGCAATTGCCGCCGCCGCCAGCAGCGCTCCCCAAAATTTTGCCGCGTACGTGTGGTAACTCGGCATGCGCCCAAACTTCAGCCACCCGAATCCCAGATGCACCGCCTCAAACACCAGCACCGCAATCACCAGTCCAAGCCTTGCTCGCAGGTCCGCGCCGTGGCGCACAATCGCGGCCGTCAGAATCCCCAGCCAAAAAATAATATCGGCCGTGGAATCCGCAATGCGCAGCGCCGCCGTCTCCGTCTTCCATCGTCGCGCCAGAATCCCGTCGTAAATGTCCGACACAAATCCCGTTGCGATCAGGCTCCCCAGCCACAGCTGCGGTCCCGGCATTCGCATCGCCAGCATCGCGATCGCAGGGCCCGCCAGCACGCGAAAGCTCACCATCCACCACGGAACCACCCTGCGCAGATTCATCTCCGGGCTCCCTTTCCGGCGCCGCTCGCGTTTGACCCGTTCCCCGTCGCGTCCCTATGGTTAAGGTTGTAGACTACGCCGCCCGAAAGGATTCGGAAATGGCTTCTCCCGCCGCACCCGCCACCCCCGTCGCGACCCTCAAAAAGACCGCGTTGAACGCCACGCACCGCGCGCTCAAAGCCAAAATGGTCGACTTCGGCGGGTGGGACATGCCCGTCGAGTACCCCGGCTACGTCCCCCCGCAGCCCGCATCTGCCAACTCCACCACCACAGACTCCGCCCGTGCCTCCGGCCTCATCGCCGAGCACCTCGCAGTCCGCAACGGCGTTGGACTCTTTGACGTCAGCCACATGGGCGAAATCCAGTTCCGCGGCCCCGGAGCTCTCGCCGCGGTCCAGCACATCACCATGAACGACGCCTCGCGCCTCGTCGACGGCCAGGCCCACTACTCCGCGCTCCTCACGCCGCAAGGCACATTCGTCGACGACATTCTCGTCCACCGCCTCAGCGCCAACGACTACCTGCTCGTGGTCAACGCCGGCACCACCGGCAAAGACTTTGCCTGGATCAAGCAGCAGGTCGGCGGCTGGCCCGGCATTCATCTCGCCAACTACTCGGCCTACTACTCGCAACTCGCTCTGCAAGGCCCGCGCTCTCTCGACACGCTCGCCAAGCTCACCAAGGTCGATCTCGCGGCCATCAAGAATTATCACTTCACGTGGGGAACCGTCGCCGGCATCGCCAACACTCTCATCGCGCGCACCGGCTATTCGGGCGAGGACGGCTTCGAAGTCTACATCCCTTCTGACGAAGCCACCTCCGTGAAAATGTGGGACGCGCTTCTTGAAGCTGGAAGAGATTTCGGCATTCGTCCCTGCGGCCTCGGCGCGCGCAACACCCTCCGCCTCGAGGCGGGCATGAGCCTCTACGGCCACGAAATCTCTGAAGACATTAACGTGTTCGAAGCGGGACTTGACCGTTGGTTGAAGCTTGATAAAGGAAACTTCATTGGCCGCGATGCGCTGCTGGCGGTTCAGCAGTCGGGCGGGCCCGCGCGCAAAATCGTGGGCTTCGAAATGCTCGACCGCGGCATCGCCCGCGACTCGTACTCCGTACATTCACTTTCGGAGGAGAGAATCGGAGTGGTCACGTCCGGCTCGCCCGCGCCGTTCTTGAAAACGAACATTGCGATGGCGCTCGTGTCCAGAGAAGTGGCCGACTCCGGCTCCGACGTCATCGTCGAATGCCGCGCCAACAAAGTCCGCGCCAAACAAGTTCCGCTGCCGTTCTACAAGCGCGCAAAAAAGTGAACGGAGAGCACGAGCTGAGCGACTATCCGAAAGATCAGCGAGAAGCAGCCAGGAGCTTCGCGCAGCCTCGGAATGCTGGCGCTATGGGCGTTTATCGAGACGAATCCCGAAGCATATCGCGATGAGCGTGAAGAAAACAATCACTTCGAATTCATGATTTGCCGAGTGCTGTCTGCCGGGCTCGTGCCACGCGCGGCGCGGCAATCAGCGTGAGTGCCACCAAAAAGATTGACGCGGCAATGTAGGCCAAGTGGCCGTGGCGCAAATCTTCGGCAACAAGTTTGATTGCGACCAAAACCATCGCCGCATACCCAAGCCGAGTCAACTCAACCCGCCGCCAGTGCGCTCCGGCAAACACTTGGCTGAGCGCCACCGCGCACAACGTCAGCGTGCGTATGAAAGCCAGGTGATGCGCGCCGGGCTGAATGCGGAGCGCGGTCAGCCCCGTTAACCCCGCGACCAGCAGAGCCGCTACGGCAGCGGCCGCCAGAGCGGCGAAGCCAAGATGAAGAGCTTGCAGCAGTCGGGATTCACCCTCGCACGGCTGCGTAGCCGCATAGCAGAGAATCGCCGAGCACGCGATTATCCAGACTGTCACCGGTGGCGCGCCTTGCGGTGTTCCTGCCAATGAGTTGAACAAAAAACTCGGCAATCCCGATTCCGCGGCACCTGCCAGCAAAAACATTACCCCGTAAAACTCAAGGGCCGGTCGATTCGCTCGGCCTCCGACGAATGTCGCAGCGATTGCCGCCGCGCCTAGCAGCGCGGCGATAGCGAGCGATGGCAGGCAAAGAAAGCTTCCTCCAAGAAGGAGCATCGCGCCCCACGCGGCAAAAACCGCAGCGTTGCGTGGCTTTTGGCCGCGCTCAAAGACCGTAAAGACCGCTGCATAGATTGCGCCCGATAATATCATGCAAAATGCGCCGAGAATCACTGCACTTCCTTGGGGACCGAAGTCTGCCACGCTCACGGCAGCGAGAAGAAATGCGATCGTCGTCTGTACTGTCGCGAAGATAGAGATCCCTCGGGCTTTTGCCAGCGTCTGCCAGCCCACACTCGCAGCGAACACAAGAAAGATCGTCACGCCGGGCGCAAGCAACGCGATTCTGCTCAGTGGCGGATAGTCTTCACCTCCGGACTGCGGAGCAAAATAGACAAAAATCTGTATCCAGATCAGCACATCGGCCGCGAGCGCCACGAGCACGCGCACCTCTGGCAAGCGCTCCGCACACGGAGCAAACTCGCAGGCTGCCGCGAGCACCAGCAGCGCGAACACGAATGGCATGAGCGCGTGCGAGGCAATGGCAAGTGCCAACGCGAGTCCTGCCGCTGCGATGCAGGTGGTGCGCAATACCGGCAGCCGATCTTGTCCCGATGCCAAGCCGATTGCCGCAAGCGCGAAGGCGCAAATCACGCCCGCAGCCATCGAGGGTGAAAACACTTTGAAACGCAAGGTAAGCTCCCAAACCATGGGGGCGAGGATTAGCGCCGAGGTTCCCGCATAAATTGTGCTTGTGAAGCGTGGCCCGCCGCGCACCCGCGCCGCCCAAACCAGCCACGCGAAGGCATAAGCTATTCCTGCCACGGCAACGGCCAGCCGGGGAAGGGAGCTGGACTCCTCTACTGCGCGCAACACATAAGCGCCCGCAACGCCCAGCATGGCCTTGCCCAGCACAGAGAATATGCTTCCCGTCGACCCGACGGGCGCGATGGCCGTAATCGTCGCGGCGGATTCAGCATCTCGATCTTGTGAGGAATTCGGCCAGCGCGCTTCCAGCGGGTGCTCCAGCGCGTGCACGCGCTGCTCCAGCACTTCCATGCGCTTCTCGATCCGCTCGATTTCATCGGGAAGATCGTGCATGGCTCCCCCGATCCTTCTCAGACGATCTTGAACTCAGTCGCCCGTCGCGGCTTCGTGCAGGCTTTTATCTGGCCAGGGAGGCAACAGCTTGACCAGCGCCCACAAAAAGAGCAACGGGAGGATGGTCAATCCGATGGCCGCCAGCAGACCCTCGCGCGTTACGAGTTCCATCTTGTAGGTCGTGAAGCCAAGAAAACTCTTCGAGAAGAGCTGGCCGCCAATCACCACATTCCAGCGCATGGCGAACACGCTGATCAAGATGAGGCAGCCGCAAAACACGTAGATTCGCTTGCGCGCAACCTCCGGCAGCTTCACTACCTGGGTAATGAAAAGCAGGATCAGCGGCACCAGCGTGCCCAAACAAATCTGCAGCACAATCTGCGAGAAGAAGAGCCGGGTGTGCACCATGAAATTCAGGCTGCGGAACGATTCGTCGGCCTCGTAAATGCGGTGCACCAGGTCCAGCATTTCCAAACTGAAGTCGATGATGAAGATATAGAACATGTACATCGCAATCGCGTCCACGCAGCGCATGTCGATCTTCTGCCCGCGCAGCTTGGTCGTTGCCATGTAGAGCAGCATCACCGCGGCGATGCCCGACACCATTGCGGAAAAGATGAACACCACCGGCATCAGCGGCGACGACCACCAGGGATTGGCCTTGATTGAGCCGAAGATGAATCCCACGTAGCCGTGCAGCAGGAAGGCCGACGGAATGCCGACCAGAGTCACAATCCAACCGACCTTATCGTCGATATGCAGCGCACGCTCGCTGATGTTGTTCGAGCCCAGCGTCATGATTCTGTAAATCAATCGCACCAAGCCCTTCGACCGTTGCGACATAAGCACGATGTCGCGCCGGTAGTCGAGCCAGATTTCGAACACCAGCACTGCCATCAAATACCACAGGTAGACATATCCGAACATCGCCATGGCCGAGGTGCTGTGCGGCGTGAAGTACATCTCCGGCGAACGTTCCGGGTGTCCGAGATGAAGCTGCAGCGGCAGCGGCGCATCGAGGAGGAACGCCAGCGCCGTCAGCAGTGCCAGCCTATACGTTGGCTTGACTGCTTCCACGCGAAACACGCGCTCCAACGACGCCAAAATGAACGCGCCTGCCACAAGCCCCGTGATATAGGGGTAGAGAACGATCAGCACGCTCCAGTAGAGTGTCGCCTCGTTCGGATACATATAGCCTTCAACACCGCTCATCGTTGCTCCTGGCTCTTGCTGCCCGTTCTCTTGTTCCCTTGCTCCCTCGTTCCCTTGGTCCCTGCGTTCTCACCGCACCGACCCATCCAGCCCGTTATAGAAGGCCTTCGCTCCGGTGGCCATCTGCGGCTTCAACACCTGCACGTCATGAGTCTTCAAAAACTCGTGAATCGGATCATTCGGATTCTTAAGGTCGGCCAGCTGCCGCGCACCCGTCGGACACGCCTCGCAGCAAGCCGTTGTAAGCCCCTTGGTGATCCGGTGGTAGCAGAGCGTGCACTTGTCCGCAACCTTCTTGGTGGGATGAATGTAGCGGCATCCGTAGGGGCAAGCCTGAACGCAATACGCGCACCCGAGGCAATACTTCTGGTCGATCAGCACCACTCCGTCCGGGGTGACAAACGTCGCTCCAACGGGACACACCTGCGTGCAGGGCGAGTCCGAGCAGTGGTTGCACATTTTCGGAACGAAGAAATACTTTCCCTCTTCGCCCGCCGCGACAGCTGGAAAACCTTCTTTCCCACCATCGGGCGAGATGACTTCGGGATCCTCAAGATGCCAGTCGGTCCTGTGGTATCGCTCCACCCATGTGCGGAAGAATCCATCGGGAACATCGTTCTCCGCCTGGCAGGCGCGCACGCAGTTGCCGCAACCGATGCACTTGGGAATATCGATCAGCATGCCCCACCAGTGCTCGCTCATCCGGTAGTTCGGGGAATCCTCAGGAGAACCGGCCAGCACGTGCTTCCAGGCCACGGCTGCCGCAGGCAAAAGGATCAGGAGGTGACGCCGGGTGATGTTCATTTCGAGCCTCCCTTAGCCGTGCTCGGGGCGGAATCGGAACCAATCACCGGGCTGTGCGGGTTGTGGCAGGTCTCGCAGGGAACGCCGCCTGAGTGATCGGCAGGATCCACCTGCGGAAAGTTCGCGGGCTTAGCCGCGCTCGCTGTATGGCAGCGCGCGCACAGGACCGCCGTATCAGGCTTGACCGGCGTCACAGTCGTGGGATCGTCGGCGTGCGGCGCCAGCGCTCCATGGCATGCCTCGCAGTTCACGTGCGCGTGCGCGCCTTTTGTCTTGATGTCGGCGATATCCGTGTGGCAGGTCTCGCAAGTCTGGTGGCCAGCAAACTTTACCGGGTGCGCCGCAATCTCGCCGATCGCCGCTCCGCGATAGTGCCCATACTCGCCGAAGCTCTTTGGCACGACGTAGGAGCGCACCACCAGAAACACCAGAAATGCGAGAACGAAAAGCCCTGCAAACCGGAAAAGATGTCCTGCGTCCTTCAAACTGCTCATCAGCCGCCCTCTCCGTAGGTCAACCGCCGGAAGCAGGATGTGATCCTTCGAGTGATCTAGGACACTTCCGACACCTGAGACGTTAAGCGCGCGCTATATGTCTGTATGTGAGCCTGCTCACAAGCCCATGTTTGCCACACAGAGGCAAATCCCGGCACGTCCCGGTGACAGCCGCAGCGTAGTTCCGCGCGGGTCCGGGTACTCCGTACGTTCACTTTCGGGGGAGAGAATCGTGGGGTCACGGCCGGCTCGCCCGCGCCGTTTTTGAAATCGAACATTGCGATGGCGCTCGTGCGCAGAGAAGTCGCCGGCTCCGGCTCCGACGTCATCGTCGAATGCCGCGCCAACAAAGTGCGCGCGAAGCAGGTGCCGCTCCCGTTCTACAAGAGAGTGAAGAAGTGAAGTGAGTGAAAGGGGAGCAGTGAACGGCTGAGGGAGGCAGGGAGGCCGCAGGGGAGGAGCGGTTTGAGGTCTTCGGCCGATTTTAGCGGGGAAAAATATTATGCCTCATTTTAGGGTTAAGGCATTTATTTTCAGCTACTTATACCTCGGATCATTTACTCTAACCCATTGAAAACATTGGGGTTAGAAGTCAAAATATCTAGAATCAGAGACTTAGGAACCGCTTTTCCCCTGTTTTACAGCGGTTTCGGTGCAATCGAGTGGAAAAGAGGAGGCGATGCGGGGAATCGTGCTCTCGCTTGAGCCATGGTCCCGCGCGGGTCGCATTTCAGCCTTTTTGCACCCAAGGACAAGGATAACGAAATCGGCGAAATAATCGGCAAACTTGGGAAGATTTTTATCTGGCGCGGAATGAGGGAGATGGGGTAGGTGTGGGGGTTTCGAGGGCTTGACAACGCTCGAGGGTGAGGAGGACGAGGCGGGCCGCGCGGCCGTTTTTGGGCGAGCCTTCCCCTCGAGACGCCTCCGCTCGGTTCCTATTTCGCCAGATACGGCAGCACATCGGTATGGTGCCCGACCATCTTCCATTGCCCGCCTTCTTTACGGAAGATGTTTGTGGCTCGGAGCCTCACCAGCTGGACCTTGCCGTCCGCGTTGGTGTTCTCGCCTTGCTCGAAATCATTTACGACGGCGAGATTCTGCCCCACGATCACATGGACTTCGACCGGCTCGACCTTGCCGCCGAGCTTCTGGGCCGCCTGGGCTTGCCAATCCTTGAGCACCGCGCTCCAACCGGCGTCAAACGCTCCGGTGGGGCCCATGTAAGTGACATCGTCGGCGTGTGACCAGACCGCCTCGATGGGGCCGACGTCTCCCTTGAACATAGAGTTGATCGCCGCATAGAACCTGGCATTCGCGGCCAGAACCGAGGCGTTGCCGTCGATGGGCGCCTGCGCCGAGGCGCTCGCTCCGATCAGCCCGAAAGCCATCGCCATCGCCAATGCAGCGCAACACCAGCGCACTGTCCTGAGTTGCCGAGCCACGATCATCATGTGAGCCTCCGTGGTTGGATTGGATTCCCGCTCTCGTTCTCAGTATGTCGCCCGTGTATTGCATTGAAAGGGAAGCCGCAAGAACCATATCACCCCGGAATCGTCTCGCGCGATCCCCCAAAAGCTGGGTGGATTTGCCGGGTCCTGATTCTGCGGAGTCGGGGAACGCGAAGCGAGGTGGGGCATGCGGCGGGGCGTCGTCGAGATTGGGTCGACATCGACTTCCGGGAAACATGGCGGACTGAAGCTGGTAACAACCGTGCTCGTACTCTTCTTAGGAAACAACCACACGACAGTTTGATGTAATCATCGACACGTGGCATCGCGCATATCATCAGCTGTCGAGCAATACATCGCGGCCATGCGCGCTTCTTCTCCTACTCAAACAATGCTTGCAAAGGCGGTCTAGAAGGAAATAGCCCACGTGCCATCGCCGACTTGGGAGCTTTCTGCTCAGACGGCGAAAGCCGGACTCCGCTACGGCGACGCATCGACTGGCTGCGAATCTCCCTGATCCAGCGATCAAATTGTTCGCTCGAAAACATCAAGAAACCGTAATGGCTCATATGTGCGGCACAGAATTCATCTGCGTTAAATCGACTCGCAACCTCGCGAATAAATGAGCAGACCTCAATACCCAAGCAAAAATCTAGCTGCACCGCCAGAATCATCGCCCTAGCCGCACATAGAGCAGGATATGGATTGTCAATGTAGTTGATCTCGATGCAGCGTTTTTCTAACGAATCAAAAAAACCGTGCTCAAAAACCCTAAAATCGGCTCGATCTGGTGAAACTGAGACTGCAATTGAGTCGATGTTGAGAAATGGAGTGCGCACGAAAGCATCCATTGTCGGCTCAAAATCTCTGTTCCTAATTCCCCAAGTGTCTTCTAATCTCCAGACGTCAAGCAGAAACTCGCCCTGTAGCTGGTGCCGCCCCGAGATCTCAACCGAACACCTCAAGTTCAGGCCACCAAACCTATTTTTGCGAGAAGGGAAATCGCGGAACACCGAATTCAACTGTTTGAAAGAGCACCCATGAACGACGAGGTCAAAATCACGGGGCGTCGGCGATGATCTGGCCGTAAGGAGGTCTCTCAGAAACCCGCCAACCAAGTAGGCGGGCCACCCATGTTCGAAAGGGCGATTCAGGACCTGTAACGTTTTCAGCCTGGCCGTTTCGGCCCTCGGGCTTTTCCGAGGAGCAAGCAAAAAACGCTGAAGTTTCCGCCGCAGTTCAAGGGCTGCTCGATCAGCCATTCATCAACTCCTGATGAATGTTGCAGGCAAAACCATCGGTCATGCCAGAAACATAGTCAGTGACCAGCTGGAGTGCAGCATACACCGCATGGTCTCCTTTTAAGAGTCGCTGCTGAAAGACTTCACGGTAATTATCCGAAATGAGGAGGTATAGCTTACCGCCATAAGTTTTAGTATGGGTTTTTCTCTTCTCAAGGTAATCTTTCGCGCCCTCCCAAAACAGATTCATGAGATCGTGGATGACTTGACGACCCCGGACCTCGAGCCTTAGCACTTCGCTGTTGTTGAAGACTCGATCGCGTAGGAGCGCCTTACAGGCATCGACAAATACCGCAGCATCGCACTCTTCGTCGTACAGTAACTCGCCATGGTACGCCCCTTCTATGATTCTTTCGTATTGGAGTCTAAAAGTCTCCACAACCGCCCTTACCATTGCGCTGATGGCGTTGACGCGAAACGCCTGTGGAAAGTCAGAATGTTCCAGAGCCTTTGGCGCGTTCTTGAGCTGAGTATCTGTGCCCTTCAGCGCCTCTTTGAGTACTCGGGAACCCTTACAACGCACCGAAAGTTCCTCGACGATCTCCTTCGGGCCCAGAAGGCCCTTCTTCACTGCATCTTCTAGATCAATTACGCTGTACGCAATATCATCGGCGGCTTCGACCAAATAAGTGATCGGGTGACGGTGGCCTTTCGTTCCCGTGACCTTGTCAACCGAAGCGAGGATCTGGGCTTCCGACAGGAAAAAGCCGGGCTTCTTCAATTCGTGTCGCTTAGACTTGATATTCGCTTGATGAGACGGCCCCAAATACTTTCGAAGAGCCGAGGTCGTGGCGCAGGTTAGATTGAGTCCATTGCTGTGTCCCAGGAGATAGGAGTTCGTCGCAATTCGCAGCGTTTGCGCATTCCCCTCGAATTTGAGGAAATCCTGCGCCATTTGGCTCGTTGTACCGCCCAGATCCCTGACAGCATTCTTTCCCCCGATTGTTGATTCGAACCAAGAGGCGATTGCGAGTTCGCCTGCGTGTCCAAACGGAGGATTTCCGGTATCGTGCAGCAGGCCGCATGTTTCCGCGATTTTGGCTATTGCTGAACATTGGGCGTGCGTCAGCGATTCGCGTTTCGAAATGACATCTCTTGCTACTTGAGATGCTAGTCCTTCAGCGACCGCAGCCACCTCCAGCGAGTGAACAAGCCGTGCCCTCACAAGGTCATTGGGGTCCAATGGGAAAACTTGGGTCTTGCGGATCAATCGACGCACCGGTGACGAATAGACTGTCCGATCCCTGTCGCGCTCGTATTCGCTTCTGGATTCCCCCGCGACTTTTGTCGATTTGACGCCGCTCAAGACTTCGCGGATTCGCTTATCGGTGAGGAGATTCGCCCACGGATTGGTTGTGCTCCTCATAAATGCCTGATGCGGAGCAGTTTAGCATCATTCGAAAAGATTTTGGCGAAAAAAGGCTTCGCAAAGGGGGGGAACTTCAAATGCCGTTCACCGTCCACCGCTCACCGCATCGCCCAGCTGGTTGATCACGCGATAGGCCGAGAGCGCCGCGCCTTCCTGCCAGCCGACGAGGCGGCTGGTATGGTCGCCGGCGAAGTAGACGCGGCGATCGGGCGTTTGCAGAGTTTCGAGCGCCTTCTCGTCGTTCCATGCAAGGCTGATCCAGGAGCCGAGATTGTGGGGAATCTTTCCCCAACTGACGTAGATGGGTTTCGAGAGATCCTGGCCGTGACCGGGATGCAGCAGGTCGATCGATCGGCGCGAGGCGTCGAGCTTGGCCTGCATCGACGGCAGATGGCCGAAGGCGTAGCCCTCGATGGTCGATTCGTGGTAGTCGAGTCCGGCTTTGCCGAGCAGGTCGGGAAGAGAGCCGGCTGCCGGGCCGAGCTCAACGGAGTAGCCGCCGATGACAATTCCCTTCTCAGAAAAGAAGCGCGCGCTGGGATACCAGACCAGATCGACATCTTGTTGCAAATATGAGATACCGCCGAAGATGTTTGCTTCTTTCTCCCAGAAGCGCGGCGCCTCCCACGCAATCTTGTAAGCGGAGTCGTACTGGACGGTGTCGAGGATGGCGCGAATGGGCGCGCTGAAGTCGGCGTCGAGCGTGCGCGCAATAGTGAGCGGCATCGCGCAGATGCAGTAGTCGGCTTCGATGACCTGCGCGGCGCCGGAGCTGTCGGTGTAGGTGACGGTGACGCCGGAGTCCGACTGGCGAATGCGTGTGACCTCCGCGCCGTAACGGATGACGGAGTCGAGGCGCGAGGCGAAGGCGTAGGGGATGCGGTCCATGCCGCCGATGGGCTGGAACATGGTGGGCTGCCACTCGAGAACTTCTTCGACGAGCATGCCCTGCCACAAGTCGGCCGAGAGCAACTGGTCCATATCGAGCGGCGCGTTGAGGACGGGCTGCTCGGACGTTGCGCCGGGCGAAACCTTGAATCCCGATCGATCGGTGCCGCGGAAGAGCAGATCGGGATTGAGATCGCCATACTGGCGGAGGAATTCGATCATGCGCTCGCGATCGCCGTCGGTGATCTCCTGATCGAGCGCGCCCCGCTTGATGCACTTGGCGAGCAGCTCGCTGACGTGGCCGCGCGTGTCATTGACGACGCGGCGCTCGGTGACGGCGGCGCCGCCGTTGAGCTTGTCGGATTGCATGAGGGCGCTGCGCGATGAGTTCACTTCGACTTCAAGCGCGACGCCGAGCTCGCGGCAATAACCAAGCATGGTGTGGTGCGTGGAGGGCAAGCGCGCGGGCCCGGCGTTCATGTAGTTGCCCTCTTCAAAGGTGCAGGTTTGTTTCGTCCCGTCGGTGAAGTCGACCTCGGTGCCATTGCGCACGCTCCAGTTGCGGCCGCCGGGGCGCTGGCGCGCCTCGAGAATCGTGCACGACCAGCCGGCTTTGCCGAGCTCATAGGCCGAGACCAGGCCGGAAATGCCTCCGCCGAGGATCACGACGCGAGTGCCTTTGCCATCGACAAGGCGCAGCGGAGAGGTTTCAGCGGCGGCTTCGGGGATGGCCAGCAGGCCCAGAGACTGCATAAGGACGAAGGCGGCACTGTATCCGCCTGTCTGGCCGGCTCGCATGAGGAATTCGCGTCGCGTGAGGCTCATCTTGTTTGCCTTTCGTGGGTTACCTGGCCGGAAATCGGGTCTGGAAGCAGGGAGCGGATAGTTCTTTATACCGCTGAAAGGCGGGGCTGGCCAGACAGCAAAATCCGGAAAGCGAAAAAACCCGCAAAAAGTACTTGACACCATACACTGTTTGTCATACAGTGTGTTCTGTACAGTGTATGGGGTACAGCATGACTTTGACCGAAAACCTCTACGAAAACCTCCGACTCGAGTTGCGACGGGGCTGCCTGACTCTGGCGGTGCTGGCGCAACTGAAGCAGGAGCACTACGGCTACACGCTGCGCAAGGCGCTGGCCGAGCGCGGCATGGAGATCGACGAGAGCACGCTCTATCCGCTGCTGCGGCGGCTTGAGGCACAGGGACTGCTGACCAGCGAGTGGCGCGAGGAAGAGAAGCGCAACAAGCGGTTCTATAGGCTCTCGGCCGACGGCGAGCAGATTTTTGCGCGTCTGCTCGAGGAGTGGAACCAGATCAACACGTCAATTGCGAACCTTTTGTAGCGCGAACCTTTGGCAGGAAAGCGACGCTCGGGTAAGCGAAGTTTCGGAACCAAGAAATCCGCAAGGAATTGAGGAATGCCATGGAACTTCTGGATCGTTATTTGCAAGCCGTGAAGAAACACTTGCCGTGGCAACGGCAGGACGACATTATTGCCGAGCTGCGCGCGAATCTTGAAGCGCAACTCGAGGATAAGGAAGCGGAGCTGGGGCGGCCGCTGACAAAGGATGAGGCGGAGCAGTGGCTGAAGCAGTTGGGCTCGCCGATCCAGGTTGCGGCGCGGTATCAGCGCCAGCAGTATTTGATCGGGCCGGCGCTGTTTCCGACGTACTGGTATGTGCTGAAGCTGGCGTTCTTCTGGCTGACGACGGTTTACATGATCGCGAGGGTGATCACTGTCGCGGCACAGGGATCGAGCGCGGAGGCTTACGCGGGAATCGCGCTGGGGCTGCCTTGGATCTGGCTGATGAATGCGGCGATCATCACGCTGGTTTTTGCGGTGATTGAGCTGTCGGGCTCGCGATGGGGGGTAAAGATTCCGCAGATCCCGCCGATGGGGGCGGGGTGGTCGCCGCTGGACCTGCCGGCGGTGGGCGAGGGCGATGACGAGAACAAGCCATGGAGCTTTGCCAAGGCGATGGCTGAAGTGATCTTCGGATGCTTGTTCTTTGCGTGGCTGCTGCTGGTGCCGCACTATCCCTATTTGCTGTTCGGCCCGGGCGCATGGTATCTGGCTTCGCTGCCCTACAAGCTGGCGCACGCTTGGTGGCCGTTTTACTGGGGCATCGTGTTCATCAATGGCTTTGAATTGATGTGGAAGATTGCGGACCTGACGGGAGGCGCGTGGAACCAGCGGAAGCAGTGGCGGCATTGGGCCATGCATTCGCTGTCGCTGATTCCGCTGGGGATTCTGCTGGCCGCACCGGGGCAGCAACTGTTTTTGGCTAAGAATGCAGCGGCAAATGTAAAGACGCTGGCCGATGCGAACAAGGGATTGCACACGGCACTGATGATTGCGGTTGCGGTAGTGGCGCTGCAGATTGTGTGGCATGCAGCAAAGTTGGCGATGGAAAGCTATCGCAAGCGCGTAGCGGCGTGAGCGGGCCCGATCCCACCCTTGCCGCGAAGACCAAAACGCGATGAAGGCGGGACACCCGGCAGGCAAGTTCTCAAGTTTGGCGAGAGGAGCCCGGCGGGCAATCAACAAAATGCAACGGACGGAGCGCAAAGCGGGTCAACCCAATTGGCCAGGAGTGAGTCGGCGGGTCGTCCGCAGTGAGGAGTTTAATATGAACAATCTTCGACAGAATCCGAACACACAATTCGTCAGCGGCACTCGTGAACTGGTCAGAGGCCGGGAACAGGAGATTCTGGCGGAGTTGATGCCGCTGGTGCACAGCCAGTCTGTACTGCTTGATCTGAGTTTGACGGAGAGAATTGACGCGGCGGGATTGGCGGCCCTGATCTCGCTTTACTGCGAAGCTTGCGCGGCAGGCCATGAATTTGCGGTGATCAATCCACCGCGCCGCATTGCGCGGGTCCTCGAGATTGTTGGGCTTGACCGCGTGCTTGGGTCAGAAGGCTCGGAAGAATGCCGGCGCCAGGGCCTGGTTGCTGCATGAAGCAGGGCGGCGGCCGGTGCCTTTCTCGCAATTCGCCTGATGGATTTTGAGGGCGAGTGGATACGAGATTGATTGCGAGGAGTCGACGCGTTGCGCGCTCACACCTGCATGACTTCGGCTTCTTTCTTCTGCGAGAGCTCTTCCATGCGGCGAATTTCGGCATCGGTCATCTTCTGCACTTCTTCAAGAGCGCGCTTCTCGTCGTCTTCGCTCACCTTTTTATCCTTGGCGAGCTTCTTCAGGGCGTCGTTGCCGTCGCGGCGGACGTTGCGGATTGCGGTGCGATGCTCTTCAAGCACTTTGTTGATGTGCTTGCAGACCTCGCGGCGCCGCTCCTCGGTCATGGGCGGAACGGGAACGCGAATGACCTTGCCGTCGGAGATGGGATTGAAGCCGAGAGCAGCCGTCTGAATGGCCTTCTCGATTTCTTTCAGGACGGTCGGGTCCCACGGAGAGATGACGATGAGTTGCGGCTCGGGCGCCGAAAGCTGCGCCAGTTGATTGATCGGCGTATGCGTGCCGTAGTAGTCCACCTTGATCTGGTCAAGCATGTGAACGCTGGCGCGACCGGTACGCGTGGCGGCCAGACTGGCCTGGAAGTCGGCCACCGACTGATCCATGCGCCGCCTGAGGTCGCTCGAAAGCGGTTTGAGTGCCGGATTCCCGTCCATGAATGATGCCATCGGAACTTGCCCTCGCTACGCGAATTCGTTGAGATTCGCCAACGGCTATTCTACAACTCTTGCAGAGAGATGCGAATGTTTGCAGTGCTTTATGCGACGGTCGCCAGGCCCGTCGCCGCCGCTTGCTCGTGCGCGTGGTAGCTGGAGCGGACAAGCGGGCCGGATTCAACGTGGCGAAAACCCATGCGAAGAGCTTCGGTTTTGAGCTCCGCAAATTCGCGCGGTGTGTAGAGGCGAGCCATGGGCAAATGATCGCGTGAAGGCCGCAGGTATTGGCCGATGGTCAGAATGTCGCAGCCCACGCCGGCCAGATCGCGAAAGACATCGAGCAGTTCGTGAGTCTCTTCGCCAAGGCCGACCATTACGCCTGATTTTTTTGTTAGTTTTGGACTGAGCTCTCCGGCATATCGGATGAGCTCGAGGGTCCGTTCGTAGCGCGCGCCGGATCGAACTACGCGATAAAGCCGAGGCACAGATTCAGTGTTGTGGTTCAGGATCTCGGGCCGCGCTTCGACCACGGTGCGAATGGATTCCTTGTCGCCCTGAAAATCAGGAATCAAAACTTCGACTCGGCAACCGGGCGCCTGGCGGCGAATTTCGTGGATCACCAATGCGAAGGCGCGCGCGCCTCCGAGGTTGTCGTCATCTCGATTGACGCTGGTGATGACTGCATGTTGCAGACCTAATTTCGCCACGGCTTCGGCGACTCTGCGCGGCTCGTCATAATCGATAGGCTCGGGGCGGCCCTTGGGCACGGCGCAAAATCCGCAACGGCGCGTGCACAGATTGCCCAGCATCATGAACGTTGCGGTTTTATGGTGCCAGCACTCGCCGATGTTGGGGCAGTGCGCGCTTTCACAGACGGTATGCAGCGAGAGCGAGCGCGCAAGACGCTTGAGGTCGTGGTAATTCTCGCCCATCGGCGCGCGGGCCTTCAACCACTCCGGCTTGGGCGCAGGGAGGCGGCGTGCGGGCGAAATCTGGACTAGCTCCATTAGGATCTATTGTAGCGAGGGCGGCATCGGAGCTTCGCAAGCGGGAAGTTCCAAATGGCACTCCTCAGGGGCTAAAGCCCAAACATAATGCTGACGGTATTGGCCCGGCTAAAGCCGTGCCCTTGTTACAAGGCTCTTGGATTGTTTTTCGGCTGCCGTCGAAGTTGTTGGCTAAACAGCATGGTGAAAAAGTCCCCGCAGTGGGCCGAATTCCGAAAAATCTTTCCTCGGGGGCTAAAGCCCTCGATCATTCTGCGGACTTTAGTGGCACGAGTGAACTCGTGCCCTTTCAAAACAGCGACCCGAAATGAGTTTTTCACCAATTCTGTAAAGCCGCGCCGTTGTTACAAGGCGCCTTCGACGTTTTTTCGGCGGCGGTTGATGGCCCTGCTCCCTCCGCCGTTCACGTGCTACTCTGTGCACAATTGTCAGAAAGCCCAAGCGCAGAGCTATGCAAAGCCTTTCCGTGGCCATCGTCGCATGCAATGAAGCGGAAAACATCCGCCGCACGCTTTCGAGCGTCAAGTGGGCCAGCGAGATCAATGTCGTCGATTCCGGTTCCACCGACAAGACGGTTGAAATTGCCAAGAGCTTCGGCGCCCGGATTTTCTACGAAAGCTGGAAGGGGTACGGCCCGCAGGTCAACTCTGCGCTTGATAAGTGCACCGGCGACTGGATTCTGAATCTCGATGCCGACGAGTGGCTCACGCCGGAGCTGGCCAGCGAGATTAAGTCACTGCTCAGCGGTCAGCCGACCTACAGCGCCTACATGATTCCGCGGCTCAACCGCATCTTTGGGCGATGGATGCGCCACGGCGGCCTTTACCCCGACTACAAATTGCGCCTGTTTCGCCGCGGCGTGGCGCGCTTGCGTGAGGATACGGAGCCACACGCCACTCCCAAGACGGAGGTGCCCGTAGGCAAACTTAAAAACCATATGCTTCACCTGCAATATCGCAGCGTGGAGTATTACATCGAGCACATGCAGCGCTACAGCACGGCGACCATTCCGCTCTATCTTCGCAAGGGCAGGACAAGCGAATCGATCTTTGCATTTGTGACCAATACGGTTCTCAATCCAGCCCTCATGTTCGTCAAAAATTACATTTTTCGAGCCGGCTTTCTCGATGGCCGCGAAGGCCTGATCTTCCACCTGAATCATTCCGCATACGTCAACTGGAAGTTTGCCAAGGCCTGGGAAGCGCATCGATTAGCCACCGAAGTGACTGCTCAATCCGTCGAAACCGATTCCGGCGCACCGTCGTCTGGCGGGAGATGACCTCTCCAATGGAATCGCCGCCGCCGGTTGCAAAGCCGAGATTTCTCCTGGTGATGACAGCCACGATTACTCCCGTGGCCAACGCCGAGGTCAAGCGCTCGTCGCCGCAGGTGCGGCTTGAGGATTACAAACGCGCGTTGCGATTCTGGTTGAAGTATCCGCATCCAGCAGCCGAGCGAATTCTTTTCCTCGAGAATTCAGGCGCGGACCTGAGCGAGTTGCGTGCGATAGCCGAGCGCGAAAATCCGAAACATCGCGAGGTTGAGTTTTTGTCCGTGCCTTCGCATGAGATTCCCGCCGGCTCGAACTACGGCTATGCGGAAATGCAAACGCTTGACGAGGGGCTGACTCGCAGCACTCTCCGGCTCGCCACAACGCACATGATCAAGGTCACGGGCCGGCTGACATTTCCGGCGCTGGGCAAAGCGATCGATTCAATCGCAGGTGTGGGCGCCGCTCCGCTCGAGCTGATGATCGATTGCCACAAGCTCGGCCTTTTTCGACGCGGCTATGACGCCAGGGTGCAGTTGTTCACGTGTTCACACACTTTTTACGACCGCGTGCTGCGCGGCTCGAACCGAGAGATGAACTCGAGCGATGTTCGCCTGCTCGAGCACCTGATTTATCTCAAGGTGATTCCATTCAAGGGCCATCCGGGCCATTATTTGCGTTTCCCCTGCAACGTCGAGCCGGTGGGATACTTCGGGTTTAAAAACCGGCGCTACGATTCGCCCCGGACGGCCTTTTCGCGAGGTCTGCGCGCCACGTTGCGCGTGATCGCTCCGGGTTACTGGTATTAGGCGAATCGGAGAGTATCCAAATGGATTTACATGCATTTCCGCCGTTGCGGCCAGCTTTGCCATACTCCCCCCAAACCATTCGGCAGAAGAATGCATCTATTCCTGCGAGTTGTCTTGGCCGGAGTGCGGACTGACGAGAGCGATTTGCGCTCCAACGTTCCGCGCGCGACAAAAACGACGGGAGGCAACCATGAGAGCAGAACGGCCTTTATTACTCGGCGTCCTTTTTCTCGCAGGGGGATTGGCGACGATCCTCAGTTACTGCAATGGCGCCAGCAACTTCACCGCATCGTTCCCTTTCACCGGGTCGACTCTTCACATTGACGTGCTGACGAATGGGCCGGCCGCAGTCGGCGGAGTAGTTCTGACCGCAATCGGACTCCTGTTGCTGGTGTGGGCATTTTTGGCCGCGATCGTAGGGCAAATCAGTCTGCTCTTCAATAGAAGTCATGACGAGCCCGAGAGCCTGCTCGACCGGGAAAGCCTGCTGGAATAGTCCGAGCGAATGGAAGACGAGGCCTACTTCAGTTTTTCGCGCACGTCCGTGCGGACAAGATAGAGGAAGAAGAAAAGATTCAGCAGCCCTTGCACCAGAGACGGATAGGAGTGCTGCAGAGAGAAGCCCCACAGGAAAGATCCCGAAAGGATTGCCACCGCCGCAAGCGTGAGTGCCCACGCCCAGCGCAGCAACAGCAGCAAGCCCAGCGCGCCCGCGATGAAGAAGACCGAAAAGATAAGGTCGACCATCCCGGAACGATGTTCTACGACATTCACAACCGTGGCCCCGGATAGCACAATCATGTAAAGGCTGATCGCGATCAGGCCCGGAAGCTTGAGCAGCGATGCACGTTGCGTTTTCGGCTCTATGGGCGCCACATCGGATGCTGGCGTGCTCGTATTGGCATTCGTGCTCATAGTGTGTGCAAGTAGGCCAACAGATCGGCCAGGTCCTGGTCATTCAGCGAAGTGGCGGGCATCATTCCTCGACCATCCAGAATCACCGCCGTCAGCCTTTCGTCAGTAGGGGGCGCTCCAGACGGCATCGACTTCACCTTGGTGATCGCCTGCAATCCCGGCCCGTGCAGTGGCGCCGTGGTCGTGGGATAGTGGCAGCGTGCGCACTTGGCCTGAAATACCGCTGCGCCGCGCGCTTCCTGCGGAGTCCATTCTGAGGCCGGCTTCGACGGCGGCAACGCGCGACAGCCAGCGAATCCGAAGGCGAATGTGATAACCGCAGCAGCCATCAGAAGATTCCTCGGGCGCATTGTCATCCATGATACCGCCGCTTCAACCGCTTTAAGCACGCGCAACGAACGAGTGTTCCCCCTTTCGTAACGGTCTTCCCAAAAGGAGTTGCCTGCGTAAACAGGAAAGCGACCACCTGAAAATCGGGCCGCGTTGAAGCTCAGCACGGAGAACCGGCGACGCCTACTCCGCCGCGGCAATGGCCTCAGCGATGCGGTCGATGGCTTGACTTTCAGCCGTGCTGCCGGGATATCGGCCATTGACCAGGATGGAGAATGCCACCATGCGGCCGCTGGCAGCGTTGGCGTAACCAGAGAGCGCATTCACCTCGCCCAAGGTTCCGGTCTTGGCCCAAATCTGTCCCTTCACGGGCGAATTCGCGAAGCGGTGATCCAGCGTGCCGTCGACGCCCGCGACAGGCAGCGTTTCGCGCCACTCCTTGCCCCACGATTGCTTCGACGCGTACGACAACAGTCGTGTGAAAGCGCGCGGCGTAATCTTGTCGTCGTTGCTCAGGCCGCAGCCGTCCACCAGATAGAAGTCCGCATCGGCTACGCCGGCATCCACCAGGAACTGCCTCACCACGCGCGAGCCTTCCTCAAAGCTACCGTCGGTCCCGTAGAGCTTGCCCAGCAGGCGCAGCATAAGTTCGGCGTGCAGGTTCTGGCTGGTCTTGTTTGTGACGACAATGTCCTCCGCCATTGGCACTGACATGTGCGCTCCAAGGATGCGGCGGCCTTCAGCGGGGGCAGAGATGGAGGTGAAGTTGCCGGGAACGAGCTTGAGCGGTTGCTCGCGTTCGGCGGCAAAGTCGCCTGTTCCCATGTCGTCTTTGTGGCGCGATTCCGTGTCACCCGTTACTTTGATGCCGCGCAGTTCAAGCGCCTGCTTGAAGGCGTCCGCGGTAAACAGCGCCGCATCGTCCACGGCCAGGGAAACTTGCATTCCGGCAGTAGGAGCTGTGCCCCATGCGCGCACCAGCAGCGAACCGGGACGCCGCTCGAGGCCGGGGAATGCTTGCTCGCCTGCTGCCACAGGAGTCATGCGATTGTCGACGGTGTAGTAATCCACGTCCGGCGTCCACGCCACTTGCGTCGCGCCGGGAGTGGCGGGATCGGCTGTGATGTCGAGCTCATCGGTGTTGTCATTGAACGTGAGCGCGGAAACCGGCGCCCCGTAGCTCCACTGCATGTGATCCCAGCTCCAGCCCAGCGGGTACGGCTCGCTCAAAAAGAAGGTGTCATCGCCAATGACGTTGCCACTGACCACGCGCACACCCGTCTGCTCCACTTGCTCGGCGAGAAGCCCCAAAACCTCCATCGCAGTTTTCGGCGCCGAGGTGGGCAAATTCGCCGTTGATGCTGGAGGCGTGGTCCCGGGCTCAACATAGGGATAATGCCGGCCGCTGATCGTCGGATCGCCCACACCGAGCAGCACCAGGTTGCCATGGAGGGTGCCGCTTGAGTCCACGTCGCCGTCGGCGGCCACGAAGGTCGTCCAAGTCAGGGTGTCGACCGGCAGCAGAGCGAAGGCCGCGGCGGTAGTCGTCAATTTCGCATCGGAGCCAGGCGAAAACAGACGCCCGTCATTCAACCCGTAAAGCGATTGACCGTCAAGCGTGGTAACGCTGATGCCGAAACTAGCGTGACTAAGAGCCGGGTCGGCGAGAATCGCTTGAATGCGATCGGCAAGCGGACCCGTCCTGGGCACACGCGGCGCGCCGTGACGAGGCGTTTGAGAAGATGCTTGCGCCGCGAGGACGACGAGGCAAACCAAAAGCCCGCCCCACGCGCTGGTTCGCCGAATGAAAGCCATGCCCCGAAGTGTACACATTCTGAGAGGTTCCCCGGAATTTTTGACGCCGCGCGCGGTCAGAAGTCCCGTAGGGCCGAGGCGATTTTTTCTGATTCTGGATCCCGCGGTGTTGGAATCACCGGCCTCATTGGCTTGCTGCGTCGCGGCGTACCATCGGAAATGAATCCTATGAGACCCATTGCACAATGGCGGCTGCGGACCCGGACAATTGAACTCGGTGCGCGCACGCTTGTGGTGGGCGTTGTGAATATCACGCCCGACTCATTCAGCGACGGTTTTTCTTTGGGGTCGGACGAGTGCGTTGCTCGGGCAATCCATTTGATCGAGGAAGACGCTGACATTGTTGACCTCGGCGCCGAGAGCACTCGGCCCGGCTCGCGCGCGGGAGGGGCCGACCCACTGGTGAGCGCCGGCGAGGAGCAGGCGCGGCTACTACCTGTGCTGAAAGGGGTGTTGAAGGCCCGGCCCGATGCCGTGATTTCTGTCGACACGTACAAGGCAGAGACGGCGCGAGCGGCGCTAAATGCGGGCGCTGAAATCGTCAACGACGTGAGCGGATTGACATGGGACCCTTCAATCGCCAAAGTATGCGCCGAGTTTCATTCGGGAGTGGTGCTTTCGCATACCCGCGGACGGCCGAATGAATGGCGCGCGCAGCCGCAGCTCGAGCCCGATGTGCTGCTGGCCACGGTGCGCGAGGGGCTGGCCGCTAGCGTTGCCACCGCTGAACGCGCCGGAATTTCACGGGACGCAATTGTGCTCGATCCCGGTTACGGATTCGGCAAGCGCTTCGACGAAAATTACACGCTGCTTGCGCGCCAGGCCGAGCTGCTGTCGCTGGGCCGTCCGTTGCTTGCCGGTTTGAGCCGGAAGTCCTTCCTTGGCCACACTCTCGCGCCACTCTTCAATGGCGAGAGTGCACCGACGAATGCGCGGGAAAATGCGAGCCTGGCTGCGATGACGGCTGCGATTCTGAATGGGGCGTCGATTGTGCGCGTGCACGCAGTTCGGCCGGCGGTGGAGGCTGCGCGGATCGCGGACGCGATACTGGAAAAACAGGAAAAAAATGGAACGGTAGCCAATAGTGGGTAACCAATCGCCAGTAGTTTGGACCTGAGGAACTTGGCGCTTCAGAGGGAGCCGCGCTCAACGGCTTGCGCAGATTGGACTCGCCAGGACTCACGATCGAGCCGGTAGAGCACATGACGCCGAAGGGCATGGCCTTCCGGCAGCCGCGGGTGGTCGAAATCGCCGCCGGGGTCGTGAACCATGCCCAGCTTCTCCATGACTCTGCGCGAAGGCAGGTTCTGCGGAGTCGTAAACGAGACGAGGCCGGGAAGCTCCAGGTCTACGAACGCCTGTTGCAGCACCGCGCGAGCACCTTCGGTAGCCAGGCCGCGATTCCAGTAATCAGCTGAGAGCCGCCAGCCGATTTCGACCGCAGGCATAAAGTGCGCGTCGAAGGTTGGAACCGCGAGACCGATGAACCCAACAAAAGCCTGGCTCTCCATCAGCTCCGCGGCGTAGAGGCCGAAACCGTAGTGTTCGAAATGCTCCTCGATGCGGTCCAAAAGCCTGTCGGATTCTTCAGGGGAGAGCGCCGACGGCATAAACTCCATCACCCGCGGATCGGCATTAAGCCTTTGGAAGGGCAGCCGATCGGAATCGCGCCATGGGCGCAGCAGCAGCCTCTTGGTTGCCAAGCTTGGAGCCATGCGTCGAGGTTAGCAAAGGAAGATTACAAAACCGTGAGTGCAAAGGCGTTTCGGCCTTCGGTCGATGAATCGTGGGGTTTAGAATCGAAGAGGTTGCGGTCAAACAGGCCGCATCCTAATCTGCGCCCGCGCGCAACGGCACATGGAATGCCTCTTGCGGCGGGCGATTGTGTGGGATCAGTCAGCGATGCGAGCGAAGACGGCTGTGGTGCTGGGCGCCCAATGGGGCGACGAGGGCAAGGGAAAAATCGTAGACGTGCTCAGCGAGCGGTTTTCCGCTGTGGCGCGCTACGCCGGCGGACATAACGCCGGGCACACGGTCATCATCGGCGAACACAAGTTCGTGTTGCAGCTCATTCCCTGCGGCGTACTTCGGCCGGGGTGCAAAGGTGTTATCGGCAACGGAGTCGTCCTCGATCCCATCGCGTTCCTGAGCGAGGTCGGACGCATTCGCGAGCTGGGCGTTGCGGTCGATGGCAATCTCTTCGTCTCTAACCGCGCGCAGGTGATCCTGCCCTACCACCGCATGATTGAGTTGGCTGCGGAGAGTGCGCCGGGTCGGAAGAAGATCGGAACCACCAGCCGCGGCATCGGGCCGGCCTACGAAGACAAGATGGCGCGCAGCGGCTTGCGCGTAGTCGACCTGCTGCATCCTGCGCTGCTCAAGACGCACATTGAAGCCGCATGCTCGGAAAAGAACGCCATCGCGCATGCGCTCTTTGGCACGGATCCGCTCGACCCGGCAAAGATGTACGACGAATACGCGGCGGCGGCCGAGCAGATTCGGCCCTTTGTTGCCGACACTGGCCGGATGCTGAACACGATTTTGGCCCAGGGCGGCAGCGTGATGTTCGAGGGCGCCCAAGGCACAATGCTCGACATTGACCACGGTACGTACCCATTCGTCACGTCCTCTTCGGCGACGGCCGGAGGCGCGGCGACTGGAACCGGCGTGGGGCCCACTGCAATCGGCACGGTTATCTCTGTCACCAAGGCCTATGTCACGCGCGTCGGCGGTGGACCGTTCCCCACCGAGATTCATGACGCAGCGGGTGATTTGTTGCGCGCCCGCGGGCACGAATATGGCGCAGTCACCGGGCGTCCCCGGCGCTGTGGCTGGCTCGATATTCCGCTGCTTCGCTACTCCAACCAGGTGAATGGGGCGGAATGGCTGGTGGTGACCAAGCTGGATGTTCTGGACGAGTTGGCTGAGATTCCCATCTGCATCGGCTACGAGATCGGCGGTAAGGTGACAGACGAGATTCCCGCGGATGTGGCAGGGCTCGAAGCGATCAAGCCGCGTTACACCACGCTGAAGGGCTGGCGCGAATCTACCGAGGGCATCACCGAGTTCGACCGGCTTCCCAAGGCTGCCCGGGAATACCTTGCCTTTCAGGAGCGGGAGAGCGGGGCGAAGATCGGCATGGTCTCCACGGGCCCCGACCGTGGCCAAACAATCGTGTTGCCAGAGTTCGCGGCGGAGCTTGAATCCATCACGGGGTAGGCCGGACTGCGCAACTCTCGGAGGCCTTCATACCGTCTAATCTTCAGCCCGGCCCGATGCAATGAACCGAAGCTTGAATCGAACCCTGAATCGAACATTGCTTGGCGGATCGAGCGTCCTTATGCGATTTCCATTTGACCATTGCATGGTTTCCGGAATACCGTGGACGCGTATGCAGGGATTAGTGAACGTCTTCTCAAGCCTTGCTTGCCGTCGTCTGCAGCCCGGACGGGTCTTCGCAATGCTCGTCGCATGTGCTGTTTGCGCCGTTCCTCTCTGTGCGGCAATGCCCATGGGGCAAAAGCACGAGAGCCGCCATGATATTGATCAGCTCGAGGATGAGTGGCGCGACGCCGTCTTATCGTCGAACACCAAAGTAATGGACTCGCTGCTCGCCGTGGACTACATGGGAATCACTGCGTCGGGCACGCTGCAATCGCGCGATGAGACGCTGCAAAACATGAGCTCCGGCCGGGTGCACTTTACCGTCCTCGATGTGACCGACCGGAAGGTGCGCTTTTACGAGTCCACGGCCGTGGTAACCTCGCTTGCAAACATCCAGGCAACCGCCCCGGATGGAAAGTTGAGCGGCAAATACCGTTACACGCGCGTTTACGTACGCGACGCCCAGGGAGATTGGAAGATTGTGAGCTTTGAGGCCAGCCACGTTCGCGAGCCGGGCCCCCACAAGCGAAGCCAGTTCCACTAGAGGGCGACTCCTTCCGGTCCGATTGCCTATATCTCCAATAAAATCTGCTATTTACAAACGTCTCAGGCGCCACCCCACTCTCGCCAAATTCGACGCATGCAATTGTGCGGACTGAGCCTTGAAAACGAGCCCATCTAGAGGTACACTAAAGTCAATATAGGACTAAAAAAGTCCTATATTGCGGGATGCGGGGTGAACATTCCCTTCCCAGCCTGAACGTCGCTCGAACCACCCGATTTCGGGCTCAATCTCGCGCCAAGTCCTTTGGAGGACGAATGAGTTCAAGTGTTGATGCAATTCGCGGTCTTGCGGAACAGGAATACAAGTGGGGCTTTGTCACCGACATTGCCGAGGACCGCGCTCCAAAGGGGCTGAATGAGGAAATCGTCCGCCTGATTTCCGCGCGCAAGGGCGAGCCGGAGTTCATGCTGGAATGGCGCTTGAATGCCCTGCGCAACTGGTTCAAGATGAAGCGCGAGGAAGGCGAGCCCAAGTGGGCGAACCTGACCATCTCTCCCATTGACTACCAGAACATCTCCTACTATTCGGCGCCGAAGCAGAAGCCCAAGCTCGATAGCCTCGACCAGCTGGATCCCGAAATTCTGCGTACCTACGAAAAACTCGGAATCCCGCTGCTCGAGCAGCAGCGCCTGGCCGGCGTGGCCGTCGACGCGGTCTTTGATTCGGTTTCTGTTGCCACCACCTTCAAGGGCAAGCTGGCCGAGATGGGCGTCATCTTCTGTTCGTTCTCAGAGGCCGTTCAAAAACATCCGGAGCTCATTAAGAAGTACCTCGGTTCAGTGGTCCCGCAGACCGACAACTTCTATGCAGCGCTCAACGCCGCCGTATTCACAGACGGCTCATTTGTTTACGTGCCCAAGGGCGTTCGCTGTCCCATGGAACTGTCCACTTACTTCCGCATCAACGCCGCGGAAACCGGCCAGTTCGAGCGGACGCTGATCATCGCCGACGAAGGCGCTTCCGTAAGCTACCTTGAGGGCTGCACGGCGCCCATCCGCGATGAGAATCAATTGCACGCGGCGGTTGTGGAGCTGGTCGCGCTGGACAACGCGCGGATTAAATACTCGACGGTGCAGAACTGGTATCCCGGCGACAAGGAAGGCCGCGGCGGCATCTACAACTTCGTGACCAAGCGCGGCAAGTGCCTCGGCGTCAACTCCAAGATCTCGTGGACCCAGGTAGAGACGGGATCGGCGATCACCTGGAAGTATCCGAGCTGCATCTTGCAGGGCGACAACTCGGTGGGCGAGTTCTATTCGGTTGCGCTCACCAACAATCGCCAGCAGGCCGACACGGGCACCAAGATGATTCACATCGGCAAGAACACGCGCTCCACCATCGTGTCCAAGGGTATTTCGGCGGGCTACGGGCAGAACACCTACCGCGGCCAGGTCAAAATTCTTAAGAGCGCGACGGGCGCGCGCAACTACACGCAGTGCGATTCGCTTTTGATTGGTGATCGTTGCGGCGCGCACACATTCCCGTACATCGAAGTAAGAAACGCTACCGCGCGCATGGAGCACGAAGCCTCGACCTCAAAGATTGGCGAGAATCAGCTCTTTTATCTGCGCCAGCGCGGACTTACAGCGGAAGATGCTGTCTCGATGATCGTGAACGGATTTTGCAAGACCGTCTTCAAGGAGCTGCCCATGGAGTTCGCGGTTGAAGCGCAAAAGCTTCTGGGTGTGAGCCTTGAAGGCAGCGTGGGTTAACTTGTAGCGCCGGACTTCGGTCCGGCCGTCGTGAGAGCCTTCAAGGCCCCACGAAACATCGAATGGAGAGAGACGAATCAATGGCTTTACTGGAAATTCAAGACTTGCACGCCAGCGTGGATGGCCACGAGATTCTGAAGGGCGTGAATCTGACCATCAAAGCGGGACAAGTGCACTCCATCATGGGCCCCAACGGCTCGGGCAAAAGCACGCTGGCCGCGGTGCTGGCGCGGCGCGAAACCTATGAGGTCACGGGCGGCAGGGTTCTGCTCGACGGCAAGGATCTGCTTGAGATGAAGCCCGAGGAAGCGGCCCGTGAAGGCGTGTTTCTCGCCTTCCAGTACCCGGTGGAGATTCCCGGCATTGGCAACGCATATTTTCTGCGCTCGGCCTTGAACGCGATTCGTAAATCTCGCGGCGAAGACGAGCTGGACGCCATGGATTTTCTGCCCATCTACAAAGAGCACATGAAGCTGCTGGAGATGGACGACAGTCTCATGAACCGCTCAGTGAACGAGGGCTTTTCAGGCGGCGAAAAGAAGCGGAACGAGATTCTGCAGATGGCGGTGCTCCAACCGAAGCTGGCGATTCTCGACGAAACCGATTCCGGGCTCGACATCGATGCTCTGCGGATTGTTGCGCAAGGCGTGAACGCCATGCGCAGCCGCGATCGCGCATTCCTGGTGATCACTCACTACCAGAGGCTGCTGGATTACATCGCCACGGACTTCGTGCACGTCCTGGTGGATGGCAAGATCGTGCGTTCGGGCGGACCGGAACTGGCGCTGGAGCTGGAAGACACCGGGTACGGCTCGACGGAAGCGGCTGCCGCTTTGCAGGCCTGACAAGCGAGCGACAGAAAAACAAGCACAATCGATAGAAAGCGAAGCGAGAAAGAAATGGCAACGGTGACCGAGAGCCCGAATACATATCTTGAAGCCTATGGCGAGCTGATCAAGCAACGGCAGGAGCGCGATCCAGTGTGGCTGCGCCAGTTGCGTGAAGACGCCTGGACACGCTTTCAAGCCAAGGGATTCCCCACCACGCATGACGAAGACTGGCGGTTTACGAATCTCGCGGCGCTGGCAAAGATTCCCTTTGAGCGCGCAGTCCGGGGCCGCGTTGCGGTTGCGGCAGGCGACATTGAGCCGTTTCGCGTGCCAGGATCCGCCTGCAGGCTGGTCTTTGTGAACGGCCACTTTGCGCCGGAGCTCTCAGAACTGGCGAGCCTTCCCAAGGGGCTTGAGATTTGTTCGTTGGTGGGAGCGATCGATTGCGGCATGATAGGCGCAGCTCCCGAGGGCTGCGCGTCCGATGGCATTGAGCAGCACCTGGGCCGCTATGCCGATGTTCGCCGCGATGCATTTACTGCGCTGAACTCGGCACTGTGGGAAGACGGCGCTTACGTGCGCATTCGCCGCGGGGCCAACCTGTCGCAGCCGATTCATCTGCTGTATGTTTCCGCTGGGGCGGGCGCACAGATTATGACCCACCCGCGCACGCTCATCGTCGCCGAGCCCACCAGCCACGCGGCGGTGATTGAAGATTACATTTCGCTTGGCAGCGAGGCGGCACTCTCCAACTCCGTCACCGAACTAGTGGCGGGGCAAGACGCGGTGGTTTCACACTTTCTCATCGAACGCGAGAACTTGGCAGCCTTCAACATTTCCACGCTGCGCCTGGAGCAGGCACGTGGCGCCAATGTCTCCTCGCACTCCATTCTTCTTGGCGGAGGCCTGGTGCGCAATAACGTTCACCCGGTTCTTTCCGGCGATGGCGCGGAGTGCCTCATCAACGGTCTTTTCGTGGGCGCAGGAACTCAGCACCTCGACAACTACATGCTGGTAGAGCATGCGCAGCCGCAGTGCAGCAGCCGCCAGTTTTACAACGGCATTCTCGACGGCTCGGCGCGCGGCGTCTTCCACGGCCGCATCGTGGTGCACAAAGACGCGCAAAAAACCGATGCCAAGCAGACCAATCGGAACCTGCTGCTCAGCGATAATGCGCGGATTGACACCAAGCCGCAGCTCGAGATCTACGCCGATGACGTGAAATGCACGCACGGCGCTACGATCGGCCAGATTGAAGAAGAGCAGCTCTTCTACCTGCGCTCGCGCGGAATCGACGAAGTCGCGGCGCGGAACACGCTCCTCTACGCCTTCGCCGCGGAGTGCCTCGACCGCATGCAGGAGCCGGCAGCGCGCGAGTTTGCCGAGGGCCTGATTCGCGAGCGGATCAGTGAACTGGCACGCAATCGCAAGACTGTTGCTCCGGCCGTTCTGGTTGAAGAAGAGCAGCACTGGGAGGAAGTGCGTTGACCACTGTCGCCCAGCCCGTCATTCGGGAACCTGAGTCGCGCGCGGCTACAGCCGGCCTTGATCTCGCCAGGATTCGCGCGGACTTTCCCATTCTCGCTGAGCGGATCAACGGCAAGCCACTCGTCTATCTCGACAACGCGGCCACATCGCAAAAACCGCGCGTGGTGCTCGACGCCATTGCGAATTACTACGAACACATGAACGCCAACATTCATCGCGGCGTCCACACGCTCAGCGTGCGCGCTACCGAGGCGCACGATGCGGCGCGGCTTACAGTCAAGGAATTCATCAACGCAGCCGACACGCGCGAGATTATTTTTGTGCGCGGCGCCACCGAGGCCATCAATCTCGTTGCGCAGACTTACGGCCGCAAGCACGTTGGCGCGGGCGACGAAGTTCTCATCACGGCCATGGAGCACCATTCGAACATTGTGCCCTGGCAGATCCTTTGCGAAGAAAAAGGCGCACACCTCAAGGTTGCGCCCATCGATGACCGCGGCGAGCTGATTTTCGATGAATTCGCCAAGCTGATCGTACCGCGCACCAAGATCGTTGCCGTCACTCAAGTTTCAAACGCGCTGGGCACGGTTCTTCCCCTGCGCGAAATGATCGAGCTGGCTCACCGCCAAGGCGTTCCCGTGCTGGTTGATGGAGCTCAGGCCATTCCGCACTTCGCCATCGACGTGCAGGCGCTCGACGCTGACTTCTACGCTTTTAGCGGGCACAAGGTTTACGCTCCAACCGGAATCGGCGTGCTCTATGGCAAGCGCGCGCTGCTCGACGCCATGCCTCCTTATCAGGGTGGCGGCGACATGATTCGTTCCGTCACCTTTGAAAAGACCACCTATAACGACCTGCCCTGGAAGTTCGAGGCTGGAACGCCAGACATCGCCGGCGCCATTGCTCTTGGCGCGGCGCTCAAATACATTACCGATCTGGGAATGGGCAACATCGCCGCCCACGAGCACGATCTGCTCGCCTACGCTACGGAAGCTGTTGGAGCAATCCCCGGCGTGCAGCTGATTGGGACCGCTCATGAGCGTGTGGGTGTGGTTTCGTTCGTGCTCGATGGCGTCCATCCGCACGACCTCGGCACGATCCTCGACCGCGAGGGCATCGCCATCCGCACCGGCCACCACTGCGCGCAGCCGGTGATGGAGCGCTTCGGCATTCCCGCCACCGCGCGTGCCTCCTTCGCCGTCTACAACACCAAGGAAGAAGTCGACGCGCTGGTCAAGGGAATTCGCACCGCGCGTGAGGTGTTCGCATGAGCGCGGACCTTGGTGAACTCGGCGATCTCTATCAGGAAGTGATTCTGGAGCACAGCAAGGCCCCGCGCAATTTTCGCAAGCCTGCAACGGCCAATCATCACGCCGAGGGATTCAATCCCCTCTGTGGCGACAAGTGCTCGGTCTATCTCGACGTCGAAAACGGTGCCATCAAGGACATTGGATTTCAGGGCTCGGGTTGCGCCATCTCGCGCGCTTCGGCCTCGATGATGACGCAGATCCTTAAAGGCAAGAGCACTAAAGAAGCGGCCAAGCTCTTCGAGGAGTTCCATGATCTTGTTACCGGCGACCCCGAGGCGATGAAAAACGCTGCGGATCTGGGCAAACTGGCCGCGTTTGGCGGTGTCTCCAAATTTCCCGCGCGCGTCAAGTGCGCCACACTCGCCTGGCACACGTTGCAATCGGCGCTTGAAGACAAATCAGAAACCGTCTCCACTGAGTAGCGCGAGGCTTCTATGGCCGCACCCATCCCCACAAATTCAAATGCCGCTCCGGTTGCGGGGCCTGGCCACGATGTAAAGCCATTTCAGGAAGAGATGATCTGGAAGGCGCTCAAGACGGTGCGCGATCCGGAGATTCCGGTCGACATCGTGAATCTCGGCCTGGTGTATGCGGCATCAGCATCGGAGATCGAGGGTGGCCGGCGTATCGACGTGCGCATGTCGCTCACCGCGCCCGGCTGCAGCATGTCTGACGTCATCAAGGCTGAAGTGGAACGAAAATTGGCCGCGCTCCCCGACGTGCGCGAAGTGCATGTCGAGATTGTTTTCGATCCGCCATGGAACGCGGGCATGATGTCGGAAGGCGCCAAGCTCCAGCTCGGCTTCGATTCCGACTACGGATCGTCGCCTGCGAAGCCCGGTCCCGCAAGTTCAGGGCCTTTCAAAGTCATTCGCTGAGGTTGCGGCAGCGCCAATCGAAAAATCGTCCAAAATTAATTCGTTCTCTTCGCCGCCCAGCTTTTCAATCTGCCTGCGCCAATCGAGTGAATCTACAAATCCGCTCGAGTTGCGCCAGCCGGGCTCGACGATGATGTGCAACTCGAGATAGACCTGCGTACCAAGCAGCGACTCGATCTTTCTTCGCGCTCCCGTTCCAATCTCTTTCAGCTTCGTCCCGCCTTTGCCGATCAAAATCGCTTTCTGCCCGTCGCGCTCACAATAGATGACCGCCGAAATTCTCGTTATTTTTCTGGTCTTGGACGAGGGCTCCGGCTCCTCAAAGCGCTCAATCACCACCGCCGACGCATACGGCACTTCTTCGCCAGTCTCGATCAAGATGCTCTCCCTAATAAGCTCGGCGACCATGAATCGCATCGGCTGATCGGTGTACTGGTCTTTGGGGTAATAGCGCTCGCCCTTTGGCAGCACGGCGACAATTTTCTGCACCAGTACGTCAAGTCCGTCGCGCTTGCGCGCGCTCACCGGGATCACCTGCGCAAAGTTGTACTGCTTGGTGAGCGATTCGATCAGCGGCAAAAGCTGGTCTTTGCGCACCAGGTCGATTTTGGTCAGCACCAGGAAAACAGGGCAGTCGAGCTTACGCACCAGCGAGAAAAGGAACTCGTCCTCGCTGGCCCAACCATGCGCGCGTTTTTCATTCTTGCCGGGCGCGCCGGTTCTCTCCGCCGCGGCGGATGAGGCATCGGAGGGCTCGGAACCAACTTGTATTCTTCGCGTCGCATCGACGAGCACCAAGACGAGGTCGCGCGCTTCGAGCGCCTCGTGAACCTCCTGCAGCATGCGCCGGTCGAGCTGCGATGCGGGTTTGTGGACTCCGGGCGTGTCGACGAAGACGATCTGCGCCGCCGGGTGCGTACCTTTTTGCGCAGGCACCTCCACGACGCCAATGATGCGGTTGCGCGTGGTCTGCGGCTTGGCGGTGACAATCGCCACCTTTTCGCCCGTTAGCGCGTTGAGCAACGTGCTTTTGCCCACGTTGGGTCGGCCGAGAATGGCAACGAATCCTGATTTCACTCGGGCGTAGCTCCTGACTGAATGGTACAGGGGAACAGCGAAGTTAGCGGAGCTAGAAAGGTACGAACCGAGAACTACGAACTATGAACTGTCTTTAGTGCTTCACCCTGCCGTGCATTCCCGCCTCAAAGCTGCGCCGGTCTAGCCGCGGCAACGCGCGCGCAACCTTATCGGGAAACAGCGCGTAGTGCCGCGCGGCGATCAGCAACTCCGGCACGCACCAGACATCGTCCTCATCGGTCATCCAGTGCTGGCTGTCTAATCGCACCAGATTCACCGGCCTCGAATAGGATCGCAGCGTGCGTTCGCCGCGCAGGTTGTAGTAGTTCTCAAAGTAGCTCAGAGCCAGCTCACGAAGCGTGCGATAGATGGGCGCGCGAAAGCGCAGCCCCGCGAAGTTCGATTTGGCAATGCCTCCCCACAGGCCTCGCTCGCGATAGAGAGCTACCACGTGATCGTCGTCTCGCACAGATTCCAGATCCATCAGCAGCGGCGGATGGCCGTTCACGCGCAACGCGGCAGCAGCCACGAGTGCCCCTTCCAGACAGTGCCCCTTGCGTTCGCGCAGAACGCGCGCAGGCGATCCGGCCGTGTCGGCGTATTGGTACTCAATGGCGTCAACAAATTTCTGAATGCTCGCCGGAGTCTTCAGCGCACGCAACGTGCGCAAATCTGCCGGCGACAAGCCGAAGCTCTCGCGCCCGTCCCGGCGATTGCCATTTCTTCGCACTCCGGCGCCCCTCAAATCCAAAGCCTCATCTCCAAATAGCCAGGTTCCCGCGATTATACAAACACCTTCACCAAACAAATGGCACAAGGTGGAACCGCACCTTCTGGCAGTATTCTCTGTAGCCGGGCAGCTCAGCTGCCAGGAGTTTCTCCTCATCGAGCAGGCGGGCCGCAAGCGCCGCCGCCATCGGAATCAGCGCCAGGAGTCCCCAAAACGAACTGAGCGCCAAAGGAGTTCCGAGAAGAAGAATCAAGGCGCCTGAGTACATCGGATGGCGAACCACGGCGTAAGGCCCGGTGGAGACGACGGTCTGCTCGTGTGCGACTTCGATGGTCCCGGCTGTAAAAGTGTTGACCCTAAATACCAGATAGACGATAAGAAAACCGCCCGCAACCAGCAAATTGCCAATGACCGTCACGATCACAGGGACCATGGACCAACCGAAGCGATGGTCCAGTGCCGGAATGATCAACAAGGCCGCAAAACAAAATGAAGCAACAGCCTGAATCCAATTCTGCCCTTTTCGCCCTTCCGCCCCAGGACCAGCCTTCAATCGCCGCTCCAAAAGCTGCCGATCGCGAAACCACAGATCGATCGAAATCAGGAGCGATGAACCCAAGAAGACCGCAAGATAGGTCCATGCCTGCCAGTAGTGCAACGTCCATGCAGGCAGGAAGAGCAAGAGTGCGAGGATCGCAGCCAATTGCAGAAAGCCCGCTATTGCCTTCGCCAGCATGGCTCGATGTTACAACTCGAATATGGTGGACATCATTCGCGCGAAGCCCGGATGTGACGTTTCAAAAATGGCTGGGCATCATCGCCGAACCCTGGTACACGAGGCTCAGTCCCCAGTCCATGTCTGAAGGGAAATCGGGCAGCTCGATCTCGCCGATGTTATTCGCCTTCGCAACTCCATCGCCCACATCTGACCATGTTCCTTCGCGCGGGTCGAACCACTGCGCGCGATACAGGCTCATCACTCGCGCTCCGCGCACCAGGCTCTTGGGGCAGCCCTTTTCAAAGTAGACCAGGAAAATGTTCTGGTCGGGTGTGCGCGCCGCGTAGGCCCATCCCTCGTATCCCTTCAAAATCGGCGTGGCATTCGGCGCAACGTAACCGACGTCGGGCACAAGCTCCTGGTAGCGCTTGCCAATTGAAAACGCAAAAGTCCGCAAGTGCTTCATTTGAGCGCCGGACTTCCATTGAAACGCATCCCACATTTTTGTCGGAGCCGAGGGCTCGATGTCGGCGCCCCAGATGCCCTCAGCGCCATACACATGCCCCGCAAACCCACCCGAAAGGAAACTTCCGTACATCGACGAGCGCACAAACTGGTCGTCCTGCGCCGTTCCGCCTTTCGCGCCGTATTTGTAGCCACCAGGGACGCCGCGAGCGTCAAAGTATCCCGCATAATATGGCTCTCCGTTCAACGCGGGATGCGGATGCGCGTCGCGATAAATCTCCGTCAGGTACCAGTAGTATTCATGCTCGCGTTTGTTGCCGATCTGGTGCAGCGTCACCCACGAGTCCTCTCCCCAATTCACCAGCGTCGACGGATTCGCGTTTGCCGAGAGCAGAGTGCCGAAGGGCGGCGGCCCATACTTTTTCATCACCAGGTCGATGGCTCTCATGAAATCCGGCACCGTAATGCTTTCCTGAACAATGTCGAGATGAATCGGACTGAGCACGGTGTTGTTGGCCTGGTATCTCGACCAGACGTATTGAATGAATCGCGAGTACGATCCGGGCCACGAGTAATACTTCTTCCATAGCTCGCTGGCGTCGCGGCGCGACACTTCGATGAACGCAACAAATCCATTGGCATTTAAATAATCGATCTTGCGGTCAATGGCCTTGAAGTACTCGGGATTTATGTGGTCGACATCCGGAAAAACTTGCTCGTATCCCGGAACGCGACCCGGAAACAGGAACGGCCGACCGCCTTCGTTGTCCATGTTCTTCGCGCTGCCCGTTCCGAATTCGAGCCACGCAGAACGCACGGTTGTCTTCTCCGCATCGTTCATCACGATGTGATAAGGCAATCCGTCGGTCTCCCAGTTGGGGAACGCGGCAATCACGTTGACCCAGTTGTAGCCCTGCGCTTTGCGGAAGCGAACGTAATCTTTGAAGCCCGCCGTTCGGGGCCGATGGGCCGCTCCTGATCGTCGTCGTACCAGCGAAAGCGATTCGTGCCAGTCGCGTACCACGTGTCGCCGACCGCGAAGAACGGCGTGCCGTCTGCAGTCTGAAGCGCGTGATTGTTGGGAGTGGAACACAGAAATCCGCGACGCAGAGGATTCTCCTGTTTCTCGTCTTCCGTCCAACCTGTCGCCTCGAACGTGCCGCTCTTACCGGAGAGTCCAGGGTCGGGGGGTTCGGATCCGCTGCGCCAGCACCATGTGCCCGGCGCGGTTGCCACAATGCGCACGCAGAATTCATTGCCTCCGTTCCAAAAGCCGTACACGCGCTTGTTAAAGCCGGGGCCGGCCAGTTCGACCCAGACCGTAACATCGGTGTAAGGATTTGGAAAAATGTGCTGCGACGTAAGCACGATCTCCTGCTTCTCCCACACGTGAACGCGCCGGGGGGACGTCTCAGCCCCGCCCGCAAGAACCGCGCGTGATGCTGCGCCCATTGCCGCAGCTCCAGCAGTTGCCCGCACAAACTCACGACGTGTAAGAAAGCTGTTTGCCACGTGCGCCTCCCGCGGTCCAATTGTCAATTGGATTCTAAACATTCAGCATAGGCGCCGTTTCGCGCGGTCGTATCGGCCCGCGTTGATAGGTCTTACGAGTCTTTCGGAAACGGCAGCCGCGCCGTCGGCGGAAACAGCCGCACACGCTCCACGCGCCTTCCCGTTGAAGCCACGATCTCGACGCGCAGGCCGAGTGGATCGAGCGTCACCACTTCGCCGGCCTTGGGAATCCGGCCTACGATCTCGCTCACCAGGCCACCGACCGTCGTCGCTTCATAGTCCCCGGCCATCTCTACTGGCTCGCCGATTACATCGCCCAGTTGATCGGCAGGAAAGCTGCCGGGAATGAGCCATGACCCTGAAGGCTCGCGCTGCGGCTCCTCGATCTGCGTGTCGGTCTCGTGCTCGTCGCGGATGTTTCCGACGATCTGTTCCAGCAAATCTTCAATAGTCACCAGACCGGCTACTGCGCCATACTCGTCAATCACCACGCGCATGTGCTGTTTTTCGCGCTGCATCTCGCGCAGCAACTCGTAGCCGCGTTTCGTCTCGGGCACGAATGCGGCCGCGTGCAGGATCGACGCCACTGTCCTGGTACGCGCTTCGTCGTCTGTAATCTGCAGCAGGTCGTGCGCGAACGCCAGGCCCTTGATGTTGTCGAGCGCACCGGAGTACACAGGCACGCGCGAGTAATTCTCTTTCCGCAATAGTTCCAGGAAATGCTCAATCGTGGTTGTTTCAGGAACGGCGAAGATCTCCGGTCGGGGCGTCATCACTTCTCGCACCAGCATGTCGCCGAATTCAACAGCCGACCGCACCAGCTCACGATCGCTCTGCTCCAGGATTCCCTCTTCCTCGCCGGCCTCGATCAGCGCGTCGACATCGGGAGCGGGCGCCTCTTCTTCGGGCCCGGCGGGAGCCTCGGCCAGCGCAGCAATGGAAAAGAAGAAGCGGATAAAAACTGTGACCGGCGTAACCAGCCAAAGCAGCAGGCGGATGAGCCAAAGCAGCTTGGCAACCCAAAGCCCGCGCGTGCGGTTGAAGAGCAGATCGGGAATAAGCTGGTACGCGAACACAACCACCAGCACTACGGCCAACATGGCCTGCGCAATCTCAAGTGTGTCGGGTGGGCCGGGGTGCGTGGGGCGGATGAAGAGCAGGGCGCCGAATCCGAGCGCGATGACGCCGAGCGTGAGCTGTTTCAGCACCGATGAGCAAAGGGCCGCATGTTCGCGGCTCAGACCGAGATGCGGCTCAATGCGCACTTCCCACGCATCGAGATTCTCCTGCACCTCACGGCTAAGAATCTTTCCGAACTCCGAGTACACACGCTGGATGTAGGAAGCCAGAGTCGCCACCACGATGAGAGCGATCAGCGCAACGATCTCAAGCGGAGTCATGGCTTGCGCCCCCGCGTCTTCGTTCGTTTGGGTCTCGCGCGCTCAATCAGGCCTTGCGGCAATCCCAGCTTCGCGCGTAGTTGGCCTTCGCGCCGCTGCATCTGCCGGCGTCCGTTTCGTGGTCGTAGGCCGGCGAGGTGCAGCAAGTCCATGAAGAATCAGGACCCGCAGCTCAACTCCAAGCGTATGCCCCTGTTCGGCTGCTTGACGTCGAGCCGTCTCCACGCTGATTGCCAGATCGCCAGCCATTTTTTCAGGACCGGGAGCAGAATTTGTCGCGGGAAACGAAAGCACGTCGGTCGCCTCATCTTTGCCGCGAAACCGCTGGTTCAAATCGCGGATCGTGGAATCGGTGGTGAGAAGTACCGTCACCTGGCCGGGCAATCTAACTGAAGATTGCGCTTCCTTGAGATAACGTCCCAGCGTGCGCGTTGCAGGAATGCGGAGATTCTTGCTTTGTCCAGACGCAGCAAATCGCTTCGCATTGGCGGATGCCAATGTCGAGTCCGGGTCCAGTTCTGGATCGAGGAGAATCATCGTGCGGCGGCCGCAAACGGCGCGGCTCGCGGTGACTTCGATTCTATCCTCTGCAACACATCGCTGATACACTGGGCCTGCAAATTCCCGGGCCTGCTCGCTTACGACCTGCAAGTTTGGGATTCGATGCCGGCGATTCCGCCCCGTGTGCCAACCATGACCAAGCGAACCCTTCTCTTCGCGCCCTGTGCGTACAACCTGGCTGAAACCAGCCGCATGGTTGAGATTGCCAAAGCCGTCGCGCGCCATCCAGTCGCCAGCCAGGTCTTTGACATCCATTTCATCTCCGACGGCGGCGACTTCGAGCAGATGATTGATAAGCACGGCTTCGCCCTCACGCGCCTTGAACCCCGCTTGACCAAAGAGAAGATTGAGCTCATCGCCAAGGTCGATCGCGGCGAGAAGTTTACTCCCGCATTCACCGATGCGGAGCTTATCGCGCGCGTCAACAGCGAAGTTGTCTGCCTAAAAGCGCTTCAGCCCGTCGCCGCGGTTACTGGCTCCTACGTCACCATCCCCGTTACTTGCCGCGTTCTTCAGGTCCCTCTTGTCTGGGTCGTGCAGTCAACTTGGCTTCCGGAATTCTTTTGTCACGGCGCAGGAATGACGGACAAGTTGCGCCCTGCAGCCGCTAAAGCAGTGGCCGATTGGCTGATCCTTCGCTTTATCAATTTCTGGATCAGGTATGGATTTCTCAACGGCATCAATCGCACCGCCAGGCATTTCAGCGTCCCAGGCTATCGCACGATCTTCGAATTCTGGCGCGGAGACTTCGCGCTGGTCGCTGAGCCGCCCGAATTCTCCGGGATTAATCTTCCGCCCAACCATGCCTTCATTGGCCCGCTGGTTCCCGAGGACGAGTTTCCCATTCCCGCTGAAATTGCAGCTATCCCGAGGGACAAGCCGCTCATCTATTTCGCTATGGGCAGCTCCGGTACGCCGGAAATCGTCGCGAACATTATCGAGAGCTTTGCCGGCACTCCCTATCGCGTGATTGCTCCCGTCAAGTTTCTGCTCGCGCAAATCCCCGCCGAGCGCATTCCCGCCAACGTTCTCGTCACGGATTGGGTTCCGGCCGTGCAGGTAAACAAAATGGCCGATCTTGCCGTTATCCACGGAGGCGTGGGAACAGTGATGGCTGCCGCGCTCGCGGGTAAACCGGTCGTCGGAGTCGGTATGCAGATGGAGCAAGTTGCAAATCTGGCCTGTTTGGAGCGGCTTGGCTTCGCAATTCGTGTCGGCAAATCGAGCGACCCGTCGCGGCAAATCCAAGTGGCGATCAAGAAACTGTTGAACGATGACCAAGCCAAAGCGAAGGCCGCCGAGTTCGCAAAAGTGATTGCGAAGTGGAACTGCCCGGAGCGCGCAGTCGATATATTGCTTGAGCGCTATGGCGGCGATGCGGCGCAGGTTGAGAAGCCATAGATGATGGAGGCCGCCGCGTGAACAAGCGAGAACTGCAGCGGAGCATGTATGAACTGCGCGATCCCTCCAGGGTGCAGCGGCTTACGCTGGCGGCATTGAACCTTGCTTGGGTCGCCCTTGCTTGGTGGCTCCTGTTCGGAGGCGGAATCGGAGTCGTTGGCGCATGGTTTGGCCGGGCGTGGGAAGCCGGTGACTCCGTACGGCGGATTTGTCTCTTAGCCGGATTCTGCATTTATTACGTCAGGATTCTCTTCACGGAGTTTGTCTTCCTGAAGCGGGGCGTGGGCTGGAGCGAAGTTTTCACGATCGCTCCGTGGGTCTTTTGCATCGTGGCGTTACTGGGGATTGCGGGCGGGATAAATCGAGGCGCTTTCCACGCGGCAGGCTTCGTCGGCGTCGCTCTATTCGCTCTCGGATCGTGGATGAATTCCTATGCGGAGTACTCGCGGCACGCCTGGAAGCTGCGTCCCGAGAACTGCGGGCGACTGTACA
Organism: uncultured Acidobacteriaceae bacterium; assembly: GCA_963828325.1. GTDB lineage: Bacteria > Acidobacteriota > Terriglobia > Terriglobales > Acidobacteriaceae > Telmatobacter. The sequence continues at coordinate 52,789 of CAWHEK010000018.1, forward strand.
CTGACGGGCTGTTTCATTACTCGCGGCACCCAAATTACTTCGGCGATTTGCTTTCATTCTCCGGGTTGTGTCTGATTTCCGGCGCCTGGGTAACCGCGGTCGTTCCGCTCCTCATGCTTGCCGGTTTCGCGTTTGTCAATATTCCGGTTCTCGATTCTCATCTGCGCGACCACTACGGCACGGCCTTCGACGAGTATGCGCGGCATACGCGGAAGCTGATTCCGTTTGTCTACTGAAACAGAGGCTCCCGGAATGTCTGGCCTTCAGGAATTCGGAGAAAACATTTGGATCATCGACGGCCCTCCTGTCCGCGACATGGGCATCATGTTCACCACGCGCATGGTCGTGGTGAAACTCTCCAGCGGCTCATTGTGGATCGATTCCCCAGTGCAATTGCCAGACGATACGCTCAAGCTTGTCACTGAACTCGGGACGGTCCGGTACATTCTTGCCGCTACGCCGAGGCACGTTTGGCGGCTTGCAACTTGGCACGCGCTCTTTCCCGATGCCGAGCTTTGGGCGCCTCGGCCCACTCCATTCACTTTGAAAAAAGCCGATCTGCCATTCGCAGGCGTCCTGGACGACGAGCCGCCTCAAGGCTGGCGCGACGACCTCGACCAGCTAGCGTTTAAGGGTAACCCGCTGATCGAAGAAGTTATCTTTCTCCACAAGCCATCGCGCACAGTCATTCTGGATGACCTTATCCAGGTTCATTCCAAAGTGAAAGGCAGTTTTATCCGCAATGCGCTCATGAAGCTGGAAGGCGTTGCGTCTCCTCATGGCGGCGTCGGGCTTGACATCCGCCTATCCTTCATTCATCGCGCCCGAGCGCGGCGCTCGCTCGAACGGCTTCTCTCGTGGGATTTCGACAAGTTGATCATCGCGCACGGTCCGTGCATCGAGAAAGACGCGAAAACATTCGTAGAGCGGGCATTCCGATGGCTCGCACGACCGGGCAACTCCCCTCACGTCTCTAAATCATGAACTGGCCGGAGCGCGCAAAAGCGGGCCAAAGCGCTACTGCGGTTTCGCTGTTTGCTTGGCCTGCCCCTCGGCGCGATCTTCGCTTTCCTGCCGGTCCACCTGAATCGCATCGCCCATTGTGAGCGGCAGTTCCTGCTGCCTTGGTTTCGCGCTCTCATACGCACGCACCACGCGCTGCACCAGTGGATGGCGCACCACATCTCCGTCGTCAAAGTGGCAGAATGCAATGCCTTCCACGCCGTTCAGCACGTTGATCGCGTCGAGCAGTCCCGACTTCCGCGGGTTCGGCAGATCGATCTGCGTAATATCGCCCGTAATCACAGCTTTTGAGTTGTTGCCCATGCGCGTCAGGAACATCTTCATCTGCTCGACGGTGGTATTCTGCGCCTCGTCCATGATGATGAATGCGTCGTTGAGTGTGCGCCCACGCATGAACGCCAGCGGCGCAACCTCGATGATGTTCTTTTCGAGCATCTTGTCCACGCGGTCGGGATCGAGCAGGTCGTAGAGCGCGTCGTAAAGCGGGCGGAGATATGGGTCCACCTTTTCCTGCAATGTGCCGGGCAAAAAGCCCAGCCGTTCGCCGGCCTCGACCGCCGGCCTCACCAGCACGATGCGACCCATGCGCTTGGCATTAAAAGCGGCCACGGCCATCGCGACCGCGAGATACGTTTTGCCCGTGCCGGCTGGGCCCACGCTGAACACCATGTCATTCTGCTCGATGGCCTCAACGTAGCGCCGCTGGTTGAGCGAGCGCGGCTGCACTGTGCGTTTAATCCCGACTGACCGCTGCTTGCCGGCTTCAGCCACGGAGCGCAGCGTCGCCGCCTGATCGGCTACGACCAGGCGCAGCATCCCATTCAGCTCGCCATTGTGCGGATGGATCCCCTGGCGCCGCAGCGTCTCAAAATCCTCAAAGATGCGCTGCACGCGCGAAACGCTCGCTTCCGCCCCTTCCACGTGAACCGCGTCGGAGCGCAAATCGATGCGCACGTCAAGCGAGTCTTCCATCAGTCTGAGGTTTTCATCGCGGGTCCCAAACAGGGGCTCAAGATTCGGCGTAATCTCCAGGGCGATCTTCAATGGTTTTTATGTCCTCCCGGACGGCGAGTTAAGGTTGTTCGGCAGCGGTCCCTTCGGGCTGCTGTCAAAGGATTGTCAGATAAGTTATCGGCGATCGGTGCGACTTGCGCGAGCATCGGTCGTTTCGGCGGACCAACGCGAAAACCCTCGCTCAGGTATGCCGTTTCGTGGCCAACAAAAGGTTGTAATGGAAGCCAGACGGCGCGAGGCAAACCGAAGCTCAGATTCCTGCCCAGCTTCCTGGCTGCCTTCGGCATCCGCGAGTTGGAGTTGTGTACCAATTCCAGTAAGGCGAGATTAGCGCCACTCGGGCTGCGCGTCAACCGTCGCAGCATTACTTTTGATGCGGCAGTTGTCTTGGAAGATACCTCGGCGCGATCCGTTACACTGCTTTCAATCTAAGCCCGTGCCGATTCGTCCCGGTGAGGAAGCATCTTGCTCTCTGCGCTCTACATCGTCGTTCTCGTCGTCATCGCCGCCGCGCTGCTGGCAGTGGCCGTCTACCGCTCCATCGGGGTCAAAACCAAGGCCGACTACCTGGTCGCCGGCCGCTCGCTCCCGGCCATCGTTCTGGTGCTTACGCTGCTCACGTCGTGGATCGGCGCAGGCTCGCTCTTTGCCGGCGCTGAGAACGCCTATAAAAACGGCTTCGCGGCCCTTTGGCTGCCTGCCGGCGGCTGGCTCGGGCTTGTGCTCATCTACTTCATTGCGCCGCGCGCGCGCAAGTTTGCCCAGTTCACGCTGCCTGACCTTCTTGAGGCGCGCTACAACCAGGCGGCCCGCGTACTCGGCACCATCGCCATCCTCTTCGCCTACGTGGCCATTACCAGCTACCAGTTCAAAGGCGGCGGTAATGTGCTGCATCTCATTTTTCCCGGCACGGTCACGCCAGAGCTGGGCACCTGGATCATCGCCGCCTTCGTCATCATCACCACGGCTCTGGCCGGCATGTCGTCGGTTGCGTATATGGATGTGGCCATCGGCTCCATGGTCACGGTCATTTGCATCATCGCCACACCCATGCTGTTTTTCAAGGCCGGCGGATGGGCCGGCCTGCACGCCGCGCTGCCGCCAACGCACTTCGAGATCCTGGGCAACCTGACATTCATGCAGGCCATGGAGTTCCTGTTGCCGACCATGCTGCTCATGCTCGGCAATCAGGTCATGTATCAGAAGTTCTTCTCGGCCAAATCGGAGCGCGACGCGCGCGTCTCGGTCGTCGGTTGGATCGTGGGCACTGTGGTGCTTGAAACCTTGATTGTGGCCATCGCGGTTTTTGGCTCGGCGCTCTATAAAACGGGAGAAGTCGCCGCGCAGCCCTACGAGATCATTCCCTACACGGCGCGGCACGGGCTACCTGCACTGATGGGCGCTCTGCTGCTCGGCGCAGTTTTCGCCAAGGTGATCTCCACGGCTTCCAATTACCTTTTTTCCCCGGCCAGCAATCTCATTGAAGACGTCTTCGTGCGCTACATGGCGCCGGGCGCTTCCAACAAGCGCGTCCTTATCGTCTCGCGGCTCGCTGTGGTGCTGCTCGGGGTTTGGGCGCTCTACCAGGCCATCTACGCGCCCAGCATTCTTGAGAAGATGCTTTATGCCTACACCATTTACTCCGCCGCGGTCACGCCGGTGGTCCTGGCTGCTTTTTATTCAAAGCGCGCCACGGCCTGGGGCGCGGTCGCCGCCATCGCCTCCGGAACCATCGTGACTCTTGTGTGGGACGCGCCCGGCGTGCGCGAGCTTTTTCCGCCCATCCTCGCGCAACGCGACGCCATCTTCCCCGCGCTGATTACCGCGGTCGCCTCACTGGTGCTGGTCAGCTTGTTCACGCCGAAGCCGTCCGCCGAGCAGCTGGCGAAATTTGCGGATTAGGGGCGAGGGTACTTTCCGGACTGACGGTGATACGAACAGAACTCGAAAATCCGAGAACTTGTCCCCCGAAAAAGCTCGATGGATGCATCGGCGATTTCGCCTGAAACGAGAACGGTCTCGGCCACCAGACGGGCTACGGCCTTGGAAAAGTGGTTCAGTCCTGGTACTCCACGGCCATACCTCCAACGACTACTAAATAGTCAGATGCGGCTAGTGCTTTGAGGCAATGGATCGGCCGGATCGCTTGGGGATTGCGCTCTTCGGCAATCGCGGAACAGCCTGGACGCCCGCCCAAAGCGTTGCGATCGTCTGCTCGATCACGACAGTCTGGTCAGACAATCCAGGCACAACCCCTTGGATAACAAAGAGCATGGCGAGGCCAAAGATCGTAAACCACCAGGTGTGGGCTATCACTATGTCATCCCTATTGGGCAATCCTTCAGCCTTGGCAACATCGAAAAAGAGCTGCACAAAACGCGCGAACAACGGCGCGCCAAGGTCGTCGATGTATTGCCCAGCGCGGACGCCGTTTCGGTTCTCAGGCCCGAAGAAGACGTTGCGGAACTGCTGTGGATGGGCAACGCAGAACTGAATCAAGCCGCGTGAAGTCGCAAAAAGACGCTCTTTCGGTTCAGGATATTTAGCGGCAATTGCGTCGAAGTTCTGCACCATCAGCCCGATCGTCTCGCGGCTTAACTCGGCAAGAATATGCGCTTTGTCCGGAAAATGCTGGTAGATCACGGCGTGGGTATAGCCGATCTCCTTAGCGATCTCGCGAAGGGTCACGGCTTCGTAACCGCGATCGGCAAACATTTTGCTGGCAGCCGCAAGGATTTCGCCCCGCAACCTCTCCTTGCGCTCTACCCGGCGACTTGGCGATGTGGATGTCACTTAAACACCTTAGCTTCTTTTGATCACTTTTTCAACCGATTGTTGATTTACAACCAGTGGTTATATAACCACTGATTATTTTGCAACCAATGGTTACAAATGTCCTCTAATAGGCAGATCGCTCATTTCGATGGGCGGCCAAATACGAAGCAAAAGGAGGAAGCGATGAAAGTTCTAGTGATAGGAGCAGCGGGTAAGAGCGGAGAAGCGCTGGTAAATGAGGCGCTGGCGGCTGGGCATAAGGTGACGGCTTTCGTGCGTGGTGCCGCGTCGTACAAGAAGGCGAACGTACGAGTTGTCGTGGGCGACGTGTTGGACGCGGATGCGGTCGACGTTGCGGTCGCCGGACAGGATGCGGTGATCGACGCGCTGGGCGGCAAGACGCCGTGGAAAGTGACCACGATGGAAACGAGCGCTGCACACAATATTGTGAACGCGATGCGGCGCAATGGCGTGCGGCGATTGCTGAAGATTTCGGTGGTGGGTGCGGGCGAGAGCGTCAAGAACGCCGGCTTTTTCAACGAGCACCTGCTTATGAAGACGTTCCTGCGGGGTCTGTTGGTGGACAAGGCGGGCATGGAGGCCGAGATCGAAGGCAGCAACCTGGACTGGACGCTCGTGCGGCCGCCGATGTTGACCGACGTCGAGAAGACCGGCGTTGCCAGGGTGTTAAGCACGGAGGGCGGCGAGAAGGCGCACAAGATCGGGCGGGCCGATCTGGCAGCCTTCATGGTGCAGCAACTGGAAAGCAGCCGGTATGTGCGTCAGGCTGTGACCGTGACGACCACATAGCAAGGCTCCGCGAGGAATACCG
>CAWHEK010000019.1:0-79530 GCA_963828325.1 uncultured Acidobacteriaceae bacterium
GACATTTAGCCCCCGAGGGGAGTAATTTCTCACCCCGATGTTTTTCCTCAGCATCCTAGGCTCGTTCGGCGCCTGCTACGGTTGCGGCTGGCCTGCCGTCTTCCCCGTCGCATCCGGTTTCGCCGCATCCGCCTTCGCGTTCGCAATCTCCGGATCCTCTAAAGCTTTTGCGGCCTCTTTCGCATGACGGCTTCCGGGATCGTATTCCTGGACCTTCAAATAATTCGCGCGGGCTTCCGCAAAGTGGCCCATGTGGCGTTCACTTTCGGCCAGCCCCCAGTACACGTCCGGATTGTCGGGGTCCAGAACCATCGCCGATTGGAAGCGAGACAGCGCCGCCCTCCAATCCTTGTTGCTCAGGTAGTAGCTGCCAACGTTTTCGTCTTCGGCCGCGGTCTCATGATGTTCCGGCACGACCTCCTCGCCCTTCTTTTTGTGTTTTCCGGGCTGAGCGGTGTCGTCGTCATCGTCCGGCGGATTCAGATCGCCCATCCCGGCGAGGCTCGAACTTGAACTCGAACTGCTATAACCAGAGCCGTCGCTGGCCGTCGCATCTTCCGGACTGCGCACAGGGTCGGCGTCCTCCGGCGGCATGGGCGCAGCCACTCCCGGCGATTCATCGCCGCTCGGAACGTCGGGCGATTCCCGATTCGGCAACACCGGAACCGAGCTCGTGTCCTCGGGAAATGGATTCGAGTTGGTCTGCGTGTTGCTGCGCGAGGGCTGCTGCTGCGGTGTTGCGTTCGGCGCGCCCGCCGCGGGCTGATTTTGCCCGGAACCGGACTTGTCTCCCTGGCTCTGCGCCCACAAACTTGGCGTTGCGGCCCACAAGCAAGCGACCAGCAACGCAACACCAAAGAGCAACTTCATCTTCAACCCTCTCTCGGTTAGACGAGAATCCAGCTCCGAACGATGCGGTCAATTACCTTGCGCACCCTTAACTGCGAACCCAGCACAAGAATCGCACATTTGCGTGATGAATTCATCCCGCCAAACACGCGCCTGCTCCCCGAACGATACATCTCTCTTTTTGACTCGGCAAGTTGCGGGTCGTCACAGATTGCAGCCCATCGTGCGATGCGTGAAAACCCGCTCTCAGTGGGAAATTTCCACCCCGCGGCAATCCGCCCAGAACCGATACAATCACCTCTGGGCCTCGCAATGTTTGGGGCACAAACAGGGAGCGCGACTTCGCATGGGCTACCAGGTTCTGGCCAGAAAATATCGTCCGCAACGCTTTGCCGACGTGGCCGGCCAGGATCATGTAACGCGCACTCTGCTCAACGCGCTCGCGCAGAACCGCATCGCGCACGGATACATCTTCTCCGGGCACCGCGGCATTGGCAAAACCACTATCGCGCGCGTTCTGGCGATGGCGCTCAACTGCCGAACGGAAATAGGCAGCGCGAACCGCCCCACGCCCGAGCCTTGCGGCACATGCGACGCCTGCACAGAGATTCGCCAGGGAAACGCCGTCGACGTAATCGAAATCGATGCCGCTACCAACCGTGGCATCGACGAGATTCGCGAGCTGCGCGACGCGGCGCGCTACGCCCCGTCGCGCGACCGCTACAAAGTTTACATCCTCGATGAGGCGCACCAGATCACCGACGCCGCATTCAATGCCCTGCTCAAAACTCTCGAAGAACCGCCGGCCCACGTCATCTTTATGATGGCGACCACCGAGCCCGAGAATATTCCGCAGACCATTCGCTCGCGCTGCCAGCACTTCAGCTTTCACGCGGTCAAGTTTCACGACATTCTGGCGCAGTTGAAGATGATTGCGGCCGAGGAGCAAGTCGCCGCCGAAGACGACGCGCTGGCCCTGCTGGCCGAAGCCGGCGATGGCTCGATGCGCGACGCGCTTTCCATCATGGACCAGGCGATCGCCTCCGCTCCTCTTCAAGATGGCCGTCCCGCGCTCTCCGCCGAGCAGATTCGCGAGCTGATGGGATCAGTCCCCAACACCGTTTTCGAGCGGCTCATGGAAGCAGTTGCTCAGGGCCAGAGCGCCGAGCTGATGGAGGAGATCAATCTTCTCGTCAACGCCGGGCACAGCCCGCTCTCGCTCGCGCGCCAAATGGTTCGCTACCTGCGCAACGCTCTCATGGCCAAGCTGGGCGGCGAGCAAACCGAGCTTTTGCAGATCTCGGCGGACGAGCGCGCCCGTGCCACGCGCACCGCTCTTTTATTCACGGAAGAAGAGCTCACCCGCAACCTGCAAATTGTGTTGCGCACCTTCGACGATCTGAACTATCGCCAGGAGCAGCGCCTGCACCTCGAATTGGGACTGCTGAAGCTCATTCATGCGCAGCGTCTTCTGCCCATCGAAGAGCTGCTCAGCGGCGTGGCGGGCGGAACGGTCCCGCGGCCAATCGGCGGATCCGGCCCTCAACGCACCGCAGGGAGCATTGCGAGACCGGACTCAGCCCCAGCCCGCGCTCCGGCACAAGAAAGCACCGGTTGGAACCGAGCATCGAGCCCCCCGCGAAGCGACGTCGCGAGAATGGAAGCTGTGCTTGAGACTTCGCCTGTAACCCATTCACCGGCAAGAACAACTGAATCAATGTATCGCGCGACTCCCTTCCCGGTTGCGGCCACCGAGGTTGCCGGATACGGAGCCGCGGAGACTCTCACCGAGGGTGCTCTGGCGAAGGCCCCCGAGGTGAACAGCGCCAGCATCGCCCCGAACGTCGCCAGCAGCCAAACCGATGACCCCGCCAGCCGACCCGATGGCGCCAGCAGCCAACTCAACATCGACCAGGTGCGCCAGGCCGTGGTGGCCGCGTTGGCTGGCGCTGGCCACAGCTCCGCTGCGAACCTCCTCGGCGGCGGTGCATGGGCACTCGATGCCGGCGCAGTGCGCGTTGTCGTGCCCGGCCTGGGAAAAAAGATGCTCAGCCTCACCGTCAACGCTGCCGCCGAAAAAATCATCCGGACCGAGTTGCAGAGGCTCGGCGCGCCAGCACGTTTTCTGGTTTCGGCAGACGCGGCTGCGGCTCAGGCTGCCGCTGCTGCGCCCGTTGTCGTTTCCGGAAGCGTGCAGGAAGCGGCGCTCGCGCATCCATTAGTAAAGCGGGCCCAGCAGATCTTCAACGCCGAGGTTCGCAGCGTGGTGGATTTGCGGCAAAAGTGACCGCGCGCTCTCATCCAGAGAGAAGTTTAGCTTTTTAGGCCAAACCAATCGAAGAATCTGCAGTCGCCCGTTGCAACCATGAACGGTGAGTGAAGAATAGGAAGATACGATGATCAATCCACTCAAAATCTCGGAGATGCTTTCGCAAGCCAACCAGATGCAGGAGGAAATGCAGCGAAAGCTCGGTGACACGGTGGTTGAGGCCACCAGCGGCGGCGGCGCGGTGACCGCGACCATGAACGGCAAGAAGGAATTGCTGAAACTTCGCATCGATCCCGCCGCGGTCACGAGCCTGAGCGGCGCGCAAGCCGACGTAGAGATGCTCGAAGACCTGATCGTCGCGGCCGTGAATGAAGCCGGGCGCAAGGCGGATGAAGCCATCAAATCGAGCGTGCAGGGAATGCTGGGCGGCCTCAAACTTCCCGGTATGGGCGCATGAAGGGCTATGGATCAGGGCACGAGTTTACTCGTCCTGACGGAGGGAGCAGGGGCCTTTAGGCCCCTGAACAAGAGAATCGCAAAGTGTCCGGCCTTTAGGCCCGGCTGATTTGAAAGGGCACGAGTTTACTCGTGCCGAATGCCTCCAGCCCGAACGATGTGTCATCCTGAGCGAAGCGCGTTTTTCAGCGGAGCGAAGGATCTGCGGTTGCATTTTGTTTCGTATCAGGGCACAAGTTTACTCGTTCCGACGGATGCAGCAGGGGCCGTCACAGGTTGCGGAAAAACGACCACGCAGGGGCACGAAGTGTCAGGGCACGACTTCAGTCGTGCCGCAATGGAACGCAAATAGATTCGGGGCTTCAGCCCCTGAGGGAGTTCTTCCACCGTGTCACGTTACGCCGAGCCCATGGCGCGGCTCATTGAAGAGTTAAAGAAGCTGCCCGGCGTGGGCGCAAAGAGCGCGCAGCGCTACGCCTTCCACATTCTGCGCTCCAGCGACGATGACGCCAACGCTCTGGCCGACGCGGTGCGCGTGCTCAAGACCAGCCTGCGTCTCTGTTCTATCTGCAACAACGTCACCGACGTTGACCCCTGCATCTATTGCACCAGCTCGTCGCGTAATCAGCGCGTGGTTTGCGTCGTTGAAGAGCCCACCAGCATTGCCGCCGTTGAACGATCGCATTATCAGGGCGTGTATCACGTGCTGCATGGCACGCTCTCTCCGCTGCACGGCGTGGGACCCGACCAGTTGCGCGCCCAGACCCTGCTCCGGCGCGCCGAGCGCGGCGAAGTGGACGAGGTGATTCTGGCTACTAGTCCCACCCTCGAGGGTGAGGCCACCGCCGATTGGCTGGCAACCACATTACGCGGTTTCCCAGTCAAAATATCGCGCATCGCCACCGGCGTTCCCGCCGGCAGCGACATTGAATATGCCGACGAAGTGACAATGGCGCGCGCCCTCGAAGGCCGGAGAACGATTTAGCGAACCAGCAGGTCGGCAAGTCAGCAGGTGCCAACGTTAGACTTCTTGTTCTTGATTGAATGCGGTGGGCCACATATGACTTCCAAGTAATTCGATTCCATTGCACAATTCGATTTCGCAGTAGAAGATTTCCAAATGAGACGCATTGGCCGCAACACTGAAACGAAATCCGGATCCATGGCATGCATCATTTGGGGGTTTGCCATCGCTTTCGTTTTGACTCCAGGTCGCAATCGAGCTATCGCACAGTCTGATGCGTCTCAAACTGAATTAGACCCATCCCATTTGCCAGCTTGGCAGATTGCAGCGGGCACAAGGTCGGAGTTCGAAGTTGCATCAATCAGGTTAGCGAAACCGGACACATTACTGCGGCCCAACCTGGTGCTGAACAGCGAGGACACACCAGTTCCGTCCGGAGGGCATTTTATTGCAGATTTCCCGCTCGAAATTTTTATCGAGTTCGCCTACAAAATCATGCCGACGCGGGAGCAAGAAGACGCGATGTTTGCACATCTGCCCAAATGGGCATCAACTGACCGATTTGTCATAGAGGCCGAAGCCTCCGGTCATCCCACAAAAGACCAAATCCGCCTGATGATGCAATCGCTTCTCGCAGATCGCTTCAAGCTCGTTGTGCATTTTGAGACCCGTGAAATGCCTGTCTTCGCACTCGTAGTGGACAAACCCGGAAAGCTCGGCCGAGGCATCCGGCCGCATACGCAAGGTCCCCCTTGCGATAAAGAGCTCAATGTCTCCTCGGATCCAACCTCATCAACCATCCCACCGGGCGAATTTATCGCAACCTGCGGGCGAGTACAGATGGTTGATGGTGCAAACCACAGCAAGTTGCTCGGCGGACGGAATATAAGCATTGGACATCTCGCGGGCTACCTGCCTGACTTCGAGGACATGGGCCGGCCCGTGGTAGACGAAACAAATCTAATAGGAACTTTTGATTTCTCGCTGAGTTGGGCCCCTGAGGGGGACGCGGCCTCATCAGTCGAGGATGGCAGGCTCGCGAACGCCGAGGGCCCGCCACTTTTAGTGGCTGTCAGGGAACAATTGGGGTTGAAATTGAAACCGACAAAGGCTCTGATTCAAATCCCGGTCGTCGATCATGTTCAGCCACTTACGCCAAACTAGAAGCGGGCCCGCGCGAACGTCCATTCAAAAGAAAAGCGGGAGAGCCGGTTAGCCCATCCCGCTGAAGTTGGCTTGGGGCCCGCGGGCAAACTTAGCGCGACAGGTTGTCCAGCGCGAGATTCGGGTCCAGCACATTCGCGCGCGGCTGGGTTCGCTTTGGCGAGGTCACGCATCGATCGGCTCCTATGCAGCAATGCCCATCGCGAAACACAAAATAGGAGTTCCCCTTTTAGGGGGAACTCCTGCGGGCTAGTTCTCCCGAAGTGCTAATTGCCGAGCCGTGGCGCCAGTAGGAGGGCCAGCGCCTGCCGCTCGGGGACCTGGCTGCTCATTGCCCATTCCTTGGCCAGGCTCCGCTCTCTCTGGGACTGGATCACGGTGGCCTCCGCGCCCATGCCATCGATCGTCAGCCCTTCCAGAAAATAACTCTTGCCGTACTTGTTGAAGGTGACTTGGGTGGCGCTCACCTCGCGAGAGTTCAGGTCCACGTCCGCCATTGCGATCGCCGTGCCGGTTGCGCCACTCAACGTGACCAGCGAGTCATCCGACATTGAGATGGTGTAGGTTCCGGCGGGAAGCTGCCGCGTCCCGTATTCGAACGAGAAGGGCACGTTCACGCGAGCGGAAACCAGGGTTGATTGCGCGTGGGCGATCGGCGCCAGCGACGCGACCGCGGCTATGGTTGCAACAGAGATCATGCTCAGAATTGACTTCATGGTGGTTCCTCCTTGGAAAGCGCCGCGTCCGTTCAAAAGCGCCTTCACTTGGGAACGCGTAGCCGGAAGGAAAAAGGGGCAACGCTACCATGATTTTTTTTGCGGGGGTGTCTAGGACTCTTCGGTTTGACCATCCGAATCGCCCGGATCGGTTCGCGCGTCGAGCCCCGCGCCGGGTCTCATCTGGCGCGAGAGCCATATCCGCGCCAATGACCAGTCCCTCTTCACCGAGCGCGGAGACACATCGAGAATCCGTGCAATCTGCTCCACTGAGAGTCCCCCAAAGTAGCGCAGTTCCACGGTGCGCGCCTGCCTCGGATTCTCCGTTGCCAGCCGGGTCAGCGCTTCATCGAGCGCCACCGCTTCGTCCAGGCGCTCGGGCGAAATCGCCAGATCGTCCTGCATCTCCACGCGATGCAAGTGGCCGGCGCGCCTCTCGGCTGCATGAGCTCGTGCGTAATCCACCAGCACCTGCCGCATCACATGAGCTGCCAGCCCAACAAAGTGCGCGCGGCTCGTCCAGTCAATATCCTCGCCGGCCAGGCGGAGGTAAGCTTCGTTGATCAGGGCCGTGGCCTGAAGCGTATGGTCGGGCCGCTCCCGGCGCATGTATGCCTGCGCCAGACGATGCAATTCGCCGTAGACCAGCGGGAGAAGCCGCTCCGCAGCCGACTCGTCACCCGCGTGCATCGCCTTCAGGAGCTGCGTCACTTCGCCGTCCGCGATTCCCATATCCAATCTCCATCGAAACCATGTTCTGATGAAGTGTTAGGCTGCGCCCCAGCAAAATAGCGCATCAAATTCGGCCTTTTTAGCCTGATTTCGGCCGGTTCAGATGTCGAAACCAGTTCATTTGCAGGCTTCTGCTTGCCCGCAGTATAGCCCTCCCTCGAATTCAACATCATGGGTGAACCGCGATGGGAGTGGGAAACAGGAAACGGGGCGGCGTTCCCGGCAGGCAATACTGCCCCTGGGCCCGCCCGCTTGATCTTGTCTTAATCCCCTGTCAAGTCTTTTTTCTCTAATCGCCTGGATCCACGCCACTTAACTTTGCCGATAATTCCCTGCTTCGAGCGCATAATTGGACCATGATGTTCCTCCCTCCAACTCGAAGTGCGCGTCAGACGATCCTCAGTCGGAGCCCCAAAAACCAGAAAAGGGGTGATTTTTCATCACTTGGGAGGGGGGAAACTAATATAACTACTTTATATTGAATAATATAACTTAAACTCTCGCTCACAAATTTCAAGCGATTTCGGCCATTTTCCTCGATTTTGGTGCAAGAAACGGGCAGTTTTGCCCCAATTTGCCGCTTTTTCCATGCGCTGCAAAAATTGAGCGGGAAGGCCGTTTAGCCCTCCCGCTCAAAGTGGCTTGGGGAGCCGCTCAGTGCAGACTTAGTGCGCCAAATCATCCAGCGCGAGGTTCAGGTCCAGCACATTCACGCGCGGCTCGCCGATAAAACCAAGCGTGCGCCCTTGAATGTGCTGCGAAATCAGGCTGCGAACCGCATCCTCCGTCAACCCGCGCGCCTTGGCGATGCGCGGCGCCTGGAAATAGGCATTGTCAGGTGTAATGTCAGGATCGAGACCCGACGCTGAATACGTGACCGCATCGATAGGCACAGGCTGGCTTGGATTTTCGGCGTGGAGCTTGTCGATATCGGCTTGCATGCGCTGCGGCAGCTTGGCGTTGGATTGCGCAAGGTTCGTGCCGCCAGAGGAAGTCGCATCATAGCCGTTGCCCGCAGCCGATGGACGCGGATGGAAGTACTTATCGGTCGTGAAACTCTGCGCGATCAGTTCGGAACCGATGACCTGCCCATTGCGCGTGATCAGGCTGCCGGCAGCTTGGCGCGGGAAGATGACGTGAGCCAGCACGGTAAGCGCCAGCGGATAGCCGAGTCCGAAGATCACCGCGGTGACCACGGTGAAGAGGACCGAGGTCCTCCAAAGCGAATGCTTAACCTCAATCTCCGGCGCATGCAAAGCGTGGTGCCCTTCACGAGTTCCAAGTTCTTCTTCCACCAAAGTAGAAACCGAATGCACGATTGTTCTCCTTCAAACAGCTTTCAGCCAGCCAGGTGCATTGCCACCAGACAAAGATCGATGGCCTTGATGCCGATGAATGGGATGATGATGCCGCCGACACCATAGATGAGCAGGTTGTTGCGCAGAAGCACATCCGCTGCCTTGGGCTCGTACTTCACACCCTTCAGCGCCAGCGGAATCAGCGCGACGATAATCACTGCGTTAAAAATGACTGCGGAGAGAATCGCCGATTGCGGCGAATGCAGGTACATGATGTTGAGCGCGCCGAGCACTGGAAACACTCCGGCGAACATGGCGGGAATGATAGCGAAATACTTGGCAACGTCGTTGGCAATCGAGAATGTGGTCAGCGCCCCGCGCGTCATCAGCAACTGTTTGCCGATCTCCACAATCTCGATGAGCTTGGTGGGATTCGAGTCAAGATCCACCATGTTGCCCGCTTCTTTAGCGGCCTGCGTGCCGGAGTTCATGGCCACGCCCACATCGGCCTGAGCCAGCGCGGGAGCGTCGTTCGTTCCGTCGCCGGTCATCGCGACAAGCTTTCCCTTCCCCTGTTCGCGCTTGATCAAGTCCATCTTGTCTTTCGGCTTGGCCTCGGCGAGAAAGTCGTCCACGCCGGCCTCGCGTGCAATCACCGCGGCCGTCAGTGGGTTGTCGCCGGTAATCATGATGGTGCGAATGCCCATGGCACGCAGCCGTGCCAGACGATCTTTCAAGCCGCCCTTGACCACGTCTTTGAGATAGATCACACCGAGAGCCGAGGAGTTCTCTGCAACCACTAACGGCGTGCCTCCCTGGCGCGCAATCTCCTCTACGTTGTCGCGAACTTTTTGCGGCAAGCTGGATCCCTGTTCTTCAAGGAAGCGCGCAATCGCGTCGACCGAGCCTTTGCGAATGCGCGTGCCCGGCAGATTGACGCCGCTCATGCGCGTTTGCGCGGTAAAAGGAACAAACTCCGCATGAATGCCGGCCAGATCCCGGCCACGCAAATTGTACTTTTCTTTTGCTAGCACCACGATCGACCGCCCCTCGGGCGTTTCGTCGGAGAGCGATGCCAGCTGCGCAGCATTTGCCAGCCGCTCCTGGCTTACATCCGGCGCAGTCATGAACTCCGTTGCCTGGCGGTTGCCGAGCGTGATGGTGCCCGTCTTGTCGAGCAGCAACGTATTCACGTCTCCGGCAGCTTCCACGGCGCGCCCGCTCATGGCCAGCACGTTGTACTGCACCAGCCGGTCCATACCGGCGATGCCGATCGCCGAGAGCAACCCGCCGATGGTCGTGGGAATCAGGCAGACCAGCAACGACACCAGAACGAAAACTGTCTGCGGCGCGCTTGAATAAATCGCGAAGGGCTGCAGCGTAACCACGGCAAGCAAAAAGATGATGGTGAGGCCGGAAAGCAGAATGCTGAGAGCGATCTCGTTGGGCGTCTTCTGGCGCGTCGCGCCTTCAACCAGTGCGATCATGCGATCGAGAAAGGTTTCGCCCGGATTGGAGGTGATCTTCACCTTGATCCAATCCGAAAGAACTTTTGTGCCGCCGGTAACTGCGGAGCGGTCGCCGCCCGCCTCGCGAATCACGGGAGCTGATTCACCGGTGATCGCCGACTCGTCCACCGACGCAACACCTTCGATCACCTCGCCATCGCCTGCGATATATTTCCCAGCTTCCACGTAAATCACGTCGCCGGCGCGAAGGGCCCCGCTTACGACTTCTTCAAAACTGCCGTCGGCCTTGTAGCGTGCGGCAATGGTCTCGCCCTTGGCCTTGCGCAACGTGTCGGCCTGGGCTTTGCCGCGGCCCTCGGCCATGGCTTCGGCAAAGTTCGCGAATAAAACCGTGAACCACAGCCAAAGGGTGATCTGCAGGTTGAAGCCGAAGGCTTCGGGGTGATGGCGATAGTTCTCGATGAGCAGGATCGAAGTGAGAACGCTTCCCACTTCAACCACGAACATCACCGGGTTCTTGACCATCCAGCGCGGATCGAGCTTGCGAAAGCTGTCCAGCGTTGCCTGGGCCATAATCTGCGTGTTCCAGAGACTCGTTTTTTCAGCCATAGTCTTGTCAGTTCTCAGTTCAAAGTTCGTAGTTCACAGCGATCATCAGCCGGTTAAAACACTTTGCCGGTTTGCAACAGCAGGTGTTCCAAAATCGGTCCCAGGCTCAAGGCCGGGAAGAATGTGAGAGCGCCGACAATCAACACCACGCCGACCAGCAACGTGGCGAACAACGGCGTGTTCACGGGAAAAGTTCCGGGCGACGGAGGCACGCTTTTCTTTTGCGCCATATTGCCGGCGAGGGCCAGCACCGGAATCATCATGAGGAAACGCCCGATGAGCATGTCCCAGCCCATCGCGATGTTGTACCACCAGTTGGTTCCCAGGCCTGCGAATGCCGAGCCGTTGTTGCCGGCGCCTGAAACGAACGAGTACAGAATCTCGGAGAATCCGTGCGGGCCGGGGTTGTTGGTTACCGAGAGGCCCTGCGGGATGAGAATAAAGATGGCTGCAAAGGTGAGAATGATGAGCGGGAAGATCAGCGCATAAAGCATCGCCATCTTCACGTCGTAGGCTTCGATTTTTTTGCCCAGGTACTCCGGCGTGCGGCCCACCATCAGGCCGGCGATAAAGACTGCGATCACCACGTAAATCAACATTCCATACATGCCGGCGCCGACGCCGCCAAAGACCACTTCGCCGAGCATGATGTTGGCCAGCGGAATCATGCCGCCGAGCGGGGTATAGCTGTCATGCATGCTGTTGACCGCTCCGCAACTCGCATCGGTGGTGATGGTGGCAAAGAGAGCGCTTTCGGCGATGCCGTTGCGCACTTCCTTGCCCTCCATATTGCCGCCGGGCGCAGTTGCGGTGCGCGTCTGTTGGGCTCCATGAATCATGTTGTAGGGATGTGCCTCGGCCCAGTAGCAAACCAGAAAGCCTCCGGCAAACATCACGTACATCGCGGCGCAAACCGCCCATCCATGGCCGCGCGAGCCCGTCATCCGGCCCAGAGTGTAAGTGAGGCCGGCGCCGATCACGAAGATCGAAAGTATCTGGATGTAGTTCGAGAACGGCGTGGGGTTTTCATAGGGGTGGGAGCTGTTGGCATTGAAGAATCCCCCGCCGTTAGTGCCCAGCATCTTGATGGCTTCCTGCGAGGCGACCGGCCCTTGCCCAATGGTTTGCAGGGAAGGCTGTGCAGGATTCGTTTGTTCCAGCGTATGCGCCACCGTGTAATCGCTTAGATTCTGCGGAACGCCCTGCCAAACCAAAAGCAGCGCATAGAGGATGCAGGCGGGCGTGAGGATGTAAAGAAGCGTCCGGGTCATATCGACCCAGAAGTTGCCGATCGTTCCGGAGCTGGTCCGCTTAATGCCGCGAATAAGCGCGATGGCCACCACGATGCCCGCCGCTGCCGACCAGAAGTTGTGCGTGGCCAGGCCGGCCATTTCGGTGAGGTAGCTCATGGTGGATTCGGGCGTATAGAACTGCCAGTTCGTGTTGGTGGTGAAACTGGCGGCGGTATTAAAGGCCAGATCAGTCCCGACGGCGGCAAGGTGCTGCGGATTCCATGGCAGAAGATTCTGCAAACGCTCAACGGCATAGGTGAGTAGCATGGTCGCTGCGGAAAAACCGAGCATCGCGTAGGTGTACTGCCGCCAGTTCATTTCCTTGTCGGCTTTCACTGCGCAGAGCTTGTAGATGAGCCGCTCGAATGGGCCAAGCACCGGGTCGAGCCAGGTGCGCTCGCCTTCGATCACGCGCGCCATGTAAATGCCCACCGGACGCACCGAGATGAGCAGAATGACAGAGTAGAGGCCAAATTGCAGCCAACCATTTGCGGACATGTCAGAATTTCTCCGGAAACAGCAGTGAGACGGTGAGATACACCATCAGGAGGATCGAGAGGATGAGTCCGGTCGCCGAGATCCAATCCATGTGCATGGGCTACCTCAACTTTTGACACGCCTTGACGTAAAGAAACGCCACGGCGAAGAAAATTACGGTGTACAGCAACATCAATGCATCTTGCATGCGGAATTTCTCCCCGTTCGAACCTGCAAAGGCGTGGCGCGAAGTTCAGACCTGCTCCCCGATCACGCGCCCCGAAGCTGAATGTCTTCGAAAAACGCAGCGAAGCGTCGAACCGGCGCAACCAGCCTCGTTCCATTACGATTCTGTCTTTGGGGAGGTTTGAGAATCGAAAGGAAAACCTAAAGATTTCGTAAGGATTGATTTGTAACGCGGGGAAGTCATTAGGAATCAGCGAGCGCGGCCGGCGGCGCTCGCTATACGATGCAACGCCCCCATTTCAGCCTTCGTTGCCGTTCAGTCTTCGTTGCCGGTCCAGCCCTCGGGCACAAAACGATAGCCGACCCACGGCTCGGTCTGGATGTACTGACGGCCGGTCTCGCCCTCGAGCTTTTTACGCAGCTGCCCGACGAACACGCGAAGATACTCCGGCTGGTGCGCCGATTGAGCTCCCCACACAGCCGTGAGCAGGGCGCGATGGGTCATGACCTTTCCGGCATTGCGCGCCAGGTGCAGCAGCAGTTCGAACTCCTTGGGAGTTAGGTGAACGGGCTTACCCTGAACGAAGACGCTATGCGCCCGCACATCGATCACAAAATCGCCTGCCTCAAGCGGGGCCGTGGTGCGCTCCGGAGCGCGACGCAGGTGCGCCCTGACGCGCGCCAGCAGTTCCTGAATGCCGAAGGGCTTGGTGACGTAGTCGTCGGCGCCCGCGTCAAGCGCTTCCACCTTCGACCGTTCGTGTTCGCGCACCGATAAAACCAGGACCGGCGTTGCGCCAAGGGTTCGGATCGCGCGGCAGACTTCAACGCCGCTCATGACCGGCATCATCAGATCGGTGACGACAAGATCCGGCGCCCAATCGCGAAACAGCCGCAGCCCCTCTTCGGGATCATTGGCAGCGCGAACATCGTACCCCTGCGCTGAGAGTGCGGCGCGCAGCACTCGCGTGATCTGCGGCTCGTCGTCAATAACCAGAATTCTTCCCGGCATGTCTTGCTTCTTTCGTCCATGGGAAGCTTACATCATCGCGACCCGGCGTTTCAGTTAGAGCCGCGAGCAGGTATCATTCCCGTGGAGATGACCATGGGCGAACCCGCCTATGCAAGACAGGCTCTTCAATGGCTGGCAGCCACGGCCACTGCGGCGCTGGCCACGTTCCTGCTCGCCTGGCTCGGCGCCAACTCAACAACAGCGGGGATGGTCTTCCTGGTGCTGGTCGTATGGTGGGCCACGCAAGCCGGGATTGTCCTCTCGATCTACACCGCCGTACTTTGCGCCGTCTGCTTCGACTATTTCTTTCTTCCCCCCGTGCACACACTGTGGCTTCAAGGCGCGCAGGCGTGGGTGGCGATGGTCTCATTCGCGCTAAGTTGCGTTGTAGTCAGCCGGCTCGCGGAGCGGGCGAGAAAGCAGACAGTTCGCGCCCAGCAGCGCGAAGAAGACGTGGGAAAGCTCTACTCCCTGAGCCAGGAGATGATGCTGTTTGAAGATGCGGACCGGCTTCTTCGTGACCTTCCAGGCGCTATCGCGCGCATCTTCGCTCTCGAAGGCGTGGTTCTTTATGTCGGCGACCACGGCAGATTCTTTTCTTCTACCGGCGAGGTTTCGCCGAGCGTGCAGGCGCATATGCAGGCCGTGGCGCAAGGGCTGAATCCTACGATTGCCCCCTTTGCCGGCTACCAGACGAATGCGCTGATACTGGGGCTAAAGCCTGTTGGCGCTCTCGCGTGGCAGCCGGATACGCTTTCGCTCGAGGTTGCCACCGCAGTATCCGCGCAGGTTTCCATCGCTGTTGCGCGTTCTATCGCCATCGCAGAATCCACACGCATCGAAGCCGCGCGCGAGGCCGACCGCCTCCGCGCTGCGCTCATCGATTCACTTACTCATGAGTTGCGCACCCCGCTCACATCCATTCGAGCGGCTGCCACAACATTGCTCGAGAGCGAGGGCCTGGATGAAGGCGGACGCACCGAAATGGTGCGCGTGATCGACGAGGAATCGGCGCGGCTGGATCTCTTGATTGGCGAAGCCGTAGAGATGGCCGAAATCGATGCCAACGTGGTTCAGGTCAAGATGTCTTCCGTGCATCCGCGCGCTCTGCTCGATCACGCTGTCGAGGAGTCGCGCAAGATTCTGGCCGGCCACAAGGTGACGATCCTGCCCGACGCTTCGGGTGCAGACCTCGATGGCAACCAGCCGGCGTGGTTCGATCCGCACTTGCTGGGCAGGGTCCTCAAACATCTGCTCGAGAATGTGGCCAGCCACACCCCTCCAGGATCGCGCGTCACGCTCATGAGCAAACGCAGCGATGACCGCGTTGAGTTTTATGTCGAGGACAATGGCCCCGGCATCGATGCGGCCGATCTGCCGCTGATCTTTGAGAAGTTTTACCGGGGCAAGCGGAGCAAGCGAAAGGGATCGGGCATGGGACTGGCCATCACGCGGGCCATCCTCGCCGCGCATGGCGGAGGCATCGAGGCCGCCAGCGTCCCCGGTAGCGGAGCGCGTTTTCATTTCTGGGTGCCGCTGATCGAAAAGGAACCAAGCCGGCGATGACGACGTCTCATCCTTCGAGTTTGAATCGCGTCTCGGCCAGGCGATAAAGCCTCCGCCAGACCAGCCGATTCATGGTTACGACCATGAGAGAAATCATGATCGTCGCCAGTAGCAGCATTCCGAACCGCCCGCTGTCGGTGGCAGCATCGATCTGCGCGCCCAGGCCGATGGTTTGGAGCGTGCGGTCGTTCACGTGCGAATACTCGGCCATCACCGAGGCGTTCCACGCGCCGCCTGAAGCCGTGACCATCCCCGTAATCAAATACGGAAAAATGCCTGGCAGGATCAGCCGCGTCCATCGCTGCCAGCGCGTGAAGCGGTAAAGCGAAGCGACCTCGCGCAGGTCTGAGGGGATCGACATGGCGCCGGCTATCACATTGAACAGGACGTACCACTGCGTCCCGAGCAACATGAGCGCGACGGATCCGATGCCCAGCCCGCCCCCAATCTTGACCAGTCCGATGAGCAGAATCGGAAAAAAGGCCGTCGCAGGTACGGATGCCAGAATCTGCGCCAGCGGCTGCACGATGCGCGCCAGGCGCGGACTGAATCCGATAGCCACGCCAACAGGAATGGTCCAAACTGCGGAGATGACGAGTGACGCGTTGACGCGCAAAAACGTGGCCGCAGCGCCTTCGAGCAAGAGGCGCAGGTCAGGCCATGTCACGGTGCGGAGCATGAACATGGCTTGCATCGCCGCCCAGCAAATGGCGACTGCGCCCGCAACTGCCACGGCCCAGAGTGCCGGCGAACGCCGCCGCGACTTCGTTTCATCGAGCGGCCTCACCACGCGGCACTCCCTTGTCTGCGCCATGTGCTGGTAGAGCGGTTCTTCGATGCGATTCCAAATGCGTCCGGGCAGAGTGTCGAGAATTCTCGATCGGCGTAGCAGGCTCAGGATCGGCGAAGTGATCTGTTCGGCCGATTCAACCTGCTCGAATTTGAATTTGTCGCTCCAGGCAATCAATGGCCGCCAGATCAATTGATCGGTGGCGACCACGATCAGAATCACCGTTGCGATGCCCGCCAGCAGGGCGTGCACGTCGCCGTTATTCGTCGCGGTTTGGATGTAGCTGCCGAGACCCGGCAACTGAAAATTGCGCGTGCCCATGGTGAAGGTCTCGCAAAAAATCAACGCGAACCAGCCTCCGGCAACGGAGATGATCGAGTTCCACACCAGCCCGATGGCCGAGAACGGCATCTCCAGTTGCCAGAAGCGCTGCCAGCCCGAGTATCGGTAAATGCGCGAGGCTTCAAGCATTTCCCGTGGAATGGTTTTGAGCGAAGAGTAGAAGCTGAACGCGAGGTTCCAAACCTGGCCGGTGAAAATAAGCAGAATAACGGCCATCTCGATGCCCAGTTGATGGCCGGGAACCAGCGACACCATGGCCAGCACGACGGGCGGCAAGAAACTGAGCACGGGAATCGACTGCAGAATGTCGAGAACGGCGACCATCCATGGCTCGATGCGTGGATTGTAGGCCGCGATGTAGCCATAGGAGACCGCGAAGGCCAGGCTGAGACCGTAGGCGATAGCCATTCGAACGACGGAATAAAACGCGTACAGCGGCAACGCGTCGATGGAATTCGAAATCGGCACGATGGGGATTGGCTTTTGGAACCAATACACGCCGGTGCTGACGATCGCGAAAAACAGAGCTAGCGCGGCGGCTGCGACGCCGAGATCGACAAGAAAAGGCGTTTTGCGAACGATGACGAGGGATCGAGCGAGAGGATGCTGGAGGTTCACTTGGCGTCTCCGCTCGCTGCAATCTCTTCTTCCAGAGCATCGGGCATTACAAAACGGCGTCGCCCGGAATCAAAATCAAACAGCTCGGCGTAGCGGCCCCACGTGACAGCGGTCTGTATCTGAAGTTGCGATTCCTCTTCGCTGAACTGTTCATCGAGCATGTCGAGAAAGAATTCCTCGGGCACGGTATGGTCGCTCTTGGCATCGAGCGCCCGGCGGATCTGGCGCAACAGGAGCACATTTTCAATCGCAGCATTGCGAAAGAGCTCTTTCTGACGCAAAATTTCGGAGTTGGCGAACTCCTCACCGCTGGAAGTGATGACAGTATCGCCCTCTTCGATCTTGAGGAAACCCAGCATCTGCGCGGCGTCCACGATCGGCAGCAGGTCGTCGATTTCGAACGCCAGGTCGTCGGCCAGGCGATACATATCGTCGCGCCCGCCGCGATCGAGCAGCAGTTCGAGCAAGCCTGCAATTCCCCCGGGACGCGCATGCGGCAGCATCTGGTACCGCATTTGCCGCTGGTCGCGCGCGGGCGGCCCGGCGGCGTGGCCCGGCGCTTCGGCGGGCGTCACATCGGGCTGCGTAAGCACTTTGTAGATGTAGTCCACCAACTGCGTAAAGGCTTCAGACTTGCGGTCGCGCGGCTGCGCTAATTGCACCGGAAAATCCGTGCGAACGTGACCCGGATTGCGCCCCAGCACCACGATGCGATCGGCCAGCAGGACCGCTTCCTCGATATTGTGCGTCACCAGGAAAACTGCCTTGGTGGGCATGGTCTTCTTGGCCCAAAGCTCCAACAACTCGCTGCGCAGGTTCTCCGCCGTGAGCACGTCCAGCGCGGAGAACGGTTCATCCATGAAGAGCACTTCAGGTTCGACCACCAAGGGCCCGCGCAAAGCCCACGCGCTGACGCATGCCACCGGAAAGCTCTTTGGGATAGGCGGCCTCAAATCCGTCCAGGCCCACGACGTCGATCATTTTCATGCTGCGCTCACGCCTCTCAGCCGGAGCCACACCGCGAGCCTGCAACGGAGCTTCGACGTTTTCAAGAACCGTGAGCCATGGAAAGAGGGCGAAGCTTTGAAACACGATCGAGACATTGATTTCCGCTTCTGAAATTGGCGTGCCATGCCAGTAGACCCGGCCCGCCGTGGGCGTAGAAAGCCCGGTCAGCATCCGCAGCATCGTCGATTTGCCAGATCCCGATGGCCCGAGCAAGGCAAGAATCTCGCCGGGCACAATGCTCAGGTCGGTTGCCGAAATCACCTGAATGCGGTTCTGGCTGGGTTGCGCGTAGTATTTTTCAACTTTTTCGGCACGGATGATTGCATCCGTCGCCGGCGGCGTTTCTAGGGTGGCGTTGGGGATGGCCGTTTCCTGCATTGCAATGCTCCGGTTGGGGATGGTGAGACGACGCTACAGTTTCTTTGCGCCAGTATAGAGGGCGGCATTTGATGGTAGATGAATGTGCGGCCTTGAAGAAAAATCGAGCCTTTCGGGCTGCCTGCGCGAACTTCGGCTCAGGAGTCAGAACGGGCACTCAAGAAGTCAGCAAATGCGCGGGGTGCTTTACACTGGTAAAGCGTACCATTCTCTGCGTAATGAAAGAGTATTTGCAAAGAGTTGCACTTGACCTCGCAGCCCAGGGCCAAGCGGGGCCTGCTTGAATTCCCTTCCCTGCCCCCTCAGGAGAGTATGTCCAACATAACGAAACGAAGAGTGCTGGTTGCCGACGACGAGCGAGTTATTGCCGACACGCTGGCCATCATTTTGAACCAAAGCGGATTTGACGCTCGCGCAGTCTATTCCGGCGAGAAGGCCCTTGAGATGGCTGAGACTTTTCAGCCGGAAATGCTTATTTCCGACGTGATCATGGCCGACTTGAATGGGATAGACGCTGCAATTCGAATTCGCGCGCTGCTTCCCAACATTAAGATTTTGCTGTTTTCGGGACAGGCCGCGACCGCCGATCTGCTGGAGAAGGCGCGTGCCGAGGGCTACGAATTCGACATCCTGGCCAAGCCTGTGCACCCGCAGGACCTCTTGGCTAAGCTACGCGGATAACACCGTTTTAAAATGAAAAATGCACTCCGTTCCACTCGCGTATTAACCACCGAGGGTCTCGCGCGTGCAGCCGTGCTTGTGGACGGAGAGCGCATCTCCGCGGTTTGCGGATGGGATGAGGCCCCTGCTGACGCCGAGCTGATCGACTTTGGTGATTCCGTGCTCCTTCCGGGCATGGTCGATACACATGTGCACATCAACGAGCCCGGCCGTACCCAGTGGGAAGGTTTCGAAACCGCCACGCAAGCCGCGGCTGCGGGCGGAGTAACGATGCTTGTCGACATGCCGCTGAACTGCGTGCCCGAAACCATCGATGTTCCGGCCTTGGAGGAGAAGCGTAAAGCTGCGCGGGGAAAGACATGGGTGGACTGGGCAGCGTGGGGCGGCGTCGTGCGGGGAAATACCGACGCCATTGAGCCGCTCGCGCGCGCGGGTGTTCCCGGCTTCAAATGCTTCCTGATTCATTCCGGCATCGATGGCTTCGCGTGGGTTGACGAGACCGATTTGCGGCAAGCATTGCCGAAGCTGCGCGGAACAGGTCTGCCGTTGCTGGTACACGCTGAGCTAGCAGGACCGGTGGACGCCGCAACCAGTGCACTGAACCAGTCAAGTGCGGATTGGCGCAAGTACTCGACCTTTTTGGCGTCGCGCCCGGATTCGGCCGAGGTTGAGGCCATTGCGCTGCTCATTCGGCTGGCTGAGGAATTTCAGACTCCGATCCACATCGTGCATTTGTCCAGCGCAAAGGCGTTGCCGATCCTGGCCGCTGCTCGCGAGCGTGGAGTGCCCGTAACCGTGGAGACCTGTGCGCACTACCTTTGGTTCACCAGCGAAGAGATTCCCGATGGCGCGACGGAACACAAATGCGCGCCGCCCATCCGCGACGCCGCGAACCGTGAAGCTTTGTGGCGCGCCCTCGAAGAGGGGCTCATCGAATTAATCACCACCGACCACTCCCCTTGCCCGCCGGAGATGAAACGGGGCGGTGATGATTTGGGCGCAGGCCGATGGGATCGTGCGTGGGGAGGAATCGCAAGCCTTGGCCTCGCGTTGCCGGTGCTATGGACCGCAATGCAGGAGCGGGGATTGAAATTGGAACGAATCGCTGAATGGATGGCGGCAGCGCCGGCTCATCTCGCCGGTTTGGCCGGCCGCAAGGGCTCGATTGCCGTCGGCGCCGACGCGGACTTTGTGGTCTTCGATCCCGAGGCGACGGGGACTGTAATGCCCGATGATCTGCATTTCCGGCACAAGATCTCGCCTTATCTGGGCGCGAAACTTCGCGGGCGCGTTGTGGAAACCTGGCTGCGCGGTGAGCGGGTCTACCAAGATGCTCGGCCCGGTAAATTTTTGGGGGGGCCGCGTGGCCGGGAGCAGGTGCGTTCATGAAGGAGCGTGCGCAACGCGCCATCGCGACATGCAGGCGCATCGCCCAAATGAGCGAGGAGTCGGGCCGTATCACGCGCCGCTTCCTAACGCCTCCCGTACGCGATGTTCACTTGCTTTTGCGAGGCCTCATGGAGTCTCTCGGCATGACGGTTCGAACCGACGCAGCTGGCAATCTACGCGGGCTTTGGACACCGCCGGGCGCCAAGGCCAGGCGATTGATTCTCGGCTCGCACATTGACAGCGTGCCTAATGCCGGCGCTTTTGACGGAGTGCTCGGCGTCTCGCTGGCTCTCGAACTGATCGGTCTGGCGCAGGAACTCAAGCTGACTTTGCCCATTGAGGTCATCGCGTTCTCTGAGGAAGAAGGCGTGCGGTTCGGTGTTCCCTTCATCGGTAGCCGGACGGTAGCAGGGCGCTTCGACTCCGCTCTTCTGACTCTCAAGGACGCAAACGGCGCGACACTCACTGAGGCAATTCGCACCTTCGGGCTCGATCCAGATCAATTCGGCGACGCGGCACTCGATCTCGACGTGCTGGGCTTCGTCGAGATGCATATTGAGCAGGGGCCAAGTCTTGAATCTCAAGATCTTTCCGTCGCTGCGGTGACGGCGATTGTCGGCCAAACGCGCCTCAGCCTAACATTCACCGGACATGCCAACCATGCCGGTACCACGCCGATGCATCTGCGCCGCGATGCGCTCGCGGCCGCCTCTGAATGGATTACCGCGGTAGAGTCCGCCGCCCGGGACACGGACGGACTGGTCGCCACTGTTGGCAAGATTGACATTGAGCCGAACGCGACGAACGTGATTGCCGGCGTCGCGCGCGTTAGCCTTGATGTCCGCCACGCGGACGACCGCGAACGCAAGGCCGCTGTGGAGTCTCTGGTTGCGCAGGCGCAGGCCATCGCTCAGAAACGCAAGCTCGCTTTCCAATGGACTCAACAAATGGATCAGCCTGCCGTGCCCATGGATGAACGGCTGACGGCGTTTCTGGCTGATGCGATTCGGGCGGCGGGTCTGCCAGAACAACGCATGACCAGCGGCGCTGGACACGATGCGATGGTTATGGCTGGCCGCGTGCCGGCTGCAATGCTCTTCCTGCGCAGCCCCGGCGGCATAAGCCACCATCCCGACGAAAGTGTTCGAGACGAAGATGTCGAGGCCGCGCTTCAGGTCGGCCGCAAATTTCTGGAAATCCTTGCCACTGCGGTCGGATAGAATCGAGCATCGGAACCCTCCCGAGCACTGTTTCCCATTTCCCGCATCGAGGTCGCACGTGCATCATCTTGGATCAACGCGCAGCAGCCGCAAGGCGGATCATCTGCTGCAGACGCCGGACACTTTCATTCGTTCTCCGTTGCCCGGCTCCGACGGAGTGGAGTTTATTGTTCATGCCGCGCCGCAAATAGGAGCTGAATTCACGCAAATGACCGCCGAGTTCGTAGCCGGTGGCAACCTCGGCCCCGCACCTGCCCAGCGATTCATTTACGTTCTCGATGGAAAGCTCGAAGTCAAGGCGGCCAACAAGAAGCACGTTCTTAAACCCGGTGCCTATGCCTATTTTCCGCAAGGGACGGAGCACACTGTGCGCGCTACAGGAATTGCCCGCGCAGCCGTGATTGAAAAGGTCTATGAGCCGCACGCTGGCGCCCCCGCGCCGAAGATCGTCGTTGGCGACGAATCTGGCATGAGGGGTACGCCGCTCTTGGACGACGATGCGCTGCGTGTGCGCGCGCTGATGCCCGACGGTCCGCCTTACGATTTTGCCGTGAACACCCTGACCTACGAACCCGGGGCGTCGCTGCCGCTGGTAGAGATTCATGTGATGGAACATGGCCTCCTGATGCTCGAAGGCGGCGGCATCTATCGCCTTGGAGACTCGTGGTACCCGGTGTATGCCGGTGATTTTATCTGGATGCGCGCCAACTGCCCGCAATGGTTTGGCGCGCTCGGCAAGCGGCCCGCGAAATACCTCCTCTACAAGAACTGGCGCCGCCATCCTTTGGGAGAAGGTAAATGACATCCACGCGCCCGCAACTCACGGTCGATGGCCTGATCGCTGAGCTGATGGCTCTGGGACAGATTTCTGAAGCCTCTCCCCCTGTGGTCACGCGCGTTGTTTTCGGCGAAGCCGACCTGCGTGCGCGGGCTTATGTGAAAGGCCTTTGCCAAGCCGCGGGACTCACAATTCGCGAAGATGCAGTCGGCAACACGTTTGCGCGCTGGGAAGGCTCGGACCCACGTCTCGCTCCCATCGGCACCGGCTCGCACATTGACGCCATTCCAAACGCCGGCCTTTACGACGGCTGCGTCGGCGTGCTGGGCGGTCTTGAAGCGATTCGCGTTTTGCAGAAGCTCGGTTTCAAGCCACGGCGCTCCATTGAGCTGGTGATTTTTACGGCGGAAGAGCCTACGCGCTTCGGCATTGGATGCCTGGGAAGCCGCATAATGGCGGGCGTGCTCACTCCCGACCAAGCGGTCGCCTTGCGCGATAAGGAGGGCCGCGGGCTGGAGCAGTGTCGCACTCAAGCCGGATTCGCCGGCCCCCTCGATTCTGTCGCCGTTCCGCGTGGACGATTTCATCAATTCGTAGAAATGCACATTGAGCAGGGACCTATTCTTGAACAGGAAGGAATCGACGTGGGCCTGGTAACAGCCATCGCCGCGCCCGCCAGCCAGCGCATCGTGATCGAAGGCGAGGGTGGTCACGCCGGAGGCAAGCTGATGCCTGGGCGCAAGGATGCGTTGGCCGCGGCCGCCGAATTGATTCTCGCGCTCGAGTCTTCCGCCAAGTCCACGGGCGCCATCGACACGGTCGGCACCGTAGGCATTTGCGATGTATTTCCCGGTGCGGTGAACAGCGTTCCTTCACGCGTGCTGATCACGACTGATGTTCGCGACATCGACGGCGCACGCCGCGATGGCGTTCTGGCTTCCCTCGCCGCCACGTCAGAAGAGTTGAGCAAACGCCGCGGAGTCAAAATTACGACAGAATTGATCAACGCCGACCCACCCACGGAATGCGACCCGGCTATTCTCGCCGCACTTGAGGAATCGGCGATTGCGGCCAACAAGAAGTACAAGAGGATGGTCGCGCGCGCTTATCACGACTCGTCCTTTGTGTCGTTGATCGCTCCGGTGGCAATGTTGTTCATTCCCTGTCGCGGCGGAGTGAGTCACCGGCCCGACGAGTATTCATCGCCGGAGTGGATCGGCAGCGGCGTGCACGTACTGTCGCGCACCCTCGCTGCGCTCGCGTCATAGCCGCTGCAATTTCAAAAAAGCGTTGAGCCAATGTATGCTATCCCTCAACCCGTCCGGTAATGGCGGGCCCGGCAAACATGAACACGCCCACGACAACTCGGATCGTTGGCGCTCCCGTTCCCCGCAAGGAAGGCGTGGACAAGCTGCTGGGCCGCGCGCGCTATATCGACGACATCGAACGCGAGGGAATGTGGTACGGCGCCACGGTTCGCAGCTCGATTCCTCGCGGGCTCATCCGATCGATCGCCTTCGATCGTCGAATTGACTGGAGCGAATTCACCATCGTTACCGCCGCGGATATTCCCGGCGAAAACTGCATTCAGCTGATCGTTGCGGATCAGCCATGCCTCGCCGACGGCAAAGTGAATCATTGCGAAGAGCCAATCGTGCTTCTCGCGCATCCCGACAAACATAAGCTTCGCGAAGCCGTGGGCGCAGTGCGGATTGAATACGAGCCGTTGCCTGCGATCTTCACCATCGAAGAGAGCGAGCGGCAAAAAGTGATCGTTTGGGGCGCCGACAACTTACTCAAGACTTTCCTCCTCGAAAAGGGTGACGTTGACTCAGCGTGGGCGGGCGCGGCCTACGTTGTCGAGGGCGAGTACCGCACCGGCGCGCAGGAACATCTTTATATCGAAAATCAGGGAATGATCGCGGAATTCAGCGCGAACAACGGCGTAACCGTGTGGGGATCTCTGCAGTGCCCGTATTACGTCGTCAAAGCTCTGCGCGCGGTTTTCGACCTCGCTGAGAATAAAGTCCGTGTGATTCAAACGGAAACCGGAGGTGCCTTCGGCGGCAAGGAGGACTATCCTTCCATACTCGCTTGTCACGCGGGTCTCCTGGCGATGAAGAGTGGCCATGCGGTGAAGATGGTCTACGACCGCATGGAGGATCTGGCCGCGACCACCAAGCGCCATCCATCGCGCCTGCGGCATCGCACCGCGCTCGATCAAGAAGGCAAATTGCTGGCGATCGAGATCGATCTCGCAACCGACGGCGGCGCGTATTCCACGCTTTCTTCCACCGTGCTTTCGCGCGCCACGCTCCATTCCACCGGCCCATACCTATGCCCCAACATTCGCGTACGTGCGAGTTCCTGGGCGACGAATCTCGTCCCATACGGCGCATTTCGCGGCTTTGGCGCTCCGCAAGCTATCTTCGCCATGGAGCGTCACATGGACGAGATTGCCGCGGCACTTGGCATCGATCCAGTGGAACTTCGCCGCAGAAACCTTCTTCATGTGGGCGACACCAATGCAACCGAACAAGAGATGCGCGAACCGGTAATTCTTGATCAACTGCTCGATCGCGCTCTCAGGGAGAGCGATTACTACGCCAAACGCGCAAACTTTGCCCGCGAGAATCCACGCAGCAACGTAAAGCGCGGCCTGGGCCTGGCCGCGTTCTATCACGGCTCCGGCTTCACCGGTTCGGGCGAAGTGTATTTGAATTCGCAAGCCGGCATTGATGTCACTCCTGAAGGCACCGTTCGCGTGCTCGTATCGAACACTGAGTTTGGCCAGGGAACGAACACCATTCTCACGCAGGTCGCCGCCGAAGTATTGAGAATCGACTACGCGAACGTGATGATGGCCGCACCCGACACAAGCTTGGTTCCAAACAGCGGACCGACAGTCGCCTCCCGCACTTCGATGGTGGTTGGCCGTATCATCGAACGCGCCTGCTCGCAGTTGCTCGATATGCTCCGCGAACATGCCGGCCTTGGCGCGACATACACGGAGGAAGAATTTCTCGCATCATGCGAACGATATCGCGCGGTGCACGGCGAAGTCATGTCGTTATGCCGTTATGAAGCGCCGCCTGGAATCTATTGGGACGACCAGAAGTATCATGGCGAAGCCTACGGCGCGTATGCATGGGCAATTTACGTGGCCCAGGTTGCGGTTGACATGGTTACATACTCCGCTGAAGTGGAAGACTTCTGGGCCGTGCAGGAAGTGGGCCGCGTGATTCATCCGGTGATGGCCACCGGGCAAGTCGAGGGCGGAATCGCTCAGGGCATTGGCTACGCGCTTTATGAAAAAGTTGTCTGGCAGGACGGCCGCATGGCCAACAATCAGATGACCAACTACATCATGCCCACCGCCGAGGATGTTCCGCCGATTCACGTGTACTTCGAGCAGATTCCCTTCCGATACGGCGGATTTGGTGCCAAGGGCATCGGCGAATTGCCGCACGATGGGCCCGCGCCCGCGATTCTGAATGCGATTCGCGATGCAACAGGCGTCGCGTTTAACTCGATTCCGCTCCTTCCTGAGGATCTCTATGCGGGGCTCGCCGCCCAGCCGGCGGAAGAGATGGCGGCGCGATGAGCCAACGCGCAAGGATGAGTCGATGCTGGCCTACGATTCGGTTCTCCGTAAACGGCCAGCAAAAGCAACTGAACGTTCCGCCGATGAAGCGGCTCCTCGACGTTCTGCGCGAGGATCTGGGTTTGACTGGGACCAAGGAGGGATGCGGCGAAGGCGAGTGCGGCTCCTGCTCCGTGCGCGTGAATGGCGAATTAGTGAATAGTTGCCTGCTTCCGGTCTTGCAGGCGGAAGGCGCGGAGATTCAAACGGTGGAAGGCCTGGCGCTCAATGGCGCACTCCACCCGCTGCAAAAAGCATTTCTCGAACAAGGCGGCGCGCAGTGCGGAATCTGCACGCCCGGGATGTTGATGGCGTCGGCGCAACTTCTCGAAAAGAATCCTCATCCTGGCATGGCTGAGATTCGCGAAGCGCTGGCCGGCAACCTCTGCCGTTGCACAGGATTTATGCGCATCTTCGAGTCGGTTGCAGCGACCGTTGCCGTGGAATCTGCTGGACGCGCTTCGGAATCAACCGTGGAGCAGAAACCCCATGCGCGGTAATGCGGACATGCATAATCTTGTCGCTCCGGGCGAATTGGGCGCGGTGTTGCAACTGCTTGCCGCCGAACCCGGAGAATGGACGCCTCTTGCTGGCGGGACAGAGGTGATGGTCGCGTTTTCCGCGGGCCGCCTGGCCGCTCCAAAACTCGTCAGCTTGGGGGGCATTCCAGATCTTCGGACCATCGAAGTTACGCCGCAAAGCATTTCCATCGGCGCGACCGCTACGTTTCTTGATCTGCGCAGGAACGCGGTCATCGCCGCGGAACTGCCCTTGCTCGCAAAAGCTTCGAGCTGGATCGGCTCGATCGCCAACCAGGGCCGCGCCACACTCGGCGGCAATCTCGTCAACGGCTCGCCTGCTGCGGACTCTTCCCCTGCGCTCTTGGCCTACGACGCCCAGATTGAGATCATCTCCGCGCGCGGCCGGCGGCTGCTTCCCTATTCGGAATTTCACACGGGTTACAAGCGCAATGTGCTCTCGCCCGATGAGCTTCTTTATGCGATTCATTTGCCGCGCCGGTTTACGCATCATGCCAGCTATCTGCGAAAAGTCGGCACCCGTCGCGCCATGGCCATCGCCAAGGTCGCGCTCGGAGCCACCGCGCTGGTTGAGTCGGGAGTGATCCGGGAGATTCGGTTGGGTGCAGCCAGCCTGGCGCCCTTCCCCACGCGACTTTTCAAAACTGAAGCTGCACTCCTCGGTCAGCCTGTCACTCGCGAATCCATCGAGTCCGCGCATCGCGCTCTGCTCGAAGAAATAAAGCCGATTAACGATATTCGTTCCACTGCCGAATACCGGCGCCGCGTGGTCCAGAATTTACTCGACGAATTTCTGCTCTCACTCCGGCCGATAGGATTGCAATCATGAATGCGACGCTTGCGGCATGGAACGCGGCCCCCGAATCCGAGGCTCTGGAAGCCATGCTCGCCTGCTGCGGATCAACGCGATGGGCCCATATCATGGTGGCGCAACGCCCCATCGCGAACGTTTGGGCTCTGAGCGATGCCGCCGACCGTGCATGGGGCACGATGCAGGAACCCGACTGGCTTGAGGCCTTCGCTTGTCATCCGCGTATCGGCGAACGCGCGCCCGCCCCCGTTGCCGCTCATGCCACCTACGAGCCTGTGACACGATCATCCGAGTGGTCGCGCCAGGAACAGGCTTCAGCCCGGACCGCGAATGAATTTGTCCTGGCCGAGCTCGCGGAAGACAATCAACTCTATGAGCAGCGCTTCGGCTTCACCTACATTGTGTGCGCAACCGGCAAGAGCGCGGCCGAGATGCTGACCATTCTGAAGCGGCGCCTGGCCAACGATCGAGAGTCCGAGATGCGCGAAGCTGCTGAGCAGCAACGCCAAATCATGCAAATCCGTTTAGGAAAGTGGTTAGTCGAATGAGCAACATTTCAACTCACGTGTTGGATTCCGTTCTCGGCAAGCCGGCCCAGGGGATTGCGGTGCGGCTGGAGCGGTTTGAGGGCGGAGGTTGGATCGAAGTATCCGTAACCGGCGAACCTCCCGAACGCGCACAGGCAGCGCCCGGCGATTGGATTGAAGTGGCTGCCGGTGTCACCGATGCCGATGGCCGTTGCCCCAGATTGGCGAGTGATGCTCTTTCCGGTCAATATCGCCTTGTTTTCGACACCGGAGCTTACTTTGCGCGGCTCAAGCGGGCGAGCATTTATCCGGAGATTACAATCGTTTTCACCTGCGACGGCAGCGCGCATTACCATCTGCCGCTGCTGTTGAGCGATAACAGCTATACGACTTACCGAGGAAGCTGACGAATGGCGAAACTGGGTGCGAACAGCTACGGAAAATCGCGCGTGCGTCTGTCGCGCATCACGCGCCTGAAGGATAGCCACGAGTTCAATGAGTGGACCGTCAAGGTGATGCTCGAGGGTGATTTTGACGCCAGTTACACGAAGGCCGACAACAGCAGGGTTCTGCCCACCGACACCATGAAGAACACTGTCTATTTCGTGGCGCGTAACTCAAAAGCCGTGACCATCGAGTCCTTCGCGACGGAGCTTGGGGATCATTTTCTCGCCAACAATGCTCAAGTTTCCGGCGTTCTCATCGAAGTTGCAGAGCGCGCATGGGAGCCGCTCATGGTCGACGGCGTGCCCGACCCAACGACGTTCAAGCTCGGCGGTCCCGAGGTCCAGACCGTACGGGCCGTGCGCGATCAGGGTCGCGAGTGGTCCGTCCGATCCGGGGTGAGTGGACTCACGATCCTTAAAACTACGAAATCGGCTTTCACCGGTTATATCGTAGACAAACTCACCACGCTCAAGCCCGCTACGGATCGAATCTTCGGCACCAGCGCCATGATCACGTGGGATTATGCGGCGGCATCTCCTGACTATGCGCAGTCTCGTAAACGAGTCGTCGCCGCGCTGCTCAAAACATTTGCCGCACACGATAGCATGAGCGTGCAGCACACGCTCTTCGATATGGGAAAAGCCGCGCTCGATGCCGCGCCCGAGATCGCGCGCATTCATCTATCCATGCCCAACCTCCATCACCTTCTTGCAAATCTGAGCCCGTTCGGCCAGGACAATCCCAACCACATCTTCGTGCCCATCGACGAGCCGCATGGTACGATCGAGGCCACCATCGAACGATAAATTCTGCAAGAGGCAGAGCCGTGAGTGCGACCACGAGCACAGAGCACAACGTGTATCCGGAGGAGAACGATGCCGGAAGCTACGGCTTGCGGAAGGGCGTCCTCGGCCCCGTTGAGACGCTGGCTCAGTCCGTCTCGGCCACAGCGCCTAGCACTTCCGCTTCGCTGACCATTCCGCTGATTGTTGGGCTGGCCGGCAACGCCACCTGGTTTGTATATCTGCTGGCCACCGCCTCAATGCTGCTGGTTGGTTTCTGCGTCAGCCGGTTCGCGCGGCTGTCGGCTTCGCCAGGATCGCTCTACAGCTACACCGCCGACACGCTGCCGCCGATCTGTGGCGCAGCCGCAGCATGGGGATTGTTGCTCGCTTACCTCGCCACCGGCGCTTCGGTCGCGGGGGGTGCGCTTTACTACGCCACTGTTATATCGGAGCAATTCTTCCGCTGGTCTCCGCCCGCCATCCCTACGCTCGCGCTCGTTTGCGTCATCGCCGGCTTCATCGCTTATCGCGACGTGAAACTTTCAGCGGAATTGATGTTGTGGATTGAGGCCGTATCGGTCGGCTTGATCCTGATTGTGCTTGCGCTCCTGCCGTTTCATCTTGGCTTGCGGATCGATGCCAGCCAGTTCCAGCTTAAGGGAGCTCACTTCTCATCTTTGGGAACGGCACTCGTGCTCTCCATCTTCAGCTTTGTGGGTTTTGAGAGCGCGACCACTCTGGGCGGCGAAGCGCGCGAACCCCTGCGCACCATTCCCCGCGCCGTCATCCAATGTGCGCTCCTTTCCGGCGTGTTTTTCATGCTCTGTGCCTACTCTGAAGTGCTGGGCTTTCAGGGGCAGCTGGGCGCGCTCAGCGAAACCACGAGTCCCTTGCATCTTCTCGCACGAAAGGCTGGTGTTTCGCCGTTAGGAGTGGCAATTGATTGCGGAGCCTTTATCAGCATGTTTGCGTGCGTGTTGGCCTGCGCTACCGCGGCCGCTCGCGTGCTCATGCGGATGGCGCGCGACGGCTTGCTGCCCGCGATCCTCGAGCGAACGAATCATAAGCACAGCACGCCTGGCGCCGGCATTGTGCTCTCGACTTCGCTGATTCTCGTCGTGATTTGCGTGATGGTCATGAATGGCGTGACGGGATACTCGATTTACGATCTGCTGGGCTCGACGGCGGTCTTTGGATTTCTCACCGCATACGTGTTGGTGGCGATTGCGCTTCCCTTCGCGCGCCGCGCCGCCGGGCAGCATTCCCATCTCATCGCCGCCATCAGCGTCCTCACAGTCGCCGTCATCCTCACGATCGCGGTCTTCGATCTGCAATCCGCTTCTGACGTAGTTCACGCGCGTATACCCTATCTCTATCTCGCGTACATTACCGCTGGGCTCGCCTGGTATTTGTGGCGGCGAAGAAAAGCCCAACAAGTGTGACCTGCTGTGGAAAAGCTGTGCTTTATCTCCTTTTCGCACACAAAATTCCTTACGTGAACTTTATACCGCACGAATTAATATTGCCGTAACCTGCAGCGCGAGCAGTTAAGGCCATTCAACCATCGCGGGCCGCGCGGAGTCTGCCCCGCCTAGCAATTCAACGCTCAAGAAAAACGAGATTTCAAAACCAATCCAGCAGTCGTTGAATCCCCCAGGTTTCAGGGGGAAATTCCTATTTCGAGGTCAGCCCGTTGAAAACTTTCATCCGTGTGTCTTCTTTTTCCTTTGCCGGCCTGCTTGCAATCGTGGCAGCCGTCATCCTGTGCGCCAACTCAGCTCAAGCTCAGCAGACTCTCGGCGGAATCACCGGTGAAGTCACGGATGCCTCGGGTGGCGTGATTCCCAACGTCACTGTAACTCTGATTCACGAACAGACTTCAGTCACTCGCACCACCAAGAGCAACGACCAGGGCGAATACACGTTCGTGAACCTGCCCATCGGCACATATACGCTGACCTACATGGCAAACGGATACCAGGCGCAGAAGACACCCCATATCACTGTGGAGGCCGACCGCACGGCCACGTTGAATGTCTCACTCAAAGTTGGCGAGGCCAGCACCACCGTCGAGGTGGAAGCCGCTCCGCTGATGAACGCCGTTGACACCACCAACGGCTACGTCATGGAAACTCAGCAGATCGACAATGTGCCTTTGCCCACCGGCAGTTTTACGGGACTGGCCATCCTCTCACCCGGCGTAGATGCTGAGTTGCCCGGCGGCACCGGCGCCAACTCCGGACTCGGCAATGCACCGATCTGGGCCAACGGCCAGCGCGACACTTCAAACGCATTCCTTCTGAATGGCGTCGACGCCAGCAATCTCTTCAACGGCAAAAGCACCAGTCAGGTGGATTCGTTCCGGATTGTCAATAACACCGGCCAGGCCAACAACGCTGCTGGAGGCGTCATTCCAAGCGCCTCGTCCGTTTATCTCGCCATCGGCAACGCCATCCCGACGCCCGCGCCTGAGTCCATCGCGGAAGTCCGCGTGAACGCCTCGATGTACGACGCCCAGCAGGGATCTGACAGCGGCGCGCACATCGACATGAGCACCAAGTCTGGAAGCAATCAAATCCACGGCTCGCTTTACGGCCACCGCGGCACCAACTTTCTCAACGCCGCGCCTTTCTTCTTCAAGAAGGACGATAATATCCCCGCCGCTTACAAGAATCCTCAGTTGCATCGCTATACGGCGGGCGGCACTTTCGGCGGCCCGCTTATCAAGGACAAACTCTTCGGGTTCGTCAGCTACCAGCACCTCCATATTTCAGACGATGAAACCGGCGATGAGCTGCTTGTCGTCCCACCGGGATTAAGCGATATCAACCGCACGCCCGATGGTCTCACCGACATTGCGAACAATAACTGGACCACAAACGAAGGCTATTCCTCCAATGTCCAGTACCCTGTAAATCCCGCGGCGACGGCTGTCACACCCGCGGACTGGTCAAGCAACCCTGTTGCCCTCGCCCTATTTCAATACCAACTTCCCGGCGGAAGCAGCGCCCATCCAAACTGGCTGATCCCGAACCAGAATGCTCCAGGGACTCCGAATGTCTTTTCGCCCTACAATGCATTTCTGCCCGGCACGGCGCGCTTCACCTCCGATCAGGCGGTCGCCAATCTCGACTGGAACATTGGCGCCAAGGACATACTGGCCGCGAAATACTACTACCAGCACGATCCCAACTCATCGCCCTACGCGTACTCGAATGTTCCCGGCTTTACAGCACACATGGATACCGGCTCCCAGGTTGGCTCTATCAACAATGTGCAGACCATCGGAAACACTCTCAGCATTTCTGAAACCGTCGGCATTCTCCGCGAGAAGGCGTACGCCACGAACGATCAGCTGTTTACGCCCGCGCAAATCGGCATGAGTCCGGCGTTCGGCAATTATTTCCCCGGCGTCACGATCAACGATGCCATCGGCGATCAGTATGATTCGTCAACCGGGCCGTTATACGGTCTTGTCTTTCCCTCGCTGGCCATCGGTCCGGATTCCGAATATCAGGGAGCGAACACCGGCATGTTCCAGAACCGGATCATGCCCTCCGGCACGGCGATCTGGGCGAAAGGGCGACACTCTGTTAGTTTCGGCGCCAGTTACTCCTACACGCAGCTGAACACGCGGGATCATCGCACCGGCACCGGCAATGTGGACACGCCGGACTTTGTCACCCTTGCCAATAACTGGATCACGCCTTACACCACGCAGTTGTTCACGGCAAGTTCATTTCTCCAGGGCAACGCCGACCGTTATTATCGCGCCAATGAAACCGGCTTCTTTGTGCAGGACAAGTTTCAGGCGACCCCAACCCTGAGCGTGACCCTCGGCGTGCGTTACGACTGGGATGGCGGGTTGACAGAAAAATATGGCAACATCTTCAACTTCGATCCCAAGCAATACGGCTACGACGCCGCGTCGGACACCATCACAGGCTCCGGATTTATCATCGCCGGCAACAACGCCAACGGGACTTCAGGCGTGAGCAAGACAACGCTCACAGGCCGCCAGTGGGGCATCGCGCCGCGCCTCGGCATTGCCTGGCAACCATCCCTCTTTCATTCCAAGCTGGTTGTCCGCACCGGCGGCGGTTTCTACTACGATCGCGGCGAGCTCTTCACCTACCTCTCGCCTGGCTATGCCGCAGGCGAAATTGACGGTGGTCCTTACGGCTCTTCGCAGACAGAACCTTTTGTCTCTCAGCAGCATTGCCCGTACAGTTCCTCTTTCAACACCGCCAATCCAACCTACCTCTACCTCAATTACGTTCCTATCTGTGGTGGCGACGGGCTCAGCGCGACCGTCGACAACTCCCGCTACAACCTCGTCACGCCCTGGGGTCCGATGCGATCCACACCGCCAGCGAATCCCAAGGCCTCCGACATTGCCAATTATCTTCCCAACGCCGCGGCTCTCATCGACGGCACCGTCGGCGCCGACAACAGCGGCCAGCCTTATACCCTCGGCGTTTACAACCGCGCCAACAAGCTGCCTTACAGCATGAACTTTACGCTCAACGTCCAGTATCAGCCTCGCAACGATCTAATGATTGAGGTCGGCTACGTGGGCAATCTTGGCCGCCACCAGGTCATCCCCATTCCTTTCAACCAGGCTCAAATTGCCACGCCCGGCAGCCCTACCCATCCTGGCGGAAAAGTGTTTTCCGACGGTACATCAGTCTCGCAGTATTACAGCTACGGCTATACCGTGCTTGACCCGAACACCTTTTTCCCT
The DNA here is from genome assembly GCA_963828325.1 of uncultured Acidobacteriaceae bacterium. Classification (GTDB taxonomy): domain Bacteria; phylum Acidobacteriota; class Terriglobia; order Terriglobales; family Acidobacteriaceae; genus Telmatobacter. The sequence goes on from CAWHEK010000019.1 coordinate 33,760, forward strand.
GAATGCGTGAACGATCCGACGGAAACAGATTGCAGCTACGGCACCATGTTGAACAACTATGAGGGCGGCAATGTCGATCTTCGCGTGCCCTACATCGGTTACTCGTCGGAATCTGAGGCATACACCGCGGCCGGCATTGCGATGTACAACGCGCTGGAGTCGCATCTTGAACAACGCTTGAGCCACGGCATCACAGCGGGAGTTTCTTATACCTACTCGCACGCCACAGACGAGCAGAGCGGCATGGGATTGTTCTACAACGGCAACAATCCCGACAATCTGCGCAGCGGATACGGCTCATCCGACTTCGACCGTACCCACGTTCTCAATTTCACCTACGGTTACACCCTCCCAAAATTTATGAGCGAGGATTCGTTGGCAGGGAAAGTGGTCGACGGCTGGGCCATTCATGGCATTGCGGTGATTCAGAGCGGCCAGCCGTACAGCATGATCGATTACTCCGGAGCTGTCGGCAGCATTTATTACAGCACGTTCAATGGAATTACCAACCCGATCGTGCCGTTGGCCCCCGGATGCAATCGCAAGAACGCGCTGACCGGCCAGAATGGCGCTTTCTACAACATCAACACCGGCCAGGGCGCCGCGCTCAAAGCCAGTTGCTTCACGCTTCCGCTGATCTCGCAAGGCACAATGGGTGTTCCGGAAGGGGACACGTATGAGACCAACTTCATCACTGGCGAACGCAACATCTTCCGCCAGTCCTGGCAGCGGCGAGCCGATGCCTCTCTGGTGAAAGACCTGATGATTCACGAGCCCTACACTTTGCACTACACATTCGATGTCTACAACCTCACCAACACATCCAGCTTCGACATTCCGCAGAACAATGTGAACCAGAACGCAGGTTTCAACAACGTACCCGTGGGAGGAGATCCGCTCTACAATCCTCCATCTGGCCTCGGCATCACCAAGCACACCATCGGCAGCGCGCGACAGATCCAGATGTCGCTGCATCTGGACTTTTGATTCTCATTGCCCCTTCCGTGGGCGGCCCGCGTGGGTCGCCCTTCGGCTTTTCAACGCTCTGGTTTCTTGAGCCGCACCCGCCGGCGGCTTCTAGAATGACCGTATGACTGCTCCATCGTGGACTGTCCGCGATCTTCGCGCCGCGCTCGCAAACGGATCTCGAAGCCCATCGCAGCTCGCTGAATCCGCTCTCGCCAATAGCAACGGGAACACCGGCCGCAATTCCTACATCTGGCAGGATGCAACGTGGACGCGCGCCGAGGCTGCTCGCGCTGAATCCATGCCCGCTTCAAGCGACGGCTCCTTCGGCGACGGCCGCCCCAACCTCTGGGGCTTGCCGATTTCAGTCAAAGATTGTTTCGACCTCGCTGGTTCACCAACGACCTGTGGAATCCATTTCTATCGCGACTTGAACGGCCGGGTCGTGCGCGACTCCTGGCTGGTGGAACAATTGCGCGCTGCCGGAGCAGTGATCGTCGGCAAGACTCATCTACATCCACTGGCCTACGGAATCACGGGGGAGAATCCAGAATATGGCGATTGCGCACAGCCTCGAGATCCCGGCGCACTCACTGGTGGTTCTTCAAGTGGCGCTGCTGCCAGCGTGCAGGAAGGCTCTGTAGTGGCAGCCATTGGAACAGACACCGGAGGATCGATCCGCGCGCCCGCTGCGCTCTGCGGACTCGCCGGCTATCGCGCCACGCTGGGCCGTGGCAATTGGCGCGGCGGAGCTCATCTTGCTGAATCTTTCGATACAATGGGCTGGCTCTTTCGCGATCTTGAGGACGCTCCGTTTCTTGCCGCGCCATTCGCGCCGGCGCACGCCAAGCCCACGTCGCGATTTGCCCGCTTCGCCTACGTCGCGAGCGATTTTCTCAATGATTGCGAGCCGGAAGTGATGCATAGTTATCGCGCCGTCATTCGCACATTGCAATCGCTCGGACTAGAAGCGCAGCCCATCGATCCTGAATGGTGGGCGGACGCGGTTGAAATCTTCGCTCCTATTCAGGCGTCAGAAGCGGCTCGCCTGCATGCCGGCAACTTCGATCGCCCCAATTTTCTGCAAAGCGACCCGTCCATTCGCGAACGTCTCAATTGGGGCGCCAGCCTGACTCTTAGTGAGATTTCTGCTTTGCGCCAGCGTCACGCGGCTTTCCGCGCAAGCATGGATGAACTGTTTGCCGCGCATCAACTCGTTCTGCTGCCGTCGATTCCTGTGGCGCGCCTCGCCGTCGGCGCAGACCACAGCCAGACCCGCGCCCGCTTGTTGCGCTACACCGCACCCTTCAGCCTGGCCGGCGTTCCGGCCATCGCCATTCCCTGCACGCACGGCGGAATGCAGCTGGCAGCAGCCCGCGGCAACGATGAGTCGTTGCTCGCGCTCGCCGCGGAGATCGGCGCGCACACAAAGACCGCTAAGCCTGCGTAATTTTGAGATTGGGTTTGAATTTCCGCGCTTGTGCGCCTAGAGGGATTTATCCGTCAGAAACGGTTCCAGCTTCACCGACCCGTCGCGCTGCTTCACCAGCATCTGCACTTTGCCTTCGGCGGCATCGAGCTCTTGCTTGCAGGCCGCCGACAATCCAACACCTTCTTCGAAAAGCTTGAGCGAGTCTTCCAGTGCCAGATCGCCTTTTTCCAACTGCTCGACAATGGTTTCCAGCTTCTTCAGCGCTTCTTCAAAGGACGGCATGGCTGCGGTTTCAACCTCGGGATTTCAGAATAACCGATCCGGCTACCAGAACGAATCGCCGCTTGTCTTGTAGCTGCCGTCGGGCTACTCCCTCAACGGTTCATCGCGATAAAAATCCCCAGCAGGAATGGAGCGATCACAAACAGGGCGAGAAGAATCGGCACGAAGATCCCGATGAGCAAAACGGTTCTTCGCGCCTTGAGATAGTCGCCATCCGAGGTTACGATTCGGCCGTATTTGTGCCGCCACACGAGAGTCCAGATAGGAATGGCAATCAGCAGACCGATGAAGCCGATTGTCCCGAGCAGCGAAATGAACGGAACGAAACGCAGACCGAAGAAAACCGGTAGCGTGAACGTCGTCGACTTCATGTAGCTCGCATCGCTGCAGGCCTTGTTGATTTTGGCCATCACAACTGCGGCCGTACGGGCGGCATCGCGGTCGACCTTAGCCCCGCAGAATCGGCAAGTATCCGCGGTCGCGTCAATTGTCTCTTTGCAGTTCGGGCAGTCGAAAATGGTTGGCTCGGCCATGGCCGCGCCAATGCTAAAACCGTCTGACATGATTGATCTCCCAATCCGGCCACCAAAGGATTCAGCTCTGAGCTCTGGATGTAGCGGAAATTCGAGAGAAGTGTACGCGGCTCGGTTGCTCAAGGCAAGCGATTCCGGGAAAAAGGAGCGCTACTTTTCCGTTCCGAGTGCGCTGGCGATCACTTCGGCCGCGCTCTCATAATTCCCGAACGGCGCGCTCACCTGCACGCCCTGGACCAACGGCCGCACGGCTGCCAGCATCTCCTGCGCAATTTTGATTCCCTCCGCGCGCGCGGCCTCCGGCGTATCCGCCTGCGCCATGCGCAGCATGATCTCTTCCGGCATGGCGACCCGCAAATCGTTCTTCATGTACTCGGCATTGCGCAGGCTGGTCAGCGGCCAGATGCCCGCAATCGCCGGAATGCGTTGGTCCCCGAGGAGACTCCTGACTCGTTCCAGGAATTCTTCCAGCAGACGCAGATCGAAGACCGCCTGCGTAATCACGTACTCTGCGCCCGCTTCCACTTTATAGACAAGCCGTTTCAGTTCATTTTCCAGGTCCGGTACGCCGGGGTTCGCTGCTACACCGATGGTGAAGTTGGTGCTCGCGCCAATTGAATTCGATCCGATATCGAGGCCGTGATTCAATCGCCGCGCGATGTTTACCAATCCGATGGAGTCCACGTCAAAGACAGCAGACGCATCAGGATAGTTTCCCTGCTTGGGTGGATCGCCGGTCACGCACAGAATATTGCGCAGCCCGATCGAGGAAGCGCCCAGAAGATCCGACTGGATCGAAAGCAGGTTGCGGTCGCGGCAGGTGTAATGCAGAATTGTCTCCATCCCCGTGTGCTGCTGAATCTGGATGCAGAGGCTCTCCCCGCTCATTCGCGCCGAGGCCTGCGCCGCGTCATAAACATCGATCGCGTCCACTCCCATCCGCGCCATCAATGCCGCGCCTTCGATCTCCTTCGAGCAGTCGATGCCGCGTGGCGGCACGAACTCCACCATGGTGATGAACTTGCCTTCTGCAATCAAGGCTCCAAGGCGCGAGCGCTGCGCCAGCGGAGCCGGTGGCACTTCCTTGCTAATGGAGGGCGCCGCGTCTTTGCCCGCCACGTGCGCTTGTTCGTCGATGGCTCTAACGGCCTGCCGCATGGCACGAATGTGATTCGGCGTCGTGCCGCAGCATCCGCCAACCATCTGTGCCCCGGCCGCGATGGCCTTGCGCGCAAAGCTGGCCATGTATTCGGGAGAGCACAAGTAAATGTTCCGCCCCTCCACTGCTCGCGGCATCCCCGCGTTGGGCATCGCGCCCAGGGGCAAATTGGTCGCCGCGCGCATCTCCTCAATCGCCGTCAGCACCGTGGCTGGCCCAGTCGAGCAATTCACTCCGACTGCATCGGCTCCCCACTCAGTCAGCAATGCTGCGGCCTGAGCCGGCGAAGAACCGTCGAGGCACTCGCCCTCATCGTCCACCGTCACCATCACCAGCACAGGCAGCTCCGGGGCCACTGCTTTCGCCGCCTCCAGTGCCTCGCGTGCCTCGTTCAGCGCGGGCATTGTCTCCACGATCAACAGGTCAACTCCATTTTTCTTGAGTGCGCCAATCTGTTCGGCGAAGGCCGCTCGCGCTTCATCCAGGCCGGTCTTGCCCAGCGGTTCCAGCCTCACGCCCAGTGGTCCCACCGCGCCGGCCACCCACGCCTCGCCGGCTTGCTTTTCTTTCAAACCCTCCACCGCCTGGCGCGCCAGCCGCACACCCGCCGCATTGATTTCCTCGACCTTTGCACCCAACCCATGCCGAGTCAATCGAAAGCGGTTGGCTCCGAATGTGTTGGTTTCAAGAATCTCCGCTCCGGCAAGCAGGTATTCCTGGTGCACTGCAAGGATCAGATTGGGATCGGACAGGTTCAATTCGTCGTAGCAGCGGTTGGTAAATACGCCGCGAGCATTCAGTACCGTACCCATTGCGCCATCGGCAAGCACGGGGCGGTCGGAAAAGATTTGGGTGAACCGGCTCATTCTGTTGTCATGCTAACCCATCGACAGCGGGGATGTATCCACCCTTCGCGCCGCCGCTTAGAAGCTTGCTCGTCCTGCTTCGTCCGTCCTCGGATTCTTCTCCAATGCTCACTCCCGCCTTACCCGCCATCGCGCCAGAAGGTCGGTCCGCTTTGTTATACTTCGGGAGTTATCGCCTGCGTGGAAATCGGTTTGGGCTTGCGCATTTCAGAGCCCCTCCGTGTGCAAATAACGCCATTTATTCGTCGACGTTGCGGGTTTTACCGCACCATCAACCGAGGGTCGGAAATTTGAAGAATAGAAGTCTTCTCGTAAGCGCCGGCGCAGCACTGGTTGTAGCCGCCGCGCTGGCCGGGTGTGGCAAGACCTTTTACTTTGCTGGCCGGGTATTGCCCCCCAGCGGGTTGCAAAATCGCGTCATGGTCGCCATTCAGAACCCCGGCACTCTGAACAAGGGCGTACTCGAAATCATGGACGCTTTTTATGACAATCGCAGCGGCTATAACGGCAAGCCCGCCATCTTTTCCATTGCCGGCTATGGCGGTGCCTTGCCTAGTTCGATTCAGAACATGCCGGAGGAACAGCTCGGGGCCGTTTACGGATCGGGAGACGGAACCTTCTCCCTGATCAACTACGAGCAGGAAAAGACCTCGATCTCCTCAGTCGGTGGCCTCAACGGCATGTCGTCCAGCATTTTCATTACACGCAACCAATCCTACGTCTTCGCGGCCAGCCAGGCTGCCACGGTTTTCACTGTCATCAGCCCCACCCAGGGCTTATCCTCCACTTTCAGCCTTCCCGGCGTGTACCGCGTCAGCGTCAACCCCGGAGGCTCCGTCGCGCTGGCGTTCGTCCAGAACTCCAACTATGCGTATTACCCGCGCCAGCTATCCACTGCGCAGTCCCTCGCTTTCTCAGGAGGGCCCTCCACGTGGCCTAAGGCCGCGGTTGACTGCGAGCCGCAGCAGGCCCCTTCGTGGTGCCTGTTCCAGATGCAAAGCCCCGACCACACCGACGCAACCGGCAACTACTATGGCGCCCCTCTCACCTTCGACCGGCCCACCAAAGCCGTTTTCTCCGGAGACGGAAGCACTGCCTATATTCTGAGTTGCGGCCCGGAGTGTGGTGGAACCAAAGCCTCAATCTCCGTGGTCCCCATCGCGCCGCTCATCTTTCTTCAGGGACAAGCGTCGGGCTTGCTTCCCTGCAACCTTCCTTCAGTCTCCTCGTGTCCCGACACCAATGATGCACCGATGGTGAATATCCCCATACCCGGCGGAGCCAGCAACGCTCTGGTCGATACTACGACCATGTACGTCGTGGGCCAGCAGTACGTCCCGGCGCAGAATCTCTTTGCCGGCAATCTGACCGTGGTCAACCTCGCCAACAATACCGCTGGCAGCCCCGTCGCCATTAGTGATGGCGTGCCAGGCGCGGTCAGCCGCATGATTGAAGCCGATGACAATACGCTTTGGATCGGGATGAGCGGCTGCACCGTTGGCGTCCGCTACGCCACCAACCCCACCAGTGGCTACGGCTGCCTGACCATGTACAACACCGCGACGAAGTCGGTCGTCATGCTCGAGCCTTACCTTGGCGACGCCACGGGAATTGCCGCGGTCACGGGCTTGCACAAGATCTACACTGCCGAGGGCGGACAGGTCTACATCTACTCCACCGCGGACGGTTCGTCGATCGACAACCAGTACGTGACGGTCACCGGCACGGCCTACGACGTTGCTTACATGGACGCGGTGACCGACTCCGACAACACTGTCTACTGATCCCGATGCCCGATGTGGCCATCGACTTTCGAGCCGACATTCTCGCCATCGCTGCTCATCGCGACGACGTGGAACAGACCTGCGGAGGAACCCTGCTGCGCATGGCTGCGCGCGGGCTTCGCACGGCGATTCTCGATCTCACTCGGGGCGAAGCCGGCACGCGCGGCACTGCGGAAGAGCGCGCCCGCGAAGCTGAGCAAGCAGCAGGCATTCTCGGCGTCGGCTGGCGTCACGCACTCGATTTGCCTGACGGTGCTATCTCCAACAATCTTGAAAATCGCGTAGCCATCGTTCGCATTCTGCGCCAACTTCGTCCCCGCGTCGTCATCCTGCCTTACTGGCAGGCACGCCATCCCGATCACGCCATCACCGCAACCCTCGGCGCCGAAGCCTGTTTTCTTTCCGGCCTGAAAAAGATTGACACCGGCACTGAGCCGCATCGCCCCTTCAAGATCGTCTACGCCAGCCTTTACGCCGACGTGCGCCCCACTTTTATTGTTGACATCACTCCATTCGTCGAACAGCGCCATATGGCTCTGATGGCCTACCGTTCGCAGTACGCAAATCAATCCTCCGGCTCCGCAATTTTTGTCCCCGAAGAGGAAATTCGCGAACGGACCTTTGCCGAGGCTCGCCATTACGGACTCCTCGCTGGCGTTCGCTTCGGTGAGCCATTCGTGCAAGAAGAAGTCGGCCTCGTCGACGACCTCACCCTGTTGCCCGTTCAGTCGATCTAGAATGGGGGCGGCATTCTTCGGGAAGGTTTCTCTTTATGAAATCGATTAGTCGTCGCGAATTTCTAGCCACTTCCGCCCTGTCGCTGGCCGCCACGCGCCTTGCCGGGCAAAGCCGCACGCAGATCCAGACCACCCTTGCTGTCCCCTCAGAGGCAACGGGGCCGCACGTTCCGGCGGATTTTGTCGGCCTCTCCTATGAAGTTCGCGAGCTAACGAATCCAGACTTCTTTTCCGCGGAGAATACCGGCTTGATTCGCGCATTCAAGCGGATCTCCTCGCGAGGCGTGCTGCGCCTGGGCGGAAATACCGGTGAATTCGGTTGGTGGAAAGCCACGCCCGACTCTCCTGAGCCGGAGCATCCGCGCACGCGCGAAGTGGTTGGCGAGCCCAGGGCCAACTACTACGCGGTCACTCCTCACGCGGTTCGAAACCTGGCCTCCTTCCTTGAAGCCACCGGCTGGACCTGCCTTTACGGCATCAACATGGGAACCAACACTCCCGCCCGCGCTGCCAGCGAAGCTGAATTTGTTGCCAAAACCCTCGGCGCGCGATTGCAATATTTTCAAATCGGCAACGAAGTAAATTTGTTTAGCCGCCATTTGCGCGATCCTCAAACCTGGTCCGCGCAGACCTACCTCGCCGAGTGGCTCACTCTCGCCAGGGCCATCGTCGCCCGCGTTCCCGGAGCCCGATTCGGAATGCCGGATGTGAATGACGACGTCTCATGGTTGCCCCAGATCGCCGATGCCTGGCGTTCAGTCGAGAGACCTCCGCACGTCACGACACTTTCGCATCATTACTATTTTGGCGGGCCACCATCCAATCCGGATGTCAACATTCCCAACCTGCTCAAGCCCGCGACCATGGCCAAGGTCCAGGGCAAAGCTGATACGGCTGCCGCGGCAGCGGCCAAAATGAACACCCGTGTTCGCATGACTGAAGGCAACACCTGCTATCGCGGCGGCAAGCCTGGTGTCTCCGACGTCTTTGCCGCAGCTCTCTGGGCCGCCGACTATTCGCTGCTTCTCGCCCGCAACAACTATTCCGGCATTAATCTGCACGGCGGCACCGGCCCCATCATCGCCAGCGGGCTCGGCGGAGTCATGTTCGGCGACGCAGTTCTCAAAGAGCAGGGCGCTACGCCGGACCAGATCGCCACGCACCCGCATCCCTACTATTCCCCGATTGCCACATTTGGCTCGGAGTATGTTCTTGAACCGGTTGCTTACGGCCTCATGTTCGCTGGCTCGTTCGCCGGCGGCACGCTGATCCAGGCCGACCTCACTGCGAAGCTTCAGGCTTCCGGTATTAACGCAACCGCCCACGCCGCAAGGCTCGCAGACGGAAAGACCGCCGTGATCCTCCTGAACAAAGACCTCGAGAACGACCTCGATCTCCGGCTGAATTTCGGCGCTGCGCGAAGCGGCGCGGTGGAAGTCGACGCGTTGCATGCGCCGGCTCTCGACAGCCGTGAAGCTCAAATCACCAGAGCCGCAAAATCCGGGCGCCTTAAGAACGGGACCTTCACCACGCTCGTTCCTCATGCCTCCGGGGTTCGCATCACGGTCCTCTGAAGTTCCAATCGGCTCCCGTGAGAAAATCAATTGATACCCAATCTTTGTTGTCGGCTGCGATTTCCCTGGCAACCATTCACAAACTTAATCCCCCAACATTCTGAACATCGGAGGTCGGACCATGCCGCAGACCTGGGATCCTGAGACCTACGGCCGCGATGGGGCCTTTGTCCACGAATTAGCTGGGGGTGTGCTCGAATGGCTCGCCGCCCAACCGGGTGAGCGCATCCTCGACCTCGGCTGCGGCGACGGTCAACTCACCCAGCGCATCGCCGAGTCCGGCGCGGGCGTCGTGGGCATTGACTCTTCTCAGGCAATGGTCACGGCTGCCCGCGCCCGCGGCGTGAAAGCCGACCAGGGCGCTGCCGAAAAGTTGCCCTATCCCGATGGCATCTTTGAAGCCGTCTTCTCGAACGCAGCGCTACATTGGGTTCGCGGCCAGGACGAGATGCTTTCCGAGGTGCGTCGCGTACTGCGGCCGGGTGGGCGATTCGTTGCGGAGATGGGCGGCCATGGCAATATTGCCGCGATTCGCGTCGCCTTCGCCGCCGTCCTTTCTCGCCACGGTTTTGGAACCCTTGGCGAGCGCGGCAACTACTATCCCACTTCAGAAGCCTACGGCAGCAGGCTTGAGCGTCACGGATTCGCCGTCGAGAAGATTATTCTCTTTCCTCGCCCCACTCCGCTGAATGAAAGTGGCATGGCCGGCTGGCTGAACACCTTCTACCGTGGCGCACTCGATGCCCTTCCGGAAACTGTGCGCGATACTGTAGTTGAGGAGGCAGTTGCGCTGCTGGCTCCAGCCCTTCGCGGGCACGACGGCCACTGGACTGCGGATTATGTTCGCCTTCGCTTCATCGCAACAACCTGATCGTATGAGTAAATCTGTTATCTAACCCGCCCATAAGTTGCCCCTGACTTACAAATCATTCTCAGTAATATTTCCAGAAGCCACTTGCATTTTCTCGTGACTTATGGCAAAGTAGTCACTGCGTAGGAGAATGCCCGATGATCGTCAAAACGCAAAACTCGATGCGTAGGTCAGGTTGGCTCAGTTTGAGCACAGCCGGCCGCCGGGCGCCCGTCCTTTATCTGCGGTAACCCTCTGCGGTTCCGACCCTGCGCAACCTGCATAAACATTGGATTTTCCCGAGTGGTGTAGAGGCCAGCTTCATCGCCTTGACAACGCTACGCTGTCTTCGTCCGTTCCCTCGGGGGAAGTATGTATGTGCGTGCATCCGGGTGTTTTGGGTTTCCATTTCTCGCGCCAACATGAGTCATGTGGCGCCGTGTGAGGAGTTATGTTTGTAAGTAAAAACTTGTAAGTCAATTGCACCGGTGGTGATAGAAGGGAGTTACTTCCTCCACGAAAGAGGACGCGCAGGGTCGGAGACCCTGCCGGATGTACTTGCTTTGCGGGGCGGGGGCGTAGTCCCGAACCATCAGGCACCGTAAAGTGGAGGCTCCGATGTCCGACTCTTTTCGCTTGTTCCCCGGTAAGAGGTTTTTTTTGAAGGGCGATGCTGTCGTCCAAAACCAGAAGAAAGACCGGTGGTGTAGGAAGCGGTTACTTCGCCTCTTAAGCCGGTGGTCGCGGGTTCGATTCCCGCTCGGAGCGCGAGCTCCGGTAGCTCAGTGGCAGAGCACCGATACCGCCCCGTTTGTTCCCCGGTCATACTTTTAACTGACGATACCCTCGTCCAAAACCAGAAAAACGGCCGGTGGTGGTCGCAACGGATACTTCGTCGCTTCCCAAGCGGGAGGCAGCGGGTTCGAATCCCGCCCGAAGCTGAGAGGCTTCAGAGCTCAAACGGTGAGCACCGAGAGCAACATCGTTGCATTTGTTCCCCGGCCAGAATTTTCACGGGCGATGAACTCGTCCATAGCCAAAAGAAAACGGCCGGTGGCGTAGATAGCGGTTACTTCGCCCGATACGCCGGAGGCGCGGGTTCGATTCCCGCGGCGAGCTGCGAAGCTCGAAAGCTCTGTGGTCAGAGCGCCGTAAAAAGTCCGCCATCGCTTGTTCCCCGGCCGAACTCTTGATCGTTGAAGTGTTCGTTCAAATCAGCAAAAACCCTCCGGCGCAGCCGGATTAGAAATGAATTGCCATGAGCAAGGTCAAAATCAAAAACGGTACTCCGGTGGGCAACGCGCATCTTTGCCGCGGCTGCATCCACGGTCAGTTCGTCGTCGGCTACCGTGAAACCGACGTGCTGGTTGTCTGCACTTACTCGAACCCGGCGCGCACGGTTCCCTTCCCGGTGTACGAGTGCACCGAATACTGGGATCGTAACCGCCCGAGCTACGAACAGATGAAGAACCTCGCGCTCGATTTCAGAGTCACCCGCAAAAAGCCGATCTCCGGATTTCGTAACAGTGGATTCACACGATTACCGGCGGTCGCTAAGGATGATGACGATGCGGACGAGGCAGCGATGACTCGCTGACCTCAAATCAAAATCAGAATGAACCGCCGGTGGCGCAGGATTCGGCTACTTCAGTCGGTAGAGCGCCGCAATGATCTTGCGGAGGTCGCAGGTTCGATTCCTGCCGTTTGCGTGCTCTGCAAAGCGCATGCGAATGTAGCTTGCCGCGTCCGACAATTCCCCGGCGATTTATTCTTGCTTAACCTGGAAAGGAGGCGCACCATGCGCCTGAACATCTTCAAGCCCAAGCCGCGCCCGCGCACCCACGAGGGAGCCCGAGCCAGCGTAATCACCGCCGAGCAGGCTCTGCGCCGCTCTGTCCTCTCCTGCATGTTGTGGGAGGGCGAGTTCTACGAAGACGGCGTGCAGATCGCCGGCCGCATTCACGATCTGGTTCCGCAGGTCGAAGCGGAAAAGGTATCCGCACTGGCTGTCGAGGCTCGCGAGCGCATGAAGCTGCGTCACGCTCCGCTTCTGTTGGTGCGCGAGATGGCGCGCCACGCCACGCATCGCGGCCTGGTGGCCGATACGCTCGCGCGCGTCATTCAGCGCGCCGACGAATTGAGCGAATTCGTGGCCATCTACTGGGCCGGCGGACGAGAGCCTCTCTCCGCGCAGGTGAAGAAGGGCCTGGCTGCTGCTTTCGCCAAGTTCGATGAGTATGCACTGGCTAAGTACGATCGCGCCGGCGCCGTGCGCTTGCGCGACGTGCTCTTCCTTTGTCACGTGCGACCCGCCAATGAGGCTCAGGCCGCTCTGTGGAAGCGTCTGGTCGACAATGAGCTGGCCACGCCTGACACCTGGGAGGTTGCGCTTTCCGCTGCCGGCCGGGGCGAAGGCGCTGATAAGCGTGAAGTGGCCAAGCGCGAGGTGTGGGAGCGCCTGCTCGCCGATCGAAAGCTCGGTGCGCTGGCTCTGCTGCGCAATCTGCGGAACCTGCATCAGGCGGGCGTGAGCGAGGAGCTTGTGCTCTCCGCTCTCGCGGAAATGAAAACGGATCGCGTACTTCCCTTTCGTTTTCTGGCTGCCGCGCGCGTGGCCCCGCAGTGGGAACAGCCGCTCGAGTTCGCGATGTTTCGTTCGCTCGAGACTCGTGCGCCGAACAGCCGTGCCTCGACGCTGCGTGGCCATACGGTGCTGCTGGTTGACGTCTCCGGCTCCATGGAGGCGCCGCTGTCGCGCCGTTCTGAGATGCGCCGGACGGACGCAGCATACGGCCTGGCGATTCTGTTGCGTGAGATCGCAGAGAAGGTCTCGATCTTCACCTTCTCCGATCAGGCGCTGCTGGTGCCATCGCGCCGCGGGATGGCCCTGCGCGACGCGCTAGAAGCCAGTCAGCCTCATTCCGGAACCTACCTCGGCAAGGCACTCGAGCTGGTGGAGTACGCGAAGCTGGCCCACGATCGTCTGATCGTCATCACCGACGAACAGTCCCACGATCAGGTGCCTGCACCGCGCGGCAAGGGCTACGTGATCAACGTAGCTTCAAGCCGCAATGGTGTCGGCTATGGGCCGTGGACGCACGTCGACGGATGGAGCGAAGCGGTGGTTGAGTACATCGCCGAGCTCGAAGCTGGCCTGGGCACGTCTGGCGTTTGATCGGCGCCACTGCCCATCCACCTCAACGTGAATCGGGGAGCAACCTAACCAGGCTGCTCCCCGATCTTCTTTCCCGGTTGCAACTCAGTCCGCTGCCAGCAGTTTCGTCCGGAAGAACAAACCGGCTACGATTCCGCCCAAACTCGGAAACACAAGAAACAGCCATAACTGTTTCATCGCCTGACCACCCACAAACAATGCCGGCCCCAGGCTCCGCGCCGGATTCACGCTCACGCCCGTAATGTGAATGCCGAAGAGGTGAATCGCGAAAAGTGTAAGTCCGATGGCCAGCCCGGCGAATCCCGTCGGCGCGCTTTTCTGCGTCGAACCCAGAATCACGATCACAAAGATCATGGTCGCGAAAAACTCAAAGAGGATCGCCGAGGGCTGGTTGTAGCCACCTTGATAACCGGGTCCCCAGCCATCCTGTCCAAGCCCGTTCGCAGCAAGGCTGTATCCCGTGCTGCCGACCGCGATCATCAAAAGCAGCCAAGCCGCGAGAATCGCACCGGCAAATTGCGCGATCCAATACTTAATCAACGCTCCGAGCTTGATGCCACCAGCAACCCAGACGCCAAGACTCACCGCAGGGTTCACGTGGCCGCCGGAAATCGGCCCGATCCCGTAAATCGCCGCCACTTGCGCCAGTCCAAACGCCGCGGCGATGCCGAAAATACCTACCTTATCCCCGGCGATGACTGCCGTGCCAACGCCGAACAACACCAGAATGAATGTGCCCACCAGTTCTGCAAGGAATATCTTCACGTTTCCTCCCTGTTCTTACCGAAACAATTTGCTGCGCCGATTTGAAATCCCGCCCCACAACAGAAGGCGCGCCGCAGCGCCCACGCAGTCTTGCAGACGCGCTGAGTCTTAGTCAAGAAAAAATCTGGCCACAAGAAAGAGCGCTCGCCATGAACCCCGGCCGCGCCGCCTATCAGCCCGCCAAATCCCCAAATTCTTCAGCGGCAATTCATCATTTCTCGCTTCGCGAGCTGTGCTACCGTTCAATCGTGGGCGTTGGCGCGTCAGGAAAGAGAAAAAAGGTGACGACGGCCGCGGGCAGACGGCGCTTGCCCGGGCTGGCGGAAAAAGATGGCCTGATCCGCCATCCTTTCGATCTTGAATTCGGCGTTCGCACCAGCGGCTTGGTCGCGGGGCGGCATCTGGGATCCGGGCAACGGAATGATCGTCACGTAACGGCCTACTACGCCGTCGCGCCCTCGGTTTTTCAAAACTTGATCGCACGTTGGCGCCGCTGCCGCCCGCTTGTGCCCATCGATCAATACACCTTTATCGATCTCGGAGCTGGCATGGGCCGCGGGCTGTTGCTCGCCGCCGCTTATCCTTTTCGCGCAGTCATCGGCGTAGAACTGCATCCCACCTTGGCGCGCATCGCGCGCAAAAATCTTGCCATGTGGCGCGCCGCCGGAAGCACGCGCGTGCCGATGCGCATGTTTTGCCGCGATGCGTCGGAGTTTCTGCTTCCCGCCGGACCCTGTGTTGTATTTCTCTTCAATCCCTTTGGCGCTCCAGTGCTACGTCGCATCCTGCGCGCGTGGAAACGGACCCTTGCCGAACACCCAGGACAACTGGACATCCTGTACGTCAACGACGAGCAGAAAAATGTGATCCGGCGCGAGCCGGGCTTCGAACGGCTTTTTCACGGACAAATTCGCCGCTCGCACGCCGATACTATCGCCGATCGCACCATCCTCAAACGCCAACCCGGCGGCGAGTACGCTGCGTTCGCATGGGAAGATTGCTCCATTTACCGGTGGGTTGGAGAGGCAAGCAAAGAGTGACGAGCCAATAACAAGTTGAAGAAATTTTGGGCCTGCATTCAGAGCCGGCCCGGTTTTGATAATTTTGAGATCACTGGCCTTGTTCGTCCGCAATTGGCTGCTTCCTATTGGCTGTGCCGCTCTAAGAAAGCGTTTTCCCCATTGTCAAACTGAGCGCCGGGCATTAGGATGGCGAGGTCATGAACAACCGAATCGCAGCCCTCCGTATCGCCGTCGTAGCCTCTCTTGCACTCGCCCTTTCTCCTATCACCCTGCTCGCCCAGGCGCCCTCGCTCTCCATTCAGGTGGACCACCCCACCGCATCGGTGAGCCCAACGTTCTACGGCCTCATGACCGAGGAAATTAACTACTCTTACGAAGGAGGACTCTACGGCGAGCTCATCCGCGATCGCACGCCGACCCGGACTTGGGATGCGACCAGAGTGTGGCCGATGGTGGCGCGCGGCGACTCCACGGTGAACGTCTCCATTGACGAGTCAGACGGCCCGAGCTCAGCGCAACCTCGCAGCCTCCGTGTCACCGTGTCGAAGGCCTCGGCAGTCTCGCCAGCCGGTGTCGAGAACGGCGGACATTGGGGCATTCCCGTGCGCCCAAATACCCAATACACCGGATCGTTCTACGCCAAGTCCGATACGGCGGGAATTCCCGTCACCGTCACGCTTCAAAATGACCAGACTGGCGTAGCCGCCGCTTCGGTCGTCGTCCCCGGTCTCACCAAAGAGTGGAAGCAATACAGCTATACACTGCACACTGCCGAGACCGTGCCCTCGTCCGTGAACAATCACCTCATTCTCACCATTGCGCAGCCCGCGACCGTCTGGTTCGATGTCATCTCGCTCTTCCCACCCACCTATCACAACCGCAGCGGTGGCGACCGCGCCGATATCTCGGCGCTGCTTGCCGCCATGCATCCCAAATTTTTGCGCTTCCCCGGCGGCAATTATCTCGAAGGCGATCACATCGCCGAACGCTTCGACTGGAAAAAGACCATCGGCCCCTGGGTCGATCGGCCCGGCCACATGAGCCCCTGGCACTACCACTCATCCGACGGCATGGGCCTGCTTGAATTTCTGGGATGGTGCGAGGACTTGAAGATGCAGCCCGTGCTCGCGGTCTACGCCGGCTATTCACTGGCGGGCGAGCATGTCGATCCGGGTCCCGCGCTTGAGCCCTACGTGCAGGATGCGCTCGACGAAATTGAGTACGCAACCGGCGGCGCCGATACCAAGTGGGGCGCGGAACGAGTCAAAGACGGCCATCCCGCACCCTTCGCGCTTCACTATATTGAAGTCGGCAACGAAGACGGCTTCGATCGCTCCGGCTCCTATGATGGCCGGTACGCGCAGTTTTATAAAGCCATCAAGCAGCGCTATCCCGATCTTGAAATCATTGCCACCACGCCGGTCAAGAGCATCAAGCCCGATGTGCTCGACGAGCATTTCTACATGTCCGCTCAGGAGTCGTTCTCGCAAGCGCATCACTACGACGACGCCGACCGCAAAGGACCGAAGATCTTCGTCGGCGAGTGGGCTACGCGAGAGGGCGACCCCACGCCGGACCTCGAAGCTGCTCTGGCCGACGCTGCGTGGCTCACTGGCCTCGAACGCAACAGTGATCTGATCGTCATGACGAGCTATGCTCCGCTCCTTGTCAACGTGAATCCCGGCGCCATGCAGTGGGCGCCCGATTTGATCGGCTATAACGCGCTCTCAAGCTATGGTTCGCCCAGCTACTGGACTCAGGTCATGTTCTCCTCCCATCTCGGAACAGAAATCATCCCCGCGACGCTCACTAATGCGCCGCCACGCGTATTCGCTTCCGCGACGCGCGACGAAGCAACACACAAGCTTTTCGTCAAAGTCGTCAACGCAACCTCGATCTCGCAGCCTCTTTCCATCGACCTGGCGGGCGCCGACAAGGTGGGCCATGACGCCACCCTCACCACAATGAGCGGCAAGACCCCCAATGCGACCAATACCATCGACGCGCCGAATGCGGTGATTCCCCATACGCAAGTCGTCTCCGTCGCGGGCCCCAAGTTCACGCACACATTTGCGCCCTACTCGGTGAACGTGCTGGAACTGAATTACTAACCCGAGGTTGCCCCATCCTTGTCGTGCGCGCAGCGGACGACGGGATGGGTCCGCAATCAGCCGGTTCATTGCGCCGCCCTTCCTGTCTCCGCTGCAACTCATTTAAAGTAAAGTCATCGTGATTATCGACTTCGCCAGGCGCGCGCACGACCATAACTGGGAGATGGATCCCATTACGCGCTCCCTGCTCGACACCGATTTCTACAAGCTCCTCATGCTCCAGTTCATCTGGAAGAATTTCCCGCGCACGCGCGCCACCTTCACCCTGATTAATCGCACCTCCTCTGTGCGCCTCGGCGACGTCGTCGGCCTCTCCCAACTGCGCGACCAACTCGACGCCACACGCCGCTTGCGCTTCCGCAAATCCGAATTGCTCTGGCTCGCCGGCAACACATTTTTTGGCCGGCGCGGAATCTTCGAGCCCGCGTTTCTCGATTGGCTCGAGCACGATTTCCGGCTCTCCGATTACGAACTCTCAGTTCACGATGGCCAGCTTCAGATTCGCTTTGACGGGCTCTGGTCCGGAACTTCGATGTGGGAGATTTATGCGCTCTCCGAAATCGGCGAGCTCAAGACCCGCGCCGCGCTGAAGCATTTGAGCGAACTCGAGCTCGACATTCTTTATGCGCGCGCCAAATCGCGGCTGTGGGAAAAAATGGAGCGCCTCCGCGATGTTCCCGATCTCAGAATCAGCGATTTCGGCACGCGGCGGCGCCATAGCTTCCTCTGGCACGAATACGTCGTCAATTCCATGCTCGACACCATCGGCGAGTGCTTCTCCGGCACCTCCAACGCTTACCTCGCCTACAAGCACGATCTTGAAGCCATCGGAACCAACGGCCACGAGTTGCCCATGGCCATGGCCGCACTCGCTAACGACGACGAGGAGTTGCGCCAATCCCAGTACGCGCTGCTTGCGCTGTGGCAGCGGAGCTATCAGGGCGAACTGCTCATCTTGCTCCCTGACACTTTCGGCACCACACAGTTTTTGCGCGGCGCCCCCGACTGGGTGGCCAACTGGACCGGCCAGCGTATCGACAGCAAAGATGCCTACGTCGCCGGCGATGAGTACATAACCTGGCTTGAGCGCCATGGCCGCGATCCGCGCCAGAAGCGCCTCATCGCCAGCGACGCCCTCGACGTGGAGCAAATTCTCAGCCTTCATGCATACTTCGCCGGAAAATTGCTCAATGGCGCATCGCCCGACGATTTCCGATCAGCCAGCGACTTCCAGGATCCAGACCGCTGGATTCCAGATCGCCGCATCCGCTTCAGCGCGGGCTGGGGCACACTGCTCACCAACGATTTCCGCGGCTGCAATCCTCAGGGCAACGATGGCTTCAATCCGGTCGGCCTGGTCTGCAAACTCAGCGAAGTCGATGGCCGGCCCGCGGTCAAGCTCTCCGATAATTATTCAAAGGCGTTCGGCGATCCTGCCGAAGCTGAGCGCTATCGCCGCGTGTTTGGCGTCGCTGGCGTCGCCGACGTTCCCGTGCTGACGTGATTTCTTCGGGGCTCTGTGCGGCGCAGCTTCGACAGGAGCTCATTCTGCGCAATCGCGTTCATGCGCACGGGCGCGCGCACGTCGAGAGCTATGGGAACAATCCGGTCATCGTGTTCGAGCCGGAAGATGGCCGCCACGGTAACTTTTTCGATCCTGCATACAAGGCAATCGCCGCAAATCCCGATTGGCTGCGCCGCTTTGATAAGGTTCACGCCCAGGCCGCTCGATCGCTTCCCCCGCCGCAGTTCGATTCTGCACGCCGTTGGCGCGAGCTCGATTCGTCCATGAGCTCCGACGCTCTGCTTATGAACATCTTCTGTACGCCGAGCGTCGCCGAGTCCCCCGCAGTGTTGAACGCTCTCAGCGTCGAAGCCGATTCAGCTCCCATCTTCGGCTGGAAGGCCCGCGTGCCCCTTACCAATGGGCGCTTCGACCGCACCGAGGTCGATATGCGTCTCGGTTCCTTGCTCGTTGAAGCCAAACTAACCGAAGTCGGATTTCAGACGCGCGCCGCCGCCATCGTCGAAGCATATCGCGACTTCGGCCTCGTCTTCGATCGCGACCAGCTCCCTCGAGTTGAAATCCCCACATCGCGCTGGTTGCGCGCCAGCGAATTTCCTGAAGACGCTTCGCAAGAGTTTGAAAGCATCGTCACCGATCCGGCCCTTGTCTCCGCCGTCGACCCGGTTTTTCGCCCGCCCGGCGACCCAGGCTATTCCGCTTATCAACTCATCCGCAGCGTGCTTGCCGCCTACGCCACCGAATGCAGCTTCTGCGTCGTCCACGATGAGCGCCGCCCCGATCTGCGCGAAGAGTGGTTCGAAGTCATGGCCGCGGTTAAAAGCGCCGACTTGCGCGTGCGCCTGAAAGTTCTTACCTGGCAGGAGCTGGCCGCGTTCCTCCCGGAAGCGTTGCAGGAGTTTCTCGATGTGAAATACGGCATCGTCGCGCCCGGCAAAACACCCTCGCCCATCGACGATGCCACGGGCCAGTCTGCGTAGCGCCGGGCTCCGTTTAGGCTGCGAAGACAAGCCGGTATTTGTAACGCCGGCGTCCCGCCGGCTGTCGTGCAAGAGCCTGCCCTGAGCGGAGCCGAAGGGTCCTCGCCCGCACCTCAATGTGCCGAGACGCGCAATTCTCGCGGCCTTGTAGTCACAGTCCCAGAATCTTTCGGTTCTTCGCCGCGTCAGCCCCGCCGCCCGCAAAGTCATCGAACGCCCGGTCGGTCACACGAATGATCTGTTCGCGCACAAACGTCGCGCCTTCCGCCGCTCCCTGCTCCGGGTGCTTGATGCAGCACTCCCACTCCACCACTGCCCATCCCGGATAGTCGTATTGCGCCATCTTGCTGAACACCTGCGAGAAATCGACCTGCCCATCACCCAACGAACGAAATCGTCCGGGCCGGTCTATCCACTCCTGATAGCCGCCGTACACTCCCGAACGCCCGCTCATCCGAAACTCCGCGTCCTTCACATGAAACGCCCGCACCCGATCATGATAAAGATCCAGGAAAGCCAGGTAATCCATCTGCTGCAGCACCATGTGGCTCGGATCGTACAAAATGTTTGCGCGCGGATGGTCGCTCACCGCCCCGAGAAAGCGCTCGAAGGTCGCGCCGTCATGTAAGTCCTCGCTTGGGTGCAACTCAAAGCAAACATCCACTCCGGCATCGTCAAACGCGTGGAGAATTGGCAGCCAGCGCCGCGCCAGTTCCTTGAAGGCTTCGTCGACCAGCCCCGCAGGCCGTTGCGGCCACGGATAAAAAAACGGCCACGCCAGCGCGCCCGAAAATGTTGCATGTGCATTCAATCCAAGGTTGCGGCTCGCCTTGGCTGCCCACCAGAGCTGTTCCACCGCCCATGCGGTCCGCGCCTTCACGTTTCCCTTTAACTCTGGCGGCCCAAACCCCTCAAGCAAAACGTCAAATGCCGGATGGCTCGCGACGAGTTGTCCCTGCAAATGCGTCGACAGCTCCGTAATGGCAAGCCCCGCCTGCGCGGCGACTCCCTTCACCTCATCGCAATAGGTCTGGCTTTCGGCCGCACGCTCAAGATCGAAAAGTCTCTGGTCCCAGCTCGGAATCTGGATGCCCACATAGCCATGACCTGCCGCCCACTTCGCCATCCCCTCAAGCGTGTTGTAGGGCGCCTCATCGCTGGCAAACTGCGCCAGAAAAATCCCCGGACCCTTGATCGTCTTCATCGCATTTCTCCTTTGAAGCGCCGGCGTCTCACCGGGGTCCCCACGAACAGGTCCACGTCCGTGGGGTGACTCGCCGGCTGTCGTGCGGGCGTCCGCGCCCGCGCACTCCGTGCACAAGACTTGTTTTCTCCGCACCAACGTCAGCAAATCGGCTAGTTGCTAGGAGCTAGAAGCTAGCAGCTAGTAGCTTGCAGTCTAGAACTCCACCCATCCTTCTTTCCGGTTGCTCTCAATCGCCCGCTCAATAAACCGCATTCCCCGCACCCCCGCTCGAATGCCTGGCAGCGTCGCTGGCAGCGGTTTTGCGTTCCCCAATTTCCACGCCCACAGCGCATCTGCATATTCGCGATAAAGCACGGCGAACGCTTCGAGATAACCCTCTGGATGACCCGCCGGAGTGCGCGCTGCAGCCTTCGCATCCGCGCCCAGGAATACTCTGCTGACGAATGGTGAATCTCTTCCGGTTTGCCGATCCATTTCAACGATCAGCCGGTTCGGATCCTGCTGCCGCCACTCCAGCGATCCATCCTCGCCATAAATGCGTAGCAGCAATTCGTTCATCTCGCCCGCCGCCACCTGCGAGCATGCGAGCGTTCCCTCCGGCGCCGTTGTTCATCCTCACAAAAGCGTTGCAATCGTCGTCCAATTTCCGCCCCGGCACAACGGATCGCAATGTCGCGTTGATCTCCGTTACTTCCAGCCCACTCACGTATTCGAGCAGATGAAACGCATGCGTGCCGATGTCGCCAATTGCGCCACCGGGCCCGTTGCGCGCCGGATCGCTCCGCCATTCCGCCTGCTTGTGGCCGGTGGTCTCAATCGGCCGGCTCAACCATCCCTGAAAATATTCAACGGCCACCTTGCGAATCTTCCCCAGCTTTCCTGCCGCGCACATCGCCCGCGCCTCGCGAACCATCTGGTAACCCGCGTAAGTATGCGTCAGCCCATACGGCAATCCCGCCTTTTTCACCGCGGCTTCCAGCTTCAGCGCCTCTTCATAGGTCGCCGTCGCCGGCTTCTCGCTCATCACCGGAATTCCGGCCTCGAGTGCCGCCATCGCGATGGGCAGATGCAAATGATTCGGCGTCACGATGGCCACAAAGTCGATTCCATCCGGCCGCTTGCGCTCGGCATCGATCATCTCTCTGTAGTCCGCATACGCGCGCGCTGGATCAACATGAAACTTGGCACCCGCGTCGCGCGAACGCTCCGCCGACTGCGAGAAAGCCCCCGCAACCAGCTCAATTTTTCCATCCATCTCCGCCGCGATCCGATGCACCGGACCGATAAACGCACCCAGCCCTCCGCCCACCATCCCCATCCGCAGCTTGCGCTCTTCCGTCATAAATTCACCTTCGGGCTGCGCTCATCTCTCCTCGCAGCTCGCTTGCTCCGTCGTTCCCTTGTTCCCTCGGTCCCTTGGTCCCTGTCTTTCTGTTCCCTCGGTCCCTTGCTCTTTGCCTTTCTATTCCCTATTCCCTATTCCCTGCTTTTTCACACGTTCACTCCGCTGGCCAGGTAGCCGCCGTCTACAGCAAGCACTTCGCCCGTCACAAATCCCGCCGCCTCCGACGCCAGAAAAATCGCCGGCCCCACAACCTCTCGCGGCTTGCCAAAGCGATGCATAGGCGTGCGCATCAGCAATTCCTCGCCGCGCTGCGTATCCTTCACCATCGGCGAGCTCATCTCCGTCGGGAACACACCCGGCGCAATCGCATTCACGTTCACGCCCGATTCCGCCAGTTCAATGGCCAGTGTCTTGGTCAGTGAGGCCACGCCGCTTTTGCTCGCGCCATAAGCTGCGAGCTGGTACGAACCGCGAAACGCCGTGGACGACGCGACGTTAATAATGCGTCCATAGCGCGCCTTCACCATCGTCCGCCCAAAAATCTGGCAGGCGCGCATCGTCCCAGTCAAATTCGTATCGATAATCTTCGACCATTCCGCTTCGCTCTCTTCAAGCGTTGGCGCTTTGCTTGCCATCCCCGCTGCATTCACTAGAATGTCCACTTTGCCGAATGCTTCAATCACGGCGTCGTGCAATCGCTGGATCGAGGCTCGGTCCAGAACGTCGCACGTCGCACGCAACGTCCGCCGGCCCAGTGCTTCAATCTCCGCTGCCACGGCGTCCACGTGCTCCTTTGTTCGAGAGCTCGCCACAACATCGGCGCCCGCCGCCGCAAAACCCAGGGCAATCTCGCGCCCCAGGCCGGTTGTCCCGCCGGTCACGACCGCAACCCGTCCGTCCAATTCAAAAAGCTCTTGCCCCTTCAATCGTTTCTCCCGCCGTCCGCGCGTGCCCTCAATATTTGGGCGCAGACAAACCCCGCGCGTGCTCCAACTCTCAAACACACCTAGCCTAAATGATCTCGCTTCCGCCCACCCGGCCCAGGCTCACTGACCACCGAAGCTGCGGTGAGCTAAAGTATTCATTGACCATGAAACCGCTCTCTATCCCCGATTCCAAGCGCCGCTGGGATTGCGTCAGCCTCGGCGAAGTCATGCTTCGCCTCGATCCCGGCGAGGGACGCATCCACACCGCACGCCAATTTCAAGTGTGGGAGGGCGGCGGCGAATACAACGTTGCGCGCGGCCTTCGCCGCTGCTTCGGCATGAGGGCCGCCGTCGCCACTGCGCTTGCCGACAACCCCGTTGGCCGCCTCGTCGAAGACTTCATCCTCCAGGGCGGCGTTGACCCTTCGCTCATTCTTTGGGTTCCTTTCGATGGCGTTGGCCGAACCGTCCGCAACGGCCTCAACTTTACTGAGCGTGGCTTCGGCGTGCGTGCTGCCGTCGGCTGCTCCGATCGCGGCCATACCGCCATCAGCCAGGTCAAGCCCGGCGATTTTAATTGGGACTGGATCTTTGGAAACCAGAACGCCACGAAGTGGCTGCACACCGGCGGCATCTTCGCCGCGCTTTCCGCTTCTACCGCCGACGTAGCCGTCGAAGCCATGGACGCCGCTCGAAAATACGCGACGCCCATCTCTTACGACCTCAACTTCCGCGACAGCCTTTGGAAGAGCATAGGAGGCAAACCAAAAGCGCAGGAAGTCAACCGCGCGATTGTCAGCAAAGTCGACGTCCTCCTCGGCAACGAAGAAGACTTCTCCGCCATGCTCGGCATCGCCATCAAAGGCGTCAGTGACGACTTCGCCGAGCTGCCCATCGCCGGCTACGAAGAAATGCTTCGCGAAGTGGCCGCCGCATATCCCAACTTGAAACTTGTTGCGAGCACTCTCCGCACCGTGCATTCCGCCAGCCGCAACGGCTGGGGCGCCATCGCCCTCTATGAAGACAAGATCATCCACGTTCCGCAACGCGAGATCGAGATTCTCGACCGCGTGGGCGGCGGCGACAGCTTCGCCTCCGGCCTCATCTACGGTTTGCTTGCCGGCAAGGGCATCGATTGGGCCGTAAAGTGCGGCGTAGCCCACGGCGCGCTTGCCATGACCACACCCGGAGACACCAGCATGGCAACGCTGGCCGAAGTCGAACACGTCATCAAAGGCGGCTCAGCCCGCATCGCGCGGTAGAAAGGTGGCTCCGCTCGCATCAAACGGCAGACAATCGCGCGCACGCCTTCAGCATCCGGTCGTTTTTGAAAGAATCCATCTTAGACTGCGACGGACAAAAATGTTTCGGAGGAGCACGAAGTGTCAGGGCATGGCTTCAGCCGTGCCGCCTGGCCGGTGTGATTTGAAAGTTACGGGCTTTAGCCCGCACTTTTCAAAATTGAAAGGGATGGGCCTGAGCCCCTGAAGGATCTTCCAATGCCAGAATCTACAGCGGAAATCATCGAGCGCGTCGGCCTCATTCCCGTTCTTCGCGCCAAGAGTGTCACCCAGGGCCGCGCCGTTGTTGACGCCATGATCGCTGGCGGCGTCACCGTCGTTGAAGTCACCATGACGGTTCCCGGCGCAATCGACCTTCTCAAGGAACTGAAAAAAGCCTACCCGTCGGACCTCCTGCTCGGTTCCGGCACCGTCACTACTGCCGATCAGGCTCAGGCCACCATCGATGCCGGCGCGGAGTTCGTCGTCAGTCCGAGTCTCCATCCCGAAGTCATCGCTGTAACCAAAGCCAACAATAAAATATCGTGTCCCGGCGCGCTCACCCCAACCGAGGCCATTACAGCGTGGAACGCTGGCGCCGACTACGTCAAAATCTTCCCTTGCTCCGCCATGGGGGGCGCCAGCTATCTCAAGTCCCTGCTTGCGCCGTTTCCGCATCTCAAGCTCATTCCCACAGGCGGCGTCACACTGCAAACTGCGGCCAGCTTCATCCAGGCCGGCGCGCGCGCACTCGGCGTCGGCAGCGATCTGGTCAATCTTGCCGCCATCGATTCAGGCCACCCCGAAACCATCACCGACACCGCCCGCGCCTATTTGAAAGCGCTCGCCGACGCGCGCAAGGGTTAGATAGTATCTGCGGAGAGTTCATCCGATTCCGGTTTCGACAGGAACCACGCATAGATCGCTACGCCCCCGAAACACACGGCAGGCACCAGGTAACTCTCTGCCACGCCCGGCACCAGGCCCATCATGAGCGGCAGCGCCGCGCCGCCGACGATCGACATCACGATAAACGCCGATCCACTTTTGGTCCGCTGGCCGAGCCCCTTCACGCCGAGCGCAAAAATTGTCGGGTACATGATCGACATGAAAAAGCTCACCGCGATGAGGCACCACACGCCGATCCATCCCGGCCACCACGCGGCGATAGCACAGATTGCGGCATTCAACACGGCATAAATGCCCAGAAGCGTTGAACCGGAGACAAACCGCAAGAGCCAGGTTGAGACGAATCGTCCGGCAGTAAAGGCCACAAGCACGGCGGTCAACCAGTATCCGGAATTGCGCTGTGTCAGGCTTGTATATTTCATCGCGTAGGCGATGAAGAAACTCCACGTGCCTACCTGCGCTCCTACGTAAAGAAACTGCGCCACAACGGAAAAAGCGAAGTGTTTCCGCTTCCAGAGCGGCCTCGAGGCGTCGTGTGTTCTACTCTCGCGCGAAAAATCCAGGCCCGCATGAGGAAAGGGCGTGAGCGCGATCAGGACTGCCCAAAACAGTACCACCGCGCCAAGTATCAGATAGGGATTGACAACGCGCAGCGTCTCGGAGCGAAGATACGCGTGATATGTATGCTGCGCCTGCATCACCGCAACCTGCGCCGGCTTCAGCTCAACGCCTGAAAAAATAAAGCGGCTGCCGACCAGCACCGCCGAAATGCTTCCCAGCGGATTGAATGCCTGCGAAAGATTGATCCGCTGCTCGGCCGAATCCGTTTCGCCGATCTGAATAATGAACGGACTGGCAGCGGTCTCAAGAAACGATAAGCCGCTGGCGATCACAAACAGCGCCAGCAGAAAACACCAATACTGCGTGATCATCGCGGCCGGCCAGAAGAGGATGCACCCGGTGCCGTAAAGGATCAGTCCGGCCAGAATCCCCGCCTTGTAACCGGCTCGTCGCATGAGTTGAGCGGCGGGGATTGCAAGGAAAAAGTATCCCAGGTAAAAAGCAAATTGCACCAGCCCCGCCTGAAGCCGGTTAATCTCAAACGACTTCATAAACTGGCTGATCAGGATGTCATTGAGATTATTCGGAACTCCCCACAGAAAAAACAGCGCCGTCACCAGGACGAAAGGCAGCATACGCCCGGACGGCACCAGCGGAGCTCTCACACGATTCTTCGAAAGGTGGTTCCCCTGCTCCATCGGCCCCGCTGAGATGCTCAAAACAAATCCTTCCTTGCGGATTGCACCCCGGCCGGAATCCCGGCCTAATCACGCCGCCTTCTATTCCAGAGCGCTCATTTTTTGCGTGCAAGCCTGCGTTCCTTGTAAAGGCTTTCACCTTTCTACCGAATTGGCTCCTCCGCTGGCAAATCTTCCGCTGCGCGCCCGCTCGACTCCGCATCAGTCCCGCAGGCCTATAATCCGTGCCTAAGGCGGACTGTTTCTCGCCAATCTACCCCGGCTTTTGTCCCGGTCAACACCATGCATCCTCTCGACGAAGTCTCAATTGAATCCGCGCGGCGCTCTTTCGCCGCGGAACTGTGTCGGCTCAATGGCATTTCGTCTCCCGCAATTCTCGCCGCCTTCTCCACCGTCCCTCGCGAACGCTTCGCCGGTCCTGGCCCGTGGCTCATCCAAGTCAGCGGCGAACAGTCCTTCACTCAGAGTGCAGACCTGAACAACGTCTATCAGGACGCGCTCATTGTTCTCGACGCGGATAAGCGCCTCAACAATGGCCAGCCAAGCCTTTGGGCCGTTCATCTGAACCTGCTCGATCTCCATCCTGGCGACGTTGTCTTTCATCTTGGTTGTGGCGCCGGCTATTACTCGGCCATCCTTGCCGAGCTGGTTGGCCCGCTCGGCCGCGTCGTCGCCGTCGAAATCGACCAGGCCCTCGCCGATCGCGCCCGGATCGCGCTCAAGCCCTGGCCTCAGGTCACCGTGCTTCATGCCGACGGAGCCCGCGGCCCCTTCGACCCTTCTGATGTGATTGTCGTTAGCGCGGGCGCCACGCATCCTCTGCCCGCGTGGCTTGCGGCCCTCAAGCCTGGAGGCAAGCTTCTCTTCCCACTCACGCCCACGCGCGGGCCCGGCGCCATGGCCTACCTCACGCGCAAGAGCGATCACCACTTCGCAGCCACGCTCTGCGGTTCAGTTTTCTTTGTCGATTTTGAAGGCGCGCGCGATCCCGCGATTGCCCACGAATTGATTCAAGCGCTCAAGCGCGACCGCGGCTTCAGCGTGCGCTCATTGCGTTTGGACGCCCACGAAAAAGAAGCTTCCTGCTGGCTTCACGGCGCCGGTTGGTGCTTCTCCCGCCGCGCACCCGATGAATCGGCCCCGCTCAGCTGATGCATGCACGATGCTTCTCTAAAGCACCCGCGCCAGCCACTTTCCCGTGTGCGAGTGCAGATTGGCCGCAATCTTCTCCGGCGGACCCTCCGCAACAATGCGGCCGCCGGCTTCTCCGCCCTCCGGTCCCAGATCGATCACCCAATCCGCGCTCTTGATCACGTCCAGGTTGTGCTCAATCACCACCAGCGACCCACCGCCGTCGATCAGTTTGCGAAACGCCGTCAGCAGCTTTGAAACATCGTCGAAGTGCAACCCGGTCGTCGGCTCGTCCAGAATGTACAGCACGCGGCTGGCCTGCGAGGGCTTGGCCGTCGCATTCACCGCGCGCACAGCAGACAAATGCGCAGCCAGTTTCACGCGCTGCGCTTCGCCGCCTGAAAGCGTCGTCGCCGACTGCCCCAGCCGCAAATAGCCCAACCCAATCTCATCCAGCACCGCGAGCTTTTCCACCAGCCTTGTCTGCCCCGCGAAAAACCGCAGCGCCTCCTTCACCGTCATCTGCAGCACTTCGTGAATGTTCTTGCCCTTGTACTGCACGCCGAGAACCTTGGCCTGGTAGCGCGTGCCGTTGCAGTCTTCGCACGGCAGTTCCACATCGGCCAGGAACTGCATCTCCACCGTCACCGTTCCGTCGCCCTCGCATGTATTGCAGCGCCCACCCGGCACGTTGAATGAAAAATGTCCGGGCGTCAAAGAAAGTCGCTTCGCCTCGGGCTGCGCCGCAAACAGCTCGCGCACCAGATCGAATCCCTTGATATACGTAATCGGATTCGACCGCGGCGTGCGCCCAATCGGCGTCTGATCCACCAGCACGACATCATTGAGCCGCTCCACGCCGCTCAGCGAACTGAACACGCCCGAAGGATCGCTGCCATCCGTTTGCCCCAGCGCCCGCGCCACCGCGCGATACAGCACCTGGTGCACCAGCGTCGACTTCCCTGACCCCGAAACGCCCGTCACCGCAACCAGCATTCCCAGCGGAATCTCCACGTCGAGACCATGCAAATTGTTTGCTCGCGCCCCGCGCAGCACCAGCTTTTCGCGCCCCGGCACGCGCCGCCGCGTAGGTACTGGAATCGCAATCTTTCCGCTCAAGTAGCGTCCGGTCAGCGACGCCGGATTGGCTTCAATCTCCGCCAGCACGCCTTCCGCCAGCAGCTTCCCGCCAAACTCGCCCGCTCCCGGTCCCAAATCGAGCAAGTGATCCGCCGCACGCAGAATGTCTGCATCGTGCTCCACAACCAGAATCGTATTGCCCAGGTCGCGCAGTTCTTCGAGAATATGAATCAGCCGCGCCGTATCGCGCGTATGCAATCCAATTGAAGGCTCATCCAACACATACAGCGCGCCCACCAGGCGCGATCCCAGCGAAGTCGCGAGTTGAATTCGCTGTGCCTCGCCGCCAGACAACGTTGACGCCAACCGGTCGAGCGTCAGGTACTCGAGCCCCACGGCGACCAGAAAGCCCAGCCGCTGCCGCACCTCGAGCAGAATCGGCCCCGCAATCTCCTCCTGCATCGGCGAAAGTTTCAGCCCGTCGAAGAACTCTTTGGCCTGCGCGATGGTCAGCGCCGTCGCCTGGCAGATGTTTTTGGCGCCAGCTTTTTCTGATCCCATGCGCACCGCGCGCGCTTCTGCCCTCAACCGCTGTCCGCGGCAATCGGGGCACTCTGCATAACCGCGATACTTGCTCAGCATCACGCGCACGTGCAGTTTGTATTTCTTGCGCTCCAGCTGCGTAAAAAATCCGTACACACCGCCGAACCCGTCCTTGCCGCGCAATACCGTTTCGCGTGCTTCGTCGCTCATGTCGCGCCATGGAACATCCAGCGGCACGCCCAGTTCCGCCGCGCGCTTGCGCAGCTCGCCAAACCACGGCCGGTACTTCGGCCGGTTCCAAGGATCGATCGCGCCGCCGCTCAAGCTCAGGCTTTGATCCGGAATCACCAGCCCCAGATCGTAATCCACCGTGTTGCCGAATCCCTGGCAGCGTGGGCACGCCCCAAACGGATTGTTGAAGCTAAACAGGCGCGGCTCCGGCTCACGTCCCGGCCGATGGCAATTCTTGCATTCGTACGCCCCGGAAAAACGCACCCGTCTGCGTTCCCCACCTTCGTTTCGGGGAGCCTCTTCAAAAATGACCTCGCCCGCCTCGCGATATCCCGTCTCCACGGCGTCCACAATCCGCGCACGATTCTCTGGGCTAACCACAATCCGATCCAGCAGCACAAAAACCGGAGCTGAAAGGTCCAGATCGATCAACGACTCCGGCGTCGAGAACTCAAACAGCCTTCCCTCTTGCCACAGCCGATTGAATCCGGCTGCCCGCAACTCTGCCAGCCGCGCCTTCACCGCCTCCGCGTGCAGCGTTTCGGTCGCCTTCGCCGCACTCTTCGGCTTGGCTGCAGTTTTCGCGGCGCGTCCTGAAGCCTTCGCAGCCTTGATTTCCGTGTCCGCTTCAGCGGCCCCCGTACTCATGGCCGGAAACAGCACATTCAGCCGCGTTCCCTCGCCCAGCGCCAGAACGCCTTCGGCCGCCTCATCCACTGAATCGCGTTTCACCAGCCCGTCGCAATAGATGCAATGCACTTCTCCGCAGCGCGCGTAGAGCAGCCGCAGGTAGTCGTAAATCTCCGTCGCCGTCGCCACCGTCGACCGCGGATTGCGTGTCGTGTTCTTTTGCTTGATGGCGATGGCCGGCGCCATCCCGTCGATCTCGTCGACGTCCGGCTTCTCAATCCGCTCCAGAAACTGCCGTGCATACGCCGAAAGCGACTCCACATACCTCCGCTGTCCCTCGGCATAAATGGTGTCGAAGGCAAGCGAGCTCTTGCCCGAGCCCGACACGCCGCTGATCACCGTCAGCTTGCCATGCGGTATCTCGCACGAGAGATTTTTCAGGTTGTGCGTCCGCGCATTGCGGATGATGATGGCATCGTTCAAAGGGAAGGCACCGAACAGAATCTACCGGCAGCGCCACAGTCTCCTCCGCGAGCCTATGGGCACAACCGTCCATGTTCATTATAAATTGCGCGCGAAGGCTGCGGCGCAGTCCGGCTTCGGTCACTTTGAATCTGCTTTGAACCGGCATGACCGGCTGACCCACGCGGTGCCTGGGTCCCGTGCCGTCACAAGCATAAATCAGTTTGAATTGCGCGCCACCCCTGTGCCTCAATCCGTTGAGGCGCAGCCTGAATCCGGCTTGAAAGGGCACGACTTTAGCCGTGCCGTCGATGAGCTCAAAACCACATTGGGGTTCACAGTCTGCGGAAAAACTACTCCGGCGAGCAAGAAGTGTCAGGGCACGAGTTTACTCGTGCCGCAAATGCCGCAAAATAAGAGCGGCTTTAGCCGCCGGGAATGCGTTTCTCACCTTTGACGACCTTTTCCGCAGCCTCTTCGGCCGTTTTTCTCATCCCGGCCCACAGCCCGCAATCTTCGGCCGCAAAGCCCACGATCGTGCGTGCAGCGCAACGCGCCACACGCACACCTCATCACCTTACGACTGCGTCGCAGTTAAAAAATGATTAGATCTGGGGAAAGGTGTTACCAAGCGCCGGGTCTCTACGCCGCTAGGACATGGACCCGTGCGAAGCTCATTGTTTCTTCATCTGCATTTCGGTCGAGAACGCCTGCCAAGCTCAGGAGCGCCGATGAAGCACATGCCGGGCACCGCTCCGAACAGTTTCCAATACAACTACAGTTTGGACACAAATAGGCCGACGCCAGGGGGATATGCTGCATCGAGATCAATTTCCTGGTCTCAAATTTCATGGTCTCACCTGAACAGTTTTTGGCGTTGAACGGGAGCGCATATAAATAGGACCCCTGCGCACCCCCGTCTTAGTTCTAGGATGCCCTGTTGCAACACGAAGATGCATCCACAATCGCGCTTGCATGGGGGTCCTTTAGTTGGTTTTTCTTATTACCCCACGGAACGCGAGTGGTTACTCAAGTGGTATCTACCGCTGCCCTGCGATCGCCCCATTTAAACTAAGAGAGTCTAATAAAAGGCCTTATGGAGTGAGGATTTCTTTGTCTCGTTTTGCGCTCTTTGTGTTACTTTCCGCAGCACTCTTCATCCCTGTTTTCAGTCCAGCGCAGGCGCCATCCCCTTCCCCAGCCACCTCTCAATCGCCTGAAGTTTCCACGGGCGCCAATCCCCCGCCCGTCCCCGACCAAGTCACTTCCGCCGAGGCGGCTATCGCGGCGTCCGATTGGAAGACCGCCGAGATCAAACTGGATGCATATCTTGCCGCGCGTCCCAGCGACGCGCGCGCTCTTTTTGATGCTGGCTATGTCGCCGATGCCCAAAACCGTCTCGACGACGCTGCCGCTCTCTACCGCCGCGCTATCTCCGCTGACCCTGATTCATTTGAGGCTCACATCTCCCTTGGCTTGCTTCTCGCTCGCCAAGGCAAGCCCACCGAAGCACGGCCCCAGCTCCTCGCCGCCACCACCCTCAATCCCGGCTCGGCTGACCCCGTCCTCAAGGCTCGCGCGTGGCGCGCGCTGGCCCGCATCGACAGCAATTCGGATCCCGCTGCCGCGTCCAACGACCTGCTCCAGGCCCTCAAGCTCACGCCGGAATCACCCTCCGACACGCTCCTCGCTGCTGACCTCGCTGAAAGAACTGGCCAGCCTGAGGCCGCCGCAGCCGCCTATCGCCGTGTTCTCGACAAAGATCCCAATTCCGCCCCTGCCTCCGCCGGACTTGCCCACCTCCTGATCGCCGCGAAGCGTTACGCGGAGGCCGAAACCCTTCTGCGCGCCGCGCTCGCCAAGAACCCCGACGATCCCACGCTCACCGCTCAGCTCGCCACCGCTCTTGCCGATCAAGACAAAGCCGAAGCGCTCCCGCTCTTGCAAAAGCTGCACGCTGACCATCCCGATGACCCCGCGGTCACGCGCATGTTGGCCGCCGTCCTGGCCGATGCCGGCGACTTCGCCGGTTCCGACAAGCTTTTTCTCGCTTTGCTCGCTGCATCGCCTGACAATCCGGCGCTGCTCGTCGCCCATGCCCAAAATCTTGTTCGCCAAGGCCAGCTCGATCAGGCCTACGCAATCTTCGGCAAGGTCACGCAAATCGACGCCGCCAACGTCGACGCCTGGAGCGGCTTGGCCTTTACCGCCTCCCGTCTCGGCCATCCCGACGTCACCCTGCACGCGCTCGCCATTCGCTCCCGCTATCTGCCGGAGAACCCTTCGACCCTCTTCCTTTGGGCCACCGCCTACGATTCTCTCCACCAGAAAACCCAGGCCGTCGCCTATTACCGCCGTTTCCTTGACGCCTCCGCCGGCAGGCTTCCCAATCAGGAGTGGCAGGCCCGGCAGCGCCTCCAGGTCCTCGAAAAATAGCCGCTTCCCACGCTCGCCGGTCCAACAATCCCGGATTCCCGCGCCTTTTTGGTACCCGAGTTATTCACGAGACAAACATCTTGCATCTTATTTCTTGCGGTTCGTCACGCAATGTGCGTACTATAGGGACAATTTTGGGGCAGAACCTAGGAGTTCCCCCATGCGGTCTGTGGTTCCCATCGCCGCCCTCCTCATCATCAGCCTGAATGTGGGCTCGATGCGCGCTGCCTCTCCTGACACTTCCCTGATCAATCAGCAGTCGCTTGAAGCGCTCGAGCTCCGCGCCAACCAGGCCCAGCCGCGCGAGCAATGCGTCCTCTATGCCCAGCTCGTGCAACAGATGACCGAGTTGAGCATTCGCCAATACCAGGCGGGCGATGTATCCAAAGCTACGGGGCTCCTCCAGCAGATCCAGCGCATCGCCAAGAAGATTCACCTCTCGGTCAGCGACAATGACAAGCGCCTCAAGAACGCCGAGCTCATGTTGAGCCACACTGCGTTCCGCTTGAGCGAGATGCTTCAAGCCAGCAGCATCGAAGACCGTCCGCTTGTCGAACAGACCCTTTCCCAGGTTACCGACGCCAAGAATGCTGCTCTGATGCAGGTCTTTCGTAGTAAGTAGATCGCCGACCGCGCCCCTTTCGGCACCGCCCCTCTCACAATTCGACCTCGTCGGCGTCTTTCCTTCCGCCCAAATCTCTCACTTTGCCGAATGGAATACGTCTCATGAGCACAAGCCCTCGTCAGCGGCCAGCGCAGCAGCTGCTTGCGTTCATGGCCCGTCATCCTGTGCTTGAATAGTCTGGTCGGAGTCTTTTTGCAATGCGCGCTCTCTCTGCCATCCTCGTCTCACTCATGATCTGCCCGCCGCTCGCGGCCCAAAAAAATAAACCCGAGCCGTTGACTGAAGCCCAGCAGGACCAGATCGCCGAGGCCGGCATCTTTCCCGTCGCCCGCATCGGTCTATACATCAAATTCATCGACGATTACTCCGATACCATCAAGTCGCTCACTCCTCGCGAGCACTCGGCCGCGCGCGACCGCCGCATCGTGGCCGAACTTCAAAACTTCTCCGCCCTCATGGACGAGCTCGGCGACAACCTCGACGTCTACTCCGATCGCAAGGCCGACATCCGCAAGGCCCTCAAGCCTCTCAATGAGGGCGTTGCACGCTGGCAGCAGACTCTTAAAGGACTGCCCAGCGAACCTGGCTTCGAGCTCTCGCTCAAGGACGCCCTCGATAGCGTCTCCGATCTCTCCGATCAGGCCAAGCAACTCTCGAGCGATCAGGAAGCCTACTTCAAAGCCCATCCCGACGAAAAAAACCAGGACCGCGCTGAGCCGAAGTAAACGCGCCGATCACCGAGCACTGCTATTCTGCTTCTCGTGGCCCCCGACCTCGCCCCCATCTTCCAGCATGAATATCGCGCCCTTCGCCCGCGCGCGCCCATGCCGCCCTTTCATATTCGCTTCCGGCGATTCACTTCCCTCAACACCACCATCCGCCTTCGCGACGGCGAAATCTACGCCAGCCTCTCTGACCTGCTTGAAGGTGCGCCTGAGTCCGTCCTTCATGCCATCGCGCATATTCTCCTCGCCAAGCTCTATCGCAAGCCCATTGACGCCGGCCACAACCTGCGCTACAAGCGATTCGCTTCTTCGGCTTCCGTTACGCGCCAGACGGAGCTCATTCGGCACGCGCGCGGCACCAAGCGCTACTTCGGTCCACAGGGCCGCTACTTTAATCTTGACGAGGTCTTCGACTCGCTGAACATGCGCCTGTTCGGTGGCCTGCTCGGCCGCCCCGACCTCACCTGGAGCGAGCACCAGGCCAAGCGCTCGCTCGGCCACTACGACGCCGCGCACAACACCATCGTCGTCAGCCGCGTTTTCGACCGCCCCTCCAGCCCTCGTTACGCCATCGAGTACCTTCTCTACCACGAGATGCTCCATCTCAAGCACCCCATCAAGTCCCGCGGCCTGCGCCGCTGCATCCACTCCGCCGAATTCAAGGCCG
Organism: uncultured Acidobacteriaceae bacterium; assembly: GCA_963828325.1. Taxonomy (GTDB): domain Bacteria; phylum Acidobacteriota; class Terriglobia; order Terriglobales; family Acidobacteriaceae; genus Telmatobacter. Next base: position 68,977 of record CAWHEK010000019.1, read on the forward strand.
ATGAATCCCGCTTCCCCCAACTCGCCGAAGCTCTGGCCTTCATCAAGCGCCTCTAGCACCCGCGCAAATCCTGCATCCCAACCCCTTCATCCCTGCTTAATACACCACCATAACTTTGTTGGCCTCGTTCCTCACTTTCGGGGAACACTCGGCGCGTCTGCGGTGTCCAAGCATTCAGACCGTCGCCGGCGGGGAACCAACGCAATCATCCCTGTGTAATTTCTCATGAGCGCACCCAGCCCCTTCCTCGTCTTGACTTGAAGATTCTTTTGCTCGCTTCCCTTCAGGAACCGCTGCATGTCTAACCACGAACACGTGCATCGACATTCATTCAATCCGGCACGCCAGGAATCCTGGTTGACCTTTTCCTGTTGATTTGTTACTGTGTGTAACATTACCGCACGTAACACATGCTCCATTGTGTTTCTTTGCTTCCCAAAGGGGTACATGAAATCTTCTTCCCGCTTTGCCTCGCTTTGCCTGGTTCTTGCTTCCCTGCTCCTGCCCGTTTCGGCCGTGGCGCAAACCGCAACCCTCCACGGCCAGGTCACTGACCCGAGTGGCGCGGTGATTCCCGGCGCTTCTGTCTCTCTCACCGGCGGAACGCGGCCCGCTCAAACCCAATCCGGCGCCGATGGCCAATATTCCATCAGCTCGCTTGCGCCCGGCTCTTACGCCGTCTCCGTAGCGGCAACCGGCTTCGCGCCGCTCACCATTCCAAGTGTCACTCTCACCGCAGGCCAATCCAAATCTCTCAACTTGCCGCTCGCCATCGCGGTTCAAAACCAGCAAGTCGAGGTCCAGAGCGAAACCCAGTCCGTCGGTCTCAGCTCCGATCAGAATGCCGGCTCAATGGTCGTCCAGGGCAGCGCTCTTGATGCGCTCTCCGACGACCCGACCGAACTACAGAATGAATTGCAGGCCCTCGCGGGTCCCGCCGCCGGCCCCAACGGTGGACAAATCTACATCGATGGCTTTGAAGGCGGCCAGATTCCGCCCAAATCCGACATCCTGCAAATCCGCGTGAATCAAAATCCCTTCTCCGCTGAATACGACCGCATCGGATACGGTCGCATCGAAATCATCACCAAGCCCGGCACGCAAAAATTCCACGGCTTAATCGGCACTTGGGGCACTGGCTCCGCTCTTGGAACCGCCAATCCCTTCCTCCCCGCCGAGCCCAGTTACTGGCAGGTCGGCAATTGGGACGAAATCGGTGGCCCAATTTCCAAAACCGCTTCCTGGCTATTCGATGCCAATGACATCCGCCGCCAGAACCAATCCATCGTCGATGCTCTCAATCCCGCAACCCTCAATTCCAACATCGTTCAGGCCTATCCCGCCCCCGTGGAGTACTTCTCGCTCGTTCCTCGCGTTGACTTCACAATTTCCAAAACCAACTTCATGAGCATTCGCGATCAGTACACAAGGTACTCGGCGCAGGGCCAGGGCGTCGGCGCGCTGGTCCTCCCCGACCAGGCCACGGGCGGCCTCAACTGGAACAACGACGTGGCCATCAGCGACACCTGGATCGTGAGCCCTCACCTGCTCATGGAGCCGCGCTTCTTCTGGCGTCGCATCAGCAACAACTCCACATCCAACTCTCCGGCGCCGGCCGTCTCTGTTCAGGGAGCCTTCACCGCCGGCGGCAATGGCCAGGGCACGCTTCACGATCATCAGGACCAATTCACGCTGCAGAACTACGGCACCGCGACCTTTGGTGTGCACACCTTGCGCTTTGGCGCCCGTGCCCGCGCCTGGCGCGATGCCGATGACTCAACCGGCGGTCAAAACGGCAGCTACTACTTCAGTTGTGCATTGACGTCGCCCAAGTGCGCCGATTCCTACCAGGCCTCAACTCCGGCAAAATACTCCGCCACCGTCATCGTAAATCCGCTCGCCCGTGCGCTCCTCTTTGACGGCTCGCTCTTTATCCAGGACGACTGGCGCGTGAATCATAGCCTGCTTCTCGGTCTCGGCCTTCGCTATGAAGGCCAGAACTATATCCACGACCGCGATGATTGGGCGCCGCGCATCGCTTTTGCATGGACCCCCGCCCATCCCAGCAAAAATCCGCCAAAAACCGTCATTCGCGGCGGTTACGGCTGGTTCTTCAACCGGTTCATCATGAACACGGCGTTCACGTCCGGCTCCGAGCCTTATATCATCACCGCCATTCACGACAATCGCATCAATCAGCAGAGCTACACGGTCACCAATCCCAACTCGGTCTTCCCCGCTTATCAATTCAATAGCGCCAATCCTCAGCCAATCCCCGCATCCTTGCTCGCCTCCATGGCATCGTCCATCCCCACGTATCACTCCATCGATCCCCACTTCCACGCCGCACTCGACATGCAGGGCGGCATCGGCGTCGACCGCCAGATCTCCAAGCACATCACCGGCAACATCACATATCTCTACACCCAGGGCGTGCATCAATATATGTCCAACAATGTCACTGCGCCTGCGTTTGATATCTCCGACTACACCATCGCCGGACCCACTCCGTCGGTTTACAACTACCAGTTCCAGTCGGAAGGCTTCTATCGCCAGAACCAGCTCATCGTCTCTGGGGCACTGCAGCTCAAGAAGTTCACTGTGAGCGCGAACTACGTGCTGAATGATGCCAAGAGCGACACGCAGGGCATCAACTCATTCCCGTCCGTCGCCCAGGATCCCGGCTTTGATTACGGTCGGGCCCAGTTCGGCATTCGTCAAAAGTTTCTCGCTGTCGGCAGCTACACCGCGCCGCGCGGCATTGTCCTCGGCGCCTACATTGCTGCTCAGTCCGGCACGCCCTACAATCTGACCATCGGCGACGACCTCACCGGCAACAACCAGTTCAATGCGCGTCCCACGTACGGAACATGTGGCGATCCCGGCGTCATGACTACGCAGTACGGCTGCCTTGACACCGATCCCGTTGGCAAGGACGAACCCATCGTTCCCTATGGTGTTGGATTGGGACCGGCCAATGCGATTGTTCACGTCCGCGTAAGCAAGGTGTTTGGCATTGGGCCCAGAGTCAAAACGGAAGGCGAAGGCCAGAGCTTTACAGTTGGCGGCGGCAATGTGAGCAGCCGTGGCATCGGCAGCGGTGGCCCTGCAGTCAAGCTCGACGCCACCGCCCCCCGCCGCTACAACCTCACCCTCGTTGCCGGCGCCAATGATGTCTTCAACATCGTGAATCTGGGCACGCCCAACGGCGTTTTGCTTTCGCCACTGTTCAACCAAACGCAAACCCTTGCGGGCGGACAATTCAGTAGCTCCACCCCCGGAACGCGCACCATCTCATTCCAGTCGACCTTTACGTTCTAATCAGCGCTATTTGCTATTGGCCATTGCTTACTGCCTATTGGCTACTGGCTACCGGCTATTCTCTGTTCCCCGTCTTCATCGCCCCGGTCAAACTCGCCACCTTCGCCACATCGTGGCTCTTGCACCACGACTCCATTCCCTTCACCAGCCGCTCTGTTGCGCGCGGATCGGCGTAACTTGCCGTGCCCACCTGCACCGCTGTAGCCCCAGCCAGCATAAACTCCACTGCATCTTCCTCTGTGACAATTCCGCCCATACCCAATATCGGAATCTTCACCGCCTGCGCCGCTTCATACACCATGCGCAGCGCGATTGGCTTGATCGCCGGCCCTGACAGCCCGCCCGTCACATTGTTCAGCCGTGGTCGTCGCTCATTGGCATCGATCGACATGGCCAGAAATGTATTCACCAGGCTCAACGCATCCGCGCCTGCTTCCTCGCACACGCGCGCCATTTGCCCAATTGAAGTCACATTCGGTGAGAGCTTCACAATCAGTGGTTGAATCGCCACTCTTTTCGTCCGCTCCACCAGCTCTTCCAATACATAAGCATCAGAACCGAACGACATTCCGCCGGCGCGCACATTGGGGCACGATACATTCAGCTCATAGGCTGCAATTCCCTCTGCGTCGTTCAGCCTGTCGATCACCCCGATGTATTCGTTCACCGTGTGCCCGAACACGTTCACGATCACTTTGCAACTTGGGTGCCGGCTCATCGGTGGCAGTTTTCGTTCAATGAAATCGTCCACGCCCACGTTCTGCAGCCCAATCGCGTTCAGCATTCCCGCTGCCGTCTGCACAATGCGCGGCGGCGCATTCCCCGCCATCGGCTCCAGCGAGATCCCTTTAGTCACAATCGCGCCCAGCCGGTCCAGCGAGACAATCTCCTCAAACTCGATCCCGTATCCAAAAGTGCCGCTGGCGGCGATCACCGGATTCACCAGCTCCAGTCCAGCAAACGAGACTCTCATGTCCGGTTTCACGGGTCGGTCATCTTCCTTTCCAGCGGATCGGCGGCATTCCCGCCGGTTGCGGTCCCTGCGCATGCGTGGCGCCATTGCGCACTCCACCCGACGCCTCCGCAGCTCTTCGACTCATCATAATTGGAGCGCCATCCGCCCGCGCACGAGCCAGTGGCAAGATCCCGGAAGCAAGCATCCGCGCCGCCCGCAAAATCCTCACCACATCTCGCGTAAAGCACAAAAAAACTCCTGCCATCGCCGAAGGTTCTTTGCGCTCACTTTTGCCGTTGCCTTTGTCTCTGCCTTTGCCCTTCTTTTGCTTTTGCTTTTGCTTTTTCTTTTGCTCTTGCTTTTGCTTTTGCCTTTGTCTTTGCTTTTCCTATTCCCTACTCCCTATTCCCTGCTTTTCTGTTCCCTGCTTTCTCACCTCCACCGGAAGATCCTGACCGACACCGCAAACGCCACGATGAGCCATGCCATCAGGACCCCCATCGGCGCCATGATCTGCCCCAGTTCCATCCCTTGCAGCATATTGCCGCGGATCATATCGATCGCCGCCGTCAAGGGCAGCGCCTTCACCAGCGGCTGCATGAATGCCGGAAATTTCGATGACGAAAAAAACACGCCCGAAAAGATCCACATCGGCATCATCACGATGTTCATCAAGCCGCTCACCGCTTCCATCGTCGTGGCGCGCGTCGCCACCAGCAACCCGAGCGCGCTGAACATCAGCGACGTCAACAGGCAAACCAGCGCGAGCGCCCACAGCGACCCGCGAAACGGCACGCCAAACACCAGCCACGCAAATCCAAGAATCATCCCCACTTCAATCGCCAGCATCCCGATACGCGACAGCAGATACCCCGCCAGATACTGCCACCTTGGCATGGGCGAAGCCACCATCCGCTTCAGCAGCTTCTTCTGGCGCGCATCCACAATTGCGAACCCCAGGCCCCACATCGCCGAGCCCATCAGGTTCATCCCCAACAGTCCTGGCACCACAAAGTCGATGTAGCGCGATCCCTTTTCGTGCACCAGTTCGTTCTCCGCGGTCACCGCGTCCCGCCGCCCCGCTGCAGTCTGGACCGCCCGGTCCGCGAGCATCCGCGCCGTCCGCCCATCGGGGTTGGTGTCGTCGTACCGGTAGACAACCCCGCTCGGACCCTGCTCGGCCAGCAGCACAATCTTTCCCGTAAGCAGCGCGTGCATGCCCGTTGCCTCGTCCAGCTCCGTCGCTTTCAGCCCTTTGTCCGCAGCCAGCGCCTGCGTCAGTTGCGGCGTCGTCGCGGCTACCGGCAACACATCCGGAGGCCGGTTGCGAAACGCAATCCCCAGCCCCACCGCCAGCAGAATCGGAAACACAAATATCCAGAAGATCGCCTCCGGCTCGCGCAGCGTCAGCTTGATCCGCGTCATCGTCAGTTGATACAGGCTGCTGTATTCGAGCCTATTCATCCCGCAAATTCCTTCCCGTCAGCCGCACAAACACATCCTCCAGCGTCGCCGAGTGCGTTCTGAACTCGCTCAGATGCAGCCCCTGCTCTTCCAGCGCGGCAAATATCCGTGGCACTGTCGTGTGCAGCTCGCTCACTGAAAGCTGGTGAACACTGTCGTCGAAGCGATGCGAATGCACGCCCGGAATTCTCTTCAGCGCGTCAACATCAAGGCTCCTCAAACTTCGGCTGTCATCCTGCGCGAGTCCCGCCTCGGCGGGACGAGTCGAAGGACCTGCATTTGTTTTTTCAGCGCCGGGCGCCAAGGGTGCTATCTTCGTCGGCTGCGAACCACTCACCGCAAACTCCACAATGTCCTCGCCGCCCACCGTTGCGATCAACTCCTTCGGCGTCCCCACGGCGATCACTTTGCCGTGATCCATAATCGCCACGCGATCGCACAGCCGCTCCGCTTCCTCCATATAATGCGTCGTCAAAATGATCGTTCGGCCCGCCTGCTTCAACTCCTCCACCAAATCCCACACGTGTCTGCGCGCCTGCGGATCGAGCCCCGTCGTCGGCTCATCCAGAAACAGCAGCTCCGGATCGCCCACCAGCGACGTGGCCATTGCCAGCCGCTGCTTCTGCCCGCCGCTCAGCCCGCCCACGCGCGACCGCCTCTTCTCTTCGAGCTGCGCCAGCTTGATCGATTCGTCCACCGTGATTCCGCGCCGGTAAAAACTTCGGAACAGCCGCAGCACTTCCTCCACTGTCAGCTTGTCTGGGAACTGCGTCTCCTGCAGTTGAACGCCAATGCGCTGCCTCAACTCATCGGCGCCGGTCTGCCAGTTCAGCCCCAGCAGTTCCACCGCGCCCCCGTCCGCCGTGGTCAGCCCCTCGCAAATCTCAATCGTTGTTGTCTTCCCCGCCCCATTCGGCCCCAGCAATCCAAAACACTCACCTTTGGCCACGTCCAGGTCAATCCCATTCACCGCCTGCACATCGGCATACGCCTTCTTCAGCCCGCGAATGCACAACGCCGCGCCCGCCCCGCCGGCAGCGCGAGAGTCTCCTGCGATCGCGTGATGTTCCGCGTCGACCATCGACCTAGATTAGCGCATCTATCGCTACAGATTGTTCAATGAGAGGCCGCGCCTCTATTTGAAAACGCCTGGAAAGTGCGCCAGCCCGGCTCGTCGCACACATGGACGGGTGCCCCAACTTTGGCACACGACCCCGCTCTCACACAGACCAAGCTAATTGCTAGAAGCTAAGAGCTAGCGGCTGCATTCACTTGATCCCTACCACCATCGAGTCCGGCCCCACCAAATGCTCCACGCGCGTCTGGCTGAATCCTGCTTCCCGCATCCATCCCTGGCCATCCGCGCCCGTGTAGTCGAACCCGCCATAAGTCTCAATCAGCATATTCAGGCTCGCCATCAATCCAAATGCATTCTTGCTCCGGTCGTCGTCGATGATCGCCTCATACACAATGAACGCCCCGCCCTTCGGCAGCGCTTCATACGCCTTCCCAATCAGCATCTTCTTCGTCGGCAAATCCCAGTCGTGCAGAATATGCCCCATCACAATCACGTCCACTTTCGGCAGCGCGTCCTCAAAAAAACTCCCCGGCACAAACTTCAGTCGCCCATTCAGACCCAACTCGCCCACATACTCCTCAAAGATCGGCCCCACCTCCGCCAGGTCGAACCCCCTTCCATTCAAGTGCGGATTGGCCAATGCAATCTGCGCCGCCGTATCGCCCTGCGCCGTACCCACGTCGCAATACGTCTTGTATTCCTTCCACGGAAACTTCGCCGCAATCGCCATCGCCGAACCATGGCTGATCCCCGTCATGGCCTTCAAAAAACCCTTCAGCCGCGCCGGATCGGCGTACAGCGTCTCGAACAGCGGCGCGCCCCCGCCTCGCACTTCATTCTGCGGCAGCCCGGTGCGCAATCCCTCTGTCAAATGGGACCAATGCCCATACAGTCTCTGGTTCGCCATCTCCAGAATCCCGCCAATGTACGACGGCTTCTTCCTGTCCAAGAACAAATCCGTCTCCGCCGTGTTCGAATACTTTCCGTCACCCCGCTCCAGAAATCCCAGCGCCACCAGGGCGTCCAGAAAATCCCGCGCCGATCGCGGATGCAGTCCCAGCCGCCCCTGCACCGCTTCCAATCCCTCCGGCCCCCGCGCCAGTTCGGTAAACAATCCCATCTCCACCGCGCTCAGCAGTGTCTTCGAGGCCCAGAATCCCAGGCCAATCTGCATAATCTTTTCCGGTGTCGGATGCTCGCCCACAATGACCTCCTAAGTCATTTCTTGATTTGATTTTTATTTCGGGGAACCTGCGTTGTCTTTGGGGAATCTGCTTCAGCAGAGAGAACCCGTCCACTATAACCCAACTCCCTCGACCGCAATCAAGCCAACCAGCCAACTCACTGACTTGCTTCGGGAGCTAGAGGCTAGAAGCTAGCAGCTAGAAGCCGTTTCTTGATCCCTGAAACCTGACACCCGATCCCTGCCTTTATACTCGCTCCATGCTTCTCCGCCCCGCTCAGCCGTCTGACGCTCTCGCCATCGCGCGCGTCCACGTCCGCGCCTGGCAGCACGGCTACAGCGGAATCCTCCCCGCCAGCTATCTCAACAACCTCCGCCCAGAGGACCGCGCCGAAAAATACGATCTCTCGAACTCCGACCCTTCCAAGCCCCACACCATCGTCGCCGCCACTGGCAACATCCTTCACGGCTTCTCCACCACCTGCCCATCGCACGAGCCCGACCTTCCCAACCACGGCGAGCTCACCGCACTCTATGTCGATCCCCATTCATGGGGACTCGGCGTCGGCGTCGCTCTGGTCTCAGCCGCCCGCGCCCACATGGTTTCGCTCGGCCTCAAGAACGCATACCTCTTCACTCTGGTCGACAACCTCCGCGCCCAGCGCTTCTACAAAACTGACCAGTGGACACCCGACGGGCTCACGCGCACCGACACCGTCTGGGGAGCCGCCGTCCACGTCCTCCGCTTCCAGCGCAAACTCTAGCGTCGGCCTGATCCCTGGTCCCTGATCCGAGACCCCTTAGCCCCGTTTCCTCGCTCCTCGCTCCCTGCATTTCTAGTCCCTCAGTCCCTCAGTCCCTAGTCCCTAACACCTGACCTTCGTGTCATCCCGAGCGGAGCAGCTTGGGGCCCCGCGCAAGCGGGGTAAGCGGAGCCGAGGGACCTGCTTCTCGGGATGCGTCCCTTACCACGAGCCTCACTCACGCAAGCTGCTCCCGCGTGTACCACCCTTCGCTCAAATCAACCCAGGTAGGGTTGTTCGCTTCAATGAGCGCGGTCTTCTTTTCGCGCCTCCATCTCTTCAACTGTTTCTCACGCTCAATCGCGAAATCCACCTCCGTGAAGCGTTCAAACCACACCAGCCGGGCGCAGTTGTAGGTCGCCGAGAACCCTTCATGCAGCTTTTTCTTGTGCTCGAAGACACGCTTTTCCAAGTCGCTGGTCACGCCGGCGTAAAGCGTCCGGCTTCGGCTGGCAACAATGTAGGTGAAATAGATGCCTTGGCTCACTGCCCGCATTCTATCCGCGCGGCCCACCCACCAACTCCGTGTCATCCTGAGCGAAGTCCGCTGCGGCGGACGAAGTCGAAAGCCTGCCCTGAGCGAGTTCGCCCTCGGCGAGCGAGTCGAATGGGGACCTGCATTTGGTCCTCGGTCCCTCGCTCACTTGGTCCCTTGGTCCCTTGTTCCCTTGGCCCCTGAGTCCCTTGGTCCCTGAGTCCCTTGGTCCCTATTTCCCCCGGTCCCTAGTCCCTCGTCCCTTAGTCCCTCAGTCCCGGTCTTCCCGTTGTCGACTCAGATACGGTCCCCCACCCCATCAAGACCGTCGTACCCACCCGGCGCTATACTGGCGCCGCCGGCAAAGCAATCCGGCTTCACGGCTTCCCGGGGACTCAAATCTCAAGGAGGTTTCCCATGCGTACATTTCATGCAGGACGGTTGTTTGTGCTCTCCACCGTAGTCACTGTGCTGCTCTCCGCACTGCCGGCCTACGCCGCGTTCGATACGTACATCACGATCACGGGCTCCAAACAAGGACAGTTCAAGGGCGAATCGGGCTCCGACCAGATCCGGGTCCTCAGCGTTGCCCGCGACACCCCGATGGACACTGCCCATCCCATCGGCAGGCGGATGCACTCCACCATCACCATCACCAGGGAGATCGACAGGGCCTCGCCCAAGTTCGCCCAGGCGCTCGTCACCAATGAGGTCTTGCCCCTGGTGGTGATCAACTTTCAGGGAGCCTCCGGAGGCACCAAGACAGCCCAGAGGATCGAGCTCACCAACGCCAGAATCATCAGCGTTCGCAAAGCCGGCGGCAATGAGCTCATCACTCTCGACTACCAGGCCATCAATGTCACCTGGACCGACGGCGGCAAAACCGCAACCGACGACTGGGAAGTTCCCAAGTAGCCCCGCCCGGCCCACACACGCCGCCGCGCAATCGCATGAACTTGTAGCGCCGGCGTCCCGTCGGCTGTCGTGCGGGCGTCATCGCCCGCACCCCGTCATCCCGAGCGAGTCGAGGGATCTGCGGTTGCTTTTTCGTGCAATGGAGGGAGCAGGAGCCTTCAGGCTCCTGAACCACACCCCTCCCCACGCAGTGTCATCCTGAGCGAAGCGCTTTTCAGCGGAGTCGAAAGCCTGCCCTGAGCGAGTTCGCCCTCGGCGAGCGAGTCGAATGGGCACCTGCATTTGCTTTTCGCCGACCTCCACCCACCACAAGAGACGGGTGCCCCATGTCCCGACTTTGGGACGTGGGATACCACGAAC
>CAWHEK010000020.1:0-25170 GCA_963828325.1 uncultured Acidobacteriaceae bacterium
CGGCCAGGTCGATTGGATTTGTAAACCCTCGCCGACATCGCGGTACCGATCGTTTCAGAAGTAGGTGGCCCGTTCTTAAGATGCGGCTTTGTGAAAACACTACGGCTCCTGGATTGTGAATGTAATGGTCTGATTGAGCCCAGGGCCCGTTAGCGTAACCGAGGCCTGATATGTTCCGGCGGGTGGCGTCGGTGGCCCAGTCTTCCCACCGCACGACGAAATCATTGGCAGGCCGCAGAGCAGAATCAGGAGGAACAGAATTCCTTGCTTTGACCTGCCCTTTTTCCGGCGCGTGACGAATAGCCAGGTCGGCAACCAAAGTACAGCACCGAAGGCCACTCCTCCAGTCGGCGCAACCCACGGCCGGGATCTCCGCTCGAGAGAAGCACTCGTGTCCTTGACTGCCTGGATCGTCAGTGTGGTGCTGGCTGTGGTGCTGGAGGTGAAGTTCAGGCTGCTGGGGCTAAAGCTGCACGAGATGTATTTCGAGAGGCTTGTTGGGAGGTTGCATTCGAGCGCAATGGTTCCGGTGAAGTCCGTCGCAGTGCATGTAATTTGCGCTGTCCCAGAATCCCCGGACAGCCTGATGGTCGGGATCGTGCAGCTCACGCTTGGCGGTGGAAGCGCGATGCCCGAGAGTTGCACCTGCTGCGGAGTGCCGCTTGCGTTATCTGCTACGTTCAGCGTCGCCGTCTCAGAGCCGACCGAGAGGCTGGGAGTAAACGTAACGTTGATCGGGCAGCTGGTTCCAGCCGCCACGGTCGTGCCGCACGATGGGCTCGATTGCGCAAAGTCAGTAGCATTCGCTCCTGAGATGCTGATGCCGAATCCCGTTCCACTAAGGCCGAGCGGGGCGCTTCCGGTGTTGGAGAGCGTGACGGTCTGCGCCGCGGAAGCTGTGCCCGACGGCGTTGCTGCGAAGGAAAGGGATGTCGGACTTAGGTTGGCGATCGGGGCTGGAGGCGTAACTGTGAGCGGGGTTTGCGCGAACACGCTGTTCTCGATCGAATCGGTGACCGTTATTGTTAATAGGAATTGTCCATCCACGGTCGGCGTGCCGGAGACGACGCCAGTGCTTGTGTTGATAGTCAGCCCGGAGGGTTGGCCCGTCAGGCGCCATGTATAGGGCAGTGCGCCACCGCTCGCAGTGAACAACGCAATAGGCGCAAATGGCACGCCTTCAATGCCGTTGGGCGCGGGATTGGCAGTGGTAATGGCCAGGGGCTCACCGACGTTGACCTTGTCTGTGACCGCGATCGTTTCAGAGTCGGAAGTATCGGGGACGGAGTCGGCCAGCGTGATGGTTTCGTTATCCATGACCATGGCGGGCTGTCCCCCTGCGGGATTGATCGTGAGCGTGTAGTTTTGCGTTGCAGTGTTGTTCAGGGAGTCGGTGACCTGCACGGTGAAATTCGCCTGACCCGCGACCGGTGTCCCGATGATGGTGCCTGTCGGCACCGAGAGGGTCAGTCCAATAACTCCAAGGCTGGATGCTCCCGAGGTGATCGTCCACGAGTACCCGGTCCCGCTCCCGCCGGTGGCTGTAAGAGTCTGCGCGTAAGGCGTTCCCGCCGTCCCTGCGGGCAGAGTGGTTGGCGAAATCGTCAGCGGAGTTACCGCGTTGATCGTGAGCGTGTAGTTCAGATGTATAAAGTTGCCCAGTGAATCGGCGACCTGAAGGGTGAAGGGCGCCGCGGTCTCCGTGGCATTGGGTGTGCCTGCAATAAGACCTGCGGACGAAAGGCTGAGGCCCACGGCTGACAGCGCTGTTCCCGAAACTACGGAAAACGTGAACGGGCCGCCGGCGCCGCCGCTAGCTGTGAGCGCCTGCGAATACGGTGTTCCCACGACGCCGGCAGGCAGCGTAGTGGGTGTGACCGAGGAGGCTGGGTAGACAGTGAGCGTGTAGTTTTGCGTGCCGGTGTTTCCCTGCGAATCAGTAACCTTCACTGTGAAGGGCGCCGCGGTTTCAGGGGCGTTGGGATAGCCGGAGATTACGCCTGTCGATGTAAGGCTCAGTCCTACAGCGGACAGCGCTGTTCCGGAGGTCACGCTCCATAGGTATCCTGTGCCGCTGCCGCCCGTTGCTGTAAAGTTCTCAAAATAGCTCTCTCCCGCAAAGGCATACGGAATCGTGGCGGGAGAAATCTGAAGGACGGTCGAAGTGGAGCAACCCGGCGGGGGCGCGACGTAGTCGATAGCCCCGGACTGAATCGCGTACACGTAGCCCGAGTCGGTGTTGACGACCGGGTAACCGACAAGCACGGGATTTGCTGCGCTGCCGGCAACCTGCGTCAATGAGAGAGGGGTACCTGCGCATAGGGGGGATGTGAGGGCAAAACCGCCGGATGAATAGATGCTCGCCGCCAGCGCAAGTTCGGTGGACACAGAGTTATAGTTCATCCGGCTCCAGGGCGCTGAGTAGCCCAGATTGGGCATGGGTGTGCTGCTGCTGAGCACGGTTTCCTGGGGGCTGGCTGTGGGAGACAAGTTGTATTCGAGCAGCAACCCCGGTGTCGTCAGTGAGCTTGAATTGAATCCAAAGGCGTACACAACATTGTTGGCGGCGTCGATGTCGGCACCGCCGATGGCCGTGTATTGAGAGACAGCGGAAATTGTGGAGAGCCCGGCGCCCGGAGTAATGTTTTGGCCGGAGTTGTTGAAGAAGCTGAACTTCGTGGTGTCAAGAATGGTGATGGGAATACTGAGATTGGCAGAGGCACTGGGGTTCTCATTCACAAGTACCAGCTTGCCCGCGCCGTTGTTCAGGAGCGTTCCAGCGTAGAGCCGCGTCGTCACGCTTCCGTTTATGTAACCCGTGATGTGCAGCAGATTGTTTGCCGGCGTTGCGCTGTGAGTCGGGTCGTAGACAAAAAAGCCCCCCGTCGCATACGTTCCAACCGTTCCGTAGGCGGAGCCGCCCAGATCGTTGATATAGAGCTGATGATTCGACGGGTCGATGACCATCGGCCCGTATTGGGTAGAGTAATCCAGGGTAAGCTCGGCGGGCGTGGGTAGCGAAGAAGCAGACCAGGGAGCAGTAGGTACAACGTAAAGCGCATCGGTAATCCCGCCGCCGTACGCCATCATGACGTACATATTCCCCAGTTGCGAAGAGAAGGCCGTTGGGTCTACGTCCATCTGCATGGTCCCGTACGAAGCGCCGCTGAGCAGCAGCAACGGACCCTGGGTGCACGCGCCAGTTGTCGGGTTGATCGATTCGTAGGCCGCGTAGAGCCCGCTGCCGGTGAGCATCGCCAGATAAATATTGCTATTGGCGAAGTCCACATAGACCGCTCCGCTGTTGACGCTGCTGCTCAGGCTGGCGAATGCCGGGCATCCCTGCCCTGACAAGATCGCGCCATTCAGGATCAGGCTTACGGATGAGTCGGTGTTCAGCACCGCGTTGTAGGCGAGGCCTGGGGAGTTGTTCGAATTGATGGCGAGCGCGGTGCTGGGGTCGCTGATTGTGAATAGTATTGGTGTCGTGCCCTGAGCGACACTCAGTGGAGCGGTGTTGCTGCTTCCCAGGTTCAAAGCATCTCCCGAGTAGGAGGCGGATATTGTGTATGAGCCCACCGTGTCTTCAGTGAAATTACACACTGCTTGCCAGCTTCCTCCGCTGTTGGTAACGCTGACCTGCGAACAAAGCGTAACGGGGGAGAATGATCCGGAGGGCGTAGCCGCAAAATTGACGGTTCCCGTCACGTTGGAGACAGACGAGGTGATGGTCGCCGTCGCTGTAAGCGTCGCACCGGTGGTTGGATTCGAGCTGAGAGCGATCGCAAGATTGGTTGCCGCGGGCTCGGTAAACACACCCTGCTCAACATTGCTGGCGATTTGCATACTACTAACCGTGGCGACCTCGATGGCGTTGATAGTCGTGAATTCGCCCACGGTAAGACCGACCATGCATGGCGAGCTGCACGGGGTTGATTCCAGTCCAGGCGCCGTTCCGTCCAGGGTGTAGTAGACTGCATCACCGCTGTGCGCGGCGCTGATGGTAACGGACTGGCCGTTCTGCGTCTGGGTAAACTCCGGCGCCGGGGTGGGTGTCCACTGGGGCGTATCGATCAACCAAAGCTGCCCATTCACTTCGTCCAGGAGATATGCGGATTGCGCGCTGGAATTTACGAAAAGATGGCCGCCGCCGTTATCGGGGATCGATACGGAGAGCGTCACTTTCTGCGTTCCGGCATCCCAAAGTCGCACAAATCCGCCGTCGGTTGCGTCAGACCCCGAGATCCAGGCTTGGTAGCTTGAAGTGTCCGGTTGGGCATCGTAGATGTGCGGCGAGGCCGGTGTGGCGCCGGACCCGAAAACGGGGATGGTGACGGAAACGAGTGAATTGTTCTCCGCCGCTACGCCGTCGATGCCGGTAACCATGGCCGTGTGCGAGGATGGATCGCTCATAATGCCGTCAAAGTCGGTGTTATAAAAGGCCCGGTTCGGGATATCGAGGGACGTGGTAAGCGGTGGCCAGGTGAAAAGAACCGGTGCGGTGACGAAGGTTGGATCGAACTGGAAAATGTCGTAGACGTAGTAGCCCTGAGCAAACCCCGTATTGATGGAGGCCGCTCCGGCGGCGATGAGGCCTCCCGTTAAGGGATCTGCCGCAATGGAATTGGCGATGAAGGCCGGCTGGACGATAACCTCGTCGGCTGGGAACGTTGTGATGCTCGCCGCGAGCACACCGGTGACGGGATCGGGCGTCATTGTGATGAACGCTTCCTCGTTTGCGCCACCAGCCCCGGAGTCCGCGACAGCAAATACAAGGTCAGTAGCCGCATCCACGCTGAGAGAATTGACCGGATAACCGCCATTGCCGATCAGTTGCGGCGAAGTTCCCCCGCGCACAGCGCTCACCTTGGTTGCATTGGGACCTCCCGCGTACACCTCATTCAAGGCGGAGTCGACGGCCACCAGGCTGGCATTGGGATTGTCGAGTGCAACGCTACCCACAACGGTGTGCGTGGAACCGTTAATGACGTAGAGATTTCCGTCGGTTGTGTTGCTGACGTAGACGAGGTTGCGCGTGGAATCAATCACCATCGTGAGCGCCGAGCCGTTGGGCACCGGCCCAGCGGCGCCCACGCTGATCGAAGCGATGAGGCGCTCATAACCGGGACTGATCACATTCGCACCGGTATTGATCATGTTGACGGTATTTGTGCCCGTCACGTAGTAGAAATCGCCAGTGACTGGATTCAGCGCGCCCTGCAGCGAGCCGTAAGCTGCGCTTGAACTTTGCGGCGCACTCTGGGGGACCAGATTTAGCGCCGAAGGGTCCGGCAGTCAGTGAATGAATTCTGCGCACACGCATGTTTCCTGAGTCGGCCAGGTAAATGTCGCTGTTGATTGGGTCGAGCGCAATGCCCGAGACGCCAAACACGTTGGCCAGTGTACTCAGGCCTCCGTCTCCGAAATAGCTGAGCGAGCCGGTGCCGGCGATGACCGTCGTTGTGCCATCCGGCAACACGTAGTCCACATACGAGGCGAGCTCGTAGCCTTGCTGCCCCACGGCAACGTAGAAATTGCCGCTGGAATCAATGGCCAGGGCGCTGGGATTGTTGAAGGTGTTGTTGCTCGTAATCCCGGAACCGTTCTTGGTTATATCCCAAATGCTGCCGAAGTCGAACATCGGCCTGCCCAGCCAGCCTTCCCCTGCCGAACCGGCAAGGAGGCCGTACAAGTCGCCGTTGGTCGGATTGACGGCAAGAGCGGCATACGCCTGATCGAATAGACCCTCCACAGGAGCGCCCGTGGTCCAGCCGCTGCCGCTGACGGGCGAAAACTCGTTCACGTTGCTGGCAAAACCGCCGTCCGCAATATAGAAGTACGAGCTGACGTAGACATTGCCCCCTGCATCGCAGGCAACGGCTACAGGATGCAGCGGACCCGCGCCGGCCCCTCCCCCCGAACTCGGTAGCGGCAGAGTGGAGAGAGCGCCGCTCGAGGTCACTTCGTCGACAGTTCCCCCAGTGTCGTTTACCCCTCCGCCGACCACAAATGGATCGAGACCGTTGGACACCACAAAAACATTGCCGTTGCACTGCGCGACCGCCGAGGGATAGGCCAGTGGCGTGGTTGTGGCCACGTTGGTAATCGAGCCGCCAACGCAAGTATCCGGCGTGCTCGGAAGCACTCCGGCGAAGACGCTGGTTACGCCATAGTGCGTCTTCCACACCACACAGTTGTACGGGTCGGCAGTGTAGATGTTGCCCGCGCTGTCGACGGCCACGCCGGTTGGCTCTATCAACGATGCGCCGCTCACGCTGCTGTCGTTGAGCGACGGACCCGCAGCTGTGGTGATCACTCCCGCCTGCGCGAGAAGAAGGGGAGCGAAAAACAGGAGCAGCGGTAACGCGGAGACGGAAGCTGGCCGGAAGGATCTGCGCGGGCTCGCCTCCATGCATGGCATGATTTCCGCGGGTTGGCCAATACAGTTGCCAGCCTTCTCAGATGGATTCTTTGCGCGTATTTTTGAATCTTTGTTCAAGGCCGGCCTCCGTGCAGGTCAATCCATGACGGAATCGAGGGTTCTGCGGCTGCGAGCTAGCTGCCGGAGCCAAAGCTGATGACCACTGAAACTGAAATTGCTTGTCCCGGAGAAACCGGAACCGACGGCGGGTCGCTGCCCACACCATCACCAAGGTTTCTCGCAGTCAGCGGCACTATACCTGCTGAGGCGCCGCCTGTGAGGCTGGCGTCAACGCATGCCGACGGCGAATTGGACGGCAAACAAACCGCACTTGCTGTCTCGACCCATGCGATCGTTTCTGCGGGGGCATTGGTCGGTAGCGTGGCCGAACCCGTCAGGGTCATCGTGCTCCCCGACAGCATTTGGCTTCCGCCGCTCGATTCGAGTTGAGAGCCGGTTACGGAAAGGGTGTTGAAGCAAACTTGGAAAAGAGCTTCTTGGTTTTGAATATTTAATTGACACACCGCGGCTGCGCTGGAGTTTGCCTGGGCGATCACGATTGCCCCGTTCCCGCTGTTATCTTCAGCGAGGTAGACCCACCAACTTCCTGGAGTCACGGTGCCGGTGAGAAGACCTGCCAGCAGAGTTGCGCCCCCGTTGGATGCCAGCGAGTTCTCAAACTCCCGGCGGGCGGTCACCGTTCCGTCGGGGTTCTTCACCTCGATGACCCAATGCCCGTGGACCGTGATGCCTTCGTGGTTTCCGCCGGGCTTTGCTCCTGATGCCGCAGCCGGTTGCAAGGCCGGCGCAGCCTTTGCCGGCGTCGCGGCCGCAATCGGGGGCGAGCTCGCTCTTGATTGAGCGCGACCCGCGCTGGGGCTCAAGAGCACCATGGCGAAGAGGGCCGCAAGCGCCAAGCCCGTACCGGTGATTCGTGCGATGTCCTCGTGTTTACCGATTGTCTTCATTCTGTCTCTCCTCTGATTTCTTGAATCTGCAAGCCCTCGAAAGCGCTCCACATAAAACCGCAACTCCCATTTCGAGCTTTCCCCATGCCACTCCGCCGCCGATGCAGTCTTCTCTCCACGCTCGCGCGGAACAGCGTGTCCCAAATCTGAGAGAGCGGATGCAAATCCCAACCGACCCGGTTCCAGAACCAAAAAGTTGAGACAAAGCTCTCTCGGCAACCACTTCCAGGCGACCACAATGCTGAAGCCGATAGTCGTCCTGATTTCAGGGCTCCAAACTGCGGGGAGCGGCGACGTTCTGGCCGCGCCCCGCAATTAAACGGCCGCGACAATGGCCTTGGCCGCCGTCGCCAATGAGGACGCATTGTTTTCGATCCACGTCGTAATCTCTCCCGGAACGTTATATTGGGGGTCGTAGAAGTTCACGATGGAGATTGAGTAAAGCTCGGCGCACGCCGCCGGGGTCAAAGTGGCCGACCAGGCGTTCGGATTATTCTGTCCACCCTCCACACCGTAGGGCCCGGCCGGGAATGTACCGATGACGTTGCCGAAGGTGTCGTAAAGCCGGACCACGCAGGCGCCGTGGAATCCCGTGAGAGGTCCCCATGAACTCGTATCCCAGACTTGAGTGTTCGCAGTCAGGTTTCCTGCCTGGTCGATGGTGACCGCGGTCTGCATGAAGCCATTGCCGGTGGTACCAATCGTGGTGACTCCGCTGTTGGCGCTCACTGGCCACTTCACGGCGGAGTGAAGCGCGAGGTTTTGCTGGCTTGAGGTGAGCTTGCTGCTATTCGTAACGGTGACGGTTGCGCTTGTGCCAGGTGTTACCTGGTAACCATGGGAGTCTTTTGTCGGCACAATGAAGCTGATCTGCGTGTCGCTCCAATGCACGATCTGGAATGCGGCCAAATCTCCGGGCTGTCCCCAATTCACACCGTTGTCGGCAAAGAGAATGCAGCCGGCTCCCTGTTGGGCTCCGAAATTTTGCCCGTCGATGACGATGGTGTCGCCGGGCCCTGCGGTCGTCGGGTTGATGGAGCTGATTACCGGAATTGCAGGCGCGGCCGATTGAATCGCCAGGCTCTCCACGTTGGAGTGCAAACCGCCGCCATTCGTCACGGTCACAGTTGCGGTTGTGCCAGGCACCGTTTGATAGCCGCGTGAGTCTGTCACCGGTACCAGGAAACTAATCTCGGTGTTGCTCCAGCTCAAAAGCTGGAATGCTGCCAGATCACCTGGTTGGCCCCAATTCACTCCGTTATCGGAGAAGAGAACGTAGCCTGCCCCCTGCGTGTCTCCAAATCCCTGGCCGGTGACTACGATCGTGTCCCCCGGGGCTGCGGTCGTCTGGTTCAGCGAGCTGACAACCGGGGGAAGCCATTTGAGGATGGGTGGAACGAGCGGCCGCTGGGACTCCGGCAAGGGCTGCACCGAAACTCCGGGCGTAGCTGCTGACTGATTCATTTGATTTACCTCCTCTTCGAATTGGCGGACACTCTTTGCTGGCAGGAGAGTGGGGAAGCCTGGTTATCAGCTAAAGCGAAAACCACTGGCAAACTGGACCAGGGAATCTCGAGAATTCTTGACTTCTTTGGGCTGGAGCGGAGAAAAACTCTGCTCGTTTGCCGACAAACAGCCTTCAATTTCAATGGGTTAACGTCAGTGTCGGGTGCGCCTAATCTTCGTTTACAATCGTTCCAACGGGGTCCGCGTGGGAGGGCAAGTTGTCCCAACTGCCGTCCAACACATTCAACGAACTGCTGGCGAATTGGCAGGCCGGTGACGACGAGGCCCTGCGCGCCGTGTTCCCCCGTGTGTACAACGAGCTGCGCCGAGTCGCGCATCGCTATCTCAAAAAGGAACGGCCCGACCACACTTTGCAAAGTGCTGCGCTTGTCCACGAAGCCTATTTGCGGCTCGAAAAGCAAAACACAGGGCCATTCGAAAACCGCGAGCATTTCATCGCCATCTGCGCACAGTTGATGCGGCAGATTTTGGTGGAGCACGCGCGCGGCCGGAGAGCTGCAAAGCGGGATGGAGGCTACCGGCTCACGCTCGATGATGGCCTGGCGGGCAAGACTCCGACCATGGATATGATCGCTCTGGACGACGCGCTGAATGAGCTGGCCAAGCTCGATCGGCAACAGAGCCGCATCGTTGAGATGAGATTCTTCGGCGGCCTTTCCATCGATGAAACCGCGTGCGCGCTGGATCTCTCCCCGACTACTGTGAAGCGGCATTGGGCGACTGCGCGGGTTTGGCTGCACAGCCAGATGAGCAACGCAACCGACGTATGACACCCGAGCGCTGGGAACAGATTCGCGATTTGCTTGAGAAGGCGCTGGATCTGGCCCCTGGCGAGCGCTCCGCCTATCTCGACGGGGCTTGCTCCTCTGATCCCACCTTGCGCAAAGAGGTTGAAGCTCTGCTCGCACACAGCGCCAACCTGCCTTCCGCTTTTTTGCAATCCTCTGCGATGGCCGAAATGATCGGCGCTGAGATGGAGGGCATCGTCTCTGCCGGTGCCCTCGAAGCTGGACAAGAATTTGCGCAGCGCTTTCGCCTGATTCGCAAGCTGGGCGAAGGCGGCATGGGGCAAGTCTGGCTGGCAGAACAAATGTCGCCCGTACGGCGCCAAGTTGCCCTGAAAATGATCAAGGCCGGCATGTACGACGAGGCTGTTGTGCAACGCTTCCAGTCGGAGCGGCAATCGCTGGCGGTCATGGAACATCCTGCGATCGCCAAGGTGTTTGACGCGGGGACGACGCCTCAGGGTCAGCCGTATTTCGTGATGGAATACGTGCCCGGTCTGCCGATTACGGAGTATTGCGATCAAGAGAAGTTGACGATTCGCGATCGGCTCGAACTATTCATTGAGGCTTGCGAAGGCGTGCAACACGCTCACCAGAAAGCCATCATTCATCGCGACCTGAAGCCCGCGAACATCCTTGTGATTAAGTTGAATGGCAAACCGGTGCCGCGAATTATCGACTTCGGTTTAGCCAAGGCGACTACGCATGCGATTGCAGGCGACGCCCTCAAGACACAGTTGGGAAACCTTGTTGGAACACCGGGCTACATGAGTCCTGAACAGGCTGACGCGAATGTGCAGGACGTTGACACGCGCACCGATGTGTACTCGCTGGGAGTTGTGCTCTATGTGTTGCTTGCTGGACGAGAACCGTTTCAAAGCAAGCAGGGTCAGAAACAACAGCTCGACGAGCTGCTGCGCAAGTTGCGCGAGGATGAACCGCCGAGACCGAGCTCGCGGCTCAGTGGAGATCCCCGTTCTTCCAGCGCGATAGCGGCCGCACGCAGTACGGAGCCCAGACAACTGACCCGCTTGCTGCGCGGAGACCTTGACTGGATCACCATGAAGGCTCTGGAAAAGGACCGCGCTCGTCGTTACGGCACGCCGTCGGAACTTGCCTCCGACCTTCGGCGCTACCTGAATCACGAACCGGTCGTGGCGCGCCCTGCGAGCGCTGCTTACCGAAGCGGCAAGTTCGTAAAGCGCCATAAACTTGCGCTTGCCGTGGCGTCCGTATTCGCTGTGATGGCGCTTGCCGGTGCGGTCGCCATCGTGAGAGAAGCCGAGATCGCTCGCATGCAGGAGGCTCGCGCGGAACGCCGATTCGAGTCGTTGCGCAGGCTAACCAATTCTCTGCTGTTCGAATTCCATGACTCCATCGCGACTCTGCCGGGATCGACAGCCGCGCGCGAGTTAGTGGTGAAGCGAGCTCTCGAGTATCTCGAGCAAATTAGAGCGGACGCTCACGATGACCCTGCAACCTTGCGCGATCTTGCCGCCGGTTACGAACGTCTGGGGCAAATCGAGGCCGATGAGGGCAACCCTCACCTGGGCGGGGCGGGTTCGTATGAACAAGCGAAGGAACTCTACGGCAAGGCGCTTGAGATCCGTCAAACATTGGTGAACCTGGATCCAACTAACGCAACGCTGCAGCTCGAGCTGACTGACACCCTGTTCAACATTGCACGCATTCATGAGCAACTTGGAGATATGAGTGAAGCATTGCAGTTGCTTCAACAGCGCCTCGCAATCCAGGAGCAGCTCGGAAGGAGACAGGCCTCTGACACTCTTACCTTTGAAACTGCTCGCACATTAATCAATATGGGATCGATCCATGTGTGGCTGGGCGACTTCGATTCAGCACTCGCATTCGAAAGCCGTGCTCTCGATATGGGCAAAGGGTTATTCAGGGCGAATCCGAACAATCTTCAGGCGCGGATCACGATTTGGCGATCCCTTACCTGGAGCGGATGGGCGCTCAAGTTACAACGAAAGTTCAGGGAAGCTGCTGCGAGCTGGCAAGGGGGCCTGGCCATTTCAGAAAAACTCGCGTCCGAAGACCCGAACAACACCACCTATCAAAGGTATTTGATTTCGGACCACGGCAATTTGTGCGAGTCAATGGCTTATGCCGGCGAGTTTTCTGAAGTGCAAAGCCATTGCGAGAAGGCGATTGCGATCAATCAGATGATGGTGAAAGCCGACCGGGACAATGCACAAGCTCTCGCCGATCTCGGCAACTCGAACATGACCATGGGATTGGCCCTCTACCTGATGCATTCTCCGCAACAAGCCCTGATTTATGAACAAAGAGCGACATCGATCTATCAGGACTTGGCCCTCCACGATCCTGATTCGTTGTCGAATGCCGTGGACCGTTCCGAATCGCTGCTTTATCTGGGACGAGTTGAAACCGATCTGCATCGTCCGGAGCTTGCCCGTAAGAACGCCGTAGAAGCCGAGAAACTTCTCGAAGAACTAGTGAAACGAAATCCACAGAATCGGTATTACTTAGAAGCGCAGCACGAAGCTCAGGCGGTTATTAAGGCTCTCCCGTTTGATACCGCTCCGCTCGCCGTGCACTAGTTTATCCTCCAGCGGATCGAAGAGCGCGACGGCGGCGTGTACCTCGAAGTGGAAATAGTCGCGTTGAGTCGCGGCAGGTGAGAGGAAGATGGACATATGCCGGGCACACTTTGGGCACAGTGGATTTCAATGTTCCACCACAAATTGGTAAACTTACTTTCTGTTTTGGGCTGGTGCTTGGTCTACATACTGTAGCGCTTTAAATGTGCTGAGACATAGATCTTGCTTTGACAGGTCCTGATAAACGCCGCACGTCCAGGAATGCAAATGGCGCATTTCACTGTGGGAATCCACTTGCACGAAAAGTCGGCAGCATGGACATTTGCTGGTTTTACGGCCAGATGGATTGGATTCTTAAACACGGGCCGACTTATGTGGACCTATCCGGTCTCAGTCAGAGCTTTGGCAATTCTGAGCTGGTCAAGGGAGCTTGCTACTTCCAGTTTCCCATTAGCACGAAGGGCGCCCAATAAAAGGGGTGCTCGTAGCCCTCCGGGGGAGTCGAAGTGCTCGGCTCGTTCTCTTCGACTGTGAAACCGCGCCCGGCAGTGCTCGCCCGGGGTGCGGCTTTGCCCTCCAACAGATCCAATTGCGCCTGGCGTAGCGCCTCTACCTTGGGGATCTTGCCGGCTCCGCCGGCCCAGCGTTTGTAGAAGTCGGCCATCAGCGCACCGGTGCTTGCGTCATCCACTTCCCACAGCGAAGAGATCACTGCTTTGGCTCCCTTGGTCTGTGCGGTCATGCCCAGTCCATCCACCTCTCGGCCGTTTGAGGTATTGCCGCTCATGCCGGTTTCACAGGCGGAAAGCGTCAACAGGTCGGTGCCCTTCAGCGCGATGCGCCGCTTGTCACGAAAATCGGCGACCGTCAAGTGATAGCCCTGCGTGTCCTGATCCTTGCCGGCGAGCAACAGGTACGATTGGGTGTCGTCGCCGGGGCGGAAGACAAAGTGGCTGGCGATGTGCACCACCGTGTGCGGCGTGTCGAGCGCTTCTTCCATCGCAGTTTCTGTGAAGGCCCCGTTAAGCAGGATGGCGCCCGGCAGCACGCCCCGCGCGTTCTTGTCCTGCGAGTCGTCAATCACGTCGGCGAGTTCGCCGGCGACGGCCGGCAGCGCCGGCAAGTTGCTCTCGTATTGCTGCGAGATGCCCATGGCCACGGCGCTGAGATTGGTGAAGTCCGGTTTGTCCGCCAAATAAGGATCGCTCGCCGGGGTGATGGTGACGATCGCGTATTTCTCCACTGCATACTGCTTGCCGTCGAAGAGTGCGGCGATGGGAACGTAACGCAGGATGCCATCGAGCGACCAAACGAGGGTTTGCGCCCGCGCCTGATCGAGGTCGGCCTTTACCGGGCCGATGAGAATTTTGTAGAGATCCTGGGCGAGCGGTTTGGGATCGCTGTGCGGATCACGCAGTGCCTGCTCGAAGGCCGCGACCTTCTGGTTCAGGTCTTTCTCGGCAATCATGTACTTTCGCGCCACCGCCGTGGAGCCGGTAATGACGATGACGTTGTAGCGGTCGCCGCTGACCAGCGTGTACAGCGCCACCGTGCGTGGCGTTTCGGCAATGGCGGCCTGCAACTGCGGAATTTCGCGGTCCTTGACATCTTCAAGCCGATTGTTGGCGTCGCCGGAGTTGCTGAAGAGCTTGAAGAGCCGGGCGTAATAGTCGTTGAGTCCGGTACTGGCCGCGTCGAGCTGGTCAGAAAGCTGCTGGTACTGCTTCTCCTGTTCTGGAGAGCGTTTGGCAATCTTCTGGAGCGCAGTCAATTGCTCGCCCAACGCCACGACCTGCGCAGTCGATTTCTGATAGTCTTCCTCGGCCTGCTGCTCATCGGGAGTGAGCGCGAGCGGGCTGAGCGTATTCGATGTGTCGCCGCGCACGTAATCGTTGAATTCCTGCTCTTTCAGCATGTCCAGGACTTGCTGCGCCTCGGGAAGGCGGCCCTGCTCGATGAGCAAACTCGCCAGGTCGTGATAATAGTCGTCTTTCGAACTGAGAAAGCTCTGTTGCAGCGTTTTGTCCATGCCCTGGATGTTGTTGCGGATCTGCTGCAGCAGGTTCACGGACTGCTTGCCGTAATAGATTGCCAGCGCGGGCGATGTGCTCTGCTCCGTCTTGAGAAGAGTGTGCAGGATGAGCGCTTCGCGGGCCGGATCCCGGACCGCGGCTGACAATGGCAACCCCTGGTTCAGCGCATCGAGAGCTTTCTGGTGCTCGCCGAGGGCAGAGTAGACCATGCTTACATGATTCAGCGTCTCGGCTTCGCCGCCGCGATCGCCGATCTGCTGCCAGATGGTGAGGGCTTGATTCAAAGTGTCCAGGGCTTCCTGGTTGTTGCCCCCGTCCAGGTAAAGCTTCCCCATGCTCATCAACGCCGCAGCTTCTCCGTGGAGGTCGCTCACATTGCGAAAGGTTTGCAATGCTCCTTTGTAGTAATCCAGCGCGCTTTGTTTGTCCCCCTTTTCGTAGTAGACACGCCCGATTGCATACAGGGTCCACTCCTCGCCATCGCGCATACCCGCCAGCCGGAAGAAGGGCAGCGCCTGGTTGTAAGCGTCGAGCGCCTTGTTGTATTCCCCTAATCGGAGGTAAACGCTTCCGACGAGGCCTTCGATCACGGCCTGGCCTCCGTTGTTGCTGGTCTGGCGGAAGATCGATAGAGCCTGGGTGTAGTCGTCCATCGCCTTCTGTTCCTCGCCCAGCAGAAACCAGGTCCAGGCCATCCCGCCCAAGATCTCTGCCTCACCATCCCGGTTGCCTGTCTGGCGGAAGATGGTCAAGGCCTGATCGAAGAGGCCGAGCGCCTTGTCCTGATCGCCGTGGTTGGTATACAAACCGCCGATGAGGTACAGTGTTTGTGCCTCGCCGGCGCGATTGCCCGCCTTTCGCACGATCGCCAGCGCGCGGTTGTAGTAGTCGAGCGCGTTTTCGGTGTCGCCAAGCAAGGAGTAAAAGGCGCCGATCTTGCCTAGAGTTGTGGCTTCGGCCGTTTGGTCGCCGCTCTGTTGCTGGATCAGCAGAGCCTGATGATAGAAATCGATCGCCTTCTGCGCTTCGCCCAAAGCGGAGTAGGCAGCTCCGATGTCGAGCAGCGTCCCGGCCTCTCCGCTTTGGTTTTTCAATTCCTGGAATAGAGCAAGCGCCTGATTGTAATCGTCGAGTGCCTTCTGTGGCTGACCCATATTGCCGTAGAACTCACCCAACGACTGGAGATCCGACGCCTCGCTGCTGCGGTCCCCGATTTGCCGGTAGATCGCCAGCGCCTGATTGAAGGAATTGAGCGCTTCCTCGGGTTCGTTTTGTGCGAGGTAGATTCCGGCGATGCTGCTCAACATGCTGGCCTCGCTGTTGTGGTCCCCGATTTGCCGATAGATCGCGAGCGCCTGATTGGCGGTATCGAGCGCTTTCTCGACAGAACCGGCGGCATAGAAAGCCCGGGTCAATGAGAACAGCGTAGCCGCTTCATCGTTGTTGTCCCCTGCCTCCCGATAAAGCGCTATCGCTTGATTCTCGCTGTCGAGCGCTTGGGTTTTGTCGCCTTGCGCGTATTGGAGCGCGGCGAGAACAGTCAGCGCCTTGGCTTGGCCTTTGCGGTCCCCAATTTGCCGATAGATCGCCATCGCCTGGTTGCACGCATCGATCGCATCCTGCGGCGAGCCGGCAGCATAGTAGGTGCCGGCCATCGCGAGTTGCGCGGCCGCCTCCCCGTTGTGGTCGCCCGTCTCACGATAAAGCGTTATGGCTTGGTTGTCGTAGTCGAGAGCTTGGGTTTTGTCGCCTTGCATGTATTTGAGCGTGGCGAGAACAGTCAGCGTCTTGGCTTGGCCGGTGCGGTCCCCAACTTGCCGATAGATCGCCAGCGCCTGGTTGCAAGCATCGAGTGCACCTTGCGGCGTGCCGGCAGCATAGTAGGCGCTGACCATCGCGAGTTGCGCGGCCGCTTCACCGTTATGGTCGCCCGTCTCACGATAGAGCGTTATTGCCTGGTTGTCCGTGTCGAGAGCCTGGGTATTCTCGCCTTGCGTGTATTGGAGATTCGCAATGACGCTCAGCGTTCTCGCTTCGTTTTCCAGGTCGCCCGCGTCGTGACTCATCGCCAACGATTTACTCATTGAATCCAGTGCCGAGTTGTTGTCTCCGAGGGAAAGCTCAGCCATACCGGTCCTGCGCCGGATGATTGCCTCCATAGTGGGATCCTTTGTCTGCTGTGCGAGCGGCAGCGCCTGGTTTTGAAGCTGGAGTGCATCCGCGGGACGGCCCAGGTTGAGAGCCACCCATCCCAAGCCGCTGATCGCCGCAGACTCGTCGCGCAGATCGCCGGAGGACTTAGCCAGATCGAGCGCTTGCTGGAAGGCAGCCTGCGCCTGATCGTTCTGATTCTCAGTGGCGTAGCAAAGCCCCTGGCCGTCCAGCGCAGCCGCTTCGCCAGTTGGGTCGTGTGCGGCGCGCGCCTGTTCGAGCGCTGCACTGTAGTTCTCGAGTGCCTGGGGAACGGACGAGATGCCGATGTAGAGATCGCCGATGGAGTTGAGTGTTCCGGCTTCGGCCTTCGCGTCGTGCGCGATTTGCGCGGCCTTCAGATCGGCCTGGAGATTGTCGAGCTTTTCCTGAATTTCCTTGGGCGGGATGAAGGTCACGCTTGCATTCGCGGCAGGGGCGGCCTGTTGTGTGCGCGCAGCTGCAGCGGACCCTGCGGTCAGGACCGCGAAAACGAGAAAGGCTTTGCGGAACGTGCCGGATGATGCAGTCGATTGAAACGGCATGGTGACAAACTGCCTCGGATCCAATGCGAAAAGAACGGCTGCTGATAACCGGTAGGGGGACGGGGAAACTGTTCGCAGTTTAGGCGCGACCCCTTCTTAAGTCAATGATGGCGCCCAGTTGGTTGCGCCACAGCCCAAAGCCACAAATGTGGATCTGGTTTGTGTTAGAGGCTCAATACGTTGCTGCCCCTGAATCGCTTTTGAATTCATGTCGATTAGCAAGGCAATTCGTGACGCACTGCAGAAAGTTGTTCCGACTCAGATAAGGAATGACAAACGCCGCAATGTTCAATTGTTTCTGGTGGGCAATTTTCCACTTGGACGAAGAGTCGGCAACATCGATATTTGCCAGTTATACGGCAATCTGCCGAAGATATTCAGGATCTGACTATCGATCAATGAGCGCTTAGGCCTGTTCTCTACCGTTGATATCCAACCCGCCGGAATTGGTGGACAGCGTTGGCACGGCGATGAGGATTGACGAAGCATCGCCGCTGCCCGAGAAAGCAAATTCTTGACAAAGGTTCGGTTTGTCGACTTCACGCGATGATGTACGCAAATCTCATCCGATCAGATCTCCAGTGACAGCATGAGCGAGCTGAGACTCTTCCCATGCGCATCGAGACGCAGAGAGCGCGTAACACTGTCGGTTGGCCGACGTTCCAACACGAAGTTAAGGCCGCAAAGATTCGGAACGCAATATCGCGTGACCGGCCTTGTGATGTGTTCGCGGAACAGTTCGCTCACACGCTCCTCTGTCACGCGTTCAACCAGCATCGCGTAATCCTCATCGCGATAAGGGAACACGGAAATGTTGACGAGGTTGCCTTTATCGCCGGCGCGCGCATGCGCAATTGTTCGCAGCTTCATCAAGCCAGCTCCATCGAGATGCTTGGGGTGACAAGTTCGCGCGCGATGAGCGCCGGCACAATGGCGATGTTCTCCCGGACCGCGAATGTGACTCCTGCGCCCGCAGCGGGCCCGTTCAGGTAGAGGCTCTCCACTTCGCGGGTCAGGCGGTTGGCATCCATTTCGTGCCTGAATCGTGCCGCAGCTCGCAGCCGCACTTCGTAGGGTGCGGGCCAATCGGCCGGCGGGCCGTGCATCGAGCTCAGTCCGATCAGGTCGATCCTTAGATCCTCGGCTCCAATGTTATCCATCCGTTTTTCGAGAATTCGCCGTGCCAGCTCGGATCGCGCCAGCGCTCCCGGTCCCGCATACGAGATCTGTCCTTCAGCGATCAATCCGTCATCAATTCCAATCGATACTTTGTAATCCTGCGGGCGAGGTTTCCCCTTCGCACCGGACACACGCATCGCACCAGGCACCTGCTGCTCGAAGCGGATCTCTGTGAAATCAGCAATGACGTCGGGGGTGATGTACGATGACGGGTTCATAACCTCGTATAGGATCTGCTCGCGGCAGGTCTGCAGGGTGACGAGCCCACCGGCCCCCTCAACTGTGGTCAGCACGGCGGAACCGTCTTCGCTTACTTCTGCCAGTGGGAACCCAAGACGATCCAGATCAGGCACGTCTTTGTATCCGGGATCCGCAAAGTAGCCTCCTGTGAGTTGTCCAGCGCATTCCAGCAGATGGCCCACTGCAGTGCCCTGGCCCATCAAGTCCCACGATTCCTTGGTCCATCCAAACGCGTGTATCAGTGCTCCCAAAAACAGCGAGGGGTCAGCCACTCTTCCCGTCAGAACCACATCCGCGCCGCGATCCAGCACCTCCGCCACGGCGTCAGCGCCGAGATATGCATTCGCCGAGAGGATCGTCGCGTCATCGGGAAGCGGTTGATCGTCGAAGGGCCTGAAAGCATCTTTGAAATGCAGAACGTCATCTCCCTCGATACATGCGACACGTAATGCGTGCAGTCCAAGGCTTCGAGCGATCTCGATTGTCTCTCGGGCGGCCGCGCGCGGGTTCGCTGCACCCATGTTGCTGATCACACGCACCCCGTTGCGGGCGCATGCCGGCAAAACAGCGCGCATGCGTTCACCAAAAAGCAGATCGTATCCGGAGTTGGGATCTTCGCGCTTGCGCAGTTGACTCAACGCGATCGTTCGCTCGGCCAGGCACTCGAAGACAAGGAAGTCGAGATGTCCCATTTCGGCGAGTTCCACCGCGGGCTCGATCCGATCTCCGGAGAAACCCGCTCCCGCGCCGATTCTGATCTTCTTCATCTGCGATCTCCTAAATATCGCGTCCTCACAGGGGGATGACATGAAACAGGACGGCCGCTATCGTCATCACAACGGACGCTCCCAGCAGAAACGGGCCAGAAAAACGTTGATGCGTGCTCAATTCGATGTCACTTAGTCCGGTTACAAGAAACGTAGCCGGCGTCAGTGGACTGATCGGGAAACCAGTGGTCATCTGCCCCAGCAGCGCGGCTTCCGCGACGCTCGCCGCAGGCAGTCCAAAGCCCTGAACGGCGGCGGCGAGTACAGGGAGAATTCCGAAATAAAAAGAGTCAGGGTCGAACAGAAGACTTAACGGCATGGCGACCAGCCCGAGCGCCACGGGAATGTGCGGCGCGAACCCTGGCGGTATGTGTGCGATTGACGCCTGCGCCATGGCGGCGAGCATGCCGCTGCCTTTCAGTATTCCCGTGAACACGCCGGCCGAGCACAGAATGGCACACATGGACAAGGCCGCTTTTGCGTGACGGTCAATCGCCGCGCCCTGTTCGCGCATTGTTCCGAAGTTGAGCAGCAAGGCCAGCGTCGCGCCCAGCATAAACGCGATTGCCGGCTCAACCCTGCCGCTGATCACCAGGCCGAGCACTGCTAGGGCGAGAATCAAATTGCAGGCGAAGCGAACACGCGAACCTGAAAAAGCGATCGCCACAATCGCGCTCTTCGGCAGGAACTGTGAATTCGTCTGCCCAATGCGCCTGCTCTCTCTGCGCCCGAGATACGTGGCAACCGCGAAAACATAGACCAGCCCCACGATCTGAACAGGGATCAGAGGCTTGAACAACGCTATGGGAGTGGTGTGGAGTGCGCTGGCAGCGCGAATTGTGGGTCCCGTCCATGGCAGAAAGTTCACGCCTGCCGCCAGAGATACCGCGCATGCCAAGATCTTGCGATCCATTCCGAGTTCTTGATACAGCGGCAGCAGTGTGGGAATCGCGACCAGAAATACGACTGCGCCGGAGCCATCGAGGTGTAGTAGCAGCGCAAGCAGAGCAGTTCCCGGAACGATGAGCATCGGATTTTTGCCGATGCCGCGGAGCAGCATTTTCACGAACGGCTCAATCGTGCCCGCATCGGTCAAAACACCGAAGAAGAGGATCGCAAACAGAAACATCGCCACAACAGGTGCGATCGAAATCAGGCCTGAGAGCCCAAATTGTGCGGTCTTCAATCCGAAGCCGGCAGCCAGGCAGGCGGTTACCGGGAAAAGGAAAAGGGCAATCAAAGGCGACACGCGGCGACTGGCGATCGCCACGATCATGCCGAGAATAGTGATCAGACCCCAGATGGCAAGCATGCTCAGCGACCGGTCGTGCAGCCCTTTCGTGAATAGTGCGAGTATAGAGAGCTGCTTATCGATATGTACATTGCATAAATCAGAAGCCTATAATCTCGATTTCCGATGATTCACGAGCTGCGTCACATTCGTGCTTTTCTCAAGATTGCAGAGACGCGCAACTTCACACGCGCTGCCAACGATCTGCATGTTTCTCAGTCAGCGTTGACCGTCCAGGTGCAACAACTCGAGGAGAACCTGGGCGTCCGTCTTTTCGACAGAAACAAGCGCGGAGTGACTCTCACCGCCGCTGGTAAGGACGTGTTCGGCCCGCTCCAACGATTATTCAATGATGCGCAGACCATCGTTGAACATGCACGCGACCTGAGTTCCGCCTCAACCGGCTTTGTATCGATCGCCGCTCTTCCAACCGTGTGCGCGGGGCCGCTTCCGGAATTGGTGCGAAGCTTCCTCGATAGTCATCCTGGCATCCGCGTGCAAATCTCCGACGTAGTCGCGGAACGCGTGCGTGAAGCTGTGCTCAAGCGAGAGGTCGATTTCGGAATCGGGACCCTTCATGGGCGCGATGCGGAGCTCCGCGCGACTCCCCTGTTTCAGGATCGCCTGGTTGTCTTTGCTCCACCCGGTCATCTGTTATCGGAGAAGCGCACCATTACACTTCACGAGGCTTCAGCTCACGGATTGATCTTGCCAGGGCGTGCGAGCAGCGTGAGAGAGGCAGTTGAGGCCATCGCGCACCGCGAGCGGTTGCTCCTCGACATTCGCTACGAGACAAATTTCATGCCAACTGCCCTGGCCTTTGTTCGCGCCAATCTGGGGATAGCCATTCTGCCCGAGACCGCAGCCGGCGCTGACACTTCGGACTTCACGGTAGCTGCACTCAGTAACCGCTTTTCGAACCGCCAGATTGAGTTGCTTCAGAGAAGAGATGCCACTTTATCGCCTGCCTCCGAGAGCCTGGTGCGCCATCTCCTGCACAAACTCCATGTCGGAAAGGGTAAAGGCCGCAGCGCGGCTTCCGCACAGGCCAGAAGAAAGTGAAAAACAGGTAATCGGCAAATCCGATTACTTCGTTCGAATCAATGAATTGTACTCATGCTTCCGGACGCTGTTATAGTCGCGTGCATCGCAGCAGGTA
Source organism: uncultured Acidobacteriaceae bacterium (assembly GCA_963828325.1). Lineage (GTDB taxonomy): Bacteria > Acidobacteriota > Terriglobia > Terriglobales > Acidobacteriaceae > Telmatobacter. The sequence continues at coordinate 21,691 of CAWHEK010000020.1, forward strand.
ACACGTTCCGGAGGCGGTAAATGGATGGTTTGAAGAAGATCGCCGTGGCGGCATTCGCAGTACTGGCTGTGCCCCAGTTGCTTTCGCAGGCCGGCGTAGTCGGCACCGATTCTGGCAAGTTGCAGGGCGTTACGCAGGGGCCGGTTGAATCTTTCAAGGGTGTCCCGTTCGCTGCGCCTCCCGTCGGCGAACTTCGCTGGCGCGCTCCGCAGCCTGTGCAGCCGTGGTCCGATGTGCGGCGGGCCGACGCCTACTCCGCCGATTGCATGCAGGTGCCATTCCCCAGCGACGCTGCTCCGCTCGGCACCAGGCCCGCAGAAGATTGCCTTTATCTCAACGTGTGGCGTCCCGCCGGCACCAAGGCAGACGCGAAACTGCCGGTCATGTTCTGGATCTACGGTGGCGGCTTCGTCAATGGAGGCAGCTCCCCCGCGGTTTATGACGGCAGCAAATTCGCCGAAAAGGGCGTGGTTTTTGTCAGCGCGAATTATCGCCTGGGCCGCTTCGGCTTCTTCGCTTTTCCTGAGCTCACAAAGGAGAACGCCGACGGGATGGTCGGCAACTACGGCTTCATGGACCAGATCGCCGCGTTGAAGTGGGTTCAAGAGAACATTAGCTCGTTCGGCGGCGATCCCGCCAACGTGACCGTGTTTGGCGAGTCTGCAGGCGGATTCTCGGTAAGTATGTTGCTCACCTCGCCTCTGTCGCAAGGATTGTTCTCGAAAGCGATCATTGAGTCGGGCGGCGGCCGCACCAACCTTGGCGGAGAGCGTTACCTCAACACTGCCCTGCCCAACGGACCTGCCTCAGCTGAATCGGTCGGCATCGAGTTCGCACGCAGCGTAGGGGTGGATGGAACCGATAGGGACGCCTTGAACAAGTTGCGGCATCTCTCTGCCGAAAAGGTGCTGGGCAATCTCAATATGGCAACCTCGAATCAACCCGGATATGCAGGACCCTTTATCGACGGCCGCGTAGTTCTTTCCGATCCGCAATCCGCTTATCTGTCCGGCGCCGGTTGGCATGTCCCGCTGATGATCGGGACCAACAGCTTGGATATCGGCTTCGGATTTGCGCGCGATAAGGAAGAGCTGTTCGCGCCATTCGGTGCTGATCGCGAGAAAGCGATCGCCGCCTACGATCCGACAGGAAACGGCGACCTGCGCGCCGTGCGGTATCAAGTCTACATGGATCGGTTCATGGTTGAGCCTGCTCGTTTCGTTGCGAGCGTATTTGCTTCGGAAGGTATCCCCGCCTACGAATACAGGTTTTCATACGTCGCAAAGTCCATGCGCAGCAAATGGCCGGGCGCGCCCCACGCCACCGAGATACCTTTTGTCTTCGATACCGTCCAGGCGAAGTATGGAAGCCAACTCGCGCCCGATGATGAAAAGATCGCGCAGGCCATGTTGAATTACTGGGTATCATTCGCCAAGACCGGTGATCCCAGCACGGGCAACACGCCGGCCTGGCCTCGGTACTCGCCCGCAACCGACATGCTGATGGATTTCACTGAAAACGGTCCAGTGGCCGGAAAGGATCCACTGAAAGCGAGGCTCGATGTTACGGTTGCATACGTAACAAGCTCAGCTCCTGCGCCGGCGCCAAAGGTTCCGGGCCGCCCATGAGTGGGTGGGTAGGTTATGCATCGTCGATTAGAAGTGAATGGCCCAGGTCGGCCGATTACTTTGAAAAGATGGGGTGCTCCTCGTCGTAATGCTGGACAGTTTTGGCGGATTTCTCCGCTTCTTTTTCAGCCACGCGTTCAATCCGGTTGTCTGCCGCAACTTCCGGGGGTGTTTCTTCCGCCAATTTTGTCGATTCCTGATTCTGAACTTGTTCCGGCATGGATGATCTCTCCTGTCATCACGATCATTCTTCTTTCCGGGAAATTCTGGTCAATTTTGCTCTCACACATCTCTTCTGATGATGTGGGGGAAATTGCTGGGCCCGTCATTGCCATCAGGCCGGAGGTGAACTGAATCTGCTCGAGCTCGCCTCCGGAATCATGGCAGAGGCGCGCGCATGATCTCCGGAGATCATGTGGCGCGAGATGGGGAATGTTCATGCTGGCGGCGGTCTGCGCGCGTGGCGTAAAGTACTGGTCGGCGCCGCCCTTCACGTCTGCGGCGTTCTTTTCCAGCAGACCCTCGTAAGCGTCGCCTTTCACATCCACGGCAGGATCAGTCCTGAAAAACGCCGTTGCGCCCACCATCCCCTCATCGAATTTGCCCAAAACAACGCCACGCGCCGGTCGCTGATTCGACAGTAACTGCGGGATATGCCTGCGAAGCCTATACACTGGCACACGTGAACGTGCGCGGAGGCGATGCGGCAATGAATCGGAAAGAGCTTGTCGGTTTGAAGGGGCTGTCGGCGGGGAACATTGCGTTAGCTCAGCTGGGTGTGCGCCGCAGCCTGATTGGCGCTTGGACTCTGCAAAGCTCTGTGCGGACGTTCGCCGATGGACACAAGGAATATCCGTTTGGCGAGAAACCAGTAGGGCGCATTGAGTACGACAAGGAAGGCCGGATGTTTGCGCTGCTGATGCGTTCGGGACGGCGATCGACAGTGGCTCCGGGGCTGGAGTTGGATGCGGCGAGCGTTGAAGAAATACGGGAAGCGGTGACGGGCTTTGTGGCATATTTCGGTAGCTACGAGGTGGATGACGCGTCACAGACAGTGACCCACCACGTCGAGGCGAGCCTGGTGCCGAGCTGGGTAGGGAAGTCGCTGAAGAGGCGGTTCCGCTGGGACGGAGCGCGGCTGGTGCTGACGCGTGCGGTGCCGGGCACGACGGATGAATTGGTGTGGGAGCGGGCTTAAAACGCCTTTGGTTGCGCTGGATGCGTACGACACGAAACAGCTGTGAATAGTTCCCAGCTGCCAAAGCATAAACTCCTGATGTAGATTGTCGACTTCAGGCCAACGCACTCATTGACAGCCGGTTACGCGTTGTCGTCGGGATCACTCCTCGAAAACGCCCAAGTGTTTACTGATTTCCGGTGGGTGATTTTCCACTTGGACGAAAAGTCGGCTGCTCGGACAAGTGCCAGAGACCTGTTGCGGGCTTGAGACTCCAGTAGTAAATGAAATGGGAGATTATCATGCGTAACACCGAACCCATCCGCTGATCATCTCGTAAACCGCGATAAGGCCCCGCGCATGCTATGGGCTTGTCGCGGAGCTTTGATCGAATGACATGACATTGAGGTGCGAGATACCCACATCTAGCTATGGGTGCAAGCGAATCCTCTGTGGGTAGGAACATGGGTCGATCAACCTGGGTAGGTCGATTTTGGGGCAACTGTAATTGCGCATTTTTGAGTTGCCCTATTAAATGCCCGTCCCGGCGCTGGCTTTGCGAGGAAGCCGCCGGACGTCCCAGGATAAACAAGTGAGACGTAACCCGTTGGAAACTATGCGGTTACTTTGGTTTTCTGGAAGCTCTTGAATATCCTTGAAATTGATTCTGGCTCC
>CAWHEK010000021.1:0-38924 GCA_963828325.1 uncultured Acidobacteriaceae bacterium
GGACGAGGCAGGCGCTGCGGGGTATCAAGGCGATGCTCGCCAAGGGCGTCGTCCCTGCGTAGCCAGCGTCATCCGCTCGCTTCACATCAGCATCGGAACCTGCTTAGTGGGCAGTGCCCTGCCAGCCGCCTTGACTCTGGCCGCCCCACGACCACGTGAGGTTATCTTGTATGGTCTTGGCGTATGTGTACACCTGGTTATTAAAGACCAGGTGATACGTCGCCGCGCCATTTGGCAAGGCCAGGTTGACTGTTCCCTCGGTCACCGGTCCGCTGTTATAGAGCGCGCCGCCGTTCTCCGGCGTGCACCGGTTTCCGGGGCCAACGCAGGGCGTTCCCTTTTGCCACTTTGCAAATTGCGCGTCGTTCATCACAATCACAATAATGTCGCTGGCCGTGCCGCCGGTGGCCTTGAAAGAGCCGGTGAGCCGGACATTCGCGACTCCGGGCACGATTGTGTATGTGGCCATGGAGTACTTTCCGGCGGCAATAGTGAACTGTGTTTCGGCGGCAGGTGCGCTGCCCTGGGTTTGCGCTGCGGCCACGCTCCCCAAAAACAGGAACGCGCACAGAAACTTCGCGGATTGAACCATGAGTGTTTATCTCCTGAAGGTTTGGGGGGCCGGGGTGGAATGTAATTGACCGTAGTGTACGAACGCGCAAGTGTCAAGAAATCCCGAGCGATACTGGTGGGTCAGTTTGACGGGTACGGGCTTAACAGGCTGCGGTTGCGTTCCCACCGTTAGCTCACAACAGAAGTGGGTGCACCCGGTCCCTTGCACTTGGGGACCGGGGATAGCGCAATCCGGGGGTCAGGGGAATTCCGGGCCCTCCGCGGCATCAACCGCGCCTTCAAAACGCGTCGTAATAAGCCAGCGCACTACCCTCCCGGCACCCAATCCAGCAGCACACTCAGACGCTCTTCCGCATGAAGGGTGATCACCTTGCCGAGCGCCATGAGTTTCTTCAGCTCGTTGGGGTCACGGTAGTTGCTGATGGAGTGACCGGTCGACAGGACGGCTAGATACCTCCCCGGCGCGAGGCCTTTCAATGTCCGCGGATCGTCGGATTTGAAAAAGAGCTCGCCCTTCGCCGGCGCGAAAGCGTTGTCGAGTGGGATAAGAAGCAGTGACGTCGCCTCTACGCCACTCGCTGCCATCGCTTTTGCGCCATCCGCGCTTATCCGTACGTCAACGGTCGCCGAGTCGTCCCTGAGAACGGCGTCGATTGAGCAGGGCGGCCTGCCCGGCTCGATCATGAGCGGCTCACTCAGCAAATTCGCGTCGCCACACGTGAGCGACGCAGCATACACGCCATCGTTCCCGTAGGTGCCGAGGCTGTATTTGCCAGCCTGCAAATCCTTAAACGCGATATCTTTCGACGGCTGCCCTGCGTTCCAGCCAACAGGGTAGCTGAAACTATCTGGTCCTCGGAGGTCGAAAGTCACTGCCGGCGGGTAGTACGCATCGAGCGGACCCACCGCCGCCTTCAACCGTTCTTGCTCGGTAAATTCGGTCTTTACAAGGACTGGGATGGTAACCGGCTGCATGAGTTGAACCTCTGGGACAATGACCGGCGTGCCCGCCACCGTAAACTCTGCCGATCCCCTCCAGGGCACTGGCCTCCCGGCGTTCGCGTCGCTTGGCGGCCATGCGGTGATCTCGAACTTGCACGAGCCGTTCGGCGCAAAGAAGTGGAACAGATGGTGCTCCTTGTCCCACACCGGATAGAGCTGATCGTCTCGTCCCCCGCAGTCGAGGCCCCATCCGATGCTTGCCGTAGCAGCTACCTTATCCGACGCATACGGCACGCTGACAGGCTGGAATTTCTCATTCTGCAACGTCAAGTCAACGGTCGCGGATTTGCCCGAGGCAACCACGATCGCCTTCGCGTTTGCACGATCCAGGGCATCCGGATAATAAGTGGCCACATATCCATGGTCGACGTTTTCATCGATTGTGTTTGGTTCGGGATGCGCTTCGTCCGGGTCAACCGCGTTTGACGTTCTCAGCAGATACGAGCCCGGTTGCAAATTCGCGAACTTGAAGGCTCCTTCTTCATCCGTCGTCACGTAGGAGAGCCCCTGCGCATTCAACTGAGCACCTTGCGCATCTTGTATCGGCATTAGAGTCACGCCAAGTTGTTTGATCGGCACTCCCCTCTGGCTGCGAATGTGCCCCACGATCACGGCGTCAGGCATAAGCTCCAGCGTCACCCGTGTTTCGGGATCGAGGATGTCGATCTGTTGAATGCACTTCTTTTCCCGGCTCTCGCTCAAAGCGCAGAGAAGCCCTTGCTTCTTGGCAAAAAGGGAGGCGGATCCACTCACCTTCATAAACGCGAATTTCCCACCTTCGTCCGTGAGCTCTGAGCTCTGACCACTTGAGTCCATGAGGGTCACGAGCGCTTGCGAAACCGGCTTCCCGTTGGCTGTGTTCACAACCACTCCGCGCACCGTACCTTCCGGAGGCAGGGATTGCCCCGCCTCCGGCGCCTGAGGCGCCGACTGCGTTGCTGCGGCGCAAAAGGCCACGGCGACCGCTGCGACAAGAAGAGGCCCGCGGATTGTAGGCCATCTCATGGGCCGTTCCTCCTGCCTTCGATTCGCTCCAGAATACGTAACCGGAAATTCCCACTTGGAGGCGTTTCTTTATCTTAGAACTCGATCGGGGTGCCCCAATTGTCTCTGTAGGGTGGGGTCTCCCCCTCGGTCCCTTGTTCCCTTGGTCCCTGCCTCTCCGTCAAGTCCCGCCCCGTCAATTTTCTTCGCAACCCTTTCAATCCACTCACCAAATAATTTCGTCAAGTTTGCCGATCATTTCCTCCCTCCGGCGCATACTCTGCTCAGTGAATCGCGCTCGGTGAGCAGTGCTCGGATGGGTCCGGCAACACCAGAACGGGAAGTCCGCAAAACTGCGGGCAGCAGCTTGACGAACGGAGGAGCGGCGAAGCGAAAGCTACCAAATCTTTAACAGTTGGCCCGGAAAACGGCCCACAAAAGCCGGAAAATGCCATCGTAACCCGTTTGTTTAGAAATTCTTGCCCGTACACGACTGAAAACAGGAATCTTGCCATGGTCAATCCGCGCAGGCCTTTTCGATCCAATATCTTGCACTGAAACATGGGGGTACTCCCCCCTGGGGGGCGGAATATGTACCATCTGATTCACAGTCCGGGCCAATCCGTTCGCGCTGAATGGAGACGACCAAATTCCGGTCCCTTGTTCTCTCGCTCCCTCAGCCCCGGCCACAAAAATCACCGCAAATCGCGTCCATCCTGCGAACCCTCCTGTGCATATGCTGTCGAAAACACGGGCCCGAATTTCGAAAGCCTTCACTCTGCACCAACCATGGTGAAATCCACATATTTACTTGACTTTTGCACTTGCATCCACAGATTCAACGGACGTACTGTCATTCAACTGATGAGCCTTGTAGGGCATCGGGAGTTGGTCGCCGGAACGGTAGGCGGAACGAAAAGCCGATGAGAGTCGGAAAATCGCCGCCAGCCCAGCCAGAGGGTGAAACCTGAGGCGAAAGCCGAAGAGGGATCGCTGGCCGCGTCAGAAGATGCAAAAGTCGGCGCAAGCCGAAAGTTGTTTAGCTGACAGATCCGGAAGATACGCGAACCGGCGGAAACGGAATACTCATCGACGGCTCAGCCGGCGATGCAAGGTTCGGTAGAAGCTAGGGGCGTAACAAAGGCCCAGCCGGAGGTATGAAGCGTCAGGCGCAAGCCGGGCGAATCGAAACCGGTAAAGCCGGAGGGTGAAACAGCCGATGCGAGTCGGAGGATCACCACCGGTTTGGCAAAAGGGGGCAACAGCGAGCGCAAGCCCGCAGGTTGCAGCAGCAGAAGGCGCAAGCCGGAAGCTGCAACAGCAGACGGCGAAAGCCGGAGGTTGTTCGAGCCAGCCGAGCTGAAGGACGACGCCAGATGTGAGTCGGGAGTAATCGCAGGCCTAGCTGGAGGCAGGGCGCCAACGCAAGTTGGAAGGCCGGCAGCCAGTCGGTAGGAAGTGCGTAGCAGACGGTGAAAGCCGATTGCTTGCCACCAATCGAGCCAGGCGGGAAAACGCCGATCCGAGCCGGGGAAGTCGGCCAACGGTCGAGCCGGAGAGCGGGCGAGTAGGCGCAAGCTGAAAGAACCGCACCAGCGCAGCCAGAGGAGGGAGCGGCAGCGAAAGCTGCAGGTTCGCCACTGGGGTAGCCGAGGGACGCGACAACTGGTTGTACTACGCGACCATCAAGATTGAGACGCCAGAGACTTCGGTCTCTGGCGTTTTCAATTTACGGGCATTTTTCCGGAAAGCTCTGTATCAGGGCACGACTGGTAGGTCCGGGATTTATCCCCGACTGCCGCACCCGCCGCAAAATGAGAGCGGGCTGGCGGGGATGGGTTTCAACCCATCCATTTATCCCCTGGGGGAGTTTCTCGTGAGCATCGGCCAGAGTTGAAAGTCTTGGCGCGAACTCTTCAGCCCCTGACGAGCGGCAGTCCCGCATGTTCCGCGATGATCCGCGCCACGCGTTTGGGTCTGTAGAAGCTGTACGACGTGAAGGTCACGATGCTGGAGTCCTTGCCGAGAATCGTAAACTTCTGCGTGTTCTCTAGCCGCTTGTATTGGACGGCTTCGATCCCATTCCACGGCATAAAGACTTCTTGATCGCTGGCGGTCTTGCCCAGCCTGAAGTGCGCTCCGCGGGCGTCAAGCAAAACCGAGCAACGGGAAATCAGGTTCCCTTGTCTCCAGAGGAAAACCTGCGTCATCGCCATCAGCCACGCCCCGAAACCCCACAGGGCGCCGGCGGCAGTTCTGTCCATGTTGAGCGCGCCAACCGGGAAAAAGTAAGTCAAGGCGACGAAGGCCATGCCGAGCGATACTCCAAGCGCGGCAAAGCTGCCCAGAAAGGTGAGGAAAATCAGGACGCGATTGTTGCGCAGCAGCATCGGCTGCCGGCCCAGCAAATGGATAGGCTGCCTGATCGCCGATGACGGCGATAGGAATCGTTCTTGCACTTCGATCACAAAACCCTCCCTCCACGATTGCGTCCACTCGCCTACTGGGGAAGCAGGATTGCAGGTGGAATATCGTGGTCTTCGCCGCCGTTACGACTTATACGATGCGCGATGCGCGGTTGGCGCATCCACCGTGCCCATCCGGCCCGGAAACAGGGAAGCTCCGTCTGGGTGCACCGGCGAGGGAGGCCGGCGGCAGGTATTTGACAATACACGAACTTTTTATCATTTGACAAGTAATCAAACCATAATGTTCGCTGGTCTTTCGCCTCGAATTTTTGCGCCCTGAACTACACTGGCTCGGGGGTATTTATGAAGCTCGGCCTGGGACTTTACCGGCACATGCTGAACGACGAGTACTACGCATTTGCCGTGCAGGCAGGCTGCACCCACGTCATCGTCCATCTGGTCGACTACTTCCGGCAGGGGACTGCAAACCCATCGAACAATCAGCCCACCGGCGGCAAGGATCAGCCGTGGGGCATGGCTGGCGATCCCAACCGCCTCTGGACAGCGGCCGAACTCATTCAACTCCGCAAGCAAGTCGAGGCGGCGGGGCTCACGCTTGCCGGCATCGAAAACTTCGACCCAGCTCACTGGTACGACATTCTTCTCGATGGCCCTAAGCGCGCCCAGCACATGCAGAACGTTCACGCCATTCTGCGTGCCGTTGGTGAGGCTGGCATTCCGATCTTCGGTTACAACTTCTCCATCGCCGGAGTTGCGGGCCGCACGAGTGGACCATTCGCTCGCGGAGGCGCGGAGTCAGTCGGCATGGATGGCCAGGTCGACACACCGGTTCCCAACGGCCAGGTTTGGAACATGATCGTCGATCCCAACGCGCCCGCGGGCAACCTGCCCACTATCACCCATGATGAGCTGTGGCGCCGTCTCCAGCGGTTTCTTGAGGAAGCGCTCCCCGTTGCCGAGAAGGCCGGCGTGCGCCTCGCCGCGCACCCTGACGATCCGCCCACCCCCACCATGCGCCAGCAGCCACGGCTGGTTTATCAGCAAGCCATGTATCAGCGGCTCATCGACATTTCAACGAGCCCGTCGAACATGCTTGAGTTTTGCCTGGGCACGCTTGCCGAGATGACCGAAGGCGACATCTACCAAACCGTCGACCGCTATAGCAGCCAACATCGCATCGCCTATGTCCACTTCCGCAACGTCGCAGGCAAGGCCCCGCGCTATCACGAGACCTTTATCGACGATGGGCAGGTCGACATGCTCCGCATCCTCTACCTCCTCCACAAAAACGGCTTCGACGGCGTCGTCATTCCCGACCATGCTCCGCAAATGACCTGCTCCGCACCTTGGCACGCGGGAATGGCACACACTTTGGGCTTTTTGCGCGCAGGCCTCATGGCCATCGAGCGCGGCTTCAGGCCCGAGCCGCTTTCGCTCGACGTCGATTCATTGCGGGTCGCCGATTCGCGCGTTTGATTCGAACGTTCCCCATTTGGCTCGCCGATAATAAAAGCAGCCGGAACTAACGCCTAGCGCAGTCCGGAAAGGATTGAAGCTCTGACACGCACCGAAACCATCCTCGATCAGTTTAGCCTCAAAGGAAAATCCGCCCTGGTCACGGGTTCATCGCGTGGATTGGGTTTGGGCATTGCCGTTGCCTTAGCCGAGGCGGGCGCGAACGTTGCCGTGCACGGCTCCAGCGCTGCTCCGACAGAAACACAGCAAAAGCTGCGTGCTCTTGGCGTCGATTCCATTGCTCTCGTTGGCGACGTAGGCGACGCGGCCGTCTGCGCGCGTCTTGTCGACGAGACCGTCCAGCATTTCGGGACCATCGACATTTTGGTTAACAACGCCGGCATCATTCGTCGCTCGCCCGCGGCCGAGCACTCCGAAGAAGACTGGAAGGCGATCATCGACGTCGATCTCACCAGCGTTTTTCGCCTCACGCAGCTCGCCGGCCGCCACATGCTCAAGCGCGGCTCAGGCAAGATCATCAACATCGCGTCGCTACTCACCTTTCAAGGCGGAATTCTCGTGCCTTCCTACGCCGCCGCGAAAGGCGGCGTCGGTCAGCTGACTAAAGCGTTCGCAAACGAGTGGGCATCGAAGGGCATCAATGTGAATGCCATCGCGCCCGGCTATATGGACACCGACAATACCGAGGCGCTGCGCAACAATCCCGAGCGCGCCCGACAGATCCTGGAGCGCATTCCCGCAGGCCGCTGGGGAAAGCCTCAAGACCTGGCCGGCGCTGCGGTGTTTCTTGCCTCCCCAGCCAGCAATTACGTCCACGGCCATATCCTGGTGGTGGACGGGGGCTGGCTCAACCGGTGATCCTATCTGTTGCGGCCGTCTGTAAGAAGGAGATTCGATGAGCGATAGCGCGGTCACCTATACGGCGACCGAGGCCACCGAGAAGACCGATCCCGAGCGCGGCATGATCCGCCAGGTGCTCGCATACAACCCGCACGTGATGCTGGTGCGTCACACATTCGAAAAGGGTTGGAAAGGTGCGCGCCACAGCCATTCTCATCATCAAATGGTTTATGTGGTCCGCGGTCATAGCCGGTCTCATGCCCTGGGCAAAAGCTGGGTGATGCGCTCCGGCGACATTATCGTCGTCGACGGAGGCTTCGAGCACCAGGCCTCCGCAGTCGAGCCGTCCGAGGTTCTAGACGTTTTTACCCCTTATCGCCAGGAATACGCCTAGCCCCAGGGGTTGTTCCACTTTTTTCTCTGCCTTGCCTGTTGCCCTCAATGGGCTCTGGAGGATTTTTTGAGAAAGTCATTGAAATCTAGCTTGTTGGTATCTTTGGCCGTGGCGCTTGCCTCCTCGGCAACCTCTTTCGCGCAGCCGCCCCCACCCAATCAGGGCATTATCGGGATTGCCCATGTGGCTTTTCGCGTCAGCGACCTCGACCGCGAAATCGTCTTTTTCGGCAAGCTGGGCTACGAAGAGGCCTTCACCCTCACTTACGGCAAGACCACTGAAGCCTTTATCAAGATCAACGACCATGAGTTCATCGAGCTGTATCCCCAAACCGATCGCTCGCAGCCTCTGGGCTGGATGAACATCTGCTACGAAGCGGGCGATCTAAACACGCTTCAGCACTATTACGCTACGCAGGGCCTCAATCCCACGCCTGTGCGCAAAGGCGCCGCCGGAAATCTTATCTCTTCCATCAACGATCCCGAACATGGCGTCACCGAATTCACGCAGTACCTGCCCGGATCGCGCCACGCGCTCGATGTCGGTCAGCATCTCGGCGCGGGCCGCATATCCACTGAGTTGATGGGAATCGATTTGCCGGTGAGAGATGGCGCCGCGATGAAGGAGTTCTATTCGGACCTCGGCTTCCAAACGGAAGACACAAACGGAAACGTGCGCCTCACGGCCCCGGGTGCGCCCGATCTGCATATGGAACTGCGCGCGCCCACCTCGGGCTCGCAGCCGGAGTTCCTGTTCGCCGTGCCCGATGCCAAGAAGGCTTTCCAGGCGATGGAATACGCGGGCGTGAACGCACAGCGCGACGGTGGTCTGGTCTTCGCAAAGGATCCCGACGGAAATCTTTTCGTTTTCCTGGAAACCAGCGGGAAAAAGTAGGCCGATTAACCCCGGACAGACGGAAATGCAGGTCCCGGTTCGACTTGGATCACTTCCTGATAGTCGGTCAGTGGATGGTCTTCGACTTACGCTGCATGTAATCCATCATCACGTACTGCCCCAGCGTCGCCGGCGTGGTGAAGTACGCTTTGCCACGGCACATCTCCGAGACTTTGTGCACGAATTGCACCAGCCCGTAATCCTGCGCAAGCATAAACGTGTTGATCATTACGCTTGACCGCTTGCAGCGCGCCACCTCTTCCAGCGTTTCGCTCACCACGAGAGGATCAAGCCCGTAGGCATTCTTGTAGATTCTTCCGTCTGGAAGGGTGAGCGCCGAGGGTTTTCCGTCGGTGATCATCACAATCTGCTTCATGTCTTTGCGCTGGCGGGCCAGCACGCGCTGCGCCACGCGCAGTCCTTCGCGCGTGTTGGTGTGCCACGGTCCCACCTTCACCCGCGCCAGCTGCGACACCGGCATCTCTTCGGCTGAATCGTGAAACAGTACGAGCGACAAGGAATCACCTGGATACTGCGTCCGGATCAGGTGTGAAAGTGCCATGGCCACGCGCTTGGCCGGCGTGAACCGGTCTTCGCCATACAGAATCATGGAGTGCGAACAGTCCAGCATGACCACCGTCGCGCACGAGCTCTGGTAGTCGCACTGATGCACCTGCAGATCGTCGTATTCGAGATTCAGCGGCAGAGTGAGTCCCTCGCGCGCAATTGCCGAGCTCAGCGTGGCCGTCGTGTCCAGGTTTAGCGTGTCGCCAAATTCGTATCGCCGCGAACCGCCGCTTGTCTCAATCCCTGTTGCCCAGTGCCGCGTATCATGCCGCCCATAGCTTGACTTGCCGAGCGATCCCATCAGATCGCGCAGTGTCTTGAAGCCGAGAAAGTCAAGGCTCTTGTCGGTTACTTCGAAGCGCACGTTCTCACGATCCCGGCCATCGGCATTTCCCACCTGCCCGTTAGCTTCGTCGATGCGCGTGGGCCCATTCTGGGGCATCGCGGAGATGTAATTCTCCCGCTCCATCCTCTCCATCAGCTTGTCGATCAATTCATCCAGGCTGCCCGCCGCCATCATGCGGTCGAGCAGTTCGCGCGTCTCACCATCGAAAAAGTCGCCCGACTCAAGCACTCGCCGCAGCGCTTCGCGCAGGTCGTCCAAGGTATGGTCGAGATCCTGAAAGCCATTGAACGGATCGTAATAGCCGGAGTCGAGCAGGTAATCAGACAGAGCCTGCAGCAGGCTCTCTAGATCGATCTCCGAGGCCAGATCGCCCGTGTATTTCGTGTATCGAACCCTCTTCATCCCGCTCCTGTCGTCTCGGTCCTTAGTCCCCAGTCCCCCAGTCCCTTAGTCCCACTCCATATTCCCTATTTCTTGCTTTTAATTAAGCCCCCCGCCCCTGCGCGATCGCCGCGTCCGTTGCCAATCTTCGTACTCCATTTCGAGATCCTTGCGCTCGGGTGGCGCTTCCTCGCGGTCGCGCAACCGCGCACTCTTTTCAGCAGCGAAGCCGTGCTTTTCGTTGCGGCTCAACTTGCGGTGCGCCACCAGTCCTTCCAACAAGAACTCCGCCGCCGCGACGACCTTGGGCGCGGGATCGGTCGCCTTCACGCCTAACGGAGGTAGTTTTTCGAGCAATCCCTGAATTGCTTTCAGCTCCTTGAGCGCGGCGGCCGCGGGTTGATCTTCGTCCATCTTCACGGTTCCGCCCAGGTTGAACCACTGCTCGATCTGTTCCGTGCCTACGCCCTCAAAATAACGGTCGTAGACCTTGCCTACGGCCGAACGGATAAGCTCGCGCACCACGGTATCGGCGCCCTTCATCTCGCCTTCGTACTCCAGCTCCAGCTTGCCCGTGATCCCTGGCATGGCTGCGTAGATGTCGCTGACCCGCGGCAGCACGGGTATGTCGCCAGTCTTCAGCGCCCTTCGCTCCGCGTTAGAAACCACCAGCTCGAGTGTCGAAATAGGCAGTCGCTGACTTACGCCGCTGCGCTTGTCGACCTTCTTGTCCTCGCGCGCGCTGAACGCCACCTGTTCCACGACCTCGCGCAAGTACTGCGGAATTTCTATCGCCCCTTCTCCGCGCTCCGCCCACGCCTCCTGCGCCGTAATCGCCACGCCTTCTTCGAGCGTCTCCGGATAGTGCGTCCGGATCTCCGATCCGATTCTGTCTTTGAGCGGCGTGATGATCTTGCCCCTCGCTGTGTAGTCTTCAGGGTTGGCGCTGAACACGAGCGCCACGTCCAGAGCCAACCGCACTGGGTACCCCTTAATCTGAACGTCGCCCTCCTGCATGATGTTGAACAGCGCCACCTGGATCTTTCCGGCCAGGTCAGGCAATTCGTTGATGGCAAACAGCCCGCGATTCGCGCGCGGCAGCAATCCGTAGTGCATGGTCAGCTCGCTTGAAAGATCCTCGCCGCCGCGCGCTGCCTTGATGGGATCGAGGTCGCCGATCAAATCCGCCACTGTCACATCGGGCGTGGCCAGTTTTTCCACGTAGCGCTCATCGCGACCCAGCCACGCAATCGGCGTCGAGTCCCCGCGTTCGGCAATCAGGTCGCGGCACCTTCGGCACAACGGCTGGTAAGGGTTGTCGCGAATCTCGCAACCCGCCACATAGGCCATCCGCTCGTCGAGCAGAGCCGTGAGTGCGCGCAGAATACGGCTCTTCGCCTGGCCGCGCAGACCCAGCAGAATAAAGTTCTGCTTCGACAGAACGGCATTCACAATCTGCGGAATCACCGTGTCCTCGTAGCCCACGATGCCGGGAAAAACGGCCTCTCGTGCCTTTAGCCGCGCCATCAGGTTCGAGCGCATTTCGTCTTTCACGCTGCGCGCCTTCAGTTGCGCTTCAGAGAATTGTTTGCTGGCACGGAGTTCGCCCAGCGTCTGGGGAAGACTGGGCGTATGGGATTGAGTAGCTGCAGGCACTCTTGGCCTCCTGTACGGTCCTTTTTGGGGAAAAACTGCTGTGCTTAATCAGACGTGCACCGCGATAAATTGCCGCGGCAATTTCATAATCGTTTTCAGTTTAAGGAAGACCCGGCCGCCGATATTGCCGGCTCTGGTGAGGAAATCTAAAATCGCAACCTGCGTGCGGTTAACTTGAAAAATGGAAAATTCTCGATCATTCTGCCAGATGCTCAAAGATGGCCTTGAGGCAGTATGCGCCTGTTTTGCCGTTTCGCAAAATTCGATCAGGGAACTCGCTCAGGCTTAGGCGTTTGCACGGCTTCGGCAAGGCAAGTGAAGCCGGCCCATTGGAATCAGTTCCGCATCGAGTGCGCCGCTGCAGCCTTTTCCTCGGCCAGCAATTGCGCCAATACTTTTTCGGGGCACAGGTGATGCGTCTCGCGCTCGTCGAGCTCTTTTTCCGTCTCCACACACGAGGCAATGGTCAAAAAGCAATCCAGGCAGCGCGAGTTGAAACTGCCATTTTCGTTTTGTGTCCGGTTATACATGGCGATCTGAGGAAATACCCTCCAACCGGCCTCATGATTGCCTTTGCAGCATACTGCGCACATATGGGGCCCAACAACAAGGCGGGTCCCAGGATTCCAGCGAGTTGGCCATGACGGTTTATGAGACCGGTTTTCAAATCCTAGGCCCAACACGAATCCGCGGGTGGTGACTCTCATCACCAACGCATGTTCACGTGCGTCAAGCTCGGCGCCCACTCGCCGAGGTCCTACTCCCCACCGCGATCAGTAAGCCGGCGCCCCGGCGTTGTCCCACTGGTCCTTGTGCCACCTCACATACCAGCAGGGGTCATTTCCTCCCTGCGGAAAGAGCGAAATCGAGCAGGACACGTCGACCGAGCCGAGATAGTCGTACTCGACTTTCTGGCCTTTCAGCGGAACGGAAAGGAATTGATTGACGGTCACGGTCGATTGAGGTGAGCGGCGCAGCTTATAGACCGTCCAGTCGATGGCGAATGCGACCAGAGTGATTGCCGCGATCGCGATCAACACCCGCAGAAGCCACCGTCCAAGCCAGCGCATCATCGTTCCTCGCCTTCACCGCCGGGTTCCCAGATCCAAGCCGCTGGGCTCCCGCTTTCCGCACCAAGCGCTTTATTCTCGGCCGTCGCTCCTCGTTCAGAATATACGCCGAGATCCTCTCTTAAACGGGCAACCAGTCGAGGTGGAGACGACGGTCAACGTCATCTTTACACTCGGCTAGCGCCCATGCGGACAAAAGAAAAGGACGCGGCTTGCACCGCGCCCTCATCGTGAATGGTCTTTAGCTGAAAGCTGAAAGCTGGAGGCTAGAAGCTAATGGCTAGTAGCTGTATTTAGAACTTCACGCTCGCGGCTCGCGGAGAAATCCCGCTTAGCTCCGCTGCGCGCGCTTCCGCGTAAGCCGCCGCGCCCATCAGCGCAGTGCGGCTCTCTAGAATCACGCGCACCGGCATGTTCACCAGCAACTGACTCAGCCGCCCTTTGTCGGTGAAGGCCTTCATAAACGTTCCGTCCTTCAGCTTTTCGAGAATGCGCGGCGCGATGCCTCCGCCCACATAGAGCCCGCCCACCGACAAAACCTTCAACGCCAGATTGCCGGCTTCGGCTCCATATGCAGAGACAAACATGTCCAGAGCCTTCTCGCAAATCGCAGCCTTCGCCTTCAGCGCAGCCTCGGTGATCGCGGCATTGGGATCTTCCTGTGTCATCTGCTCCGCCAGCCACGCCGGTTCTTCCATGCCGCGCACTTCGCGCAGAAACTCGTAGCAATTGGTGATTCCCTGGCCGCTGACGACGCGCTCAAAACTGATTCGCCCGTTGTACTTTTGGCGGAGAAACCTGAGCAGGTCAATCTCGTCTTCATTGCGCGGCGCATAGTCCGAGTGCCCGCCTTCCGATGGATAGGGCACATAGTCGCGCCCATCCCATACCAGGAACGCCTCGCCAAGCCCAGTTCCCGCTGAAATCAATGCGCGATTACCCACCTGGCGTGAATCGCCATCGCTCAGCGTGTAAATCTGATCCGCCGCGAGTTCTGCAATCCCGTACCCGTTGGCTTGGAGGTCGTTGATGAGAAAGATATAGTCGATCTTCAAATTCTTAGCCAGCTCGCGGCTGTCGAGTGTCCACGGCAGGTTGGTGAGCCGCAGACGTCCCTCACGCACCGGCCCCGGCACGCCGAAACACGCTGACGTTACCTTGTCCGTCAGCACAAACTCCTTCACGATCTCTTCGAGGCCTGAATATTCCTTGGCCGGGAACTGCTTATCGCGCGCGTGCTTCAGATTTCCGTCGGTAAAATCGAACAGCGCCAAGTGAACCTTGGTGCCGCCTACATCGCCTGCCAGAATCATTCAGTCCTCTCGATTACTCCGTGGCCTTCGGCATCCGGCGCAGGTAGAAGCGCGGCCGCGGCCTGATCAAGGAGCAACGTCAGTATACCGTTTACGGGCGCGATGAATTGGCTCGGCAGACGCTCCGGATCCAGCGCTCCTTCCCATACCTGGTTCACGATCATCGCCTTATCCGCGCCCGCGATGAGGAAAAACACGTGCCTCGCGTGGTTGATCACCGGCCGCGTCAGAGTCACGCGCCACATGTCCAGTTTCTCTACATAATTGGCCGTTACCAGCCGATCGGTCACGCGAAGAGCATCGGTGTGGGGAAACAGCGATGCGGTATGCCCGTCCGGCCCCATGCCCAGTTGCACCAGATCGAATCGCGGAGTTTCGGCCCCGGTTAGCCCGAAGCTCTTCCTCAATTCCGCCTCGTATCTTGCCGCTGCGTCATCGGGCTCGAGCTCACCCTCCATGCGGTGAATCTGATCCGGTTTGAGTGGCACATGGTCCAGCAGAGCTTCGCGCGTCATACGATAGTTCGACTCGGCGTCATCGGGTGCCACGCAGCGTTCGTCAACCCACCATAAATCGAGCTTGTCCCACGGCATTCGCTCACGCCACTCCTCGCCGGTTTCGGCGAGGGTCGCAAACGCTGCCTTGGGCGTCGATCCGCCACTGATTGCGATCCGCGCCCGGCCGCGCGCTGCTACTGCCTGCACCGCCTGCTCAACAAAATAGTCCGCCGCCCGCCTCGCCAGCGCTGCGGGATTCGGGTCGACGTAATAAATGATCTTCAATGGCTGAGACATGCCCGTGCACCTGCCGCTTCTACGTTACACGGTTCGAAGGGACGTTTTTGTGTGGATTTTGCGACGCTTAAGACTACTGCCCCAGATACGACCGGTACTGCTGTTCGAGAACGCCCGACGCGCGCGCCAACCCGACCTTCGACACGTTGTACGCGTATAGGCTCTCTACCAGGTTGTTTTCAGCGGTGGCAAGAGTGGCCTGCGCCGTTACCAGCGGCAGGGTGTCATCTACGCCGGCGTTCACGCGGTCGATCTCGTCACTCAGTGCACGCGTGGCCAGGTCGACGTTGGACCGTGCTACATCGACGAGTTGCTGATTCGCGCTCACGTCCAGCAGCGCCGACCTTACCTGTTCGTCGATGTGGCTGCGAAGATCGTCCAGCTGCGCGTTTACTGAATCCAACTGTGCTTTTGACGCGTCCGCGTCGCCGCGCAATTTAGCCTCACGAAAAATGGGAAAACTCAGCACGCCCATGGCGATAAAGTCGCCGTGCGTGCCTGCGCCATTCACGGTGCTTGTTCCGTAATAGCTGGTGAAGCTCAGCGTCGGCAAACGCTCACTGCGGTACACATTGTGCAGCGCGCGATAGCCTACGACTTGATTTTGCAGGTTCTGGTAATCCTGGCGGTTCTGATAGGCCGTTGCTCTCACCTCTTCCGGCGTCTGCTCGGCCAATTCGCTGTACGGAGCGGGATCGGTCAGCACAATCTCCTGTGCGGGATACACGCCGATCTGCCGTTTAAGCAAAATCAAATCCTTTGCCTGCTGATTCTCAGTTGCGATCAACGCTTGCTGTTGCGTCTGCAACTGTACTTTCGCCCGCAACTCGTCAAGATTCGCCGCCGTCCCGGCCTCGTGCGCCTCATGGGCGTGATCCGCGATCACCTGTGCCTGCTGGACCAGCGCTTTTGCGTTCTCCACTTCGCTCTCGTCCGCAATCGCTCTCAGGTAGCCTTCGGCCACATCCTGCACCACCTGGCCGCGCGCCGTCATTTTGGCAAAGTGCGCCGCGCGCTCTGCTGCTTTGGCCGCCTTCCATCCCTGGATCACCGGCCCTGAAAACAGGATCTCGTTGTAGTGGATCTGCCCCTCAGTCAGGGTGTCGCGGGTAATCAACGACAGTCCCGCCGGCGGTTTGCCGCCTGGAAACAGCGTCGAGAATTCGCCAATCACCTTGGGACTGAATCCCAGCGCTGCCAGGTCGTGCATGTAGAAGCCCGTGTCGCCGGTCAACGTAATCGTGGGCAGAAATAGCTGGATCGCCTCATTCACTTCGGCGTGGTATGTCTTCTCCCCGTTCTCCACCTCTTTGAGCCCGAGGTTGTTCTTCAGGCCGCGCTGGATGGCGTCGTCCATCGACAGCTTCAGTGGCTCGACGGTCACCGGCTGCGCGGTTACGCTGCCCCAGAAGGGATTCTCGGCCGAGGTTGGATTTTGCGCATGTGCGGGCGCAGTCCATGCCGCACCGACCGCAAGCATCGCCAAGAGCCGCACCATTCGTCCGCGCGCGGCAAACTGTTGCACTCGTTTCACTTCCATTATTTTCTCAGATGAGCCGCGGGCGCGCGGGGATTCACGCATCGGGCAACAAATCCGCGGCTTCAACTTGGGCTCTGGAACGCTCCAAGGCCCCAAGACCCTCAAGCCGCGTTCGCTGATCGTCATAGACCACCGCAAACATCGTCGAAAATGCGCCTGCGGCTGCCGCAATCCAAAATAGGTACGCGCAGGCGAACACCAACGCTCCAACGCCGATCCCGGCGTAACCCCAAGGAGCCATCGCCAAATGCAGCACCATTCCCACCAGCGCGACCATCGCACCCAGGAAGAAGATGATCGCCTCCGCCACCAGAAACGCGGCGTACGCAATGGCGTAGATCAACAACCCCAGCAAAAAGATGCGTCCCTTGGCGCCGCGGGTCAGTTGATTGCTCCGTCGTAAAGCCTGCCAGGCACGCACGTTCTCCGCGACGGACGCCGGCACCGCCAGCACTAGCCGCAGCATGACCAGAACCGTGTAGACCGTCCATGCTAAGTAGAGCAGCATAAAAAGCGGCAAAATCACAGCCATCATTGATGGATCCATGCCGCCACGCCCACGCGCCAGCGAGAGCCCCACCGTTCCAACAATCAACCCGCCGAAGATCGCAAGCGGCAGCATCACGATCAGCGCGCGCAGAATCGCCAGCCAGACGTAGCGTCCGGCGTTGCCCCAAGCCACTCCCCATGCTTTGCCGAATGTCACGGGTCTTCCATTGTTCAGCTCGAGCGCGGTATAAACAGCCGCAGGCTCGTAAAGCGAGAACACCAGAACCATAAGCACGATGCCGAGAACGTAGGCCGCAGCTGGACCCGCCATAGCTTTCAGTGAAAAACCCAGCGTTTGCCCCTGATGCAGCAACAACGTTTTTAAGATCGGGAAGAAAGCCGCAATCATGACGCCGTAATAGGCAATGACTCCAGCCCCTGGCACCAGCCCGATCCACACAAAGAGCCGCCAGTTGGCCCGCATCAGTCGCAGCACGCGATCCAGAATCTGTCCGAAGGTTGTAGAGGGCCGTGGCGCGGCTCCGGTCGGGACGCCAAGTGAAGGGCCAGGGAAGCCGGTTTCGCTCATTCGATCCCTCCGATCGGCTGGTTGGAGACTCGCAGGGATTTTATAACGGTTTTCGATTGGGCGCCGCCGCAGCTTGGTCCAGAAGTGTTGCTCGCGCGGCGCTTGAGCAGTGCGGGGCCGCTTTGATGCGGTAGAGCTCGGCGTGACCACGCAAAATACAGAGCCGCGTCGGTCCAGGCCACAGCCTCATGGTAGCTCGCAAGAAATCCGTCCTCATCGAGCGCGCGCGCCATTGCAACCTCGCCGCATCCCGCCCATTCGGCGCGCTCATAATGCTCGAGCCAGCGGAGCAGGGAACGCTCATAGGTCTCTTCGTCCATCAGCGCTCGTTGAATTTCATTGCGCAAAGGCATCGTCGGCGCCAGGTCCTTCATCGGCGCCCGCAGCATCACCGGCAGCAAACTCAGCATTCCCAGCAAGTATTGTTCCGTGCCGTCGAGCCCGTTCATTCGCGCCGCGAGCTCGCAGAATCGCCCGCGCACGAAACGGCCCGCGAGCTGTGGCGTGCCGACCCGCTCCGGCGCTTCTACGCGTGCGGACATGCGACACTTCCCGCCCGTTTATCGGCCGGCTGCGGCGGCAACTTGATCAAAGCTATTTTGGATTCGATTACTTTCGAGGGACTCCGCGACGTCGCGAAAACTTCCGCTCCCGGCATTCTGTTTTCCTATTCCCTATTCCCGGTTTCTTCACCCGCCCATGTACATCCCGCCGTTCACGTCGATCACGTGTCCGGTAATGTACGACGCCGCATCCGAGGCCAGGAACTTCACGGCCTGCGCCACGTCCTTCGGCGTGCCCCTCCGTCCCAGCGGAATGGTCGCCAGCATAGCCTTCGTCTGCTCCTCGCTGAGCACCGCTGTCATCGGCGTCTCAATAAATCCCGGAGCTACTGCATTGACCGTAATACCGCGCGACGCAACTTCGCGCGCCAGCGAACGCGTAAATCCGATCAGCCCCGCCTTTGACGCGGCATAGTTCACCTGCCCTGCCTGTCCGGCGCGCCCCACCACGCTGGCAATCCCCACGATTCGTCCCCAGCGGTTTTTCAGCATCGGGCTCAGCAGCGCCTGCGTCAGCAGGAAAGCTCCTGTCAAATTGATGCTCAGCACCAAGTCCCAGTCCGCGCGCTTCATGCGCAGCATCAAATTGTCGCGTGTGATTCCGGCGTTGTTCACCAGGATCTCTACCTTGCCAAACTTCTCCAGGATGGCCTTGGCCCCAGCTTCAATCGATTCTTCACTCGATACGTTTACGGTGAACCCCGCGGCATCAATTCCCTTGGCCTTCAGTTCGTCCACAGTTTCGGCCAGCTTGGCCTCGTTCACATCCGCCAGCGCCAGAGTCGCACCGGCCGCGGCCAGCTCCTCCGCAATCGCGCGTCCGATTCCCTGCGCTCCGCCCGTCACCAGCGCAATTCTTCCTTGCAAATCTCCCATTGCTTCGCTCGACCTCTGCGCCCTCGCCCTGGCGAGCCGCGCCTTTCCATCGCTCATTATAGATGGGCGCGTGAAGGTTCCTCGCGGTTGTTCGGCGGAATGGAATATTCCAGTCCGCCGGGATCAGTCAGCCCAAAACATTCGTTGACTTTTAGCGGGCAAGTTCATAGAGTCTAAACATCTAAGGTCCTCCCGCTGCAGTTCATTGCAAGATTTTCGCAAGGAGCGATGCAGTTCCTCCGAGTTTTATGGGAGAAGACAAAAGCCTCGCCATCCACTGTCTGTGAATGATTGTCCCCATAATGGGGCTCGGGAAACCGTTTTATTCAAGCAGCAAAAAAGCCAGCTGCTGGTTTCTTTCACGAGTCCGCCTTCAATCAGGCGCGATCAGTGCGTGGCCACCTACGAAAGGGGTTCTAAGATGAAAACCTTACTTCGCCTGAATTGTTTCAGGTTTGTGAATTTTCCGGCCAGGACAGAATTCAAGAAAACAATCCTTATTTTGGTTCTTTGCGCACTCGGAATAGCGCTCTCTCCCTCGCTTCGTGGCCAGGCCACTGGAAGCTTCAACGGCAATGTCAACGATAAATCCGGGTCCGCGATTCCGGGAGCGACCGTCGCCGTCACGTCGCAGGCCACGGGCCTGGAGCGGGACACGAAGTCCGATGACGCTGGCCACTATCTCATTCCGCTCCTTCCTGTCGGAACCTACGACATCAAAGTGGATGCGCCCGGCTTTCAGACTGCCGAGTCGAAGGATCTGCGCCTCCAGGTTGATGAATCTCGTGAGCTCGACTTTACGCTGGGGCCCAAAGCCAACGTAGAGACGGTGACCGTCTCCGGCGAAGCGGTTGCCGTCGAGACGACCAACCCGTCGCTGGGCCAGGTGATCACTTCCCAGGAAGTGTCGCAGCTGCCCTTGAATGGGCGCGATTTTGTGCAGCTCGCCACGCTCACCGCCGGCGCCACCGCAGAGACGAGTCCCGGCAGCTTTTTTACCTCCGGCGCCGACAGCGAAGTGGCCGCACGCGGTTCGTTCTCTCTATCGGTGGGAGGCTCGCGCCCCAACAGCACGGACTGGCTGCTGGATGGTGTCGACAACAACGAGCTGACCGCGGGCGGTATTGGGATCTTCTCATCGATTGACGACATTCAGGAATTCAAGGTTTTGACCTACAGCTATTCCGCCGAATACGGCACCAGGGCCGGACCAACCGTCCTGGTTACCACGAAATCGGGTACGAACGACTTTCATGGTTCGCTCTATGAATTTGTTCGCAACACCGACCTGAATGCGCGCAGCGACTTTGCCACCTCAACACCGAAGTTCAATCTGAACCAGTTTGGCGGTTCAGTGGGCGGGCCCATTCGCAAAGACAAAACCTTCTTCTTCGTCGATGGCGAGCAAAAGTATCAGCGCCAGGGCATTGTCTACACCGGCCTGATTCCTACCACGCAAATGATCGGCGGTGACTTTTCGTCCGATCCCTGGGGAAACAGTGTCTCAGGCATTATCCTCAACAACCCGTATGTGGCGGGCGCGAGCTTCCAGTGCATGGGATCGGCAAGTGGTCCTCCCATTCCGGCCAATCCCGATGGAAGCCAGCCTCCGGGCGTTCCTTGCAACAAGATTCCCGCGAACCTGATTAGCAGCATCGGCCAGGGTCTCATGGACCTGTATCCGCCGGTGAATCCAGCCAACCCCAAGGAGGCTCCTGTCGGCAGCTTCAATCAGGGGTACAACTATGTGAACGAGCCAGTGCGCAGCCTCGACGAATCTAAATTCGACGTACGCCTGGATCAAACCATCACGTCGAGCGACACTGCCTTTGGCCGTTTCAGCTACGACCAGGCATTTACCTACGATCCGGGCGGCGCGCCGGCCCCCTATCTCGCTGAGGGCAATCCTTTCGGCAGCAATGAGACGCTCATCAATCACGCCCGGAATATTGCCATCGGCGAAACCCACGTATTTTCACCCACTACGCTGAACCAGGCCAGCGTGGGTTACGACCGCATCTTCGACTACATCGCCTCGCAGGATAATTTCAGTTGCGCATCGGCCAAGCTGGGAATCCCCGGCGCAGATCTGGGTTGTTCGGCCGGCAGTACACCTGTCGCCGGTGGTTCATACAGCCAGGGTTTGGTTTCCACCGAGGTCATTGGCGGCTATTGGTCGCTCGGTGATCGCGGCTACTCCCCGTTCCAGGGCGGAACCAACATCTTCTCCTTCAAAGATGTCGTGGACCTGATCCGCGGCCATCACGAGATTCGCACCGGCATCGATCTTCGCGATAACCAGATGAATGTAGGCACCGAGGCTTTTCAAGACGGATTCTGGCTTATCGGCAACGAAGGATTCTTCAGTGGCAATCCCGAGTCCGATTTGCTGCTGGGTATGGCGGGAGGAGCGATTCACGACCAGACATACGACGGTGCAGTCACCGGCCGTCGCTGGAAGATTTATCGGCCCTTCGTAGAGGACGACTGGCGCGTTACCCCATCGCTGGTCCTCAATCTCGGCCTGGCGTGGGACATGACCACTCCAGAGACCGAGATTCACAACCGCATGTCGGACTACATCCCCGCGACACAAACGCTTTTGATCGCGGGCAAGAACGGAGTAAGCCGTTCGGCCGGCATCAACATGTTCTGGGGCGCATACGAGCCCCGTCTCGGCTTGACATGGAAAGTGTTGAACAGCGACAAGACCGTGCTTCGCCTCGGCTTTGGCATCTATCACGATTCGGCGTGGAACCAGGGCGCGCAAGGCTTGTGGCAGAATCCGCCAAACCTCGGTGAGTCCGATAACTTCGACGGCCCGGTCAGCCTATCGAGCGGCTTTCAGTCGCTGCCCACGCCGCAGGGCGTCGACGATTTCCAGGGGTCGTTCAATTGGCAGCCGACGAATTTCCAGCCCGGCAGAGTGCACCAATATAACGTCAACATCGAACGCCAGTTGCCCGGAGATGTTGTGCTCACCGCGGGCTACGCCGGATCGGTGGGAGGGCATCTGCTCGAGTATGGCAATGACCTGAACACCAGCAGTCCATCGGGCTGCGGAACCATTGCCAACTACACCATTGGCTGCCTGCCCGACGGCTCTCCGTACTCTTATCCCTACAACCCGCCAAATTTCAACGCGATCTTCCTCATGGGCGACGCGGGGAAAACGCACTACAACTCCATGCAGCTGAAGGCCGAGACGAAGACTCCAAAGCACGGCCTTTATGCTCTGGTCGCCTATACCTATTCGCGCACGTACGACAATGGACTTCCCGACGGACTGGGATCCATGGCGAGCGCGCCCTATTTCCCGCTGCCCAACTGGCAAAAACTCGATTGGTCTCTGTCGCAGATCAATCTCGATCAAAGCTTCACCGCCAGCGTCATCTACGATCTGCCTTTCGGCAGGGGCAGGACGTTCGGCAGCAGCTGGAATACTACGACTGATTCTCTGCTTGGCAACTGGCAGTTGACCTTGATTGAGAGAGCCTCTTCCGGGTTTCCGGTGCCGTTGATCGACAGCAATGACACATCCGGCGTCAACGGCGGCTTCGGGTTCGAGAACGGCGGTGACGACAACAACTGGAATCGGCCCAACCAGCTTCCCGGCTGCAATCCCTATAACGCGAATCACGGTCAGCATCAGTGGATCAACGGAGCGTGCTTCCCGGCGCCCGGCCTGATAGTCGGCGGCGTGAACGTCGGCGAAGAGTTGGGTGATGCCGCGCGTGTTCCCGTTGTGGGGCCCGATTTTGTCAACTCTGACGCCTCGTTAATCAAGGACTTCGCATTTCCGGGGAAAGAAATGGGGCTTAACTTCCGCGCCGAATTCTTCAACCTCTTCAACCATCCGCAGTTTGGCGCGCCGGTGAACGACATCAACTCGCCGGGATTCGGTGCCGTGAACTCCACGGTGAACAACCCTCGCCTGATTCAGCTGGCTCTCAAGCTGACTTTCTGAGGCGGGGACAGGGCAAGCTCATCCTTCGCAGTTGAATGCTCCAGGCTGCTGCAATCGATTGCCGCAGCCTGGAGCGACCAATCGGGAGCACCACCGCAGCCCACCGGGCACTGAAAAGTTGAATACTGAGAGCCGAATACTGAAAGCTGGAAGCCACTAGCTTCCCCTGTTCCTGCGGGTTAGAATGGTATCCCCGGTTGAAACCAGCGTCCCCGCAGCGCTTTTAAACGTCTTACGAAAAGTGCAGCCACCCGAGATTTGGCCATGCGCCTGACGGAGAAGCTGGATTCAGCATCGCAGTTGCCGAGTTCCCGGTGGAGGAAGAGTGAAAGAGCGGCACTGGAATAATCTGGTCGGTTCTCTCCGGCATGGCAACTGCATTCTCATGCTCGGCTCTGAGATTCCCGTTACGGCGGCGCCTTCCGCGAACGGATCTCAGCCCGGAACGACCCTGCCTGACGAACTGCGTCTCCGCCTCGCCCGCGAACTCGAGGAGGACGATGAATCGCCTAGCGGCGACACTCTGGCCGCGCTCGCTCAGCAGTACGAAGATACCGAGGGATTCGGGCCAACTACCTTGCGCGCGACCGCTGAGATGGTTCTCACTTCGCGTCAGTACAGTCCGTCTTCGGTCCATGAACAGCTGGCGTTGCTCCCGTTTTCGCTCATCGTGACCACCGGCCAGGACGCGATGTTGGAACAGGCTCTTCGAGCGGCAGGCAAAACGCCGATTGTGCACCGATATCATCTGCGGGGCGACAAGCGGGAGAATCCTGAGTTCGTACTGCCCGGCACTCCGGCTTCGCCCGTGGTCTTCCATCTATTTGGCAGCGCGGAAGAACCATCCTCCCTTGTGCTCAGCGAAAACGACGTTCTCGACTTTCTCATTCGAGTGGTTTCTGAGCGGCCGCCGTTGCCCAACAGCTTGTTGCGTGTTCTCAAGCGCGTTGGCCAAAGCTTTTTGTTCGTCGGTTTCGGAATCAGGCACTGGGATCTTCGCATCCTCCTCAAGATTCTTCTGCGCGCACTGGAGCTGAATCGCAGCGGCCCGGCCATCGCCGCTGAGCCTCTCGATGGCCTCATCCCGTCGGACCGCGACGAAATGATCCTCTTTTATCAGCGCGGCACGCGCGTGGAACTGGAAGACGCGGACGTAGGGACATTTCTTACCAAGCTTTCCGATCGATTGGAGGCCGAAGGCGGGTTTGTGGGGCAAGCCATGCCGTTGGGTCCTCGTCCACGTGTGTTTATCAGTTATGCCAGGGAGGACGCGGCTCTGGCCTCGAGGGTTTTTGACGCCCTGCAAAAGGCGTACTTCGAGCCTTGGCTCGACCAGGAATCATTGCAGGGTGGAGATGACTGGAACAAGCGTATCGAGAACGATTTGGACGCCTCGGATTTCGTGCTCGTGCTTTACTCGCCGGAATTTTGCCGCAAGACCGACAGCTATGTAAACAAGGAAGTGGCTCTGGCGTGCGAGCGCGCTCTCCGCGTGCGCGGATCGTTCCTGATTCCGGTTCGGACCGCGCCCATCGCCGAAGAGGACCGTGTCGACGCCCTCCGCAAATTCGATGAAATGGAACTGCGCGAAACCGACTTCGACGAAGACTTCGCCAAGGTTGTTTCCACGCTGAAGCGCGAATATCAAAGGCGCAACCGATAGAGAGACCTGATGGAAACCCTCCACCGATATCCCGGCGCTCAACCTTTCCGCGACGATGAATTTTCTCGCCGCACATTTTTCGGGCGTGAGCCGGCCTCTGTCGCATTGACCGATCAAATCCTCGCCAATCGCCTGGTGATTGTGTATGCCAAGTCCGGCCTGGGCAAGACTTCGTTGCTGAACGCCGGCGTAGCGCCTCGGCTGCGCGAAGGCAACAGCCTTCCGCTCTTTGTCCGCGTCAACGACATCAAGAACGGGCCGATGCATTCCGTCTTCGAGGGAGTAAAGGCCGAAGCCGAGCGGCAGCAGATCGAGTACAACCCCGGCGACACCACTTCGCTTTGGAGTTTTTTCAAGACCGTCGAATTCTGGCGCAACGATATTCTCCTCACTCCGGTTTTAATCCTCGATCAATTCGAAGAATTGTTCACTCTCCAATCGCAAGAGGCCAGGGAAGAGTTCCTCTCCGAGCTGGGCTATCTGATTCGCGGCATCGCTCCGCCATCGCAGCCGAAGAGTGAGTCGCTCTCTAGCGAGGGCCCTCCCACGATCCGCGTGGTTTTATCCCTGCGTGAAGATTTCTTGGGGCTGCTCGAAGAAGCTTCGGATCACATCCCGGAAATCCTGGATCACCGTTATCGCCTTGCGCCACTCACCTATGAGATGGCGTCCAAGGCCATCACCGGACCGGCCGCAATCGAGGCCCAGGATGCTTCTACGAGGGCGTTTCGCCTTGAGCCCGACGTCGTGACCTCGGTCCTCGCCTATCTCACCAAGTCCACTCCGGCGGCACGCGGCGCGGGCGGACGGAATGTCGAGCCCTTCCACCTGCAGTTGATTTGCCAGCGCATTGAGAGCATTGCCGCTTTCAAACAGAAGCAGTCGAGCGGCCAGGTAGTCATCGACTTCAAAGATCTCGGTGGCGATGCCGCTCTGGCCGAGACGCTTGAGAATTTTTACACTGATGCCATTCAGTCGCTTCCGGTCAGGTACCTGCGCGGCGCGGTCCGCGTTCTCTGCGAGCAATATCTCATCAGCCCCGAAGGTCGAAGGCTCAGCGTAGAAGAGCGCGAGCTTCTTCGCCAGCTGAAACTGCCCCGCGAGACCTTGAGTCAATTGGTTGAGCGCCGCCTGCTCCGCACCGATCGCAGGTCAGACAGCACCTATTACGAATTAAGCCACGACGCCTTGGTGCAGCCTGTGCTCGCCAGCCGCCGCGTGCAGGCCATGGTCGTTAGCTGGGCCGCAGTTCTGGCCGGTTCCGTCGTTTGTCTTGCGGCCGCAGTGTTCATCCTCTTGTGTCTGTTTACGGTCGTTTCCGGAAATGCCACCGGGACCGCCGAGTACATCACTTTTCCTCTTTTTGCGGTTCTTTCGCTCTTCGTTGGCGCGGGCGGTTTGGCCTGGTTCCGATCCGGCCTGCAGCGGCTCAGGCGTTATCGCCGCCACACTGCAAGCGAAGTCACTGAAGCCCTGCCCACGCTTCAGCCGCTCAAAATCAGAGTTTTGGGATGGATATTGCTGGGCACCGGCACCTCCGTCATTGGTGTCTGGGGGTTGATTGGACTGTTCGGTCTGGTCAAATACGGCGCTCCAATCCTCACCCACGGCGCTGTTCCAAAATGGCTCAACTGGATGGCCGAAGACATTGACCAGGGATGGCTGGTGGTGCACGATCATCCCTGGCTCGAAATGACGTGGTGGATCCTCGAACACACCGTCATCATTCTTCTGGGCTATCTCATCATTCGGCTCGGAATGCGAGCGCTATGGCCGCATAAATTCCGTGTCCGGCGCAGCACCGTAGCTTTACCAGGGATAGCGTACGTCTCCCGAAGCGCTCTGGCATTTGCCAAGGCACTTTGCGGCTTGATTGCCCTTGTTGGCGCGGCTGCCGGCTTCTACATTCTCAGGAGTTGCGCCACTGCATGGCATGGCGACGCCCCATCCTGGCTCACCGGTACTCTCATCAGCTACCGCTTCACCGATTCCTGCCAGGCATTCTCCGTCAAGCCTGACTGGGGCGCAATCAGTTTTGCCGTTTTCTTTGCTGCTCTGCTCATCCTTTCAATTGACTGGTTCCGCAGCGCGTTTCTCGATCTGCGCACCGCCCTTCGCCAAAGCCAACCCACTCAGGCAGCGAAATGGCAACGGCCCGCGATGATCGCCGCCGGCATATGCGCAGTCCTCCTGACAGGGTCATTCATCTATTGGAGATACAGCGTCTCTAATTCCCAGGATCAGAACCGGCTGGCCTCCAGGCATCAGGTTCCCACTGTGAACAATAATCCTGCGCTCGTCGGACCCTGGTCGGTCTGGTCGGTGGGCGATCAAGCGAAAATGATTGCCACTCAGGACAGCGGCGGCACATGGACCACCAAAAACACCAGCAAGGGCACGTTCTATTCGGTTGCATTCCCAACGCGGCTGTCAGGATGGGTAGTGGGCAGCGGCGGAGCCATCTTCCACACTGAGGACGGCGGTGATTCGTGGAAGCAGCAGACCGCTGGAACCGACGTGGACCTCAGCGAGGTGGTCTTCGTTGAGCCGAACGATGGCTGGATCGCAGGAAACGGCGGCACAATCCTGCACACCGTCGACGCTGGAAACACATGGAAGCCGCAAACTAGCGGAGCTCCAGACTATCTTTCCTTCGTGACCTTCATCAACAGCCAGTCGGGCTGGGCATCGGGAGCCGATGGCGCAATTGTGCATACCGTTGACGGCGGTAGCACCTGGAAGCGCCAAAATACCCCCACCATCCGAGCCCTGATTGGTATGGCCTTTCCCACTGCAACCTCAGGCTGGGCCGTCGGCAGGAAGGGGATAATCCTGCACACCGACGACGCCGGCACGACCTGGAAATCTCAGGTCAGCGGCACGAGAGAAGATACAATGTCGGTCGCGTTTGTTGACCCGCAGACCGGTTGGGTCGTGGGCCGGGGCGGCGTCATTCTTCACACCACGGACGGCGGCATCGATTGGGAACCGCAAGCCAGCGGCACCAGGGAAGATCTCGATGAAGTCAACTTTGTCACTCCTCAGGCCGGCTGGGCAGTGGGCCATGGCGGCACCGTCCTGCATACCGAGGACGGCGGCAATACATGGTCTCAGCAGAAAAGCGGCACCGATGCCGATTTGATGTCGGTATGCATCGTCAAGCCATACGGCGTGATCGGTCTCCAGTTACAGGATGTGGTGAGCGGGACCGGTGCAAAGGCTCATATCGCCAGGCCTGGAACATTGATTGCCGATGTCGTTCCAACCGGTCCTGCGGCAGCGGCGGGCCTCAAGAAGGGCGACATTCTTGTTTCCATCAACGGTCGCCCCGTCCAGAACACAGCCGATTTCGTGGTTCAGATTTTTCTGACCAAGCCCGGAACCGATGCCAAAATAGGCTACGAGCGTAATGGGCAAGAAGAAACGATGGATGTGATCGTCGCCGATGGCTCGAAACCGTTTCCGAGCGCGGCCCGTCACTAGGGGGTTTCTGGAATCCACTCGAGATGTCTTGAGCGATTCGATGGGAGGCCCGTTGACCCGCTACCAAAGCTCTAGCCCGCCGCTGGATCCGAGCCAGGTGTTTGGCAAAAGAACCTTGCAATTCACGGGTTCCGGGGTACACTCATCGTGACGGCGTAGCCGGCTCGCTTCCTCACCTAAGTCCAACTTCGACTTCGTTTGAACCACTCCTCCCGGAATTTCGCGCCTGGCCGGTTCGCTCGAGAGAGATGGACAACCTTCCCACCAACACCGACAGCACGTCACCGCCGGCCGCTGCAGCGAGGCCCGCCCGGGGCTCGCCCAGGGAGGACCTGGAAGCGCAAGCTGGTGGTTCGCAGTTTAAGCCGGGCGACCTGATTGACGGCCGCTTCTCGGTGGTTCGATTCATTGCCCGCGGCGGTATGGGAGAGGTCTATGAGGTTGAGGATCGGCAACTGCGCGGCATTCACGTGGCGCTCAAGACGATTCTTTCGCACTATGCGGCCGATCCCACGATGCGTCAGCGATTCGAGCGGGAAGTTCTGAGCGCTCGTGAAGTGGTTCACCCGAATCTTTGTCCGATGTACGATCTTGGGCACTGGAAGCGGCCGGAGGGGCAACTAACCTACCTGACGATGAAGCTCCTGGCGGGCGAGAGTCTTGCAACGCGGCTTTCGCGCGTGGGCGCTTTGCCGGACGATGAAGCGATCTCCATTTTGAGACAGGTAGCAGCGGGGATAAGCGCCGCCCATCAGGCAGGAATCCTGCATCGGGATATCAAGACTGCAAACATCATTCTGCAAGGCTCGGGCGCCGACGTGATTGCCTGGGTAACGGACTTTGGCCTTGCGCGGGCGGCGTTGGGTGAGGAGACGGCACTTACCGTTGATGGAGTTGCCGGAACGCCCGGATTCATGGCGCCGGAGCTCTTCTATGGAGCCGCGCCGTCGAGGGCCAGCGACGTGTATGCGCTGGGAATAGTCGCACATCTGGTTTTAACGGGACACGCGCCGCGTGTTCCCATGCGGCGCGGGAAGAGCGTGAAGATGCTGTTCAATGCGGCCGATATTCCCGAACCATGGAGACGTTTCGTAGCGGGGTGCCTCAAGCCCGCGGTGGAGGAGCGATTCCGGACGGTCCCCGATGCGATGCTTGCGATGCCCGCGCCGGCAGTGCGCGCAGAGAGCCGCTCCTCGATCGGGCCGCGCATCTCGCGCAGGAAGATGGTGATACTCGGAGCGGGCGCAGGCGCAGGCGGGGCACTCGCGGTGTGGCTGGATTGGGCGCAAATCCTGAATGTTTTGGACCCGCTCCCCTCCACGAGGTTTGTAGCTCTGATCCCGATGCCTGCGGAACGTCCCCCGGCGCTCCTGTTCGCGGTGCTGGACTCCATCGGCCAGCGCCTTTCGCGCGCAGAGGCGTTTGTGAAAAACCTGATGATCATCACTCCCCAGGACAGGCCTGGGCCCCGCGAAGCGATCGATTCACCGGCGAAAACCGAGAGCACGCTGGGCGCGAATCTGGTCCTGGTCGCTTCGCTTGAGCTGACTGGATCCCAGGCGAAGTTGTTTCTGCGCTTGCTGGACGCGCACTCCCAGCGCGTGCTGCGCAAGGGAACTGTAGAGTGCGCACTGAATGCGATCGGCAGCCTTGCCGAGAAGGCCTCACACGAGGCTGCGTCTTTGCTGCAACTTCCCAGCGGCGACGTGCAGTTGAGCGATCCAGAGGAACTGAAGAACGTTCCTCTGGACGTGTACCAGGCATACAGCGAAGCGGAACAACTGGTGAATGAACCGAATCATGCCGGACTGGAACAGGCGATTGAAAAGTACCAGCATGCTCTCGACCTTGATGGACACTTTGCCCTGGGTTACGCCGAGCTGGCCATTGCCTATTTGCGCCAGTTCTACGCAACCAGGGAACCAGCCAACCTGGACCTGGCGAGCAGGAATGCGGCCAACGCTCTGCGCTACAACCCTCTTTCCGCGATGGGACTGCTGAGCCAGGCGCTGGTCCTGGTTTCGCAAGGCAAAGTGGAAGATGGGCAGGCTTATTTTCAGAAGTCGCAGCAGGCGGACCCCGGAAACCCCGAGATTCTCTATGAAAAAGCGTGGGCGCTTGAACGCCAGGGGTTGCTGCCCGAGGCTGCGCAGGCGTACCGCGAGATCTTAATCGAAAGGCCGAATTTTTGGCCGGCGTATAACAACCTTGGAGTGATTCTGTCGCGGGAGGGCAAATACGACGAGGCGGCAAAGGCTTTTGCCGCAGCCGGTGCAGCCGCGCCGAAGGTTGCCCAGCCGATGGCCAACCTGGCGCAGACCTACCTTGAGCTGGGGAGGCGCGACGATGCCCGCGCCGCATTGAACGAGAGCCTCGCGCGCGCTCAGAGCGAAGATGCCTATCTTACGCTTGGCGACATGGATTTTGAGGATGGCAAGTACAGCGACGCCCTGGTCGATTATGGGCACGCTGCCACGCTCAACCCCAGGAATCATCTGATTCAGCGGAACATGGGCGATTGTTACACCATGCTCGGCAATACCGCGATGGCCAAAGAGTGCTACGGGCGGGCTGCGCAACTGTTGTCCGCGTGGCTTCAGACCAATCCCCGAGATGGGTTTGGATGGGCCAATCTGGCCTTCTACCATGCAAAAATCGGCGACACCAAGGACGCCGAGATGGACATGGAAAACGCCGCGTCGCACGGCGCCAACGACGTGGCGTCTCGCTTCATGATCGTGCAGGCGCTGGATGTGCTGGGAAGGAGGAAAGAGGCACTCGATCTGTTGTTGTGGTGCATGGACAAGGGGCTCTCTCCGACGGAGGTCGACCTGGCAGTGGATCTAAAAGATCTGCGCAGCATGGAGCCGTATCGATCAAAGCTTCAGAGTTTGAAGAGCAATGGGAAGACATCTTTAGGCTAGGCGTTTCTCAATCCAGCGAAAGGAAAGGACATTCGAATGAAAACTTTGCTGTTGCTTCTGTTTGTGTTTGTTGCCGGGGTGTTTTTGGGGATATGGATGGACTGGTCGGCATCGCCGGCCGGTGGACGGAACTTCGTCTATCAAGTGCAGAACTACCCCATGGCCAATCTGCTGGTCAACGGCGGAGACACGATCACTCTGGTGCCACCGGAGGGTGGCAACGGGTCGGGGCTCGCGATGAGCTTTGTGGGAGGCTATAACCCTTGCGTGCCCGGCGGGGATTCATCGACCTGCACTATTGACCCCCAGGCGTCGCCCGGTCCCTATCTCTTCACTTGTTCCTCTCCCAACGGGTATAGCTGCCCTGATCCGGGAATCCAGCAATCTCCGACAGGCCCTCTTAACAACTTCAGTTACGGGCGAGCCGTAGAGAAGGATTTTGCTCATCTCATCGGTAGCCAGCACCCATCCGGAGCCAGCCCCGCACCGGCACAACCGAGCGCCGGTCATGCTGCCAACAACTCTATTACCGCTTATGTGTCCTGCGTGAATGGAACCACGGCGCTGAACGATCCGAACGGCAACTCTTTGACGACGATCACGGCATCAAGCGGCGAGACCGTATATTGGATCAGCCCCAAGCCGTTTACGCTGAACACATCCAGTTTCCCGGCCGGACTTTGCTCGAATGGCAATCCCGGAAACGGCAGCACTACGGAAGCTCGGTGCACGATCGCGCTGCCCGCGCAAACCATTCAGTATGGGGTGCAGGCGCAAACGACACCAAGTTGCAGCGCGCTGGCTGCGACATTGTTGACAAAGTAGCGGACCGCTTATTGCAAACCTTGGCGCTGTCGCCGTGGCGTGCCCGATTTTCGCATGCAGGATTGCTGCGCGATGAAATTACACGCGGTGAAATCGCAGCAAACAATGCGCGCGTCAAACAAAGCTCACCGCCGAGTACAAGCCTGAGAGAGGAGAGAAGAGAGCCGAAAGCCACAGCCGGCGGCCCGAAAAGAGAGCGAGCAACTAGAAGCCAGTAGTGGCCTCTACGTCGGTGTTGCCGCCACTGTAACCGGCCGGGCAGCCAGCGCCGGCCGCGCCAGCTCGGCCGGCCATACATAGACTGCCAGCCGTCGCGAGTAATGCAGCACTGGCTCCCGATCGGGCAACTCCAGGCTCACCGCCGTCGCCAGGTCATTGCGCTCGATTTCCGCCTCAGCCTCTTCCAGCGGCCACGAAACGTGGTGCAGATTCGCCCTGATTGGCTCTCCCGTGCGATTGGTTGAGAACACGCATGGCCGCTCAGTGAAAAAGTACTCGAGCGACCCCGGCCGCATCCCTGCCGTCTTCTCAGTCGGCCCAAGGCCACGGTACCGCGCCTTGAAGATCACCGGCTGCTTGGAAAACCTCCGCCTGCTATAAAACGCAAACTCGCGTTCCGAGCGCGGCTCGAGGTACATCTCCGCCAGCCGATACGGCAGGTGGTAGATCAAGTGTGCCGCTGCCACTGCCAACAAATTGCTGGAGTCCACGCTGAAGCAATAGAACCCCGCCGTTCCCGTGAATCGGTCGCGCACGTAGGTTCGCAAATTGAGGTCGGGGAAGCTGCGCAGTCCGGGAATCGCAGGCATGCCGCGAACTTTAATTCGGTCCAGCCAGAATGGCACGGCGCCCAGCCACGCCGAGCCCTGTAAAGTATCGGCTTCCAACCACTCGGGCAGCAGCGACTGCATTTTGGCGGCGGCGATCGGCCAATGCGCAAACAGCAGATCGTTCCAGCGCTGGGTCATCGCCCAGCGTCCCGCTGGCAAGGGCCGCGGCTTGTGCGACGTTCGCACCAAATACTCCCGCATGGCTGCTCCCGTGCTTCCCGGTATTCGCGCTCTCTGATTGCGCTTTCCGGGCAGGGCCCTCACTCCGCCGCTGCGCGCGGGTGCTCCCTTGACGTATTCTGTCCGCGAGACCTTCCTCATGTCCAGTGAAACTTCGCTTCCCGCCTCTGCGCGCAATCAAACCGAAGTCATCGCCATTCACGGCGCCGACCCCGAAATCCTCGCCTACGCCATGGCCAAGTACTCCCGCTCGGCTCTTTCCATGCGCGATTCCCTGGCCGAAATCAGCGCCCAGCGCGCCGAGCAGTTCCTCAACACCTTTTATTTTCAATACGGGCATCGTTCCATTGCCGACCTTGCCCATATCGCTTTCGCTGTCGAGCGCCTTTCCCTGCTTGCCGCCATTGTGCTGGTCGACGAGACCCGCTGGGACGGCCAGGAGCGCTCCACCCGCTATCAGAACTTCCTCGAATCCGGCTTCTACTACCCCGATTTTGCCGGCGACGCCCACTCCCAGGAACTTTACGAACGCACCATCGATTCGCTCCTGCTCGCCTACAAGCGCACCACCCTCGCCGTAACCGATCTGCTGCGCCGCCGTGTCGGGCGTCCCGACGACATGAAGCCCGAAGCCTACGAGCGCACCCTCCGTGCCCGGGCGTTCGACGTCGCTCGCTACCTGCTCCCGCTTGCCACCAACACTTCGCTGGGCCAGATCGTCAGTGCGCGGACGCTTGAAACTCAGGTTTCGCGCCTGCTCTCCAATCCCGCGGCCGAAATTCGCCTGCTTGGAGAGAAGCTCCGCGACGCCGCCACTGGACCTGCATGGAACCTGAACACCAAAGCCGCACAAACCATCATCGCCAAGATCGAAGCCCTCAATGACGAAGCCGCCGAGGGCGTCGCGGCTCAGGCAGCCGCACTTTTCACGCGCGAGGTCCGTACCGCGCCCACTCTGGTCAAGTATGCCCAGCCCAGTGACTACCTCATCCAGACTCGCGCCGAGCTCACTCGCGCCGCCGCCGAGCTTCTCAAAGATCTGCCTCCCGCAGCTGCTCCCCTCGTCGATCTCGTCGAGCGCTCGGAGCCGCTCGAAGTCGAGCTCGCCGCCACGCTCCTCTATTCAGTCAGCCGTCACCCCTACCGCCAACTCCGCGACTTCGTCACCGGCTTGCCCGCCGCTCGCACCACGGAAATCATTGAGCTAGGCCTGAAACATCGGGGCAACCACGACGAGACTCTCCGCGCCTTCCACGCCGGAGCAGCACTGCGGTTCGACATATTGATGGACATTGGCGGCTTCCGCGACTTCCACCGTCATCGCCGCTGCACCCAGATCATCCAGGACTTTACTGCGCTGCACGGCTACGAGACACCCGGCTGCGGCGACCTTCCTGCGGGTTCCGACATTCTTGCTGAAGCCGGCATTCTCTCTGAATACCGCACCGCGATCGATGCGGCTCACCGCACCGCCAGCGTGATTGCCGCCGCACCTTGCGTCGAGGCCGCGCAATCCGCCACTTATCTCTACCCGCTGGCGACGCGTATCCGCGCCCTTTTCAAAATGGACTTTGCCGAGGCTCAGTACATCTCCGAGCTTCGCTCAGGCCCCGCCGGCCACTTCAGCTATCGACGCGTCGCATGGGAAATGTACCTGAAGCTCCAGCGCCAATACCCCACGCTTGCCGAGCATATGCGCGTCACCGACTTCACTCATCCGATCGACATCTTCCAGCGCTGAGCGGGCGCACGCACTCGCCGCCGTCGGGCCAAGCCGCAAACCGCTGCATGGTCCTTCCTCCGCGCTGTCTATTGCACAGTGAGAGTGACCGTGTCGAACGCGCCCGTCGAACCCGATGTCCCCGTGACCGTGATCGTGTACTGGCCTAATGTCGTGCCGGGGTCTCCGCCCCCACCGCCGGTGCCGCCGCCCGATCCGCCGCACGCCGCGACGCCGCCCGTGATGAAGATCGCAAGAGCCGCGAGCACAACAAGGTTTCGCCACAGGCGCCGCCGGGGCACAAACCAGAAAGCGAAGCAGGCCAGCACCGGCGCGGTTGCAGCAGGCCAGCGCATCCACGGTTCCGGTGGGTCAACCATTTTTGCGGAACTTGGTTCCGTCGTCGTAAACGTCAACGTCGAAGTCGCAGTGCTGAATTGCAGAAGGTTGACGGAGGCTGGCGAGAAGCTGATTGTCGGCAAGTCGTGTGCGCCCGCCGGGCTCGCTGAAATCACTGCGGTCAAAGCAACGGTTCCGACGAATCCCCCGGTCGGAAATGTGGTGACAGTCGAGGTGTTCGAGGCGGAGAGCCCCCTTTGCACAGTCAGCGACCCCCCGTTGATCGTGAAGGACGCATTTACTGGCGCGGACACCACCACAGAAGCAGTTGCTATAGCAGCGTTGTAGTTGTTGTCGCCGCTATACGAGGCGGAAAGTGAGTCGGCAAGGACGGCTACCA
The DNA here is from genome assembly GCA_963828325.1 of uncultured Acidobacteriaceae bacterium. GTDB lineage: Bacteria > Acidobacteriota > Terriglobia > Terriglobales > Acidobacteriaceae > Telmatobacter. The sequence continues at coordinate 35,108 of CAWHEK010000021.1, forward strand.
GGCTCTGGTGAACCAGGTACGCGCGCTCATCGTGCAAAGCGAGTACCTCGCCTATCGCTACGAGCCCGACCTCAGCTACCTTCCCGCTGCCCCGCCGCCGGCTATCACGAAGTAAACGCGCAGCGGAAAACCGTGCATCGCAAACTGCACCGCGGGTCTCATTCGTGGGACCCGCGCTGTGCGAAAATCAGACTTTGCACGCGCAATCCAACTTTCGCCTGCTCATTGTCCGCCTTGGCGCAATGGGCGATATTCTCCACGCGCTGCCCGCGGTCACGGCGCTGCGCCTTGCTCATCCCGACTGGCAAATCGGCTGGGTTGTTGAGCCGCGCTGGCAGCCGCTCCTCAAAGCATGGACCGAGGGACCGAAGGAACAAGAGATCAAGGCAAGCTCTGCAATGCCGGCCCGCGACTCCGCGATGCCCATCGTCGACCGCTTGCACCTGGCCCCCAGTCGCGAATGGAAGCGCCGACCGTTGAGCGCCGACACACGCTGTGAAATCGGGGCATTGCGCCGCGAACTTCGCACCGCACAATACAACGCCGTGCTCGACCTTCAGGGCGCAATCCGTTCCGCGGTGATCTCTCGCATGAGCGGATGCGCGCGCCGCATTGGTGAGGCCGCACCGCGCGAGTGGCCCGCGCAATGGCTTTTCACCGAGCGCATCGCGACGCATGGCGCGCACGTTATCGAGCAGGACGTGGAACTTGCCTCAGCCGTCGCGGGCGACGAGCTTTCTGCCGTCGACGCGCAGCTTCCGGTTGATCCGGACGCCGAAGCCTGGTGCGCCGCGTGGCTGGCCGATACTTTTCCAGGCGCAGCGCGGCCTGTCGCTCTCATCACTCCCGGAGCTGGCTGGGGCGCCAAGCGCTGGCCGCCCGAGCGTTATGCCGCCGTCGCCGAGGGGCTCGCAGAGCGCGGATTCGGCGTCGCCATCAACGCCGGTCCTGGCGAAGAGGCGCTCGCCGCCGCCATTGCCACCGGCCGCGCCGTCGCACTCACCGCTACGCTGCCGCAGTTGATCGCGCTCACCCGCCGCATCGCTCTTTGCATCGGCGGAGACACCGGGCCGCTGCATCTGGCCAGCGCTCTCGGCCGGCCCGTCGTCGGCATCTACGGTCCCACCGATCCCAGCCGCAATGGTCCTTACGGCACGCGCGCTCGCGTTCTGCGCAGTCCGGAGAGCCGACGCGATCACTCCCGCCGTTCCGCGCCCGACCCCGGCTTGCTCACCATCACGCCAGACGATGTGCTCCGCGCCGCAGACGACCTGCTCGCCGAAAAGTTGCCGCGAGAGGAGAGTGCGCGATGAGCAACCCGCCCCAGCACTCCACTCCTCCAAAGGTCCGCCCCATGCAATGGGAACAGTGGCAAAAAATCGCGCGCCGGATTCGCGTTCCTCTTGGGTTCTTGACCGCTGCCGTTTATCTCTTCGAGGTTGTTCGCCGCGCACCGCATCCAAACGCCATCGCGTGGAGCCTGGCGTTGGTTTTGCCCGGCCTGGCGTTGCGCGCCGCCGCATCCGGCACAGTCAAGAAGAACCAGGAGCTCAGCGTCACCGGACCCTATGCGTATACGCGCAATCCGCTTTATCTCGGGTCTACGCTCATCGCTGCCGGCTTCGCGCTGGCGTTGCTCAGTTGGCCGTTGGCGCTGCTGCTCGCGGTCGGATTCGGTGCAATCTACATTCCGGTCATCGCGTCGGAGGAGCAATTCCTTCGCGCTGCATTTCCCCAGTTCGATAGCTATTGCCGCAGCGTTCCCCGATTCATCCCGCGCCTCACACCCGCCAGGTTGCCCGGCCAAATAAGCCAACCCTCTGTTTCCCCGCCAGTTAACCAGGCGGCTACGGGGGGCTTTTCGTTCGCTCTTTACCTTAAGCACCGCGAGTACAATTCTGCTTTAGGGGCCGCACTGCTTTACCTGAGCCTGCTCTATTTGCGTCTGATGCTTGAGCCGCTTCTGCACCGGGCATGGTGAGCGCTTTTCGCGTACATAGAGTCCAAAGAGAAGGGCCGGGTCAATGCGTGAGAAACCTTGCCAGCAGGAGCCGTGCCCACCATTGAAGACACGCGCTATCGCAAAACCAGAGTTACAGTATCCCGAAACCACGGCGCGAAGTCGCCGAGAGCCCGAGGAGCGGCGACCGTCATTCACGGCGCGCTCACTCTGGTTTCGCCGGTGTGCGATTAGCCTATTGTTCGGAGTCGCTTTTGCAGCTGGATTGCGGGCCCAGGATCCCTCGATCCTCATGCCGCCGCGTCCCGGCTTCAGCTTTCCGCAGAAGCAGACCCTCACCTATTCCGTCGATTGGCGCGTTTTTCCGGCGGGGACCGCGACGGTTCATTTTGAAGCGGCGGGCGATCGTGAGCGAGTTATCGCATCGGCCGACACCAGTGGAGCGATCAATCTCATCTTTCATGTCGCAGACAACTTCCAGGCCGACTTCGATCGCGCCAAGGGCTGCACCTACGACTTCGATAAGCAAACCGTTGAAGGCCGGCGCCAGTTCAACTCCACGCTCCACATTGATTATGCCAACTCCAAATCCGTCCTCGACGAGAAGAACATGGTCACCGGCCAGGCGAAACATGCTGAGTCTGCCGTGAAGGGCTGCCTAACCGATCTGCTGACTGGCGTGTTCTACCCCGGATCGCAGAACCTTGTGGTGGGAAACAGTTTCGTAATTCCCGTTGCCGACGCCCAGCGAACGGTGCTGGTGACCATGAAAGTGGAAGGACGCGAAGAAATCAAAACCACGCTGGGCACTTTTAAGACCATCCGTGTGCAGCCCACCGCCGACGCCGGAGTGGTGAAGAACCGCGGCAACATCTGGATCTGGTACACCGACGACGACCGCCATCTGCCCGTGCAGATGCGGGCGCGGCTGTTCTGGGGAACGATCACGTTTCGGCTGACGGGGAATGAGAACAAATAAGAGCCGCGAACCGTCGACTGACAGCTGACAGCTGAAAACTGTCTCTCAGGTGTACACTTTCTCTTCGCGTGGAGAGATCATTCGCCCCGCGCGGTGAGGCATTTCATGCGCCCTTCTATGTCCCTCCAATTTCATGTTCCCCAGATCTCGATTCTGAGACCGGGGATCGCGCAAACGCTCATCTTTGCGACTTTCGCACTTGCACTTCTTCCGTTTTGTTCCGCGCAATCCGCGCCGGCCAAGCGGCCTATGACCTTCGAGGACATGATGCAGATGAAGCGGCTTGGCGATACCGCCGTTTCGCCGGACGGCAAGTGGCTGGCGTATGCCGTGACGACGGTCGACCTAGCGCAGAATGCGAAGACGCAAGAGTTGTGGCTGCAGGCGATTGCGGGTGGCGAACCGATGAAGATCGGCGTGGCGCAAGACGGCGACTCGGGCGTGCAATTTACTTCTGACGGGCAGCGGATTCTGTTTCTTTCGAGTCGAGACAATGGCCAACAAATATGGACTGCGGACTTTGATCCGGCGACGGGCGCAACGAGCAACGCCAAGAAGCTGACGGCGATTGCGACCGAGGCCGACAACGCGAAGTGGTCGCCCGACGGGAAGTCGATTGTGTTCACTTCTGCTGTCTATCCAGACTGTCCGGCGATCACGATGGCGGACTTTGATACGGGAAACAAGTGCAATGCGGGCCGCGATGCGGTGCTGGCGACGAGCAAGGTGAAGGCGCAGATCTGGACGCACCTGATGTATCGGCACTGGGACCACTTCACAAATGACAAGAGACTCCATCTCTTTCAGGTTTTGGTTGATGGTGGTGGAATGCGCGATTTGAATCCTGGCGACACGCACTATGTTCCGCCCGATTATGC
>CAWHEK010000022.1:0-122504 GCA_963828325.1 uncultured Acidobacteriaceae bacterium
GCCAAGTTTGCCGATCATTTCCCCCTTTCGGCGCACAATGGTTCCATGAGCGCAATCGAATTGAAAAAACCGTGTCCAGCGCAGCGAACTACGCTGCTTCTACCCTAAGTCCTTTAAAAGGCTAAGGTTGCGTATAAACCTTTTGGAATCATTGGGTTACAAGACCTTACAAAAGGTACAAGCCATTGAAAATAAATGCTTTACCCACAAAATAGGGGGGAGGGGGGTAGGAGGCTACTAAAAGATAAACAAGGGCGCTTGGCACCCCCTGATCCCTGATCTCTGATCTCTGTTCTCTGTTCTCTGTTCTCGGGCAGCCAAAAGCTGCCGCTAACTCCTTATGGGAGACACATCTGCAGCTAACTTGCGTTGAATCATGCGGATGCAGGACCTTACTTGCTCCATCCCCATGATTCTAAGCGAGTTGTTTTCAGAAGGGGGGAGGGGGTACCCCCCGTAACCAATGAGTAACTTTTCTGCAACCATGGCCGAGCATCACGATCGAGGATTCACGACTCGCTGACTTACTTGCACCACATGGTCCCCTGCCTTCTTGTTCCCTTGTTCCCTTTGTCCCTCGTCCCCTGCTTTTCGGTAAACTGTCTCTATGGCGGAGATTCAGCGCAGAAAAACTCCAACCGTCCGCATCGGCAACGTCCGAGTCGGCTGGGAAGTTCCCGTCGTCGTTCAGTCGATGACCAACACCGATACGGCCGACATTGACTCCACTATCGCCCAGGTCGCGGCGCTCGCGCTCGCCGGCTCTGAGCTGGTTCGCGTCACGGTCAACAATGAAGACGCCGCGGCAGCCGTTCCCCACATTGTTGACGGACTCGAAAAGCGCGGCCTGCGCGTCCCGATCGTTGGAGATTTTCATTACAACGGCCACATCCTGCTCAAGAAATATCCGGCCGCTGCGCGCGCTCTCGCCAAGTACCGCATCAATCCCGGCAATGTGTCGATCGGCCGCAAAGACGATTCGAACTTCGGCGTCATGGTCGAGTGCGCCGTCGAGAATCACAAGCCCGTTCGCATCGGCGTCAATTGGGGATCGCTCGATCAGAGCCTTCTAACCCGAATGATGGACGAGAACAGCAAGCTCGCCGAGCCGCTGCCCGCGCGCGATGTGATGATCGAGGCCATGATTGCGAGCGCCCTCGAATCCGCCGCTGCCGCCGAGCGCTACGGTCTCGGCCACGACATGATCATCCTGTCGGCGAAGGTCTCCGGCGTGCGCGATCTGCTCGACGTCTACTCCAAGCTCGCTGCGCGCTGCGACTATCCGTTGCATCTCGGCCTCACCGAAGCCGGAATGGGCTCGAAGGGCCTGATTGCTTCGACCGCCGGCCTTGCGCCACTCCTGCTCCAGGGAATCGGCGACACGATTCGCGTCTCGCTGACACCCAAGCCCAACGGCGACCGCACCGAAGAGGTCCAGGCCGCGCAGCAGATCCTGCAATCGCTCTCCATCCGCAGCTTTATGCCGCAGGTCACGAGCTGCCCCGGTTGCGGCCGCACCACGAGCACCTACTTCCAGGAGCTCGCCGAGCAGATCCAATCGTATCTTCGGACGTCGATGCCCGAGTGGCGCAAGAAGTACCCCGGCGTCGAGGAGCTCAAGCTCGCCGTCATGGGCTGCGTCGTCAACGGCCCCGGCGAATCCAAGCACGCCAATCTCGGCATCAGTTTGCCCGGCACGTTCGAGGATCCCGTCGCTCCGGTCTACATTGATGGCAAGCTCTCGACGACCCTGCGCGGCGACACCATCGTCGCCGAGTTCAAGCAGATCCTCGACCACTACGTCGAATCGCACTACGGCCAGACGGCAAAGTCAGGCGAACTCGTCGGCGCCCGCTGAACTCTGCCCTGCGACAGCCGTCACTGACTCCGCCGGCTCATCCGAGCTACGCTGTCTCCAACTTCCCAGATCCGCCCTTCATGGGAGACCGCCATGCGCCTCACCCGGGCCACCCTTCTCGCGGCCCTCATTTTATGCACGCCCACCCTCCCGCTCGCCGCAAAAAATAAGCCCTGCGTCCCCGCCGATCAAGCCGCGCAAATGCTCAACAAAGACGTTTGTGTTTCCGCGCATATTTATGAAGTAGTGGAACTTCCCGATGGCACGCGCTTCCTCGACGTCTGCTCGCCCCAGACTTCCGATGACCAATGCCGCTTCACCGTCGTGAGCCTGCCTGAGGATCGCGGCGAAGTCGGCGAGCTAAAGAAGTACCGCGACGCCGACGTTGAGATTCGCGGCATCGTCCAGCCCATGCACGGCCGCGCCGGAATGGTTCTGAGCCACGCTCGCCAGTTCTACGGCGGACCGCCGAAGTTCAAACCCAATCCCCTTCTCGCCCGCGGCTTTTCCGCCGATGAAGAGCGCGCGCCCATCCACGATCCCAACCTGCATCCGCAAGGCGGCCGCCGCGCGTTCATGAACACCAAAGATCGCGAAACCCTTCCGGGTAAATAGCGGAGTTAGCGGAGACCGCCGCGTTGGCCGCCGGTTGTGGCGTTCCCTCGGTCCCTCGGTCCCTCGTTCCCTGCTTCTTCCAGCAGCGGCGCAAAGCGTGCGCCCGCGAAGAGAATCGTGCACGAGATCAGCAGCGTGACCAGCGTCGCGCCCAGGCCGATGCTCAAGTTCGATCGGTCGCTGATGGCGCCGATGACCTGAGGCGAAAACGTGTCGCCGAAGAAGTGAATGCAGAACAGGTTGATCGAAATGGCTGTCGCGCGCACCGGCGCGGAGACCGAGTTGACGATCGCCGTGTTCAGCGGGCCAGTATTGAGGAAGAGAAAGAACTCGGCCGCAAATAGCGAAGGCACGGCCCACTTGTGCGGACCGAAGAACAGCATGACCCCGCAAGGCAGCGTCAGCGCCACGCTCCACGCTGACATGAGATACAGCGCGCGATGATTCCTGCGCAGCCACACCTGCGCAATCCACCCACCCACCAACGTTCCGGCGATGCCGTCAATCACGGTCGTCGCACCCACGGTCAGGCTCGCAGTACCCATGGTCATTCCGGCAAACCGGCGCAGAAACTCCGGCACCCACCACGAGATTCCACCCATCGCGAAGGTAAGCATTGCCAGACCGAAGGTGGCCGTCAAGAATGCTGGGTTACGAATGATTCCCAAAACTGAGGCGCGTTTCATATCCGCTTGAACGTGATCGCTCGCGCCCCGCTCCGGTTCGCGGCCGATCCAGCCATAAAGCGCCGCAACCAGAAACCCCGGCAGCGCACAGACGAGGAACGGCGCACGCCATCCCCAATGCGAGCCGATTTGTCCGCCAGCCAAATAACCAAGCGCCGCGCCCACCGGAATCGCGACATAGAACACTGAAAGCACCCGGTTGCGTTCCCGTTCTGGATAGAAATCGCTCAGCACAGCAGGAGCAAAAATCCCAAAAGTCGCTTCGCCAATGCCGACCAGCGCCTGGCGCAAATAGAGGGTCGAATAGCTATGAATCCAGAGCGCGGCCAGAGTGGCAAGGCTCCAGAGCACCGCGCCGGTAATGATCATCGGCTTGCGCCGGTAGCGGTCGCCCAGCCAGCCGGTGAGCGGCGCGGCAATCATATAGAAGACAAAGAACGCAGTGCCCAGCGCGCCCATCTGCTGGTCCGTCGCGCCAAATTCGTGCTGGATAGGCGAGACTTCCCCGGCCAGGATGTAGCGGTCGATATAGTTGAGCAGGTTCAGCGCCAGAAGCAACGCAGCGGTGCCCAGGGCAGGATTCATGCCACGGCGCGCACTCTGATTCAGGTTGGGCAAGGTTCTCCAGGGCGAAGCACAGAGATACGAGACCTCAGGAATATCATGGCGGCGCGCGATTCCCCAACCGGCCGCTTGCGAATTACTTGGATGGCCGCGGCCAGCGCGCTTCGACCGTGGTCCCGATCCCGCCGCGCGGGCGAAACTCGCCTTTCACCACCACCCATACCGGCTTACAAGCCTTCACCACGTCTTCCAGCACCTGGTTCACAATGTTTTCTTGGAAGATTCCGAGGTTGCGGTAACTGAAGAGATACTCTTTGAGCGACTTCAATTCAAGGCAACGATCGTTCGGCATGTAGCGGATGGTCAGAACACCAAAGTCCGGCAAGCCCGTTTTAGGGCAAACCGATGTCAGTTCCGGATCGTCGATCTCAATCTCGTACCCCGGAAACTGATTTTGCCAGGTCTCGATGGCGGGAAATGCAAAGTCTAGCCCGGCCTTGGCGTGCTGGTCCGTGTATCGCGCTTTCGCTGTCATACCGGTATTGTATGAGCCGCCGCCGAGCCTCGCCAGCACGTTTCATGTCGGGTTCGCAACGATTAATGCGCTACTTAGGCACGTGTTTTGAGTCTTATATACTGACTTCTGGTTCATCCAATGCCTGAAGCAAATGGTCAGAAAAGCCGCCGGGCACTCTGGATTGGTGCGGGCATCGTCTTAATCGCCGTCTTTTTCACGGCGCGCTATTTGTTGCGCGAGCGGCTGCCGGTCCGTGTGGCCACCGTAGAACACGTGCAACTCGTCAACACCGTCAGCACCAACGGCCGCGTTGAGCCCGTGATGAACTACCAGTATTACTCTCCGATTTCCACCATCGTGAAAGCCGTCTACGTGCAGGAAGGCGACACGGTTCCCGCCGGCAAGTTGCTCGTCACGCTTGACGATGTCGCGGCCAGGGCACAGGTGGCAAGTGCGGAAAGCGCGGTGAGTTCAGCGCAGTCTGGACTGGATGCGATCAAGAACAACGGCACCCAGGCCGAGCGGCAAGCCTCCGACGCTGAAATTGCTCAGGACCGGCTCAATCTCGACCAGGCCCGGCGCGATCTCGACGCTTTGAACAAATTGGTTGCGACGGGCGCGGCCGCTCCCGGTGAAGTTGTCTCGGCACGCGCGCGTCTGGATTCGGCCGAGGCGAGCCTGAGAGCCGCCCAGCAGAGTGCGCATCATCGATATTCGCCCGGCGACCTGTCGCGGGCGCAGGCAGCGCTTGCCGATGCTGAAGCGGCTCTGGATGCTGCGAAGCACGTCGAATCGCAGACCGAGTTTCGAGCTCCCATCGCGGGAACCATCTACAACATGGACGCTAAGCCTTCGGAATTCTCCGCGGCCGGTAACCTGCTTCTTGAAATCGCCGATCTCAGCCACGAGCGCGTTCGCGGCTACTTTGACGAACCTGACCTTGGCAGGCTCGCCGTTGGGCAGCCGGTTGTGATTCGCTGGGAAGCCAAGCCGGGTATGGATTGGCAGGGCCATATCACGCGGCTTCCCTCCGATGTGGTCACGTACACCACGCGCAACGTCGGAGAGGCTCTGATCGATTTCGATGGTTCGCCAAATGGACTTCTGCCGGACACCAACGTTACGTTGACTGTAACTACTTCCAGCACGGCTGACACTTTAAGCATGCCGCGCGAAGCGCTTCACGAACAAAACGGAAAATACTACGCGTTCAAGGTAGAAAATGACGAGTTGGTGCGCGTTTTGATTGCCATCGGAACCCCAAATCTGACGCAGGTGCCCATTCTTTCCGGACTCGCAGAGGGCGACGTGGTCGCCATCGGAACAACCAACGGGCAGCCCTTGCAGGAGGGCGTACCGATCAAGGAAGAGCAGTGATGCGTCGCCCCGTGTTGGCGACGGCATTCGCGACAGTGTGCCTGATGGGTGCAGCAGCGAATCCGAGCTACGCGCAAATCTCTGCAACAACGCTGGCCCAGGCCAACACAGATCTGCAGGCCGGCCAAGCCGACGCGGCCATTGCGCTACTCGCCCCCCTCCCGGCTTCGGGGGATGGCGCGGCTCAAGCCCAAAACCTTTTGTGCCGCGTTCGATTCACGCTTGAGCAATGGTCGCAAGCTGCTGCCGAGTGCCAGCAGGCCGTGACTTTGGACCAGCAGAATTCCGACTTTCACATGTGGCTCGGTCGCGTTCTGGGCCGGCAGGCCAGCAAAGCCAGTTTCCTTTCCGCATTCGGAATCGCCAAGCACTCGCTCTCTGAAATGCAAACCGCCGTCAAGCTCAATCCTCAAAATGGTCCGGCTCTGTCGGACCTCGGCGATTACTATGCCCAGGCCCCGAGCATCGCCGGCGGCGGCACAGACAAGGCCCAGGCCATCGCATCGCAACTCGACAAAGTCGATCCGGGCAGAGCAGCGCAGTTGCGCGGCGACATCGCTATGCAGGCCAAGGACTACGCGACGGCCGAAAATGCTTATAAGCAGGCCGTAGCCGTCGCCAGGGAACCTGCCGATTATTGGACTGTTCTGGCAAACTTCTATCGCGGGCGCCAAAGGTGGTCCGATGTGGACTCCGCGATTCAGGGCTGCATCGCCGCGGTGGCCAAGGACAAAAATTCGAGCTTTGCACTTTCCGACGGCGCGGGCGTGCTCATCGCGGCCAAACGGAATCCCACGCTTGCCGCGCAAATGCTTGAGAATTATCTTTCCAGCTCCGCGATGACCGAGGAAGCACCGGCATTCATTACTCACATTCAACTTTCGCGTCTCAAGCAGCAGCTCGGCGATGCCGCGGGCGGCAAGGCAGAGCTGGCGATCGCCGCGCAATTGGCAAAGGAATTTAATCCGGCACTGGCCTGAATCATTTCTGCGAAAGGCACGTTTGAAGCTTCTTCCAAAATCGCTGTTGTGTATGGCAAAGGCCGCGGCCGCTCTGGCTCTTCCGTGCGCGGTCGTCCTTGCGCAAGCTCAAGTCTCGCTGACCACCGTGGTTGAGCTGGCGCAGAAGAACAGCGCTTCAGTGCACCTGGCACAGGCCGATGTGCAAAAAGCCGCTTCCATGCTATCGCAAAGCAAGGATGCGTTCATTCCGTCCATCTCGTTTGGTTCTGGGCTCCCTGCATTTCCCGAGATCGGTTTCACAGGCTCATTGCCGACGGTTTGGGACGGCAGCATGCAGTCCCTGGTCTTCAGCATGCCGCAGATTCGCTACATTCAGGCAGCCCGTGAGGGCCTGGTCTCCGCGCAACTCGCCCTCAAAGACGCCAAGGAGCAGGTGGCTCTCGATGCTTCGACTGCCTATATCGAGATGGACACCGTAAACAGCGAGCTCGAAGCTGTGCACGAACAGGAGCAGGATGCGGATCGTCTTGTCTCTATCGAGCAGCAACGCACAGATGCCGGAGTCGATCCACGCGCCTCCATGCTCCAGGCAAAATTGACGGCGGCCCAGCTCAAGCTAAGCCGCCTGCACCTCGAAACTCGCACCGCCACACTCGCCGCTCAGCTTTCCGCGCTCACCGGTCTCCCAGCCGGTTCCATCGTGCCCGATCACGCGAGCATTCCCGAGATTCCCGCCATCTCAGCTAGTGAATCGGCAATCTCAACGCCGGCTCTGCAGGCCGCGGCGGCGCAGGCGAAATCGAAGCAGTTGGTTGCCAAGGGCGACCTGGAGCGTATGTGGCTCCTGCCCGAAGTTGGCTTCGGTGCGCAATACAATCGCAACACCACGCTGCTCAATAGCGTCGGGAGCTACTTTGTCGGAGGCCACCTTCCCGCCAACAACTTCAGCACGGGATTTTCGATCCGCGTTCCACTCTTCAATCTGGGACTTCATGCCAAAGAGAAAGAGTCCGCCGCAGACGCGCTCCGTGGGAAAGTCGAAGCCGAGCAGGCCGTGCAACAAAACGACATTCAGATCGTTCAGCTCAACGCCAGCATTCGCGAGTTGGATGCCGAAGCCGACGTCGCCAGCCTGAAGCAGCAGATTTCCGAAGAACAATTGACGAGCGTGCAGGCTCAACTCGAAGTGGGTAATGGCGCCAGCGGCACACCCGGTGCGCAGCCGCAACTCTCCCCGACCGCCGAACAGCAGGCCCGCATCGACGAGCGTCAAAAGTACGTCGAGGCACTCGATTCGGGAGTGGACCTGAGCAGGGCGCGGCTGGATCTGCTGCGCGCTCTAGGCCACATGCAGGATTGGCTCGACGAGATTCACGCTCATTAATCGAATTCCCTGGCAAATAGTCGAGCTTCACGCCAAGTAAATGCGCATGGGTACCGTGGCAGCAACCCCATGCAAAATCAAACTAGCACGTCCATAATCCCTTGGCCGCGTCTGATTCTGCGCTACTTAGCTCTAAAATTCTCCCGCAAATCGAGCTTCATCAACAGCCCTTTGTTTCGCGTCAAACGCGTCGAACAAAACCGCCCGAATGGTAGAATGAAGGAGATGCCGATGCCTCTGAAAACGCTCTTCCTCAACCCCCCTTCGTTCGAGAACTTCGATGGCGGCGCCAGTTCGCGCTGGCCGGCGACTCGCGAAATCGAGTCCTACTGGTACCCCGTCTGGCTCACCTATCCCGCTGGCCTGCTTGAGGGTTCGCGGCTGCTCGATGCTCCTCCGCATCATGTTTCCGCCGACGAAACCATCAAGATTTGCAAGGATTATGAGTTCCTGGTGCTCTTCACTTCGACCGTCGGATGGGAGGGCGACCAGCGCCTCGCCGAAGCCATCAAAGCCGCAAATCCGTCCATTCGTGTTTGCTTTGTGGGCCCGCCGGTCACCACTGACCCCGACCGTGCCCTCAACGAGTGCGCCGCGCTCGACTTCATCTGCCGCCGCGAGTTTGATTACTCCGTCGTCGAGTTTGCGCAGGGCAAGCCGATCAACGAGATCCTCGGCATCAGCTACAAGAAAGATGGAAAGATCGTTCACAATCCCGATCGCCCGCAGATCGAGAATCTTGACGCGATGCCCTGGGCCACAAAAACCTACAAGCGCGACCTTGACGTTACGCGCTACAACGTTCCCTTCCTGCTCCATCCATACATCGCGCTTTACTCCACGCGCGGCTGCCCCGCGCAGTGCACCTTCTGCCTGTGGCCGCAAACCCTGAGCGGTCACGCCTGGCGCAAGCGCTCCGCGGAAGATGTTGCCGCGGAGATGAAGTGGGCCAAAGAGAACTTCCCCGAAGTGAAGGAATTCTTCTTCGATGACGACACCTTCAACATCCAGAAGGTGCGCACCATCGAGCTGTGCGAACAACTGAAACCTCTCGGCCTCACCTGGAGCTGCACATCGCGCGTCACCACCGATTACGACACGTTGAAGGCCATGAAAGAAGCAGGCTGCAGGCTGTTGATTGTCGGCTTCGAGTCGGGCGATCCGCAGATCCTCAAGAACATCAAGAAGGGCGCAACCGTCGAACGGGCGCGGGCCTTCGCCAAAGACTGCCACGACCTCGGTCTGACGATTCACGGCGACTTCATCCTCGGACTTCCCGGGGAGACCAAGGAATCCATTCGCAATACCATTAACTTCGCCAAGGTGCTGGACGTCGAGACGATTCAGGTTTCGATCGCCCACGCCTATCCCGGCACCGAGTTTTACGACTACGCCAAGGCCAACGGTTTCATCACCAACGAAAAAATGGAAGACGGCGGCGGCCACCAGATGGCGCACATCGAGTATCCCGGCCTGCCCACGGATTACGTGATGGAGATGGTGCATCGTTTCTACGATGAGTATTATTTCCGTCCCAAGGCCGCGTTCCGCGTGGTGTGGAAGGCGATTGTGAATCGCGATCTGCCTCGGCTGTATGTCGAAGCCAAGTCGTTTCTGAAGCTGCGCGCGCAGCGCAACCGGCAGGTCAAGGAAACGCGCAGGCAACAGACCACGCCGACCGCTCCCGCCGGCGCCGGCGCGTAAGGCGGACTTGCCCCGTCTACCGGAATTGGGTGCCCCACCCTCGCCGCGTTTTTGTTTTTGCGGCTAGGGTGGGAATCCACAAGCCTCGTCCGGCGTTTCTCATCAGAGCGACTCGCTAGATGCCTCACCACTCACTTTCGCCGCGCCAATACCTGATCCTGGGATTGGTTTCTCTCTGCGCCCCACTGGGCGACAGTTGCCTCGCGCGCGGCATGACCACAATGCCCGCCATTTCGCTGGCCCATCCCGGCTTGTTGTTCGCCGCGGTCTTCACCCCATGGATCGGCGCGGGAATCGCCCTGCTGATCGGCTTTTTTGCCAGCTATCTCACGGCACTCTCATGGGCCGACCTGACATTTGTCCTCCCCGCCACCGCCTTCGGCAACGTGATCGTCGTGATCATCTCAAAGGTCTGGCTCCATGAGGCGGTCTCCCTTGAACGCTGGGCCGGGGTTGTTCTCATCACGCTCGGCGTCAGCTTCGTCGCTCAAGGGCCGGCGCTCACCGAGCGCGCAAACCCGCAATCCGAGCAGCGCGAACTCGATGAGCCGGTAACGACGGAGGCGCAGCCGCAATGATGCTGGCAGACCCCAGGCTCGCCGTGACACCCAACGAGTGGACGACCACGGCCATGATTGCGGCAATCGTGCTCGCATCGACGGCCGGCGAAGTCCTGACTGCCGCGGCCATGAAGTCCATTGGCGACCTCGACGAGATTCGAGCGCAATCGGGACTCGGCGGAGCCATACGTGCGGTCCTTACTTCCCCGCTGTTCTTTTCCGGCGTCTTCTTTCTCGCCCTCGGATTTTTCTCGCTGCTGTTTGCACTGAATCACCTGAATTTGAGCTTTGTGGCGCCGGCCAGCGCATCGCTCAATGTGGTTACCAACGCCGTCGCAGCCAAGATCTTCCTGAAAGAAAATGTGGACCGCCGCCGCTGGGCCGCCGCTGGCCTGGTCTGTATTGGCGTCTATCTGCTGGCGCACTAAAATGGCCAGCACCCACCCGCACGACCGCCAAGTTAGGTCGCCCCGCCCGAAATCCTCCCGGAGTGATGCCGTTCTATCCCCCGAGCAATGGCCGAAGCAAGCCCCAGCACGAACAGACCCAGCATTGGGTAAGTGAGGAGTAGATTCAGATTCGTCAGGATCTGGCGATGGTCATTCTGCAAATGGAAGATCTGCCCGGCAGCGAATTCCGCCGGTACCCACAACAGCGACGCGACAAACACCCACGGCCATAGTCGTGCCAGAGCATGACACAAGACCGGCGGAATCAACACCCGACTCATCCTGAGCGGCTTGCCGATCCGGCTCGCCGCAATGCAAGCCACCACCAGCAGGGAGATCGGGCCAAACCCACCACCCACCAGAAGCAAAACCACCGAAAGCAGCGCGAGAGCCACCCCGCCGCGCTTTCCGCGAACGAATCGCGTCGACCAAACGATCATCATGGCACTGCATAGCATAGCCGCGATTCCCGTGGCTAGAAAATTGGGAATCAGCGTCATAGCTGGCTCGCGTCCAAAGGGGAATGGTAGCTCCCAGGAGACAGCGAAGACTCTCAAGTGCGCAGTTGCGGTATTTCCTTGAAGAGCCTCAAAGAACCCGTGCTCTCCGCCCAGAATGCCGGCGTAGATACCGTAAACACCCGCGGTCCAGCCGAGCGGACTCGGTTCGACAAGCAACAACTCGTAACTCTGAACATTGTCCCCAGGCACGATTGATCCTCCTCATTCTTGCGAAAGAAAGATCATCCGGGTCCTGCCCGCTCCTATCGAAGAAGACGCATCAGCCCATTTGGTCTAAGATCCGGATTCAGAAATCTTCGCCGCTCTCCCATCGCCGCGCACACCGCTTCCGCTGCCAAATGCCCGCTTCTTGCCGCGCTCTCCATCGTCGACGGCCATCCGGTCGCGGTCCAATCACCGGCCAGAACGCAATTCGGCCACGGCGAAACAGCACCAGGTCTTGCCGCATCGATTCCCGGCGGAACGGTGAAGGTCGCCCGCACTTCCTTCACCAGCGCAGCTTTTTCGAGCTTCGCCGTCGCCACCTCAGGGAAAAACTCTGCCAACTCGCGCACCGAAAGCGCAATTGCCTCTTCCCTGCTCAGTGCCGCAAACTCCTGTGACGCGCTCACGACTAGCTCCAGATAGCTGCCCCCCGATTTGCGCCACGGCTGCAGCCGGCTCTTGTTGTACATCCAGTGAATCTGGCGGTCGAGCAACACCGCATGATCCAGGTCCGTAATCTCACGATCGAACCACAGATGCACGCTGCAGATCGGTCCATGCGCCTGCTGCGCGATCTGCTGGGCCAGCAAATCCGCACCCTCTGCCGGCGGCATGAGCGGCAGAATCTTTCCCATGGCCTCGAAAGGCAGCGCGAGCACGAGATAATCCGCCACCTGATCGCCCGCCCGCGTCGTCACCGTCCATTGCGAGGTCTCTTCATCCCACACCGCGCCTTCCACGCCGGCATTGAAGACTACTTCGCCGCCATGATCGCGAAGAAAACGCTCGGCTCCGGAATAAAGTTCACTTAGCGGCACCGAGCTCATTCCCATGCTGCCCGCCTCGGCGGAGTTCAGAAACAGTTCGCGGATCACCTTCGCAGCGTAGGGTAACGCGATCTCGTCCACGTCCGCATTGAGCGCGCTCGCAATCACCAGGCGCCAAAACCGATTGATCGCTCCGGGCGTTTGACCGTTGCGTTTGAGCCACTGGCCCAGAGTTTCGGTCGAATCCGCAGGCACCGGCCGCATGAACGCGCGAAATGCTCGCGCCAGTGATTTCTTGTCGTCGCGTGTAAGCGCTTTGGCCCCGAGCAGGCTGGGCAGACCATGCAGCGGCGCCGGCAACCAATGCGATGCACCAAGCACGGAGCGCCGCCCGCTGCCGGGCTCAATCATGGTCATCGAGTTGGTCCAGTGAATCCGATCCGCAACGCCGATACGCTGGTAGAAACCAATCAGATTGGTGCAGCAGCCAAACAGCACGTGTTGGCAGTTGTCGATCACCTCATCGACTCCCGGATGACGGTAGGAGCTCGCGCGTCCGCCCAGATAACTGCGGCGTTCAACAAGTTTCACGCGCATCCCGGCCTCGGCCAGCGAGCACGCCGCGCTCATGCCGGCCACGCCGCCTCCCACTACGATTGCCGTCTTTGCCAAGCTCGCCTGCACTGCCCTCACCGTCTCGATTCTTTCCGAATGTGCTTCTCCTATCATCGCCTACGGCACGCGCCATCGTCGCCAAGCGAGACGAGAAATGGTTGACGCCCTCGATGCATCCACCTATGATGTTCAAAATTGCAACATGAAGCGAAGGATGATTGATGGCGGACTGCGCGAATTGTAGCCAACCACTCTTCGATGGCGCGAGCTTTTGCGCGCAGTGTGGAGCGGCGGTTAAGTACTGTCCCAATTGCGGCCACCTACTCAAAGATGCCGCGCGCTTTTGCGGTGGATGCGGCGCCACCGTAAACGAGCCTTCTCCCGCTCCTCCCTCTCCCCCTTACCCGCCTGCCCCAGGCGCGGCCACTAATTCAGCCCAGGTGCCGGCCACAACTGCCTGGGTGAACTTCACTGTGGTTGACTATGGCGGATTCTTCGGCCAAATCACGAACACCATCGTTGTCGATGGCTCGGACGTTCGAACCGTTCAAATCGGTGAAACCGTCGTTTTCGAGATTCCTGCTGGGACGCACGTGATCCAGCTCGTGCAGGTGTACCACAGCGCGGCAACTCTCAATATTCCCATCACGCGCAAGTCAAACCTGTTGGAATTCACCGTCGCACCGGGAACACAGGCTGTCGTGGTGGCCGAGTACGGATACCTCCTCGGCAAATTCAGTCTCTCGCTGAAATAAGGCATTGCATGCCGCGCAGGAAGGGTGCTCATCTTTGTATCGCAAAAATGAACGCTGGTGGGCAGTGAGGGACTCGAACTTGAGCCGTTTCGCGGGCGCCTGAGCCCGCGGGCGAAATCCTGAGTCCGCCGCCGCGCACGAAGGACCACTTGCTGAATGCTGGTGGGCAGTGAGGGACTCGAACCCCCGACATCCTGCTTGTAAGGCAGGCGCTCTAACCAACTGAGCTAACCGCCCACGCCGCCGCAAACAGGTGCGGCCTACCGTCATGATACCAGCGCATTCATGATGCGGAAGCCGCGGCGCAGCCAGTTGATAAACTCAGCCAGTGGGCCGTCTCATCATCAACGCCGACGATTTCGGCCTGACCTCGGGCGTCAATCGCGGCATCATCGAACTGCATTCCGCAGGCCTCGTCACCAGCACATCGCTCATGGCCCGGGCCGGCGCCGCGGACGAAGCCATCGATCTAGCCCTGCAGACTCCAACACTCGGCGTGGGCTGCCACGTGGTCCTGGTCGACGGCGACCCGGTCCTGCCACCCAATCAGATTCCGACGCTCGTCAATTCCAGGACCGGCAGATTTCCGGCCTCGCTCGCAACATTCCTGCACCGCCTTTTCACGGGCCGCATCCGCACCGCCGAAATCGAAGCCGAAATCTCCGCGCAAATTGCGGTTTTACAGCAACGCGGCGTCCGCCTCACCCACGTCGACACCCACAAACACACCCACGTTTTCAGCGCCGTGCTGCGGCCTCTGCTCCGCGCCGCCCGTGCAGCGGGAGTTCGCGCTCTGCGCAATCCGTTCGAGCCTCACTGGTCCACTCGCGCCACGCGCCGCGCTCATTGGATGCGCCTGGCGCAGGTGGGCGCTCTGCGCTGGCTCGAGCCGCATTCCCGCCGCATCATCGAGCAAGCAGGATTTTTGACGACCTGCGGTACGGTTGCCGTGGCTGGCACCGGCATTCTTGACGCCGCAACTCTGCGCTGCATTCTGCGGAGCCTGCCCGGCGGTACATGGGAACTGGTTACCCACCCCGGCTACAATGACGCCGACCTTGGCCGCGTTGGCACTCGCCTGCAAGCGACGCGCGACGTCGAGCGCGCGGCCCTCGCCGCCATACGCGAATTCCCGAATATCGAGCTCATCTCCTTTGCGGGCCTCCAATCGCGCCCTTCCAACCACGAACATTCCAGCTACAATCAAACCGGCCCACCCACACCCTGACTCTGTGCATCCTCCGTTCACTCCCGCGCGTCCAAACCGTAGCGGCAAATCTGAAAGTTAGAAGGCTCCATGCGCATCGGAATTACCTGTTATCCGACTTACGGTGGCTCGGGCGTTGTAGCAACTGAGCTGGGCATCGAACTCGCCGCCCTAGGTCATCAAGTTCATTTCATCTCCTATTCGCAGCCGTTCCGCCTCAATGGCCGCGACGACGGTATCTTCTACCACGAGGTCCCCGTCTCCAGCTATCCGCTGTTCGAATTTCCCCCGTACGATCTGGCTCTGGCTTCGCGCATGCTTGAAGTGGCGGAGTACTACTCGCTCGATCTGCTCCACGTTCACTATGCGATTCCACATTCCGTCTCGGCCCTCCTCGCGCGCCAAATGGCCGCGACCCGCGGGCGCCGCCTGCCCTTTGTCACCACCCTTCACGGCACCGACATTACGCTGGTGGGCCTTGATCGCAGCTATCTGCCCATCACCCGCCACGCCATTCAGGAGAGCGACGGCGTAACCAGCATTTCGAATTACCTGCGCGATAAAACCATCGCCGACTTCGGGGTTACGCGTCCCATTGAGACCATCACCAACTTCGTCAACTGCGACGTTTACAAGCCCATCGAGGACGAAGCAAAGCGCACGCGCTGCCGAGCCCAATACGCCGCGCCCGATGAGCCACTGCTCGTGCATCTCTCGAACTTCAGGCCCGTCAAGCGCGTCACCGATGTGGTGAAGATTTTCGCGCTGGTCGCGCGTGAGCGCCCCGCGCAACTCATTCTTATCGGCGACGGCCCCGATCGTTCATCCGCCGAGTGGCTGGCGCACGATCTCGGCATCCAGGACCGCGTCCACTTTCTCGGCAAGCAGGAGCGCGTCAGCGAACTGCTTGCCATCGCTGATCTTCTTTTGATGCCCAGCGAACTTGAATCCTTCGGCCTCGCCGCGCTTGAGGCCATGGCCTGTAAGGTGCCGTCCATTGCCACGCGCGTTGGTGGAGTTCCCGAGCTAATCGAAGAGGGCGTTACGGGACTGCTCTTCTCCGTGGGCGATGTTGAAGGCATGGCCGCCGGAGCCCTGAGCCTGCTCAACGATCCAGCACGACTCGATGCCATGCGCGAAGCAGCGCGCAAAGACGCCAAGAAGCGCTTCTGCGCCAACCTCGTTGTCCCGCGCTACGTTCGCTATTACGAGCAGATCATGGCCCAATAAAGGTCCGCGTGCATCTGCCGCCGGCATTCGCCGTCTCCGATGCGATTCCGGCCGATCCCTTTCGAATCTCATAAGAAAATTCTTGCCGAACACGCCTCCAGTGGCCTTATCCTTCTCTCACTGGAGGTCATCCATGAGAATGATGAAAGCACTATCGATCGCCTTGGCTTGCGCGCCTGCGCTCGTTTGGGCCCAGGCCGCAGGTGGCCCTTTCGACGGCACCTGGACCACCAACATGTCCTGTGACGCGAGTGAGCGCATGCCCGCCTACACCTGGACGTTCGTGAGCACAATTGCCAACAACAACTTTCACGGCCAGCACGGCGAAGAGGGCGGGCCGGGTTACCTGGTGATCGACGGGATGATCGGAGCGGACGGCTCGGCGAAGCTCCATGCCAAGGGCAAGGTGTCGTCGGGAAAGGCCGGGCTCATCACGCAGATGAAAGGCAACAAATACGACTACTACATCGAGGCAAAGTTCGATGGCCCGTCAGGCACCGGCAAGCGTGACGAAGGCGCTGGGATTCTCGGCCGCCCTTGCAGCTTTGAGTTCACCAAGCAGACCGATCCCAACGCTCCACCACCTCCTCCGCCACCGCCTCCGCCAGCTCAGTAAAATCGGCCACAACTTGGTCGTGGACCGAGGCGGCAATGAGATGTTTACTTCCTCTTTCTCGACATACTCCCCGCGGCAGGCCGCGAGATGCCGAGCGATGGCTTGAGGGTTAGGCGTCCGGGAGTGACTTCGTACCAGCCAAGGCAGTACCTGTGAAATATATTCATCAGGTACTGCTGGATATGCAGAACCTCGGCTTCCGGGTCCTATCGAATCCGCTCGCCCACGTCGATGCGGTTGCCGTCCGGATCGGCAAGCACGAACGCGCGTTGGCCATATTCCTTATCAGCTAACGATTTGATAATCCGCACCCCTGCAGACTGGCATAGTGCATAAAGAGTCGCCACGTCGTCTACAAACATATGGGCGACATTCACGACCGAGGCTTGATGATCACGCTTCTGACTGATGTGCAGTTCTGCCCCATCCTTCTTAAGCACCATGAAGCCGACCGGGTCTCCGTTTTCGAATACCTTCTTGAATCCCAGCACCTGCGAATAAAATGCAAATGCTACCTCAATATCGCGCACACTGATACCAGGCGCCATGCGCCCGAACAAGACTTCCTGAACTGTTTTTTGATTCATCGCTTGTCACCTCTGGTGAGCAGAAGGCGGCGATGCGCATGCTCAGAATAGGAGCGGTGTCCAATGGAAGAATACTATAGGCTGCTCAAGCATCAGACTGGGCGAGGCATCGCAAGTATGTGCCGATACACCCTACAGCGTCCGCTTGAAGAGCGGCGTCGCAATCAAGAGCGTGCCAATGCCGAAGGTGGTCAGGAATAGAAGATCGGGCCAGATGGCGATCCAGCCGCCGTCTTTCAGCAGAACCGCCTTGAAGCCGTGAATCGCATACGTGAAGGGATCGATAACGCTCATCGCCTGCATCCACTTGGGGAACGACACGGTTGGATACATGGCGCCCGACGGATACAACAGCAGCACATTGAGCACGCCGAACATGGCGCGCGGCACCAGCGGATCGTCGACCCTCACCATCAGCAGAAACATCATGCCATTGAAGGCGATGGAGCCGGCGATGATGAGGCACAGCATCTGCAGCATGATCACGGGATGAAAGACGACTCCCAGTCCTGCGATGAGCGATCCGATCACTCCGATTGAAATTCCACTCAGCGTCGCCTTGATGGCGCCGGCGATATTCAAGCCGAACACCAGCTCCAGCTTCGTAATCGGCGTCACCAGGTAGCCCTCGTGCACCCCGCGTGCCTTGTCGTCGATGTAGAGCATACCGCCACCAATCATCACCGAGATGTACATTGCCAGCGCCACCGTCATCGGCAGAAGGTACTTCAGGTAATTCACGTAGGGATAAAGTTCCACAATCTCCAGCGCGATCGACTTGACCAGCCGATCCTGAATCTGGGGCGCGTTCATCGCGTCCACCAGCGACTGCATCTCCCCTTCGAGGGTGGCCGAGGTAAAGAGGTCCGAGTTGTCAACCACCAGGCCCAGCTGCGGTGCATCCTGCGCGTAGACGCGGCGCGAGTACTGCTCGGGAATAATCACGGCCGCATCGATCTTGCCGGTGCGCACGTCTTCCCGCGCCTTCACCTCATCGGGATAATCGACAGTCGAGAACGTCTTGATGGTGGCGCCGACGGCGTCGAATGCCTCCTGCACCTTTCTCGCCTCCGGACCGTGGTCATGATCAACCACCGCAACCCGCGTGCCCACAATCTTCCCGCCGAACGCATTGCCGATAATGATCAATTGCAGAATCGGCAACATCAGCGACATGATCATCAGCGTCGGCGAGCGGAAAAACTTGCGCATCTCGCGCTCGATGATGGCGAACATTCTGCTCATGGCTGCATCCCCGGCCGCGGCGGCATGGTGAAGATCGGCTTCACCTGCTCATCGCGCAGTTGCCTTCCCGTGTAGTGGATGAACACGTCATCCAGCGTCGTATTCTGCACACTCAGCGAAGTCAGCGTCTCGCCCAGGCTGGCCGCCAGCTCTACGATCTGCATGGTTGTCTTCGAGCCCGATGTTGTAATGACGCGATAAAATCCTGAGCTCTCCGGCTCCACGCTGGTTACCCCTACGAGCGATTTCAGCCGATCCTTCCACTGGTCGTCGTCACGGTCAAAGTGCACCTCCACCACGTTGGCCCCAGCCACGCTGTTTTTCAGTTCCGCCGGCGTGCCCAGCGCCACCAGGTTTCCGTGATCCACAATGGCGATGCGGTCGCACAGTTTGTCGGCCTCTTCCATGTAGTGCGTGGTCAGCAGCATCGTCAGGTGCCGCGTGGTCTTCAGCTTGTTCAGCATCTCCCACACCGCGATGCGCGACACCGGGTCCAGTCCCGTCGTCGGCTCGTCGAGAAAGAAAATCTTGGGGTTGTGCACCAGCCCGCGCGCAATCTCCAGCCGCCGCCGCATACCGCCCGAAAGCGTCTTGGTCTGCGCGTCGCGCCATTTCGTCAGGTCCACGGCCTCCAGCACGTCGGCAATGTTCTTTTCCCGCTCCGTGCGCGGCACTCCGTAAAGCTTTGCGTAGATCAGCAAATTCTCGCCCAGCGTCAAATCCTGGTCGCTGGTTAGCGCCTGCGGGATCACCCCAATCATTCTCCGTACGTCATCCGGATCCTTGGCCACATCGTGCCCGCCCACCAGCGCTCTGCCGGCAGTCACCGGAATCAGCGTCGTCATCATCCGAATCAGCGTGCTCTTGCCCGCGCCGTTCGGTCCCAGCAGGCCGAAAATCTCCCCTTCGGCCACGCAAAAATTCACGTCCTTCACGGCCTCAAAGTCGCCGTAGCGCTTCACGATGTGCTGCACCTCAATGGCCGCCGGCCTTTCGCCGCACCCGCCATTGCTCGCAGGATCTGCGCTTGCGATTGTGCTCACTGCTTCACCAGCTTTGCTTTGGGGATGAAGACATACGCGGTCATTCCCGGCACAAACTTCTCGCCGGGATTATCAATCAGCAGCTTCAGTTGAATGGTCTTGATGTCGCGCTTCATGCCGTTGTCGTCGCGCTGCGTGGCAAAATCGCCTTCTGCCGCTTTGGCGATCACCTTGCCGTAGATGGTGTCGCCGCTCGGCATCACCACGCGCAGCGAATCGCCAAGCTGAACGCTGTCGGCCTGCGTCTCAGGCAGCGGAGCGTACACCCACGTCTGCGACAAATCCATGATCGTCACAATGGGCGCGCCCACCGTAACCACCTCACCCTGACGCGCCGCCCACACATCCACTTTGCCGTCGATCGGCGAAACCACCTGCGCGTAGCTCTGATCCACCTTGGCTTCGTCGGCGAGAAACTTCGCGTTCTCCTCGGCGTCGCGTGTTTCATCCACGTTGCCGGCAGAAACCTGGGTCAGCAATTCGTGCGCCCTGGCTTGTTTCAGGTCCGCTTCCGACGCCGTCAAATTTCCCTTGGCCGTGTTCACCGCCGCCTCGGCAGCCTGCAGGCTGGTCTCCGCTTCTTCCTTCGCCTGCTCGCTCATGATTCCCTGCCGCGCCAGCGCAACCGTCCGGCTGGTGTCGGCCTTCTGGTGTTCGAGATTGGCTTCGGCCTGCGCCAATGTGGCCTGCGCGGCTTTCACTTGCGCTGCCGCGGCCAGCGTCGCGCTTGATGTTTCGCCGCTGTTCTGGCGTTCCGTTTCCATCGCTTCGCGCAGCTTCTGCGCGTCGCTCGCGGCCGTAGCCTCGGCAGCTCTGGTGGCCGCTGCAAGATCGTCGCTCTCGATCGTGGCGATGAGCTGGCCCGCCTTTACCGAGTCGCCCTCCTCAACCGTCAAATTCTGGATGCGGCCGGGAATCTTCGAACTCACGATCACTTCGTTGGCGTCCACAGTGCCCACCAATTGCAAATCGCCGCCGCGCTGCGTGGTCAGCAGATACCAGACCAGCGATCCCACCGTCAGCAAACCTAAAATCAGAAAAACTCGATTCCTCGCGTTCACTTCGCTTTCACCTCAAACCTTTGAAATCGGCAAACTCCGGCATGGGAGTGTCGGCCAAAACCCGCGCCGCAATCTTTGCACCTTGCTCCCGGTCCATAAAAATCGCTTTGCCCAGAAACTCAACCAGCGCCACTCTGCGCGCCTGCAACGCCTCGCGATCGAATGGCTCGAAATCGAGAATGTGACGCCAAACCGGCGCGCTCAGAAAGTAGAGGACGTTGCCTCCGAGCGCCACCAGCACCATCTGCAGCCAATCCGCTTCAATCAACTCGCCGGTAGCAATGCCTTCTCGCACCAATGACTGAAACATGGCGTGCAGCGGCGCGAAGATCCGCTTCACCAGAATCAGAATCTCGCCTTCCTCGCCCTTATGCAGCCGCATCATCTCGTGCTGCATCAGGGTCTGGAACTCGCGTTGCGTCAGAATGCGGTCAAAATGTTCGAGCGCCGCGCGAAGCACCCGCTCGCCCGGACTCGCCTCGCGTAGAAAGACCGCCATGGAGCGGTCGCGCACCCGTGCCGAAACCATCTCCAGCGCCGCCGAGTACAGTTTTTCCTTGCTCTCAAAGTAGTAGTAGAGCAGCGCCTTGTTCACGCCGGCGGCCTGCGCAATCTGTTCCGTGCGCGCGCCTGCGAGGCCGTTCGCGGCAAACTCGCTGAGCGCTGCGTCTAGAATCCGGCCGCGGGTTTCGGCGGAGCGCTCGGCTTGGGCGTCGGGATGGGTGGCTGGAGTCATGAGGGCCGCTCTGAGTCGATTAACTAACTGGTTAGTAAATTACACCGGGAAGAAGATTTTAGCAAGAGGCCTTTCTTGAGAGCGATTGAAGTAAATGGAGTATGTTGCTGATTTACATTATGTTATGTTTTTTCAGCCTAGTCGAATACCACCGTCTTGTTGCCATAGCAGAGAATCCGCCGGTCCAGGTGCCACCGGACTGCGCGCGAAAGCACCATCCGTTCCAGGTCCCTGCCCCGGGCCACCAGATCCTCAACCTGGTCGCGATGCGAGATGCGCGCCACGTCCTGCTCAATAATGGGTCCGTCGTCCAGCGCCTCGGTCACGTAATGGCTGGTGGCGCCAATCAGCTTCACGCCGCGCGCGTGCGCCGCGTGATACGGCCGCGCGCCGGTGAACGCCGGCAAAAACGAGTGGTGCACATTGATGATCGCCGTGGGATAATGCGCAACGAATTGCGGCGAAAGAATCTGCATGTAACGCGCCAGCACCACCAGATCAACCTGGTGCTTCGCGAGAAGATCGAGTTGCTTAGCCTCGGCCGCAGCGCGCGTTTCCGCCGTGACCGGCACATGCTCGAACGGTACGTCGTAGAACGCAGCCAGCTTCTCCACTTCGCGATGATTCGCGATGATCACTGGAATCTCACACTGCATCTCGCCTGCCCGCCATCGGTGCAGCAGGTCCGCCATGCAATGCAGGTACTGCGAGCAGAACAGCGCCACGCGCGGCAGCCGCTCGCTCGAGGTCAGCGTCCAGTTCATGCCGAGCTCGGTGGCCATCGGAGCGAACACTTCCTTGAAGGCCGCAAGATCGAAGGTTGCCGTCGACTTCCCGGCTCCCTCCTCCAAGGGCCCGCCGTCCGCAGAGGGACCAAGACTCCATTCGACGCGCATGAAGAACAGGCCAAGCTCGCGATCGCGATGCTGGTCGGCGTGGAGAATGTTGGCGCCCCGCTCATAGAGCAGCCCCGACACACGCGCGACGAGGCCTTTGCGGTCAGGGCAATCGATCAAAAGAACAGCGGAAGCTTTCATCTTCAGTTCAGACTACGACATCGTGGCCAGCCATGGACTGCGGCCACTACTTCTTCTGCTCGAACGCTTCGGGATCGGCCTTGCGCAGCTCGTCGAGGAACTGCGCGTATTCCTTTTCGCCCAGCTTTAGCTTGCCGTAGTCGACATCCGAGTAAAAACGATTGATGTAGTCAAAGGAATAAGAGGTGTACCAGGGAATCGGGACAGGCCTCCGTTTTGTTTTTGTGAACGGGTTCGTTGGCTCGCCTGCTGCTGCTGCCCAAGCAGTTGGAGCTTCGCGTATGTCGTACCCGGCCAAGTACATCTGGCGGATGCCAATGCGCAGGGTCTGCTCGTTCCTTATGAGGGGGAAAAAGTCCGATGGGTCATATAGGGGCGAATTTCCGGAACCGGAATTTGCGAAATTTGCGAAATCGCTCCACGGCCCCATGTCAGTCCTCGCGCCACGCCCAATATATCCTTGCTTTTGCAAGACGGTTGTAATCAGGTCAGACAAGATAGCCGCCAGTTGCGCCTCGTTGCCGATTTTGGCCAGCATGTAGTCTGGCACAAGAATCACGCCGTTCGGGAACGCCACCGCGCCCGCATCCAGCCTCTTTTGAGACCACGCACCTATACCGTCAACCGTGGTCATCTCGTCAACCCGCGCCGGTCGTTCGCCCCGGACCACATAGAAGTGAAAAGGAACCTTGGTCTTGTCCAGTTCCGGCAGGGTCCTCTGATATTCCGGAATGAGCGAAGATCCGAGCGTGGTCACGAATTTCTGAGCGTTTTCATCCGCCAGGATCTCGACACTCTTCGGGCTTCCCTCGCCCTGGAACCCAACGGCGCCCGGCACGCGTCCCGCATCATCGGAATCGCGGATGGCCGGTGTGAGCCCCGCCAGATAATTCTTCTCGTCTTCGTTAACCTCGTTCGGCCAGAGTCGAACACTTTTGAGAGGCGTCTGTCCGTTGTTGAGCGGTGCTCCGCCCTGGTACACCACCCAGGTGTTGGCCTGGAACAATGATGCTGTGAATGGCGGGATAGGACCGTTGGGCATATCGGCGTCCCAGTGAGACCCGACGGACAATGGGAAATGCTCGCGTGAACCGGGCGGCCGATAGCTGAGTTTCGAACCGCTGGGTGCAGCGAGGAGCTCCGTGCCGGGAGTGAGGTCCATCGGATAACCATTGAGCCACATGGTTCCGGTCCACCCCGTCTCTGTGCGGCTTACTTGCGGCGGCTCTTGAAGCAGCGCCCCACCCTTCCCTTCGCGGTTCATCGAATCGGGAACGAATCCCTGCTGGATCCTGATGTTGCACAGAGTGACTTGAGTGGCAAGAAACGACCCATTCGGACCGGCGGCGTCTCCGGCGATTTGAACGCGGCCCCCGACGGCCAGTGGCATATTTGCGCAGGGTACAGGCTTTCGGCTCCTCGACTCCAGACCCATGGAAAAGAACGGGACAGGGGAGGAATTCGACCCAATATATGCGTTAAGGGTCTCCGTCGCGCATTGCGTGTTCCCGTCCATCACAACATGCAGTACGCTCAGGTAGAAGTCTGTTGGTGAGCCAACATTTGTGACAAATCCATCGAGGGTCTCCGCTGTGGCGCAGGCGCCTGCGAATGCGGCAGCAGTGATCCAGAAGGCTGCCAATGCATACGAAACACGTTTGCGAGAGAAAAAGGGCTTCATCGCAATTTGTCCCCGTCCCGACCTCAGATTGTAGGGGAAGCCTGACGCCACAGGTTAGATCCCGCGATGTTCTCATCGCGTTGCGTTCGTCAGCTCCATTCGGAATTCTAGCACCCGATGACCACGTGGCTGCCGAAGCAGCCCTCGCAGTTTCCAAGACCGGCCTCAGTCGTAGTATTCGAGGCCAAGGTGCGTGATCAGATCTGCGCCCATGATGTGGCGGAGCGTGTTCTTTAACTTCATGGACTGGATGAAGAGATCGTGTTCCGGATACAGCCCCTTGGCCGTTTGTGGCGATTTCAGGTAGAAGCTGAGCCACTCCTGTATGCCGATGGAGCGGAGGTCGGGCGTACGCTTCGCGAGATCGAGAAACAGCACCAGGTCGAGCGCGATCGGTGCGGCGAGAATCGAATCGCGGCAGAGGAAATTCACCTTGAGCTGCATGGGATAGCCAAGCCAGCCGAAGATGTCGATGTTGTCCCACGCCTCTTTTTCATCGCCACGCGGCGGATAGTAGTTGATGCGAATTTTGTGGTACATGTCGCTGTAGAGATCGGGGTAGAGGTCGGGCTGGAAGATGTATTCAAGCGAGCCCAGTTTCGATTCTTCCTTGGTCTTGAACGAATGCGGCTCGTCGAGCACTTCGCCATCGCGGTTGCCCAGGATGTTGGTCGAAAACCACCCCTTCACGCCGATCATGCGCGCCTTGAAGGCCGGCGCCAGCACCGTCTTCATAAATGTCTGGCCGGTTTTGAAATCCTTGCCGCAAATGGGAGCGGCGTTTTGCTTCGAGAGTTCGATCATCGCCGGAAAATCGACCGTCAAATTCGGCGCACCGTTGGCAAAAGGCACACCTTCCTTCAGCGCCGCGTAGGCATAGATCTGCGAAGGCGCAATGCCGGGATCGTTCTTCTCCAGTCCCTTCTCGAATGCCTCAATCGACTTGTGCACGGCCGTGGGCTTCAAGAAAATCTCCGTCGACCCGGCCCAGATCATGACCACGCGGTTCACGGTTTTCTTGAAAGCGCGAATATCGTCCCGCACCTGCTCCGCCAGATCGCGCTTGTTCTTGCCCTTCTTCACATGCTTGCCGTCGAGGCGCTTCACGTAGTAGCGATCGAAGACCGCCGGCATGGGCTTGATCTTCGAAAGATACGGCTTGAGTTTCTTCAGCGTCTCGGCATCCAATACCGCGGCGTGCGCGGCGGCCTCGTAGACGTTGTCTTCAAAAATGTCCCAGCCGGTGAACACGATGTCGTTCAAATCGGCGAGCGGCACAAAATCCTTGATCAGCGGCGAGTGGTTATCTGTCCGCTTACCCAGGCGAATGGTACCCATTTGCGTGAGCGACCCAATCGGCTTAGCCAGGCCGCGGCGAACTGCTTCAACGCCGGCAATCATTGTGGTGGCTACGGCGCCCAGGCCAACCACCATCACGCCCAATTTGCCCTTCGCGGGCTCAACCATCATTCCAGCGGTCTTGCGTCCCATCGACGATGGAACCACTTTCGCTGAACCGCCTTTTTTCTTCGTTGCCATTGCTTCTCCTAACCTTCCTTGACGAATAATTTCGGAATCAAACTCACTTTGTGATCCACAGCTTTATAGCACCGCGCGGCCTTCTTAGCTGCCGGCCGTGCTCGCCCCCGCATTCACCCGCTTCGCGCGGCTCACATGCGACCACACAAACCACACCAACGCCGCCAGCAAGGCAATCTCAACCACGAGATGAAAGCGATGGAATATCTGTTCCAGCCGCGGATCGGTGTTCCACTTCTGGCCAAGCTTCATGCCCGCCCAGGCCAGGCACGTGTACCAGGTAATTGAACCCAGCGACGTGTAAATGTGAAAGCGCAGTCGCGGCATCCGTGCAATTCCCGCGGGGATCGAGATGAATGTCTGCACCACCGGCATCATGCGCGCCAGCAACACCGCGATCGAACCGTACTTCTCAAAGAACCAGCCCATGCGGTCCAGATCGTGGTTGCTCATCAAAACAAACTTGCCGTAGCGCTCGACGAATGGACGTCCGCCTTTGGCGCCAATCCAATAGCCAATGGCTGAGCCGATATTGCAGCCCACCATTCCGGCGAGCGCAACCAGGACGAGATTGAAGCGGCCCAGATAAACCAGGTAGCCCGAGAAGGGCATAATCAGCTCGGAGGGAAGCGGAATTCCGGCCGAATTGATGGCCATCAATCCAACGATGCCAGCATAGCCCCCGGCGCTGATCACACGGGTCACCAACTCCACCAGCAGGGCCAGGATTCTTTCAGTCATGAGCGTTCCCAGTATATCCGGTGCTCCGCACTCTTGAGTCTTGGACGAGGTTCGTCGCGAGAAAAGCGCCTGCACACGTCTGCAATTCGCCTTTGTTAGGATGGGATGTGTTCGAGGGAGTCTAAGTGACCGATCAAGTACCCGATTCGCACCCGCCGGTTCCGCTCACGCTTGAAGGCTCGAGCGTCCTGCATCAGTTCTTCCGCTTTGACTGGAAAGCGTGGAAGGCCTGCGCGGACGGCGACCGCAAGAAGATTGTCACCGGCGCCATCGAACTGTTGCAAAAGCTCGAGCGCAAAGACGCGAACGGGCCGGTGCGCTCAGCACTCTATTCGCAGCTCGGGCACAAGGGCGACCTGATGCTCATCCACTTTCGCGATTCGCTCGAAGAACTGAACCAGGTCGAGCTCGATCTGGCGCAACTTCCCTTCTACGATTTTCTCGATCTGCGCCATTCGTATGTTTCGGTTGTCGAGCTGGGACTCTATGAGTCCTCGCGCAAAACCTACGAGGCTGCGGCGGCCAAGGGTTTCGAGCAGTTTTCTGCGGAGTGGAACACCGAGATTGGGGCTTCGCTCGAGCGCGGCGCGGAAGCCATGAAGCCGCGGCTGTGGCCGTCCGTTCCCGACGCCAAGTATCTGTGCTTTTATCCCATGGACCGCAAGCGCGGCGACCAGGTGAACTGGTACTCGGTGCCATTTGCTGAAAGACAGCGCATGATGCACGAGCACGGAATGATCGGACGCCGATACGCCGATCAGGTGAAGCAGATCATCTCCGGCTCCATCGGGATGGACGATTGGGAGTGGGGCGTGGATCTTTTCGCCGAGGATCCGGTGGTGTTCAAGAAGCTGATTTACGAAATGCGCTTCGACGAAGTGAGCGCGGTGTATGCGCTGTTTGGGCAGTTTTATATCGGGGTGCGGCTGCGGGTGGAGAAGCTGGGGGAGTGGGTTGAGGGGAAACTCTAACAAAGCGGCGGGGCATTGAAATGCTTACGAGGGCGCTTTACTTTCGATTGTTCCTTCTGTGGGCGCTGATTGTGATTGTTCGAATCGCGTTGAGCAGGGGCCTGACGGCCGGCGGTTTATCACCGAAGTCAGCCTCAATCTTGACCCTGGCCTTTCTACCTGTACTCCTCGTTATTGAAGGCTTGATCCTTTTGAAGGCCTCCCGGGAGTTCTCGTCCAAGCCGCCCGGTCCGAAAAAAACATGGGACTTTATAGAAAAGGCTCCGGGCAAACTTAATATTCGCTCGATGCAGATCTTCATGGGACTACTTTTGTTTGCGCTGCCGTATGGGCTCTGGAGTGCACGATTCGATGCGGAAGCCACACTTCCCGTCCTGATAGGCTGCGTGATGAATCTTCTTTTTGTGGGCGCTCTTGCCAACGCGCTTGCGTTCTATAAGAAACGTGGTGAGGACGCCAAGACTGAAGATGCGTTAACAAAGACCCGGGCCTAAAGGCCCCGCGAATCAAGGCACAGTATTCAGGGGCCTGAAGGCCCCTGCTCCTTCCGTGCAGGACGGTTTACACTCGCAGTCATGCCCGCGAAGAAGCCAACGAAGAAACAATCGCCAAAGAAATCCGCAAAGAAGTTATCTGCCAAACCAAAAGCGCGCAGGACGAGCACATCCGGCCCGCTTGCCCCCGACCGCGTCGCCGCGATTCTTAAAGGGCTCGACGAGGCGTATCCCAATGCGGTGTGCGCGCTCACTCATCGCACGCCATGGGAGC
This sequence comes from uncultured Acidobacteriaceae bacterium, assembly GCA_963828325.1. Classification (GTDB taxonomy): domain Bacteria; phylum Acidobacteriota; class Terriglobia; order Terriglobales; family Acidobacteriaceae; genus Telmatobacter. Next base: position 28,001 of record CAWHEK010000022.1, read on the forward strand.
TGCTCGTCGCCACGATTCTCTCGGCGCAATGCACCGACGTCCGCGTGAACATCGTCACGCCAGAACTGTTCCGCCGCTTCCCTACCCCGCAAGCAATGGCCAAGGCGAGTTTGCCGGATCTTGAAGAGCTGATCCGGACGACGGGATTCTTCCGCAACAAAGCGAAGTCAATTCAGGGTGCGGCGAAAACAATCGTCGCGGAGTTTGGCGGAGAAGTTCCGCAGACGCTGGCCGAGCTCATCACCATTCCGGGAGCCGCGCGCAAGACGGCCAATGTCGTCCTCGGCGTCTCGTTTCAAAAAGCGGAAGGCGTGGTCGTCGATACGCACGTCTTTCGCATCTCGCGGCGTCTTGAGCTGGCCAAAGGTGACACACCTGAAAAAGTCGAGCAGGAGCTGATGCAGGTTCTGCCGCGCGATCGTTGGATCAGCTACTCGCACCAAGTCATCGCCCACGGGCGCAAGGTGTGCCTGGCGCGCAATCCCAAATGCCGCGAATGCAACCTGGAGCCCCTGTGCTGTTCAAAGGACAAGACGTGGCGGAGCTAGCAGGTCAGAGATTCGGCAAGTTGGCGAGTGGAGATGCTCCCGTTCAAAAATGTCGGATATCCGCCCCGGTATATGGCAAAAAAAATATCCCCACCAAAATGAAGGTTAAAGCATTTGTTTTCAATAGCTTGCATCTTTGATCTCTCGTCCTAAGCCATTGATTCCAAAGGTCTTAAATGCTAAAAACTTCCATTTAAATGACTTGCGGCCATTATCTGCAGTCTTTGCACCGGCTTTGATGCAAAAGGAGCCGGAAAACTTTCCAGTTTGGGAGGTTCGATGCCAACAAACTCCGAAAGCGCCTCCTTTGAAGGAGGAGGCAAGTCTTCTTTCTTGGACCCTAATACAAGGATAGCGAATTCGCAGAAATAATCGGCAAACTTCGCGAAAAAATATCTAGTGTGAAATGAGAGAGTTGGCTCAGATTCGGCGGCGCTTGCCTCTTGACAAGTTATTTGCGAAGGTCGCGCTCGACCGCCTGGATCAGGCCCGGAACATCGGAGGAGGATGCTTCGGCGGCCGGTCCCCAGCCCAGGGAGCGGAGGGTTTGGCTGGTGATGGGGCCGATGGAAATGGCGGCCACGCCGGGGAATGGGAAGTCGAGGCCGGCAGCGTGCGCGGCGGCGGCAAGGTGGGTAACGCTGGAGGAGCTGGTAAAGGCGACGGCGTCGATTCCCTTTTCGAGAGCGTCGCGCAGAAGCGCGGGCGCGCAAGCGGGCATCACGTTGCGATAGGCGTCAACGACGTCGACTGCTGCGCCGGCCGCACGAAGCGCATGAGGAATCACATCGCGCGCAACGGCTGCCCGCGCCAGCAAAACTTTCTTCCCGCGAGCCAGCGGCAGAAGAGTTGCGCTGAGACTTTCGGCAACGTAAGACTCTGGAACCAGCGCAACCGCGAAGCCAGCATCACGCGCCGCTTGCGCGGTCGCTTCGCCCACGGCGGCCACCTGCGGTGGGGCGGCATTTTGGATCGGGATTTTTAGCTGCGATAGACGATCGACGATCGCGCGGACGGTATTCGCGCTGGTGAGAATGAGCCAGTCGTAATCGGCAAGCGAGCGCAGCATGCGATCGAGAGGCGCGAAGTCCGCGGGCGGCAGAATCTCAATCAACGGAACTTCCACCGGCTCCGCGCCGGCTGTGCGCAGTCCCTCGCTCAGTTTGCCTGCCTGGTGCGCCGCTCGGGTCACGAGCACGCGTCGGCCGGCAAGCGGCAGCGCAGTCATCAGGCCGCTCCGCCTGCGGCACTCTCGCCAGTCGCGAGCAACTCTCTCGCTCCATCGGCAAGCAGCACTTCGGCAGCCTCGCGTCCCAATGAACCGGGATCGGTATTCTGGCGCGGCGCATGCAAATGGACGCGGATGATCCGGCCGGAATCGGGCGATGCCACGACGCCAAAGATCTCCCACCACGAAACGGATGCAATGTCCTGAGCAAACGAAGGCCGGCAATGAATGCCGATCGGAACCTGGCATCCGCCGCCGAGTGCGGCCAGAGCGGCACGTTCCGCCGTCACCGCAAAGCGCGTATCGGCGTGGTCAAGGAATGCCACGGCAGCAAGGGTCTCGACATCGCCTTTGCGAATCTCGAGGCCCAGCGCTCCCTGGCCCGCTGCGGGGCAAAATTCTTCAGGATCGAGGCGTTCGCGAACGTGGTCGGTCTTGCCCAGTCGGTCGAGTCCGGCAGCGGCGAGCAAAATCGCGTCGACTTGCCCCTCGGCGAGCTTGCGTAATCGCGTGTCCACGTTGCCGCGAAACTCGACCGCCTCAATGTCTTTGCGCAGCGCCTTCAACTGCGTGCGGCGCCGCTGGCTGCTGGTGCCAACACGCGCGCCTCGCGGCAATTCAGCAAGACTGGCGTAATTCACAGAGACAAAGACATCGCGCGGATCGACGCGCGGCGGCGTGGCCGCAAGACCAAAGCCCGCGGGCAGTTCCGTTGGTAAGTCTTTGAGCGAATGCACGGCCAGATCGATGCGGCTTTCGGCAAGTGCCTCTTCGATTTCTTTGGTAAACATGCCCTTGGAGCCAACTTCAGCAAAGGTGACTTCCTGAAGCCGGTCGCCGGTGGTCTTGATGATCTCAATCTCGACCTCGTGACGTTGGACACGCAGCAATTCGGCAATGTGGTTGGCCTGCCAGAGGGCGAGCTGCGATCCGCGACTGCCGATGCGGAGCTTCATCGGCGAGCCTCGGCTTTCTCCAGACTCTCTTTTGCACTCGGTTCAGTGGTTGCGGTTGTGTGTGGCGCCTCGCTGGGCTCGCCCGCCGAAGCCTGTCTCGGTGCCGCTTGCGCAGTTTCGCCGGTCGCGGCGGCCGAGACCGACCATTCTTCGCAGAGCGCATCCAGCTTGGACTGATCGCCTTCGCGCGCGGCCTGCTTGAGCGCCGCCATGGGCTGATGGAGAAACTTGTTCACGAGGCCGCGTGTCAGCGCTTCGACGGCGGCAAGCTGTTCGGCCGTGAGCGTGCCGAGGCGCGAGTGAATGCGCTCGATCTCCGCAATGCGCATCTCTTCGGCTTTTTTCTGCAGCGCGACAATCGCCGGCGCGACATTCACTGTCCGCTGGCGTTGATGGAAGCGCTCCACTTCGGCGGCAATCAGCGCTTCGGCGTCGATGGCCTCGCGGCTGCGCTCTTCCATGTGCGAGACGGCCACCTGCTGCAGATCGTCGATGTCGTACACGAAAATACCATCGAGCTTGTTCATCAGCGGATCGACGTCGCGCGGGACAGCAATATCGATGAAGAACATGGGGCGGTTGCGGCGCTTATGCAGAAATGCCTGCCCGTGCTCAGGACGGAAGATGGGATGCGGCGCCCCAGTCGAGCTGATCACGATGTCGGCGCGGCTGGCGGCTTCGTAGAGCTCGCTGAAATCGACGACCTCGGGAAGGATCGCGCCCTCAAACTCCGCGGCCATGCGGCGGGCGCGCTCGGCGGTGCGGTTGCAGATGAGGATGGCGCCTGCGCCCTGCTGCATGAGGTGCCGCCCGGCAATCTCGCTCATTTTTCCTGCGCCGACCAGAAAGACGGTGCGCCCTTCAAGTGAGCCGAATATCTTGCGGGCCAGATCGACTGCTACAGAAGCGATGGAGACGGAGTTGGAGCCGATGCCGGTTTCGCTGCGCGCTTTCTTGGCAGCCGCGAAGGCACCCTGCATCAGGTATTCGAGGTGGCCGGAGACAGTACCCGCGGCGCGCGCCACGGCGAAGGCTTCCTTGACCTGTCCAAGAATCTGCGGCTCGCCAACCACCATGGAATCAAGGCTGGCGGCCATCCGAAACAGATGGCTGACCGCTTCTTTGTCGCGGTACTCGTAAAGATGAGGTGCGAGGACCGCCGAGTCGATGCCGAATTGACGCGAGAGAAAGGAGGAGATCGGAGCGGCGTCGCCTTCGACGATCGAGATAAGCTCCACGCGATTGCAGGTGGAGACGATCATGCACTCGGCAACTCCGGGCATCGCCGCCAGAGCGCGAGTGGTCTCGGCCAGCTCGTCGCGGCCGATGGCAATCTTTTCGCGCAGCGCGATGGGCGCGGTTTTGTGGTTCACTCCAATGAGTGTGAGCGTCATTGGGGACCGAACCTGTGCACCTGGCTGAAGAAGTTGACGGCCCATACAGCCATCATCACCACCAGCGCCGCACCCGAGACGTAGGCGGCCTTGCGGCCCCGAATCCCAACTCCGCGGCGAAGCAGAAGCAGCGTGACGTAGATGACCCACATGGCAAACGAGGCCAGGATGTTGGGATCGAGAAAATAGGCCGCGCCCACTGAAGTCTCCTGCACCAGCACGGATCCAATCAACAAACCGACCGTCATGCAGGGAAATCCGAATTCGAGAGTCGCAAGAGCCAGCCGCTCCAGGGTGTCGAGCGGTGGCAGCCAGTTAAGCGGCGCAAAACGCGAAGATTGTCCCGGCTTGACCTTGGCTTTGATTCTGCGCTCCTGCACCAGGTACAAGACCGAGGCCAGCAAGCTGAAGCCGAGAGCGGCGTACGCCAACAGCAGCGCAATGATATGCGCCACCAGCCAGCTCATCCACACTCGCTGCGACGGAAACCGGTACGTGCCGGGCCCGAGCGCGGGGATGAAGACCAGGAAGACCGTGGCCGGGAGTGCGAAGAGGCCGAGCGAGATGGCGTCGTAGAACCACCACACGAGAAAGAATAGCCCGGCGATGAGAAACCCAAGGAGCGATTCGATCTCGCGCACGCCCACGGGCATCCAGCGATGCGCAAGCACGAGCATTTCCACGACCGATACAAAATGAAAGAAAAAGGCCAGGCCGCCGAGATGGACGCAGGTCTTCCGCCAGGGGATGGACTGATACAGCACCGCCGGGAAGACGGCGATACATCCGCCGGCATAGAGAATAGCCGCAACTCGTAGCCAAAGCAGATACATGGCAGGTTTTACATTAGTGGTGTAACCGTTCAGTATACCGTGACGTAAATCACCGGGGAGAATTTGAGGTTGGGCAGCGTGAGACGCGGCAAGCGCTGTTTCCCATGGAAAGCCTGTAGTTTGCGCGCGAGCGGATTCCGGCGCAAGCTCAGCTCAGAGACGTCGCACGTGCCGGTTTGAGCCGTTAAGAGCCTTATGTCTCCGACGTCCGGACAAGCACCTGGGTGGGAGCGATGCCCTCGCGCCATGCTTCCGCCATGAAGCTCTTAGCCTGGGCGCTTTGCATCTGGATGAGATAATCCTCTGCTTCGTAGACGAGTCCGCGGAGCGTGTTGTCGTCGGTCTTTCCGACCAGCCTTTCGATGGCGATGAGTTTGCGAAGCAGGACAGTGCAGTTCATGAAACGTGGCCCTCGAGAATTGCTATCGAGGATTTAGTTTGCGTAATGGAAGACCAGTTGGATGTGATATCGGTCACTCGATCTGCAACATTTCTTGGAGGGGCAGGCCGAAGTCCGCCGCGAGAACGAGCAGCGGACCTGGGATTCGACCAAGTTGTGTAAAGTGCGAGGGTTAGCGTTACTGCTTGGTTGCTACAAAAGTGGAAACGCGGCCGCTGGGTTGGCTGGTATCAACGACAGTCATGGTTTTGCCGTTTGCCGAGACGGTCATTGTCGAGTCATCGATCACGGCGCCGGCTCGCTTGTCGATCTCCTCGATGGTGTGATCGTTAATTTTCTTGAGCGTGACGGCGTCGTAGCTATGTGCACCCCTGTAGGGATAGTCGTTACCGTCAAATTTGGCGGTGTAGGTCTCGCCGGTGGGTGAGGTCATCGTGAGCTCATCTCCGTTGGTCTTGAAGGTGGTGAGCAGGGCGTTGGAGCTTCCGGTTTGTTTCTCGATGATCCAATCGCCCGAGGTGGCGTGCACACCGGAAGGCAGCGCGCCACTGCGCCTGGCAGTGGTTTCAAAGTTCGTGGGCGGACCACCGCTCGCGGGGTGGCCGGTGGATTTAACGGTCAGCGTTTTGCCGTCGGCGGAGACGGTGCGGGTTTGCTCAAAGGTCACGTCGCTTCCCTTTTTGGCGACAACGGAGATGGTGCGCGCGTCGACGATGGTGACGCTCATGGTGTCATAGGACTGGCCGGAGACGGCGTGGTCCTGCCCGTCAGCCTGGACGTCAAAGGCGGGAGTGCAGCTGACGCAGTGATACCAACCCGCGCTTGTGTAGAACGTGAGAGGTTTGGGGCTGAACTTTGATTTCGACAGATCTGTCTTCCACGTGCCGTCGAAAGGTGACTGGGCCGAAGAAGACGCGGCCGCGAACAGGATAGCCGTGGCGATGAGGGAACAAAGTGCATAGCGCTTGGTGCTCGAGATTTGCATGTTCCTCCTTGGGAACTTGAATTCTGGGTTTTGAGAGAAGGCCTGAGTGCGGGGAAATTGCGGGCCTGACTGACCGAGCGATTGTATATGGTCGCGGATGCAGATGGGCAGATTTGTTTCAGCGGGACGGGCCGGCCTGCACGAAGCTCGCGACGAGGAACTACAGTGGAATTCCTGGCTGGAACACCGCTATCGCTGCGGCGCGGGGTCGCGATAGTCTTGAAGGCAACGTGATCAAAGCCGATCCCCAACCTGGCGGCGCTGCGGGCTTCCCCCTTTTGGATGAGCGTGCCGCTTTCGCGCGGCCGCCGATATCCGCCCCGGACGGAGGTGTTCCGCATCTCGTCGCTTTGGATCAGAGCGCAGTGGGCGCCGTAAAGGGGTGCCAGGCCCCATCTGCTGAGCCTGAATTTGCGCTGACGGCAATCTCTGTGAGCAAGGAGCCTGCGGAAAAAGGCCCCGCGGAGCTGACGCCATTTATGCGCCAGTGGGCCGCCGCCAAACACCAGAATCCTGATGCGCTTGTCTTCTTCAGGATGGGCGATTTTTATGAACTCTTTTATGACGACGCGGCCGTCGCCAGCCGCGAATTGCAGCTGACTCTCACGGCGCGCGACAAGGAACGCAACATCCCCATGTGCGGCGTGCCATTCCACGCAGTGGAGCAGTACGTGACGCGCCTCCTGCGCAAGGGCTATCGCATTGCTTTGTGCGACCAGATGGAAGACCCGAAGCTGACCAAAAAGCTCGTGAAGCGCGAAGTCACGCGAGTTCTTACGCCGGGAACAGCACTCGATGCAGGGTTGGGTCAGGAGAAGAACAATTTTCTGGCGGCGTTGTGGGAGGATGCGGGCCAGAATGGGCGCGACCGAGTGTTCGCGGTTGCCCTGCTCGACGTTTCGACGGGCGAGTTTCGCACCATGGAATTTCGCGGAGATCATGCGCGGGCGCAGGCGATGGACGAGCTCTTGATGGCGGCGCCGAGCGAAGTGCTCATGGCGGTGAGCGCGGAGGCGCCGGCTCTCTTGGAGCGGGTACCGGCGCGGACGCGGGTTGAGGACTGGGTGTGGACGCCGGAGTACGCCGTGCCGCTGGTGGAGCGGCAATTAAATGTGCGTTCGCTCGAAGGGTTCGGGCTGAATGGGCATGAGCCGGCGGCGATTGCGGCGGGCGCGGTGCTGCACTACGTGCGCTCGACGCAGAAGAACGATGCCCTGCACATTGACAGCCTTAAGTTCGAGGAGCACTCGACAGCGCTCGAGCTGGACCAGGTGACGGTGCGGAATCTTGAACTAGTCGAGCCTCTTTTTTCTGGCCAGGATGACCGGGCGACGCTCTTTCGGGTTCTCGATGCGTGCCTGACACCGATGGGCAAGCGGCTGCTGCGAGCGACAATTCTGCGGCCGTTGAACGACGCGCAGGAAATTGAAGCGCGGTATGAGGCCGTGGCTGAGGCGCATGGCGATCTGCTGAAACGCGAGGAGATTCGACGAGCGTTCGGCGGAATTCTCGATCTGGAACGGTTGCTGGCTCGGATTTCTCTCGATTCCGCGGGACCGCGGGATGTGCGCGCGCTCGCCAGTAGCTTGGCGCGGTTGCCGGGTGTAAAAACGGCATTGGGCGCAATGACAGTGGCGCGGTGGAAGGCCGTGGCGCGCCAACTCGACATCCTTGACGACGTGACCGCGCGTATCGTGACAACTTTGGTGGCCGAGCCGCCGCTGACGCTGGCGGATGGCGGCGCGATTGCCGCTGGAGTGGATACGGAGCTGGACGAGTTGCGATCGATTTCGACCAGCGGGCGGCAGGCGATTGCCGCGATTGAGGATCGCGAGCGGCAACGGACGGGAATTGGATCGCTGAAGGTGCGCTACAACTCGATCTTCGGCTATTACATAGAGATCACAAAGGCCAACCTGGCGATGGCTCCTGCCGACTACGAGCGGAAACAGACGCTGGTAAACGCGGAGCGCTTTACCACGCCGGAGTTGAAGGAGTACGAACGCAAGATTCTCTCCGCGCATGATCGGTGCATTGAAATCGAGAAGCGCATTTTTGCGGAGCTGAGAAAGTTCGTGCTCGAAAGCGCGGGGCGGATTCGCAGGAGCTCGGCGGCAGTGGCCGAGGTGGATCTGCTGGCGTGTTTTGCGCACCTGGCTGCGGCGCGGCGTTATGTGCGTCCAAAGCTGACGGACGAACCGGTGCTTGAAGCCGTGGCGGCGCGGCATCCCGTGATCGAGCAGTGGCTCGAGGAGACGCGAGAGGGACGCTTCATTGCGAACGATCTGTATCTTTGCGCTCACGATGACTCTGGTCCAAAAGGTGAAAGCGCGGGAGCGCCGCCGAGTCTGCTGCTTGTGACCGGACCGAACATGGGCGGCAAGAGCACGTACCTGCGGCAGGCGGCGATGCTGGTGCTGATGGCGCAAATGGGGAGTTTTGTGCCGGCGGAGAGCTTGCGATTCGGACTGGTCGACCGGATTTATACGCGGATCGGGGCGAGCGATAACGTGGCGCGCGGGCGATCGACGTTTATGGTTGAGATGACTGAGACGGCGACGATCTTGAATACCGCGACGAATCGGTCACTGATTCTGCTGGACGAGATGGGGCGCGGAACGGCAACGTTTGACGGGCTCTCTCTGGCATGGGCGACGGTCGAGTATTTGCACGCCGAGGTGGGCGCGAGGACACTATTTGCGACGCATTACCATGAGCTGACCATGCTGGCAGAGAAACTTCCGCGGGTGCGCAATCTTCGCGTGGGCGTGAAGGAGATGGCGAGCGGAATCGTGTTCCTGCACAGCATTGAGCCGGGCGCGGCGAGCAAGAGCTACGGAATTGAAGTGGCGCGGCTGGCGGGATTGCCGGCGGCAGTAATCGAGCGGGCGAAACACGTGCTCAAGCAGCACGAAAAGCAAGAGCGGCAGAGCGTGCAGGTGGAGACCGAGGCCGATCCCATGCAGCTCACAATCTTTACGCCGCTCTCGCAGAAGGTTGTGGACCGGATCGAGCAAACGGACGTGAATTCGTTGACGCCATTGCAGGCGCTGAATTTACTGGAAGAGTTGCAGCAAGAGCTGAAGGAAAAGAAAGAATAGAAATTGAGGATTCAGGGCGGATGACGGAAAGTTTGCGACAGGCGGCGGGGAGTTTGCTGGTGGTCGGCGTGGAGGGGACAGCGCTCACCGCGTTGGAGCGCGCGTGGCTCAAGCTGCTGCGCCCAGCAGGGATTATTTTGTTTCGGCGGAACATCGAGGATGCCAAGCAGACACGGGCCCTGCTGGCGGAGTCGACGGCTTATTGCGCGCCGCATTGCGCGCGATTTGTGGACGTGGAAGGCGGAACAGTGGATCGGCTTCGCGATGCGCTCGCGCCAATTCCGCCGGTGGAAGCAGTGGCCCGGGCCGCGCGAGCCAGTGGACGTGATGCAATCTCCCGCGAGCACGGCGAACTGATTGCGCGGGCGGTGAAGGCGTTCGGGTTTAATTCGCCGCTGGCGCCGGTGCTCGATCTTGGATTGCCGCCATCGCAAAGCGTGCTCGCATCGCGGTGCGCAGGCGCGAGCGCGGCGGAGGTCGTCGAATATGCGCGCGCATTTCTGGCCGGACTTCGAGCACAGGGCCTGGCGGGATGCGGAAAGCACTTCCCTGGACTTGGCGGCGGAACGCTCGATTCGCATCTGGAAACACCCAAAATTCGCCGCAGCTGGAATCAGTTGTGGCAGCAAGATCTGGAGCCCTATCGCGCGCTACGAGATGAGCTACCGATGGTGATGGTGAGCCATGCGGCCTATCCGCTGACCAAGGGCGACGACAGACCGGCGAGCGTTTCACGTTTCTGGGTCGGCGAAGTGCTGAGGAAACGCATCGGCTACCGCGGCATGGTCCTCTCCGACGATCTTGAAATGGGCGGCGTGGCAAACTTCATGCCGATGGGCGAGGCAGGAGTAGAGGCCGTGCATGTGGGCTCCGATATCTTGCTGATCTGCCATCACGCAGAACCGATTCTGAACGTCTATGAGGCGCTGATTTCTGAAGGCGAAAAGTCGGCGGCGTTTCGACGCATCCTGATGGCGCGGGCGCGCGAATCGGGGCGAAAGCGGGCCAGGAGTTTTCGATCAGGAATGGCGGCGGCGTTGAGCAAGAGCCAATTTGAGGCATTGCGCAAGAAAATTCATGATTTTGGCGAGCGCGTAGAGCAAGCGGGACCGACTGAATGAAGGCGAAAGCGACGGCTCCGCTCAATCGGCGGCTCACGAGCGGTCTGCCACAGCCTTCAGGCCGCTAAACCCTTTTGGAAACGTCGGAGCTCCAGGCCGGACTGATTTGGGAAAAGCGAGATGAGAACGTCTCGAGCAGCCAGGATTTTTCCACCCGGCGCTCTGCTACCATGGAGATGATTCGATTCTTAACGGCCTTGCTCACTCGCAGCATCTGACAGAGCGGCCGAAGCCAACCAAAGGAGAATTTCTATGCCTCTTGTATCGATGCGGCAGCTCCTCGACGAAGCTGCAAAGGGCGGATACGGCGTCGGCGCATTCAACGTCAACGACATGGAGCAGATTCAGGCCATCATGATGGCGGCGCAGCAGACCAAGTCGCCGGTGATTGTGCAGGCCAGCCGCGGCGCGCGCGCGTTTGCGGACGATCTTTATCTATTCAGGCTGATTCAGGCGGCAGCGGAGCTGAATCCTAATATTCCGATCGCCATGCACCAGGATCACGGCAACAGCTTTGAGACGTGCAAAAGCGCGATCGAGCTTGGCTATACTTCGGTCATGATGGATGGATCGCTTCGGGAAGACGGCAAGACCCCCTCGTCGTTCGAGGAGAACGTTGCCGTAACTCGCCGTGTAGTGGACTATGCGCATGAACGCGGCGTTACTGTTGAAGGCGAGATTGGCGTACTTGGCGGCGTGGAAGATGGTCACGGCGCGGGCGGCACCGGTCTGGAGCATGTCACCGACCCTGATCAGGCAGTTGAATTCGCCGAGCTCACCGGCGTTGACGCGCTCGCCATCGCCATCGGCACCAGCCACGGCGCTTACAAGTTCTCGAAAAAGCCCGACGGCAGCGTGCTTAAGATGGACATTTTGATTGAGATTCACAAACGTCTGCCGCACACGCATCTGGTCATGCACGGCAGTTCATCGGTGCCTAAGGAACTGCAGGACATCGTGAACGAGTACGGCGGAAAGCTGAAGCAAACATGGGGCGTGCCGGTCGAAGAAATTCAACTGGGCATTCGCAACGGCGTGCGCAAAATCAACGTGGACACGGACAACCGTCTGGCGATCACGGGCGCGATCCGCAAGGTCTTCGCTCTGACCCCGGAGAAGTTCGATCCGCGCGATTACCTGAAGCCGGCGCGCGAGGCAATGGCCAAGGTCGTGTCTGAGCGTATGACGGAATTCGGGCAAGCCGGGCACGCAGGCGACTACGATCCGATTCCGCTGGGCGAGATGGCCAGGGGCTACTCGAATGGCTCACTCGATACGCGGCCCTCACTGACCGCCAAGTAGCTTGTTTGGTTAAATTTGGCGCAAGAAGTGAATGCGCCATGCCGCAGTTGCGGCATGGCGCATTTTTGTCGAGCGCCGCGATAGTCTATGAAATATATTCGCGCCCGAACACCGGGTACGACCGAACCCTAAACCTCCAGAATGGCGTCGGCATCAGAGGCCAAGATCTTCCTCGGTATAGTCCTTGCCATTGATCTTCATTGGGATTGGCTTCAGGTCGCGCGGCACGACGACTGTCCGCTCCACCTGGCTCTGCGCCTTCATGGCCTGCTGAACGCCGAACGTCAACGCGATCTCATCAACCTTGTCGCCGTAGTGTTTGCGCAGTAGAGCCAGTTCCTGGCGCAACTCAGCGCGGCGCTCGGGAGTTTCATCGTCCGAGGCTGCCCATCGCGCGGTCAAAATAATGGAGAAACGTAATGCGGCGAGTTCCTCGGTTTCGTAGTCAAGAAGTTCGATGCTGGTTTCGCGAATGTAGCGCGAGGCCGGCCCAAGGGTCGCTAAATCAAGCGGTGCATGCAAAAGCTGAGCGGACACTGTAGTCCTCCCTCCGGGGAATTCCCACGGGGTCGATCGCAACCGATCAGAAGGAAAGAATGAAGCAGCATCATAAACTCCGATCTTTTTACGAGCCGAAACCAGTTCTTCGCTGGATTGGCTCCTAGTCTGGAGTCGCTTAGCGGCGCGCGCTGTGAGCGAAATCACTCCATGTGAAATAGAACCCACAATGGAACGAGTAGTTCCGCTTGGGAAAGCCCGCGCGCAAATTGGGATGCTTGGATAATTCGTTCAGGTTGTTCGGCTTGCGGAGAATGGTTGAAGCGGATTCTTAGTGGACAAGCCCGCTGACGGGCTGCACTACCCCTGGCTCGGCCGATTTGCCGGAACGAACCGAGTTTCCATTCTGCATCAAAAGCCAGTAGTGGAAGCCGTCGACGATCGCCATGAGCGCAGCCTGGTTCAAGTCGCTGCTCACCCCGGCGGTTACCCACGGTTCGTGCCCGTCGGCAATAAAGCTTACAGTCACGCGCACGTGCGCTGCGGAATCATGGGCTCTCACGTCGAGAGCCGCGACCGTGAATGTGCCAAGGCGCATTTGCGCCAGGGCCGGATACCATTTATCGAGTTCGCGACGCATGGCCTTCGTCAACGCGTCCACCGGGCCTGCGCCTTCAGCTCGCGTTGTGGCCACGCTGGAGTCCGCGAGAATGAGCGTCATGAAGGCCTGCACGAAACGCCCACCGATTTCGTCGGACTCGTCGAAGACCCGCCAGCTTTTCACTGAGAACCAGTTGCGCAGGGTGCCAAGTGTCCGCATGCAGGCCAAGCGAAAGGAAACTTCGCTGGCGGTGAAACCACCGCCTTCGACCATGGCCTGGTTGGCGTCAATGAGTTCCTGAGCCTGCGCGGAATTGAGCGGCACACCGAGCGATTCTGAGAGCAGCATGATGTTGGCGCGGCCCGACTGGGCGTTGACGCCGATCACCGGGGTGGCGCCGACGAGAGCTGGATCGGTCCAGAGATAAGCGCCGGGATTCTTGCGTTCGCTCGAGCCGTGCATGCCAGCCCAGGTACCGAAAGCGCCCGGGCCGACGATGGGCGCGCCGTGCGGCGGCTCGAGACCGAAGGCTGCGTAGGCCGAGTGGGCAAGCGATGTGAGGCCGGGCAGAGATGCAGGCAGGACGAATTCCGCTTCGCCGCGAAGCTGCATGGCGCCGACGACGGTGGTCAGGTTCACATTGCCGCAGCGTTCGCCAGTTCCAATGAGCGTGCCTTGAATGTGGTGAGCCCCGGCCAGAATCGCGGCGCGCGTGTTGGCGATGCCGAGACCGCGATCGGTGTGGCCGTGAAAGCCGAATTTCACACCGGGGAAATTGCTAACGAGCGAGGAGATTACGGTCGAAACTTCTTCAGGGCCTGCGCCGCCGTTGGTGTCGCAGACGACGATGCGGCTGACTTTCTGGTTAACGCATTGCTCGACGAGGCGGTGAAAGTGGTCGAGGCTGCGCTGGGCAAAATCTCCGCCACAAGGGTTGCCGTTTTCACAGCGGCCGCAACTGGCGTCCATAGCGTGCTCAAGATCGATGAGGACCTCTAGTCCTTGCTGTTGCAGAAAATCGATGGTCTCCCGCACCATGAGCAGGTTTTCTTCAAGCGTGGTTTCGAGCGAGCGCTCCACGTCGAGCAGGCGCGATTTGACGACTATGACGGCGGCAGGAACGCGGCGCTTGTGGCGGACGATGAACTGCAGATCGGGCCAATCCTCGACTTTGGTGCCACGGCCGCGCGAACGGCCGAACAGAGCCAGCCGCATCGCGCCAGTGTCGACGGGTTCGAGCGCCGCGGTGAGATCGGAGACAAACTGATTGGCGCCGGCGAATCCGATCTCCGCATAGCGCACGCCGAATGCGGCCATGCGCTGCAAGAGCAGCACGGCGTTGGGCACGGAGATTTCGAGGTCCGGCTGCTGCAAGCCGTCGCGCAGGCTGGTGTCAAAAAGCTCGACTTGGGGCGGCGTGGTCAATATAGTTTTCGGCTGCGAATTGCCGGGATCGAAGGACAACAAAGGTGAAAGTCGTCAGCTTCCATCATATCGTGAGGGCCACGAGGGCCGTACTGGAGAAGGCTTGCCGGCCAAGGCTAAATTGCCGGGGAAGGCTCGGGCGAAGGCGCCGCGAGGAAGCCAGTCTCCTGGTCTTTATATTGCAACTGGTAAAGCTTCCAGTAGAGGCCGCGTTGCGCCAGAAGCTCCTGGTGCGAGCCCATCTCGCGCAGCACGCCTTTATGCATCACCAGAATCGTGTCCGCCCGCTGCACTGTCGACAGGCGGTGCGCGATGAGCACGCTCGTGCGGCCCTCGACCATCCGCTCCAGCGCAGACCTGATGCGAAGCTCGGTGTCGGTGTCAACGCTCGAAGTAGCTTCGTCGAGAATCAGAACCCGCGGATTGTAGGCCAGCGCGCGGGCAAAGTTGATGAGCTGCTTCTGGCCAGTTGAGAGCGAACTCCCGCGCTCGCGGACTTCCTCGTCGAATCCGTGCGGCAGACTGTCGACAAAGTCCAGCACATTCACATCGCGCGCTGCCCGGCGCATCATTGCGTCGTCGATCTGCTCGTTGCCGAGGCGGATGTTTTCGCCGATGGTGCCGGAGAAAAGAAATGGATCCTGCAGGACGACAGCGAAATGTTGGCGGAGTTCAGTGAGGTCGTGATCCCTGAGGTCGACGCCGTCCAATAAAATGCGGCCGGCTGTTACCTCGTAAAAACGCATCATGAGGCTGGTGAGCGTAGTTTTGCCCGCGCCGGTGTGGCCAACAATGGCGATTGTGTGGCCCGGCTCGATGGTGAAGGAAACATCCTTGAGGATCCATTCGATGCCGTCGAGGGCGGCAAGGGCAGCGGCATCGGGCGTTCCCTCAGGGGCTAAAGCCCCTTCATTTCCTGCGAGGCTTACGGCACGACTGAAGTCGTGCCCTGACACTTCGTGCGACTCCGGATGCGTTTGATAGGGTGCGGGCGGAGACGCCCGCACGACAGCCGGCCAGGAGGCCGGCGCTACTCTTCCTTGGGCTGCCGCGACGGCGGCTTTTTGCTCGTCGGTGAGCTTCTGGTAGGTGAACCAGACGTGATCGAATTCGACCCGGTTTGAGCCATCGCCGGGAACTGGATGCGCGGGGCTCACGATCTCCGGCTCGGAATCCATGAGCTTGAAAATCCGCTCGCAAGCCGCCATAGCCGCCTGAAGGATGTTGTATTTGTCGCTCAAATCCTGAATCGGCCGCCAGAAGCGCAAAGAGTATTGCGTAAACATAAAGAGCACGCCGATGGTGACCGTGGGTGGTAGATGAAGCACGCCGAAGCCGCCGCGCCAGACGACGAGGGCGATGGCCACTGAGGATAGAAAGTCGACCGCGGGGTAATAAAGCGCGTAGGCAAAGATGGTGTCGATGAAGGCGATCATGTGCTGGCGGTTGACGTCTTCAAAGTCCTTGTAGGCTCGATCCTCGCGGTTGAAGAGCTGGACGACACTCATTCCCGAAATATGTTCCTGCGTAAAGCTATTGATGCGCGCGATAGCGGTGCGTACGCGCCGGTAGCTCTCACGCACATGGTCGCGGAAGATGCGCGTCACGATGAGAATCAGCGGCAATACGGCGAAGGCGAGCAATGCCAGCCACCAATTGATGGCGAGCATGACACCGGCCATGATGATGAGCAGGAAGGCGTCATTCACGATGGCCAATACGCCTTCGGTAAACATGTCGTTGACGGCGTCGACGTCGGAGGTGAGGCGCGTGACCAGGCGGCCGACAGGGTGAATGTCAAAAAATCCGACGTGCATGCGCTGCATGTGGCGAAAAATGTCGCGGCGCAGATCGAACATGATTTTCTGCCCGATCCACTGCATCAGGTAAACCGAGACGAACTGAAGAAGATACCCCAGAACCAACAGCCCGAGGTAAATAGCGGCCAGACGCGTGACGCCCTGTGCGGCGCCCCGAGGAAGAACGTGCGCAAGAGGGCTTGCAGTGGCGATCCAATGGGCGACGGCATTCGAAGGGTCGGAATCGCCGGCGCCAGGAGCCAGGTAGCGGTCGACGGCCACCATCACCAGAAGCGGCCCTGCCACGTCGCATACGGACTTGAATGAAACCGAGAGCGAGGCGATCGTAGCCTGCAGCCCATACGGGCGCACGAAATGGCCAAGCCGCCGCATGAGTCGCGCGTCGTAGACTTTGCCGACGATTTCATCGTCGGCCTTGCGCTTGGGCTGGCCAGAACCGTTCCGGGATCCTTCTTGGAATCCCGTCTGCTCAGCTGGTTTGTTTTCTTTATCCGCCATCGGCCGGTTTATTCTTGCTTCCCTCTTTATTGTACGGGGGCTTGGGTTTTGGATGCGGCATGGGCTTCGCCTTGGGTCGCGAGACACCCATGCTCAACAGAACGTAGCCGAAGCCTTTGCGAAGGAGATCAAAAAAGCTCATTGAAGCCTTTATTCGTAGATGGCGACTCGTAGATCGTGAGGAGCCGAACCGTGAATCGTGAAAACGTCAATGTGCCGCCGGCGCTGTGGGTTGGGGTTCTTCCTCGGGCGGCAGCTCACCGCGAACAACCTGAAGCACAGCAGGGGGCAGTGGCTTATCGGCATTGGCCAGGAGCAGCGTTACCTGCCAGATCTCGGTTTCAGAAAGTTGACCCTTGAACTCCGGCATACCGGTAAGACGAATCCCGTTGTACACCTTCCAGTAGGTCTCTCCCGGAGGATCGTCACTGACTCCCATTACGCTGCTGCCTTTGTGCTGCACCCAAAGCTGCGGAGCCTTTGGATACATGCTGGAACCCAGCTGCGAGGGCTTGCCGTAAAAGCCGTGGCACACTGCGCATTGGTCGCCGTAGACCTGCGCTCCCGCGTTAAGGGTTGTCTCGTCCGCCTGCATCTGCGGATTCGCGGGCATCTCGCGATCGATGCGCGCATTGAGGGGGATGCTGACGATCTGCCGCTCGAATGGAAATGGCGGATCGGCGACTGCAACGGGCGGATGCCCATAGCGAAACCATGCCATCACAGCCAATGGCAACAAAATCAAACACAGAATAATCCCCAGCAAAATGCGTCCCATCGTTCGCATCGCCTCCCGTGACTATCATCGCAGAGAAGCCTTGGGGTTAACCGGGAACTGCGCGCCCATTGCGGTGCCCGTTCTCGACGGCGCGCGTCTAAACAAAGCGTCAGGTCGCAGCATCAGGGCATACAGTCTCGAGCCGCTTTCCGGCCAGGTTTGGTGGCGAGTTCCGCTGCCGGGCAGCCCCCGAGGTGATTTAATACCAGATGGGGGAAGCGTTCTATCGAGACCGCCATTAAAGCGCAAATCAAGAGAAGCGATTCCGCAGCTGCGGACGCTGAAGATTTAGATTTGGCAAGGTCAGCGAAAGCGCTTTTGCACTCCTTTGGAGGAAATCCGAACCCGATGGTCTTCTTTCGCCGTCTTGCAATTTTGCTGGCGCTTATTTTCCCGGTGATGCCCGCCGTTCATGCGCAAAGCACGACTTTTTCGTCATCGAATCCGACTCTCTCCGATCCGGCGCAGAATCAAAACGAAGAGTTGGCTCAGAATCAGCCTTCCAGCGATGCCCAGCAGACCCCTGGCGAAAATCAGGGCGAGATCAGCGTTCAGGAGCGGATTCGCCTGCGTCGCGCACAGCGCCGCAACACGGCGATTCACGACGCCTTCGACCATCGCTGGGAAACCTACCTTGACACGGGCTATCTGCGCTTTCAGCCGGGACCGGGCCTCGTGGCCGGCAAACCGCTTCAGCGGCTCACTTACTACGCGTGGGAAACCGGGCTGACGCGATTCTCGACCGAGCGGCTGGGTTTTACTGTCGACGGGCGCGGCTACTATGGCACGGCTTTCGTGGGACTCAACCAATTCAACATTACGCGGCCCGCGATCAGCCAATACGACGTGATCGGAGGGCCTGTCTACCGCTTTTACATGCAGCCGAAGTTTGCCATTTCCGGGCGCGCGATGGCCGGCTGGGCTCACGGCAATTTTGGCGGCGACACCAATCGCATTCCGCCAGCCGATTTCGGGCTTTACCCAGACTCCGATACCTTTGCTGCCAGCGTGAGCGTCATCGGCGAGTTGAATATCGCCCCCAACCTCGCGCTCAAGCTCGCGCCCGAATATTTTTTCACGGGTTTTGGATCGACGCTTCAGGCGAGCCGTGGCTTCACAGGCGGACTGGTTTATCGGTGGGGTAAGCAGTAGAGCAGCCGCCCTGGCGGATCTCTAAAAGAAAGTCGTACGCGATGAGAAGCGGGTTTTCTCGGCGGAGGTTTTTAGGCGCTGGCGCGGCGGCATCGGCCGTTGCGGGGGCGGGAATCCTGCCAGCGCTCGTGAGCTCCGCGGCAGCCGGCGCAGAGACAACCCCCACGCCGGGAAGGTATTCGCCGCTCAGCCTTGGCCTGGCCAGCTATACATTTCGCAACTTCACGCGTGCCGAGCTCATCGGCTTCATGAAGCAGTTGAGGGTGACCAACCTGAACTGCAAGGACGTGAAGGACCATTTGCCGATGGACTCCACGCTAGAGGCGCAGGCGCTGGCCGACTATGCGGCCGCGGGCATCAAGCCCCACGCGGCAGGCACGATCAATTTCCCGGCGAGCGACGAGAGCGATATTCGCGCAAAGTTCGAATATGCAAAGCGCGCGGGCATTCGTGTCATCGTCGCCGGCGACCCGGTGGCCGCCGCTCTGCCGATCATTGAAAAGCTTGTGCGCGAGTACGACATTCGCATCGCCATTCATAATCACGGGCCTGAAGACAAGCTCTACCCCTCACCGTTCGACGTGCTGAAGGCCGTGAGGGACATGGACCCGCGCATAGGCTGCTGCATCGACGTGGGACATGCCGCACGCGCGGGCGCAAACCTCGTTGAAGCCATCCACGCCGCCGGATCCCGGCTCTACAACATGCACGCCAAGGACCTGACCGATTTGTCGAGCAAAGAAAGCCAGGTGGCTGTAGGCGCGGGCGTCCTGCCCTTCCGCGAGATGTTCGAAGCGTTGATCAAGATCGACTACCAGGGATTCATCGATCTCGAATACGAGATTCACCCCGACAATCCCATGCCCGGCGTGATTGAGAGCTTCGCGTACATGCGCGGCGTGCTCAATGGCATGGGGTACTTGACGCACGCGTGAAAAAGCAGCTTCTGGCGCTAGCGGCTAGCTCTAGCCTGGATTGTGGGATAACGAAGTGGCCAGCTAGCGGGCGGCGAGATCAGCGAACTTTACTGCGCGTCCACGGCGGTCTGCGCTGGAATCATGCCCATGGTTCCGAGCCAGGTTTCGACTAATTGCGGCCATGCGGTGATGGGAAGCTTCGTCCGTCGCAGTCCGAACGCATGGTTGCCTTGCGCGTACAAATGCATCTCCGCCGGGACTCCAGCTTTTTTAAGCGCAATGTAATAGGACAGTGAGTCGTACACGCTATCGACGTGGTCGTCCTCGGCCTGCAGCAGAAATGTCGGCGGCGTCTCACTGGTGACGGCCATGTCGGGATTCAAGCCGAGATTGTCGTCGACGGTCGCGAGCGGGTCGGGAAGTGGAAGCGCGAACTTCTTCGTGCCCATCCCGGCATCGTATTCCGCCGAAGCCCGCGACAGATGACCCGGATAAATGGCTACGGCAAAATCGGGACGGCAACTGAGCTGGTCGGCGGCGTCGATTGGGGCATAAACGCGCTTGTCGAAATACACGCTGGTCGCCACGGTGAGATGGCCGCCGGCGGAGAAGCCGAGGACTCCGATCTTGTGCGGGTTGATGTGCCAGTCGGCAGCGTGAAGACGGACCAACCGCAGCGCTCTCTGCGCGTCTTCGAGAGCCATTGGCGACTCCGGATACGGGCCCGATTTTGGATAGGGTCCGACGTTCGTGACGCGGTACTTCAGGAGCACGCAGGTAATTCCTTTTTGCGTGAGCCAGTCACAGACTTCGGTGCCTTCAAGATCGATGGCCAGAATCTGGTAGCCGCCGCCGGGAAAGACAACGATTGCGGCGCCGGTGTTTTTGCCGTTTGGCGAGCTGTTCGCGCCGGTTGGCGAATAGATCGTCATTGTGGGCGTCGTGACATTTTCGACATAGGTCCACGGCTTGCCGGCGACGAGGTCTTTGGTGTCTGTCTTTGTGGTCTCAGGTCCGCTCACTGGCTGCGGATCGGGTGCGGTGGCGGGCCAGATTGGAATTTGCGTGTGGCCGGGCGACGGCTGCCAGTCGGATTTTTGGGCATAGACGCTGCCGAATGGAACCACAACACAGAGCGCGTGAAGAATAAGCCGATTCACAATTCCTGCAGCGTACCAGCTTAGTCATCAAAAGGCGTTGCCTAACGTGGTGCGCGCCGCCGCAATCTTGCGGCTGGAGTTCGCACAAGAATCAGGCACGACGAGATTATTGCAAAATCGGAATGCCGGCGATGCGCTGCTGCCACTCGGCGGGGCCTGTGATGTGAACGCTCGTGCCTTTCGCATCGACAGCCACGGTGACAGGCATGTCCTTGATATCGAACTCGTAGATGGCTTCCATGCCCAGGTCTTCGAAGGCCAGGAGGCGCGAGCCGCGAATAGCCTTGGAGACCAGATACGCAGCGCCACCGACGGCCATCAAGTAGACAGCGCCGAACTCGCGGATGGCTTCGATCGCCTCAGGACCGCGCTCGGCCTTGCCCACCATGCCGAGCAGTCCGGTTTGAGAGAGCATCTGGCGCGTGAACTTGTCCATGCGGGTGGCCGTCGTGGGGCCTGCTGGGCCGACGACTTCGCCGCGCACGGGATCGACGGGGCCGACGTAATAAATAAAGCGGCCGCGGAGATCGACGGGCAGCTTCTCTCCCCTATTCAACATGTCGCTCATGCGCTTGTGCGCGGCGTCGCGGCCTGTGAGCAGCTTTCCGCTGAGCAGGAGCACCTCGCCGGGCTTCCAGGTTGCGGCTTCTTCTTTCGTGATCGTGTCGAGATTGACTCGTCTCGCTCCGGAGACATCGTAGGTGAGCTTTGGCCAGGCATCGAGCGGCGGCGGATCGAGATAGACAGGGCCGGAGCCGTCGAGCACAATGTGCGCGTGTCGCGTGGCGGCGCAGTTGGGGATCATCGCCACCGGCAGATTGGCAGCGTGTGCAGGCGTGTCGACCACTTTGACGTCGAGGACAGTCGTCAGGCCGCCGAGCCCTTGCGCGCCGATGCCGAGACGATTCACCTTGTCATAGAGCTCGACGCGAAGTTTTTCGGCGGTGGTCTTGGGGCCGCGCGCGATCAGCTCCTGAATGTCGATGGGGTCCATGAGCGACTGCTTCGCCAGCAGCATGGCTTTTTCCGCTGTCCCGCCGATGCCGATGCCCAGAATTCCCGGCGGGCACCAGCCGGCACCCATTGTGGGGACAGTCTTGAGCACCCAGTCGACGACCGAGTCGTTGGGATTGAGCATGACGAACTTCGATTTAGCTTCGGAGCCTCCGCCCTTGGCAGCGACGGTGACTTCGACGGTTGAGCCGCGTACCACTTCGACAAAAACCGCAGCCGGCGTGTTGTCTTTGGTGTTGATGCGCTTGCCGGCGGGATCAGCCTGCAGGCTGGCTCGCAGCTTGTTGTCAGGGTCGAGATAGGCGCGGCGCACGCCTTCGTCGACCATTTGTTGCAGGTCAAGATCGCCGGGCTCGAAGCGCACATCCATGCCCAGCTTTACGAAGGCGTTCACGATGCCCGTGTCCTGGCACACGGGGCGATGGCCCTCGTAACACATGCGGCTGTTAATGAGAATCTGCGCCATGGCGTCGCGCGCAGCGGGAGACTGCTCGCGTTCGTAAGCCTGTGTGAGGGAGCGAATGTAATCTTCTGGATGGTAGTAGCTGATGTACTGCAACGCGCCCGCGACGCTGGCGATGAAATCTTCCTGGCGGATGACGGTCATGGAGGCGGCTCCTCGAAGTCTTAGGGTAATGGACTTGGCTTCCACGTGTCGCCTTCGCGCACGCACGGTTTGTCTTCGGCATCCATGTCACAGAATGAGCCGTCAAGAATCGAGGCTCGGTCGTTGGTGAGAAGCGCGAGCCAAGATTCCGGGGCCACAACTGGGTAACGCAATTTCGCAAATGCCAGCCATGCATCACGGTATTTCAGCCATGCCCGTTCTGCATTGCGGATTCCGTCCGGTTGAACGGCTCCATAGTCGGCCTTGTGAATCTCGGCATCCCGCATGGCCCTGCTATAGGCCGAGTTGAGCCGCAGGTCAGCCTCGTGCGCGAGCTCCGCCGTGCTCTTCGGCAGATTGCCCCCCTCAAATGACCGCAAAGCGGCGAGAAAGTCGTCGCGCAAAGTATCCTCAGCGTCGATTTGGTACATCGCCCTCGCTGTACCGCTCAAATCAATTTCACCTCTTGTATGCGCATCTGCGTATTCTTCTTCCGATTTGTGTAGCGCCTCGAAGGCAGAACGTTGAGCGGGAGTGAACCGCGAAATAAGGGCATCGAGTGTGGCCGTGCGTTTTTGATCTTCAATCTCGCTGTCGTACGCCGCGCAAAATCCCTCCATGAAGCCACTCGTAATGTCGTCGCAGAAACTGAAACTTGCACCGTTTAGTCGCGGAGCACTACCCAATGACTGAAGATGCTTTATGCGAATTGCAATCTCTGCTGGAGCTCCTCCGGCTTCACATGCGAATCGAATTGCGAGAGGAAGGTTTTGCGGGATTCCCTGGCCATTTGCA
The DNA here is from genome assembly GCA_963828325.1 of uncultured Acidobacteriaceae bacterium. Lineage (GTDB taxonomy): Bacteria > Acidobacteriota > Terriglobia > Terriglobales > Acidobacteriaceae > Telmatobacter. The sequence goes on from CAWHEK010000022.1 coordinate 51,134, forward strand.
TAAAGAACAGAAAGCATCGCTGAGCCACCGAATACACTTGCCGTGGAATATCGCGGCTCAAGGCCAGCGTTCACCGCGAGACGCTCCGACCATGCGCATTTCCTCGCCGCCCCATAATCCATCTTTGTTCCAACGCCTTCATAAAGCTTGACGGAATCGCATTCAGGCCAGGCTTTCGGTGTAGGAACTGCCGCAGCTTCGGCCGGAAGCGGAGTCTTCATGTACTCGGCGCACTTGGCCTGTGTTGTGGCATCGGCCATTTCGAGTTGTGCGGCGAGCGGAGCGGTAAGGGCCGTGGCCAAAACCGTCGCCAACAGATTCCATTTCATGTGAAGCAGCATAACGCCGCAGGGCCCGTGTCGCCAGGCAGACCCCAGGGAGTCTTGATTGAGGTTTAGCAAGCTTGAATCGGGGCGGCTGGGAACCGGCGGCCTGGCGGAAAGGAAAAGGCGCGATGAAGCGGCTGGAGGTTGCCGGCCGTTTCATCGCCAAGGAAGACAGTTTCTCAAGTGCACGTCGAAAAGCTTGGCAACCACTTGGCGGCGGGTCGGGTTAGGCGCGATGGAACAACCATCGCTTGCTGCACTGCCGCTCGCCTGCGACACTCAACCGGCGGCGCCCGCGCGCGCGACCTGCGGCGGCGCGCTTAACTGCTGGCGAAGGCTTCCGGCCAGATCGGCGACCACACGCAGGCGGTCGGCAACGGCCGCTGGGATTTCACCGCCCGACAGCGCCAGTTGAGACTGAAGAAGCAGCCCGGCGACCGTCGACTTGAGCTCGGCTTCGATGGCTGCCGCGGCGGCGCGGCGGGCCACGGCCTGCTCGCGCTCGCGGCGATGCAGCGCCGAGCGGATTTCGCGAATAAGGCGCGCGGCGCCGGAGAGCGCGAAGTTGATCTGCATCGGAATAGCCAGACCGGCGTGCTCGCAGATGCGGTCGGCCGCGACCGGATCGCACTCCGCCAAGGTCTCGTCAACAACCACGGCCAGAAACTCGCGGCGGCGCAGCGCGGCCAGCGCGTCGCGGCGGCCCTGCGCGATCTCAACATCCATGCCCAATTGCGCACCAACCGTGGCAGCCGAATTTGCCGCACCTTCGATTCCAGTCACCATGAGAATACTCATCATCGTTCTCCAAAGTTCGGTTAAGGCCGTTTTCGTTCGGCGCGTAGTCTGTGGTTCCAAGTTTCGCGCCAGTCGCCTGAGCTTTGAGCATTTAGCTTTTGACGCGTGGCGCTTCGTTTCCAGTTCCCTTGATTTTTTCTCTCGCTGAATAGCCGCCCGGAGACTTAGAGGATTCGTCTCCGATCCCGGATGAGCAGTGAGGGGTGAAAAGTAAACGGCGAGCGGCTGAAGGCTGTTCTAGTTTTCCTGCAGCGGATCGGCGATGCCGTACTCCTTGAGCTTGCGGTAGAGCGTCGTCTTGCCGATGCCCAACAGCTTCGCCGCCTGGAGCTTGTCGCCATTGAGGGTACGAATGGCGCCGAGGATGGCTTCGCGCTCGAGATCGGCCAGAGGCTTTACCCCGAGTGCGACAGCATCCTGGGCTTCATCGCCCATGGCGGCATGGCGCGCGTCGAAGTCTTGCTGTAATCCCTGCTGCTGCAACTGGGTGGGCAGATCGCCCAGGTGCAGAACCGGACCCGACGACAACGCGGTGGCGCGCTCGAGAGAGTTTTCGAGCTCCCGCACATTACCCGGCCAATCGTGGCGCATCATAGTGCGCAGCGCTTCGTCGGAGAGCGTGAACTTGCGATTATGCTCGCGGCTAATGCGGTCGAGAAAGTGTGCGGCCAAAAGCGGAATGTCCTCGCGACGGTCGCGCAACGAAGGCAGGCGCAGGTTGACCACGTTCAGCCGGTAAAACAGGTCTTTGCGGAATGTGCCCTTCTCGACCATCGCGGAGAGATCGCGATTGGTGGCGGCAACGATGCGCGCCTTGATGGGCACGCGGTGGGTAGCGCCAACCGGCCGCACCTCTTTTTCCTGCAGAGCGCGCAGCAGCTTGGCCTGCAGATCGATGGAAAGCTCGCCGATCTCGTCGAGGAAAACGGTGCCGCCTTCGGCGGAGACCAGCAGCCCGTCTTTGGCGTGATTGGCGCCGGTAAAGGCTCCTTTGACGTAGCCGAAGAGCTCGCTCTCGATCAGAGTGGGCACGAGCGATCCGCAATCGACGGGCAGGAACGGCTTCTGTGCATTGGGCCCATACGCATGAATGGTGCGCGCCACGAGCTCCTTGCCCGTCCCGCTCTCGCCAAGAATCAACACCGGATGCGTGCTCTGCGCGACTTTCGACAGGATGCGATAGATCTTCTCCATCTCCGGCGAGCGCCCGATCATGGAACCCAAACCTTCCGACAGGCGCAGCCGTTCGCGCAGCTGGCGCGTGGCGGTGTCGGTCATGTGCGACTGCGCGGCCCGGTCCAGCACCGTCGACAACTCGTCCATGGCGAAAGGCTTGGTCAGGTAATCCGAAGCACCGCAGCGCATGGCTTCGACCGCTGCGTTCACCGAGCCGGTAACGGTCATGGCAATCACCGACGTGTCCGGATAGAGCAGCTTGACCTCGGATACCAGTTCCAATCCTTCATTCGATCCAGTCGGCAGGTTAACCAGCAGAATGTCAGCAATGTGGCCGCGCAGAAGGCTGCGCGCCTGAACCAGGTCGCCCGTGCTTTCGACCGCATATCCCAGACTTGCGGCGATCTCCGCACAGGCTGAGCGCACCGCTACGTCCGCGTCAACCACCAGCAAGTGCAGGCGGATCGCCGGCTCGGCGAGTTGTTGTGGAATGAACTCCATCTCTCGTGTGTTGAAGACTGTATCCAGCATTGTATTCGCCTCTCGGGTGTAAAGACAGCTTGTACTGATCCTTGGACTCGTTCTTTCGTTCCCATCGCCAACCGCAAAGTTGAAAATGAAGATAACGGCATTTGAACGCTAGAGGCCGCCGTTGCGCAGGGGCAGCTCCAACGCAAAACGCGCTCCGCCCTGTTCGCGGTTGCCCGCAGTGATTCGTCCCCCGGCGCCCTCCACAATGGAACGTGAAATGGTGAGACCCAGGCCGCGATGATTGAGCGCAAAGTCGCCATATATCCCTTCGCTCCTGACGTGCTTGGTGTAGCCGGAGGTGAAGATCGTCTCCAGAGCATCAGGGGGAATTCCGGGGCCGTTGTCCTCGACCGTGAGCAGGAGGCAAGCCGCGGTGCCCTTCGCCGGCGGCTCTTCGCCTAAGGCGATGTGGATGCGGCCGCCTAAGGGCATAGCCTCGGTTGCATTTTTCACCAGGTTGACGAGAACCCGCGTCAGGTCCTCGCCCGTAAGATGCACCGGCCTCGCACCGCCCTCGGCTTCGACCGTGAGGGCGATTGCCGGCCCAGCCAGCGCCGCAAGCAGATTGCGGTTGGCGAGCAGCTCGGCGGCCAGGTTCGCGACCGGAACAGCTGGCAGCAGATCCCATCGCCGATTGGGATGGGCAACGCTCAGATGAACATTTGTCGACGGGTCTCTCCCGGCACACCGGTCGAAGAATGAAGTCCCGGAGATTGCCGGCCCAGTATGCTCAACATCTTTGAACGCGCCCCCGGGATCGGATTCGACGGCAACGGCGCCGAGCGCGGCGGACTTGCTGGGAACGCTGGGCGCACCTTGCCGATCACGTTGCGCGTCGATGGAAACGATCCTCTCCACCAGGCGGCGGCTCGCCGCGGCCACCAGGCGCAGTTCGTGCCCGTAGTGGATGAAAGGAGTGGCCAGAACGCCGGGCTCCTCCAGCAGATCGCAGTAGAGTCCCAACGCCGTGACCATGTTGCGCGCGTCGTGAGCCACCTCCGCGAGGGTCTCACCGCGGCTGCGCAGCGTCGCGAGGGTCTCGACGACCGTCTCCACTCGCTTGCGCTCAGGATTACTCTGGCTGCCCTCAGATGGAACCGTTTGCGGCTTCATTTTCAGATCCACGACCGGATTCTCCCGGTCGAGACTGTTCTGCCGGCGAGCGAGACCGTCCTGTTGGCGGTCGATGTCCAACCCGTAGGCCGCGCTGTCCTGCTTGCGCACGGGCCGTTTCCGTGCTGTTGAGCGAACTGTTTGTGTCGGATGCATGTGCCGGTTCCTTTCGAGTGGCCCTTTTTTGCTGTTTGCTGTTTCCGGTCCTGCGCCGAGCTTCCGGATTCAGGCCTGAGCGGAGATCTTTGTCCTGTTTTCATACACGTGGCGTGCCAAACAGGGACGCAATTCCTAAGTCCATGATCATGGGAGAGATAAGCGTCGAAAGGTTGCGCACGCGCCGGACGAGAAGGCTGCCTCCAGTTCCGTATTGGGAAACGGAATCGCTTAGACATCAATAGAAGTTATGTGTTTTCTGTCTGTTACCGGAGCATTCCGCTTGTGGCACTTGAATCGGCCGGATTCCCATTTGGAAACCAAACTTGTCCAGGGCGCACGCGTCAAGCGCCACTCCCTTACAATCCGCTTATGAATGCGAAAGAAAATGTAATGGGAGCGGCCGCAACGCTCTCCGTTCGTCCCGGCAGCAGAGGCCACAATCAGCTTCGCCCGCTTACCCTCACGCCCGAATATGTCCAGACTGCCGAGGGTTCGGTACTGGTTTCGCTGGGCAACACGCGCGTGCTCACCAACGCCACCATCGAGCAAGGCGTGCCCGGCTGGCTGCGCAACTCGGGACGCGGTTGGGTGACTGCAGAGTACGCGATGCTGCCGCGGTCGACCTTGACGCGCACCCCTCGCGAGAGCGAGCGCGGCAAAATCGGCGGGCGGACTCACGAGATTCAGCGTCTGATCGGACGGAGCCTGCGCTCCGTGGTCGACATGCAGGCGCTGGGCGAGCGGACGGTCATTCTCGACTGCGATGTGATCCAGGCCGACGGCGGCACGCGGACGGCGGCCATCACCGGAGCGGCCGTGGCCCTCGGCATCGCTCTCAATGCCTTGGTTAAGGCCGGAACGCTGAAGCGGTCTCCGTTGAAGCAATTGGTGGCCGCGACGTCGGTGGGAATCGTGGGCGGCGCAGCGCTGCTGGACCTTTGCTATGAAGAAGACGCCCAAGCCGAGGTGGACATGAACGTGGTGATGACCGCCGATGGGGGGCTTGTCGAAACGCAGGCCACCGCCGAGAAAGGTTCCTATTCAAGGGCGCAATTGAACGGCTTGATCGATCTTGCCGAAGCGGGGCTGAAGGAGATCTTTGCCGCGCAGCGGGCGGTGCTTGGCGGCCAATAGCTCAGTCATCTCCTTTCCGATCAAAATTCATGCCTCACTTGGCGAATCGATACCGGGGCCGGTATGCCCAAAACTTTGAGGCAAGAATTATGCATCGGGTCACTGTGGCATCGAATCCTTTGGAATGAACGATCGCCAACTCGTTTTCTTTGGAGTGCATTCACATGCCAGCGAAGAAATCCTCTGCCAATTCGGCCCATGACGTGGCACTGCGGCAACATCTTCTCGAGTTGCTGAACGGCGGCCATGCCCATGCCGACTTCGAGACAGCCGTCCGCGGCCTCTCGCCCGCTCTACGCGGCAAAAGGCCGAAGGGGGCCGAGCACTCGCCGTGGGAGATTCTGGAGCATCTGCGCATCGCGCAATCGGACATTCTGGAGTTCTCGCGCGATCCCAACCACAAATCTCCCGACTGGCCCAGCGGCTATTGGCCTGCGACCGCCGCGCCTTCCGATGCAAAGGCGTGGGACAAAAGCGTTCGCGCCGTTCGCCGTGATTTGAAGGCGATGTGCGATTTGGTGGCCGATCCAGCGACCGACCTTCTTGGCCGCCTCCCCCATGGGAATGGCCAAACCATCCTGCGCGAGGCGCTTCTCGTTGCCGATCACAATGCCTACCACCTGGGCCAAATGGTGCTGGTGCGAAAGTTGCTGGGCTCCTGGAAGTAAAGCAGTTCGCCAGCGTCCCCGCTGTTGAGATACCCCTCCAACTTTTTACGCAGCTCATTCGTCTAGCAAACGGGGGCAGGAGTGTGCCCGGCCCTTAAACGTTGAGGAGCAAGAGCTTATGCAATTTCGGTCCGCGAAACCTCGCATGTCGATCCTTTCCGCTGTGCTCGCCGCGGTTCTGCCAGCAGCCGTTGCCCTGTTCGCTTCCGCCCAAGCCCCGACGGTCCATTATCTGGGAACGGTCACTGCCATCAGCGGCGATGTCTTAACTGTCAAGACCGACGCGGGCCAGATGAACACGGTCGAGGTTCCGTCCACCGCGCAACTGAAGCGCATCGAGCCCGGACAGACCGACCTGTCCAAGGCGCAGCCCCTCGACTTCTCAAGCATCGCCATCGGCGATCGCGTGCTGGTGACGATCGACCCGAGCGCAACCGCCACGCCGCAGGCGCTGCGCGTCATCGCCATCAAGCAGGCTGACGTAGCCAAGAAACAGCAGACCGAAACCGAGCAGTGGAATCAGGGCGTGCATGGCCTGGTGAAGAGCGTCGACGCCTCTGCCGGTACGATCCAAGTGAACGTGCGTGCTGGAACCGTGACCAAGGAAGTGACAGTAGCCACGACGGCGGCCACGGTGCTCAAACGCTACGCTCCTGGCTCCGTGCGCTTCGACCAGGCCCAGCCCGCGCCTATCACCACGATCCATCCCGGTGACCAGTTGTGGGCCCGCGGAACCAGAAACGCCGATGGAACTTCGATCGCTGCCGACGGCATCGTGTCGGGCACCTTCCTCAGCATCGCGGGAACGGTTCTCTCCACCGACAACACGGCTTCGACGGTAACGGTGAAAGATCTTGCCACCAAGAAGCCGGTCACTGTTCGCATCTCCGCCGACGCGCAGATGCGGCGCCTCGACGACCGGGTTGCCGCTTTTCTGGCCGCGCGTCTCAAAGGCGGCGCAGCTGGTGGTCCGGGAGCGGGCGGCGCCGCCGCGCCGGCGAACGCGGGCAGCGGACAACGCAACTTCAACCAGAGCGGCGGAGGCGCCTCCCGGATGGATTTCGAGACCATCCTTGAGCGCGCGCCTGCGATCCAACTTGCCGGACTTCAGAAAGGCGAAGCCGTGATGATCGTCGCGACCGAGGATTCCTCAGGCGCGAGCGCGGTCAAGCTTCTGGCCGGTGTGGAACCGCTGCTCGAAGCTCCGCAAGCGCAGGACTTGTTATCGAACTGGAGTCTGAGTTCGGGCGACTCCGAGGCCGCAGGCGCTCAGTAATCCAATACTTTTTCATTCATTCCTTAGCGAGGGTATTTTGCATTTAAAATCGCACTCTTTCTCTTTCTTGTCTTCCCCTGGCCTCACCGTGGCCAGCTTGATGGTTGCCTTGTTGATCGTGTTTTCCGGCGCGGCCGCGCGCGGGCAGGCTGCACCTGCAACAGCAACTACCACAGCGACGCCCGTAGCGCAGGATTCATCGAGTCAGGCTGCGCCGAGCCAGCCGACGGCAAATCAGGCTCCAGCAAATCCGCCGGCGGCGGCAACGACGCCCCCGCCAACTTCGGGGACGGCGCCTGTCTCCACGCCGGCGACTTCCGCCTCTCAGCCCCCACCCGCAACAATGGGAACGCTGCACGGCCACATCATGGATCCCACGGGCGCGCTGATTCCGGGCGCGCAAGTGAACGTGACGACGGCTTCAGGCAAGCAAGTGGGCAGCGCGACCGCCGACGACGCTGGCGGCTACCAGGTGCGCGGCCTCGCGGCAGGCAGCTACGTGATCGAAGCGAGCTTCCAGGGCTTCGCGCCTTTTGTTTCTGCGCCTATCTCCCTGACCCCAGGCCAAATCAAGAACATCGACATCAAGATGGCGATCGAAGCCTCCGAGCAGCAGGTCGTCGTCACGGACGAGGGTGCGCCAACCGTGAGCACGGAAGCGGGCAACAACTCTAACTCGATCGTGCTCAAAGGCAGTGACCTCGATGCGCTTTCAGACGATCCCGACGAGCTGTCAAGCGAATTGACAGCACTGGCCGGGCCATCGGCAGGCCCCAACGGCGGACAGATTTACATTGACGGATTCACGGGAGGGCAGCTGCCGCCCAAATCCGCCATCCGCGAAATTCGCATCAATCAAAATCCTTTTTCCGCCGAGTTCGACAAAATCGGGTACGGGCGCATTGAAATTCTTACCAAGCCGGGCACCGACACGCTGCATGGACGGGTTTACGGCCAGGGGAACGACAACGTCTTCAACACCGGCAACCCGTTCACCAAGAATCTGCCGTCGTATTACAGCATCCAATACAACGGGTCCGTGAGCGGCGCGATGTCGAAGTGGGCTTCGTTTTTTGTCAGCGTGGAACAGCGCGACACGCAAACCGACAATGTGTATTCGATCCTCGGCGGCCCGCTCTACGACGCCGCCACCAACACGTTCACACAAGTTGCTCCCACCGTTACCGTCAACGGCAGTCTCTTCAGCCCCGCGAATCATCTTGAGGTTTCGCCGCGCGTCGATCTGCAACTGGGGCAGAAGAACACGCTGACGCTGCGCTACCAGTTCTACCTCAACAACGTGAAGGGCTCGCTCAGTGCGACGTCGTTGCCCTCCACCTCCGCCACCAACGATTCGCTCGAACACACAATCCAGCTCGACGACACGGAACTGATCAACGACAAGCTGGTGAACGAAACCCGCTTCGAATACCGCCGCGCGAACTCTTCGTCGACCCCGGTGAGCCTGGCGCCCGGCGCGAGCGTGCCCAGACTCTTTGCTACCGGCGGCGATTCGGCGCAGAATTCTTCGACACACGACGATCACTTCGAGCTGCAGAACTACCTCACGCTCAGCGAGGGCAAGCAGGCCATCAAAATGGGCGTGTGGCTGCGCGACGACCGCGAGGCCCAGTCGACGGATTCGAACTTCAACGGCAGTTTCAGCTTTCCATCGGTCACAGCTTTCGTGAATACATGGAACAATTGGGCCACCGACCAGCCGCTCGGCAGCAACTGCCCCGCGAACACTGCGGGAGGGTGCCTGCCCACCAAGCTCTCCTACACCACCGGGCCTTTCGCCTTCCAGGGCAATGTCTTCAACGCCGCGGCGTATTTTCAGGATGACTGGACGTTGAGCAAGCTGCTCACGCTCTCGGGCGGATTGCGCTGGGAGGGCCAAAATCATATCGCCGATCATAGCGACTGGGCTCCCCGTGTAGCCTTTGCCTACGCCCTCGACGGACACAAGAGCGGAACAACGCCCAAGACCGTGCTGCGCGGCGGCTTCGGGTTGTTTTACGACCGCTTCGCTACCGGCGACCTGATGGGCCTCGAAGAGCTGAACGGCTCCGCGGACAGTCAGCAGCAATTCGTCATCAGCGATCCCACGTGCTTTAGCGGAGACAGCTTGAGTTCCATCACCGGCGGCCTCGCATCGTGCGGATCGGGCGCATCGCGCACTTCAGCGATCAATTCCATCTCGCCCACGTACCGCTCGCCCTATCTGGCGCAGCTCGGCGTGAGCGTAGAGCGCCAGGTGACGAAAGCGGCAACGCTCACCTTCACCTACATGCACACTTCCGGAATCCACCAACTGGTGGTGCGCGACTCGAACGCCTATCTTCCCGGCGATTACACCTACAATTCCAGCGGACCGCCGACGATTACAGCGCCGCGGCCAAATGCTTCCCAGGGCATCGTCGACCAATACTTCCCTGAGGCCGTGCTCAACGAGAACCAGGTGATCGTGAACATCAATGCCCGCTTCTCGCCGAAGCTGAGCGTGCTCGGCTTTTACGCAGGTAGCTGGGCCAACTCGGATGGCGGCGCCGGATCGAGCCCGTCGAACTCCTACAACCTGCATCAGGATTACGGGCGCGCCTCGTTTATCCGGCCGCAGTGGCTGTTCCTGATGGGCAATTACAACGGTCCCTGGGGAATCACATTCAATCCATTCCTGATTGCACAGGCGGGACGCCCCTATAACGTGACTTCGCCCTACGATCTGACCGGAGACGATTTCTTCAACAGCCGGCCGTCCTATACGAATGCGCCGGCGACGACGAGCAATGTGGTGGCCACCAGTTTCGGCACTCTGAACCTTGTGCCCGCAGCGGGAGAAACCATCCTTCCCGTTTCGCTGGGCAACAGCCCATCGTCGATCGCGGTGAACCTGCGCGTGGGTCGCAGCTTCGGAATTGGTCCTAAGGTGCAGTCGCCCGGCGGACCGCAACAAGGTGGGCCTCCAGGCGGTGGACCGCCTCCGGGTGGCGGACGCGGCGGCGGCGGTGGTGGTTTCGGCGGAGGGTTTGGCGGTGGCTTTGGCGGCGGAGGCGGGCGCGGCGGCTTCGGCGGAGGTGCGAACGCGAACAACAAGAAATACTCGCTGAACTTCAACGTGCAGGCCCTGAATCTTTTCAACGATATCGACCTGGGCACGCCGGTGGGTGGCATTCAGCCGACGTTTAATTCCAGCACCGGGCAATATGGTCCGGGCCCGCAGTTCGGAAAGTCGGACGGCCTGGCCGGAAACATATTCTCCACCAGCTCCGCGGCGCGGCGGATCTTTTTCCAGGCGGCGTTCCAGTTTTAGAGACTGGGAATAGGGATCAGGGAACAGAAAAGCGGCCTCTTGCTTTCAGCCTCTAGCTTTCAGCATCGGGCCGCTTGCCTTTTGTTTTTCTGCTTCCACGATTCGCCCTTATCCCGCTTCTCTCATCTCTTTTCGCTTATCTGTTTGTAGAGCGCGAGCCACCGATCTGCCGTCGCGTCCATGCTGAAATGATTGACGATTCGCTGGCGCGCGGCGCGGCCAGTGGCGGCGAGCGCTTCCCTGCTCTGCCCCATCGTGGCGATCATCGCATCGGCCAGCGCCCCTGAATCTTTCGCCGGAACGATGACTCCGGCGTCTCCGACCAGCTCGCGCACGCCGCCGACGTCCGTTGCGACAACGGGTTTCGCCATCGCCATCGCCTCGCCGACGGCGAGCGGCATTCCCTCCCAAGCCGACCCGGAGACGAAGGCATCGGCAGCGGCGAGGACGGCTGGCATGTCGCGCCGCAGACCGAGCCAGCGGACGGAATCAGCCAGTTCGAGTTCGCTTCGCAGTTGCTGCAATGTCGCGATCTCGCCGACCGCGGCGTCGCCGGCAATCCACAATCGTGCGTCGCCTCGACCAGCATGCGCTTGGGCAAATGCGCTTAGTAGATTTGGATAGTCTTTGGCCGGAGCAATGCGCCCGACCGCAAGCCAGACAAACTCGGCTTCTTCACTTGCATCGGAAATTCCGATCTCTGCACGAATCTCGCACACCACTGGATTCCATCCGGCGAGCGAATTCACTCACGTCGATGCCATTGAGAATCACCGAACACTTGCCGCGCGGCACCGCGCCGAGGCGAATAAAGCGATCGGCGGCAGCCTGGCTGACGGCGACAGTGCGCGGGCTCAATCGGTCTGTCACGCGATAGGCCAGCATGCGCAGCCAGCCGCCTTCATACACGTTATGCACGGTGGAGAGGACGACGAATGGCCCAGCAGCGAGCCGAAGCAGGCGAGCAAAAATGTTCGCGTGAAAACTGTGGCTGTGGACCAGATCGGGCCGGAACTCGCGAAGAAATGCGCGCCCCTGCCTGAAACCGGCGAGCACCGTCCACGGCGTTTTGCGCACATCCAGGTGAATGGCTGGAATCGAGGTGGGCCACTCCGCCGGAAGGCGCGGCATCAGGACCAGCAATCGAACCGTATGACCACGCGCGGCCATACGGTCCGCTATGGCCAGCGCCTGCTTTTCTGCCCCGCCCACGCCGAGCGACGAGAGCAGGTAGACAATCCGCATGGAACCCGAACCTTACTCGACCCCTATCGTTGCTTGAAGACTGTTCGCATCGATGATAGCGCAGATTTCGCCGCCATGGCTGGCCGGGAGAAACGCAGAGCGAGCGGCGTGTCCAGCGCAAACAGGCCCGGGCCCAGAATCATGATGAGCAGCGCGGCGAACCAGTAGTTATAGGCATCTGCGGCTTGGAACTGGTCCGGATTCGAGAGCACGCCGAGGAAGGCGGGTTTTTCCGCTGCCCAGAAAGCAACCGTCATATTGACGAAGAGCACCAGCGCCGTCAGGCGCGTTGCCAGGCCAACGGCAAGCAGAATGCCGCCGACGAGCTCCACGACGGAGACAAAGAGCGCCGTCTGATGCGGCATGGGGAGATTCAACGTTGCAAAGTAGGCAGTAACGCGTGGCAAGTGGTTGAGCTTGCCCCAGCCATCCGTCGCGAACTGCCATCCCCAGTACAGCCGGATGGCAAGCAGAAGCGGGCTTTCAAGTTTCTTGAGAAACGCGCGCATGCCGCCGTAAGCGACGGTTGCTGTTCGTACAAAAGCGGACATAGTACTCCTTGCAATAGCTTCGGATTCAGCGATGAAAACCCATGACTAAGCTGCACAAATCCAGCCCAGCTCGGCCCAGCAGCCAAACCATTGTTGTACATGCTTTGGGCGCTCCCGCTGCGGGATGCGCGAGCCCAAGAATCCAGCCTCAAGAGCTTCGCCGAGAGAGCGGCCATCACGAAGCGCGATGAGAGTCTGAAATTCCTCGCGCGCGATGCGCCGGTAGTACACCGAAAAATCCACCCGATGCACGGCAAGCCAAGTGGGCCGAAGCCGGAGGATCGGAATAGCAACTTCCTCGCCGGAATCATCATGCGCAACGCCGGCTTCGCTGGTCTGGCGTTTCTCGCGTTTGTGCAATTCGAGCACCAGATCATCGGCCGGGTAGCTCAGCGCTACCAATTGCAGGCAGGGCTGCAGCGCGAGAAGCGAATCGGCCTGAAGCGCCACGATCTGCCGCTGTGTCAGCGGCTGCCGTTCGGCCGCATCAAAGGCTTCGACGAACGCCCACTCCATCCGCGCCAGGTCGAGCGCAAGGCGATTACGCCGGCCGGTCTGTTCGGGATGCGCCGCCAGCCATTCAGGAAGCTTTGATCCCAGGTTGCGCAGCGTGAACGAGCGACTGGGATGCTGGGTAAGATACGCAATGCTGAGCGCCTCAAAGCGCTTCTCTCCAACGAGAGCGCGCAGCGCGGCAAAATCCTCTGCCAATGCGCCGAGCACGCGATACCAATACTGCCGGTTGTAGATTTCCAGGCGCTCGAAGGCTGTCAACCGAGAGTTGGGCGCGATGAACGACGCCGCAACTTCAGCCATCGGCCGGCCGTCAGGCGCGGTCGACCGCATATTCTCATTCTTCGTAAGTGGCTGCATCACTGCTGCGGCCATCTCGCGCTGGAGCGACTCGAGGTCCATCGTCTGCGTTCTCATCTCGACGCTCCCACAAGTTCCGGGGCATGCGGATGCAGGTAGCGCTCAGCTTTTCTCGCTTCGGCGTGCACTTCGTCGAAGCTGGGAATGTGGTCGTCCCACTCAAGCAATGTGGGCGTGGGCCCGCAGCGCTCAATGGCGCGCGCATAAAGCTGCCACACCGGATCGATCACCGGATGATCGTGCGTATCGAGAATGTACTTCTCGTATTTAGAGTGGCCGGCGATGTGAATCTGCGCTACGCGATGGGCGGGTATAGCGTTCACGTAGTCCATCGGATTGAACTCGTGGTTCATAGCCGAAACGTAGACGTTATTCACATCGAAGAGAATGCCGCAGTCGGCACGCTCGACAACTTCCGTCAAAAACTCCCACTCCGTCATTTCGGATCCGGTAAAAGCAGCATAGGAGCTGACATTTTCGACCGCCACGGGAATCTCGAGATAATCCTGCACCTGGCGCACGCGGGCGACGGTCCGCTCAACCGCTTCCCAGGTGTAGGGCAACGGAAGCAGATCGTGGGTGTAGGTTCCGTCGACCGATCCCCAGCACAGATGATCGCTGAGCCATGGAGTTTTGGTGCGGCGGACTAATTGTTTGAGCCGCTTCAGATGCTCCGGATCGGGCGCGGTCACGGAGCCAAAATACATCGACACGCCATGCTGCACGACTCTGTATTGTTCCAGGATGCGATCGAGCGTTGCCAGCGGCCGGCCCGCATCGATCATGTAATTTTCCGAGATGATTTCAAACCAGTCCACGACCGGCTTGCGGGAAAAGATGTGCTCGTAGTGAGGAATACGCAGGCCGATGCCGACGCCGTGGTCCTGATACGCATTGAAACGATTGCCGGGCATAGAAAGACAGCGAACAGGGATTAGGGAATAGGGAATAGAAAAACCGTGGACAGTGGTTGGTGAACGGTAATCAGTACACGATCCATCGATCACAGTAGTCAGTTAGCAGTTGTCGGTGAAAAGTGCCGGCCTCGGTGGATATCTCAGGCAAACTGACCAGTCTGAAGCCGGCCACTGATCACTGACAACTGACCATTGGTTTTACGCCAGTCCCGGCATCTTGGAGCCGTCGGTGGCGCAGCCGCCCTTGCCTTTGCAGCTGTTCTTGCCGGAGCAACCGTTGTCGCTGGACTTGCAGCCGCCCTGGCCCTTGCAGTCGTTTTTGCCTTTACAGGAGTGTTTGGTGGTGTCCTGGTCAAAGCCGGCATAGCGGAACCCGGCCTTCATGACCTTGGCGGAGTTTGCGGTGACGGGGTTTTGCGTGGCCGCATGGGCCGCGACCGCGCTGCCACCGGCGAGACCGGCGAGCGCAGCAGTGAGTAGCATGGCATTGAACTGGTTCTTCATGGCGATGTTGACCTCGTGTGGGGTGGCGCGGAGTTTCACCGCGGCGTTGGGGAAGGCAGGATGGTGAGAGCGACCGGGGGGCCGCTCGAGTTCGTCCACCCCGCAGAATTGGTGGTACGCAACCTTTGAGTGCCTGCGCGAAAAAAGGTTACAGGGAAAACGCGCGGCAAAATGAATTTATCACTTTCGAGCGTAACCTGGCTCGCGATTTTCTCGTCTCATATCCGACTGGATTCGCTGTCCAGGCGCGGCACATGCCGGGTGCGCTACCCTATTTGAGCCTTGGGCCAGTATGAAGGTTGCCATGAGGGAGCCTCTCCGGATTGGGACCAGTTGCGCTGCAGCGTATGCAGGAGGTCAATTGCAAAGCACAAGAGGTTTGACTGCGGTGTCGGGCACCGCGGTAGTCATCGCGTTATTGCAAAGTTTGTGTACAGCAATTCTCACCATCAACGGAATTCGCGTCGGTATCGGTGTCGCGGCGCTCGCCGCCAGCAGCATTGCTGCGCCTTTGCTCTCGTTCCACCGCGACGCCATTCGAATTCCCATGCTTTCGATTGCTTTGATTGGCGCAGTGGTCAACCTGGCTGTGCTCGCTTGGGTCTGGCATCTGCGTTCACGGCCCGAGTCGCAGTGGCGCAAGCAGCCGATCACGAAGAAACAGCGCTGGTCAGAGCGGCTGCAAGTAGTGATGGCCATCGCCACACTGGTCCTGGTGGGCCTGGAGATTTATACGCATCCGATTGTGAATCACGGGGCGTCGGCGTTCTGAGACTGCGCTGAACGCGGCGTGTCTTTCAAGGGCCAGACACTTCCATTTCCTTTTCCAGCCGCTCGTGCAGCCGCTCACTGAATCCTGTCGGCAGCTCAAAGACCCGCCCATCCGCGTAGAGCACCACAACATTTCTCGTGGAATCGAGCACAGCCGAGCAGATTTCGCACGTCTCGAGATGCCGGTCGATTTCGGCACGCAGCTCAGCATCCACCTCGCCATCGATGTAGGCGGAGATGTGCTGCCAAACGTGTTTGCAGTCGATCCTCATCTGGACTCGCCCTTCGTCGGCTCATCTTTCCCGGCCTTGGCCCAGCCAAACAGTTTGCCCCGCTTGGGCGCAAATCCTTCCAGCCGTGACGCCAGGCTACGCTGCAAAAGTGCCCGCGCGCGGTGAAGGCGTACCTTCACGGCTCCCTCGGCAATGCCAAGCGCGGCAGCGGTTTCCCTGACGTCCATTTCTTCGATGTCTCTGAGCAGCACGACGTTACGGTAAATCGCCGGTAGACCATCAATGGCCTGCCGCAACACAGCCGCCAGTTCTTTGCGCTCCAGGGCCTCGCTGGGCACCTCGCGCCAACTGGTCAGGATGGCCGGAGTAAAGTCGCCGCCTTGATCTTCTGAAAGTGCGTCCAGCGAGTCCTCGCGTCGCGTTGCAGCCTTGCGCAGGCGACCCAGGCCTTCATTGCGGGCAATAGAAAGCGCCCAGGTGCGGAACTGCGACTGGCCGCGGAACATTTGAAGATTGCGGTAGATCTTCACCACGGTCTCCTGCGCTGCGTCTTCGGTCTCGGCCTCGTTGCGCAGAATCGACATTAAAAGAAAGAAAATAGGCCGCTCACAGGGCCGAATCAAATCGTGAAAGAGCTGTTTTTCCCCGGCCAAAATCCGGCGAATGCAGTCCGCTTCGAACTCGGGATTGGGTGCGTTCTTCATCGAATTCGGCAGGACCTTGAGCGAGGGGTAGGGCGACCTTCAGACGGGAGAAAACCGCTCTGGAGAGACTATATCGTGGCACCCTCAAGGGTCTTATGGACCCCGCCCGGGAACTTTTGAGGTCGGGATCAATGTCTTTTTTTGCCCTGTCAAAAAGAATCCTTGCAAAAAAAATACATATTGGGCTGTACAATCCCACACAAGGAGTCATATGGCCGGAGATATGCAAATTACATGCAGCGACTGTGGGCAGGAGTTTACCTTCAGTTCTGCCGATCAGCAGTTCTTTCAGGAACGCGGTTACTCGACACCAAAGCGCTGTAAGCCTTGCCGCCAGGCAAAGAAGGCCGACCAGGGAGGATCCGGCCACCGTTCGACTCCTTCGCAGGGAACTCCTGTGATTTGTTCGGGTTGTGGCCAACCGACCACCGTTCCTTTTGAGCCTCGTGGTGATCGCCCGGTTTATTGCCGGGACTGCTATACGGCGCGCAAAGGCACCGGGGGCGGGGGACGCGGGCGATAGTCTGGCGCGCACAAGCGAGGACGGAAGCGGGTTGAACGCGAAGCGACGGCCTGTTTGGCCGCCGACGAGTTGGAATGCGCACGCGAGAGGGCTGCCGCGGCTAAAGCGGCGATTCGGCCTTTTGTTCGTTCCCTCGGCACTCTGCGACCTTCTTCCGGCCGTGAGTCTCTGGGCATCGAAACCAGAGTCGTCCGAACGGTGCTGCGCACAAACCTGCGCATGTTGACGCTGCGTGTTCGAAATCATTAGCGAATTGAATTGGAAATGGACAGAACACCCATCGCCCGATAAACTACGCACACGGACCCCCCACGACATCCGTGTACATAAGGAAATGTTTTGAAGGCTATGGCCTCGCAGCTCTCGTTTACCGGGTTCGCCTGGAAAAATCTCCTTCGCCGGCGCCTCAGAACTCTCCTCACTCTGTGCGGGATTACGATGGGTATTGGGGCATTCGTGGCATTGGTGGGGTTCTCGCGCTCGTTCGAACACGAATGGCTGCGGCTCTACCAGAATTCCGGCACCGATATTGCCGTTCTGCAATCGAGTCTATTCAATAGCTCGCTGGATGAATCTTTGGGCATCAAAATCAAGGCCCTTCCCCAGGTTGCAGCTGTGGCTCCACTGGTCTTCAATCTCATCGATCTGACGCCGGATGTGAACGCTCTGGTTTATGGATGGCAGGCCGATTCCTACGAGATGGACTCACTTCACTTCACCGCCGGAACGCGGTTCCGTGCCAGCCAGCCAGAAGTTGTGCTGGGCGATCTGCTGGCGCAGAATCTGAACAAGAAACCCGGCGACACCATCACCATACTGGGCGAGACCTTCACGATTACGGGAGTCTTTCACGGGGGAACAGCCCTTGAAACGGGCGCTGTGATCATGCCCCTTGACCAGATGCAAAACATCTCCAGTCGCGAAGGAAAAGTGACTGCATTTCATGTACGGCTTCGCCCCACACCGGCTGGGGAGTCGTACGAAGAGTACGTGGCCCAGGCAAGAACAGAGATAGAAGCGCTGGAGCCCGGTATCCGGGCCGAGGCTGCCGCGGAGCGAGCCTCGAGTAATCAAATTGTGGACATTGCGCACTCTGTGGCGTGGGGCACGTCGTCCATCGCGCTGCTCATCGGAATTGTGGGCATTGCCAACACCATGGCGATGTCGGTTTTTGAGCGCACGCGCGAAATTGGCGTTCTGCGCGCGCTGGGATGGAAGGGCAGGCACGTGATTCTGCTTATTCTCACAGAGGCGGGTGTTCTCGGCCTGGCCGGCGGCTTGCTTGGCATCCTAGTGGGATTGGGCGCATTGTGGGTCCTCTCCATCATGCCGCAGACCGCGAGCGTAGTTTCGATCTCTGTCTCGCCAGTTCATCTGATCGAATCGCTCTTCATTGCCATCGGATCCGGGCTTGTAGCGGGCGCGTATCCAGCGTGGCGCGGGGCGCGGCTATCGCCGGTGGAGGCGCTGCGCTATGAGTAGCCCAATTCTGGAAGCACGCGGGCTCGAAAAGAGCTACGACGAAGGCCAAGTCGCGGCCCTGCGAGGCGTAGATGTATCGATCGATGCCGGCGAATATGTCACCATCAGTGGGCCCAGCGGAAGCGGGAAATCCACGCTGCTCCACATGTTGGGCGGCCTCGATACGCCGAGCAAAGGTGAGGTCCTGTTTCGCGGATCGCCCCTCGGCACGGCGGTGAATCTGGACAGCTTTCGTTCCCGCCAGGTGGGGTTCATCTTTCAGGCATTTCACCTTTTACCTACGCTGCGCGCCGTTGAAAATGTGCAGGTGGCGATGCTGGCGTTGAACGGACGCGCCAATCATCGCGTGGAGCGTGCAACGGCACTGCTTGAAGAGATGGGGTTGAAAGACCGCATGCAGCATTATCCGAACGAGCTCTCGGCAGGCGAGCGGCAACGCGTGGCGATCGCCCGAGCCCTGGCCAACGATCCAACCATTCTTCTGGCCGACGAGCCCACAGGCAACCTCGATAGCGTGAATACGGGCCACATTATGCAGATTCTGCGCGGCATCCGCGAACAGCGCGGCATGACCCTGGTGATCGTGACGCACGAGAACGAAATTGCCGAGAGCGCGCCACGCCACATTCGCATTCGCGACGGAAGGATCGAAAGCGAAAGGGCACGGGCATGAGAGTGCTGCGGGCGGCCCGGTGCGCGTCTTTGCTCGCCGCAGTGGTCCCGGCGCTGTGGGCACAGACCGCAAATGTTAACGATCTTCTGGCAACCACACGAAAACAGATTGAGAACTCCGACTTTCGCGTCACTGGCCACCTGGTTGCGATCGACGGCAGTGGCGCGCGTGTAAGCTATCCCATCACCGTAAAAACGCACTGGTTTCCCGGAGAGCTGCGTATGTTTGTCGATCTCGGGCAGCCATCGTCGACGCACCACGACATGCGCCAGCATATTCTTTTGGAGATGCGCGCCAACGGCGACAACACCATTCGCATCGCCGATCCCGGCGACGCATCCTCCCGCCTACTGCCATTTGAGAAGTGGAGCGATCATCCGCTCGGTCCGGGATTCGACTACGAGGACTTTCTCGAGCAACAATACTTCTGGCCGACCCAAACGTCAGAGGGCATGGCGAAGTTTGGCGCCCGCAATTGCGACGTGGTGAAGAGCACTCCTGGTCCGGAGACTCGAACGCACTACGCTGCAGTGAAGACCTGGATCGATCCTACGATCGGCTTCCCTGTTTACGCGGAAAAGACGGGCAAAGAAACGGGTACGGTGAAAGAATTTACCTCGTACGGCGTGCGCCAGGAAGAAGGCCACTGGTTTGCTCACCAGGTCGAAGCGAAGGTGCGCAGCCAAGCGGGTTCAACTTTGTTGATCTTCGACCGAGGCAGCGCCAAGGCAAAACTCACGACCACCGACTTTAGTCCGGCAGCCCTCACACGCTTCTAGGAGACCCATGCAAGCCGCCCTTTGGATCGCCGGATTCGCCGCATTCGTGCTCGCGGTGGGCGTGTTTTACCAGCGCGCCGGCGACTGGCGTGACCGTCGTCGTTATGCGGCTGCGGGGCGATGGGTGACCATTGGAAACGGAGCTAAACTTTACCTCTTCGAGATGGGCGCCGGCGAACCCACAATTCTTTTTGAAGCCGGCATCGGAGCCACACACCTGAACTGGCGAGCCATTCAGGATTCTCTCGCGGGGTCCGCGCGCACGGTGGCCTACGACCGTTGCGGATTGGGCTGGAGCAGCCGCTGCCGCACCGCCCGTATCCCGGGCAACATTGCGGTTGAGCTGCACCAGATGTTGCATCGTGCCGGGCTCAAGCCGCCGTTTATTTTGGTTGGACACTCGTTTGGCGGCCTTGTCATGCGTCGCTATGCGTCGCTGTATCCCGATGAGGTCGCTGGCGTCGTACTCATCGATCCCATGCGTTGCGATCAATGGCCGCCTCTTGATCCCTCCAAGCAGTCTCAAATTGATTTAGGCCGCAGGCTGATCCGCTTCGCGGTGCCTGTCGCATCATGCGGCGTGGCGCGCCTGATGGTCAGCTTGCTCTTCTGCCGCGCCAGCCACCTCTCCGATCAGATCGTCGGAGCCGCGGGAGCCCACAAACGCCACGTCCTGACGCGGATCAAGACCGAAGTGAGAAAAATGCCGCGCGCCGTCTGGCCGGCGGTCGCGTCACACTGGTCGCGCCCCGGGTTCTATGCCGGAATCCGCAGCCATATTTCATCGATTCCTGCAACTGTGACGGAAATGGAGGCCGTGGAGCCGATCCGCAATATTCCCGTCACCGTGCTGACGCCCGTGAATGCCTCCCCGCTCTCGCAAGATCATCTGGACCGGATTGCCGATAGCGCACATCAAGTGATCGCCCATAACAGCGAGCACTGGATTCATCTCGACGAACCGGAACTGGTCATCGACGCCATTCGCGCCATGGTGGCGGCCTCGGTTCCTGAAACCGCCCTCGCCAACTAGCTGGCGCTGCCTGCGCCACCGGTCGCTTGCATTTTCCATTGCCCTGCGACGGCCATCACATCCTTCTCCAATAACCCTCGTTATCTTGGACCCAATCGGCTTTTCCCTCGGCTTCTTCCTGCCAGGGCGCGTGGGGTTTTATGGAACTGAAGGTTCGTCAAATCGAAGGCGTAAAATTCGACATTCAGGCTCGGTCGCATCACATCACGTGCGATCAACCCGCAGAAAATGGCGGCACGGATAGCGGCATGACGCCCCCGGAACTGCTGCTCGCGTCGCTGGGTTCCTGCGCGGCTTTTTACGCAGCGGAGTACCTGAGGACACGCAATCTGGCAAAAAGCGGGGTGGAAGTGTCCGTGTCCGCGGAAAAGCTGCTCAAGCCGGCGAGGTTGGGCAATTTCCGCCTGCTGGTCACGATCCCTGTTGCGCTCACCCCCGAGCAAAACGAAGGGCTGACGCGCAGCGTGCATCACTGCCTGGTGCACAACACGCTCATGGCACCACCGCAGATTGAGATTGAGATCGCCGCGCCCGTCGCTCAGTGAGGTCTCGCGGGGTACCTCGCAATTGCAGGCTTTTCTGTTCCCTGTTTCCTGCTCCTCGTACCGCCGGCGTCTCGCCGGCTGTCGTGCGGGCGTCCCGCCCGCACTCCCTAATCCCTATTCCCTGTCTTTCTGTTCCCTGTTCTTACGAGATGCGCACGCTCTTGCCGCGCGATAGCACAGCGGCCTTTCGGCGATCCTTTGAAGCGTGGTCGATCTGCTTCCAGAATCCGATGAAGTAATCGACGGCCGAGATGATTGCGATCAATGCGGCAAAGTAGATTGCCGCGACGGCGTACCAGTAGATCGGGATGGTGAGAAGACCGATCTCCCAGTGATCCCAGCGATGAGCAAGAATGGCCGAGACCACGGAAACGATCTGAACCACTGTCTTCAGTTTGCCTAATTCGCTGGCTGTGATGGTGAACCCTTCAGACGACGCGATGGAGCGCAGTCCTGAGATAAGAAACTCGCGACCAACGATGACCACCACGATCCAAACCTTCACCACTTGCGGGTTGTAGGCGACCAGGGCAACAAAGGCTGCCGTCACCATGATCTTGTCCGCCAGCGGGTCCAGCAGCATTCCCATCGTGGTGATCTGGCCGCGTTTGCGCGCAAGATACCCATCCAGCCCGTCGGTAGTCGACGCCAGCACGAAGAGAATCGACGCCAGGATCTCCTGCGTTCCGCTCGGTCCAGCCCAGGGAAAATGCGGCGACAGGATCCACAGAAACAATGGGATCATGATGATCCGCGTCATCGTAATGGAGTTGGGGAGGTTCATGTTCGCCGGCCACGCTCTCGTCTCTGGTAGCTTCACACCATTATTGCACCAGAGACAATTCCGCTTGGTTTCAGGCAAAGGACTGGCGGAAAAAGCCACAAGCTCTTCCCGCCACCGATGCTATGCGTAGATGCCGCGCTGCCGGATGGTGAACGCCACGCGATCGATAGCAAGCATATATGCCGCGATGCGATTGTTTACGGCGTGCGCGTCGGCGTACCGCACTACGTCGTCAAAACTGGCGCGCAAAATGCCTTCGAGTTGCTCGTTCACAATCGATTCCTTCCAGAAGAATCCCTGGCGGTCCTGCACCCACTCGAAGTAACTGGCTGTCACGCCGCCGGCATTGGCCAAGATGTCGGGCACAATGAAGATGCGCTTTTCGGCCAGAATCTCGTCGGCTACTGCAGTGGTGGGCCCATTGGCGCCCTCCACCACGATGCGCGCCTTGATCTTGTCGGCATTGCGGCTGGTGATGACATTCTCAGTTGCGGCGGGGATCAGAATCTCGCAATCGACTAACAGCAGTTCCTCGCTGGGAATGGATTCCGCGCCGCGGAATCCGAGAATCGTATTATTGCGATATTTGTATTCGAGCAATTGGTGAATGTCGATGCCGTTGGAGTTGTACAACCCGCCATCGCGCTCCGCGATGCCCACGATTTTGTATCCCTGCTCCAGCATCAGGCGCGCGGCATTCGATCCCACATTGCCGAATCCCTGAATCACGACGCGACAACCCTCGACGTCCATGCCTAACTGGCGCAAGCTTTCCGTGCAAACCACCATCACTCCGCGCCCTGTGGCCTCAAGTCGCCCTTGTGAGCCTCCCATGTTGATCGGCTTGCCGGTCACCACGCTGGTCATTGTCTGGCGCATGTGCATGGAATAGGTATCCATGATCCACGCCATGGTCTGCTCGTTTGTGCCCACGTCCGGCGCGGGAATGTCCTTCTCCGGGCCGATGAATTCGATGATCTCGGAGGTGTAGCGACGCGTCATGCGCTCCAGCTCACCCTTGCTCATACTGTTCGGATCGCAGATCACGCCGCCCTTGGCTCCACCGAAAGGAATATTGACTACCGCGCACTTCCATGTCATCCAACTGGCCAGCGCGCGCACTTCATCCAGAGTCACGTCAGGCGCGTAGCGGATTCCCCCCTTGCACGGACCGCGCGCCATGGAATGTTGCACGCGAAAGCCCGTAAACATGTCGATCATTCCGTTGTCGAGGGTAACGGGGAAGTGAACGATCACCTCTCGTGACGGCGAGCGCAGCACCTTCCACAATCCCTCATCAAGATTCAACTTGCGCGCGGCAAAGTCGAAGCGCGCACTTTGCGCCGCCCATGGATTGATCTCCTGGTCCAAGGTAACGCTGGTATTTCCACTTGCCATATGGTCTCCCTATCCCACCGTTCTTCAGATTAGGAATCAAGCACCGCTTTTCAAGAATATAGACGATGCGGCGATTCTCCTCCGATTTTTCGCTCGACGCGCGTGGAGTCGCTTGGCATTTTGCGTCTCTCGCGGAGCCCAATTCGGCTCGCCTGCTATCGACTTCTGGTTCAAACCTCAGTGAGTCTAGGCCACCCCGGGTTTGGCGTCAAGCGACCGTGACACACCATCATGCCGCGGTTTTGCGCCCTTCCACACAAAATCTGGCAGGCCTGAACTGAGATCAGGCACGTCGCTCACACCGCAGCAGCAGTTACACTTAGGTTGTGAAAGCCACCTCCCGCGACGCTCAACCCGACCGCAAGGAGTTCCTCGCCCTGGCGCGGACCCACACCCTCGTGCCCGTGTGCCGTACTTTGATGGCTGACCTGGAAACACCGGTCTCGGCCTTTCTGCGTGCCGCTTGGGCAGAGCGCGAGTGCTTTCTACTGGAATCGGTCGAAGGCGGCGAGCAGGTTGGTCGCTACACCTTCATGGGCCTCTCTCCGTTTAAGCGTATTGTGGCTCGGGGGCGTAATATCGCCATCACCGAGGGCCGCAAAACCACCCAAATCGAGGGCGACATCTTCGCCGTTCTTCGCGATGCGCTCAGCGGCCACAAACCCGCCCGCCTCAAGGGACTCCCTCCGTTCACCGCCGGCGCCGTCGGCTACCTCGCCTATGACGCGGTGCGGCAGATCGAACGCCTGCCCGCTTTGGCAAAAGATGAGTTGCGCGTCCCCGATGCCTGCCTGCTCTTCTTCGACGAAGTTCTGGCCTTCGATCACGTGCGCAAGGAGATCATGCTCGTGGTCACCGCGGACGTTTCGCGGATCAAGCCGACCCTTGCCTATGATCGCGCCCTCGTGCGTCTCGATCGGTTGGAGAAGCGCCTGAGGCAGCCGCTGCCCGACCTTACCCGGAAGCAACGCCCGAAGCATTCAAACAAACCATCCAAGCTCAAAGTGAAGCATCGCGTCGCGAAGAAGGATTACGTGGCCGCCGTCGAGCGCACCAAAGAATACATTCGTGCCGGCGATGCTTTTCAGGTCGTCATCTCTCAACGCTTCGACGTCGAACCTGCCGTGGACTGCTTCCAGGTCTACCGCGCGCTCCGCACCGTCAATCCAAGTCCGTACATGTTTTTCCTGCGCTTCGATCCCGACGCGCCGCTCGGCGGAAGTGTCGCTGCCCGGCAAACGCGCTCCCCCAAACGATCAAAAGGCTCGGAGAGCCCGCTCCAGTTGGCCGGGTCGTCCCCGGAGCTTCTGGTCCGCGTACACCAGGGCAAAGTGGAATATCGGCCCATCGCAGGTTCACGTCCACGTGGCGTTACGGAAGCCATCGACGACGCGCTCGCTGAAGAGATGCTCCATGACGAAAAGGAGCGCTCCGAGCATGTAATGCTCGTCGACCTGGGCCGCAACGATGTGGGACGCGTCAGCCGCTTCGGCAGCGTGAAGGTCGACAAGCTGATGTTCGTCGAGCGTTACAGCCACATCATGCACATCGTAAGCAGCATTGAAGGCCGCTTGCGTCCGGAACTCACAGCTGTCGATGCGCTCCGCGCCTGCTTTCCTGCCGGAACGCTCTCTGGCGCGCCCAAAGTTCGTGCCATGGAAATTATCGAAGAGCTCGAGCCCTCAAGGCGCGGCACTTACGGCGGCGCAGTTCTCTACGCCGATTTCTCCGGCAATCTCGATTCCTGTATCGCGATCCGCTCCATGTTGTCAGTTGACGGCAAAGGCTCAGTCCAGGCCGGGGCGGGCATCGTGGCCGATTCGGTGCCCGAGCTCGAGCATCAGGAATCGCTCAACAAGGCTCAAGCCGTGATTCGCGCCATCGAGCGCGCGAGAGAGATGTAGCGCGGGCTCCCTGCGCGTCCACTTCGAAATTCCGCGAGCGGTAGCTAGCTTCTGCGCGTCGATGGAGAAAGAAATCCAAAGCAGGAGGACGCAATGGAGAAAGTGTGGAATTGGGCGAGAAACGGCCTGGCTCTCGGGGCAGTCCTGGCCTTCGGATTCTGGATCGGTGCTGGCCGCACGGTGAACGCTTCGAGCTATGATTCCGGCGGAATGGGGGTTCAGTTTCAGTTGGCCGGTGTCAACGAAGCAAGTTCGCTGCTTGTGTATCAGCCGGAAACAAAGACGGTGTACGTCTACCAGGGCGCGACGCTAGGAAACGCCAGCGTGCAATGTTCCTACAAGTTCCAGATGTCGCGTCCCGGTGAGGTGATTCATCGTATTCCCTGCGCGGTGCCCGAGCTGAACCCGTAATCGCGCGGTGGCAAGCCCTACTCCGCGCCGAAGATGCGCTTGAAAAATCGGCCCACCCTTCGAAAGAATCCAGGCTTCTTCTCTGCGCCGGGCGCTTGCGCTGGAGCGGGCGGCCCTGTGGCACCTGTTGAAGCTGGAGGCTGCGGGATCGCAACCGCTTGCGGCGCAGGTTGGCTGCTCTTGTAGACGAGCGTAGTCGCGGCTTGGCCCGATCCTGCGGTCGTATTCGCGGCCGCAGCCGGTGGCGACGCGGGCGCGAGGCCCTCGCTCTGCGCCAGTGGAAACTCATTGGCCTCAGATTTCGCCGGCGGTGGGCAACCGCACGGCTCCTTTTCCTCGTCGATTACTCTTTGCAGGCTACCGTGCTCGAACATCACACGCTGGCCCGGCTGCACGCGATAGAGGCCGCCCTCGAAGACGCTCGTCACCACGACATAGGGTGCGTTGGCTCCTGCATTGTCCACGCAAGTGTCGCCGTCGTCGCCCATGCGCACGCTTAGATTGGCCGCATTTGGGCCGCCGATCATAATCCGGAAATAGGGCGTAAGCAGAGTGTCGGCGTTCTGCTCGCGCGCATTGCTGGCGGCTAGGCTCATCTCCACCGCGCCGCGTTCGATCGCAATTAACAGCCCCGGCACGTCACCCGCCGACGAGCTGGAGTCAGCCGCAAGCTTGACCGTGCTCGACGCGCAAACGTGCATTGTTCCGCGATACGGAAGCGTCACCTGAGTGGTTGTTTCCCCCGCAGTGATCGTTCCGCTCCCCGTGATATACGCGCGGCCGTTCGATGCCTGCATTGGACCGGCAACTGAAAGTGCCGCCCCCGGAATGGATTGGTCGAGAGGAACAATCGCTATTGGAGTGGAGGTCAGGTTGGGGGTAGATGAGCCTGCTGTCGCAGGCTGCGACGTTTCCGACTCTGCCTCGCTTGGCAATGGCGGTGCAGAGGCCGGAGCCTGCGGTTGCGGCGTTCCCGTCGCTGCGGCTGGTTGCGATCCTGCCGCTGGGCTTTGGGCCCGGCTTGCCGACCATGATCGCATCACAACGGCCATCACCAGCACTAAAATCAATTTCAAAACGCGAGAACTCGGAGACAGCGCCTTCGGCAGCGCGCATAAGCGGGCGTGAGTCGCGGCGTGCATTGGTTACATGTCCAGAAAATTGCGAATCATCTGGTGTCCGCCCTCGGTGAGCACGCTCTCGGGATGAAACTGCACTCCCTCGACCGGCAAACTGCGATGGCGCACTCCCATAATCACCTGGCCCGATCCGTTCAGTTCCGGCGTCTCGGCCGTGACGGCAAGTTCAGACGGCAACGATTTCCGCTCCACAATCAGCGAGTGATAGCGCGTGCATGTGAGTGGCGTCGGTAACTTGGCGAAGATTCCCTTCCCGTCGTGCTCCACGGCGCTGGTTTTGCCGTGCATGAGAGTCTCAGCGCGAATCACCTTTCCACCGAACGCTTCGCCGATGGCTTGATGCCCAAGGCACACGCCAAGAATCGGTGCCTTCCCAGCCATGTGACGGATGAGTGGCACTAGAATTCCCGCCTCATGGGGTGTGCACGGGCCCGGCGAAAGCAAAATCCGGTCCGGCTTCATGGCCTCGACCTCTTCCGGCGTCACTTCGTCGTTGCGCCGCACCACCACCTCCGCGCCCAGTTCGCCAAGGTACTGGACCAGGTTGTAGGTGAATGAGTCGTAGTTGTCGAGCACGAAGACCATGGTGAATTCCAGTGTAGCGCGTGGCCATGGACGCTTGGCTTCATCGCCTGACCGGCCCGCAAAAGCTCCCCCCTTGACAAGAACGGGGGAAATAGTGAAAGATGTGTCGTATACGACGTATCGTATACGACGGAGATTGTCACGATGTCCACCTTCGATCCCCTCAATGGCATCCGCTATTCTTGGACCCTGCTCTGCATCTTCTGGCTGGCGGGCATGCTCTTCACCAAACCTGTTCGCCGCGCGCAGACATCGGCCTCCCGCTCGGCTCACGTGCTCCTCGCGCTCATCGGCGGCGTTTTAATGAGCGGTTATTTTTTCCGCGGCACTTGGTTCGATACGCAATTTCTGCCGCCGTCAAGATCGATGGAGTTGGCCGGGTTCGTCGTGACCGTCGCGGGTTGCCTGTTCGCGGCCGTGGCACGCCTCACGCTGGGCGGCAATTGGAGCGGCCGGGCGACCGTGAAGAAAGGCCACGAATTAATCCAGAGCGGGCCATACTCCCTGGCACGGCACCCAATCTATACGGGATTCTTGCTGGCTGTCGTGGGATCGCTGATTGCTAACCCCCGTTGGTGCGCCATCGGCGGCTTTATTGTCGTGGTCGCTGCACTGGGCTTGAAAATGACTCAGGAAGAACGCCTGATGATGCAAGCGTTCCCAGAGGCCTATCCCGCTTATCGCAGGCGGGTCAAAGCAGTCATTCCCGGCATACTGTAAAAGCAGCATGAAAGTAAAACGTCAAATTACGTCGGCGTCGGCACGCGGCATCGCCGCGCAGGCCCAGCGCATCGACTGCGATCTTGCTGCCATCCGTCAGGCAATGCGAAGACCCGCCGACGCGCAGTTCGCGCAGGCCGGACTAACTGTGCCCCAGCAGGCACTGATGCGAACCCTGGTCACTTCGAGCGGGCTTAGCCTGAAGGAGCTGAGCCAACAGTTGAGCCTCGCACACTCGACCGTCAGCGGCATTATCGACCGTCTCGAGGCGCGCGGGTTGCTGCTGCGGCAGTCCGACAACGACGACGGCCGCATCACGCGCATCTATCCGGCTCCTGCGGTGATCGAATTTATGCGCAATCAATTTCCCGCCCTCACCCAGGGTCCGCTCCAGAGAGCTCTTAAACGCGCTCGGGCTGCCGAACGCGATGTTATCGAGAAAACCGTCCGACGTCTGCGTGAACTTCTTAATGAAGCGTAGTCATCCCCCTTGCACCCCCTCGCGCGCATCTGCAACACTGGCGATGGTCGGTCTCGATGGTCGTTCATTTTCTCATTCAAGGTCGCGTTCAAGGAGTCGGCTTCCGCTGGTTTGTGCAGCGCGAGGCGAGCGAGCTCGAACTACGCGGATGGGTGCGCAACACCGAGGACGGCGAAGTAGAAGTGGTGGCGGCGGGCGAGGCCATCGACCTCGACGAGTTTCGCTCGAGCCTTCACCGCGGGCCGCGCGGTTCGCGCGTTGACCACATCGTCGAGCACGTGCTGGCTGAGAGCGAAGCCGAAGGGCTCTCGTCATTCAAAATCGATGGAGCATGGTGAGAAAATCCGGGACTAGAGAAAAAGGAATGGAAAACAGAGCCTGAGCGCCTCCCCGGATTTCACCGCGAGACAATCTCCCAATTCAATGCGACCTGCCCTACCATATTCCGTGTTCGCCACCCACTGTCTTGTAGACTGTTATCTGATCACTGACAACCGATTACTGAACACTGGAGTGAAGCACTGCCATGCCGGAAAAAGCCCCGCCCATCAATGTGGAGGATTTGAAGAAACTTGTCCGCACCGTCCCCGACTTTCCCAAACCCGGGATCCTGTTTTACGACATCACGACGCTGCTCAAGGACAAGACTGGATTCGCGCAGCTGATTGATGCGATGGCCGCGCATTACATAGGCCGCAACATCGACCTGATTTTGGGCATCGAGGCGCGCGGCTTCATTTTCGGCCCTGCATTGGCCTACCGTCTCAACGCTGGCTTTGTTCCGGTCCGCAAGCCCAGAAAACTGCCCGCGCCCGTGGCCCGCGTGACTTACGACCTCGAATACGGAACGGATACGTTGGAAATCCACATGGATGCCATCGCTCCGGGACAGAGTGTAGTGCTGGTTGACGACCTGCTCGCCACCGGCGGCACGATGGAAGCAACCATCAAATTGGTAAAGCAGCTGGGCGGCAAGATCGCGGGCCTGGGCTTCGCCGTCGAGCTCGACTTCCTTAAGGGCCGCGAGCGCTTCACGGAATACGACGTCTTCAGCCTGTTGCATTACGACGAGTAAATAATCCACATTCGCGAGGCGCTTCCCATCATTTTTGCGCGGCGGTGTGCCTGTTTTCAGTGATATTCTGGTTCCCCAAATTTAACCCCGGAGGTAAGAATCATGAAAGTCCATCTGACAGTCAGGATTGCCTTGTGCCTTCTCGTCGCGAGTCCCTTCCTTTCCACAATGCCCGCAGCCGCACAGATGCCCAGCGGAGTCAATCCACCGCCGAAGTACATTTATCTAACCAACATTGCCATCAAACCGAACATGAGCGGCTCCTTTATCGCAGCTGAAAGCTCTGAAGTGCAGGCAGAGCGCACGGCAAACGCACCCATCCAGTACTTCGGCATGCTCAGCATCACGGGTTCTTCGCACGCCCTGTTTTTCGCCGGGTTCAACTCTTTTGCCGATATGCAAAAGGAGCACGATCAAGGTATGGCCGACCCCAAGCTGCAGGAAGCGCTCAAGGCAGGCGACGCGGCCGAGGCTCCCGCACTCAGCGATACGCATGGCAGCATTTACAAGTACCGCGATGACCTGAGCCTGAATGCGGCTGTTGACATTTCGCAGATGCGCTTCTTTGACATCACCCTTTTCCACGTTCGTTCCGGCCACTATGAGGATTTTGAGCATCTGGTGAAGATTTACGAAAAGGCCTACTCGTCCGTCGCAAATGCGCACTGGGCCATGTTCGAAAAGCTCTATGGCGAAGACAGCGACAGGACCTTCATCCTGGTGACGCCGATCAAAGCGCTTGCGGAGGAGGACCAGGCCATAATCGATGGCGACAATCTGCCCAAAACCGTTGGCGCGGATCAAATGCAATTGATGCGTGAACTGGGCTCACAGACGGTCGAGTCGTCCGAGTCGGATCTTTTTGCCATAATTCCGCAAATCAGCTATGTGCCGGATGCATGGCTCACGGCCTCGCCCGACTTCTGGGGCAAGAAGTAAGCAGCACGCTGCACAACACCAAATACGAGAAGGCCCATTCCGAAATGGAAAGGGCCTTCATTCAGAACTTGTGTTCGATACGGCCTACGCGATGCGAAGGCCGGAACCAACTGACGGGCATCAAAACACGTCTTTGGGCTCCTGCCCCTCTGCCGCCACAGATTCGTCCTCCGGCGACTGACCCACCGCGGCCGATTCCTCCTGAAACAATTGCGGGTCGGCGAAGCGATACCCGACATAGACGTCCGTAAGCAGGTAAAGCGGATTCGATGGATCGTCTTCGATCTTCTTGCGCAGCTGCCGGACGAAAGTACGCAGATATTCCACTTCTTCGCGGCTTTCTGCACCCCACACAGCCGTCAATAGCTTCGAGTAGGTAACCACGCGCCCTGCGCGACTCATCAAGCAGTACAGAATGTCGAACTCCTTACGCGTAAGGCGGACCGCCGAACCGCGCTTGGTGACCAGCCGCTTGGCCGGCTCCAGTCGAATCTCTCCAATCTCCATCGGCGCATCTTGGGGCCGGGCCGGAGCGCGCACGCGGCGCACCGCCGAGCGGATCCGCGCGATCAGTTCGCGGGTACTGAACGGCTTTGTCACGTAGTCGTCGGCGCCCAGTTCGAGCGCCTCTACCTTGTCCTCTTCATCGTCGCGCACGGTAAGCATCAACACCGGGAGGCGCGGCGCCAGTGTTCGAATTCGCTTAAGCGTCTCGATACCGCCAATACCCGGCATATTGATGTCCAGCAGCACTACGTCATAAGGAGCGGTGCGCAGCGCCTGAAGTGCCTCTTCGCCGCGCGAAGCCTCGGCCATTTGGAATCCAAGCTCCATCAACGGCGGCCGCAGCGCGCGGCGGATGGCCGGTTCATCGTCGACCACGAGTATGCGGATCGCAGGCTGCATCATGACGAGCTCTCCCTCTCCATCGTCAGCGGAATGGCGGCAAAAAAAGTGGTGCCTTCCTCTTCATCGCTGGTTACCCACACGTAGCCACCGTGGATCTGTGCCGCACGCCTGGCCACGGACAGTCCAATTCCGGTGCCGGGCGCGCGGTCGGCGTAGGTGGACGAACGATAGTAGCGGTCAAAGATTCGCTCGCGGTCCGCCATGGGAATCACAGGCCCGAAACTGTGCACTGAGAAAATTGCCTCCCCTCCGGTAATCAGCACCCGGATCGTAACTGTGCTCCCGAAGTTGGAGTATTTGCATGCGTTGTCAATGTACTGGGTCAGCAGCATGGTCATCAACTGCTGGTCGCAACCGAGCACGAGGTTCTCGTCCTCAATCTCAATTGCCACCTTCATGCTCGCCAACCGGTCCTTGAGTGCGGCCACGACTTCTTCGATCAGCGTGCCGACACTCACCTCCGTGACGTGAATAGCAACTTCACCTGCATCCAGTCGCGCCGTCGTCAGCAGGCGGTTGGTCAATTCGCCCAACAGGTGAGTCTGCTCGTCGATCAATCCCACCAGATCCGCCTGGCCCGCGGAAAGCCTGCCCATCTCGGCCAATCCCGTCGAAGCCGCGCGAATGGCGGTAAGGGGAGTTTTGTACGCATGCGCCAAACTGTCGAGCACTGTGGCGCGAAGTTGTTCCGTGCGGCGCTCGGTTTCAATGCGGCTTTCATTGGCAAAGGCGCGATAGCGGTCGAACGTGATGGCAATGAGCGAGGCAATTGCGTTGTTGGTCAGCGGGCCGGTATCCCCACGCAACACGAGGCTGCCGACAGGCACCGATCCCAGCCGCACCACGCGACGTCCGATTCCACTCTCCGGATCGTCGTCCGAGGTTTCAAAGTAGTAGACGTTCTGCGCCATCTCCTGCGGATCCACGTTCCAGAATCCCGCTGTGTAGACGTCGTGAAGATCGGCGTCGAACACCGCGACAGCTTCGAGATTGAAGATCTCGTGCACCAGTTCGGCCAGCTGCGGCCCCGGTTCAACGTGCAGATCCATCTGCAAGGTGCGCCGCGTGAATTCGTAAAGATCTTCCATCTGCCCGCCACGGGACTCGGCCTCACGGGCATGATTGGTCACGCGCGCCGAGAGCCGGCTCACAATCAGCGCCACCAGGACAAAGACGATCAGTGTGACGGACGCGGTCGGATTGGCGGTGATGGCCAGCTCCGGTTGCTTGGCCGTGAACCAGCTCTGCGCCACCACCGCCATGAGAGAGACGATCACCGCCTGCCAAAAACCGCTCAGCAACGCCGTAGGAACTACGATGACGAGATAGAGCAGCGCGGCTACCGGCAGCAACCCTGGCGACCAGTGTGTCAGCGCCGCCACCAGAATGACGGCTACCACTCCCAGGGCGCACTCCAGCGTAAACAGAAGCATCCGCAAGCCTGAGCCGCGCGGACGCCCGAACTTAATGACCGATTTGCCTGGATGGGATTGTGACAACCGGGCACTCACTTTCTTCTAGCGGAATTCCTCGGTCCAGCGACTCTCTGCCGCGCATAAATGGGAAGATCTAAACTAGGGAAAGAGAATTTTATCAGGTTCTTCGCCTGCTCTTCACCGCGGGTCCGCCATAAGGCGACCGCGCAATGCCAAGACGATCTTCTAAATTACAAAAAAAACGTCCAATTCCTTTCCAAAATCAGGCATAAAGAATCTTTTTGCTATCTTCATAGCTTCTTTATGCTTGGTTTGCGTTACTGGTGATAGCTCGTTTGACCCAATCCAGGGCGCCTATCATCACAACGTGATTGCCAGCCGTGAGCGCTGGCGATCCAAACCTCAGCTGTGCGCATCGCATTCCCGATTTTTGACGCCGGCTTCAGGCGCCAGAGAGGTTGTGTCGAAAAGCGCCTTGAGTCCTTTAGCGTCATTTCCCATTTCGCAAAAATCTCTTCTTGGAGGTATCGTGTCGATGCAATCGAACACAACCAGAATCCTTCGGTCCATTATCCTTCGATCGAGCGCCGGAGCCGCAATGGCGATCGCCCTCACCGCTGGTGCGCAAACACCTGCGCCTGACGCAGCCCCCGCAGCAGCCCCCGCAGCAGCACCCGCGGCACAGGCACCGGCCGCCGCCGCTCCTGCCGCACCCACCTGGAGCGTCGGCCCCATGGATCTGAGCGGATACGTTGACGGCTATTACAGCTTCAACTTCAACCGCCCCAACACTTCGATGGGCGACTTCGATCAGCTTAACCAGCTCTATAACTTCAACGACAAGACCGATCAGTTCGAGCTGAGCGCGGCCAAGCTCACGCTCAACCATAGTCCCGATCCAATCGGCGCGCACGTCGACTTCATTTACGGCCGCACCAACGATCTGATCAACAACGCTGCTTCAAACACGACGACGACGACGTTTGTCGCTTCGCAACTTCCCTACCTCGAACAGGCATATCTGAGCATCGCGCCGCCCAAGGCCAAGGGCTTCGAGTTGGACTTCGGCAAATGGGTTACCTCGGCCGGCGCTGAAGTCATCGAGGCCAAGGACAACTGGAACTACTCGCGTTCACTGCTCTTTGTGAACGCCATTCCCTACTGGCACTTCGGCGCGCGTACCTCGCTGCCGATTTCGAAGACCGAGACCATTGGATTTCAGCTTTTTAATGGCTGGAATAACGTCTCCAAGTCGAACGGCGGCATCTCCGGAGCGTTTACCAGCGCTCTTGTGAAGCCGAAGTACACCTGGGATTTCAACTATCTGGTTGGTCCTGAGAATGCCAACACCGCCAGCGGCCTGCGCAACCTGTTCGATACCACGCTGCTGCTTACGCCTCCCGGAAAATTCAACGCGTACATCAACTTCGATTACGGCCAGAATCAGGATGCGACCTATAACTGCGGGGAGGAGACTCCTTGCGGCGACAACAACTTGAATAAGTGGTACGGTATTGCCGGCGCATTCCACGAACAGGCGTCCGCCAAGAATGCGATCGCTGGCAGGTTTGAATGGTTTGACGATGCGAACGGCGCCCAAACCTTGACCGCTCCCACAGGAAACACCCTGTACGAAGGCACCTTCACCTACGAATACAAGTGGATTGAAGGCGCGCTCATGCGGGTGGAATACCGCATCGACAAATCCAACCTCCAGTTCTTTGACAAGCTGGCCGACAAATTTACCGACCAGCAACAGACAATCACCGTGGCCTTCATCGCCTTCTTCGGGCCACATCGCTAGGAATACGCGTTTCCTCATGCCGTCCTGATGGGACTTTATTTCGTCCTGATGGAACGGCAGATAGAGTCGCACTACCGCAAGTAAACCGGGGTCGGCCCAAGCCTAACCAGGCAGCCGGCGGGCCCCGAAGCAAGTAGCGCCGTTGCTCGTTCTGTCCCCCGCCACTCGCGAGCGCGCCGCTGAATTTGATTGAGAAAAATTCCCGGGGATCAACCGCCGGGAGCCGCCAAACGAAAACTTTAAATTCTCAGGAGAATGCTCATGGCAGATCAGAAAGCACCTCAGATGCAGGCCACGTTGGGTCTTACCCAGCTGACCGCAAATGCAATGGCGCTCATCGCCCCCGGCGCCTTCCTATGGCTCACGTTCTACATCCAGGCCACAACGGGTGTTGCGGGTCAGCCATCCACCGCTCCGTCCATGTGGCTGGGCATCTTCGTCTCCCTGCTGCTCTGCTTGGCCACAGCCGTGTCCTACGCCGAGATCTCCAAGCTCTATCCCGGTACTGGGTCCAGCTACTACTACGCGGAACAGGCCATGCTCTCCAAAGACGGAGCCTTTAAGTACGCCCGCATCGCCAAATTCGTCGTCGGATGGGGCTCGCATCTTTACTACTGGGTCTACCCAGGCGTGATGGTGGCCGTCACCGGCGTCTTCGTCGGTTATGTGGT
This sequence comes from uncultured Acidobacteriaceae bacterium, assembly GCA_963828325.1. Taxonomy (GTDB): domain Bacteria; phylum Acidobacteriota; class Terriglobia; order Terriglobales; family Acidobacteriaceae; genus Telmatobacter. The sequence goes on from CAWHEK010000022.1 coordinate 86,717, forward strand.
CGGATTCCTCTTTCCCACTTTCATGAGCGGCTCCAACCCCGGACTGCTGTTCATGGGAATTGTCGCGGTGCTTTTCTCCTTCTTCGTCGCGTGGATCGCGTCCAAGGGCGCCGGCGCCTCGTCGGCGGTCAACATCGCCATGAACGTAATTCAGATTTCCGCCCTGATTGTCTTCAGCGTTCTGGCCATCGGCTATCGCTCCAGCCATCCGGAGGGCACGCCAAGCTTCCAGTACGATACTCAGACGCAGGAGACCTTCACCTTCCAATTCGCAACGGCCAAGGACGGCTCGATCATGCGCGACTCGAGCGGCACGCCGTTACCGCTGCTCGATGCGGCCGGTAAGCCCGTTCCGTTCACCATCAGCTATCAGCCGACGGACTCCAGCGGGAACTTTCTCGCCCATCCAAGCGCCGCTTCAGTGATCGCGCCCCACAAATGGAGTTGGGTCTTTATCCAATCCACGGTTGCCATTCTGATCCTTGTAGGTTTCGAGTCGGTCACCTCGATGGGAGGCGAGGCAAAAAATCCGACCAAGCATATTCCCATCGCCGTGATCGCATCACTGCTCATTCAGGGGTTGTTCTGCTACCTCTTTGAGTACTTCTGCGCCAATTACTTCCTCAACTCGGGGTATTCGATGCAAAGCGCGACTACTTCAGCCGCGCCGATCGGCGACATGATGATTATCGTCGGCGATCAACTGCTCGGACAGGGTCATGGCAGGTACTTCATGCTGGCCGAAGCCGTCACCGTCTTTTTCGCCCTCATCGGCACGACGCTGGCATGCATGAACACTGGTGCCCGCGTTACCTACGCCATGGGCAAGGACGCCGAGGTTCCCGAGCACTTCGGCATGTTGCATGCCGAGTCGCTATCTCCGCGCAAGTCCATCTGGACGCTGGCCTGGATCTCAGCGGTTATAGGAATCATCGCCATCTCGCTGATGTTCGGCGACGCCGGCGCACCCACTGATGCCACCATCGCGGCTCTGCCGCACGGCATCTTCTCCAGTTGGGGTTACTTGCCGCACGATACCCTGGCCAAACTGCCCAACTCGCTGCTGGCCTTGACGCTGACTTCCAACTTCGGAACCTTCATCCTCTATGGGCTGAGCTGCCTGCTGTGCATCGTGGCGTATCACAAACGCCCCGACCACAAACTCGTTCGCCACACGCTCATTCCCGCATTTGGCCTGATCGCCAACCTCACCTGCATGGCCTTCTACGTAGCTGGGCCATTCTTTAACCTTGGCACCAAAATGGAACCCCTTACCGCCCTCGGCATCTCGGGTATATGGGGCATCTATGGGGCTATCTACTTCCTGCGATCTTCGAAAGCCTCGGGCAAATCAGTCCTGCTGACTTCGAAGGATGCAGTCTAGTTAGAACTTCAATTTATCAAAAAACCAGGGTGGAATCTCTCCCCGGTCTCGTTCCTGGAGACCGGGGAGAGGAAACCACCCATCGTTGTTTTCCGGGCCTGTTTCCTGTTACCTCTTAAAGAACGGCATCTCCCCTTTTCTAATTGCGCGGGATGCTTCACGCGGCGGCGCATATGTTGGATGTACAGTTCGGCCAGGCAAGCGACTTCGGCAAAGTCCGCACCAACAATGAAGACGCCATGGGTTCCTTTATCCCGTCCTCGCGCCAGCAGGGACGCTCCCACGGCTTTCTCTTTGTGGTCGCGGATGGTGTCGGCGGCATGGATTTGGGCGAGGTGGCCTCGGCCACTGCCGTCTCCGTGATGACCGAGCAGTTTGCTAAAGCGCAATCGGGCTCCATGCTCATCAGCCTGATGCCGCGGCTCATCCAGAATGCTAATGCCGCCGTGCACGATCGCAGGCTCGAGCCTCAATATCGCGGCAAGAACATGGCCACCACACTCGTGGCCTGCGCGCTGCGCTACGACCAGGCGGTAGTCTCACATGTCGGCGACTCGCGCTGCTACCTCGTTCGCAACGGCCAGGCGCGCCAGGTTACGCAGGACCACACGTGGGTCAATGAGCAGCGCAAAATGGGCCTGATCTCGACCAGCGAAATCCCTTCTTCTGATTCCCGCCACATTCTCATACGTTCCATCGGGCCGGAAATGTTTGTCTCCCCTGACACAACTGCTCTCAGCCTGCAACCAGGAGACGTGCTGGTTTTGTCGACCGACGGCCTGCACGACGAAATGGGAGAAGCCGAGATCGCTTCCATTGTTTCGCAAAAAAAAGATGCTAACCAGATCGCCCACGATCTTGTCACGCGAGGGGTCGAAATAGATGGCGGCGATAACACTACCGCACAGGTGATTCGCGTGCGCTCGGTGGAGCAGGTGGGAATGTATCGCGGCCGGCCTTACAGGCTGCCGATTTGAAGAAACACGTGTTACTGTTCCGTTTCCTTTCCCCACCCTTAGAGAATCCTTACTATTTATCGGGCTCGTACCCGATACATTAGAGGAAGCCACGACGGAGCGCAGGTCGCAATGAGTTATTACGACGCCCTTGAACCGGGAACGCAGTTGGATTCGTTCCACATCGACGCGCCCATCGCGAAAAGCGGCATGGCCACGATCTTCCGCGCTACTGACACGCGTGACGGACGCATCGTTGCCCTCAAGGTTCCTCACCCCGACATGGAAGCCGATCCCATTCTCTTCGATCGCTTCAAGCGCGAATCGGCGATCGGCGAGCGTCTTGATCATCCCAACGTCATGCGTGTCTTCGGCGGAGAGAAACGCTCCCGCATTTACATGGTCATGGAGTGGTGCCCGGGCCGGTTGCTGCGCCACATCCTCGACGAAGGCCGCCTCCCCCAAGACCGCGCCATCCGCATCGCCATCGAAGTTCTGAAAGCTCTCGACTATATCCACGCAAACGGCGTGGTACACCGCGACCTCAAACCTGAGAACATCATGGTCGACGACGAAGATCATATTAAGCTGATTGATTTCGGCATCGCCGGTGACACGACATCGAAGCGCCTGACCTATGCCAACTTCACCACCATGCTGGGTACGCCCAATTACATTGCCCCGGAACAGGTGAAGGGCAAGCGGGGCGACGGCCGTACCGATATCTACTCGGTGGGCGTCATACTCTACGAGATGCTCACCGGCAAGCTGCCTTTCACGGGCCCCACCCCGATGGCCGCGATGAACGACCGGCTGTTGAATCACCCTCTTCCGCCGCGAGTCGCCGACCCTTCCGTTTCCCCGCAGTTACAGGAGATCCTGTACCGCGCTCTTGAGCGCGATCCCAAGAACCGGTACGCGACTGCACAGGAGTTCATCCGCGACCTCGAGCACCCTGACCAGGTCGGGATCGAGGAGCGCCCCGAACTGCTTCACTGGCAAAAGCGCAAGTCTCAGCTCTCCCGCAAGGTCCTCTATTATTCCGGCCTGGCGCTCATTCCAATAGCGATTCTCCTCATCATGGTTCTCATCTCGCGCTCCCGCTGAGCCGCGTTTTCCACACCCTGAGATCCACAATTCCTCATGGATTCTTTATGCTGTTTGCGCTGGGGTTTTCGCCCATCCACCTTAATCGTGCGCGCACGAAAGGAGCTTCATGTCGAACGAGTACCGGAATTTTCTCGCCCTCCCTTATGAAGAGTTGGAAACGCTGAACCTGCAAGCCAAGAGCGATCGCACCAAGCGCGTGCCCGCCGGCGACGTCCGCGAAAAACGCCTGAAGTATTTGACCGACGAGAAACGCATTAAGGCCGTCACGGTGCTGTTCTCCGATCTTGAGGGCCGTCTCCATTTGCTTGACTACGACAAGAAATTTCTGCTCGGCTCCTATGAAAACCTAACCTTCGACGGCTCGTCGATTCGCGGATTTACTGCGCAAAAAGAAAGCGACCTCCGTCTGGGCATCGACTGGAGCGCTTTCTACTGGGTACCCGCCGACGTCTTTGGCAATGGCAAGGTGCTCGTCTTCGGCAACGTCATCGACAAAGACGGCACTCCCTACTCAGGCGACTTGCGCGGCGTGCTCAAGAACTACTCCGACAAGCTTTTCAAGGACAAGAATTACACCCTGAATGCCTCCGCCGAAATCGAAGGTTTCCTCTTCGCCGGCAAAGACGCTGAGCAGAAATACATTGAGACGGGCAAGTTCGAGTTCATTAATACCGGTGGCTATTACCACGTAATGCCACTCGATCCGCTTCGTCAATTTATCGACACGGCGGCGGAAGTGCAGCGCGCCATGGGCTTCCAAAACGAAAAGGACCATCCCGAAGTGGCGCCCAGCCAATTCGAAATTAACTTCAGCTATGCCGAAGTCGTTGCTGCTGCCGATCAAATCCAGCTTTACAAGTTGCTCTGTCGCCAGATCGCCAACAACATGGGGTTCACGGCTTGTTTCCTGCCCAAGCCGATCGTGGGCGTGAACGGCAGTGGCATGCACACCAATGTCTCCGTCTCCAAAGGCAAAACCAATCTGTTTTGGGACGAGAAGGGCGAAGAGCAGCTCTCGAAATTCGGCTGGGAATTCCTGGACCGCATCCTGACCCACGCGCTCGATCTCTGCCTGGTCTTCAACTCCAGCGTGAACGCCTACCGGCGCTTGGATCCGCACTTCGAAGCGCCGAACCAGATTCGGGCTTCGGCAGTGGATCGCGGCGCAATGGTTCGCGTGCCCATCGGCAACCATCGCTCCATGCGCACCGAGGTCCGCGCCGTTGCACCCGATGCCAATCCGTACCTGTCGCTCTACGGAATCTTCAAGACCGGCATCGACGGCGAGATCTCCAAGGCCAAGGATTTGCGCGGCGGTGGCCGCTACCTGCCCGACAACATTCAGCAGGCCATTAAGGACTTCAGAGCATCAAAGTGGATTGCCCAGGCGCTCGGCTCCGATGTCCAAGGCCGCTATGCCGACCTGAAAGAGGCCGCCGCCAACCGCAGTCCGCGTGAGTTGGGCACCATCGTCAAGTCCTCCGAGGTGCAGTTCCACCACGGGGTCTACAACCAGTCGCTCTGGAATCTGTTCTAGGATTTTCGTGGAATTCCCCGGGCCCTGCGTTGATCAGAACGGCCGGCGTCACTTGGCGCTGGCCGTTTTGATTGCAGCTTCAATCTCCTCCGTCAGCGCTTCGGCCGCGTCGATGCAGTCTTTGCGGCTCACATCGCGATGCGTCACGACGCGAATCGCATCCGGGCCAAATGCGCCCACCAGAACTCCGCGCTCCTTCAACCGTGCCGCGAGTTCGCCCGCGCCCTTCCCCGCTGCCAAGCGGAAGATGACGATGTTCGTTTCGACAGACGCGAGATCGATTGTCACGCCCTCGGTATGCGCCAGCGCTTCGGCCAGCAACCGCGCATTGGCATGATCTTCGGATAGGTGCTTTGGCCCTTCTTCGAGCGCAATCAGCCCCGCGGCAGCCAGCACACCCACCTGCCTCATGCCGCCGCCTAACGCTTTGCGGTAGACGCGAGCACGTGCGATCAATGCTGCCGAACCCACAAGCACCGATCCCACCGGCGCGCCGAGTCCTTTCGACAAGCAAAACATCACGGTGTCGAAGCCGCGCGTCAGCGCCTTTACGTCGACGCCCAAGGCCACAGCCGCATTGAAGATGCGCGCGCCGTCGAGGTGCGTAGGAAGCTTATGCGCCTTCGCTCCTGCCCAGATCTCCTCCAGCACTTCGACACGCGTGCAGACACCGCCTGCAAGGTTCGCGGTATTCTCAATTTCGATCAATCCCGTCGCTGCGCGGAAACCGCCGTAGTGGCTGATCGCCGGTTCGATATGCTTCCACGTCAAAATGCCGCCCCCGGCCGGCACTGCGCGAATCAGGCAGCCGGAAAAGACCGCCGTCGTCGCCATCTCGTAATCGAGAATGTGCGCACGCGATTCGGCAATCACTTCCTGGCCGGGCTGCGTCAACGCGCGAATCGCAATCTGGTTGCCCATGGTGCCCGTGGGCACAAACAGCGCCGCCTCGCGGCCAAAAGTTTCAGCCGCGCGCCGCTCCAGCAAATTAACTGTTGGGTCTTCTCCGTAAACGTCGTCGCCGACTTCTGCCCCAGCCATCGCCTCGCGCATCTCAAGCGTCGGCTTGGTTACGGTGTCCGAACGAAGATCAATGATGCCTGCCAAATGATTTTGCCTTTCTCAAGTGAGGAAGGAACCTCAAGTTCTCAAATCCAGTTGACCAAAAACAGGAAGCCTACGACGAAGCAAGCACCAACGAAATAGTAGGCTGCGACTTCTCTCCAAAACATTCTCGGTTCTTTAGCGCGGTAGACCCAACCGTTAAAACGAACCCACACCCTACCCGTGCATGCAAAAGCCGTGGCCGCGGAGATTCCGACGACGCCCAGTATCAATGCAATATACGGCGAACTTGATGGTCGAGGCAGATCTTCAATGAGCAACGTCTACTTACCTTCCTGTCTGCGTGATTCCCGGCAGCCACCGCCGCGCCCATTCCCGTTTCGTGTTTTCTTGTTCCCTTGTTCCCTCGGTCCCTGTCTCTACGGAATCTCCTTCATCGGCAGCTCCATCACCGGCGTTCTCTTCCCATCCTTCTCCGCATAAGCCCACAGCCCGTGAAAGTTCGCGCGAAGATCGGGATGCGCCTTCAAGAAGGCGCTCATCACCGCAGTGGCCTCGGTGCGCAGTGCCGCAGGATCCGTGACGCCCGTCGACTCGTACGCCACGCCCAAGTCAGCCTCGTGCAGTGACGCATCCAGTCCCACCTCGTCAATCTTCCATGTGCGGTCGCCGTCAGGCAGCGACAATGGAAGCTGGCTCTCGGGCGAGGGCGAAATCAACGATTGTTCCTGGTGCAGCTTTTGCAGGTTCGGCGAAACGATGAAGTCCACAGGCAGCAGCAGGTAGCGCGCCGCGTCGTAGCTGAACCATGCGCTCCACGGGTCCGTCTTAGCCAACTCCCTCGCGCGCTGCCAGTACCACACGCCGTCATGCCCGTCGAAAACCCCGGGCCGAACCGTCAGTCCGGCAAGCTTCCACTGCGTCGCAGCGCCATCCCACGCCAGAACCAGCCCCATCTGCCCGGCCAGCGGTGCGCCCGCCGCGTCGGCGAGAATCACCGCATATCGTCCCGGCGGCAATGCCGTCATGTTGATGGTTACCGTCAGCGATCCTGTCGAATTGGAGCAGAAAAATTGCGTGTCCTGGGTCGCAGTCTGGTCCGACGCGTCCAAAAGGTACACATCCCGCAACTGAATCTTTCCGCCTTTTACCAGCGGCGCGGACTGTTCCACCGTGGAGCGTATCCCGTCCCACTCCGCGGCTTCCTGTGGCAGCAAATTCGCCTGCAGTGTGGTGAAATCCTGAGCCAGGACTGCGGCGGCCATCCGCCCCGAGGCCGCCGACAGCGCATCGCGATCGAGCGATCCCAGTTCCGCCTGCGCGGTGCAGCTCGCCGCATAGCTCGACACTGGCATCAGAGCCATAACCAAGCCCGAGATAAATAATCCGATTCGCATTCGCGCCCATATCCTCTCTGCTCTGCGATTGTTGCCAGTACCCATAAACGGCCCAGTTGCGTGCCCTTTCGAGCGTCCGTCGGCCACTGCTAGTCTAGTACATGTAGAGCAGCAGCTCGTCTCGGCACCGGGTGTGCGAGCGCCTCGGTAGGGTAAGCATTCCGCGCAAACTTGAGCAGGGATGAAAGCTGCTTCAGAATAGACTCCAGGGAGGTGATTCCGATGCGTTCACAAACCCTTTCGCAAGCGGAATCCCCGTGCCGTCGCAGCTTGTTTTGGCATGCTGGACGTGCCGCGCACAGCCTGGCCATATCCCTGCCGGCAATATGGATTTGTTCGATGTTGTTCTCTGTGGCGTTCGCCGATCAATCTACAGCATCGGCGCAGGCGGCTCCAGCACAAACCAATCCGGCTCAGGCCATTCCGGCACATACTTCGACCGCCGCACCCGCACACAAGGCCCTTCACACCCGCAAGAAACCCGCGCCACCAGCGCCAGCGCCGGTTGCGCCGCCCGCACCGGTGTTGCCTCCTCCTCCGAACTGGCCCGCCAACGATCAGCCGGGCGCGGCATCCGTCGTCTTCGATAGCCGCGGACTGCTCATCATTGCGTCCAACTCAAGCCTGGCCCAAATCCTGAAAGATGTTTCCCTCGACACTGGCGCCAAGGTCGAAGGCATGGACGCCGATCAACGGATCTTTGGCACCTACGGTCCCGGCCCCGCGCGCGACGTGATTTCGCAGCTCCTTGATGGCTCCGGGTACGATCTCCTGTTAGTCGGCGATCGCGGCGAGGGCACGCCACGCCGGATTGTGCTGACCGCTCGGTCAGGAACCTCCGCGAAAAGCATGGCCAACAACACACCGCCGCCGCCCAACAACGACGACGCGGAGCCAGACCAGCCGCCAGAGCCGGAGGCCGAACAGCAACCACCACCCCAGCCAGACCCAAATAGCAGCGGCCCTCCCGTTCCGGTGCGCACTCCGCAACAAATTCTGCAGGAAATGCAACAGCGGCAACGCCCGAATCCGCAGAATTGACCCAGGACGCGCCGACGCGAGCCTCTGACCGGGAAATTTGGGGTGAAAGCGGAGATCTGACGACCGAAGCTGGTTTTACGACGTGCGCGCGGCTTCGGTTTGCGCCTTCATCGGTGCTTTGACCTTGCGCGGCCGCATGACCGAAAAGACCATGCGCAAAACGGCATAGGCGGCGAGTATGCCAAAGGCCATCGCACCCAGTGTGGCGGCGATCAACATCAACAAGTCCGACATTCAATTCGCCTCGGGAAAGCGTCTTTGCGATTGTCGCAGAAGATTGGCCGCGTTGACCCTCATTTCTATTGGCAAATAGAATACCTCTAGAGCTTTGTTTTCTGGTCAACTGGCAGCACAGTCCAAACTCGAAAGTACTCACCGTCTTTAGAAGAACCCATTCATGCCTATCACTCACATTTCGGTGCGGGGGGCGCGCCAGCATAACTTGCGCGACATCAACGTACGCATCCCCCGCAACGCCCTCACGGTGGTCACCGGGCTTTCCGGCTCCGGCAAAAGCTCGCTGGCGTTTGACACCATCTATGCCGAGGGCCAGCGCCGCTATGTGGAGACGCTTTCTGCCTATGCGCGCCAATTTCTGGACCAAATCGAGCGGCCCGATGTCGATTCCATCGAGGGCCTTAGCCCAGCCATCTCAATCGAGCAAAAGACGACCAGCCGGAGCCCGCGATCCACCGTTGGCACCATCACAGAGATTTACGACTACCTCCGCCTTCTTTACGCATCTGTAGGCACGCCGCATTGCCCCAATTGCGGCCGGCCCATCGCGCGCCAGACCGCCGATCAAATCGTCCAGCGCATCATCGAGCTGGGCCGGGGCGAGCGTGCCACCATCATGGCGCCGATCGTTCGAGGCCGAAAGGGAGAGTTTAAGGATTTACTGGATCAGCTTGATCAGCAAGGCTTTCGCGCCCGCGTTGATAGCGAGGTCATTGACCTGTCCGAGCCGCCGGCCCTCGACAAGCGGAAGAACCACACGATTGAGGCCATCGTCGATCGCGTCCTCCTGAAAACTGAGGCTGCGCCCAGTCCCTCGCATTCGGGGACCGGCGAAGGCGCTAAACCGGCCCCTGCGGCGTCCAACAAGCCCTCCGTCGAAAAGCGTCTGGAACAGGCCGTCGCCAAAGCTCTCCAACTCGCCAACGGTCTAGTTCTAGTCGGCTTCAACGACGGCAAGGAGCAGTTGTTTTCGTCTTCAATGGCCTGCCCGGATTGCGGCCTGGATGTGCCCAAACTGGAGCCGCGCAGCTTTTCATTCAACTCCACCTTTGGCGCGTGCCCTAACTGCCACGGCCTCGGCTCGCTCTACGACTTCGACCCCGCCAAAGTCATCACTGACTGGTCCAAGCCGCTCCTCGATGGTGGGCTCGGTCCAGGTTCCTCCTCGCAGTACCTCATCAAACTCATTCAACTCGCCGCCGACCGCTACAAGATCGACCTGAAGCTGCCCTTCGAAGATTTGCCGCCCAAACAGCAGCACATCCTCGTGTACGGGCCACCCAAGGGCGAAGCGCCCCGTACCGGCTTTCACGGCATTCTCGCCTACCTGCGCGACAACGTGGAAGAAGCACGCAGCGATAGCTATCGTGAATTCATGATGAGCTACATGTCGGCCGCGCCCTGCCCTGTCTGCCGCGGCAAACGCCTGCGCCCTGAATCGCTCGCTGTTAAAGTCGGTGGCCTATCCATTGCCGATTTCACCGCCCTCCCGCTCAATCGTGCGCTCTCGGCGGCCATCAACCTTAAATTCACTGAGCGCGAGGCGCTGGTGGCCGAGCGCATTCGCCGCGAGATCGCCGAACGCCTGGAATTCCTCTGCGCCGTCGGCCTCAACTATCTCTCCCTCAATCGCAGCGCGGCCACGCTTTCCGGCGGCGAGGGCCAGCGCATCCGCTTGGCCACGCAAATCGGATCGCGCCTGCGCGGCGTCCTCTACGTCCTCGACGAGCCCTCCATCGGCCTGCATCAGCGCGATAACAACCGCCTCATCCAGGCTCTCGAAAGACTTCGCGACCTGGGCAACACAGTCCTCGTCGTTGAGCATGACGAAGAAACCATCCGGCACGCCGATTTTGTCCTCGATCTTGGACCGGGCGCAGGGCGACTGGGAGGCAACATCGTCGCCGAAGGCACGCCAGAGCAGATCATGGCCTCGCCCGCGTCGCTCACCGGCCGCTACCTGAGCGGGGCAGCCACCATGCTGCAGCGCTCCAAGCCACGGCCGCTTACCGGTAAGTGGCTCTCCATCTCCGGCGCGCGCGAGCACAACCTGCACGATCTGAGTCTTCGCATCCCGCTCGGCCTCATGACCGTCGTCACCGGAGTGAGCGGCAGCGGCAAAAGCACCCTTGTCAACGACATTCTCTACCGGTCCTTGGCCAAAACCATCTACGGCTCGCGCGAAGAGCCCGGCGCCCACGACGACCTTACCGGCGTGGAGCAGATCGATAAAGTCATCCGTATCGATCAATCGCCCATCGGGCGCACGCCGCGCTCCAACCCCGCGACATACACCCAGGTCTTTTCGCCGATCCGCGATCTCTTTGCCATGCTGCCAGAGGCGCGCGAGCGCGGTTACAAGCCCGGCCGCTTCAGTTTCAACGTACCCGGCGGCCGATGCGAGGCCTGCCAGGGTGATGGCCAGCGCCGCATTGAAATGAATTTCATGCCCGATGTCTACGTGCAGTGCGAAGTCTGCAACGGCCGCCGCTACAACCAGGAGACCCTGGCCGTGAAATTCCACGGCCACTCCATCGCCGACGTTCTCGATCTCACCATTGAAGATGCGCTGCCCTTGCTCACTGACGTGCCCCAGGTGCGCCAGAAACTGCAAACGCTGGTCGACGTCGGTCTCGGCTACGTGCATCTCGGCCAAAGCGCGACAACACTCTCTGGCGGCGAGGCGCAGCGAATGAAGTTGGCTCGTGAACTCTCCAAGCGCCAGACTGGCAAGACCCTCTACCTGCTAGACGAGCCCACCACCGGCCTGCACTTCGACGATGTGCGCAAGTTGCTTGAGGTCCTGCACCGTTTGGTCGATCTCGGAAACTCCGTCATTATCATCGAGCACAATCTCGACGTGATCCGCAACGCCGACTGGGTCATCGATCTTGGCCCCGAGGGCGGCGAAGATGGTGGACGTATCGTCGGCGAGGGCCGCCCCGCGAAGATCGCCGCGACGCCGGGCTCCTATACGGGCCAGTTCCTCAAGCGCTATTACAAATTAACGAACGGCCGGCTGGCGCCCGCCGAGCTGGAAGAAGAGCTCATCCAAACCGGAGACTCCACCGGCAATGGCGTCAGCTCGTCCAAATCGGGGCCAACAAGCACCGAAGCTCAACCGGAATCAGTAAGAAATGGCAAGCTAACACAGCAAAAACGCTCAGCGCGTGCCGTTCGTCGCGAGAAAAAGCCGGTAAGCCAATGACCAATCACCCTGAAGAGGACGATCGCCAGCCTGCGACGGAATTGGAAAAGAGCCCCCCCTCTCTCGGAGTTTCGCGCGTGGCCGATCACACCGTCGATGCGTCCTCCGCCACGGCTCAGCCGGTCGAATTAACATCTGGCGAGCCCGCGTTTTTCGAGCCGACGCCCGCCGAAGGTGCTCCGTCCGAATCCGACTCTCTTCTCGTTTCATACGCCGATCCCATTCCGTCGCTCAACTCTGAGCCTCCGCAGCTTTTTCAATCCTTCTTAGAACCCCCGGTGCGAAAGCCCGTGCGCATTCCGCACCTGGGCCATGTCTGTGTGCTGGCGTTGATTCTCGTCATCAGCCTCGTCTGCACCGGCGTAGTCTTCGGTCTCGCCTCGCTTTACCTGCATATGGGCGCGAACGCGATGGCCCACTTATCCGTCACAAATGTTCCGCTGATGCTGGGCAGCCAGGCCCTTCTCTACGTCATCGCTTTTGCATTCAGCTTCTTCATCTTTCCTTTCTTCTGGCATGAGAAGTTCTTCGCCGGTTTGCAATGGAGAGGTGCGGTGGCCATCAGAAGATTTGGGCCTCTCGCCGCAACGGCGCTGGGCTGCGCGGGACTGGCTGCACTCGACGAAGTGTTGATGCCCGGCCCCACCAATGCACCCATCGACAAAATGTTCAGCTCTCCGGGAGCCGCATGGCTGATGTTCGCCTTCGGCACTACCCTCGCGCCTTTTATTGAGGAGATGCTCTTCCGCGGTTTTCTATTGCCCGCTCTCTGCACAGCTTGGGACTGGACGGCCGAGCAATTCACTCAAAAACCCGCCCCTCCGCTCGACGCAAATGGTCATCCGCAGTGGTCGTTGCCGGCCATGGTCGCCGCCTCGATTCTCACCAGCATTCCCTTTGCCCTGCTTCACGTCGAGCAGCAAGGCCATTCACTAGGCCCGTTTCTCCTGCTGATCGTGATCAGCCTGATTCTCTGCACCGTGCGCCTCAAAACCCGATCCTTGGCCGCCAGCACTCTGGTCCATGCTGCCTACAATTTCATCATTTTTTCGATAGCGCTGATCGTCTCCAGCGGCTTCCGCCACTTCAACTAGTTGTAATATCAAATCGAGCCCATAGGCCGAATCACGGCTTCGGCCTCAACCCCTCGGCCCGCATCTGAACTGTCGGTTTGGCCTGGCTTCGAATGCCCGATCCCCCTACATATCGCCGGTTGCTGCTGGCGCTCGCGCTTTGCGCCATTTCCGTCCCGGTATGCATCTGCTACCTCGACCGCCCGGCGGCAGAATACTTCAACTCACATGTGCGGCCATTTGTCCTTTGGATTTGGTTAAACCATCTGCTCGCGCCCCTGGTAGTCATTCCCGTGGTTGCGCTCCTCTTCCAGTTCGGAGCGGGCTTTTGGTTGATCTTCGGGCGTCGGCTAGCCAACTGGACTCTGACTCCGTTGCTTTATTCCTCGGGAATCATCTGGGCGATAGCCGCGGAGTTTGTGTTAAAACGATTGTTCGGTCGTGGGTCGCCCGACCCAACCTATCTCGCCAATCATTTTTACGGGTTCAGGTTTCTCGAAGGAGGCGATGGTTGGAGTTCATTCCCTTCCGGGACCGCAACCATCGCACTGACCATCGTTGCCATTACCTGGCTTCGTCTTCCGCGGTGGCGAGTGGCCGTCTCCACCCTAGCCAGTCTCGCGTGCATCGGGGTCACGGTCACGAATGCCCATTGGGTCTCAGACGTTATAGCAGGAGCATTTCTTGGCGCTTGCATCGGCTGGATGACAGTGGGCATTTCCGGCACCGGTGGCCGCCAATTCGACAAAAAGCAACTTAAGAACTGAAGGAGTGAATATGTGAATAGGTGAAACAACCGGACTTTTCACTCATTCACTTTTCCACGCATTCACTCATTCGCCAGTAACTCTTCACCGCTTACAATCTCATTGATGCCCACACCAACACACGCCCAGCAGCTCCTCTCCCTCCTCGCCCGTACGAGCTTTAAACTCGGCCATTTTAAGCTCTCCTCCGGCGGTACCAGCGACTACTACATCGACTGCCGCACCACGACCCTGCACGCCGAAGGCGGACGCCTCACCGGCCACGCCATCCTCGAACTGCTTGAGGCCAACAAAATCAACGCAGAGGCCGTTGGCGGGCTCACCATGGGTGCCGACCCCATCGTTTCAAACGTTGCCACCGCCAGCGCCTGGCGCGCTCTGTCGCACCCCAACGCGCCATTGCTGCATGGCTTCCTCGTCCGCAAAGCGGAGAAGACTCATGGGACCGGCCGTCGCATAGAGGGCTTCTGCCGCCAGGGCGCCCGCGTCGTCATCGTCGACGATGTGTGTACCACCGGCGCCTCCACCATTGCCGCCATCGAGACAGCGCAGGAAGCCGGCATGATTGTCGTCGCGGTAGTTTGCATCGTCGAGCGCGAAGAGGCTGCCGGCCGCCCGGCCGTCGAGGCGGCTGCAAATGCTCGTCCGTTAAGTGACGCATCCTTTTGGCAAGCTCAGAAACACGTCCCGTTCCTGCGGCTCTTCACCGCCAACGATGTCCGCGCGGAACACGTGAAACAGCTCTCGGCAACCAGATCCTAATCCTGTCTCTAAATCTTATTTAAAAAGCAGGCTGTCATCCTGAGCGAAAGGCGCCCCAAACGTCTTTCAGTTTGGGGGTGTTAAGTCGAAGGATCTGCTTTGTCTTTCGTGTGATTCACGAAGAACTTTGGAGACAGGACATTAACTCGGTCCTCTGGAAACACAAAGGGCAGACCCCCTGGGTCTGCCCTTTGAAAAACAATCAACAGATCAAGGGAGATTTGCTTCCCGGGTTATTCGGGAACCGGCGACGATGTAGCTTGGCCAGCTGGATTGCTGGACTGTCCGCTGGGGGCCGGAGCCTGGCTCTGTGCATCGCTGCTCATGTTCGAGAGCAACTGCACCTGCACGCGCCGGTTTTCCTTGCGCCCTGCAGCCGTGTCGTTCGACGCCACATACTGATCCTTGCCAATGCCGATCAAGTAGAAGCGGTGCGGCGCAACGCCGTACTTCGCGGCCAGGTATTGCACCACCGCGTCCGCGCGGCGCTGGCTCAGATCGTAGTTGTACTGCGCCGATCCTACCGAATCCGTTCCGCCGGTGACTTCCAGAATGTAACTCTTCGCCGAGCCCAGTGAGCCGGCAAAGCTGTCCAGTTGCGATTTGTCATCGGTCGTCAGCATGGCCTTGTCGAATCCGAAGGTCACTGAAACCGTGGCCACCTGCTTGTAGTTATCCAGCCCCTTCACCACGCTGTCCAGCGAGTCGGCACGATGGGCCACGTCGTTAGCGGCCGTATCGGCGGCATTTGCGGCTTGGGTGGCGTTCTGCGCATTGGACTGCGCCGTATCAGCCGAGCCTTGCGCCTTCGCGATGCCTGCCATCGCGCGGTCATTCACATCGTGGATCTGGCGGTTGTTGTCCGCCGTCTTCTGCTCAAGCTGGTCCGTGTGGTCGATCAGCGGAGTCGTCTGTGTCCGCACATAATTCTTGGTGGCGCATCCCGCAACTCCAAATGCCATCATCGCCGCTGCCGTCAACGCAAATCCAAAACGCTTCATTGTCATGCTCCTCACCTCTCCATTCGCTCTCGGCGCGTTTTGCGCTCTTCCGCCGGGGGAAGTACTCTTCTCCCGCCTTAACCAAGTGCACGCCACCAACCAATCGGGTCATAGCCTGCAAGTGGTTGCAATATAAGGGCCTATCAGAAAAGACACTCGATTTCTGCACACCCCAAAACCATGTAATTTTTACCCTTGCAGGTAAGGTTTGCTCAACCTTTGCCTTACCCTCCATTTCAAGCCTCGTCGCCGCCAGAATTCACTGCTACGCAGCCCCTAGGGCAAACGGATGCTTTGGATTCTCGTTATTCTAGAAATGAGCGCAATTCGCGCCTGACTCACCCCAGATTCAGCATGGATCTCTACGAAAAAATCCGCACGCTTCCCACGCAACCCGGCGTTTATCTCTACAAGAATGCCGAGGGCGAGGTTATTTACGTTGGCAAGGCCAACAACCTCCGTTCGCGCGTGCGCTCCTATCTCCTCGAAGCCTCTCAGGCCAACGCCAAAACCGGCTCGCTCATGCGCGAGGCCGTGGATATCGAAACCATCCTCGTCGCCAACGAGCACGAAGCCCTCGCGCTCGAAAACAATCTCATCAAGCAGCGCAAGCCGCGCTTCAACATTCTTCTGCGCGACGATAAGACTTACCCCTACGTTAAGCTCACCCTCGCTGACCGCTTTCCCAAAGTTTTCGTCACCCGACGGCTGCGCAAAGACGGCTCGGCTTATTACGGCCCATACTTCCCCGGCAACCTCGCTTATCGCGTGGTCGAGCTCATCCATCGCAGCTTTCTCTTGCCGAGTTGCAAAGTCGATCTATCGCGCTATCATCCGCGCGCTTGCCTGCAGTACTACATTCATCGCTGCCTCGGTCCCTGCGTCGAAGGCCTCACCACTCCGGACGCCTACAAGCAGGCCGTCCGTGACGCTCAGCTTTTCCTCGAAGGCCGCCACGCTGAGTTGGAGCGCACCCTCACCGCGCGCATGATGGCTGCCGCCGACGCCGAGCAGTTCGAGGCTGCGGCGCGCCTGCGCGATCAGCTCTCCACCGTGCACCAGCTCCAGGAGAAGCAGCGCATCGCCACCGTCGAGCTCGACGATGATGCCGACGTCTTCGGCTATCACTTTGAAGACGGCAGCCTGGCCGTGAATCTTTTCCACATGCGCAACGGAAAAATCGTCGATCGCCGCGAATTCTTCTGGGAAGATCTGCCAAGCCTGATGGAGGCCTTCGCCGAGCCCGGAGGAACAACAGAAGTGGGTGCCCCCGGTCCCGATTCTGGTAATGAGACTGTCATCCTGAGCGAGTCGCCGCGGCGACGAGTCGAAGGACCTGCAGTTGCTTTTCCGGGGTCCGACCAACCCGCCTTTAATGCAGGCGCCGTCTTCTCCGCACTCCTCAAGCAGCTCTACATTGACCAGCAATACGTACCTCGGTCGATCCTCGCCCCCGTCGACTTCGACGACCGCGAGACCCTCGCCGCACTCCTCACCGAGCGGACCGGCCACAAAATCGACATTGCGGTTCCTCAGCGCGGAGAGAAAAAATCGCTCGTCGACCTGGCCGGCCAGAACGCCCGCCAATCTTATACGCAGCGCTTCCGCGTCCTCGAGCCTTCGCGCAAGGCCATTCAGGAGGCGCTGGCAGACGCGCTCATGCTTCCCGAGCTTCCCCGCCGTATCGAATGCTTCGACATCTCGCACATTCAGGGCGCGGAGACCGTGGCTTCGCTGGTCGTCTGGGAAGACGGCAAGATGAACAAATCGGCCTATCGCAAATTCAAAGTGAAAACCGTCGCCGGCGTCGACGATTTCGCCTCCATGCGCGAAGTGGTCGAGCGCCGGTACCGCCGCATTCGCGACGGCGCGGGTGGTGCACCTGATTCACAATCCGCCGGCCCTATTCCTTCTACAAAAAACGCTTCGGGAGCGCACGAAGTGTCAGGGCACGACTTCAGTCGTGCCAAAAATGGCGCCAAAAAGACCGGGGCTTTAGCCCCTGAGGGGCGGTCTTCTAAAGAGCCCACAGAGATGCCCTCCCTCATCCTCATCGACGGCGGCCTCGGCCAGCTGCACGCAGCGGCAGAGGCCCTGGAATCCCTTGGGTTCACTTCGCAGCCGCTCGCCTCCATCGCCAAGCGAGAAGAAGTCATCTACGTCTACGGCAGTGAAAGCGAGCCCATCGTCCTCGACCGTCGCAGCCCAGTCCTCCATCTCATCCAGCTCATCCGCGACGAGAGCCATCGCTTCGCCGTCGGCTATCACCGCCAGCGCCGCGCCATGAGAGACCGCGACTCCGAACTGCTCGCCATTCCCGGCGTCGGCGCGCAAACCCGCCAGCGCCTTCTTACCCACTTCGGAAGCCTGCGCGATGTCGAGCAGGCCACGGCAGAATCGCTTGCCGCGGTCGTCAGCCGCAAAACCGCCGAATCCATCTGGCAGCATTTTCATTCTGAAGCGGGAGCCGGTGAATTCACGGCGTGAAGAGTTAATTGAGGTTGGCGATCAACCGTTTACTTCGAAGCCTGACGCTTTATGCTTTCTGATGTGACAAGAATCCCACGCCTTACCGCTGTTCTATTTGCTCTGGTCACTTTGCCAACTACTTTTGGTCATTTTCTGCGCGCGCAAACCCCTTCCGCCGCATCCCCCAGCCAGCCAGACTCCCAGCCCTCTTCCTGGTTCAATCAGCAGACCGGCGAAATTGGCTTGACGGGCTTCGAAAATAAAGCGCGGATCACGCCGGAGGGTTATCTCCGCACCGGCTTTGAAGAGTTGATGTTTTTTGCGGGCTCCGATCTCGAGCCCACCAGCGCCGCCGGTCGAATCCTCTCAAAAGATGGTCTGCCCATCGTTCATTATGAGTTCGAGCGCGAAGGCATGACTTACCGCTTTACGATTTTTGCAGCCCGGATCAACAAGACCGCCATCGTCAAAGCCCGCCAGCACGCCAAATCTCCCTTTATGCCCGGCTTCGATATTACGTCCGGCATCTACGAACCACAGGTCGACTTCATCCGCGTCGACATTATGAATTCAGCCCGCGAGCCTCGGCGCGCCGTCTTCGCTTCCGGTGTCCGGTACCAGGACCCGAACCTCCAGAGTCCTTCTCAAACCGGCCAAAACCGCGAGGATGAAAATGCCGGCGAGCCCTTCAATCCCGGCTGGACAAACAATTTTGACGACGCAAATTTCTACCGCTTCAACCGCGATCTCTATAGTTTCCCGCCGGGCTTTGTCGATCGCAGTTTCACGAGCCGCAAGAACTGGAGCGCACCAAACCCGCAATACGTTCTGTCGGTGACGACCCTCAATCCCGCTCCGACGACGCCCATTGGCATCGTTACGTATGCGCGCCGCCTCAATCCGGGCGAAACTTGGACCCTGGATTTCAAGATGCCCCTGATTCCGACCGCCGATCCCTTCGTCATCGCCGCCATAGATGACGCGAGCCTCGACGCAATCGAGGCGCAAGTGCACTCGCCGTCAGCCGCACAACACTAAGGTCGCTGTCATCGATGACGGCAGACCAACGCGATTGCCGATGCGCTTACCCTGGTTTGCGCTTGAAGGACTAGTTTGCGCTTGAAGGTATTGATTGGCGGATCACTGGCCGCAGCTTCTCTTTCACCGTTGCCAGCAACCGCTCCGGTGGAACCGGCTTGCTGAGCAATGTGAAGTGGCGTCCAGCGGACCCTGCTGCCGCCAGCAAATCAACGGTCGACGCCTGGCCTGAGAAAAGCAGGATTTGGCAGTCTGGGAAAACGCGTTGGATCGTAATCGCGAGTTCAATCCCGTTCATTCCTGGCAACACCACGTCGGTCAGTACCAAGTGGGGCGGTGAAAGCAAGGCAGCTTCAAGAGCTTCATTTCCATCGTACGCGGCCATCGCATCATAGCCGCTCATGGAAAGGATGGTGGCTGTGGTGTCTGCGATCGATGTTTCGTCATCGACCACCAAAACCCGGGGGCGAAAATTGAAACCATGGAAAGAGGTAGCTTCGCCAACAGGCACGATAGGGGTGTTTCGTGTTCCGCTCATAGACATGTCGAAGCCTCGAGATCGTATCAGCAACCCTCGTGCCATTCATTGCTGAACGATGGAAACCTCGTATCCTTGCTTGAAGTTAGCATAGCGAAGATCGACAACTTTTCCACAGGAATCCCAGGATTTTTTACACGCCTAGGATATTTTTACTTGGCCAATAGCGCCTCCATACGATTTCAATACGACATCAGTCAACGTTGAGTACGTTAGTAGTGCCGAACTCTTGCAACCGCTCACGCCCAGAGGCATACGCAGCACGAACGCGTGCATCTCACGAGGAGTGAGACATTTGGTCGGCACCTTCCATAAAATGGAATCCATTTTCGATGAAATTTCAATCGGTTCAACAGAATGAAGTTCCAAGGGGACGAGCAGGCAAGCACAAGCGCATCGTCACGCTCCTTTTGAATCAACTCGAACAGCTCCCTTCCGGGAACGCCCTCAAAGTGCCCCTCTCCTCATTGCCCGACAGCAAAGCGAACATCCGCGCCGCTCTCAATCGCGCCACCCACCAAAGAGGCGTGATGGTTGCGACGTCGAGCGACTCCAGTCACCTCTATCTGTGGAGAGCCGAGCAAAAACCCTGATAGATTTGTGATTGCACTGTACGTGAGTTCGCGATGGACGCTGCGCGCCAAAAGGAAGCTCTGCGCATTGACAAGTGGCTCTGGGCTGCGCGCTTTTTTAAAACGCGCGCTGCGGCTTCGCGCGCCTGCGACATAGGCCGCGTCCAGGCGAACGGCCTCCGCGCCAAGCCCGCCCGCGAGGTTCGCGCCGGCGACAAGCTACGCATCGAAAACGAGCGCGGCATCTTTGAAGTGGAAGTCTTAGGACTCAGTGCAGCGCGCGGTCCTGCTGCAGTCGCCCAAAACCTGTATCGCGAGTCGGACGCCAGCCGTGAGGCGCGTCTCCATCTCGCGGAGGAGCGCAAAGCCCTCGAGCAATATGTCCGGCTACCCGAGGGTCGGCCCTCCAAGCGAGATCGGCGTCGCATCATTCAATTTCGGCGTGGAATCTAAAAAGCGCCCAAACGCAGAAAAGCCCGGCACGAAGCCGGGCCTTCATCCGAGCAAAATCGTTCACCCGATCAGCTTTTTGACCTTCTCTTCAATCACGTCCTGGGCCACGTAACCAACAACCTGATCTGCGATCTTGCCGCCCTTGAAAAAGAGCAGCGTTGGAATTCCGCGAATGCCATAGCGAGATGGCGTCGCACCATTCTGATCCACGTTGACCTTGGCCACCTTCAGTTTGCCGGCGTACGTCGCCGCCACGCCGTCCACAATAGGCGCGATTGCCTTGCACGGCCCGCACCACACGGCCCAGAAATCCACCAAAACCGGCTGCTCGCTGTTCAGCACTTCCTGGTCAAAATTCGCATCATTTACTTCCATAACGCCGTCGCCAGCCATGATCCTCCTTGCGGACCCGCACCCGTTCATTGTACAGGAAACGCTCTCCCCATCTGATGCGTAAATCGGCGCAAAGTCGCAGACCTCTGCCTCATCGCGGAACACGACTCGCGAAGAATCGATTCAGATTTGATGGATGGATTCAGTCGCTTTTTCCCTGGCCGCTTCTCTCGTCTTCTGCGCCACGGAATCGTTTGAGCGGCAAAGTAAAAGCGCCCGGATCCGTTAAGGATCACAGGCGCTAGAGCAGCCCTCCCCCAGAACTGCCCACGGACCGAATGTAAGGTGTTCAATCGATAAATAGCAAGCAAACTTGAGTAACAGGCCGGGTAATCAGGTTTTTGATGACTACCCACCTAGCCAACGACCGTAACTGACTCATAACCATACGCTTGCTGGTAGAAAACGATGCCAGCCCAGCAAAATCACATGTTTTCAATGGTTTGGAAGGCGCCAATTCCCGAAAACCTGCAAATCAGGGGCTCAACTCTTGTATGATTCTGCACCGCATTTGAAGCACTCGCCAGCTTCTCCTCGCTGTCGACAATCACCAGTACCGCGGGTCCCGCACCGCTCAACGCCACCCCCAGAATTCCGTGGCTTCCCACCAGCGGCAACAACACAGGGAGCAGCGGACAGATCGCCGCGCGATACGGTTGATGGATGCGATCGTTCATCGCCAACCGAAGCAGGTCCGCGCGCGCCTGCACGAATGCCAGTCCGAGCACAGCCACTGCCTGCAGATTCGCGACTACATCTTCAAGCGGATAACTCGCCGGCAGAACTGCGCGCGCTTTGCTCGTTGAAAGCGGTTCCTCAGGTAGCGCGACAACGGCCCTCCACTCTGGCGGCGGATCAACTCGAGCCACGTGGACTCTGGTCCCCTCGCACACCGCAGTCACAAAGCCGCCTAGCCAGCACGCAGCAACATTGTCCGGATGCCCTTCGAGCTTGTACGCCTCTTCAAGAATCCGCGCCGTATTCCAATGCAGCCTTCCAAAGTTCGCCGCCAGCGCGATCGCCGCCAGCCGCGCAGCAGCCGACGATCCACATCCCATCCCCAAAGGAATTTCGTTCGCCATGCGGATCTCGAGCGGAATGATCGCCCGCTTGTTGCTACGCATGATTTGCTTGTAGGTCTCGACAATCAGATTGTCTTCAAGCCGCGCACAACGCTCCGCATCACGCCCGCTCGCGCTGACTGAGAACTCCTCAGCCGGTTCCGCTTCAATCTCCAGAAAAAAATCCAGAGCCACGGCCACAGCGTCGAATCCAGGTCCGAGATTCGCTGAAGTTGCAGGCAAGCGCAGTCGAAGACCTTCTGGCTTACCCAAATCGATCCCTTCGCCGCTCATCCTACCTCGCCCTCGATAGCCGCCAGCACCGCGGCCGGAGTCGCATCCACGGTCACTGCATCGCGCCGCAGCGCATCAATCGCGTGCTCCGAGCCCGCCTTCTCCTCATCGGTCAGCAGTGTCCCGCGATGGAAGTCAATGGTGTAATCCGCATCCTTCAGAGTGTGACCGGTCAACACCAGCACCACAGTCTCTCCAGACCGCACAACCCCTTGCGCGCGCAGCTTCTTCAGCCCCGCCAGAGTCACCGCCGAGGCCGGCTCGCACCCCAGCCCTTCCGCGCCAATCTCCGCCTTGGCAATCGCGATCTCCGTCTCGGTAACGTCGAGGCACCAGCCTCCGCTCTCCTGAATCACACGTGCTGACTTGCGCCACGATGCTGGATTCCCGATGCGGATCGCCGTTGCCCGCGTGTTCGCTTGCATTGGCTCAAGCACCGCGCCCCGGCTTACTTTCAAACTCTTCACCAGTGGATTGGCTCCCGCTGCCTGGATCACGCTGATCTTCGGCAAGCGTGCGATGAGTCCCAGCTCGCGCATTTCGCGGAACCCCTTCCCCAGCGCCGAGCTGTTGCCCAGATTGCCTCCCGGAACAATCAGGTGGTCGGGCACGTTCCAATCCATGGCCTCCGCGATTTCGATCGCCGGTGTCTTCTGCCCTTCAAGCCGATAGGGATTTACCGAATTCAGAAGATAGATGGGCGATTTCCTCACGATTTCGGTCAGCAGGCGCAGGCATCCGTCGAAATCGGTCTTCACCTGGCACGTCACCGCGCCGTAGTCCATCGCCTGCGACAGCTTGCCCCAAGCTATCTTTCCTTCGGGAATTAAAACCAGGCTGCGCATCCCGGCTCGTGCGGCATATGCCGCCATCGATGCCGACGTGTTCCCCGTCGACGCGCATGCGACCCACGTGAATCCGCGCTCTTTGGCCACGCTCAGCGCCGCAGTCATGCCTGTGTCTTTGAATGAACCCGTCGGATTCATCCCTTGGTGCTTGGCGTAGAGCTGATCGATTCCCAGTGCCTTTGCCGAGCGCCGCAGATGATAGAGCGGAACATTCCCCTCGCGCAGCGAGACCGCATCGCCAAAACTGTCCAAAATCGGAAGCAGTTCCCTGTATCGCCACACGCCCGACTGATTCAGCGCTTCGCCTGAGCAGCGCCGCTCTCGCCACAGCCATTTCAGCGCACCCGGATTTGGCCGATCGTTCCCTCCCCGTTGGCCCCATCCCGGATACTCAACCTCAAACAGGTCTCCGCAATTCGCGCAGCGAAAGTCCGGGCGCGCTTCCGTGCCTGGGATGCGGCTGCCGCATCCAAAACAGCGTAATTGATGCAGATTGTCGCTCATACCTGTCCCCGAAATAGCCGGTCTCGACACCAAAAATGGTCACATCGTAAGCGGGACGGCGGCCCCAGCGTACGCCTCGATGATCCAATCAAGCGGGTTCGTTGCTTAGTGTTAGCCTAGCAGGTGCACGCCGATCCCGGCTGTGGATGGAGGGCGAGTTCGCGCCGATGTCGAAGCCAATTTTCTCCGCCTTATTTCCGCTTCTGCTCCTTTTGCCCATCGGCGCGCAGGAGCCTCTCCGCGTGGCCGCGGCCGCCGATCTCGAACCCGTTCTTCCTCCGATCCTCGTTCAATTCGAAAAGAATACCGGCATTCATATTGTCGTCACCTACCAGTCCTCCGCGACGCTCACCGCGCAGATTGAGAATGGTGCTCCCTTCGATGTTTTCCTCTCCGCCGACCTCAGTTTTCCCAAGCACCTCATCGATGCTCGACTAGCCGACGCCGCAGGCTCTCCGGACTCAACGAGTCCAATCACCTATGCGCGCGGCACACTCGTCCTCTGGGAACGCAAGGACACACGCCTCGCTCGACCATCCCTCGATCTGCTCCAAGATCCGAGTCTCAAGCGCCTCGCCATCGCCAATCCTGATCGCGCTCCCTATGGCCGCGCCGCCGTTGCCGCACTTCAGAACCTAAAACTTTACGACGCTCTCAAGGCGCGCCTCGTCACGGCCGAGAATATCGCCCAGGCGGCGCAGTTCGTCGATTCTGCAAACGCCGATGCCGGACTGATCTCGCTCACATTGGCGCTCACTCCTCGCCTCTCCGCCGACGGCTCGTATTTCGTCATTCCCCGCGATCTCTATCCGCCCATTGAGCAGGGCGCAGTCATCGTTAGCAACACCAGGCAGCGCGCGGCGGCCCACAAACTGCTCGATTTCCTCCTGTCGCCCGCCGTACAGGCAAAGCTCGCCAGATCCGGCCTCACGCCGGTCCATTGATCGAATACTCGTTGCCCCCTCCTCTTCTCGAGCCTCGTCTTCTTGAGCCTCGTCGTGAAAAGGGTGGGAAAACAGTGCGCCCGAAAGGTACTCTGTTCATGACCCCATGGACTGGCAAGCCTTCGCGCTCTCGCTTCGCCTCGCCGCCGTCACCACCGCGATTCTCCTCGCCGTTGCCGTGCCTCTCGCGGCGGTGATCGTGCTGGGCCGTCGGCACTGGCTCGCCGCCGTTGAAGCCTTTGTTACTTTGCCAATGGTCTTACCCCCCACCGTTCTCGGCTTCTTTCTTCTCGTCCTGCTCGGGCCGCGCACAGCTTTCGGCCGTGGCATCGCTGCCGTGCTCGGCCATCCGCTTGCATTTTCCTTCGATGGCCTCGTGGTCGGCTCGGTGATTTACAGCCTGCCTTTCGCAGTGCAGCCTCTAGTTGCGGGCTTCGCCTCCGTTGATGCATCTCTGGTCGATGCCGCGCGACTTCTCGGTGCAAGCCCCGTCCGTCTCGTCTCCAGCATTCTCGTTCCCCTTGCACGCCGTTCAATTCTCGCCGCCATTGTCCTCAGCTTTCTTCACACCATCGGCGAATTTGGCGTTGTCCTTATGCTCGGCGGAGACATTCCCGGCGCAACGCGCACCCTATCCATCGTTCTCTATGACCAGGTCGAAAGCTTCGACTACACGGCCGCCGATCACACGGCGCTGCTGCTTCTTGTCGTAAGCATCGTCGCACTTGCACTGATCTACTCCAAGACTCGAAAGCACGGAGTGCGGCGCGATGCTTAGTTTTTCACTCGATGCGCGCCGTGGCGCATTCCACCTCCAGGTGGAATCGAACCTTGCCACTGAGTGGACCGTCGTCTTCGGTCCGTCTGGTGCGGGCAAGAGCACATTGCTTCGTCTGCTGGCCGGCCTCGACAATCCGATTCAGGCCCGCATCGCTCTCGATGGCCGCATGCTCACTGAAACCTCCACCAGACTCCACATACCGTCTGGCCATCGCCGCACATCGCTCGTCTCACAGCAGCCCACGCTCTTCCCTCACCTGAATGTCGCAGCCAATGTCGCGTACGGCATAAACAATCTTGATCGCGCCGCTCGTGCGCGCCGGGTAGAAGAAATGCTGGGTCTTGTCGGCGCAACAAACCTTGCCGATCGCCGTCCGGCCGATTTATCCGGCGGCCAGGCCGAGCGCGTAGCATTGGCTCGCGCGCTCGCTCCCGCACCCCGCCTGCTTCTTCTTGATGAACCGTTTTCCGCGCTCGACGGTGTCGCCAGTGACGAGCTTCTGGCCCGCTTGCAACAGTGGCTGCGCGAAAACCGCGTCCAGGCCGTGATGGCCACGCACGATGTCAGCGACGCGCTCGCCACCCAAGCCGAAGTCCTGTTTCTGCGCGAGGGACGCCTTGCCGCTCTCGGCCCCGCCACCGATGTCCTCGCGTCTGAACGCGTGCGACTCCTCGATCGACTCGGTCCGCGGACAACCTGATCCAATTTGCATTATTTCGCCGCAATCACCAGCAGCGTTGCATCGTCCTGAAAGTGCGCATCGCAGAACGCCGACACCTGATTGAGCAGCGCGTTGCTCATCTCCGCCGCCGAGCGCTTACTTTCGGCGAGGGCCGCCGCGGCCAGCTTTTCCTCTCCGAATTCCTGCTCATCCCCGTCGCTCGCTTCAGTAATGCCGTCGGTGACAAGTAGCAGCCGGTCGCCTGCGCGAAACTCGATCTGCGCGCTTTCGTATCCCCACGCGGGAAAGACGCCCAGCACTGCGCCGCCATGATCAAGCGACTTAGTACTGCCTTGCGAAACGAGAATTGGGTAGACCGAGCCGGCATTGCAGTAGTCGAGCGTTCGAGCCTCGCTATCCAGCACGCCATAAAGGAACGTCACGAACTTTCCGGTTGCCAGATTCTCGCAGAGCAGGCTGTTCACCTTGGCGCACAACTGCGCCGGATTCTCGGCGCTGCCGGAAAATGCGCGCACTGCCGCCTGCACATTGGCCATCAGCAACGCGGCCGAGACTCCTTTGCCCACCACGTCGGCAATACACAAGCCAAGCCTGCGCTCGTCCAGCTTGAATACGTCGTAATAGTCCCCGCTCACCGTGCGCGCGGGGCGCCACGCTCCCGCCACTTCGAATCCGGCAAGCTGCGGAATTTCCCTGGGCAGCAACGACCGCTGAATCTCGCTCGCACGCTCGAGTTCCTGCGCCTGGATCTCAAGCTGCTTGGTACCACTGTCCACGGATCGCTGGAGTTCCCGGTTGCGTCGTTCTAAACGATCACGACTGATTTCGTACAGATACGAAACCACGGCGACGATGAATGTCACCAGTACCGGGAATTTCCATCCGGTTCTGAGCAGATGTCCCAATGTCTGCGGAGACGGTGGCGCGAACCACCACACTACGACAGAGGAAACGACATAGACCGGAATCAGGAGGACGATGACGACAAGCAGGAAGAAGAGCCAGTTGTATGGGAACCGCCGCTTCCAATAAACAAAGCGCAGAGCCTCCGTCGCCGGCATGATCAAATTCCCCAGCATTAGGGAATACAGCAATACGGTGCCAGAATTGATTTGCTGTCCGTTGGCCCAGAAGATCGAGCCAATAATCGAAGCCAGCGCGATGCACAAAGCCTGTCGGCGGATAAGAACCTTGGGGCGCAGGAAAGCCGGCAGCATACCAGCACGCTCTCTCTGACCTCACTGGGGGACGACTTGGATTCTACGCCAAAGCCGAATTGCGCGCGCCAATGCGGCGATTTCGGAGCGTCACGCGAACCCCACCAGTTCCGGCTCGCGCTCCAACCGAATGCCAAAACGCGCTTCCACCGCCGCCGAAATCTTCTCCGCCAGCGCAAGAATCTCGTCGGCCGTTGCACCGCCGCAATTCGTGAGCGCAAGCGTGTGGCGTGACGAGACTCCGGCCGCGCCCAGCCTATACCCCTTCGCGAATCCCGCCTGCTCAATAAGCCACGCCGCGGGAATCTTCACCAGCCCGTCATCTGCCGGAAACATTCTGACCGTCCCGCCCGATCCCGCCGCTATCTGCTGCACGCGCTCCGCCGCTTCCGCCGACACCGACGGGTTCTTGAAGAAGCTTCCCGCGCTTTGGCAATCCGGATCGCCTTCCACCAGCAACATCCCCTTGCTTCGCCGGATGCTGCGCACCGCCCGAGCCGTTTCCGCAAGCGTCGGCGGCGTGGCCCGGTCCGCAAAGTAAGCCTTCAGGTCCTTGTAGGCAATCTCCGGCGCGCCGTTCTTGCGCAGTCGGTAATCGACCCGCGTCACAATATACCTCCCGCGATCCGTTGTATTAAACCGGCTCCGCCGGTATGCGAATCCGCACTCCGCGTTCGAGAGCTCGACGAATTCGTGCGTCTTCAAATCGAAAGCCCGCACGCGCTCAATGACTGAAGCCGCCTCCTGCCCGTACGCGCCAACATTCTGCACCGGAGTTCCGCCCACCGTCCCCGGAATCCCATCGAGGCACTCCATTCCAGCACAATCTGCTCCAAGGGTCTGCTCCACGCAGTGCTCCCAGGATTCGCCGGCCGCAACGCGAAACAACTCCCCGTCGCGCTCAATCCCCTTCAACCCGATGTGCAACACCAGACCGGCAAACCCCTCGTCCGCGACGAGCACATTGCTGCCGCCGCCCAGCACAAACAGCGGCACGCCGCGCTCGCGCGCCTGCTCGCTGGCCTCGCGAATCTCGTCCTCAGTAGCCGCCTCAACAAACCACCGCGCCGGCCCGCCGATGCCAAAAGTGGTCAAAGGCGCCAGGACTCGTCTTTCTTCGATCTGCATCGGTTCAAGGCTAACGCGTTTTCCCGAAAAACTGTAATTCGAAGTCATTTGAGCGGAGTCGACGCGACCACCAGGGAGCGGCGACCTCGCACAGAGCCGGCAACTGCACGTGTTTTCGGGAAAACGCCGTACACCGCGAGGGCCGCACGCGATAGAATGGGCATAGGCAGCTTCTCCTGCCGGAGGCGAAAAATGTACCCAGAATTAATGGTGATTCCCATGCGCGAAGAACTAGTGCGCGCTGGAGTCAAGGAAACCCGGACCGCCGAAGAAGTCGACGCGGCACTGGCCGAGCAAGGAACCACGCTCCTCATCGTCAACTCCATCTGCGGCTGCGCGGCCGGCAAAGCCCGTCCCGGCATCCGCCTCGCGCTCTCCAACACCGCCAACCAGCCCGACCACAAGATCACCGTCTTTGCCGGCCAGGATCGCGAGGCCACGGACCGCGCCCGCAGCTACTTTGAAGGCCATCCGCCCAGTTCGCCTGCAGTTGCCATCCTTCGCGACGGCAAACTTGTCTATCTCATGCAGCGCTCCGTCATCGAGCAGTCCACCGCTCAGGACATTGCGTCGGAACTGGTGCGCGCCTTCGACGAATTCTGTGCCAAAACGACTGCGTAAACACGCTCCAGCCAGACCTCGGCAAACAAAACGGCCTCCAGTCAATGGAGGCCGTCGCTTTTTGTCCGAAAAATTTCCCGCTCAATCCGCGGTCTGTGCCCTCGCTAGCTTTTGCACCTTGCTGTGCCGCACGGAATAGCCGAAATAAATAATCAGCCCGAAGATTAGCCATCCGATCATCACCTCCCACGTCACCCGCGGAAGACGGCTCATCACAAACAACGCTGTCACAATTCCCAGGATCGGCACCAGTGGGACCATCGGCGTCTTGAACGGCCGTTCCATCTCCGGATGCCGCACCCGCAGCACCCAAACTCCGGCGCACACAATCGTGAACGCCAGCAGCGTCCCGATGTTCACCAGGTCCGACAGGAAATCGATGTCCTTGACCGCCGGCATCAGCGCGACGATCGAACCCACAACGATCGTCGAAATCCACGGCGTGCGGAACTTCGGATGCACGGCCGAAGCCCATTTGGGGAGTAAGCCGTCCTTCGACATCGAATAGAACACGCGCGACTGGCCAAGCAACATCACCAACATCACCGTGGCCAATCCGAACACCGCGCCAATTTTCACCAGCAGCGAGCCCCAGCTCACGCCCGTCACATCAATCCCCACCGCCACCGGATCGCTTACATTCAGCTGCGGGTATTTCACCAGCCCTGTCAGCACCGACGACACCAGGATATAGAGGATTGTGCACACTACCAGCGATCCCAGGATTCCGATCGGCATGTCGCGCTTCGGATTCTTGGCCTCCTGCGCGGCAGTCGACACCGCATCGAAGCCGATGTAGGCGAAGAAAATCGACGAAGCTCCCGTCGCGATCCCCATCCAGCCGAAGTTGCCGTGAGCATCAACCGGTGGAATGAACGGATGCCAGTTTTGCCATGCAAGCGAGGGATGACCCAGCAGGAAGATCCCTCCCACGATTAGGAAAACTCCCACGATGCCCACTTTAACGATCACAATCGCCGAGTTAAAGTTTGCCGATTCCTTGATGCCTATCACCAGAATCGCGGTAATTGCCAGAACTCCAAGCATTGCCACCAGATTGAAGGCCGCGGTCACATGCGGCAGTCCGGCCAGGCTCATATTGGCCGGCAATACTGACAGCGGCTGCCACTTCTGCTCGTAAAAGTAAAGCTGCGTTCCGGGAACTGCGGTGAACCTTGGGGGCATGTAAATGTGCAGTTGCTGCAGCAGGCTGTTTAAATACCCTGACCATCCCGCCGCCACCGTCGCCGCGCCGAAGGCGTACTCAAGCACCAGGTCCCATCCGATGATCCATGCGACAAATTCGCCCAGCGTTGCATAACCGTACGTGTATGCCGATCCCGCGATCGGGATAATCGATGCGAATTCCGCGTAACACAGCCCCGCGAAGGCGCACACGATTCCGGCCAGCACAAAGCTTAGTGAAACTGCCGGACCGGCATAGAGCGCCGCCGCTTTGCCCGTCAGCACAAAGATGCCGGCGCCGATGATCGCTCCAATGCCCAGCGTCACCAGGTTTACGGCACCCAGCGAGCGCTTCAGCGTGTGCTCGCCCTGCTCGCCAGCCTCTTCGGTCAGCATCGACATCGGTTTAATGCGCAGCAGATTCGAGAACAAGTGTCGATTTCCTCCCTGGCGAATGGATGGAGCAGCGCACAACAGATTCCGCCGGAACTCGTTACGCAATCATACGATACAGCACCCGCTCGCCATGCGGAGTTCAGATGGGCAGCGGCTCTCCAA
This sequence comes from uncultured Acidobacteriaceae bacterium, assembly GCA_963828325.1. Taxonomy (GTDB): domain Bacteria; phylum Acidobacteriota; class Terriglobia; order Terriglobales; family Acidobacteriaceae; genus Telmatobacter. Next base: position 117,541 of record CAWHEK010000022.1, read on the forward strand.
CCTCGTACAAGCGCAGATTGCGCTCGCCGATGCCAATGGAGGGCCCCGCTGCCCGCCATTCTGCCAGGTGAGCTGACTTGATATGCTCATCGAGCGCCGTCCGATTCTTCCAGCGCTCCGTAATATGGATCAGGCCGCGATCAAGCACGTCCTCCGCATAGGAATACTCAAGGCATCCGGCCTCGGCTCTGCTGGCCTCGATCATCTCAGCCATGATGGCGCGCGCCGTCTCCAACCGGTTCGCGGGAAGACGTACAGTACCAACGATCAAAAGCATTCGTTCCCTCCTCTTCGCAGGTCGAGTCGACCCCGCGCCTTCTCTCATGAGAATTGTCTCGTTTTCAGACAATCAGTGTGTCGATTTCAGTCGATGATTGTCCCGCTCCCGGCCAGATTCGCCTCAAATCGGCACAGTCGCACTGTATCGATGCCGGACAAGAGTGTCTCATTTTCGGCCACTCGCGGCTCGCGCCAACTCCAACCGCTCTACCCAACCGCAGCCATCCACCGCCGGAATTCTTGAGCCGGCTCGGCCGCGCAAAAAATCGCCGCCGACACTCCGACCACGCTCGCTCCGGCCGCCAGAATCTCTGGCGCCACTTCGAACGTCACGCCGCCCACGGCCACGAGCACCACGTTCGGTCCCGCCTGCTCGCGCAGCCGACGCACTCCCGCGGCACCAATCGGCGCTTTCGTCGTCTGTTTTGTCGTCGTGGTAAAAATCGGTCCGATCGATAGATAATCCGCGGGCTCGTTAAGAATTCCCGGCAGCAGCTCTTCGCTCCCGCCGAATGTGCCGACAATCCTGCCCTGCCCCAGCATTCGCCGAGCCTCAGCCGGCGTCGCATCGCCGGCATCCACGTGCACGCCGTCGAATCCCGCCTGCACCACCAGCTCAACCCGGTCATCAAGAATCAACTTGATGTTTGGGCCAACCATCGCCGCGCGCAAAATCGCCGCATCGGCCAGCAACTCGGCATCGCTTCCAGTTTTGTTCCGGTATTCAAGCAGCGTCACGCCGGCTTCAGCGAGCTCGCCAGCCAATCGTCGCAAAAACTCCGGCCGCCCCGCCTGCGGCAACACTCCCGCATCGAGGATCGGGTACACCTTCGGAAAAGAAAAGGACATGAATCAAGACTAGCGCTGAAAAGTGCCGGACCGGAATCCTGCGCACCCTCACGGAATGCGCCTCTTCCCTCCGTTCCCCTCTCGCCTCTCCTCTTTTCTCTTCTCCTGCTTCTGCACTATGTTCTTGCTCTTGCTTCTCCTATTTCCTATTCCCTGGTCCCGATTCCCTGCTTTCCTCACATCTCATCCGCGCTCGGCCCGTAGATTCCCGGCACCTTCGCCCCGATCAGTCGCAGATAAACTGTCAATTGTCCGCGATGATGAATCATGTGGTTCAAAACCGTCTCACGAAACACGTTCCACTTCGCGTCGTCGATCCAGGCCTGCCCTCCGAACACAAACTTCCAATTCCGGTCCCACGCTTCGCCAGTCGTCGCCACAAGTGCCGGGCGCGTCTCGGCCAGTTTCTTGTCAAACCTTTCCAGCAACTCCGCTTTGCTCCCCGGCGCGTATGGCTCCCACTTGTGGTCCGCGGCAAATTCAAGCTTGTCCATCGTCAGCGTGTGATTCGCCCAGTCGCCCACAAAGTCAGTCAGGTGCCCTGCCAGTCGGCCCAGGCTCATCGACTTGGCATGTGGCTTAAAGTTCCAATCGGCGTCGGCCGGAATTGCGTCGAGCATCTTTCGCGTCTTCGCCGCCTCGCGATCAAATTCTGCAATCAGTGCCTTCTGTGCATCCATTTGTGCAACCTCCTTTGTTGCCCAAACAGCATAGCCGATTTTCAGATGAAAAGGCGAAGAAAAAGCGATAATCTTTTCCACAGGGCACACCGCTTCTTTGCCATGCGGAATTAAGCCCGCACCGCATTAAGCCGCCCGAGTTCTTGAATTTGTGCCAGCGAAGACGCCAAAGTTGCCCGGCCGCCTACTTGAATCGAGTCGCTTCGAATCCGGACGTAAATGCCTCCTGCCAGCCCGGTGCGGCCGCGGCAGGCTGCGCTGTGCCCTGGGGCGGAACCTCAACCGGCAGCGCCAGAAGCGGAACTGGCGGTGGAGTTTGATTGATCTGCAAATAATTACCATGATTGAAATTCCAAAGATCCGGGATCTCAAACGGCGCATCGAGGTTCGCCGGCCACGTTTGAGCCGGCCCACAATGGCCGATCGCCGCGCGCAGCCACGGGTGCCCAACCGTGAGGATCCCGCCCACAAAATTCCCCAACGGAAAGAGCCCCGAAAGCACTGTGTCCTTTTTCGATGCGAGCGTTGAAATCGACCCGACTTTCTCCGCTGCATCCAGGAATTCAGTGGTCAGACAATCGTCGTCAATGGCCCCGGCCATCAGAGTCAGCCGCCTCACCGACATCTTGAGATTCTCAATTGTGGCCAGCACCACCCGCGCGCCAAGGCTGTGTGACGCAAACGAAACGCTCGCGGCGCTCTGGAAATTTATGTCGAGAAAAGGCGCGATCAGTGCGCCTGCCTCATCCGCAATCTTCGGCTCGTCGGGGTAATCAAGGCCGTGCGCCCAGATCGAGTCGCCTGGCCAAAGCAGGCCAACGAAGGCGAACGGACTGGAATCAGGGAAATAACGCAGCAGCAAACTTTCCCAATTCGACAGGCTGGCAATTCCGGCGGCACGATCCACGTTGAACCCGTGCGTGGCGATCAGAACGTTTCGGCCGCGTATTCCAGACTGCAGGTCAGTTAAGTTCAAGCTCTCATAATCGGCCGAGCTGGCGCCCTGGTTTAGGTTCACCTGCGTGGCCAAACCCCCGCCAACCGGCGCGTAGCGGACGTCGAGAAAGCGCGTCATGGCTTCTTCACGAGTTGCATCGTGTTGACGGCCGTGGAGAGCGCGGTGGAAAGATCCTTGGCGATGGGCGCGAGCGGCGTGGCCAGCAATCCGGCCAGGATCGCCGACCCTAGATTCTGGGAGCACAAAAAGGACCAGAAACTTCGCAGGAGCAACGGCGCACTTCCAGCCGCTGGTGTCGCAATGTTGAGAATCCATCCTGCAGCCAGAGCCAGCAGCACCGCGATCAAGGCCGCCAGCATGCGAGTCAAGTTGCGGTAGTCGTCATCTGCGCGCTGGTAGCACTCGTCCAGCATCGCAGTCACAATCAGGTCGAAGCGCGAGTTGGCGTCGCTCTGCGGTTGCGTCAACGCGGCGCCTGACACCATGCTCGTGGCCACCGCGACCAATTGGGTGGAATCGACATTTGTTGCCGTCGCCAATGCCGGTGCCGTGCCTGGGCTCAGGCGCAGCTTAATGAGCGACTTGGCAATCGCTTTCTGGCTGGCGAGGTCGGTGCCATTTCTCCAGTTGGCCTCCAGCGAGTCCATCACCTTCGCGCTGGGCAGCGCGTTCACCGGAGCTTTTCCGTTGGCCTCATTGGGCGTCAGGCTTGACACGGTTTTGCGGATGCCCCCGAAACCGATGCCATTGATCCATGTGCCTAAAAGAGGCACAGGCTTGATCGCTTCCAGCAGGCCAAAGGCCGCCGTGCCCAATGCGCCAATTGCGGTGATGGTCGCGGTCAGATGCTGCGTTAGCTGGGTCACGTCCATGGTTGTTTCCTTTCCTCGTGCGTCCCTGATTCCCTCGTCGGCACAACGCCGCGATTGCGCTTTCTATTGGCGCATGCATCGTCTTGTTCCATTCCAGAGGGGCCGTAAAACCGGGGAAAGAATTCAACACAAGTCTTATAGCGCAAAAGAATGCTCATGGAAAGAGAATTCTCCGCGAAAAACCCACAGTGGCCGCTGAGGCAGAGCGTTCGCGGGTCGTTGCTGCGCATGCCGTTCATGGGCGCGCGGGTCTACGCTGGCTACTTCTCCGCCTCGGCTCTCGCCGCCTGAGCGGTGCTCCAGTTGGTGCGAGACGAAGCCTGGACTCATCGGTGGCTTTTTCCTCTGCCGGGGTCCCCACGGACAGGTCTTCGTCCTTGGGGTGGAAGTAAAAGCCACCTTACTGGAAGGCTAAAATGCCACGTTAGCTGGAGGACCGCGCCAGAAAGCGTTCCATATATCCAGTATTGAATTCGCCGGCTCTGAAATCCGAATCTTGAAATATAGCCTCGTGCAGCGGAATCGACGTATCGATCCCTTGCACGATGAACTGGCTCAGCGCCCGCTGCATCCGCGCCATCGCTTCTTCGCGATCCACTCCATACGCAATTAACTTCGCAATCAGCGAATCGTAATAGGGCGGAATCACTCCCTCGGCATATTGTGCCGTGTCTACGCGAATACCGTTCCCGCCCGGTACGTTGAATGCTGTAATCTTGCCCGCCGACGGAGTAAACTTGTGCGGATGCTCGGCGTTGATACGGCATTCAATCGCATGTCCCCGCATCTCCAGCTTCGCTGGCAGAATCGCATCCAGCTTTTCTCCAGCGGCAATTCTTAGCTGCGCTTTCACCAGGTCCACGCCGGTAATCGCCTCCGTCACCGGATGCTCCACTTGGATGCGCGTATTCATTTCGATGAAATAGAGCTGATGAGTCTTGTCCATCAGGAACTCTACCGTCCCGGCGTTCTGGTAGCCGATCTCACCCATGCACTTGCACAGCGTCTTGCCGATCTCATCGCGCATCTTCGCCGTCACCTGCAAGCTCGGCGCCTCTTCAATCAGCTTCTGGTGTCGCCGCTGAATCGAGCACTCGCGCTCAAACAGCGAGACCACATTGCCATGCTCGTCGGCCAGCACTTGGAACTCGATGTGCCGCGGGTCCTCAATAAACTTCTCCATGTAGAGTTCGCCGTTTCCAAACGCGTTCGCCGCCTCCGTAAACGCCGCATGAAACAGATTGGGCAGGTCCTCGGCCTCGCGCACAATTCTCATTCCGCGGCCACCGCCGCCGGCCTTGGCCTTAAGGATCACCGGATAGCCGA
>CAWHEK010000023.1:0-150256 GCA_963828325.1 uncultured Acidobacteriaceae bacterium
ACTTTTTCCGCCCACGCGCGCGCCTCTTCCGCCGTCGCCAGAATCCCATCCGATCCCGGCAGAATCGGAACCCTTGCCTTCTTCATTGCCTGGCGCGCCTTTTCCTTTTCGCCCATTAACCGCGTCACTTCAGGAGGCGGTCCGATGAACTTGATATTCGATGCGCGGCACACTTCGGCAAAGTTCGCGTTCTCGCTCAGCAGGCCATATCCAGGATGGATCGCCTCCACATCGGCGATCTCCGCTGCCGAAATCACTGCCGGCACATTCAGGTAGCTGTCTGCGGCGCGCGGCGGCCCGATACAAATCGCCTCGTCGGCAAAGCGCACGTGCAGCGAATTGCGGTCGGCCTCGCTATATACCGCAACTGTGCGAATGCCCAGTTCACGGCACGCGTTCAACACGCGCAGCGCGATCTCACCTCGATTGGCGACTAAGACTTTTCTGAACATGATTAGCGGGTCAGCAAGTTAGCGAGTTAGCAAGTCAGCGAAAGAACCCCTTCAAGCCCTTCCCAATGCTCCCAACAATCCGTTAATGAGTCTCGCGACTTCGTCGCAGGACTCCATCAGGCGCCGGGTGGTTTCACCGCTCAAGAGCGACAAGTCCCCTGCGAGTTCAACTTGAGTTTGCAATTCAAAAAGCGATCCACGTGAAGTAGCCAGAAACTGCCTGAAATACCCATCATCGAGCCGACCGTGTCCCTCGGCAATATTGCTTGCGACGGAAACCGCAGCTCGTCGCATTTGCGATTCAAGGCCGTACAACTCGGCCTTTGGCAGCATTTCCGTTTCGCGATAAACGGTTCTTGCCAACTCCATTGACTTTTGCCAAACGTGCAAGTCCCGGTAGTGTCGAGTCCTGGCGCCGTTCTTGGAGCCGAGTGCACTGCTCATTCCGGCGCCCCGCGGCTGACTTGCTGACTCGCTAACTTGCTGACTTGCCATTCTCATGCCGGCCGAACCGAAAACAAAGCCTGCCCAAACTCGATCGCCTGCCCGTTCGCCACCAGGCACTTCACCACTTCGCCCGACACGTCGGCTTCGATCTCGTTCATCAGCTTCATGGCTTCGATGATGGCGATCACCTGGCCTTTTTCCACGTGGTCGCCCGGCGTCACAAATGGCGCTGCGCCAGGGGAAGGCGAACCGTAAAATGTGCCCACAATTGGCGACTTAACCATATGCAGCCCCGCATCTGCACTCGCCGCTGGCTCCGCTGTTGCTCCGGCCCCTCCGGAACCCGCTCCGGCCTGCGCGCTTGCCGCCGCCTGCGCCACACTCTGCGGCGCCGTCTGCAGCAGCCGCGCCAAGTCGCCCAACCCCGTCGCCCCGCTCTCCGGCGGATTGAATTTCAGGCGAATCTTCGTATTGCCGGTATCCGCTTCGTACTCCGAGACCCCGTGCTTCTTCAAAAACTCGATAAGTTCGCGCAGATCGTCAATTTCTTGTTTTTTCATTCTTTCCTTGGCTCTCAACCTGGGTAAACCATGTCTCGATCTTCAGACTTGGGAAATCACGAAACTTAATTGTCGCGCCATCCACTTCCGCTCAAAGTTCAATCAGCGTCTTGGGTGCGGGCGTCAGCACCTGGCCGCCGCCGCGCGTCACTGCCACCATATCCTCAATGCGAATCCCGAACTTGCCCGCCAGATAAATGCCCGGCTCGATCGTAATCACCATGCCCGGTTGCAGCCGGGCGGCCTGTCCGGTGCCTACTCGGGGTGGCTCGTGAATCTCCAGGCCAACGCCGTGCCCCGTGGAATGAGTAAACGCCTCAGCCAATCCCTCTCTGCGCAATACGCTCCGTGCGGCCTCGTCCACCTCGCTGCAGCTCACGCCCACGGCCACCGCGCTCACCGCATTCTCCTGCGCTTCCAGCACCGCTTCGTAAGCTTTCCGCTCCTCTGTCTTTGGCTTGCCCAGAAAAACGGTCCGCGTCATGTCAGAACAGTAACCCTTGTGGATTATACCGAAGTCCATGGTTACGAACCCCCGCCGCGGCAGGGGCGCACTCGTGGCTCGCCCATGCGGTAACGCAGATCGCAAACCCGCCGCGACAATGGTCTCGAACGACATTCCTTCGGCGCCCATCTTTCGCGCCTCGTGCTCCAGCTCCGCGGCCACTTCGATCTCGGAAATTCCCGGCCGCAGCACTCCTACGATGTGCTCAAACAGCTTGCAACCCATCATCGCTGCTTCAGCCATCACCGCCAGTTCGTCTCCATCTTTCACCGAGCGCAGCTGCTCCACCAGCGAAGCCGACAAAGCCTGAAAAAATCCCCTGCGCAGGCTGCTCGGCAGTTCACTCTTCCAGCGCGCCAGCTCCGCGACCGTGGTTTTTGCCGGATCGAATCCCGCCATCGCTACGCCCACCTGCGCAGCCAGCCATTGCACCGCCCCCACCGCGGGCGAGCCCGATGCAATCAAGACCTCGGCCGCTTTCACCTCTTCGGCAGCCTGCGTGGTGTAGCGGCCATCCGTGACCAGTCGCGCCGTCCTGCGGGTCACCGCCAGCGCAGCGCTCGAACCGGTGAACCCGCAAAGATAACGAACGTCCGGCGCGTGTGTAACGAGAAGTCCGGGGAGCCCGGTGCGACTCAGCCTGCGGCGCAGCGCGCTCATGCGGCGGAAGTGGTCCATCGGCTCAGTTTTATCACGGCGGCCACATTTCAGAGCGTTCAGCCGGTGCCCGCCGCCTGCTAGAATCGGAAGCCGAGGTCACCTGTCCAGAAGGCATCGCTTTGGCTCGGCAGGGCGGACAATGTGTCCATCTCACCCACCGATATCCACCACAAAGACGTACCCGGAGTCTTCCAATGAAATGCTTGAGCTGTGGTACCGAGATGACTGCCAACCAAGTCGTCACCAAGAAGGACAGCATCTCCTATAACTCGTGCGATCAATGCGGTAGCCTCTGGCTGGATGCCGGCGAGCTGGACAAAATGGCCTTCAACACTTCTGGAAGCATCGAGTACTGCGAGGAAATAGGGACCGACGAACCCGAGAAGAAGCCAATGAAGTGTCCCCGTTGCGACGACTTCAATTTGAGCAAGGTAAAGTTCCTCGAATCCGACGACATCGATTTACACCTTTGCAGAAACTGTGGCGGGTTCTGGCTCGACGGCGGCGAGCTGAATCGGATCGATAAAGTACTTGCCGACGATGGTTCTGCTCAGGGTCACGGCTTCTCTGACTTCGTCAACAACGTTCACGTTCCGTACTGGAACAAGCGAATCAAAAAGCCGAGTTCAGAGACTGACTTCACCGTCGACGTGCCTCCGATCAAGGAGGCGGTCAAGAAAGATCAAACCGCCGATACTTGCCCCGTATGCGGACAAAATCTGTTTGTGTATTCCGTCTTTTCCATGAGCTTTGAAGGTTGCGCGAAATGCAAGGGCATCTGGCTGATCAAGGACGAGCTGCGAAAACTGAAGAACAAGGTGAACGATGGCTCCATGCGCTGGCTCAATGACGAAATCGCGGACATGGAGAAGACGAATGCGCGCGTGACCGACCGCTCCTGCGTCAAATGCAAGTCCACGAAGATGGTCTCGGTCCTCTTCGGCAAGTCCTCCGTCATCGTCGATTGGTGCCCGCAATGTCACGGAGTCTGGCTCGATAAGGGAGAATTCGAGGCCATCACCGCCTATCTGAGAAATGAACTTGGCGCAATGCACCCGAAGGACATCGAAAAAATCGTTACGGAAGATATCGAACGCGTCTGGAGCGGAGGCCCTGAGACTCGAATTCAGGAGTTGATGGACGCCCGAGCCGCCGTGACGGCCCTCATCAACACCACGATCTTCGACCATCCGGCGCTGAACGCGCTCTGCGCGACCGCTCGGCAGGCGTCTCTGTCAATGTGAAATGTCTCGAACCGCCAACGATGACGCGCTATCGAGGCGCTTCTTAAGCGCCTCCGCGCAGTGATGATGCTGGGAGGCCCTGCGGGAGCCTCACTCTTCGGTCAAGTCGGAACTACCCCAGCACAACCTCAGCCGTAATCTTCACCGACGGTTCCAGCATCTTCGACACCGAGCAATATTTCTCGATGGAAAGCTTCACCGCCTTTTCAAGTTTTTTCGGATCAATCGCGCCATGCCCTTTAAAGCGCAGGTGGATTTTGGTAAACACTGCGGGAACCGCATCCGCCCGTTCGGCGTCCACTTCCACTTCAAGGCGCTCCAGATGCTGACGCTGTTTTTTTAGGATGTGCATCACGTCCATTGCGCTGCACCCGGCCAGCGCCGCGAGCAACGTCTCCATCGGCCGCAATCCCGCATGCTCTCCGCCCAGGTCCGGCGGGCCGTCGATCACTCCCGTGGCACCCGCGGCATTCGTCGCGTTGAACTTGGCCGGTCCGGTCTGCACCAGTTTGATGTTCATGTGCGCGGCCATCAGTCGCTTCCTTTCCTGCGGCCTTCTTTCGCATCCGTCGAAAACAGGTCGCTCGAAAGGTAGCGATCGCCCTTGTCGCACAGGACGAAGACCACAACGCCCGAATCGAGAGTCGCCGCCAATCGGCAAGCCGCCGCACACGCTCCCCCCGAAGAAACGCCGGCGAAGACTCCCTCCTCAAGCGTCATCTGGCGCGTCATATTCTCGGCTTCCTCCAGCGTCACGTCCATCTGCTCGTCCACGCGCTCCGGCTCAAAGATGGCCGGCAGATATTCCTTCGGCCACCTGCGAATTCCCGCAATCTTCGCACCTTCACTCGGCTGCACGCCGACAATCCGCACCTGCGGATTCTGTTCCTTCAGGAACCGCGATGTTCCCATGATGGTTCCCGTCGTTCCCATGGCCGACACGAAATGCGTGATGGTCCCTTTCGTGTCCCGCCAGATTTCAGGGCCGGTTGTCTCGTAGTGCGCGCGCCAGTTGTCGGGATTCGCAAACTGATTCAGCATCACCACTCCGCCCTTCGCCACTTGCTCGTGAGCGAAGTCGATGGCGCCTTCCATTCCCTTGTCGCCGGGCGTCAGCGTAACCTTCGCGCCAAATGCCTTCATCGTCGCCACCCGTTCGGCGGTCGAGCTATCGGGCATCACCAGTTCAATTTCAAATCCCTTCACCGCAGCAATCATGGCCAGCGCGATTCCGGTGTTGCCGCTGGTCGGCTCAATGATGCGTACTCCCGCCTTCAATTCCCCGCGCTTTTCCGCGCCTTCGATCATGAACTTCGCCGCCCGATCCTTGACCGATGAGCTTGGATTGTTGCCCTCGACCTTTCCGAACAGACGCACCTTCGGGTTGGGGTTCACGCGGCGCAACTCAACCAGCGGCGTATTTCCCACAAGGTCAACAACATTCATCTTCCGCCTCCGCGAATTGCGCGCTGCAGAGCACGCCTCAATAATCAGCTTTGTAACAAGGGCACGGCTTTAGCCGGGCCGAAAACAAGCACCGAGATTAGGGTTTTAACCCCTGTGGGATGACAAGCAAATTCCAGACAGCGGGCTTTTAAACACACTTCTGGTCAATTATCGCAACATTGCACCCAGGTCACGACGCGCAGGTGACCACACAGGCTAATCTCCGCCGCGACATTCAAGCAGCTCAGACGTGAAAAAGTGCGGGAACCGCGATTGAGCGGATCTCCGCAAATGTGCCGGCGCGCGCTGGAACCAGCGATCTGATTTGCATGGAAATCGAAAGAAGGCCTCAATGGCTTGCCGAATGCTGAGGGACGAACGCTGTCAGCCGCGAGCTAGAGGCTAGGAGCTAGAAGCTGGAAGCTGAATCGCGCGCTACCGGCTTCTTCTTGCTTGCGTCCACTTCACCGCCCGCGTGCAGATCGCTCTGCCGGTCCATCCACTCATCGAGCCGCGAACGCTTGAACCGCCAGCGATTGCCCAGCTTGAATGCCGGCACAAATCCGTCGGACGCATATTTATAGAGCGTGTCAGCCGAGATGCCAAGGTAATTCGAGGCCTGGCGAATGTCCATGACCTCGCGAATCTCAGGAACCAGCAAGTTGGAGCGAAGAGCGGCGGTGCGCATAAGTGCCTTCCAAGAAGAGCGGGATGCGGAGCGGTGGAGCTGTATCGTTGCGGCAAAGGTCGCCGGTACTTCTGTATTTAACCCGACCTGATCGGTTCATTCAAGGAATTTCCGTAAATTATAGGAATTAAACAGGGTTTTCCCTGCGCCATCCTTTCGCTTCGCCTCTGCAAAAACCCATCCCGTAGGGTCATATTCAGCCCCCACCCCAATTTGTAGCGCCGATAAAGCAGATGGTCCGGCCCTTTCTCATCAACCCGGTTCCCCGTTTTTCTTGCTCCTCTCGGTCCCTTGTTCCCCTGGTCCTTCGGCCCCTATCCTTCCGACCCTGCATTTGCTCTCGCGTTGATCTTGCTTTTGCTCTCGCCTTTCCCTATTCCCTGTTCCCTATTCCCTATTCCCTGGTTTTTTCACATTTCCTTTCGCCACCACGCTGTCTTTTCGTCGCTCAGGAATTTCGTTTTCTCTCCGCGCGACAAATGGAAGTCCAGCACATCGCTTTTTTGAAACATCGAGCAATCCGGCCAGCTTTGGTCTTTATCAAAATGCGTTTCCGTCTGATGCACGTCCACCAGCGTGATGTCGCCGGGCGTGCACTCCACCACATGCTGCGCATACATCCAAAAGGTGTATCCGGATGGAGGGTCGGGCGGAGTCTGGTTGGCAATCTTGGTCAGCAGCAGAATAAATACAAAAACCGCCGCGACAATGGCTATCTTTTTCATGGCAAACGCACGCCCGCATTCACCGGCGCCGTGACGACCAGTATAGTCAAGCTCATTCTGACCCCGGTCCGCATCTCCCCTCCCTGCCCCACAAAAAAGAACGGCTTCCCTTCGCGGGAAGCCGTTCCGCCTCTCTAATCCCTCGTTTTCTTGTTCCCTTGTTCCCTCGGTCCCTCGTTCCCTGTCTTTCAGTTCTGATCGTCGCGCCGGTGCAGCGTCGGCGGACCGTCATTCGTGTCGCCCGAATTGCCGCCCGACTGCGTCGTTGAACCGCCAGAACCTCCCGAGCCGTCGCCAGTCGTGCTTGCCCTGCGCAACGATGGTTTCGCGCCATTCCGGTTGTCGATGAGCCGCCGTTTGTCCTCAATGCGCGCCAGCCTCGCCTTCACATCGTCGAACTCCGACGTGGTCACCAGATAATCGTCCTTGGCCGGCAGTATGCGGGCAATCTCCATCTGCGTATGCAGAATCCGGTCCGGCGTCTGCGGGTGGTCGCTAAACGTCTTGGCTACCAGCCCCGGCTTCCGCTTCTCTAGCGCCTGCACCTTCTCAAAGAAAGTAATAAACGCCTGTGGATCGTAACCCGCCCGGTACATATACTGCACGCCGAGATAATCGGCCTGCGCCTCGAAATCGCGCGAGAACTGCAGGAATGTAATCGGTATCGCCAGTTGCGCCGCTTCGTAAATCCCGTATCCTGTCCAGTCGTAGGGGAGCAGGATCTCAAGCGGTACCATGGCAATCTGCGCATAACCTTGCCGCGTCATCTCGCGCGCGATGTGGTGGGCGCAAACATGGGCTGTTTCGTGCGCCATCACTCCTGCCAGTTCCGCTTCTTCGTCCGCCGCCAGAATCAGGCCTGAATTCACATAGAAGAATCCGCCAGGCAGCGCAAACGCATTGATCTCGTCTGAATCAATCACTTTGATGGTGAACGGCACCTTGCAGTCGGAGTTCTTCACAATGTTTTGCCCGATCCGGTTCACATACTCTTCCACCACGGGATCGGTGATCAGCTTCGAGCTCTTTTCCACCTCATCGGCGTACTGCTTCCCCATCTTGATCTCGCCGTCGGTCGAGTACCAGTTGCCCATCCCGCGCTTGCCGATGTCGCGGTTGCCCACTGCATTCACGTCCTCAATGCTACCCGCCTTGATCGGAATCATCTGGCTGCCGGGCTCGATCACCTTGTTCACATCGACCGGCCCTGCGCAATCGCCGCCCACCGGCGTGGTGCCCGGCTCGGGATCATCGTCCTTCTCGTTCTTGTCCTTCTTCTTGTCTTTCTTGTCTTCGCTCTTCTTCGTCTCGCACGGCGGCAACTGCGCGGTGCTATCCGCGGATGCCGTTCCGGTGGAAGTTGTGCTTGCTGCCGGCGCGGGCGCATCTCCGCCCACCGGCGTCGTCCCTGGAGCCGACTGCGCCGTCGTCGGAGCCTGTGCCGGCGCGGGCGTTGAGGTTGCCGTCGGGCTGTTCTGGGGGTTGCCGGCTGCGGGCGTCGTTGACTGCGCCCAGACTCCCGCGGCCACGGCAAGCGCTAATCCTGCCAGAACCGCCGTTCTAATTCCTCTGCGATCCATTGCCACCACGACCTCACCTCCGCCATGCACCCGCTCGCCGCTCACGGCGCCGCTTCGCTCTATCTCTTAGACGCAAGTATGTTCCACTTTGGTAACAATGGCAAAAAGGCTTTTTCTGCTCCGGTAACCCATCCCTCATCCCTGCCCCTTCATCCCTCCCGCCCACGCGTTCCTCGAAAAAGCTTGCCGAACCCGGCGCTCCCTTGTTCCCTTGGTCCCTCGTTCCGGTGGTCCCTTGGTCCCTCGGTTCCTTGGTCCCTGCCTTCTTCCCTTGTTCCCTGCACTTGCTCCGAGTAAAGTTGAAAGGAAACCGGCACGGAGGCGCTTTGCGGCTGAAAGTTCTGGGGTGGATCACCCTTACAGCGGTCTGGATTGCCGTCTGCGCGGCTGCGCTCCTTGCCGCCCAGGCCACTCCTTCGTCCGCACCCCCTGCTGCCGCTCCCACCGCATTTCCAGCCGCTCCCGCAGCCTCAGCCAAACCCCGCAGCCACGCGAAACACGCAGCCCCGGCCGTCTCCGCAGCAATCTTTGACGCCACTGGCATCGGCTCTCCCATCGCGCTCGACAAGAACTGGCGCGTCGGCATCACCTCCAACATCTCGGCCTCTTCGCCCGGCTTTGATGACTCCACATGGGCCATCCGCGACGCTTTGGCCTCCATCGGCGAAGTCCCCGATGAGGACGCGATCGCGCCCCCACCCTCACCCGCCAAAAAGTCGACCACCGCGCATCCTTCAATACCCCCACACGCAACCCCTCCTGTACCCGCAGCCTCACCGGCAACCGCACCGGCTCCAGCGCCGGCCGCTCTTTCGCGCCGTTACGCCTGGTTCCGTTTGCACCTCCAACTCGCTCCCCACCACGGACCGCTGGCTCTACTCATTGAGCTTCCCGTCTCGCACATGAACGCGATTGAACTCACTTCGCCCGGCCTCAATCCCGAAGTCTTCGTCGACGGCAAGCTGACCCAGCCGGAAGGGCCCCACGGCGACGCGCCCCAGAACTTTCTGCCCATCTCCCGCCTCTACAACCTCAACCTCGATCCCTCCGAAACCTCCCTCACCGTGGTCGTGCGCGTCATCTACAGCGCCTTCGGCCGCGACGCCTACACTGGCTTTTTCTCCAACCACACCGTTTACCTGGGCAACCAAACCGACCTCCAGAAAGAACTGAATCTCACCTCCGATCGCAGTCTCTTTGAACGTCTGCCCCAACTCATCTACTGCATCCTTCTGGCCGTGCTCGCGGTCTTTCTCTTCGCACTTTATTTTTCCGAGGAAGGCCATCCCGAATACCTTTGGCTCGCCCTGCACGAGCTGGCCGCAGCGCCCATCGGCTTTATTGAACTCGCCGGCAGTTCCGCGCGCCTCAACGCCCTCTGGTGCGGTACCCTTGCGCTCCAGCTCCTGGTCATCTCCGCCTACCTGTTCTTCGAGTTTCTCGTCGCCTTTCTTGCCCTCAAGCGCCGTTGGTATATTCGCTGCCTGCGTTACACCGCGCCGGTTCTCGCCGGCATCGCACCCGCACCCGTGCTTATCTTTCACCCCGAAGCCATTCCCTATCTCATCGCCATCGTCATTGCCATCGTCGTCTGGATGATCTGCTGGTCCGTCTTCGTCTTTGGCACCCTCATCTCCTCCGCCCTGCGCCGCAATTATGAGGCGGGCCTCTTCCTCGTTCCGCTCGGATTCAGTGTCGTCGCCATGATCGATGGCATCGTCGGCAACGCCTTGAACGGCGGCTCTGGCTCTGCATACACTTCTCCGCTCACCATTCAGGCCGGTCCCGTTCCCATCAACATCTCCACCATCGGCGGTTACGCCGGCATCCTCGTCGTCGTGCTCATCGTCTTCTTCCGTTACCGCCGCCTGCAGCGCGACAAGGAACACGCCGACAACGAACTTGCCGCCGCTCGTGGCGTGCAAGAGCTTCTTATCCCGCAGGAAAAACTGGCCACCCCCGGCTTTGAAGTCGACTCCGTCTACAGCCCCGCCAGCGAAGTCGGCGGCGATTTCTTCCATGTGCAAACCGTCGGCCGCGATGGCCTGCTCGTCGTCATCGGCGACGTTGCCGGCCACGGCCTCAAGGCCGCAATGAACGTCTCATTGCTGATGGGCGCGCTGCGCCGAATGCAGGATCGAAGCCCCTCAAGAATTCTTCAGGGGCTCAATCGCGTTCTCTCCGGAACCGACAGCTTTACCACTTGCCAGGCCCTCTGGTTCGGATCCAATGGCGAGATGATCATCGCCAACGCCGGTCACCTTCCTCCCTACCTCAACAGCCAGGAGATCACTCTGCCTGGCAACCTGCCTCTGGGCGTACTCGGCGAAATCAACTATGAGGAATCGCGATTCTTCCTCCATCCCGGCGACCGCATTTTGATGCTCTCCGATGGAGTCGTCGAGGCCCGTCACGCCAATGGTGAGCTCTTCGGCTTCGATCGTGTCCGCATGCTCAGCCAGGAAACGGCCTTCAATCTGGCTGAAGCCGCCAAATCCTTCGGCCAGCAGGACGACATCACCGTTCTAACCGTCCGCCGCGAAGTCGAGCCCGCAAAGCTGGACGCTCCCGCCGCTGCGCTATCTCCTGCTTTCTCTTGAGAATCCGGCGCCAGACTGCGGCCCTTCCCGCGGAGTCATTGCTGGGACCAGTTTCCAAAGAGTTGAAATTCTGATATTCTGAAGTTCGGAGACTCCGAAATGCAGACTGTGCTCATCGGAAAACGCGGAACGATCGTTATCCCCGCCAAGTTGCGCAAGCGCTATCGCCTCGACGAAGGCAGCCCCATGCTGGTTGAAGAACACGAAGACGGAATCTTGATGCGCCCCGCAAAGGTTTCACCAGTCGATGTCGAGACCTACTCTCCGCGTCGTCTTGCCGAGTTCTTTCTCAACAATGCCATGGATAAGCAAGACTATCTTGAAGCGCGCAAGGAAGTTGAATCCATGGGCATCGATCCTGACAGCATCGACCATCGGCGCCTGCGCAAGTGAGCATCGCAACATCTCGCCGAATCAGGCTCTTCCTCGACGCCAACGTACTCGTTTCCGCCGCATGGAAAACTGAAAGCAAGGTTCTCCGTCTCTGGCAGATTCCCGATGTGGAGTTGGTCACCTCTAATCTTGTCCTCGAAGAGTGTCAGCGCAATCTTCCCCTACCCGATCAACACCGCCGTCTCGCCCAGGTTCTGGAGTCCGTTTGTGTCCTCGTCTTCCGCAGCGCCCCGTTGCTCGAGACCTCGCCGCCATTGCCCGAAAAGGACAAGCATGTCATTGCAGCCGCAGTCCTTGCCCGCGCAACTTTTCTGGTCACCGGCGACCGCACGCACTTTGGCGTATGGTACGGCAGCAGCATTCTCGGAATTAGAATCGAACCACCCGCAAGTTTTCCCTCCGTGCTCAAAAAAATCTGATCGGCCCGCGTCAGCTCCCTCATTGCATAACCATCTCCGCAACGGTCCTTCGTCCCGTCTGATATAAGCTTCTCCCATGAAATCCGTGTACGCTTTCAAGCTGTTTTTCGCTGTTGCACTCGGCGTGCTCTCGGGTCAAGCCATCAACCGAGACCTCGTTAAGTGGCATACACTCGGCTATCAGGCCTTCCTCGCTTACCAAGGGAACCGCTTCGACAAGTACATGACTCATCCAGCACCCGGCTATCTGCACATCATTTTCACCGTAGTCATTTTGGTCGCGCTTCTGGCCCTATATGAAGTCGCCTCATTCGGCGGAGCGAAATGTGTCTCTTTGATCGTGGCAACAATCCGCGAACGTTAATTTTCCGAATTCTCGCGAGGTCTCATGTCTTCAGATCCATCCACTCCGAGCCATCCGGTTCGCCAAACGTCGCACACAGCCCCCCTCATCCTCGAAGCTCTCGCCTTCCTCGTCCTCATCGCCGCGGTTATTTACCTTTTCAAAACCAATCCGTCCTCGCTTCACTGGACCCAGGGCTACAACCCCACCGGCAGCTTTCTACTTTCCACTCTCGTTGCCGCGCTGCCCATCGTCATTCTCTTGGGCGCCATCGCCATACTGCGCCTCAAGGCGCACGCCGCTGCGCTCGCCGGCCTCGTCACTGCCCTTCTCGCCGCCATGTTCGTCTTCCACATGCCTGCGCGACTCGCCTTCACCACCGCCGCTTATGGCGCCGGTTACGGCCTCTTTCCCATTGTCTGGATTATTCTTCCCGTCATCTTCCTTTACGACCTCACCGTGAAAACCGGCCGCTTTCGCACGTTGCAAGAAAGCCTCACCGGCATCACGGCCGACAGCCGGTTGCAATTGCTCCTCATCGCCTTCGCCCTCGGATCGTTCTTTGAAGGCACCTCGGGATTTGGCACGCCCGTCGCCGTCTGCGCCGCCATCCTCATCAGTCTCGGCTTCCGGCCTCTCCAGGCCGCTGGCCTCACGCTGCTCGCGAACACCGCGCCGGTCGCGTTCGGAGGTATGGCCATTCCGCTCGTCGCGCTGCACGGCGTCACTGGCATCGCTCTTCTGCCTCTCGCGCGCACCACCGCGACCATCCTCGTGCCTTTCGATGTGCTGATTCCCTTCTGGCTCATTTGGGCTTTTGCTGGCTTCAGCGCCATGATCGAAATCTGGCCGCCAATCCTCGTCTCCGGCGTTACCTTCGCCGGGACGCAGTATCTGATGGCGGCTTATTCAAACCCTTCCCTCATCGCCGTCGCCGCCGCAGCCGCCACCATGGTCGCGCTCATCACATTCCTTCGCTTCTGGCAGCCGCGCCGCACGCTCAGCGTCGACCTGACGGACATCACCGGCCAGATCCGCCGCCATCATGGCCACAGCGGCGCAGCCATCTTCAAAGCATGGCTTCCGTGGCTCGTTCTGAGCCTCGTCGTTTTACTCTGGGGCCTGCCGTACATTTCAAACTCGCTTGACGCGCACACCACAATAAAATTCGCTGTCGCCGGCCTCAACAAAACGATTCAGCGCGTTCCTCCGGTCGTTCCCGCGCCTACCGCTGAAGCCGCCATCTTCAATCTCAATTGGCTCTCCGCCACCGGCACCGGAATCTTTCTCGCTTCCATCCTCGCTGGACTCCTCATGGGCCTCGGCCCGCGCTCCCTCGCCGCCGCCTTCGTGCGCACCATCTTCAACATCCGCTACACCATCGTCACCATCGCCGCCATGATGGCACTCGGTTACATCACGCGCTACTGCGGACTCGATGCTACGCTCGGCCTCGCCTTCGCGCGCACCGGCGCTCTCTATCCTTTCTTTGGAACTCTAATTGGATGGATCGGCACCGCCAGCAGCGGTTCTGACACCGCCTCCAATGTTCTTTTTGGAAGCCTCCAAACCCTCACCGCCCGCCAGATTGGTGTCTCGCCCGTGCTCATGGCCTCAGCGAACGCAGCAGGCGGCGTCATGGGCAAGATGATCGCCGCCCCCAGCGTCGTCGTCGCCAGCACCGCCACACAAACCTACGGCCAGGAAGGCTCCATCCTCCGTTTCGTCTTCTTCCACTCCCTCGCGCTCGCCGCCCTCGCCGGAATCGCCGTCACCCTCCTCGCCTACGTCCCGATCTTCGCTGCCCTCATCGCGCACTGATCGCTGCGCTCTCGTTCCCCGCTCTCCACACGCTCTCACTCCCCACAAGAGATGGGGTGCCCCAGGTCTGGATTCTCAGACCTGGGACAGCACCACACCTCGACAGTGTCATCCTGAGCGCAGCGAAGGATCTGCTTTTGTATTTCGCCTGCCGAATTCGAATGCTACTTTCACTTGCTCCCAGTTCCCTGTTCTCTGCTACGATTCCTGCGCAGGCAAGATTGAAATTGTTTCTGGTTCGAATTGAATTTCACTGCGCACCGCGCCTATGACCAGCTAGAGGCCGGTAGCTCGCAGCTCGAAGCTGCCTTCAAAAGGACTCCATGACCCCCTTCAATCCTCAGCGCCGCGATCTCCTCCGCGTCAGCTCGCTCGGCCTCGCCGGCGCCGCCATTCCCGCAGTCTCCTTCGCCGCGCAACCCGGCCCGCCAAACCCCGACCCCGCTTCCGCCACCGCCGCAACCTTAAGTGTCCGCCAGTATGGCGCCACCGGCGACGGCAAAACTCTCGACACCGACGCGGTCAATCGCGCCATCGATGCCGCCGCATTGGCCGGCGGAGGTGTCGTTTACTTTCCGCAGGGCGCCTACCTCTGCTTCTCCATCCGCCTCAAGAGCAACGTGCATTTGCGTCTCGACGCGGGCGCAACCATCCTCGCCGCCGAATCACCCAAGCCCGGCGAAACCACCGGCTACAACGGCGGCACCTATGACGCGGCCGAGCCCAATGCGCCTTGGGAGCCCTATCAGGACTTCGGCCACAACCACTGGCACAACTCACTCTTCTGGGGCGAGGATTTGCACGACGTCTCCATCACCGGCACCGGCCTCATTTACGGCAAAGGCCTCAGCTTCGGCGCCGACGGAGCAACCCAGGGCCAGCGCGGAGGCTATCCCATCTATGTCGCCGAGCAGCCCGGCGTCGGCAACAAATCCATCGCGCTCAAAAACTGCCGCAATGTTTTGTTGCGCGACTTCTCCATCCTCAAGGGCGGCCACTTCGCACTGCTGCTCACCGGCGTCGATAACCTCACCATCGACAACCTCCACATCGACACCGATCGCGATGGCATCGACCTCGACTGCTGCCAGAACGTCCGCGTCTCCAACTGCACCGTCAACTCCCCGTGGGACGACGGCATCTGTCCCAAGTCCAGTTACGCCCTCGGCTATGCTCGTCCCACGCGCAACGTCACCATTGCGAATTGCTTCGTCACCGGCTGCTACCAGCTCGGCACCGTCCTCGACGGCTCCTGGAAAAAATTCCCGCCCGGCATACGCCCGCATGGCACGGGCCGCATCAAGTGTGGAACCGAATCCAATGGCGGCTTCATCAACATCACCATTGCGAATTGCGTCTTCGAGGGCTGCCTCGGCTACGCGCTCGAATCGGTCGACGGAGCTCTCCTCGAGGACATCACCATCACCAACACCACCATGCGCGATCTGGGGAGCGGGCCTCTCTTCATGCGCCTCGGTGAGCGCCTGCGCGGCCCCAAAGACTCCACGCAAGTTGGCAGCATGAAGCGCATCCTTATCTCGAACCTCGACTGCCACAACGCGCCGCTGCAAGGCTCGATTTTGACCGGTCTTTCCGATCACATGATTGAAGACCTCAAGCTGTCGAATATCTATATCGAAACCACCGGCGGCGGCACCGAGGATATGGCGCGCGCGGTTCCTCCCGAGCAGGAAAAAGACCACTACCCCGACCCCGGCCGCTTCGGTCCCACCCCGAGCTCCGGCTTCTTCCTCCGCCACATTCGCAATCTCGAAATGTCCCACGTCGAGATCGCCAACGCTACGCCTGACGCCCGTCTGCCGTTTTACCTCCAGGATATTGACCGCGCCGACTTCTTCTCCATCACCGCTCCGCGCACATCAGATGGCGCCTTCGCTCTCCATTCCGTCCGCGATTTCCGCATCGGCTTCAGCCGCGCCGCCGCCGACATCACCCTCCCCACCGCCGACAACAAACGAATCTAACCTCGCGACGCCCGGAATTCCCAACAACTCGTGGTGCCCCGTCCTAAATGCGCTTTCGCGTTTAGGGCGGGATCGCACGAACCCCGATCCACCCCTCTCCACCCACCACGAAATGGGGTGCCCCGTCCAAGCTCCGCTTGGGCGGGAACCACGAACCCCTGACCCCTGTTCCCTATTCCCTATTCCCTGCCTTTATGTCCTCCGTCACACTCACTCGAATCCGAGAATCGTACTATTAAATTGGCACCTTCATGAAGATTCCCGCCAACCCGGCCCCGCCGTCCCGAGTCCCGGAGTCCCGAGGCCCAGACTCCCGCGGTCCCGTCGTCCCGTCTTCTCCGCCCCGCCTGCTCGCACTTTTCGACGACGCCGCCGGAAATCTGCGCGGCAAAATCGTTGGCATCTACGCCCTGCTCTTCCTCTTCAACGCCGGCGCATGGCTCTGGGCCGTCATCGCCTTCCGCCACTATCCGCTCCTGCTCGGCACCGCACTTCTCGCCTACAGCTTCGGCCTTCGCCACGCAGTCGACGCTGACCACATCGCCGCCATCGATAACGTCACGCGCAAGCTCATGCAGGAAGGCAAGCGCCCTGTCGCCGTCGGCCTCATGTTCTCGCTCGGCCACTCCACCATCGTGGTCATCGGCTCAGTCTTGATCGCCGCCGCCGCTCTCGCCTTGCAGCACCGCGCCCTTTCTCATCACATCGGCGCGGCCCGCGATATCGGCGGCCTCATCGGCACTCTTGTTTCGTCGCTCTTCCTCTTTGCCATCGCCATCGTCAACATCGTCGTTCTCGCCTCCATCTATCGCGCCTTCACCCGCGTCCGTGCCGGCGCGCCCTACGTTGACGAAGACTTCGATCTGCTCCTCGCCAACCGCGGATTCCTCGCCCGCATCTTCCGGCCCATGTTCGCCATCATCCGCCGCAGCTGGCACATGTATCCGCTCGGCGTGCTCTTCGGCCTGGGGTTCGACACCGCCACCGAAATCGGCCTCCTCGGCATCTCCGCTGCTGAAGCCTCCCGCGGACTTCCACTCGGCTCCATCCTCGTCTTCCCCATCCTCTTCGCCGCCGGCATGTCGCTCATCGACTCCACCGACAACATCCTCATGCTCGGCGCTTACGGCTGGGCATTCATCAAACCCGTCCGCAAACTGTATTACAACCTCACCATCACCTTCGTTTCTGTCGTCGTTGCTCTTGTCGTCGGCGGCATTGAGGCACTCGGACTCCTCGCCGATCAGCTCCATCTAACCGGCAGCTTCTTCGCCGCCATTCTCCGCCTCAACTCCAACTTCGGAACCCTCGGCTATCTCATCGTCGGCCTCTTCGCCCTCAGTTGGATCGTTTCCATCGCCATCTACAAATGGCGCCGCTTCGACAACCTCGAATTCGGCGATTGAGCAGCCACGATCCGGCGCGCGATTCCTTGCAAAGCGCAGACCTCGCAATGAGGCCTATCCCCGTGCCATGATGGAGACTTGCCGGGGCACGGGTGTAAGATGTGGACCGAACCACTTCCCCACGCAGCAATTGGGTCTTCCCCTCGGTTTCGCGCAGGTCCGATGCTTTGACCGTCCCGCCGTTTCGAGACGGCAGTCTCATGGGATCTGAAGCCATGCGGGTCCAGACAGCACTCCAATCGTGCGTCGGGCCTCATCAACACAAAAGGATCGGAGATCATGACGCAAGACTCTTTCCTCACCAACCGGATGTGCGGCATATCCGTCGCCGCGCTTCTGCTCGCCTGCTCGGTCTTTCTCCCGGCACAGACACCCACCGTTTCCATTCTGGTCAACTTCACCGGCGCCAACGGGGGCGACCCCAATGCGCCCCTGGTTCAGGCCACCAACGGGGAACTTTACGGCACCACCGACCAGGGCGGAACCACGACCTCTGGAACAATTTTCGATGTCACCCCCCAGGGCTCGTTGACCACGCTGAACAGCTTTTGTTGCCACACCATCTACACTGCCGGCGACGCGCCCAGCGGGCTGGCCGAAACCGCCGACGGCGTCTTGTACGGCACAACCGCATTGAGTGGTTTAGACACATGCCAGATCGATATCATGCAAACGGGCGGCTGCGGCACAATTTTCCAGTTTGGGCTGAACGGAGAGTTGACCACGTTATATAACTTCAGCGGGCCCGACGGCGCCAGTCCCGGTGGCTTGATGCTGGGCACGGACGGAAATCTGTACGGAACAACCTCCATCGGCGGCGCTAATAACGAGGAGCCATTTCCAGATGGCTACGGCACTGTTTTCAAATTTACCCCTGGATTCGGCCTGACCACCCTTTACAGCTTTTGCCCATTACCTGGATGCCAAGATGGTTTCGGTCCCAGCTCACTGGTGCAAGGCGCAGATGGCAACTTCTATGGGGTAACGCTCAACGGCGGCGGTGGTCTCCCTCCGGGGGCGACCATGTTCGTTCAGGGAGGAACCATCTTCAAAATCACTCCAAAGGGCGTCTTGACCACGCTCTACGACTTCTGCTCGCAAAAGTCGTGCGCCGACGGAGCATACCCAGATGCGCTGGTGCAGGCCTCCAACGGCGATTTCTACGGTACAACGGCTGGAGGCGGGATGGACGTCGGCAATTCGCCTTGCAACGATAGCGGTGGTATGGGCGGCGACGGAATCATCTTCGAAATGATTCTCGGCAGCGCACCGATAACCTTGCACAACTTTGATGGTGCGGACGGCGCGACTCCCGATTCAGTACTGATCCAGGCCAGCGACGGCAACCTCTACGGAACCACCGCATGCGGCGGATCCAACGGTGCGGGAACCATCTTCCAGATCACTCCCGCCGGTGTCTTCACCTCGCTGTACAGCTTCACGGGTTCGCCCGCTCTCGGCGGAGGACCGAGCGGCCTTTTGCAAGCGACAAGCGGAACGTTCTATGGAACCACGCCCAATGGGGGGACAAGCAGCGACGGCACAGTCTTCACTCTCTCGATGGGGCTAAGCCCATTTGTTGAAACGCTT
The DNA here is from genome assembly GCA_963828325.1 of uncultured Acidobacteriaceae bacterium. GTDB lineage: Bacteria > Acidobacteriota > Terriglobia > Terriglobales > Acidobacteriaceae > Telmatobacter. Next base: position 18,865 of record CAWHEK010000023.1, read on the forward strand.
CCCACATCGGGCGGCGTGAGCGCGCCCGTTTTCATTCTCGGCAACAATCTGACCGGCGCCACGGATGTCAGCTTCAACGGCATGGCGGCAACATTCACCGTGGTCTCGGACTCCGAAATCCAAACCACCGTACCAGCCGGCGCCGTCACAGGCTCCGTCCAGGTCACGACCCCGAGCGCAACGCTCAAAACCAATGTTCCTTTTGAGGTGACTTCGCAGTTGGTGGCGGCCACGCCGACCATCTCGCCCGCTGCCGGAAGCTACACGAATGCGCAGACGGCGACCATTACCGATGCGACCGCGGGAGTCGCCATTTACTACTCCACGGACGGGTCCACGCCGACCACGGCATCGAATCTCTACTCAGGCTCGTTCCCGATCCCCTCTTCTGAAACTCTGCAAGCCATCGCCGTAGCCAGCGGTGATTCCACTAGCGCCGTGGCTTCGGCGGCCTACACCATCCAGAATCCCTCGAATCCGGCTCCCGTCCTCGGCAGCCTCTCGCCGGTATATACCATCGCCGGCAATGCGGCTTTCACGCTTACTGTCAACGGATCGGCATTCACGGCACAGTCCACGATCTACTGGGGCACTTCCGCGCTTGCTACTCAGTTTGTGAATTCAACCCAGCTTACAGGCCAGATCACGACGGCGCAGATCGCTACTGCGGGAACGACCGCCGTCACGGTCGATACCCCGGCGCCTGGTGGCGGCACATCCGCTGCGTTGCAGTTTGACGTGGGTGCGGCGGGAGGAACCCCGCCAATCTTTACCACCGTCACAGTCTCTGTGAATCCGGGCTCTACGGCCAGTTACCCGGTCACGTTGCCCTCAACTGTGACAAACATTTCGGTCGCGTGTCTCAATCTTCCCCCGGGAGCCACCTGCAGCTATGCACTCACGGGCGCACTCACCATCACCACATCCACCACAACGCCCTTGGGGACCTATCAAATCGCCGTCGTCTTTACTGAAACGGCGCCCGGAGCAGCCACAGCGCTTGTACTTCTGCCCATTCTTCTGTTGCCTTTGGCGATTGCGCGGAAAAGATGGGCCTCTCGCGGCATCGGCCCCATGGCTTGCTTTGCGTTTGCCCTGATGCTCACCGCGACGATCTCCGGCTGCGGTGGAAAGGGAGGTGGCGGCGGGTCCGGCGGAGGTGGGGGCGGCGGAGGCGGTGGCGGAAATCAGACCCACCAGGCCACCAGCACAGGAGCAGTCACGCTCATCGTGCAATAGTGCGCTTATCGGCGTAGTCCTGCGGCAACTCCCCCACACGGGTCCCTACCGGCGCGTCCGGCAGCTGAGGAGGGTCGTTTCTGCTTGCCTGCACCCAGATGGCTTTTAGCTCCTCCCGGTCTTTACGGTTCTCATGAATACGGCTTGACCGGAATGCTAATCTGTTGGCTCAGGATCATCGATTCAGTACTTTGACCGTTCGACGGCAGCCGCAAAGCGGGGTTCATGAAGGAATGAAACAAGCGCAGCACAGTCAAGGCCAAGGCAAGCGGGTGATGATTGTCGACGACGATCCGTCTCACCTCGAAATCTACGCCATGATCGTCGCTCGCGCCGGCTATCTTCCCGTCCCGGTGCTGGTGAACTTTTCCGGACCCGAACCTTTGCCGGAAGACCAAATTGCGGCCATCCTTCTCGACTACCGGTTGAATTCCGTCAAAACAACTCCCGTGATTGCGCAGGAAATCAAAGCCAAGTATCCTCAGGCTCGGATTCTTGTGCTCTCCGATGCTTGGACCATGCCCGAGGACATTCAACCTTTCGCCTCGGAATTTGTCCGCAAAGGCCAGCCCGAGATCTTGCTCAACACTCTTCAAAGATTAATGGCTTCCGACAATGCCGGAGATTCGGCCCCGGGAAATCAGTAAGCTAGACCCGTAAGTCAGACCCGTAAGAGAAACCTGTAAGACAGCCGCGAAGTTGACTCTTCCGGCGCGCAATCCTTCCGCGTTTCGCTGTCACCATTTCGCTGTCGAGGTCCCAAGACGTTGAGAGAGGTTGAAACCCAAGCGGCGAGCACAACAGGTTGGCCCATCAAGCGCACCTCGCGCTTTCCTATCGGCCGCTCTTCTCTCTCTATCTCTTTGTTCTGGGCGCTCTTCATGTCCTGCGGACCGCTTCTGGCTCAATCCGGCCTGTCGGAATACTCCGTGAAAGCCGCCTACTTGCTCAACTTCGGCAAGTTCATGCGTGTTGCACCGGGAGCCCAATCCGCCTCCGATTTCAATATCTGCGTCCTCGGCGAGGATCCATTCGGAGGCTCTCTCGACGACATCACATCCGGCGAAAAAATCGACGGCCGCACCGTCCGCGTCATTCGGCTTCAAAAACCAAATTTCGACAAACCCGATTCGCGCGGCTGCTCCATCGCGTATTTCTCCGCTTCCGAGCAAAAGCACATGGAGCAGGATCTCGCGGCATTTCGGAATTCCGACACCCTCACCGTGAGCGATGCGCCCAATTTTCTCAATCACGGCGGCATGATTCAGTTTTTGCTGGTTTCGAATCACGTCCGATTTTCCGTCAGCCTCGACCCCGTCAGGCGTACCCACCTCGTTCTCAGCTCCGACTTGTTGAGGGTCGCTGCTTCCGTTTCCGGCGCCCCGCAGAGCGAGGTGAAGCCATGAGCCGTCCGATCCGCCAGTCAATCGCCAGCCGGCTCACGCGCATGAACCTTGTCGTTTGCGGCACGGCCTTGCTCCTCGCCTATATCTCGTTCGTGTTTTACGACCTCTTCAGCTTGCGCCAGGGCCTTCGGGCGGAATTGGATACCGAGGCCCAAATCATCGGCTCCAACTGCGTAGCCCCGCTCTTGTTTGACGACCCCCAGGCTGCGCAAAGCACTTTGGCCGCCTTGCGCGGATCGCCGCATGTGCTGGCCGCCGCGATCTACACCAAAGACGGGCAAACCTTTGCGACTTTCGCGCGCCCCGATTCAAGTATCGTTCGACTCACACCGCGCCTTGCGTCCGGCGAACGATCGGGCTACTGGTCTTTCGGAGATCAGCAGATTCTATACGGGCGCCGCATCGAGTCCCAGAATGCTGAAGTCGGCTCGGTCTACATCCTCGCTGAAACCACCGATGTGGCCTATCGCGTGCGCCAGTTCGGCTTGCTGTCAGCCGGAATCCTCATCATCTGCTTCATCATCGCACTGGTTGCCACTACGACGATCCGGAGACTGATCTCCAAGCCCTTGACCGCTCTCGCCCAGACCGCACTGGTCGTCTCCCGCGAAAAAAATTACGCCATCCGCGCCCAATCGCCGGGCGGTTCTGACGAAATCTCGTTGCTCATCACTTCCTTCAATGAAATGCTCGAGCAGATTCAGCAACGCGACTATGCTCTTGAGGAATCCCGTCGCGGCCTCGAGCAAAAGGTTCAGGAACGCACCGCCGAACTCCAGGCCGCCAATCGCGAGCTCGAAGCCTTCTCTTACTCCGTCGCCCACGATCTCCGCGGCCCCTTGCAGCAGATTACAAATCTCGGTTTCCTGCTGCAGAACTCCGCCGAAATTCCGTCCGGCAGCGATTCCGCCAAACTGGCTGTAAAACTCATGGACGGCGCACGCCGCATGTCCACCTTGATCGATGACCTTCTCAATCTCTCCCGCGCCGCCAGTTCGCCTTTGCATTACCGTCCCATCGATATATCCCACATGGTTCAGTCCATTCTCGATCCGTTAATGGCTGAGAAGGGCGACCGCGAGGTGAAGGTCACAGTCAGCCCCGGAGCGCATGCCATTGCCGACGAAGGCTTGATTCTGCTGGTGCTCGAAAATCTCCTCAGAAACGCTTGGAAGTATTCTTCCAAGCGCAACCCGTCCAAAATCGAATTTGGCTTCCGCGAAACTGCCGACGAAATCGTCTTCTTCGTTCAGGACAACGGTGTGGGATTCAACCCCAACTACGCTGACCGCCTCTTCCGGCCGTTCCAGCGCCTGCATTCCCATGTCGACTTCCCCGGAACCGGCGTCGGTCTCGCCACCGTCCAGCGCATCATTGCCCGCCACGGTGGAAGGGTCTGGGCGGAGGGGTCGGTCGACCAGGGTGCTCGTTTCAGCTTCAGCCTTCCCTACAAACCCCCGGAGAATAGCCGAAATGAAACTCCGTCTCACGGGCAACCGTAGCCCAAATCAGCCGCATCAAACGTTTTAGTGTTTCCATGGTGTCCCCCCCCCCCCGCGAACACAAGCGGGCTTGCGTTGCCAAGTCCTTGAGGTTGCAGATTGGTCGAGCGCGTTGAGACAGATCTAACCCAGTGTGCCCTTCTGCGCGCATTTCCCTGCGTACCACTTGCCGTCCCCCCCCACCTCACCACCTCTGCCATGTCGACTCGCCTGCTTCCCCGCACCGCCAAATCCACAGTCTTGGCTCTGCTCTTTTCAGTGTGCTTCACTCTGCTGGCTGCCGCCTCCGCATTCGCCAATCCGATCGCCAACGGCCAAACCGAGAATCAAATGGCCGATAACGCTCCCCAGCAGGACCTGAAGCAAATGACCCTCGAGCAACTGGGCGAAGTCGAGGTCACCAGCTTCAGTAAGGCGCCGAGCCCTCTCCACAACACCCCGGCCGCGCTTTACGTGATCACGCACGATGAGATCGTCCGCTCCGGGGTCACCACCATCCCCGATGCCCTGCGCCTCGCGCCCGGCGTCGAAGTCGGCCGCCTCAGCTCCACCACCTGGGCCGTCAGCATCCGGGGCCTCCAAAACAATTTCTCCAAGTCCGTCCTCGTCCTCATCGACGGACGCAACGTCTACACGCCACTGTTCGCCGGCGTCTACTGGGATGTGCAGGATCTGCCCGTCGAAAATATCGATCGGATTGAAGTCATTCGCGGACCCGCCGGCACCATCTGGGGACCCAACTCCGCCAACGGCGTCATCAACATCATCACCACCAAAGCCGCCGACTCTAAGGGCGTGCAGGCCTCCGCCCTCGCCGGCAATATGGACCACACCATCGACGATCTGCAGATTGGCGCTGGAACGGGCGGCACGAGCTTCCGCATCTTTGGCCGTGGCTTCGAGCGCGCCCACGAATACCACACCGACGGAATCAACGACGATACCTGGCACCAGGAGCGCCTTGGATTCCGTATCGACCACGACAAGGGCACCGCCGAGATGATGCTCGAGGGCGATCTCTACAAGGGAACATCGCCACATATTGTCGGCACCGCGGTCAGCAACGATCAGACCTCGGGCGGCGACCTCAACTTCCGCTATCAAACTATCCAGACCAACGGCACCGGGTTGTCGGCGCAAGCCTATTTCGATCGCACGCTCCGCACCCACGGTTTCCTCGGCGAGACGCGCGACACCATCGATCTCGATTTCATCGACCGCTTCAAGCCGGCCGCCGCGCACCTCATCTCCGTCGGCGCCGGTTTTCGCTGGAGCCCCTACAACGTTATCTCCGAGGTTGCCGGCGAAGGCCTGGTGCCGCCCTCCGCAACGGACCACATCTACACCGGCTTTGTGCAGGACGAGATTCGCCTTGGCCAAACCGTCGAGCTCACCCTTGGCGCCAAGCTGCAACAGAACAACTACACAGGCTTCGATGTTCTGCCGTCGGGCCGCGTCATTTGGTCACCCAGCGATCGGCAGTCGCTCTGGGCGGGCATCACGCGCTCCGTCACTACCCCCTCCGATCTTGAGGAGGACTTCGTTCTCTCGGCGGCGACGCCAACCCTGGTCATCCAGCTGCTCGGCGATCACCAGTTCAAGTCTGAAGATGTTCTCGGCTACGAGCTCGGCTATCGCGGAACTTTGAATAAGCACCTGTACGTCGATGCAACAGCCTTCTGGAATCAGTACAGCCAGCTGCAGAGCTTCAGTCCCTACATGATTACGCATTCGGCCGGCGTAACTTACTACACCATTCAATACACCAACCAGATCTCGGGCTCCGCCTCCGGATTTGAGATTGCCCCTCAGGTGGCCATCACGTCAAGGTGGCGGCTCAATCTCGCCTACTCGTTCCTCAACTCCAACTTTGCGGCCAACGGAGCCACCTCTAACCCAAGCGATTCGGGCTCCGTCAGCACCTATCGCGGATCTTCCCCCAAACATCAAGTCGTTCTGCAGGCCATGATCGATCTTCCCTGTCGATTTCACTTCGATCAGACCTATCGCTTCATCAGCGCCTTGCCCGCGCAGAAAGTTCCGGCCTACCAAACCGCCGACCTTCATCTCTCGCGTCCGCTGGGCGGCAACTTCCTCATCGAGGGTGTCGGGCAAAATCTCTTCCAGCCCCATCATTACGAGTGGGGCACCGGCGACCCCAACCAGCCACCAGTCGGAATCGAACGCGCCGGCTACGTCCGCATCTCCTTCCATGCTTCCAAACTGAAATAAGCGCGGCGCGATTGTCATTCCATCAAGACCGGATGCCCCACCTTCGGCGCACTTTTGTCTTTGCGCCTGAGGTGGGATACCACGAACCCCCATCCGCCTCTTTCAATCCAGCTCAAAAGATGGGGTGCCCCAGGTCTCGCTTTTGAGACCTGGGATAGCACGACCGCCGCTAATCGCTGTTCTTCGGCACATCCTTGCCCAAAGCCGTCGCCAAAGCAATCTGGTGGTCTTGTTCATTCACGAGGATCTGGCGAATCTGCTCACTCATCGCAAATTCGCCCAGCTCTTCGCACTGGCGAACGCGCTGGCGATAGTTCCGAATCGTCTCCGTCTCGTTGTCCAGATCGAACTGCAACATATCGGTGGCTTTCTCTGAGGTCTTCACCGGTTTCGGCTCGACCGTCGGCATCCCGCCCAGATAGTCGATCTGCTCGGAGATGATCAGCGCATGTTGCAATTCCTGCGCCGCGTGCACCGCAAGCTCCGCCGCGATATTCATGTACGCAGCGCCCTTGATCACCTGCGAATAGACCACGTAGGCGATGATCGCCTGGTATTCGCGCGACAAGTCCTCATTCAATAGATCAATCAACTTTTCGCGCGTAATCTTTTTCGAGCCCTCTGCAATCGGTTTCCCTCTCAAGGCACTTTCCTCCGGGATCAGATTTTTTGAGCCATGGCTTTTCACAGCTTAGGCACAGACCCTTAGATGCTCCTTCCCGTCCCCGGCGGGATGGCACAAGCAAACCGTCATCAACGGTTGCCTTTCGCGAGATCCACTCATCACAACTCACTGGTGCCCCAGGTCCGGGATCCCCACGGACAGGTCCTCGTCCGTGGGGTGGAGATCTCGCTTTTGAGGCCTGGGATACCACGAACCCCACCACCACTTGTCATCCTGAGGTGCCGGCCTCATCGGCGACGAAGGATCTGCATTTCCCTTTCGCCATCTCAACCCATCGAGATATGAGAGTGCCCCGTCCAAGCTCCGCTTGGGCGGGAAACCACAGTCGTCAATCTCACCACTTGCCAACCCGCAATGTTGCGCCCGAGCGCACGCGAACCTGCCCAATGGCACACTCCACCGTCACCCGCCGTCAAGACCCTCATCCTGCTTTTTCCCTGCAACCAACTCAAAACATTCGGCAAATTCTTTTTCAAAGTTTGCCGATTATTATGCCCATTTGGCGCACAATGGTCCCAGAGATCGAGGAACGGCGATTGGAGCCGTCGAAGAAAACAATTCGAGCCCAAAACTGGCCCGTAAGTCCTTTCAATGGACGTATTTACAAGATAAACCCTTTGGAATCAGCGACTTGGCGGAAATGATCGAAAGTACAAGCCGTTGAAAACAAACGGTTTAACCTCAAATATCTGGGTTTATTTTTTTGAGGGGACACACGCCCCGGTAGCCGAGCCAGACAGGATTCTCGGGTCAGCTGGCGTCACGCTGGCAGCGTTCGGGGCGGGGGGGTCTGGCTTCGCCGCGACGGGCATCCGGCAAACAGCGCCGCTAGCGCCGCTGCTTTTTTAGCTCTTCAACCAGTCCTTCGTCTTTTGCAGCATCACGTCGCGGCCCACGTCAGAGATGGCATTGGTCAGCGGAATCTGTTTGGGGCAGACCTCGACGCAGTTTTGCGCAAAGCCGCACTCCTGGATGCCACCGTCGCCGGCCAGCGCTCTCAGGCGATCTTCTTTGAAGACCTTGCCCGTTGGATGGTTGTTGAACAGCTTGACCTGGGCGATGGTCGCGGCGCCAACAAAGCCCGTCACATCGTTGAATTGCGGGCAAACCTCCATGCAGCAGGTGCAACTGATGCAATTTGAAAGCGGATAGTTCGCCTCTTGTTCCTGCGGATAAACGCGCGGCCCCGAACCGAGATCGTAGGTGCCATCGACCGGTACCCAGGCCTTGACTCGCATTAGATTTTCAAAGAGAACCGAACGATCAACCTGCAAATCGCGCACCAGAGGAAACTTCGTCAGCGGCTCGACTTTGATCGGCTGCTCCAGATTATCGACGAGTGCAGAACAAGCCATGCGCGCCTTGCCGTTGATTCTCATCGCGCACGACCCGCAAATCTCTTCAAGGCAATTCGAGTCGTAGGCGATCGGCGTCGTCGGCTTGCCATCGGCGGTCACGGGATTCCGTGCGATCTCCATCATCGAGGAGATGACGTTCATCCCGGGCCGCCACTCCAGCTCAAACCGCTCCCACACCGCCGCCGCCTCGGGGCTGGCCTGGCGCTTGATTTCGAAAGTGACTGTCCTCGTCGCCATGATCCCTTTCGTTTCGAAACTACTTCAGATCCTTCGACTCGTCCGCCGCGGCGGACTCGCTCAGGATGACATCGTTCGTTTCACGAACGATGTCACTTCGCCGCGTCGTACCGTCTCGGCCGCGGCTTGATGAACTGCGTATCCACTTCCTCGAACTCGAACTTCGGTCCTTCCACGCTGCCGGTGAAGCTTGCCTTCGTCGTCTTCAGGAACTGCTCATCGTTGCGATCCGGAAAGTCCGGCTTGTAGTGTGCGCCGCGTGACTCGTCGCGCAGAATCGCGCCCAGCGTAACCGTCCGCGAAATCTCCAGCATGTTCTTCAGCTGCCGTGCAAATGCGAAACTCGTGTTCGCCCACTGGCTCTTGTCGCTCAGGTTCACGCGCTTGTAGCGTTCAAGCAGCTCCAAGATCTTGCCATCAGCCTCTTTCAGGTCCTTGTTATAGCGGATCACGGTCGCGTGCTCGGTCATCGTCTCGCCCAGCTCCCGCCACAGCTTGAAGGGATTCTCCCCGCCTTCGTTGCGAATCAACTTGCCGTTGATCTCCGCCTGCCGCGCCACTTCCGCCGCAGCTCCGCCATCGCCTTCCACTGCGGGAACACTCTTTGCGTACTGCATTGCATTTGGTCCCGCGCGGAACCCTCCGAAGATGCAGCTCACCAGCGAATTCGCGCCCAACCGGTTCGCGCCGTGATACTGGTATTCGCACTCGCCGGCCGCAAAGATGCCGGGAATATTGGTCATCTGGTTGAAGTCCACCCAAAGCCCGCCCATCGTGTAGTGCATGCCTGGGAAGATCTTCATCGGCTCCAGGCACGGATCGACGCCGACGAACTTCTCGTAGATCTCGAGGATGCCGCCGAGCTTGCGGTCAAGCGTCTCGCGGTCGATGTGCGTAAGGTCGAGATAAACCATCGGCTGCCCGTCGAGGCCGAGGCCCAGCTCGTACACCACTTTGTGAATGGCGCGCGTAGCCACGTCGCGCGGCACCAGGTTGCCGTACTTCGGATACCACTCCTCAAGAAAGTAGAACCGCTCCGCCTCGGGAATCGCCTTCACCGCGCGTTTGTCGCCCGGCGTCCGCGGAACCCACACTCTCCCACCCTCGCCACGCGCCGACTCCGACATGAGCCTCAGCTTGTCCTCGCCGGGTATGCACGTCGGATGCACCTGGATGAACTCTCCATTGGCGTAGTACGCGCCCTGCTGGAAGATCGCCGACTGCGCGGATCCTGTGCACACAACCGAGTTGGTGCTCTTGCCAAAGATCGCGCCGACGCCGCCAGTCGCCAGGATGATCGCATCGGCCGCAAACGCCTTGAGCTCCATAGTGCGCAGGTTCATGGCTACGATGCCACGCGCATTTCCCTTCCCGTCGATGATGGCGGAGAGAAATTCCCATCCCTCGAACTTGTTGACCTTGCCCTCGTGTTCGTAGCGCCGCACCTGCTCGTCGAGCGCATAAAGCAGTTGCTGCCCCGTCGTTGCACCCGCAAATGCCGTTCGATGGTAGAGTGTGCCCCCGAAACGCCTGAAGTCGAGCAGCCCTTCGGGCGTGCGGTTGAAAGGCACCCCCATTCGGTCGAGCAGATCGATGATCGCCGGCGCCGCCTCGCACATGGCCTTCACCGGCGTCTGGTTGGCCAGAAAGTCGCCACCGTAGATCGTGTCGTCAAAGTGTTGCGCGGTGGTGTCGCCCTCGCCTTTCAGGTTCTTGGCGGCGTTGATGCCTCCCTGCGCACAGACCGAGTGCGAGCGCTTCACCGGCACAATGGAAAACAGATCCACCGTCCCCCCGGCTTCGGCGATCTTGATGACCGCCGCAAGCCCCGCCAGCCCTCCGCCAACCACGATGATCCTGGGTGCTGCCATGTCTTTCCTCGATCGGTTTCAGGTTCCAGGTTTCAGGAAACGGTGCTCGTGTGTACGTCCAACTCGCCGGCCGGGACAATCAAGCGTCCATGCTGCCTCAGGACCAATCCCTGATCCCTGAAACCTGACACCTTGTAACTCAGCGGCACATTGTCTGGCGCATTCGAGTACTTCGGCCCCACAAACGCCCAGATGCTGGCCAGTCCCATACCCGCAAGCAACACGCCCAGCACAACACAGGCATAGCCGAACCGGCGCCGCGCAGTTTCTCCCGGCGTGATCCCCCACTTGGCGGCAAAGAGCCAGACGCCATATGCAAAGTGCCAGCAGATAGCGATCATCGCAATCACGTAGACCGCAAGAATCCAGGGATTGGCAAGTTCATGCTGAACCTTGGCGAATGCCATGCCGGGATTTTCGGGCAAGCTCGCTCCCATGAAGCGCTGCGTCGCCACGTGATACGCGATATAGGCAAACGCGATCAAGCCGGTGTAGCGCTGCACCAGGTACATCCAGTTCCCCGCCCACGGGTAGTAAACAATGTTCGATTTGCCCCGCAGCCAGATGTAAACGCCATAAATGCCGTGATAGAGAATTGGAAGGAAGATAAAAACCCACTCCAGCACGCGCACTAGGGGCAGGCCATTGAGAAACTTCACTTGCTCGCCGTAAGCGATCGGCCCCTTCAGCGCTTCAAAATTAGAAAGTAAGTGTTCGAGTAGAAAAGCTCCGATGGGAACAATGCCCAGCAGCGAATGCAGCTTGCGCCAGATAAAGCTGGTGCCTTGCCCCGCGCGCAGAGGTTCCACGCCGCGGCGAACTTGATGTGTGGGCGCGGCGGGTTGAACGGTTGCCATGAAGAATTTGGCTCCTGGGGTCCAGTCGGACCCCCAAGTTGCGGGTGCAGGTGCGGGCCGAAGCAGCGTTCGTCCGCGCGGTCCTACATTGAGAGACGGAAACTCGCGCTTTGGTTCACACGCATTATTCGAGGCCGACGTCAGGTCCGTCAAGGTGCGGATCCGGCAGGCGTAAGATTCCCTCCATGTGAACAATGCCAAGATTCTGGAGATGGGTGCTCGCCTTTGCTGCTCTCGGTTTGGCTGTTCCGGCAGGACTGCTCCTTTGGTGGCACGTCTCCCCATATGGGGCTGGAGGAGAAGCGACACTGTGGCCGAGTTCGTTGATGTTCCTTGGATTGGAAGGTCCAGCGCCCGAACCGGCATCAACGATCACCTTCGTCTACGCTGTCGCAATCGTTGAGAATTGTGTTTTATACGCGACGATTGGCGCCTTGCTCTGGCCGATTGCTTATTTAGTTTTGCGACTGCGCGGCCGGCCCGGTAAATCCGCGAAATCATCAGGCTAGCAGTTCACTTCAGAAACTTGAGCAGAGCTGCAATCGCCCGTCCGCGATGGCTCAACCCCAACTTCGTCTCAAGATCGATCTCGGCCATCGTCTTTCCCAACTTCGGCAAATAGAACACCGGATCGTAGCCGAATCCTCCTGTGCCGCGCGGCGCATCCAGAATCATTCCCTCCACCGATCCATCGGCAACTTGAACCACCTCGCCATCGCGCGCAGCAACCAGCGTGCAGCGGTATCGGGCCGTGCGCAGCTCCGCCGGAAACGCCTCCATCTTCTGCAGCAGCAGAATATTGTTCCACACGTCCGTGTTGTCGTTCGCGTCGGGCGAATCCACGAGGCCCGTGTCGGCGGCGAATCGCGCCGAGCGAACTCCCGGAGCGCCTCCGAGCGCGTCTACTTCCAGTCCCGAATCGTCCGCGACCACCAGCTCCCCGGGCGCGAACCGCGAATAGTAAACAGCCTTGGTCGCTGCATTCGCCAAAAATGTGTCGCCGTCCTCTTCCGGCGGCAAGATCCCTTCAATCCCCTGAAGCGGTTCGATGCTGACCGAAAATGCCTGCGCGGCCGTGCGAAAGTCGCGCAGCTTGCCGGCGCTCGTCGTCGCCGCATAGAGCTGCAGTGCCATCATTCGAGTGTAGCGGCGCGGGGCCTTGGCGGACCGCCCGCGTCCAGCCGAACAAGCCCGCAAAGCGGCCGAAATATGCTAACCCCGATCGCCAGACCGGGGAACACGCCGCAAACCACCCATAGCCCGCGTCAGCGGGCGTAAGAAATGCGTTTCAAAAAACTGGAAGGTTATCCTTCTTGGCTGTACAAATGCCGTGCGCACCCGCTACGCTTTCCCTTGCCCGCGCGCCAATTTCCAATGGAGCCCGAATGCCCATCGCAGTCCTTACCGGTATCGGATGGCACATGGTCGGAGCCGCCTGCGCCGCCTCCTTCTACGCGCCCATTGAAAAAGTGAAGCGCTGGTCGTGGGAAACCACATGGGCCGTCGCCGGCTTCTTTTCCTGGATCCTCCTTCCCCTCGCCTTCAGCTTCGTCCTGCTGCCCAGCTTTCACGCGTTCTACGCGTCGCTCAGCCCCACCCTCATGCTCAAGGTCGCGCTCTTTGGAGCCATGTGGGGCGTGGGCAACGTCAGCTACGGGCTCACCATGCGCCACCTCGGCATGTCGCTTGGCATCGGCGTCGCCATCGGCGTCACACTCGTCGTTGGCACTCTCGTCCCGCCCCTCATGCACGGGCAATTCACCGTGCTTTTCGCCTCCCGTGGCGGCCTCTGGAGCATGGCCGGTGTCATTGTCGCGCTCATCGGCGTCGCCATCGTCTCCTATGCCGGCCACCAGAAAGAAGTCGAACTCGGCGCCAGGGTGAAGGACTTCAATGTCACGCTCGGCCTCCTGCTCGCCGTCCTGTGCGGAATCTTTTCTGCGGGATTTTCCTTCGCCCTCGATGCCGCCACTCCCATCCGCGCCGCTGCGCTCGCCGTCGGCGTCAATCCTCTCTACGCCCGACTGCCCAGCTACGTGCTCATCATGGGTGGCGGCGCCGTCGTCAACATGAGCTACTGCTTTTTGCGGCTCGCGTTTAAACGCGATCTCTCGCTCCGTGCCGATCTCGCGCAACCCGGCGCCGTGCTCCTCAAAAACGGCGCGATGGCCGCATCCGGCGGAATCATGTGGTACTTCCAGTTCTTCTTCTACGCGTGGGGAGAAGCCAACATCCCAGCGAGCATCGCCTATGTCAACTGGATGCTCCACATGAGCGGCTACGTCCTCTGCGGCGCGCTCGTTGGCCTCGCCCTCGGTGAATGGGCAGGCGTTCAGAGCCGGCCTATCCGCCTGCTCTGGGCCGGCGTTGTCATCATCATCATTGCCGCGAATCTTGTAGGCTTGGGCACGGCATCGTAACTCCAGCCAGACTCTTCGCGCTTGGTGATTCCGCACCCTTCAGCGATCGTCCTCCCAACAGCATCCACCACCCTTGAACCGCTCGCACCGATCGCTTGTCAGCGCCGTCTCGCACCGGTAGACTTACGGCCATACTGCTTTCTCTGTTAGGCAAGTCGCTCAGCTCGTGAAACTGCTCGAAAGCGTCAGGATGAGGTTGCATTTTCATGGCGTATAGACGATGCGGCTTTCTTTGCAACCCACCGTTCAGCCGCTTGCGTGCCTTCTGCAAATTCAGCTTCGCGCTTCTTGGCGTCATCGCAGCGCTTTGCCTTGCTCCGCCAACCTCTGCTCAAAACGTTTTGACTGCCGATTCTGCTCTAGATGCTTTTCCGGGCGCCGCGCCGCTCATCGCGCCCACTCCACCGCCGCGCAAGCCACCGCCGGCCCGCGACCTCACCATTGAGGGGCTGGTCTCCTACGGCCACTACCACATCTTCGCGTCCGGCGAGGACTGCAAAATGTACGACATCGGCATCGAGTACGACCGCCACACCTGGGGCCATCTGCTTGGTTCGCGCGTCGATTGGGTTGCCGAAATCATGCCCATGGTTCTGCTGCACCAGCCGACAGAAATGAACATCTGGGGTACCCCCCTGACTTCGACCTTCAAGACCGTGCCCGGCGTCGAGATCGCTCCCATTGGAATTCGCTGGCTCTGGCGCGATGGAAAGGCCATCAAGCCCTACCTCATGGCGAAAGGCGGCATACTCGTCTTCGCGCAAAAGCCGCTTTCAAACCGGACCACCTATGAAAACCTCAGCCTGCAATCGTCCGTCGGTCTCCAGGTCCGAATCAACGAACGCTTCGACCTGCGCCTCGGCCTGTTTGGCGACTATCATTTTTCCGATGCCTTCATCGTGCCCGTCAATCCAGGCCTCGACGTGATGAACGCCTCCATGGGCCTCACCTACCACATCGGCAGTAAGAGACTCATGACCGGCGACTGATCGTCACGCCGCGTCAGGCGATCAGCGTGAACCGCCTACCGAGTCACGGCAACGGCAATTCGTCATCAAGGCCGGACGCGACAATGTCCGAGCGCAGCTTTTCTACAGTCGAGAAAATCAATCCCTGCATTCCCATCGCCACGGCCGTATCGACATTTTCCGATTTGTCGTCGATGAAAAGTGTTTCCTCGGGTCGCGTTCCCAGCCGCTCCAGGGCAACGCGATAGATAGCCGGGGCCGGCTTCGCCACCTTAAGCTGATAGCTCCACACCAGCACATCGAACCGCGAAAGCCAATCCAATTCGCGCACCATGTGCTCATGCACAAAGTCCCCCATGTTGGAAACGATGGCCGTCAGCAATCCGCGCTCCTTGATCGCCAGCTGCCACGCCAGCATTTCAGCGTCTCCGCGCGTCCACATCCGCGCATCCCACAGGTTCAGCTGTGCGACTTCCAATTCCCCCAACGAAAGACCCGCATCGTGCACAATCTTTCGCCAGAAGCCCGCACCCGTCACTTTTCCTTCGTCGTAAGCCTGCCGATCTGCCCAGTAAAAGTGGTCAAGGCAATCGGCTGTGAGTCCGCTGATGCGAACCAGCTCCGCATACGCCGCCGGGTCCGGGGGCCCGGTCAACACTCTTCCGTAGTCAAAGATCACCGCGCGCAGAGCCAACGTCACCTCACCATTTCATTCCGGTCGCGCCTGTCTTCCAGCTCGGTTTGCCATGTATCGTTTGAAGAGGCGCTTCATTCATTGTGCACGATCGAAACCGACGGCCCGATGGATCATCCGCGCTGTCCACAGAGTTGAATTCCATGCCCTTCTCGCACCGAACCAACTGGAACACCGAGGAGAACGAGTTGGCGCGGGCCCATCGCGAGCGCCTCGCGGCCCGCCTCCCCCTCGCCGACTTGACAGCCTCGAACCCCACGCGCTGCGGCTTCGCCTATCCCGCTTCTCTCCTCGCCGCGCTCACCAATCCGCTCGCGCTCCACTACGATCCCCAGCCTAGAGGCCTGCTCTCCGCGCGCGAGGCCGTCTGCGCCTACTACCGCGCGCACGGTGCCGCACTCCATCCCGATCAGATCGTGCTGACCACCAGCACCAGCGAAGCCTACAGCTTTCTCTTCCGGCTGCTGTGCGATCCGGGCGACGAGGTTCTGATCCCGCAGCCCAGCTATCCGCTGTTCGACTTCCTGGCGGACCTCGACGATGTACGGCTCAGGGCCGCGCCGCTGGTCTATGAGAACGGCTGGCAGATTGACGCCGAGAGCGTCCGCCGCGCCATGACTCCGCAAACGCGGGCCATCGTTCTGGTGCATCCGAACAACCCGACCGGGCACTTCACCAAGCCGTGGGAAGCCGAGCAGCTGGCGCTCCTCTGCCGCGAGTCCGGCCTATCGCTGATCGTCGACGAGGTCTTTCTGGACTATAGCTTCGACGCGAAGGCCGAGACCTTTGCTCAGGGAATCGCTGGCGTTCCGGTCTACGTGGTCAGCGGGCTCAGCAAGATTGCCGGGTTGCCGCAGATGAAGGCGGCCTGGATTGTCGTCACGCGTCCGAGCAGCAAGGAAGCCCGCACCGAGACCGCCGACGACGCCCTCGCGCGGCTTGAGGTCATCGCCGACACGTTCCTCTCCATGAACGCACCGATCCAGCTCGCGATTCCGGCGTGGCTCGAAGGCCGCGGCGCGATTCAGCAGCAGATTCGGCAGCGCGTTGCCGCCAACCTGGCCGCGCTCGACCGGGCCGTCGCAACCGTCGAATCCATCCAGCGGCTGGCGGTCGAAGGCGGATGGTATGCGGTGCTGCGGATTCCTGCCGTTCAGCCGGATGAGCAGGCGGTTCTCGACCTGCTTGAGCGTGGCGTTTGGGTTCATCCGGGCTACTTTTTCGGGATGGCGGAGAGCGGTTGGCTGGTCCTGAGCTTGCTCGCGCCAGAGCCAGAATTCAGTAACGGAGTTGCAACGCTGATTAACTACTTGGGAACGAATCACGGGCGTAACAAAAATGGGTGAGCACAAGAACAATCTCTTGAACAAATACCTATAAATCATTGATTTTAATCGCCAACTTTTGATAGGAATCATTCTGTAGCGTTTGCACTCTTTGTCCCCCGGCCTAACTATTTTGTGTGAAACGGCCCCCCACTTTCAGGAAGGGGTTGGAGGCTCGCTCGTCGCCGATTGTGGTGGCCGGACCGTGGCCGGGGAGCACCCGGGTCTGGTCGGGCAGGGCCAACAGGCGGGAGCGCAGCGAGGCCATGATCTGGCCAAAGTTGCCGCCCGGCAGATCGGTGCGGCCGATGCTGCCGGCAAAGAGCGTGTCCCCGGCAATCAACAGTCCAACCGGAGCGAAGTGCAGGCAGATCGAACCCTGCGTGTGCCCTGGCGTGTGCAGCACCTTGGCCGGATAATTCTCCAAACCGACCACTTGCCCTTCGGCCAGGCTTTCGTCCGGCGGAGCGGTTTCCGGCGGGGTTGCCAAACCGACCCATGCGGCCTGCGTATCCATGATGTCGAGTTGCGGCAGGTCGTTTTCGTTCAGGTAGATCGGCGCGCCGGTCAGGCGCTTTAGCTTCAGAGCCCCGCCGACGTGGTCAATGTGTCCATGCGTCACCAGGATCTGTTTCAGCTTCAGGCCTTGTTCGGTCAGGCGCTTAAAGATGCGGCTCACATCGTCGCCGGGATCGATGACGATGGCCTCGCGCGTCTCCTCGTCGCCCAGAATCGTGCAATTGCAGGCCAGCGGACCGACGGGAAACGTCTCGAGCAGCATGGGGTCATTCTAAGACGAATGACAGGTGACCAGTGTCAGGGGTCAGGTTTCGGGCTGCTTCGCGGCGGCTGTTTATCTTTTAGTACCCCCCTCCTACCCCCCTCCCCCTATTTTGCAGGTAAAGCATTTGTTGTCAATGACTTGTACCTTTTGGTTGGTCCTGTAACCCGATGATTCCAAAGGGCTTATACGCAACCTTAGCCTTTTAAAAGACTTAGCATGGGCCCCATCCGCGATCGATGGCACGACGGCTGGCCATTGAGTCGCAAACCGTTGACCGCTCAGCGGTCATGGAGCCATTGTGCGCCAAACGGGCATAATGATCGGCAAACTTCAAAAAAAAATTTATCGAGTGTTTTCAGTGGGCTGCGGGGAAATTGGGCGCGGAGGGGGTTGCGCGAAAGGCTGCAAAGGGGAGTTGGCGGGCGTCTTTCCTAACTGCATCGGCGTTTCCCGGTATTAATCTTCTGAATCTGGTCCGGACGGCGCTCCATGAGTGGGTTGGGTTAATAGCTCGCGTGGAGAATTGGAATGACGTTTTGTATGCATCATCGCAGCCGAACACTGCGCGCCGTCAGCAATGTGCAATCGAGCGCTGCTTACGAGTGGTGCGAATGCTTTCCCAATCCAGAGTTCGCGTCATCCGGCAGGAACTGGGGAAGCCCGAAGTCTTGAAAGAGGTAGGGATCCAAAAACAGTGTCATTGCAGAAATCGCATCATTCTCAAGCGTCAGTACATGGATGGAGTGCGCATTCCAGCGCTTGTCTGCGCCGGAGAACTCATAAATGGCAAAGGCCGGCTGTCCATTGGCGGATGTGGGCACCAGGTGGAGGCCGCCACAGGTCTTCCACGCTGCGGTAAAAAATGTCCGAATGGCCTCGCGCCCCATAAACCACTGCAGCCACGGCGGCATGACGGCGGTTGCATCTTCCCTGAGGACTGCCACAAAGCCGTCCACATCGTGTCCTTCCCAGGCCTGCAGATAACGGCCGAGGAGCTTTTGTTGCGCGGGAGTTGGCCGGGATTCAAGCGGCGGCCGGCGGTCCGAGTAGCGCTCGGAGAGCGTCTCTCTTGCCCGCTGCAATGCACTGTTGACGGATGCGGTGGAACTGCCGATCAGAGATGCCGCTTCGGCCGATGCCCAGCCGAGGACATCGCAGAGCATGAGCGCGGCGCGCTGTCGCGGCGGCAATTGCTGAATGGCGGCGACAAAAGCGAGTTGCACGGACTCCTGCGCCGTGTAGCGCGCCTCAGGATTCGGCGCGGCGTCGGCGAAGCCATCGAGATTAGAGCCCGGATCGAGGTTTGCATCCGGATACGGCTCGAGCCAGGGCACGTCGAGCGCCGGACCGCCTTCGAGCTTCGGCGGGCTGGCGGGACCAAGCTGGTCGGGCAGGTATCGCTGCTGGTGCTTGCGGCCTTCGAGCGCATTGAGGCAGGCGTTGGTGGCGATCTTATAAAGCCAGGCACGAAATGATCCACTCTCATCGGAGCCGCTCGCCTCGAAGCTCGAGAAGCCGCGCCAGGCGCGCAGATAGGTCTCCTGCACGAGGTCGTCGGCTTCATGCAGGGACCCGAGCATCCGGTAGCAATGCAGCTTGATTTCGCGGCGGAACGGTTCGGCGAGCTTTTCGAAGGCTTGGTTTTCTCCGGCGTTGGCAGGTTCGATCGCCATTGGGTTCGATTGTAGACCTCGCGGACAAAGTTCTTGGGGGGGCGTCATATTTCAGTCTCGCGCTCACCCGCAGTTACACGCTTTCTCTTCTGCCTCGCGCCGTCGGATGGCGGCTCCTGCAGGGTCGGTGATGATATCGATCCACAGCGGATCCGGCGAGGTCTCGGAGTTGTAGTTGTCGTGCCAGTTCCACCACTTGTACGGCGGAGTCTGCGGGTAGCCCTCTGGCGAGTCCTCCCAGGTCTCCTGGCGGCCGAGCGCCGTCATATCGAGGTAGCTCCAGGTGGTCCCCATCGCCTCGTCTCCGCGGCTGTTAATGAGGTATGTGCGGAACACCTTGTCGCCGTCGCGGATGAAGGCGTTGTGCCCGTGCCACTGGTCCACGCCAAAGTCAACATCGAAGCTGTCAGTCATTGTGTACCAGGGCATCTCCCAGCCCATTCGCGCCTTCAGGCGCGCGATGTCTGCCTGCGGTGCGCGCGACGCCCAGGCGAGAGTGGTGTCGCGGGCGTTCAGATGGGCCAGGTGCGATACCTGATCGGCGCCGAGTGAGCAGCCGCGGCAGGCATGGTCCGGCCAGCCGAAAACCCCAGGCTCAAAAAAGGCGCGATAGACGATCAACTGACGGCGGTCTCCAAATAAATCGAGCAGGCTTACTTTGCCATTGGGTCCGTCAAACTCGTACTGCTTCTCGACAGCCATCCACGGCATCCTTCGGCGTTCGGCGGCCATTGCGTCACGGGCGTGCATCAACGCCTTCTCTTTTGCGAGCAGCTGCTGGCGCGCAGCCTCCCACTCCTGCTGCGATACGATCGGGGGTGTCTTCATCGCGGTATGCTCCTTTCCATTTTCCCGTTCACTCTCTTTGCT
Source organism: uncultured Acidobacteriaceae bacterium (assembly GCA_963828325.1). GTDB lineage: Bacteria > Acidobacteriota > Terriglobia > Terriglobales > Acidobacteriaceae > Telmatobacter. The sequence continues at coordinate 38,986 of CAWHEK010000023.1, forward strand.
CGATGCCATCTTATCTCTCCTTTGCTCTCTGAAACAGACCGGGGCGATTCGCTGTGAAAAATCTCTTCAGCTTGCCGATGCAAACCGCCAGAACTCCTCCCGTGGATCCGGCCCCGGCGACCATTGCTGCTGCGTTTGCGATGCATACTGGGCACATAGTTCCCTCCTCATTTCGAGTCGTCACTTTCAACCTTTGATGCTCAATCACAGATTCTGCTGGCTCGGTCTACACCTTTTCGACAGTGTCTTTCTCGTTGGGGGATCCCTTGCCGGTCGCGATCAGGCTCTTCAAACTGCCGCGAATGTACGAGCCCCAGGCATCGGAGCAAACGCTATAGCACTCGTAGGCGGGGACAAGGCCTTCGTGCGTAAAGTGGATCTCAGTCTTGCCGTCCTTTCTCGCGATATCGAAAACAACTTTGGTGCCCTTCCACTCAGTCTTGTCCTTGGTGAAGCTGAAGTGGTTGTCGGCAACGAGCCAGGCGACTCGCTTGTCGGGCACCAGCTCCACGAGCTTCATTGTGAATGTGTGGAGCTCCTGGTAGTGGTAGCTGAACTCGTCGCCGACCTTGGCGGTGCTGCCTTCGATCTCCTCGGACCACCATCCACGAACGTTCCGGACGTCATCGAAGGCTTCCTTCGGCGTTTGGTCCACCGAAATGATCGCGCTGTAACTTTGATTCGACATGGTTCCTCCCCTTCTTTGAGAATTCAGGTGCTGAAGATTCCTGCGTTGAAGATTCGGTTGAGTGATTGCCGCACGCCGGCCGGTCTCTTTGCTCTCTTACGCGAACACATCCGGCTGATTCTTGCCCGTTGTGATCAGATTGCGCAGGTTGCCTTCTACGAGGGCTGCCCATGCTCCTGAGCAACCGCCGTAGCACTCAAATGCAGGAACCAGGCCCACGTGCGTAAAGCGGAGCTCGGTAGCGCCGGCCTTCCTGGCGATCTCAAAGACAATGTCCGTTCCGATCCATTCAGTCTTGTCTTTGGCAAAGGTCAGTTCGGCGTCCGTAACATGCCACACAACTTTCTTTCCGGGAACAAACTCCGTCACTTTTTGCGCGGACTTGTGCATGTTCTTGTAGCGGTAAGTGAATTCCGCGCCAAGCTTGGCGGTGTCGCCGCTTACTTCTCCCGACCACCAGCCACGAATGTTGTTGACGGCTGCGAAAACCTGATCGGGAGATTGGTCAACCGTGAATGACGTTGTGAAGTCCTGCTTTTTCATGGCTTGCTCCTCTTTATTTCTTTTCTTCATGGGAAGTTGTCCTTTGGCCGCAACAACGGCGGTGGTTACGCAACAGCCGCGGCGCTCTCCGGCACGAAGCCCGCGTACTGCTTTTCGAACGCCTTGGCTACGCCATTGCGCCAGCCGTCCGCGATTGAACGGGACATTGGGTCAGGGAAGATATCCTCTTCGCCGTTCGCCAAGCCGTCGAAGATGCCCTCCGCTGCGGACTCGGGTGACGCCTTCGGGATATTGAAACCGCGGTTCATATCGGTGTCGATAGGACCCAGGAAGACGCCGTGGACCGTCACGCCTTCATTTGCCACGAGCGCCCTCAGCGATTGCGTCATGCTCAACGCGGCAGCCTTCGAAATCGAGTAGCTGGGAGTGAGCGGCAACGGCGCCAGCGCCAGCAGCGACAGGTTGTTGACGATGGCTCCTTTGGAGCGCTTCAGCATCGGCAGGAACGCCCGCGAAACCTTGTACATGCCAAAGAAATTGACAGCAAGGGCTTGCTCGATGACGGCCGCGTCACTCAGATCGTCATAGGGAGCGATTCCGGAGTTGTTGATGAGGACGTCGAGGCTGCGCACCATGCTCACTGCACGGTCGATCTGCTCAGCGCTGGTCACGTCAAGCGTCAGCGGCGTCACCCGTTCGTCGGCGATGTCGAGCGTTCCCCGAGTTCCTGCATACACTCTCTTTGCTCCGCGCCGGAGCGCTTCCAGGACGAGTGCGTGGCCGATGCCGCGATTTGCGCCGGTAATCAGGACTGTTTTCTGTGCGATGTTCATGATGATCTCCTTTTGGGGCTGACCTTGGCCGGCCCGATCTTGTCTCTCTACTGGGTAAAACCGGCGGGGTAGGCGAAACTCATCGGTGCTTGGCAATTCTTTTTTGGGGGGCGCCGATTACACTTGCGCGAATCGTCGATCGAGCCCACGCAAAATGCGGGGACGGAAAGCAAAGGAACATCAACGAAGGTATTTGTATTGAGCAGCTTGCGGCGGGCGGGATGATCAACAGAGCCTTCAGCGCTCAGGTCTGGTCCCGGGGATGATGGGGCGCCGGCTTCTTGGGCCGGCTTGAATAGATGCACCCTATCAGTTCTTCAATCCACGCGCAAGTAGGAACATCCATGTGCCCTGGACCTGCTAACTGTTCTCGCTTGTTTTTGCCGGAAGGAGCACGTCCGCACTCACCACCTTGCCATACCGCTTTGCCCAGCGGCACATGCCTCGAAGTGGCGCGATAATGGTTTTTCCCGCTTTGGTGAGGGAGTACTCGACAGCAATGGACTTCGATCCCGCTACGCGCCTGTTGATTAATCCAGTCGATTCGAGATTGCGGAGAGTTCTGGTGAGCATTCGTTGGGAGACGTCACCGAGGAAACGGCGCAGTTCGCCATACCGATACGGCTTCACCTCAAGCGAAAACAAGGTCCTCGGTGTCCATCTGCCAATAAAGATCTGCGCGGGCGCTTTCAATCCATGCATCGTCTTCATGTTTGTCTTTGATTGATCCTTCATTTCTTTCCTCGCTACTGGGTAAAACCGGCGGGACGCCAAAACTCATCGGTGCCTGGAAGACTTTTTCTTATTGAGTGGATTTCCTGAGCGACAATTTCCGGATTCACTGCGGCTTCAAGAACATCCATATTCGTTTATGAAGTGGATCGAACGTCAAGCTCCAGCCAACATACGAACGGCCACCTGAAATCGCCTTAAACGGGCCTGACGCTCAACGAGCGCATCGTCGCAGAGTTACTCATCGAGGAACCGATTAGTCCCGAGATGTCGGCATGGGTCCCGCGATCTCGTGGGCGCGCTGGGAGTGGATTTGAGCGCGGCTTCGCCGCGTACTTTATTTCTTGAAAAATGGGCGGGCGGTGTTCGGCGCGACTGAAGTCGTGCCCTGATACAAGACCTGTCGGTTTGGGTTCGTGCTATCCCACGTCCCAGAATCGGGACATGGGGCACCCATTCTTTTGTGGTGGGTTGGGGTGTGGGTTTAAGCGCGGCTTCGCCGCGTACTTTGTTTCTCGGAAATGGGTGGGTGGATTGCGGCAGTCGGGGATGAATCCCCGACCTACCAGCCGTGCCCTGATACAAAGCAAGGGTTGGCTCGCGGAGTGGGGCGACCTCTACACACACTTTCTACGGCACGGCTAAAGCCGAGCCCTGATACAAAGCGAAGATTGGCTCACGGAATCGGTAGGCGCTATGCGCGGTGGCGAAATATCTGATCGTTGTGGTACTCGAGGAACACAGGGTCTGGAGCGAATCGAAAAAGCCGGGATTCCTCCCGGCTACAACCAGACTCATTGGGTGGGGCGATTTTGGTTTACCTAGGGGAAGAATCGAACAGGTGGGGAAGTCAATTGCGGTTAAGGGGAAGGGGTCTGGTGATTGATTGAAGCGTACACGGGTTTCGGTCGATCGAGCCGCACGAACGGACAGTGTCCGAAAGATTACCGACCGAAAGGCCCGAGGCTAAAGCCGCTCATTGAAGGTCCAGATTCAGGGGCCTGAAGGGGCTCCGGAAGAGTCGTCAAAGCTGAGAAACCCGTGCCTCGGCGGCTAAAGCCGCTCTCATTTTGCTTGGCTTGCGGCACGGATAAATCCGTGCCCTGACACTTCGTGCTTTTCCGAAGCAGTTTTTCCGCAACCGGCGGAGGCCCCTGCTCCTTCCGATTCGTAAAAGAACAAAAGCAGGTCCCTCGACTCCGCTTACCCATGATCGCGTTGCGATCACGGGGCCCAAGCCGCTCCGCTCGGGATGACGGAACAGGGACCAAGGGAACAAGGCGGGCGTGCGAGCGCAAGGTCGAACTCGCCCAGGGCAGGCTGTCGACTCCGTCCGCGTCGCGGACTCCGCTCGGGATGACACAGGATGGTGGACGCAAATTCGGCGCGGGCCCGAAAAGAGCGCGCGCCGAGTTGAGATTCGCATTGCAGGCTAGCGGTGGTCGTCGCCATGTCCGCCGCCGCCGCGATAGCCGGGGAGAGCATGTTCATCGCGCGCATCGTGATCGCCGTGGCCTGCGTGGCCGCGCCCATCGCGCGCCTCGTTGCCGTGGAAGTGGTTGAAGGCCTCTTCGCCGCGCTGCGGGTACGGTCCGCGGTAGCCGTGATGGGGGTCATAACGGTTATCGACATGGCCAAAGAAGTGAGCGGGGCCGCGGTACCAGTGGCCGGCGCCGATGAACACTCCACCCTGGAACCAATCGGGGCCGTAGTAGCCGTAGGGCGAGCAGTTATAGGGAGCGTAGTCGTAGTAGCCGTAGGGGCAGACAGGCTCCACTCCGAAGGAGACGGAGACTTGGGCCGGCGCGACGCGCGCGGAGCAAAACAAGGCTGCTGCGAGAGCTGCGAAAGCGATGGAAGTAACTTTGGACATGATCACTCCGTAGTTCAATTGGGTGCGAGTTGGTTTAGGTGTGGATCGTGTGAGTAGGTTTCGGCGCGAGGCCGCAAGGACTGAGCGCCAGAGGAAACGAATGCGGCGCGTGCCCGAAAAGAGCGCGCGCCGAGTTGAGACTGCTTTGCAGGTTAGTGGCCACCACCGCCGCCGTGTGATCCGCCGCCGCCTTCATGTCCGCCGCCACCACCGCCGCCGTGCGATCCGCCGCCACTGGGAGCTGCGTGCGAAGCTGATGCGCGGGGAGCCGATGCGTGCGAAGCGGGCGCGCTGGAAGGCCTGGCTTGCGATGGGCGCGGTGAGCTGGCACGCGCTGGTGCAGCATGACCGCCGCTGGGCCGTGCGCCGCCGCTGCGATACGAAGCGGGGCCGGGGCCGCCGTGATAACGTCCGCCGCCCTCGGCGACAAAGCGATGTCCGCCCCATCCGTGGCTATAGCCCCATCCGCCCCAGGGTCCCATGCCCAAAAAGATTCCGTTGTAGAAATAGCCGGGCCCGTAATAGCCGTAGGGGGCGCAGGCGTAGGGCGCGTATCCGTAGTAGCCGTAGGAGCAGACTGGTGGAGGGCCGCCGATGTCAATGACAAGCTGCGCCTGGGCTGCCGGCGCAAAAGCGAGGCCGGTGAGAAGTGCTGCTGAAGCGAATAGAGTTTTGATTCCTTGCATAGAAGACCCCCCTTTAAGGTGTCTGCGGTTCCCTGGGTCAGGTGGGATGCATTGGCGCCGTGAAGACAAGACCGGCAACAGCAGCCTACATAAGGGGTTTCAATAACCGCGATGAATCCGGTGGATTGCTGGGGACCGGCCATCATCGACCCTTACAAGGCTGAAGATAGTCGCGGGCGGCGAGAGTGTCTGAGCAATTGGGCTCACATGCCGGAATGGGTGCATTGCTTGAGGCGGAGAGTTGGAGGGCCGCACCTAGGAATCGGCGGAGTGATGCTGGGGGAGGGCCGAAGGCAGGGGTGTGGGGCCAACGAGACAGGCAACAGCAATTGCCAATTGGGAGAACGGCCGCGACGACGGCAATTCCAGCCTCAGGCTGGTTAGCCCAAGGCCGGAGATGGAGTGCCTATAGAGCGGCGCGACGACCGGAGACCAGGTTGATGACCAGAACGATCAACGCGATGACCAACAAAATGTGAATCAGGCCGCCGGCGATGTGCAGTGTGAAGCCGAGAAGCCACAGGACAAGAAGGATTACGAAGATCGCCCAAAGCATTTTGACACCTCTCTTGATTGGGTACGCCTGAGACGGGGAAGCCGGCCCAGGCGCAAACGCCGAGTTCAGGAACAGCGATTAGTTGGATGCAATCGCCTGAGCCTTGGCATCCCTGACGGCATCGATAAATCGGTCGGCAGAGTGCGGGGTCGCCACTTCACCGCGCAGGACGCTGTGGGTGGAGACGTCGAGCCCGTAGAAGGCGGCCATGGAATCATCGTCGCGGCGAACATCGGCGCCGGTCAGTGTGAGTCCGGCAAAGAGGCCTTTGGCGCGCGAGTAGGTCAGGATTTCAGTGTTCAACTTCCAATCGGTATCAGCTGTGGCATGGCGGCCAACGGGGCCGGCTGCCGCGGAGGCATCTGCACCGAGCTGGAACTTGGCATCTTCAAGGCGCATCATGCCTCTGTCGCCCTGGAAGATCATGACCAGATCCACGCCTTCAACGCCGATTTGCGCGCCCCAGCTTCCGCCGGTGATGACAAAGAACGCTGGCGCGCTCCATCCGCCCGCAGTGCGGCAGGTGACAACGCCTCTGCCGTTCTCGGCGCCAAAAACCAGGCCGCCCTTGATCATGTGGGGAACGACGGCGATGCACTTGGCATGCTCCAGCACCTCTTGCGGAACGCCGTGATCGGGTGCGGCCATGATCTGGTGCAGCACCAAGGTCGCATTGTCGAGCCGGTTGCGCACGTCTTCGCGATTCTCCGCTGCGGAGGCACTTGCCACTCCCAGACCGAACAACGCAACTAACGTAATGAATTTCCTCATAGAGAACTCACCTTTTCTACCCATGCGCAGCGTCACTTTCTGATTGCGCACTGAGGCGCACGAGGTATCCTGACCTTAGCGGTTATGAAGGGGCATGTCTGAGCAATAGGGCTCTCTCGATCCGGAGCGGTCAACGGGCCGTGTTTTCTCCGGGAGGTGTCAATGACGATTGCGCTTGAAAAGCCGGCATTCGATGCAGCAGTGTTTCTAGCCAGCACTGGACTGGGCCGAAGAGTTGTGCGGCTGGCGAATGGAGAGACCTTCTTTTCACAAGGGGATCCGGCCGATTCGGTCTTCTATCTTCAAAAGGGCCGGGCCAGGATGACGGTCGTCTCGCAAGCAGGCAAGGAAGCGACGATCACGCTGCTTACCGCTGGGGAATTTGTGGGTGAGGGCGCGCTGGCGGCGGTGCCCGGGCTGCGCCTTTCCACGGCGACCGCGGTCAACGCATGTACTGCGCTCAAGATCAGCCGGGACGAGATGATTCGCGTGATGCACGAGGAGCACGAATTCTCCGATCTGTTTTTGAAGTTTCTGCTGATTCGCAGCATGCGCATCCAGGCCGATCTTGTCGATCATCTTTTCAATTCGAGCGAAAAGCGGCTGGCGCGGATCCTGCTGCTGATGGCGGAGTTCGGCAAGCCGGGCGAACCGGAGACCTTCATTCCTCCCATTACGCAAGCCACGCTGGCGGATATGATCGGCACCACACGGTCGCGCGTCAGCTTCTTCATGAATCGCTTTCGCAAGCTCGGATTCATTAGCTACAACGACCGGATCCAGGTGCATAAATCGCTGCTGAACGTGGTTTTGCTGGATTAGGCGCGAGGCCGGGGCAGGCGTCGGGCTTAGAGGTCAGGTCTCAGGGATCGAAAAGGCGGCTCTCAGCCGTCAGCGAGCAGCTTTCAGCTTGTCGTTCCCGATTGGGCCAGCGGTCTGTCGGTTCCCAAGGAGTAAACAATTGGCGAGAAGATTGTTGCGGTTCGCTTTTTATTCGCTATAATGCGCGCATGGCCATCACACGAAGACAGAAAGAAGTGCTGGATTTTCTAGAGGCGTTTGTCAGCCGCAATGGCTATTCGCCTTCGTTTGAAGAGATTGCGCGGGGCATGAGCCTGAAGAGCCTGGCCACCGTCCACAAGCACATTACCAACCTCGAAAAGAAGGGCATGCTGGACCGGGTGCACAACCGCAGCCGGTCGATTGATGTGGTGCCGCCGGGGACACGGACGCGGTCGAGCCTGAAGCTGCCGCTGGCGGGGCGAATTGCGGCGGGGTCGCCGGTGGAGGCGATGGAAGCCTCGGAGACCATTTCGCTGGCCGATGTGGTGGGCAATCGCGATGTGTTTGCTCTGGAAGTGCGTGGCGACTCCATGCGCGATGAGCACATTATCAACGGCGACTATGTGCTGGTGGAGCGGACCAAGACGGCGCGGAATGGGGAAATTGTGGTGGCGCTGGTGCACGGCGCGGAGACCACTCTGAAGCGTTTTTACCCGGAGGGGAATCAGGTGCGGCTGCAACCGGCGAACCTGGAGATGGAACCGATTTACGTTCCGGCGGCGCAAGTCGCGATCCAGGGGCGGGTGCTGGGAGTGCTGCGGAAGTACAGATAAAGCAGGGACCAAGGGACCGAGGGAACAAGGGACCAAGAAGACGGAGAGCAGCCAATCGTGAATGGGGAGTAGTGGATCGTTCGCAGTTCAGAATTACGGCGCCGGACTACCGCTGATCTGCTTGATCAGCCCCTTTGCGTTTGTTGAATGCGACGCTGAAAGCCGTGCCAAGGGCCAATCCGCAGGCCATACCGATCGCAAGATTGTGGATCGCCACTCCAATCCCAGCTCCTACGGCAAGTCCCACGGCTACACCGGTGCCAAAGTTGTTTTTCATGCGGTCAGCTCCTCTCAAACATTCTAGACTGCCTGCTCGGCGAGTCGCTGGGCACGCCAGATTGCGCCTTCGAGAGCGACGGTTTCGCTTGTTGCGACGGGCATGGCGGGCACGGCGACGTGAAGGCCGGCGAAGAACGCTTCGCGCACCAGACGCATTTTTCCGATGACGCTGCCGGTCCATGCGACGGGAACTTCGGTTTCGATTCCGTGCTTGCGGCGGAGCTTTGAGCGAACGAGAAGAACGTTGGCGATGAGGTCGGCGGCTGCCTGACCGAGGACGCCGATGGCGACCGCGTCGCCTGACTCTGCGAGTTCATTGATGGCGGGGGCGAGTGCGGCGAAATCGGGCGCGGGCGCGCCATCGCCCACGTTGATGAGTTGATCCAGGGTGGGCGTACCCCAAATTTCGCCGACTTTTTTGAGAATTTGAGTAGACTCGTCGCGGTCGTAGGCATTGAGTGCGCGGCGGATGGCGTGGAGGCCAATCCAGTAGCCGGAGCCTTCATCGCCGAGGCGCGAGCTCCAGCCGCCGGCGGACTCGAGTGCGCCGCCGGGCGCTCGACCGATGGTGTTGGTGCCGGTGCCGGCGATTTGAAGAATTCCAGGACATCCGCGGAATGCGGCGTCGAGGGCGATGATATGGTCGCCGACAACCTCGGAGCGCGCAACGTGAAAATCGTTGAAGACCGCGGTGATCCACTCGGTAATTCCGGGCATGGTGGCGCTGGCGACGCCGCAGCTGGCGGCGCGGAGTTCGGTGACTCCGGCCTGGGCATAAACATCTTTGAGCACGGTGCGCAGGTTGGCTTCGGCAGCTTCGGCGCCGACGCGCAGCCGCTTGATGGAGCCGCTCTCAGCGAAGGCGAGGACTTGGTCGCCGCGAACGATGGAGGCGCGCGTGTGGGTGCCGCCGCCGTCGATGCCGAGAACTGTGGTCATTGGTTCCTTTCCCTCGCGTTGAATGCATCCTACGGGGGCTAAAGCCCCATCATCTTTCTTGCTGCGTTTACGGCACGACTGAAGTCGTGCCCTGACACTTCGTGCTTCTTGGAGGCAGTGTGTCGGCAAACTGGGAACTCGTTTCATGACACTTCGTGCTTCTTGGAGGCAGTGTGTCGGCAAACTGGGAACTCGTTTCCTGACACTTCGTGCTTCTTCGAGGCAGTGTGTCGGCAAACTGGGAACTCGTTTCCTGACACTTCGTGCTTCTTGGAGGCAGTGTGTCGGCAAACTGGGAACTCGTTTCCTGACACTTCGTGCTTCTTCGAGGCAGTGTGTCGGCAAACTGGGAACTCGTTTCCTGACACTTCGTGCTTCTTGGAGGCAGTGTGTCGGCAAACTGGGAACTCGTTTCCTGACACTTCGTGCTTCTTCGAGGCAGTGTGTCGGCAAACTGGGAACTCGTTTCCTGACACTTCGTGCTTCGTAGAGGCATTATGTCTGCAAGCTGGAAACTGGCGCCCTGATACTTCGTGCTTCTTTGAAACGGATTCTCCGATCTCAGAATCGAGACCTGGGGCACCCGCGATCGATGCCGACGGACGTGTTCGGGCGAGGACGCCCGGACGACAGCCGGCGAGACGCCGGCGGTACTTTTGGCTGCGCTGCTCATGGCGCTTCTGCAGGTGCGATGCCGTGATCGCGGAGCGTTCCCGAGAGAATGTTGAGGCTGCCGTCGGACTTGGGCGCGTTGAGGCCGAGCATGTGGGCGAGCCACGGATAGAGATTGACATTTTCAAAAGGCGCGACGGTTTTTCCGGGCGTGAGATCGGGACCGGCAGCGAAGAAAATGGCCTTCATCTGTGGAATCAGGTGCGGATCGAAGCCGTGCATACCGATAGTGGGCGGATGAGATTCTTCGCCGGCTTCCGCAGCGTGGGCTCGAATGGCATAGGGACCGGTGGCAATGACAACCGGGTCGCCCTCGCGCGGATTCTGATTGAAGTTTAGATCGGCGGGAACGTTCTTGAGCCGATAGACGACGAACTGTGGTGAGACCCGCTTGAGCTGGTTGTAAACGCGGACGCGATCGTCTTCCGTCTTGCCGTAGAGAAACGGGCCGACGGAGTCAAAGCCGCTGAGGTCGGCGAATTGATCAAGGTCGATCCAATCGCCTTCGGTCTTGATCATGCCATGATCGCTGACGATGACCAGATCGATGGGAAGGCCGGTGGACTTGAGGGCGGATTCGAGTTTGCCGACGATCGAATCCATCTTGAGCGCGGCGGCGCGGGTTTCGGGCGCGTCGGGACCGAACTTGTGGCCTTCGTGGTCAGGCTCGGAGAAATAAATGGCGATGAGGTGAGGACGATCGGCGGGAGGCTTGCGAAGCAGGGCGACGGTATTGTCGATGCGCGCCTGCTGCGACTCGGGCGTAGGCTCATTGGCGTCGAAGTGCGCGTACCAGGAGGGGCGGAAGCCGGCGATCTGGGCCTCGCACGCGACCCAGAGCAAGCAAGCGGTGCGCATTCCTTTGCTTTCGGCGAGACTCCAGAGGGGAATGCCGCTGTACCAGGAGCCGTCGGTTGCGGAGGCCGGATCGCTGTAGATAAACTTTCGGCCGCTGGCGGGATCGAGGAATCGGTTGGCAACGATGCCGTGGTGCTCGGGATAAAGACCGGTGACCATGGTGAAGTGGTTGGGAAATGTGAGCGACGGATAGCTGGGGACCATGCCTTCAGGAGCCCAGACGCCGCGTTTGCCGAGCGCGAGCAGATGCGTTGCGGCGTCGCGCCTGGCATAGTCCCAGCGGAAACCGTCGAGCGAGACCAGGACAACATAATGCTGACGCTGCGCCCATTCGGAGTTGGAGCCGTTGTCGACGTGCGTGAGGGGTAGTGCGGGATTGAAGCCGGTTCCCTGCCCTGCGGCCGCGCGCGAGGCACATGCCAAGGTGAGGGCGAGTGAGACGGCGGTGAACAGGCGCGCGAGGGAGCGAGAGCGCATGGGAAGTACCCCGAATCAGGGTAACGCATAGGGATGCGTCAAAGTTAGATGCCCTGTAATCCGCGCTCGAGGTGCGGGCGAGGACGCCCGCACGACAGCCGGCCGGAAGGCCGGCGGTACTGGGTTCCAGGCGAAAATGCGGAAGTCCGCGATACAGGATTCTAGCCGAAGATGCGCGCCCAGGCGGTCCAGACCAGGCCCACGGCGAGGATGGCGAGCTTCCGCCACAGAGGTACAGAGGCGCGGCGGGTAAAGACGTCGAAATCCGCGCGCTCAATGCGCTTGAGCAATGCGCGATAGATAGAGATCAGAACCCAGAGCGCGGGGCGGCTGGTGGAGTCGATCAAAGGGAGCAGAAAACGCGAACGGCTGTAGTAGTGTTCGGCGAGACGCGCGATGGCGGCGAATAGCTCGCGCTCGGCGGGCGTAGGCGGCGCGGCGGGCGGGTGATGGAGCAACGCTTCGAGCGAAACGCCGTGGTGCGCGAGATTCTTGAGCGGCAGATAAACGCGGTTGCGCGCCGCGTCTTCTTGGACGTCACGGAGAATGTTGGTGAGCTGGAAGGCGATTCCGGTTTCCTCGGCAAGCTTTTCTGCGCGCAGATCGCGGTAGCCGAAGATGCGGATCGAGACCAGGCCAACGACGGAGGCGACGAGGTAGCAGTAACGGTAGAGATCGGAAAAGGTCTCATAGGTTTCGGGCGCGCCATCCGGGGCGGAGTCGAGGTCGAGGGCGACGCCGGCCACGAGCTCATCGAGAAGCGAAATTGGAATAGAAAAGCGCGTGGTTGCGTCGCGCACGGCGATGAAGACAGGGTCGATGGTGATTGCGCCTTTGGAGGCGGACCGCCAGGCGGCGAGCCATTTGTCCAAACGGCGCCGGCGCTCGTCGCGCGGGATCGATTCGTCGTCGGCGAGGTCGTCGGCCTGGCGCATGAAAGCGTAGATGGCGCAGATGGCGTTGCGGCGATCGAGGGGAAGCGCGACGAAGGCGTAGTAGAAATTCTTGGCCTGGCGCTTGGCGATTTCCCGGCAGGCGGCGTAGGCGCCGGCCAGCGCGGAATCGCGCGATGGAGCATTCAGCGTCAACGAGTCTTTCCTGTCGATTCTTTAGATTGGGGGCCGATGGTTCTGGGGCCGAGGCGCAGGAACGGCAGAAATTTGCCGGCCAACGCGCGCGAGGCGAGGGATGCCTTGGTGAATTTAGAGATGGCCGGCCGCCGGCTGAGCACATCGTAGCCGGAGCGCTCGATGGCGCGCAGAATTTCGAGGCCGCCACGGCTGAAGAGATCGAGATCCAGAGCGAGATCGCGGTTGACTCTGCCAATGAGCGGCAGGCCTGCGAGAAAAAGGCCGCGGGCGAAGTCAACTTCATCCTTCATGAGAGCGCGGAAGGCGGGCGTAGCGATTCCAGAAGCGATGGTTTCATCCGTCACGCCGCGTTCGCGCATGTCGTCCTGCGGGATGTAGACACGGCCTTTCTGAAAATCGACGCGAACGTCCTGCCAGAAGTTGGCGAGCTGCAGTGCAGTACACGTTGCGTCCGACATGAGGAAGTTCTCTTTGCGCACGGCGTCGCCGGCCTCGCCGCAGGCATAGAGGACGAGGCGGCCAACGGGGTTGGCCGAAAAGCGGCAGTACATGAGGACGTCGGCGATGGTCTCGTAGCGGGTGACGGTCTGATCTTGACGAAACGCGACGAGAAGATCGGCGAACGGCTCCTTGGGAATGAAGCAGGCGCGGATGGTTTCAGCGAGCGCAACAAAAACCGGATGGCGCGTATGACCCTCGTAGCAAGCGTCCAGTTCCTTGCCCCACAAATCGAGAAGCGCCAAGGCAGCGGATTTGTCGGGAACTTCGTCGCCGAGATCGTCGGAGATGCGGCAATAGGCGTAGATGGAATAAAAGTGTGGACGCAGGGCAGCGGGAAGAAACCACGTGGTCACATGAAAATTTTCGTAGTGGGTTTCGGCGAGATGGCGGCAATAGTCGCGAGCCTGGTCGAGCGTGGGCACCACGTCAGGGATGCGATATGCCGGCGGAAGAGCACTCCAGCCGCGTTCGATGTTTTCTTCGTTTTGGGTCGCTGTGACGTTCATCGAACCTTCGGCCTCATCGATATTATTCCACCGGCCATGGGAGGGATGCGATTTGGGTCAGAAACAGGGTCTTGGGGTTGGATTTCGAGCCCAACCTGTTCTACTCGAGACGGATGCAAGCTGGGCTTGGCTGAGCTGGGCTGGTCGATTTTGCGTTTCCTTTATTTACCTTTGCACATCTATATGAATGCTGCGAACAGGAGAAGAACCATGAACCGCATGAGATTGTGCATAGCCCTCGTCGCGGGCTTGCTTTCAGGGTGCAGCATGGGCGCGACGGCCGCGACCCTGTTGCCCGGGACGACCGCTCCCAACTTCACTCTGCCCTCGCAAGAGGATTCGCCGGTCTCACTTACGGACTATAAGGGCAAGTGGGTGGTGCTGTACTTCTATCCCAAGGACATGTCGCCCGGATGCACTGTTGAGGCACATAATTTTCAACGCGACCTAACCCGGTACGACGCTGCGCATGCCGTGATTCTGGGCGTGAGCCTGGACTCGGTGGCGCATCACAAGACCTTTTGCACCAAGGATTCGCTCAGTTTCAAGCTCCTCGCCGACCCCGATCATAAGGTCATTGACGCGTATGGTGTACCTACGATGTTCACTCCGATCGGCAGGCTGGCCCAGCGTGATACTTTCTTGATCTCTCCGGAAGGAAAGATCGTGAAGGTCTGGAATGTGAAGGACATCGGAGCGCACAGCGGAGAGGTGCTGGCGGCCATCGCTGCGGAAAGGAAGTAGTTTAGGATTTTTACGTGGCCGTCACGGGATTGCGGCGTTGGGCTCATGAAACTAAGATGGAGAAGAAGGCCCGACTGCCCCAAAGACTATGGGTTCGAGAACCTATAGAGAAATGAGTGTAATTCTTGGCGATCTCCCGGACCAACCTACCCGCTGCCGTGGTGAAGCCCCGAGGCGTCGTTGCGGGCCGCGCCGCGCTCAAGAAGCGGATCGATAATACCTTCCTGATCGGGATTCCCCTCGCCGGTTCCGTGGCCAGTATTTTTTGGTTTCGCACGCACCCGATTCACTGGGTCGAGGTGATCACGTTTGTCGTGGGGTACTTTGTCGTTGGAATGGGAACGGGGGTCGGCTTCCATCGTTATTTCTCGCACAAGAGTTTTGAGACTGCCCCGTGGGTCGCTTATCTGCTGGGCGCGGCGGGTTCGATGTCATTTCAGAGCTCGGTTCTCACGTGGGTTACTGACCACCGCCGGCATCACTCGCACACCGACAACTGCGGCGACAACCACAGCCCATTCGTCGACGGCCACTGCGACCACGAATCATCGCTTAAAGGGCTCTTCCATGCTCATATTGGATGGATGTTCGACGACACCATCACCGATATCAATATCTATGGACGCGACCTGGCACGCGATCCCGTGATTCGCTTCTATGCCCGGACGCACTACATCTGGCCGGTTATTTCGATTGCAATTCCGTGGCTGGTTGGCTATGCCTTCGGCGGCATGACCGATGCGTGGGGATGCGTGTTTGCAGCGTTTGTACGAACCGCGCTCTTCCAGAATTCCGTCTGGGCAGTCAACTCGTTTGGCCACACCTTCGGGTATGAGAATTTCAACATGAGGAATAACAGCAAAAACAACTCCATTCTTGCTGCCCTCACGTTCGGCGACGGCTACCACAATAACCATCATCGCTTTCCGCGTTCCGCCTTCCACGGATTACGCATGGGCGAAGTGGACATGAACGGCGCCATCATCTGGCTGCTCTGCAAGGTTGGCCTGGCGCGCAACATGATCTTCGCCGATGGCTACCTCGGCGACAGGCGCCCCTTTCTTTCGCGTGAGGAACTGGCGAAACAAGCCACTGGCGACTGACGCCACGGCGAATCAGAGCGGTTCCTGAGTTACCGTGTGCTTGAAACCATTTGATTCAAGTGACTCTTCCCCAAAAGGGAGAGCCACTTTGCACATCTCTGGAGGCGGCTGCAACAACTTCAGGAAGCGGTGTCAGTGAGCCCACCATGGGGCCGCGGGAGCGCCGCTGGGCATGCTTTGGCCGTCGATCGAGCTGTACAGGTTCACGCCGTAGAAGAACGGCAACCCCCAGTCAAAGCCGAAGCCCGAGGGATTGATTCCGGCCATTCCCGGCAGGGCCGCGTCCGAATCCGTGCTACTGGAAGTGAAGAGCGACTCTGCATTTTGCACGCTGAAGGCAGTCGCCTTCGACGATCCATTGGCGCCGACCATCGTGGCGGACAAGTTCTCGGTCGTCGACGGGCAATAGAAGGAAGACAGATCGCCTACGGCTGTGTTTGAGGGGCAAGTGGGGATATTGGTCGCATTGGGGAAATAGAGCCCATTGCTGCCGCTGTCAATAAAGCTGCCCGGTCCCGTGCAGTTATTGGAGCTGGTAATGCCGTAAGTCTGGCCGCCGAATGTGGTCGTGAAATCGTCGCAGGTGAGCGTGAAGATGGTGGCGCTACTGGGAAGCTGGTTGTTCGATTCCGTACCGATGCCGAACACCAGCGAACCGGGGACGGTGGCCGCGCTGCCCGAGACCGCCGGCAGTTCCATAATCACACCGTTATTGTCGGCGGGAAACAGCACCACGGGATTGGTGACCTGCGCATCTGTCGCGACAAATGCCGGGCTGCAATTGGTTCCGGAGCAGGTGTAGTAGGCGGGAGACGGGGGGCTGGCGAGGCCGAAGGCGGGACTGCAAACGCTGGTGCCCTGGTAGAAGCAGTCGGTACGTTCGGAACCAACGCCGAGAAGGCCGTTCGCGCCAAGAGTAGCAAGGGTGTTCTCGTTCATAGTGCTCCCGTTGGAGCAGCTGGAGGGCACATCGCTGCTGGTGCTGATCATCTGAATCGGCACTTTACTCGCCGTTTCTCCGCCCAAGGTCACATCGGCCTGGAGCACCGGACCCCACAGAAACGAGTCATCCACAAACGACACGCAGTCGTATGCCGCCGAGCCATTGGAGGCGTTCACGGCGGGAAGGTTGAGCGAAGAGACGGCGGATTGCAGCAGCCTGATTCCAGTCGAACCCGTGTCCACCAGCAGGCCATTCACCGTAACGCAATTGGTGGTGCTACCCGGCGAGCAGATGGTCGCGCTGGCAAAAGCTCCATTGGGATAAATGCCGCCATCGATCTGACCAGCGGTGGGTCCGCCATCCACGGCGATGGGCATGAGATTGGAGGTGCTGGAACCGGTGGGGGGAGTTGGGGTCGATGTAGACTTGGTGGTACTGGCGCCGCCGCAACCGGCAATCGCAAGCGCGCCGGCCAGAAAAATCAAAACCAAAGATTTTTGCACAAATTGCTCCCGCTCATCACTCTTTATTGAAGCTGTTCGGCGTTCACACCATCCGGAACCAGAGCCGGCACGTACACGCGGCCCCAATGCGCACGCATGTGTCCGCTCGTTTGTACGACGATGCCCGACTGCTGAATATTGAGCGGACGATGCCCATATTGATGGGGCTGGGACGCAAGTGCCGTAGAGTACTGCTGAAAGTAGGTTCCAAGAATCTGCTGCATGTCCGGCATAAACGGGCCGTGCCACGTAACTGCGAATACTGTTCCCGACGGGGAGAGGTATTCGTTGACAACGGTTCCGGCCGGAGACTGCAGCTGGTGCATCTCGTAGTAGTTGCCGCTGCTCTGATTCACAGAGGCGCTCATATGCGCGGTGTCGGCCTGAATTGAATCGGCGTGGCCACCGAGCGAAGCCATTGCCGGCAGGCTGAACGAGAGAACCGCGAGAGAAACGGCCGCGCAAATAGGCGTGCAGCGTTTCGACGAGGGGAGAAACAGGGGGGAGAAAATCTTCATGGTGATTCGCTGGTCGCGCCTCCGAAAGAGTCTGACCGAATGCGGGTGTTGCCGGAACGACGGCAGAGCGCTCGCTTGGTCTTTGACGGAAAAAGCGAAAAGTAGTTAAGAGATAGGCAAAAAGTACTTTCTTGCTATCAAACCGGATGTGAAAATTTTTGGAAGAAGAGGGTGCGCGGAGGCAACCTTTACGGGACGATCGCGGTCTTGATCTCAGACGAGCGGTTCATTAACTTCTCGAAGACGCGATTCAGTTCGTACAGATGAGCGTGGCCGGTGATGAAAGCGCCGGCCTGGAAGCGCCCGCTGGCGATGAGTTCGAGAGCCCGGCGGCAGATGGCGGGCGTGTGATGAAAGGTAGCCCGCAGAGTGATGTCGCTATAGTGGATGCGGTTGGTGTCCAGAGTGACGTGGGTATTGGCCGCGCAGCCGCCGAAAAAGTTTACCGTTCCACCCTTGCGTACGAGCTCGACTGCCTCCTGCCAGGTGTCGGGCGTGCCGACGGCCTCAATGGCGATGTCAACGCCGCGATCTTTGGGTGTGAGGGCACGGGTGTCGCGGATGGCCTTGCGGACCGTGGCGGCCTGTACGACGTGGGTGGCGCCCAGCTGGCGCGCGGCATCAACCTGGCCATCGTGCTTGACGATGGCAATGGTTTCAAAACCGGCCAGTGCGGCGACATGAAGAATCATGAGACCGAGCGGTCCTCCGCCAATGATGGCCACGATGTCGCCCTTTCGCGGATGAGAGTCCTCGAATCCGTGAACAGCGCAGGCCAGGGGTTCAGTAAGCGCAGCATGTTCGAGCGCAACATTTTCGGGAATGACGAGGGTATTTTTGGCGACAATGCGGGCAGGAATCTTGATGAACTCAGCGTAGGCGCCGTTGTTGAAGATCAGGTCGTCGCAAAGATTCTCCTGTCCGCGCAGGCAGAAAAAGCACTGGCCGCAGGGAGCTGAGTTCAGCGCCACGACGCGGTCGCCTGGAGAGAAATCGGAGACTCCCTCGCCGGCCTCGACCACGGTACCGGCAAGTTCGTGGCCGAACAGCGCGGGAGGAACAATCATGCGCGCGTGATAGCCACGGCGAAAAACCTTGAGATCGGTGCCGCAGGTGAGTGCCGCGCCTACGCGAACGACAAGCTCGCCGACGGCGGCCTTGGGGATGGGAACCTGTTCGATGCGGACATCTTCGCGGCCGTGGAGAATGGCGGCGCGCATGGTGACGCGACCGTGGAGAAGCGCATTCTCTGCAATCTTGCGGCCATGGGTGACAGCCGTTGAAACCTTCTTGCGGCCCTCGACGACCACCGCTTCGACCGTATCGAGGCTGGCCTCAACCACCGTCTCAACGGTGTCCAGGCTGCCCTCAACGACGTCTCCAACCTTCTTCCGCCCTTGCTGGACAACAGTCTTGACGGTCTTGCGCCCGCTGAGGATTGCGTCTTTCACCGTGGTAGCCATCAGCTTCTCGACTCCGCTTACTCGGCCCCGGCGCCCGGCACAGGCTCCATCATAATCTTCATCGAGCCAGGCTGGGGGTGCGAGGCGATTTCAATAGCCGCAGCCGCGTCTTCAAACGGAAAGCGGTGCGAGATCAACTGGGTGAGGTCGAAACCGTTGCGATAGCCGTCGAAGACCAGGCTCGTGACCTCGGAAAGAATCGGGAACGAGGATGAGTAGGAACCGAGGAGGGTCTTTTCGTCCACACAGACAGCGGCCGGATCGAAAGTGGCTTCGCCGTGCTGCGTCTGGGCAAAGAGCATGACTTTGCCGCCGGGGCGAACCGCTTCCATGGCAGTCTTGATGAGCGCGTTGCCGCCAACCGCGACGATGACCGCGTCGGCGCCACGGCCTTCGGTTTCGGCAAAGACTCGCTCCACAACGTTTTCCGTTCCGGCGTGGATGGGGTTGGCGAGCCCGAAGCGCGCGGCGATGGCATGGCGCTCGGCAAACAGATCGGAAGTAAGTACACGGGCGCCGATCTTTTTCGCCAGCGCGGCGTGCATGAGGCCGATGGGCCCCTGGCCGATGACCAGAACCGTGTCGTCGGGCGCGAGGTTGAGCAGCTTGACGCCTTTGAGAACGGTATTCAGCGGTTCGACGAAGGCCGCCTGCTCAAAAGGCACGCCGTCGGGGATCGCGACCACACCGCCGTAATTGACGACAAAATCCATGACGCGAACGTACTCCGCAAAGCCGCCGCCCGAAGGCTCAAAGCCGGCGGTGGCGCCGGTTTTCTTGTAGAGCGGGCACTGCGCAGGGGTGTTCTTGCGGCAGTAGTAGCACTCGCCGCAGGGAACGTGGTGAAAGCTCATGACGCGATCACCGACGGCAAATTTGGCGACGCCAGCGCCAACCTGTGCGACGACACCAGCCATCTCATGGCCGAAGATGCGGGGCGCGGAGTGCGAGCCCATGTGAATCTTCTTGAGATCCGTGCCGCAAACGCCGCAGGTGGCAATCTTGATGAGCAGCTCGCCGGGGCCGATGCGCGGGACGGGGACGGTCTCCAGGCGCATGTCGTTGATGCCGCGGTAGACGACTGCGCGCATCGTGTCTGGGATCTTTGTGTCGATGCGCAGTCTGGGAGTGGAGATTTGGGTAGCCATCTATTCTTCGATGTGACCTCGTTCGTCGAGAAAGCCGAGCAGTGACTCCGCGATGCTTTGGGAAGCCTTTTTACTATTTTCGCCCATTCGGACGAGGGCGGGCCAGTACCAGGGGCGAAGGATGGCAAAAAGAGTAAACCGCGCGAACTCAAATTGGCCAGTGGGCGAGAGAAAACGGTTGAAGTCCGGCAGGCTGTCGGTCAGGCCGTCGCTGACGCCCTTGATGCAATAGAACGGAATGCCGCGCATGGCGGCGAGGCGGGCGACGGCGGCGGCTTCCATATCGACGAGGGCAGCGTTATAGGCGGACGTGAGGCGGCGCTTCTCGGTATAAGGGGCCACCTTCGGGCTGGTGGCGAGCCAGAGTTTTCCCGCGCCTGCATCGCAGTTGAAGCGCTCGCCGGTGCGAACGTCGATGACTCCGGCGAGGTTGTGCGCCGTGCCGGGAGCGATTTCCGCGCGGAGCGCTCCGGCCCAGCCGATGGAAAAGACAAGATCGATCGGGCCGCCCGCTTCAATGGCGGCGAAGGCACGCGTGGCTGCGGATTGGCCTGCGCCGGCACAGGCTGCGATCCACTCCTCTTCCTCGGTGCGTTGCGCCCAGAAACGCGTGCCGTCGCGCGTGGAGTGGGGCCAGTTGCGCACCAGCGGCTTGAGCTCGCCGGGGAAGGCGGCAATGATGGCGACTCGGGTCATATTTGGCCGCGAGACTGCGCGGAGTTTTCGGGCGCGTAGCCATTCGCGCGGAACCAGTCGATCGCTGCTCGCATGGCGGGATAGACCGGCACGACGCGGAAGTCGAGCTCTTGCTGGGCGCGCGCGGAAGAGGCGTACATCTTCTTGCGGCCCATGCGCACCTCTTCGAGCGTGGCGCGGGGCTCTTTGCCGCGGATGCGGCCGGTAATCATCTCTTCAAAAAAGGCGTAGGTGGCGGCGACGGCAAAGGGAATCTTCACGGTGGGCGAAGGAATGCCAGTGATGGCCGACATCTTGTCGAGTATCTGCTTGAGGGTGAGGTTTTCGCCGCCGAGAATGTAGCGGCGGCCGCGTGTACCTTTGCTGAGCGCGAGGACATTGCGCGCGGGCGACTTCGGAGACATCGACGAGATTCATGCCGGTGTCCATATAGGCCGGGAACTTGCCATTGAGAAAATCGACGAAGATGCGGCCGGTGGGCGTGGGCTTCAGGTCATTGGGCCCGATGGGGGTGGTCGGGTTCAGGATGATGACCTGCTGACCGTTTTGGGCGGCTTTGATTGCTTCCTGCTCAGCGAGAAATTTGGAGCGCTTGTAGTGGCCGACCATGTCGGCGATCGAGACGGGCGTGTCCTCGTTGATGACAATGCCGTCGGTGCGGAAGTGCATGGTGGCGACGGAGGACGTGTAAACGAAGCGGGGAACGCCGGCTTCGCGAGCGAGGCGGAGCAACCCGCGGGTGCCGTCGACATTGGCACGGTACATGGCTGCAGGATCGGGAATCCACAGGCGGTAATCGGCGGCGACGTGAACGACGGCATCGCAGGCGGCCAGGGCTTTCTTTATTGGTTCTGGATCCGCGAGGTCGCCGACGAAGGTCTTGCCCTTGATCCCCTCGAGATTGGCGAGGTTCGAGGATTTGCGGATAAGGAAGCGGAGATCGGCGCCCTCCGATGCGAGGGCCTTGGCCACGTGGTGGCCGACGAAGCCGGTAGCGCCGGTGAGGAAGATCTTCATAGGTTAGCGAGTCAGCGAGTGAGCGAGTCAGCGGCGTTAGCGGAGCTAGCGGTGTTTGCGAATTCGCGCCGAGGGCCAGCTTTATTTTACGGGGGTGGACTGGTGCGCCGCGGCGGACGGGGCCTGGCGGACTCACACAGGCGTTTTTTCGAACCTCGGATTGACTCGGCGCTTGGCCGACACAAAAGAGTGCTTCATGCATATTTGCATTACTCGATCATGCGATTTTTACTTATTTTAATAATGCTTTTTTACATTATTCTATAATGCTAGATTGCATTATTTTAATTAATGCATTTTCGCCTTGCATTCTCATGCGAAAACGCCTTATTACTTTCGTGAAAATTGTTATCCCGTCTTCATGCAGAATCGCATTACAATAGCGTCACGGCACGAGTTTTGAAGGAGTTGCCATGGCGGAATTGACAGTTACGGCGCGCGGCCAGGTTACCTTCCGCAAAGAAGTGCTGCGGCACCTGGGCGTGAAGCCCGGCGAGAAGATCGAGCTGGAGCTCGCGCCCGGAGGCAAGGGGATGATCTCGGCGGCCCGCAAAACCGGAAGCATTGAAGATTTCATTGGCGTGCTTGACGGAAAGACAAGGAAAACCGCGGCCATCGGGGACATCGGGAAAGCCACGGAGCGCGGGTGGGCGGGCATGCGATGAAGGCGATTGTCGATAGCAACGTATTGATCCGCGCTGCGGTTCGCGATAACGCGCGACAGGCGCGGGCTGCGGCCAATCTTCTGCGGGACGCCGAAGTGATCGTGGTTTCGCTGACCTGCGCCTGCGAGTTCGTTGCGGTGCTGCGGAGTGTTTACAAGATCAGGCGCGAGGACGTTACAGCCGCGCTGCGCGCGCTGCTCGATGCCGGCAATGTCGAGGTGAATCGGCCGGCCGTCGAGGCGGGAATGGCAGTGATGAGCGCGGGCGGCGACTTTACCGATGGCGTGATCGCCTACGAGGGGAGATGGATGGGCGGAGAGAACTTCGTCTCCTTCGACAAGCAGGCTTTTCCGGTCGCGGCGGTTCTGGGACAGAAGCCAAAGCTGCTGGCCTGATTGAGAAGGCGCACGGCCTCCGGACGGACTATTCGAGCGCGTCGGGAAGCAGGCCGATGTTCTTTTCGCCGGCGGCCTTCTTCTCGTTGTAGGCCTTGACCCAGTCTTCCCAGTGCTTGCCGGCGGCGCGATCTTTGCCAAACTCAAGGCGCGCAATGTGAGCGTAACGCAAGCTTGCGTTTTTCATCTGACCTTGGGAGTGAAGTACTGCACCCACGATTCGGCCAGCGTCGAGCCGGTCGAGCGATTGAAGATGTAGGCTTCGATTTTTTCGCCGGACTTGAGCGTGATGGTGACATCGCCGCGAAAATCGAAGGCCTTCTCGAGTGCATTTTTCAGATCTTCGTCGGTGGCGAGATCCGGCACGGAGCCTTCGAGCTCTTCGTGCTCGAAACCCGGAGCCAGTTCCAGGGCTTCAATTTGCTCCCGCGTATATTTTTGAACTTCAGCGGTCATGATTCTCCAGCAAGTTAGCGAGTCAGCGAGTTAGCAAGTTAGCAAGTCGGCAAGTCAACGAGTTAGCTTCGTGGTATCCCAGGTCCCCAAAAGCGAGAGACCTGGGACACACGGTTTCAATGGAACAAATTAGAGCTTGGCAAGTTCGCGCTCCGGTTCCTGAATCGTCACCAGCGACGCGGGGCCAGTCGGCATGGGCTCATTAAGCAGGTTAAGCGCGTGCTGATCGGGATAAAGCGAGAAGCTGCCCTTGACCATGGCCAAAAACCCCTTAAGCGACCCGAAGCCTTCAAGGACCGCGGAAGGCTCGTAGCCGCAACTGACCATGCAGTTGGCGCACTTGGGGTTGCCGGAACCGACTCCGTATTCTTCCCATTTGGTCGTGCTCATCAGCTCGGCAAAAGTCTCTGTGTAGCCGTCCTGCAGGAGATAGCAGGGACGCTGCCAGCCGAAGATGTTGTAGGCCGGCGAGCCCCACGGCGTGCAGTCGTAGTTGCGGTCGCCCATCAGGAACTCGAGAAACAGGGGCGACATGTTGAACTTCCAGGACTTTTTTCGATTTGAAAGGATGGCGCGGAAGAGCCGCCGCACGCGGGCACGGCCCATGAAGTGCTTCTGATCGGGCGCCTTGTCGTAGCTGTAGCCGGGTGAGAGGACGATGCCCTCGACGCCGATCGCCATCATCTCGTCAAAATGCGCGCGCACGTGGTTGGGATCCGTGCCGTCGAAGAAGGTGGAGTTGGGAGTCACTCGGAAGCCGCGCTTCACAGCTTCCTTGATGGCTTCGACCGCGATATCCCAGCCGCCCTCGCGGCAGACGGAGAAGTCGTGCTCGTCGCGCTGGCCGTCGAGGTGCACGGAGAAGGTGAGGTACTTCGACGGCGTGAACTCCGGCAGGCGGCGCTTGAGTTCGAGCGCGTTGGTGCAAAGGTAGATGTATTTTTTGCGCGCGATGAGGCCGTTGACGATCTCCACAATTTGCGGATGCAAAAGCGGCTCGCCGCCGGGGATCGAGACCATCGGGGCGCCGCATTCCTCGATAGCGGCGAAGCATTGCTCGGGCGTGAGCTGTTTTTTGAGGATGTGGGGCGGATACTGCACCTTGCCGCAGCCGGCGCAGGCCAGGTTGCAGCGGAAGAGCGGCTCGAGCATGAGCACAAGCGGATAACGCTTGTTGCCCCTGAGACGGTTCTTCAGCACATAGGTAGCGACGGTCCACATCTGGGAGACTGGAACTGCCATCAGCGTTTTCCCTCAGGGGCGGAAGCCCCATTCTTGCGTCGTTCCGGGGCTAAAGCCCCTCGTCTTCTTCCTGCGGCGAGTTCACGAGCCTTAAGGCCCCTGCTCCCTCCGGGTTTCACGCAGGGGCTAAAGCCCCTCAGATTTTGTGCCCCTTACGGCACGACTAAAGTCGTGCCCTGACACCAAAACAAGCTCGCAAATCTCTTCCGAAGCAAACTCTTCAAATCCCACCAAATGGTGCACTCTCAAAAAAGCAAAATCATCGCCGAACGATTTGGCGATCTAAACCCGATCAACAACTCATCGTGGGCTCAGAGAGCCCAACGTGGAACGTTCCATCGCCCGCTTATAGGCGGTAAGCGCCATCAGCGGGAAGTACTGGCGGTACATGGTATATGCCAGATAAAAAACTTTGGGAAATCCGGTGCCGGTGATGATGGCCTGGCGCGTGGGCCCCTCGCCCATCGATTCGTCCCAGTCGCCATTGGGGCGCTGATGCTGAAGCAGCCAGCGAACGCCCTTTGCGACGGAGTCGGAACGGTCGTCGCCGGCAGCGAGCAATCCGAGCATTGCCCAGGCAGTTTGCGAAGGGGTACTGATTCCGATGCCGCGCGTATCAGGATCGTCGTAGCTGCCACACGTCTCGCCCCAGCCGCCATCGGGATTCTGCACCATGCGAATCCATTCCGCAGCTTGCTGAATCTGCGGCTCGAGGTGATCGACGCCGATGGCATCGAGACCACGCAGGACCAGAAACGTCCCGTATAGGTAATTCACGCCCCAGCGGCCGAACCAGCTTCCGTCCGGCTCCTGCTCGTCGAAGATGAATCGGATCGCGTGCTGTACACGCTTGTCGTCACGGGTAAAACCGTAGACGGCCAGCATCTCCAGCATCCGTCCGGTAATGTCGACCGAGGGCGGATCAAGCATCGCGTTGTGATCCGCGAACGGGATGTACTGGAAGATCATCTTGGTGTTGTCTTTGTCGAAGCTGCCCCAGCCGCCGTTACGGCACTGCATGGCAAACTCCCACTCGATGGCGCGTTGCGCAACCTGGTGCTGATAGCGCTCGCGGGGATTGTCGACCTTGCTGAGGGCGAG
Source organism: uncultured Acidobacteriaceae bacterium (assembly GCA_963828325.1). GTDB lineage: Bacteria > Acidobacteriota > Terriglobia > Terriglobales > Acidobacteriaceae > Telmatobacter. The sequence continues at coordinate 64,562 of CAWHEK010000023.1, forward strand.
CAGAACCTGCGCGGTGTCGTCGGTGTCGGGATAAAACTCGTTGTTGTACTCGAAGTACCAGCCGCCGGGCTCGGTCTTAGGAACTTTGACTGCCCAGTCGCCCTTGTGGCGAACCTCTTTGGCGAGCATCCAGTCGACGGCCTTAATCATGCGCGGATCGTTGCGCGGCACGCCGGCTTCGCCCAGAGCGTAGACGGCCTGCGCCGTATCCCACACCGGGCTCATGCAGGGGGTCATGCGGAAGGTGGGCTCGGGCATTTCGGGCGTGGCGGGCTGCTCGATGCCCAGCTTCTCAAATTCGTCGCGCGCGCGGATGACCTGCGGATCGTCTTCGCTATAGCCGAGGCAGCGCAACGCAACGATGGCGTTAAGCATGGCGGGATAGATGGCGCCAAGACCATCGGTCATCTCCAGGCGCTCGAGCATCCATTGCTCGGCGCGCTTCATGGCGTGCCTGCGCAAGGGGCGCAGGTGCACGGCTTCGAACCAGTGTGTCATGCGATCGAGAGCCAGGAAAAAATTGCGCCATGAGATGAGGTGCTTGCGATCGACGCGCAGCCGAAGAATGGAGTTGGCGCGGCCGCCCACGAACAATTCGTCGATTCCCTGCTCCGGCGGGATCTTCTTGTATGGTTTTTTGGCGTACATGATGGCCAGCGGCACCAGAATCGACCGAGACCACGCGGAGATTTCGTAGATATTGAAGTAAAACCACTTGGGAAAGAGAACGATCTCGGGCGGGATGGCGGGGACAGCGTCGTAGTCATACTCGCCCAGCGCGCAAAGATACATTTTGGTAAACGTGTTGCACGCGATGACGCCGCCGTGAGCCAGCACCCACTCGCGGCATTTCGCCAGGCGGGGGTCTTCAGGGCCAATGCCCATCAACTTGGCTGCTGAATAGCATTTGACAGAGAGCGAAATGTTGCCCGGACCACCGGGATAGATGCTCCAGCTGCCGTCCTCGTTCTGGTAGCGCATCATCTCCGCGCAGGCGCGCTTGAGCCGGCCGGGATCACCGCTTTCGAGCAGCGTATGCAAAAAGATGTAATCGGCTTCGAGCATCGAGTCGGCCTCGAGCTCGCTGCACCAATAGCCGTCAGGATGCTGAAGGGAAAAGAGGAACTCGCGCGCGCCGGCGATCGCCGAATCAACATCTGCCAGGTCCGCATCGATTCTGCCAAAACGTGGCTGGCCGAAACCCGATTGGGCAAGAGGGGGCTGCGCAACGTGGGAGGACGCGGTCCGCAATTTTGGCTGCTCAGGTGTCATGAGTTTCGAAAATCCGAACCCTCAAACTGGAACTCGGAATACGGTTATGAATGTTCCTCGAGTTTGCGCATCCTTGACGCTGCGTAGCTGTTTGATGCGCCGCCAATTCATGCGCTGCAAATTCGATCAACGGACCGGTACAGGCTCAGCCCCGCCCGCGCTGCCAATGGCCTGCACAATCTCAGGAGGCAAGCCGAAGCGAACATTTTCCGGCATGACCTCAACCTCTTCGACGTTCTCGAAGCCATTCTGCCTGAGGTAGTCGACCACGTCTTCGACCAGGATTTCCGGAGCCGAAGCGCCGGCTGTGACTGCGACAATTTCGACGCCGGCGAGCCATTGGGGATCGATGGCCTGAGAGTTATCGATGAGATATCCGATGGTTCCGAGGTTACGCGAAACCTCGACCAGGCGGTTGGAATTGGAGCTATTGGTCGACCCGACGACGAGCACAAGGTCGGCGTTGTGGGCCACGTTACGCACGGCTACCTGCCGATTTTCCGTGGCGTAGCAAATGTCCTGCGAGTGGGGTCCAACGATATGCGGAAACTTGATTTTGAGCGCATGGATAATGTCGCGGGCCTCATCGAGGGAAAGAGTGGTCTGGGTGAGGTAGGCGACGCGCTTGGGGTTGGGCAGCTCGAGGGCTTCAACTTCGGCCACGTTTGAAACCACATGAGTCACGTCTGGCGCTTCGCCCAGGGTGCCTTCGATTTCGTCGTGGTCGCGATGGCCGATGAGAACCAGCGAATAGCCCTGCCGGGCAAACTTAACGGCTTCAAAATGGACCTTGGTGACGAGCGGGCAGGTGGCGTCAATGACCTTAAGGTTGCGGCCCTTGCTGCGTTCCCGAACCGCGGGCGAGACCCCGTGAGCACTGTAAATGACGCGCTGGCCGTCGGGGACGTCGTCAATGTCGTGCACAAAAATGGCGCCCTTTTCGGCCAACTCATTCACAACATAGCGGTTATGAACGATCTCACGGCGCACGTAGATGGGCGCGCCAAAGGTCTCAAGAGCAATCTTCACGACGTCGATGGCGCGTACTACTCCGGCGCAGAAGCCGCGTGGCTTGAGCAGCAAAACCTTCTTTTTGCCAGAGGAAGCGCCCTTGGAGCCGTGATGAGGAACGGATTCGGCTAGAGAAGTGGTCACATCTTCAAGTATACCAATGGGCGGGTTGAAACGACAGGGCTGGAGGGGTTGACTTCATGGTTCGCCGTTTCATGCCTTCTCCATGCGGCCAGAGGCGAACGACGTGGGACATGCTCGGACGGCGTGCCTGGGCCGCGCGAGGAGGGGGTCGCACGGCCCAAGTGTGCCAGCACTGGCCGGATTTGAGCCTATCGTTGGTCTTCGTCTTTGGCCACCTGTACGAGCCCATCGTTTGCCTGATTGAGATATCTCCCTACCGAATTGATATCGGCGATGATCTTGGTATTGCGTGGATATTCTCTCTCGACCACGGTCTCCTCATTCCATGCCTGGACAATGGCGCTCTGCGCCGCTCGCAGGTTTGGATAATTTGCGCCCAACGTGACCTGCGGCGGAGCCGACGGGGTCACGATAGTCTGGCCGATCAACACGCCGCCGGCAAAAATCGCCGCGGCAACGATGGAGCCCAATATCACTTTGCTTCTTTTCATGGGAAAACCTCCTGCGGCGAGTAATACAAGAGGCGATGAAGGACTGGCAAGCAAAAAACGCGGGAGCAACGGCGACGTTGTGTTGGCACGGCATCCAGTCCAAGAGTGCTCGCAGCGGTCAAAGTAGCTCTGTATTCCGAATGCCCGAGCGGCATACTGAGTTATGAAAAAGATTCTGCTTGGACTCGTGCTCATCTTCTGCTTCGCAGCACCCTATGCGGCGCAGGCGCAGGTTGTCGTTGTGGTCCACCCCCGCCATCACCATCACCATCATCATCATCACCCCCGGTTCCAATCCAACCGGTAATTGGCTGATTGTCCCGTTCTCCCGCCCTGGCCATTGTCCCGCCCTTGTTGCGACTGTTTTCGTCGTGAAGAAACGACAAGGCCGCGTTCGCCGGGCCTTACAGGCGAGAATTGATGAAAACTGCGGAAGCGGCAGGCGTCGATTTTTCGATTTGGCGCACCTAACCGTTTTGAGCGAGCGCGCAAAGCGAACGCCAACGGAGGATACCGATCAATGACCAAGGACAGGAAATGCGCCAATCCCGCCTGTAGCTGTGAGGCAACCGACAAATCAAAGTATTGCAGCGCCCACTGCGAAGGTACCGCAGACACATTGGAGGTGGTTTGCGAGTGCGGCCATCCCGGCTGCAAAGGCGATGCGATAAACGCTTAGGACGGGACGCGTTGGACGCAGGCCGGCTGACCGCTGCTTCAATGTGCGCCGCCACTCGGAGCGGCGGGGGCCGGCACAACGGTAAAGGGAAAGATGCTCAGGTTTTGGGTTCCGAGCATTAACGCATATTCGCCAGGCTCGAGCGGAGATTGCGGGCGAATCAGCCAGACCTGCGGGTCGGGGTGGGAAACGTCGGCGGGAATCAGATCGGTTTTGTTCGCGTCCGCCATCTTTGAGCCGCCCACGATCGGATAAACAACCATCCTGCCGCCATCGAGTTCTCTGGTGTCTTTCTTGGCATGCAGCCGGACCAGCGCCGGCTCGCCGGGAATTGAGATGAAGTGACAAAGGCAAAGGATGAGCTGACCCGCTGCAACCTCAGTGGGCGCGTGTTCGCCCGCATATTCGGCCACGATTTTGACAGGCACAACACCGTAAGAAAGAGATGCTGCAATGCTGTGCGCGGCCCTGGTCCGGATGGGATTCTGGTTTGCCACCGCTTTCCACTCGTCGCTTTGAATAAGCACCCCTGCTTGATCCCTCGGGTAGTCGGTGGACAGATCCGGGTTCGATGCCGGCGTGGGCTGATCTTCTCCGGCCACGCCAATGGGGCCCGATGGAGCGGGTTGGGCCGGGGGCGCGGGCTGAGTCTGGGCCTCAATCGCCGGTATGGCAATTGAAGAAGCGATCAGAAGGAGACAGGAAATCAGGACTGGGGTTCGCATCTCTTTTCCCTCAAGATGAGTGACGCAAACAGCGTACCGCCGCTTCTCTCGAAGATCAAGGTCGCTCATAAAAACTGCATCTGTTCGCCGAGAAATCTCCGAAAGCTCGCGCTACGAGGAGAATTCAGTGCCCCTTTTCCTCATTTGCCCCCTGTTTCGGTCGCATTCGGGGCCGCGCGCGCTGTCTCCTTCACGAATAGAATCAGACTAGCCATGTCTGAATTTACCCATTTGCATCTGCACACGGAGTATTCCCTGCTGGACGGGGCTTGCGACGTCTACAAGCTCGTCGATCGCGTGGCGGGGCTCGGCCAGAAATCCGTCGCCATGACGGACCATGGAAATATTTACGGGGCGGTGCACTTTTTCGATGCGGCCAAGCACAAAGGCATCAGGCCGATTCTGGGTTGTGAACTCTACGTGTGCAAGGCCGAGGATCATCGCGCAGAATCGCCAAACGACCAATACAACCACCTGCTGGTGCTGGCTGAAAACCAGGAAGGCTACCAGAACCTGATCCGGTTGACGTCAGAGGCGAGCCTGCACGGGTTTTACCGGCGGCCGCGGGTGAGCAAAAAGTATCTTGCGGAGCACGCCAAGGGGCTCATTTGCCTTTCGGGCTGCCTGAGCGGCGAGCTATGCGAAACGCTGAGCGACACGAAGCTGGGCGCTGCTGACAGATATTTGAAGGCCAAGGCAGTGGCCCAGCAGTACGAAGACATCTTCGGCAAGGGAAACTTCTTCCTCGAGATTCAGGACCAGGGGCTGGAGGAAGAGAGAAAGATTCGCGCGGATTTCGATCGTCTGGAGCGGGATCTGGGGATTCCGCTGGTGGCCACCAACGACTCGCACTACTTGTGCGGCGAGGACTCGCACGCGCACGACGTGATGCTGTGCGTGCAGACGGGATCCAAGATCCACGAGACCAATCGATTCAAGTTCGACAGCGACCAGTTCTTCGTGAAGAGCGCGGACGAGATGGCGCAGGTTTTCAAGGATTCGCCGGCGGCGATCTCTCGAACCATGGAGATCGCCGAGCGCTGCAACTTCAAGCTGCACAAGGTGGACAATCCGTTTCCTGATTTCGCGGTGCCAGAGGGGCACACGGCGAATAGCTATTTCGAGCAAGTGTGCCGCGAAGGGTTGAAGAAACGGATGGAGACGGCGGTGCGGCAACTGGAGCTGCGCGGAGTGAGGCGCGCGACTACGGATGAGTACGAGTCTCGGTTGAGCTTCGAGATCGACATCATCAAGCGGATGAACTACGCGGGATATTTCCTGATCGTGTGGGACTTCATTAAGTACGCGCGCGACCATGGGATTCCGGTGGGGCCGGGGCGTGGTTCGGCGACCGGCTCGCTGGTGGCCTACGCGATGGAGATTACGAACATCGATCCGCTACAGAATGTGCTGCTGTTCGAGAGGTTTCTTAATCCCGAGCGCGTAACCATGCCTGATATCGACGTGGATTTCTGCATGAACCGCCGCGGCGAGGTGATCGATTACGTAACCCGCAAGTATGGACGCGAACAGGTGGCGCAGATCATCACGTTCAATACGATGGCGGCCAAGGCGGCAATCAAGGATTGCGGGCGCGCGCTGGATATGCCTTATGGCGACGTGGACCGCATTGCCAAGCTGGTGCCGGCAACGATCGGCGTGACGCTGGACGAGGCGCTCAGGGATTCGCCCGACCTGCGCAAGGCTTACGACAACGACAAGCAGGTGCGCGAGCTGATTGACACGGCGAAAAAGCTGGAGGGGCTGGTTCGCGGAGCGGGCGTTCATGCGTCGGCAGTGGTGATTGCGCCGCGCCCCCTGACAGAGCTGGTGCCGCTGAATCGGACCAAGAACGACGAAGTGGTGACGGCCTACGACATGAAGGCCGTGGAAAAAATGGGCCTGCTGAAGATGGACTTCCTGGGCCTGACCACGCTGACCGTGATTACCGACTGCCTGAAGCTGATTGAGCAAACGCGCGGAGAAAAGCTGGACATTGATTTGCTGCCGATGGACGATCCGGATACGTTCAAGAGGGTATTTCACACCGCTCTAACCTCAGGCGTGTTTCAGTTTGAGTCGGGCGGGATGCGCGACATTTTGCGGCGCTACAAGCCAGACACGGTCGAGGACCTGACGGCGCTGAACGCGCTCTATCGTCCGGGACCGATGGACATGATCGATGACTTTGTCGAGCGCAAATGGGGACGACGCAAGGTGGAGTTCATGCTGCCCGAGCTTGAAGCAATCCTGAAGGATTCGCTGGGCGTGATCGTTTACCAGGAGCAGGTGATGCGCATCGCCAATGTGCTGGCGAGCTACTCACTGGGCGAAGCGGACCTGCTGCGGCGGGCGATGGGAAAGAAAGATCCAAAAGCCATGGCCGAACAGCGCGATCGCTTTATGACCGGTGCGGCCAAACTGGGCCATCCGAAGGCTGCGGTGGAAGAGATCTTCGAGCAGATGGCGAAGTTCTCGGGATACGGCTTCAACAAATCGCACTCCGCGGCCTACGCGTTGGTGGCCTACCAGACGGCGTATCTGAAGACGCACTATCCGGTGGAGTTCATGGCCGCGCTGCTGACATCGGAAACGTCAAAGCCCGACAGTGTGGTGAAGTATATCGGCGAATGCCGCGAGATGGGCATTCCAGTGGAACCGCCGGATGTGCAGGTGAGCGGCGCGCAATTTACACCGCACAAGACTGAGGATCGGGAGGCAATCCGATTTGGGCTGGCCGCGGTGAAAAATGTGGGCGGGAACGCCATTGAATCGATTTTGAGGGCGCGGACCGAGTTGGGAAATGATGGGACGGGCGCGCGATTCAAGAGCTTTTGGGAGTTCTGCGAGAAGGTCGACCTGCGGTTGATGAACAAGCGCGTGATCGAGTCGCTGATCAAGGCTGGTGCGCTGGACTCGCTGGGCACGCGCGGGCAGTTGATGGCAGCCGTGGACAAGGCCATGGAGCGCGCGCAGAAGACGCAGCGTGACGCCGAGCAGGGACAGAGTGGATTATTTGGGCTGTTTGATGAGACACCGGCGCGGGCTCGTGAGGCCGATGCCCTGCCTGCCGCAGCCGATTGGGAAGAAGGCGAGCGGCTGGCCAACGAAAAAGAAGTGCTGGGATTTTTCGTGTCGGGGCATCCGCTCGATAAGTATGCGGAGAAGCTGCGCAACCTGACGGGCGTGATCACCGTGGCCGAGGCGCTGGAACGTAAACCGCCGGAACGGCGCTGGGGTGGGCAGTCGGATCCAGCGGATGAGATTCAGGTAGCCGGGATGATCGTCGGGGTGGTTGCGAAGAAAAGCAGGAAAGACCAGCGGCTGTATGCGCAAGGCGCGCTCGAAGATGCAACGGGCAAGATGGAGCTGATCTGCTTTGCGCGCGATTATGAGCGGCTCGCCGAACAGTTGAAGATCGAGGCGCCGGTGCTCGTGCGCGGACAACTGATGGGCGAAGAAGATGCCGCGCCAAAAATCGCGGTGAGCCAGGTGCAGGTGCTCGAAGACGTGCAGGTGAAGTTGCCGGGCGGCGTAAGAATCCGGATCAATCTCGATCGCGCGACAGAGGATGTGCTGACGCAATTGAAGAGCGCTGCTGCAGGTGCGCCGGGGCCGGGAAAAGTGCTGCTGCAACTGGAGAAGAAGGGCGAGTATGCGGTGATCCTGGAGCCCGAAGGCATGAACGTAGCCGCCGACCGCGGGTGGGTGGAGCGCGTGGAAGAGCTGGCCGGCAAGGGATCAGTGCAGGCCGTGGGATAGAGCCGCGGCGAAGAAGGCGAAGCCCGCAACTGGATGGGTGGCTGCGCGGGTTCGAGCGCGCCCGAAGGGCCGGTCCACCGTGGCATGGGCCGCGCTAGAATGGAACCCATGCAAATCAGAAAGGCCGTAATTACCGCGGCAGGAAAAGGCCAGCGCAACCTACCCATGCAAACTCTCTTTGACCAGCAGGGCATAGAGCGCTCGGTGCTCAGCCTGGTGGTGCGAGAGGCGGTGCGCGCCGGAATCACCGATGTGTGCATCGTGGTGGGTCCGGGCGACGAGGAACCCTATGCGCGCCTGCTCGCCGACGATGGAGCTCGGCTTACATTCGTCGTGCAGACTGAGGCTCGGGGCTATGCAAACGCGGTGTTCAGCACTAAAGGCTTTGTGAAGGACGAGCCCTTTCTCCACTTCGTTGGCGATCATATTTATGTTGGGCAGGAAGCTGGCGGCAGCGCCAAAAAGCTTGTGGAAGCGGCAACAGCCGAAGGTTGTGCGATCTCTGCGGTGCAGGTAACGCGCGAAAGTCTGCTTCCTTTCTATGGAACCGTCGGCGGGCAGCCAGTGCCGGGAAAGACGGGGTTATATCGCGTGGAAACGGTGCGCGAAAAGCCTACACCTACCGAGGCGGAACAGCATTTGATCGTCCCCGGACTGCGCAGCGGACAGTATCTCTGCTTCTATGGAATGCACGTGCTCACGCCGACGATTTTCGAAATCTTATCCGGCATGCTGGGCACGGAGCGCGTCAGTCTTTCCGCCGCGCTGGCAGCGCTCGCCGAGCGCGAGCAGTATCTTGCGATGATCCAGACGGGCCAGCGCTTCGATGTCGGCGTGAAGTATGGATTGTTTACCGCCCAGCTGGCACTGGCGCTGAGCGGGCAGGACCGCGAAAACGTTCTGGCCCAGCTCGTCAACGTGTTGGCCGCGCGCGAAATGCTCTCCGCGAAGGGAGAGGGCGCGTGAGCGGACTATGGACGACGATCACTGCGGCCGACTCCGAGATTCGCAATCGTTCCCTCGATGATTTTTGCCGAACCGCTTCAACCGAGCAGCTGCTTGCCGAATTGAGAGACCTTGAGCAGCGCAGGCACTCGAATGAGAACTTGTACGAGCGAGTGCGCGCACTCTTTTTCCTTTACGCGATACATCGCTTTCACTTGCCGGCGAGAGGCGATGCCTTCGCCACCGGCAGAGCGCTGATTCCTTTCGACGGATACGAGAAATTCCTGAATCGAAGGTTTGAGGAGGCGATCGGCATCTTTCTTGGCGCCCAGGAGCGAGAAGGACAGAGCGATGGTCTTTCAAGCGCGCTGGCTGCGGCATATCGCGGGCTCGCATTTCAAACACTGGCCGACCAGGTGCGACGCAGCGTGCGGTCAGTGCGTGGCAATCAATGGATGTTTCGTTCGGGGCACCCGGCCGATTATGCGCTGCGGCTTCGCCCGGAGCTGTTGAAGCGCAACAATGGCGATCCTTTCCCGATTCTGCATGAGGCAACGCCGGTGCGAATGGACCTGAGCCACACCGGATGGAGCGACATCTTTTTTCTGGGCATGGATCTGCCGGAGATGGCGCGCGTGCTCAACGTGTCCATCGATTTGACGATTCATAGAGCGAATGCACAGACGCCAAGGCCTCCGGTCGAAACGTATTTGCGCGTCATCGATCGTCCGGTGATTCGGCTGGCGAGCGTCGATCTTGACGCAACAGTGGAGATCGGCAACCTGCAGGAGCTATTCGATTTCGGCCGCGATTATCTGGGGCTGCTGAAAGGGGCGGTGATTGCTTCGGGCATTGTGCCTCCCGGAATGGAAGGCTCCGGGCAACCACTGGCGGCTGTTCTGAAACAGCTGACCGGGCGGGACGGACTGGGCATCGAGATTGTCAGCCAGGTCAACAATATTCCCAAGGGATCGCGATTGGCAGTTTCGACGACGCTGCTGGCGTCGTTGATCGCGGTGTGCATGCGAGCTACCGGACAGGCCAAGTCGCTCACGGGGCAGCTCGAAGAAGAAGAGCGGCGCGTAGTCGCGGCGCGCGCCATCCTCGGCGAATGGTTAGGCGGCTCGGGCGGAGGCTGGCAGGATTCGGGTGGCGTTTGGCCGGGGATCAAGCTGATCGAGGGTGTCGAAGCCGCGGCGGGCGATCCGGAGTTCGGCGTGAGCCGCGGAAGGTTGTTGCCGGATCACCGCATCTTGAATGAGGCCGAAGTGAGCGCTGAGACGAGGCGCCGCTTGCAGGAGAGCCTAGTACTGGTGCATGGCGGCATGGCACAAGATGTGGGGCCGATCCTGGAGATGGTGGCAGAGAGGTTTTTGCTGCGCTCGGACGCGGAATGGAAAGCGCGGCAGACGGCGTCGAAACTTCTCGACGAGTTGATTGTGGATTTGCGCAGCGGTGACGTCCGCGCGATTGGCAACGCGACGCAGCGGAATTTCGATGGACCGATCCAGACCATCATTCCATGGGCGAGCAATTTGTATACGGAGACGCTGATCAGCAACGTGCGCAGTGAGTTTGGCGACACGTTCTGGGGATTCTGGATGCTCGGCGGAATGTCCGGCGGCGGGATGGGGTTCATCTTCGATCCCGCGCGCAAGCCTGAAGCGCAAAAGCGCCTTGGCGAATTGATGCTCGAAGTGAGCGAGAAACTTTCGGGTGGCGTGGCCTTCGCAATGAAGCCAGTCGTCTATGACTTCCGAATCAACGAGCGTGGAACGATTGCGGAACTGAAGACGGGCGGCGGCGCAATCTTGCCCGATGGCTACTACAATCTGGTGCTGCCGGTTCTTTTACGCAAAGATCAACGGCTATTGTCTAGTTGCGAACGAGGCGACCTGGAGCGCTTCAGCATGCTTGCGCGCCACGTTTCCGGCGCTCACGACCGCGCGCGAGGACTGCTTGACCGGCTTCTGCCGCACGGCAAAGGCGGCGAAGCGCATGGGGAGACTTTGGAATCTCGGCTAGCGGCCAACGGATTTGATCCGCTCCAGCACGAGCGCATTCAGGCGGAGTTGCGCACCGGTCATATTGGGGTCGCGCAGAATCGGTTGCCGGCGTCGGTCCAGATTGAGGACGTGGCACTTGAAAAGCTGTTCGACGCCACCGGAAAACTGGACGCGAAGTATCGCAAGCTGGGTGAAAGGGCACTCTCGGCCGGTGAGGTCGCAGTGGTCACGCTGAGCGGCGGGGCGGGCAGCCGTTGGACGCATGGCGCCGGCGTGGTGAAAGGACTGAGCCCATTCTGCAGGCTCGGCGGAACGCATCGCACATTTCTTGAAGTGCACCTGGCCAAGAGCCGGCGGACCGGCAAGAGCTATGGAAGCGAAGTCCCTCACGCCATCACGACGAGCTACCTGACGCACGGGCCGATTGAGGAATTCGTGCATCGCGAAAATGCTTACGGATACACCGGGCCGCTGTATTTATCGGCGGGGCAAAGCGTGGGGCTGCGACTGATTCCGACAGTGCGGGACCTGCGCTTCGCGTGGGAGGATACGCCGCAGCAGTTGCTCGACGCCCAGGCACAGAAGATGCGTGAAAGCACGCGTGAGGCGCTGGTTGGATGGGCGCGGCAGATGGGAGAAGCCAACAGTTACATAGATAATCTTCCACCGCAATGCATGCACCCGGTGGGACATTGGTACGAGGTGCCGAATTTGTTCCTGAGCGGCGCACTCGAAAAGATGCTGGAAGCGAGGCCGCAATTGCGCACATTGATGGTTCACAACGTGGACACGGTGGGCGCCAACCTCGACCCGGGAATCCTGGGCCGGCACATCGCGAGCAAGGCAACCATGACGGTAGAGGTTGTGACGCGGCGCATCGAAGACCGGGGCGGTGGCCTGGCTTCGGTGGGCGGGCGCGTGCGTCTGGTGGAGGGTATGGCGTTGCCGTCGGAAGAGATTGAGTTCGCGCTCTCCTACTACAACTCGAACACATTCTGGATCGACATTGACGCACTGCTCGAGATTTTCGGCCTGAAGCGGAGCGATTTGCGCAATCGGGAGAAGGTCGCCGCTGCCATTCGCACGATGGCCGCGCGCATGCCCACCTACATCACGTTGAAGGACGTGAAGAAGCGTTGGGGCAAAGGACAGGAAGACATTTATCCGGTGGCCCAGTTTGAAAAACTTTGGGGCGACATGACGGCTCTGCCGCAAATGGCGTGCGAGTACGTGATTGTGCCGCGGGTCCGCGGGCAGCAGCTCAAGGAGCCGGCGCAACTGGATGGGTGGCTGCGCGACGGTTCGGCAGAGATCGTGATGGGGCTATGCGAGTTCGCGACTTGAACCGCGATCCTGGATTTGAGCCTTAGAGTCAGTGGTTCTTCGGGTCGGATGCGGCACTGATCACCGCATCGTAGGCTGCCTTGGGCTGCCCGTTGCGGTCGAAGAGAAGCGGATAATTCGTGCGCCCGCGCACCGGCCAGTCATTCAGCCAGGAATCGCCATCCGTGACACCCCAAAACGTGACTCGCTCCACCACGTCGCGATGCTTGACGAACACGCCCATAAGCGCCCCGTAGCGCTGGGCCAATGCCTGCTGGACGGGGTCGGGCAGCCCATTGACGTAAGGATTCAAGGATGCATTCTGCTGAATCTTCAGCGTTACATCCGCCGTCGGTTGATGGCCGGCGTTGGGCAGCACCGAGATATCAAATTCGGTGATCGCCACCTTCACTCCCAAGGCGCCGAGGGCTGAAATTGCGGCATCCATTTGCTCTGGGGACGGCCAGTCCATGTGTTCATGAGCTTGTATGCCGACGCAAGCGATGGGGATTCCTTTCGATTGCAGGTCCTTGACCAGTGCAATTGCGCCCTTGAGCTTCGCGTCATTCTCCAGGTTGTAGTCGTTGTAAGTGAGCTGTGCTTGCGGATCGGCCTCGTGTGCATATTCGAAAGCCTTCTCGACGTAATCGGGACCGATGATCTTGTACCAAAGCGACTGGCGCATCGTGCCATCTTCGTTGAGCGCTTCGTTCACCACATCCCAACTGTTGATTTTGCCCTTGTAGCGGCCCACGACCGTGTCGATGTGGTCTTTCAAACGCGCCAGCAGCGCATCGCGCGTGAGCAGATTTCCGTTGTCGTCTTGAAATACCCAAACCGGCACCTGGTTGTGCCAGACCAGCGTGTGGCCGACGGTAAACATGTGATGCTGCTGGCCAAAAGCAACGTACTGGTCGGCAAGATCGAAATCGTATCGGTCGGCGTCAGGATGAATACTTTCCCACTTAAGCGCGTTCTCCGGAGAGATGGAATCGAACTGCGACTCAATGAGTGCGTCGCCGCGTTTATCCTGCCCGCTAATCTGTGCTTCGTTAATCGCCGCTCCAATGACGAAATCGCCCTTGAAGGCCTGTTTCAACGAGGTGGGAGCATGCGCCGCGGTAGCAGCGCACGTGGCAATCAGGAATGGCAACGCAAAAAAACGCAAAGCGAGACGCGACTTGGCTTGCATGACGACTCCGTGTCTTGATCTCCAGCGTGGCAATCATAAACCTTCTCAGGGACGACTGGCAGAAAGCTCAAGGCCTGTTGGCTGCAAAGCCCTTTCGCCGCTCCGTCAGCTCATTGGCGATTTGCTGATTGACTTCGCGGGTGATGGGATAGAAAAACATACAAGCGCCCGCGGCGAAGAACGCCAAACCGGCATAAACGCTCGCGGTCAGCAAGATTCCGGACTGTGCTCGTGCGGTTTGCACCGGAGCCTCGGAGACGAAGCCGTAGAGTTCGAAGAGCCACGCAGCAACGGCGCCTCCAATGGCCAGGCCGGCCCAGAGCGCAAAGACCACTGCCGAGGTTACAGTGCCGCTGGCGCGACGGCCGGTCTTCCACTCGCCGTAGTCGGCCACATCGCCCATCATCGACCAGATGATCGGTCCGGACATACCATAGGAGAATTGGCGCAGCACTTCTGTCGCGACAATCAGGACCGTGGCGTGCGGTGAAATCATCAGCAGCGCCGCCGCGAAGACACCGGTGAGAAACATGCTGGCAATGAACAGCTGGCGTTTGCCCACACGCCTGGATATGGCCGTTGAGCAGGTGACTCCGGCGATCAGCGCGGCGAGCCCGAAACCATTGAGCCAGGAGAAGAGGCTAAGGTTGCCGGCAACATAGCGCGAATAGGGCAACATCACGTTTCCGCGAATCACGATGGCGGCGAAGTAACACAACGTAGCCAGGAACAGCGCGATCCAGGGACCATTTCGAAAAAGATCGGAAAGATCCTGGCCAAGGTCGGACTTCTGCGCGGGATCCGGCTGGATGCGTTCTTTTGTCGTGAAAAATGCAACGACAAAGAAAACAACGCTGAGGATCGAGAGCAGGCCCATCGTAAGTTGATAGCCAAGCGCGTCGTTGCCGTGGCCGAATACCCGAACCATCGGGATGGCGAGGGCACCCACGATGAAGCCTGCGGAGTTGGCGGCAACCTGGCGGTACGTGGAGATGCTGTTGCGCTCGTCAGGATCCGATGTCATGACCGCGTTGAGCGTCGCGTACGGGCACGTTGTTCATGGTATAAATAACCCTGAGCAGGATGTACGTGGTCCAGGCGTAGATGACCTTCGCACCAGGGCTGATATTGGGCGTGGTGAAGGTGAGAACACAGATGATTCCGAAAGGCAGCGAAGTCCACAGCAGCCAGGGGCGGAACTTGCCCCATCGCGTGATTGTGCGGTCGGCAATCACGCCCATGACGGGATTAAGGCACGCCACACCGAGCCCGACAACGAGGAAAAGGTATCTGGCCTGTGACGGCTGTAAGGCCAAAGGTGTGGGTGTAGAAATCCAACTGAAGAGCCAGCAAGGCCTGGAAGACAAAGTTGGCGGCCATGTCGCCGAGGGCGTAGCCGGTTTTCTCTGTGAAGGAGAGCTTCTCAGTCATCGCTGCCTCGTCTTTCGCCGGGGATCCCGGCCGCGCTTGTTCCGTGGCCCATATTGCTGAACTTCCGCTTGCTGGTTATCCTGCGCCGTGTCAGCGATTCCCCGGCTGCGAGCCCAAAGCCTACCCGAAAGAAACTATTTCTGTCCAGAATGAAGCGGCTGAACCACCCCTTCGAGGACCGCAGACCAGTCTAGCGGCTGGAAGCATGTCCAGCAACCGGAAAAGCGATTTTCTTAAGAACTAAGTAACGGTGGTGACTTCTGATCGTCAAGGCCGGGCGGACAGAATCCGGACTGATTGGCGCAGTTTATAGAGCACCGCCGGGTTTGGCTCCGAGTTCTGAAGAGGCGCCGCCCGGTCCCGATCTTGATTGACCAAGAGCAGCTGCAACGGCTGGGAGATCGACTTTCTCTTGTGGCATTCCGGTTGGCCGTGGGTTGTTTGTGAGCCGAAAATGATGACTGAAAAAACACAAAGAAATGACTTCTCAGGGTCGCGGTTCCCTGATACGCTCTCCCTCACATGAAGAGATCGCCAGAACAGGCGATCCAATGCATGGTTTCCCTTCCCTCGGTTTTTGGCCATCGCCGTATCCATGTCGATGAGCAGCTCCTGCGCATTTTTAGGCAGTCGGGGCATCGGATTTGGCGGCGCAGCCCATCATACGCAATGTTCCTGTTGGAAGAAATGGACACGGGGCAAACAGCCAGGAGCGGGACCATTTCCGGCTCTAAAACCTTGCAACCATCATTGCTTTTTCGCTTCGCGTCGAGATCGATCCCTGAGGCGGTTGATCGCCGGACCCACTGGCCAGGGATTGGAAGGGGGTATCGCGATGAAACGAGCGCATTGTCTCACCATACTGCTTGCAGTAATCGGAGCCTGTTGTGTGGCCCATGCAACCGGGCCTGCGGCTGCAGGAGGAGCAACGGGCAGCGACGAATCGATTGTGAACCAGCCCGCCGAGACCATTGCGATTCCGGGCCCTCTGCGGTCCTTCCTGCGCATGGCCGGGATTAGCCAGGAGAGCACGCCGGCTGAAGTGCTACCGCTGATGGCTCGGAATGCATTTCTTTACGGCCGCCAACTGGGGAAGAAAACGGAGTACCTGGTCCTCGAAAGCCGCTATGTGCAGCAGGCGCGCGACCTCGGGCCTCTGGCCGCTGCGAATGGCTCGATTCACGTCGAGGGTTGCGGCGACGCCGCGCCGTTAATTCAAGTTCTTGGGTACCAGTTTGAATCCGGTTGCAGCCACGACGGCGCAACATTGATCACCGCGAATGCCGATCGCGCGTTTCTTACGATGGATTCAGGATTTCCGCTGACCCGGCTGGAGCAGTCGCTTCAGCAAGGAGATCCTTTTTCGTATCCATATCCGGCTACGCGCGTTCCCATTCTGTTTCGCGAAAGCGACTGGCTGGCTTTGATTCCAGCAAAAGAGCGAGCAGGGCAAACGCTGCTCGACCTTTTACTCAACGACGCCAATGCGGATCGCCTTTATGCCGGTCTGTCGAGGCTCGATCCGGAGACGAGGCGCGCCCTGTTCCAATCGCCCGGTCTCAAACGTCTCGAGTTTTATGGGCCGACGCTCGACTTTTACGGGGGCCGGCTCTGCATTCGTTCCGGAGCCGTGGTTTTGCCCGGAGGAGAAGCAGCTAGGCACGCGTGGGAGGACCTTGTAGGCGCCAGTTCGCGTTCCCCAGGTGAATTCGTCACCCGGCTCCTGGCCAAGGATCGGGGTTGGCTCGCGGCATATTTCGATGCGCTGGCGCGCGTGAGCCCCGAGCAGCAGGCGCGGCTTACGCAGGGTGACCGGCTGAAAAACTTATATGAGGCATACCGGGCGGGGGCCGCGAGTGTGGATGCGGCGAGCAGCGTTTTCGCCCGGAACTCGACGCTTTTGTTGCTTTTCACTCGCCTTGAGTGGGATGCGGCTGGCGAGCCGCTGATTCCGGGCGGTCTCGAGGTTTGGCAGGATGTACTGGCGCGAGAGCAAAAGCTCCATCGTGCGCATGATTGGTCGCGGCGCTTCCACGCCGCTGACGGTCCGGAGGGCTTTCTCGAAGCCCAGGTGGCGTATTCCAGCGTTCCCGCCGTCGACGGTCCGACACAGATTTATCTGGCCCTGAGCGCAATTGACGGCGCGAGGCCGGCGGAGAGGCGCTTGCCGAGCGAAACTGCGCGACTGCTTGCCGCCCAGTTTCTCAATCTTTCCGACTGGTATCCGATCTTCGTCGAGTTTCCGGCGCTTGACAATGCGTCGATCAAACAATTCATCGATGCGACCGGCCGCATCGACGGCATTTCAAATCAATCGCTGCGGTCGAATACTCTAGGCGCCTTTCAAGCCGAGGTGGGGATCTGGCAGATCCTGGCCCGGCAGCGGCAAATCGCCGGGAACGATTTGAATTCCTCGTGGAACGGCGCACTTCAGCCCTACATGGCAATCTCATCGCCGGGCGATCTTTTCAACGCGGCGCGCAAATCGCTGCGCACGATCGTGGAAGCCGCGGGAGTCAAGGGCGACATCACAGAGGATCAGGTCGTCGACCTGCTGGCGGGTCCGATGCAAAGCAGCCCGGAGGCGGCGCAGATTCACGATGAAATGACGCGAAGAATGCGCGCTGTGCTCGGCGATCAGCGGCTCGTCTCGCTGGATACACTTTTCGGGCTCTACGACGGCCTGGGCCAGATGGCAAAGGGAGACAATGTTGGCGATAGCCTGCTGCCGCTGGCCGGAGCCTTGCACGAATTCGAGCTGCCGCGGCCCATTTTCACCGAAGGCGAACGAGTCACGTGGTCGCCGGCGGTCTACGTCAGCCGTCACGCTGAGCTGCAGGTCCGCACCGACTTGACCAAAGTGATTAAGACTCCGGGGACGCCGGCGCAACTGGAAGCCGCGCGCGGAAAGCTGGCGCCGTTCCTGCGAGATACGCTGGTGGGCCTGAATTATGCCTACTACGAACCGCCGGGGGCTCAGGTTCTGCACAGTAATCCGCTGTTCGTGCGCTCACACGATTTCTCAGCCAGTTCGATTCAGGGCATTGACCGGATATGGAGCGCACCGTCGTTGATTGGAATTGGCGCCACGGCCGGAGGCGGCGCGTACCTGATCGGATCGCTCGCCGATCTGCCTTACGTGCTGGCGATGACCGAGGAGGACTTCATCGCGCCGGAAAAGGTGCAGGCACTGATTTGGCGCGAGACGGTGCCGGAGCTGCTGGAGAATGCCACCGTGCCGCGGTGGTGGGGCGTGAGCCGCGATGAGCTGCATGCCGTGAGCCTTTACCAGCGCGCCGGAGAAGAGCTTCTGCGCGCTTCAGTGGACCACCCGGAACTTCGCGAGAAGGTTATTGGCATCTTCAGCCAACGCATGGGATGGGGCTGGACCGGCGAGCTTGGACAAGCACTCGAACATAAGGAGAGCGCAGAGAACGCGATTACAGAGATGTTACCCACCGACACGTTTTATCTGGCGGCCGAGTTCCGCAAAAAGTATCCGGATCGGATTGCGGATTGGGGCCCGGCCAACCGCGAGCTCGACGCACTTGCGCACAATAACCCCGCGGATACTTCAGCCGAAAGAATCGCTGCGGACTTCGGCGTTCCGCATCGCACGCTGGCAGAATCGGACGCCTGCAATCTGATGGCAGCGGGGCCTTATCCCGTAGCCGGAGGACCTGAAAGCCGGCTGTTTGGCGAGTCATGGGAGTCTGGCAATCTGTACTGGGCTCGCCTGACGGATGAGAAGGGATATGACCCGGCGGTGCTCAACCTGCTGGTTCCGGTTTTGACCCGGAAGATGGTGGCTAATATTTCGGCGACCACAATCGACGATTGGCCGGCATTGCAACGCGCCATGGATCAAACCGGCGAAGAATTTCTCGAGGGGAAGATTGCGATCCACACCGCGGGGCTGACCGTTGCGAGCCGTGAGAAAGCGAACGGGGGTAACTAGCGATGATGAAGGGCAACAAGACCATCCTAAGCATGAGCGTGGGATTGAGCGCGCTGCTTCTCGTCGCGGGCGAGCCAAGATTCGCGGCACAGGATGAGGGAACGCACCTGCGCGTGACCGTAAATCTGGTGCAATTGAACGTTGCCGTAACCGATAAGAACGGAAACTACATCAGCGGCCTTGGTCCGGAAAACTTCGAAATTACGGAAGACAAGATTCCGCAGCGGATCGCGACATTTGAGGAAGGAAACGGGCCGGCAATCCGGCCGGGCGAGAACCACGGCGCTCCGGGTGAAGCGTCCGGCTCGACTCCGGCGGCGAATTCGGGCCAGGCCTCTGGCGCAACCCCAACTGAAGCTCCTGACCGCATTCCGGCAGCTGCGATGGCTTCCACGATGACCGGGGCGAACATTTTCATTCTCTTTGACACCAGCAACTACATGTATCACGGGTTCGTGTATGCGCAGGATGCGATCTCCGATTTTGTGCGCTCGATGGACAGCGCCAACCAGATCGCTTTTTACTCCTACAGCCGCGACCTCTCACGATCCACAATGCTTACCGGCGATCGTTTTCGCGTGGTGAACGGGGTGCGCAGCACGGTGGCTGGCGACGATGCCGCGCTCTATAACAGCCTGCTGATGACGGTGAAAGATGCGGCCGTGCTGACCGGACGCAAGGCGATCGTGGTCTTTTCGAACGGGCCAGACAACGCCAGCTCGGTTCCTCCCGAGGACGTGGCAGAGCTCGCGCAGGACACGGGCACGATCATCTACATTGTCAGCACCCGGCTGGCGCAGGACGATCCGGTTTCGGCGGCGGCGTTTGAACGCATGAGCCGGGCGACCGGCGGCAAAGCCTATTTTGCCGGGAATTGGCGCAAAGAGAAAGAGGCTTTTTCTTCCATCCAGAGCGATCTTGGCCATCTCTATTCGGTCAGCTACTATCCGCAGGCCAATCCCAACCGCGGCTGGCGATCGATCAGCGTGAAACTGGTCGGGCCGGGCACGGAGAAATATCACCTCAGAACGCGCGATGGATACCGCCTGCTGCCGCCAACGCAGATCAACACCGGAAACGATCTTGCGGTGGGATCGAGTTCCGATCCGCAGTGAGTAGGAAGTCCAAGTGCGGGCGGGGACGCCCGCACGACAGCCGGCGGGGACGCCGGCGCTACGAAGTGCTGATTCCCAAGTGGACATCTAGCTGCTATGCCTGAATGCAGTTGCAATCCTATTTGCGAATTGCCTTGATCACCTTCGCAGTCGTCACGACCTGGCCTGTGTGGCGCAGCGTGTGATCGGCGACGTGGATCATCGCGCCTCCGATGGATGTGGGCAGCTGCTTGCGGCCGACGAAGCGCGGAGTGTTCAAGTCGGCCGTGGCGAGAATGCGAATGCGATCGGCGGCGTCGCTGAAGGCGATTTCGACCGCAGCGAGAAGTTCGGCCAGTGTTTCCTGCTTCCCTTCCACGCCCTGCTCAGTTTTGAACGCGGCCAGTTGTTCTGGGGAAAGCTGCCCGCCTTCAGCGTAGGTGAGAATGCGATCGACGGAGCCGGCGATATGCCGCAGATGATACGAAATCGGCGTCAGTCCCAGAGGTGCGGAGCGCACTTCGGCGTCCGTGAGGCCGGAGGTCCATTTGGTCAGGTCGTCGAGTGCAAGTTCAAGCGCATGCAGGACGGCTCGGCCGGCGGCGGGAACGTCGGCGTGGGTGCCGCGGAGCCATGGCTCGGTGTAGGGGGTTTGTGCAGGGGCAGTGCTCATGGCCGTAGTTTAATTCGCTTGATCGGTCCTCCCTCCCTGCCGTTGTCATCCTGAGGAGCGAAACGACGAAGGATCTGAGGTTGCTTCGGGTTCGAGAACCGGTCCGGATTTCGATGCCTTCCGCATTGGCGATGATCCAGGTGGAACCGTCCCCGCCAGCCGCATGGCGAGCTTTGTAAAACGACACAGATTTATCGGGACCGCAAACGGTGTCATCGTAGACATGAATTTGGCAACGTACACCATTTTCCACTCGACATAAATCGAGTACTATGGCGCCCAGCGAATTGGAGAATTGCCCCCAATTCAGGCTGGGGAATTCAAGGTCGCTGGAAAGCTCAAGGGGACTCGTTATGAAGAAAGACGCGCGCACGTTGTTGCTGGCATCTGCGGCGACTCTGGTTCTTTTCATCCTTGCTTCGCCTTGCTACGCGGCAAACTGCGAAGATCTACTCAATCTGAAACTCCCCAACGTCACCATTACGAGCGCCGAGCAGGTGGCGGCGGGCGAATTCGCCGGCCCCGACAAGGTGAAGCAAGCTGACCTTCCCGCCTTTTGCCGCGTGATCGCCTCGGTCAAGCCAGCGCCCGACTCAGACATCGGTGTGGAGATCTGGATGCCCACCGGCTCATGGAAAGGTGTCTTCCACGGCAACGGCAATGGCGGCTTTGGCGGCTCTCTGAGCGCGGGCTATCGCGGAATGGAAGAGGGCCTGAGGCGCGGCTATGTTTCCGCTGTTACTGACACGGGCACCGCTCCGGCCACCGTTCTCGACGGCGATCCGCTGATAGGCCATCCGCAAAAATGGGAGGACTGGGGCAAGCTGTCTACGCATATCATGACGGTGACCGGCAAGGCCATCGCCAAGGCCTTCTATGGCTACGACGCCAAGCATTCCTATTACACCGGCTGCTCCACCGGTGGGCAGCAAGGCCTCATCGAGGCGCAATACTATCCCGGCGATTACGACGGAATCCTGGTGGGCGCGCCGGTCATCGACCGCACATGGGGCCACGCCCTTGCGGTATGGGACCTCCAGTCGGCCAATCTCGAGCCCGGACGTCAGTTGTCGAGCGCCAAGCTGGCGCTGCTGCACAACGCTGTGCTGTCAGCCTGCGCCGGCAATGGCAACGGCCTTTCCACCGATCCTTTCCTCAGCGATCCGCTGGCTTGCAAATTCGATCCCGCGGAACTCAAATGCAAAGACGCCGACTCCGACGCCTGCCTGACCGCCGGCGAAGTCCAGACAGCGAAAGATTTCTATTCCGGGCCCGTCAACTCCGCAGGCCAGCCGCTCTATTTTGGCTGGCTCCGCGGAAGCGAAGCGCCCGTCCCCGCCGGCTGGACTTTTCTTGAGACACCGTACAAGGGAGAGGCCCCCTTCGACGGCCTGTTCAAGTGGGTCTTTGGCGCCGGCTGGAATTGGCGCGATTTCAATTTCGAGCGGGATATGCCCAAAGTGAACGCGGTGCTCGCACCTTCAGTCAACGGCGTCACCAGCGGAGACGTGGGCCGCTTCCGGGCGCGCGGCGGCAAGCTCGTCATCTTCCAGGGATGGGCCGACACGTTGGTGGCGCCGGAACAGACGCTTCATTTCTATAACGGCCTGGGCAAAGAGTTTGGCGGAGTGGCGAAGGCGAAGGAATTCGCCCGCCTGTTCATGGCGCCGGGCGTGATGCATTGCGGCGGCGGTGCGGGGCCCAATGCCTTCAATTCAGCCAATGGCGGCCAGCGCAAGCCGCCCTCAGGAACGCCGGGAGACGATTTGTTCACGGCCATCACCGAGTGGGTTGAATCCGGTAAAGCGCCTGAGCAGATCATCGCCACCAAATATGTCGAAGATGTCCCCGCCAAGGGTGTCGCGATGCAGCGTCCGCTCTGTGCCTATCCGCAAAAGGCCTGGTACAAGGGCGCCGGCGATACCAATAAGGCGGACAGTTTTGTCTGCGCGATTGCGCCGCCGCGCAGATAGTCTCTATCGGTTCTTCTCGGGAAGCGGGTTGAAAACCCTGGACTGGCGAGAGCTTCGAAAGGGTGCGGATTTACCCGTAGACGTGCCCTTGTTACAAAACACTTGATGGTTGGTGGTTGACCAGCTATGCGGAAACTACGTTTTCTTCCAGGATCGGATGTCACCAAAGCAACCGCAGATCCTTCGGTCGCCGCAGCGTCCTCAGGATGACAGGGCTGGGTATCCCGGGCCGGCGTGCGTACCGCGAAGCCAGGGTTCGATGTAGGGCGTGGATGTGGAGGAGTTGGACACAAGAAAGCCTGGTTTGAGGATCAGTTTGGGATCTTATCGTCTTTAGCATTTCGCTTAGGAAGCAGGGCCGAAAGGACAAGAAGACCAACCGCAATCCATAGGCATTTATCCAGTCCCTTGTCAGCGCCCCATAAGGTATCGGCGTTCAGGCCTCCTTTATAAATCACAACTTCAGTCAATACGTGCGCAACAAGATCCAGGATTGCGGCGAACGCCGTAGCCCGTAAGGACCAAATCGCAAGGAGCAAGCATGGGGTTATAAGCGTCCATGCGAATGTGTGCGGCCAGCATTCGATGCCCGGACAAAACCCCATGAAGACCGTACCGAGAAAAGATACGTAGAGTGCAAATGGGACGGCAAGTGCAAACAGGATCCACCGAATCTGGATAGTTTTGCTCATGCTGTCAACGAACTTACCCCGCGCTTTTGACGCGCACCACGATGATCTTCTCAAAGCCCTCTTCGAAGACGGGCGGCTTGAGCTTTTCGGCCATCTTGCGCATGATGTCTTCGCTGACGGAGCGGTCGCGCTGGCGATTGCGATCGAGGCACACCTCGAGCGGCACATCGAAGAAGACGGCCTGTACCTCGTAGCCGAAGCTCTTGGCCATCTTGATCCACTGGCGACGCTCGTGAATCGAAAGATTGGTGGCGTCGACATAGTTCGCAGGCATGCGGGCAATGAGGCGCGCGCGCAACAGCGAACGAAGCGTGGAAAAGACCAAGCCCTGGTAGCGCTGCTCCTCGACATCGTCAAAAAGAATATTGCGCAGGAGGTCGCTGGAGAGCGGAGTGATGCCGCGGCGGCCGAACCATGTTGTCTTGCCGGAGCCGGGCAGGCCGATGGCGAGCACCACGAAGCCTTTGGGCGCCTGGGGCGATTCGGGGCCGGGAGCAAGCTTGGGTCTCGTTGGCATCTCGGGCTGAGTCTCAACTTCGAGGCGCGCGGAGGAACCTGGCGGGACGTTCCACTGTTGATTCGCGGGCGCCTCGGGACGTGTGGGCCGCTCGGGAGCGGCTGTGCGATGCGGCCTCGGGGGCTGCAAATGCCGTGGTTCCTGCGTGCGCGGCACGGAGGTTGGCCGCGAAGGCACCTCATCCGGATAGAGCGGCACCAACGGAGCCGGTTGATTCGATGGAAGTTCCTGCCCGATTTTGCCTGTGGATTCTGAAGTATTAGGACCGCGTCTGGAGCGTCTTCTCATGCTGCTGTCAATCCTTGCTGAAACCCTCTGCTCCAACCCGAATACCATACTCGGCGAGGCTGCGGCAAATCGTGTGCACTCCGTCACATACAGTTTCACAGTGGGAACACCATCCTGACGGTAGGGAATCGTATGCGGATGGGCATCGCGCTTTCATTTATCCACCGAGCCCACAATGATACGATCAAGGGTTTGGTGGAATCCGATTTGGGGCCCACTTCAGACGCCGCAAGACACGAGTTTTGAAATCACAAGCCACAAAGACCACGAAGGAGAATTGAGACATGGCAGTGAAGGTTGGAATCAACGGCTTTGGCCGCATCGGACGCAACGTTTTGCGGGCCGCGCTTGGCAACAAAGAAATCGATTTTGTCGCCGTCAACGACTTGACCAGCCCGGCAACGCTGGCTCACCTGCTCAAATACGACTCGATCCTTGGCAATCTGCCGAATGAGATCGCATCGGGCGAGGACTTTATCTCGGTCGACGGCAAGAAGATCAAGGTTACCTCCGAGCGCGATCCGGCCAAGCTGGACTGGGCTTCGGTAGGCGCGCAGGTGGTTGTTGAATCGACCGGCTTTTTTACCGACGCGGAGAAGGCCAAGGCTCACCTGGGCGCAACCGTGAAGAAAGTCATCATCTCGGCTCCGGCCACTAACGAAGACATCACCATCGTCCTGGGCGTGAACGAGGAGAAGTACGATCCGGCGAAGCACAACATTATTTCGAACGCTAGTTGCACCACGAACTGCCTGGCGCCGGTCGTCAAGGTGATTCTGGAAACTACGGGCCTCGTCTCCGGCATCATGACCACCATTCATAGCTACACTAACGACCAGGTCATTCTGGACTTTCCGCACAAGGATCTGCGCCGCGCCCGCGCCGCTGCGCTGAACATGATTCCCAGTTCGACCGGCGCCGCCAAGGCGCTGAAGCTGGTGATTCCTGAAACCGCCGGAAAGCTGGACGGCTTTGCAATCCGCGTCCCAACTCCGAACGTTTCGATCGTCGACCTGACCTACATTGCCGAGAAGCCAACGACAGTGGATGCCCTGAACGCCGCCTTCAAGACCGCCTCCGAGGGGAAACTGAAGGGAATTCTGGGCGTCGACTCGAACCTGCTGGTCAGCTCGGACTTCAAGGGCGACAAGCGCAGCTCGATTGTGGATGCGCCGCTGACCAAGGTGGTCGGGCAGAGCGTGAAGGTGCTGAGCTGGTACGACAACGAGTGGGGCTACTCAAACCGCGTCGTCGACCTGATTGGTTTCCTGGCCAAGAAGGGGCTGTAGAAACAGTTCGTAGTTCACAGTTCTTAGTCCAGAGTTCTCGGTCTTCACAAAGACTGCGAGCGGCGAACTAAGAACTGTGAACTCACCTTTGACTTCTTTTTCCGACGAAAGGGAATCCTTCCATGGCCAAGCTTTCGATTCAAGACATCGAACTGACCAATAAGCGGCTGTTTATCCGCGTCGATTTCAATGTGCCGTTGACCGAAGACGGCACGACCATCACCGACGACACGCGCATTGTGGCCACGCTGCCCACCATCGAATACGCGCTGCGGAAAAACGCCAAAGTAATTTTGGCTTCGCACCTGGGCCGGCCCAAGGGCAAACCGAACCCGAAGTACTCGCTCAAGCCAGTGGTGAAGCGACTGCGCGAACTGCTCGACAAGAAACTCGGTGAAGGCGTGAATGTGGCCTTCTCGCCGGATTGCGTGGGCGAAGTTGCAGAAGAGATGGCGCGGCAGCTCGAGTCGGGCCAGGTGCTGCTGCTTGAGAACCTGCGCTTCCACGCGGAAGAAGAGGCCAATGATCCGGAGTTCTCGAAGGCGCTCGCCTCGCTTGCTGAAGTCTACGTGAATGACGCGTTCGGCTCGGCGCATCGCGCGCATGCATCCACCGAGGGCATTACGCACTATTTGAAGCCGGCGGTGGCCGGTTTGCTGATGGAGAAGGAGATCACCTATCTCGGCAAAGCGCTCGAAAATCCTGAGAAGCCGTTTGTGGCCATCATCGGAGGGTCGAAGATTTCGGGCAAGATCGACGTGATTCAGAATCTGCTCGATAAAGTGGACACGCTGGTGATCGTGGGCGGAATGGCTTACACGTTCCAGCGTGCGCTCGGCGTCAAGACTGGAAAATCTTTGGTGGAAGAAGACAAGATCGAGATGGCGAAAGAGGCGCTGGCCAAGGCGAAAGCCAAAGGCGTGAAACTTTTGCTTCCGGTGGACAATATTCTGGCTGACAACTTTGCCGCCGATGCAAAGACGCAGGTGTGGGACTGCTCGAAAGATTTTCCGGACGATTGGCAAGGGCTCGATATCGGTCCGCAGTCGATCAAGGCGATTGAAGAAGTGATTTTGACGGCGAAGACGATCGTGTGGAACGGGCCAGCAGGCGTGTTTGAGTTTCCGCGTTTTGCCGTGGGAACGAACGCGATCGCAAGGGCCGTTGCGGCGAATCGGACAGCGACCTCGATCATCGGCGGCGGCGATTCGGTCAGTGCGATCAACCAGGCCGGCGTCGCCGACCAGATCACGCACATTTCGACGGGCGGCGGGGCTTCATTGGAATTTTTGGAAGGCAAGAAGCTGCCAGGCGTGGAAGCGTTGACGGACAAGTAAGGCAGTTGTAAGTTCCCGGTTCGTAGTTCACAGCAAGATCGCATCCGGCGACAAATGCGGGATGCGATTTTTGTTTGTTCGTAGGTTCCTCAAACATCCTCGAAGGGCGGTGACGAAGCTTTCCTCATGGGCTGAAGCCCCAATGTTTATGCGGCTTTTTGCGGCACGACTGAAGTCGTGCCCTTTCAAAACTGGGCTTATGCAACCAGTTCCAGGCCCGGCAGCAATGAATACACTGGGCATGGGGACGGAGAACCATGGCGTATTACACACGAGTCTTGTCGAAAGATGAGGAGTTCCCTTCCTTCGAGGAACTCGCGCAGCTGATTCGCTCGAATTATCCCGAGTTCCGGCTGACGATCGAAGAAGGAGAGGAAGAGGGATGGAACACTCTTCTGCTCTCAGGAAACGATGAAGTCGAGGTCGCACTGATTGAGCGCAATCCGGTGATGGATGGTTCGGTCGGGCAGGATGAGGTTGCGGACTTTATCGAGGACATGCAGGATTGCAGGCCGAAAAGCGGCGTTCAATGGCTTGAGAATTACCTTGCCTCTGTCAAGGCGATTTACGCGATTCAGCACCTACAAGGCTCGGAAACCGAGGAAGGCAGCAACGCTCTCCACGCGCTGCGCGCGGCACTTTGGGAGCGTGGAGACGCGATTATCCAGGCCGACGGTGAAGGATTTACCAATGAGGAGGGCTACCACATTATCTGGCGGTTTTCCGATTCGGTTTCTGGGCCGTGGAAGATGGGCGTGCTTCAGGACGGCGTGTGGCGCCACTTCTCCATGGACCTGGGAGATCCCGATCATCGGGCTGCTTTCCTGAAGGGCATGGTGCCTGACGATTTGACGTCGGTGTTGGGATCAGGCTCATAGTACCGGGTTCCGTTCATTCGGAAAATCCTAATGCTTTCTCTCTGTGCCCACCGTCACTCCGCGCTCCGAAATCCATCCCATAGAATTGACTTGAGGAAACCTGAAAATGCCGCGTAAAGCACTGATCGCCGCCAATTGGAAGATGTACAAAACGCCGGCCGAAGCCAAGGCATTTGTCGATGCTTTTTTGCCGCTTGTTGCCTGGCACACCCGCGACGAGATCGCTCTGTTCCCTTCTCCGGTGCTGCTGCCCACCGTGATTGATGGGTGCAAGGGCTCGAACGTTGCCGTGGGCGCGCAGAACATTCACTTTGCCGAGGAGGGCGCGTACACGGGTGAAACCTCGATTTTGCAATTGAAGGCCGTGGGCGGAACGCATACGCTCATCGGCCACTCTGAGCGGCGGCAGTATTTCGCCGAGACCGACGAGATCGTGAACAAGAAGCTGCACACCGCGCTGAAGCATGGAGTGGTGCCGATAGTATGTGTCGGCGAGGTGCTGGCGCAGCGGGAGGCGGGCCAAACGGCGAGCGTGCTCAAGACGCAGGTGACGGGCGCGTTTGCAGGGATTACGCCTGAGGCCGCGAAGCCGATTGTGATTGCGTACGAGCCGGTATGGGCGATCGGGACAGGCAAGACGGCGACGCCGGAGATTGCCGTCGACGCACATCGCATCATTCGCGACGAGGTGTCAAAACTGCTGGGCGCCGACGTAGCCGCGGCCATGCGGATTCTCTACGGAGGCAGCGTGAAGCCGGACAATGCGACCTCGCTGATCGGCCAGACGGAGATTGATGGCGCACTGGTAGGGGGCGCGAGCCTCAAGCCGGATTCGTTCGCCGCGATTGTGAAGTACTGAAAAAAAGCAGCGAGTTAGCGTGCGCTGCGCGCACGGAGCAAGTTAGCAAGTCAGCGGGCCGCCTGGAGCGAAGAGCTTCGGGCGGCTTTTGCGTTGAATGCAGGCTGGCTACTTTGTTAGATAAAAGCCGGCGATCCAGTTCTGCAGCAAAGCTGGGAAGCATCCAAGCACGAGGACGGCGGCCGCGATGGCGACCAGCACAGCCAGCGTCACCGGATGCGCGCGAATGGGCGATTCGTCTCTGGCCGGCATCACGTAGGCGCGCTTGAGGACCTGCAGATAGTAATAGAGCGAGACGGCGCTGAAGGCGATCGCGAGAGCAACCAGCGTAAGTTGCTCGGCAGGCAGTGAGGACAAGGGTCCCTTCGCAAAGCCAGACCAGCCTCCATTGAGCACAGTGGCAAAGAGATTGAACTTGGCCCAGAAACCGACCAGCGGCGGAATTCCGGCGAGCGAAAGAAAGAGAACCATGAGCACGGCGGCGAGAATCGGGTTGCGCTTTTGCAGGCCGAGAAAAGCGTCAAGCTTGTCGCTGCCGGTAGCGCGCTCGACGACGCCGACCACCCCGAAGGCGCCAATGGTGGTGAGGCCGTAGATGACGATGTAGTAAAGGATGGCTTGCGCGCTGGCATTGGTCCAGGAGAAAAACGCCAGGCCGAGCAGAATGTAGCCGGCGTGGGCGATGGCCGAGTAGGCAAGCAGGCGGCGAACGCTCGACTGCACCAGCGCGGCCAGGTTGCCGAAGATCATCGAGAGCACGGAAAGATCCATCAGGATCATCGGCCACGTGGTGGTGAAGGTCGGGGCGAAATGGGTCTGCGGCGCGCTTCCCATGTGAAACGTCACGTAGCCATTCACGTGGAGCATCGCGAAGAATCGAAGGATCGCGGAGCTGATGGAAATGAGCAGCGCGAAGCTGGCGACCTTGGAGACAGAGGCAATAAATGCTGCCGCAGGAGCCGGCGCGCCCTCGTAAGTATCCGGGGCCCAGAATTGAAACGGAACGGCCGCAATTTTGAAGCCGAGTCCGGCGGCGATCATGACCAACGCGATCAACAGTAGTGGCGAGGCTCCGTTGGCCGACGCCATCCACGCGCCAAGCACAACCCTGGGCAGGCTGGTTGAACCCGATAGCCCGTAAAGATAACTGAAGCCAAAGAGCAGAAACGCCGCGGACATTCCGCCGAAGAGGTAGTACTTGATGGCAGCCTCAGCGCTTTTTTCGGATTGCTTGTCGAATGCGGTAAGGATGTAGAGACCGAGCGAGAGCAACTCGAGGCCGATGAAAATGACGAGGAGATCCTGGGCGGCAGAGATGATGAGCCCACCGGCAGCCGCCATCAAAACTACGGAAACGAACTCGCCCGGGTTGCGCGTGAATCTGGAATCGACGAGCAGCAGGAGCGTGAGCGCGGTGAGCACAAGGATGGCGGATTGCGCAACGCTCGCAGACCCTCCGGTGGACAGCAAAAGATCGCTTCCTACGCTGAATGGGCCTGCAAACGAGACTGTCCACAGAGCTACACAGCAGCCCGCAACGCCAATGAGCGAAGCAACGGCAACGCGCGTTGAGTTGGCGGCCTTGCGCAGCGCTCCCAGATCGATGATCAGCACGATGAGCGCTGCAATTTCGAGAACTGTCTCAGGAAGCGTGGCGCCGAACAGATCGAGATAGCTCATTGCGCGCCTCCCGCGAGCAGCGCTCTTACGGCCGGCTCAATTTGATCGAGAAGAATCCGCGGGTAAAGGCCGACAACCAGCGTGGAGACACCGAGTAGGGCAACGCCTGCATATTCCGGCCAGGTAATGGGCGCGAACTTGTGGGCCTGCTCCGATTCGAGCTCATGCGGGCTGGGCAGCGCGTCGCTGAAGAAAGCCTTTTGCAAGGCGCGCCAGATATAAGCGACGCCGACAATGATGCCGACGCCGGAAGCCATGGCCCACCAGGGATTGGCTTGCCACGCTCCGACCAGAACCTGCAGCTCGGCCACGAATCCGGAAAAGCCGGGCAGGCCCATGGAGGCGACGCCGGCAAAAACGAAGGCCCACGCCGCGAACGGCAGCCGCCGCGACAGATGCATGGGCTCAAGCTCCGCAAATTGCCGCGTATGCGTTCGGTCGTAGACGATACGGCCGACGATGGCGAACAGCAAGCCGGCGATCACGCCGTGGGAGAACATCTGCAGAACCGCGCCGTCGACGCCGATCTGATTCAGCGTCATCAGGCCGAGGAGCACGAAGCCCATGTGGCTCACGCTGGAGTAGCCGATGACGAATTTAAAGTCCGTTTGCGCCAGGGCGACGAGCGCTCCGTAAACGATGCCGATGACAGCCAGCCAGGCGAAGACGTCGCGCCACGAGCCGATTCCGATGAACGAAAATCCCCACGGATCGAGGCCGTGCGGAAAAAGACCGATGGCGACGCGCAGGCAGCCATAGGCGCCAAGCTTCATGACCACGCCGGCCAGCAGCATTGAAGCTGCCGTGGGCGCGGCAACGTGGCCGGTGGGCGCCCAGGTATGGAACGGCCACATGCCGGCAAGAATCGCGAAGCCCACAAACACTAAGGGGAAGCACCACATCTGAAAGCTGACGGGCAAGCCCGCGTGCGCCAGGCCAGCGAGCGTGGTGGAGTGGCTGCCGGCGGTCGCATACGCTGCGAGCAGGCCAATCAGCACCATCGCTGAGCCAACGAAAGAATAGAGCGCGAGTTTCATGGCGCCGTATTCGCGGCGCGTGGATCCCCAGATGGAAATGAGGAAATATTTCGGAACGATGGCAATCTCGTAAAACACAAAGAGCAGGAAGAGGTCGCCGCTCATGAAGACGCCGTAAACGCCGCCAATCAGCGCCAGATAAAACGCGAAGAACTGGTTGGTGCGCAGATTGACGTTCCAACTGAAGAGAACGCCGGCGACTGAGGCGATGCCAGTGAGCAAAACGACCACGCGACTGATGCCGTCGGCCGCGAGCAGAAAATGAATGCCCATCGACGGCACCCAAAGCGCGTCGACGAAGACCAGGCGGCCCTGGCCCATGCCCGCCGCGAAGCCCGCGACACCAATAACGAGGCCGACCACAGCGACCCAGAGCGCCCACCAGCGGGCAAGATTGGGCTTTGCCGCAGGCAGCAGCGCCGAGATCAGCGCTCCGGCAAACGAAATGTAGATCGCCCAGTCCATTCTCTAAAATCTCCAATGCGAAAGCAGATTCACGACCGTGGGATTGATGGTGTCGAGAATCAATCGCGGCGCGAGTCCGATGATGAACATGAGTGCGATGACCGGCGCGAGGGCCAGGCGCTCACTGTGATGAAGATCCGGAAAGTTGGCCCAGCGCTCGGGAACAGGTCCGGTGAAGACTTTTTGAATGACGGTGAGAATCACGATTGCCGTTACGAGCAAGCCAAGCACCGATACCGTTGTGCTGATCCAGGACAAGGGAAACGCGCCTCGGAAGATGAGGAACTCGCTGACGAAGCTGTTCAAGCCGGGCAGACCCAGCGAGGAAAAGAGCACGATGCCCATGAGACCCGCGAACACAGGCGCGGGCTTGCGCAGGCCGCCAAAATCGTTGACGCCGCGCAAGCCGTCAGTGCGGAATTGAATCATGGCGATGAACCAGAAGATTGCCGCCGCGGTCACGCCGTGATTGAACATTTGCAGAATGACACCGTTGAGCGCGGCGGCCTGGCTGGATTGCTGCACAGCACCTGAAGCCGGAACGGCCAGCGCGAAAATTCCCAGAAGGCAATAGCCAAGGTGATTGATTGAGGAATACGCGAAGACGCGCTTCAAATCCTTTTGCGCGGCCGCGGCCCACGCGCCCATCACGACAGTGGCGACGGCAAGGACCAAAAGCGGCGTGCGCATGGCGGCGATTTGCGGGCCGAAGATAGGCAGCGCGATGCGCAAAAGACCGTAGACTCCCATCTTCGACATGGCGCCGGTGAGCAACATGGTGACGGGCGAAGGCGCCTCGGCATACGCGGCTGGTAGCCAGGTGTGGAATGGCACCATGGGCACTTTGACAGCGAAGCCGGCGAGCACGCCAATCGCGAGCCATGGCATCACCGCGCCCAGATGCGCAGTGACCATTTGGGTCAGCGCGCCCGAAGCGGCCATGGCGGTGAGGGTGCCAAAGTCCATCGTGCCCGGCGCGTATTTCGTTCCCGTGGAGAGAAACACGGCGAGAAATGAGAGCAGCAGCGCCACCGAGCCGGCCATGGTGTAGACGAAGAACTGGGTGGCGGCCGGGCCTCGGCGCGGTCCACCCCATAATTTGATGAGGAAAAATGCAGGGATAAGGCTCAGCTCCCAAAACAAAAACCAGTGAAAGAAGTTGAGCGCGGTAAAGGAGCCGAAGAGGCCCGCTTCAAGCGTCAGGATGAGGCCATAGAAAAGGCCGGGCATGTGGTGTACACGATGCGAGGCGTCAACCGACATGAGTGTGACGATGGCCGATAGCAAAAGCATGAGCGCGCCAAGGCCATCGGCGCCCAGGTGATATTCGATGCCCAGCGAAGGCGCCCATGAATGCAACTCCACGAGGCCGATGCTTCCGTTTGCGGGAAGGCTAACCCAGACGACAAGTGACAAGCCGAGGCAGGCGAGCGAAGTGATGAGCGCGACGCCGCGCGCATGCTTCCCTGCGAAGAGCGCGATCACCGCGCCGACGAGCGGCAGCACAGTGAGCAGGGTCAGAATTGGAAAGCCGCTGGCAAACACGTTCATGGCCGGCTGCTCCAAAAGAGAATGATGGCCAGCGCTACGACAGCCACGGCCAGGATGCGCAGGTAGTTCTGCACGCGGCCACTTTCGATGCTGGCCAGCAGGCCGCCGCCTTCAGAGATTTCCTCGCATGTTTTATCAAAGCCGCCGTCGACCCAGTTCACATCGAGCAAGCGATTGAGCCGCGCCCAAACGGCAAAGATCTGCGCCACGAGAGCCACAATTCCGCCCCAAACGCGGCGATCGAGCCAATCGGCCACTTGCGCCCACCACTTATAGAAGGCGATCACCGTCACGCCGTAGAACTCGTCGACATAGAGGCGATCGCGGAGGGGACCCCAGAGCCAGGGCACGGACTTTTCCAAAACATCAGGCTCTTCTGGCTTGGGCGATTTGTTGCCGTAGAGCCGCCAGCCGAGACCGAGCCCGAGGAAAACCACGAGCGACGAAGTGACCATGAGCAGGCCGAGACCTGGTTCAGCGAATCCGTGCCAGGCAAAAGAAATGCTGCGCCCATCCAGAAACGCGTGGAACCATGGCCATGCCGGAGTTCCAATGAGGCCGAGTGCCATGGCAAAAAAAGCCAGGATGGCGAGCGGCATCGTCATGATCTTCGGGCTCTCGTGTGCAGCTTGATGCCCACGCCAATAGCCGAGGAAGACGTAGCAGACCTGGCGCGTCATATAAAAGGCGGTGAGCAGCGCGCCGAAGACGAGCAGATAAAACGGACCCTTCGCGAGGCTCCAATGTTGCGCGGCTTCAAGAATGCCATCCTTCGACCAAAAGCCGGAGAAGAAGATGGGGAACCCGCACAGTGCCAGCATGCCGATGGTGTAGGTAGCAAAAGTGAGCGGCATGTCGACCTTGAGGCCGCCCATGCGGCGAATGTCCTGCTCCTCGTGGCAACCGTGAATCACCGAACCCGCGCCCAGGAAGAGCAGCGCCTTGAAGAACGCATGCGTGATGAGGTGGAACATGCCGGCGGCGACGCCGCCCATGCCGAGCCCGGCCATCATATAGCCGAGCTGCGAGACCGTTGAGTAGGCAAGGATGCGCTTGATGTCGTTTTGCGCGATGGCGATCAGCGCGGCGAAGACTGCGGTTGCCGCGCCCACCCATGTGACCACGGTGAGTGCAACGGTGGTGCCGCCGGGTGCGGCGCCGATTTGCATCAGGGGATAAACACGCGCGACAAGATAGACGCCGGCAGCGACCATGGTGGCCGCGTGAATCAGCGCGGAGACCGGCGTGGGGCCCTCCATGGCGTCGGGCAGCCAGACGTGCAGCGGAAGCTGACCGCTCTTGCCCGCGGCCCCCGCAAAGATGAGCAGAGCGAT
Organism: uncultured Acidobacteriaceae bacterium; assembly: GCA_963828325.1. Lineage (GTDB taxonomy): Bacteria > Acidobacteriota > Terriglobia > Terriglobales > Acidobacteriaceae > Telmatobacter. The sequence goes on from CAWHEK010000023.1 coordinate 99,168, forward strand.
CGCACTGGCAGCGCTGAGTCCCAACCCCGCATGCTCAGTCAGCAGGTTCGCAAGCTTCAACCCTTCAAGTGAACCGACGCCGTGGTTATACAAAAGCAGCGTGCCTGTCGACGAAAACAGCCAGACAATTCCCAGAAAAAAGAAAATGTCGCCCACACGCGTGGTGATGAAGGCTTTTTTCGCGGCCGCGGCGGCTGAGGGCTTCTGATACCAGAAGCCGATGAGCAGATACGAGGTGAGTCCGACGATCTCCCAGCACATAAAGAGCAGCAGAAGGCTGTTTGAGATGACGACGCCGAGCATGGCCCCGGCAAAGAGCGACAGGAAGCAGAAAAAGCGCGTGAAGTTTTCGTCGTGCGCCATGTAGCCGACGGAATAGATGAAGATGAGCAGCCCAACGAAGCAGACCATCACCAACATGATGGCGGCGAGCGGATCGAGGACCCAACCGAGATCCACGCTCGTAGCGCCCACATGGATCCACGTAAAGCCGACCGTCTCACGAATCACCGCGCCGCGCGCCCACCCACTGACGACATGCGCAAACGCGATCAGCGAGAGTAAAAGCGAAAAACCTAGGGATCCAGTGGCCAACGTGGAGGCCAATTTGCGGTGCGGCTGCTTGAGCAGCGCGATGATGCCGGAAGCGACGATCGGCACGGCCGGGATGAGCCACAAAAGGGCTGCGATTTCGGATTGAGGAGCAGATGCGAGCGACTGGTCGATCAAGCGTTCACCCCTTCATCCTGTCGATCTTGTCGAGTTCGGTGGTGTTGGTGTGGCGATAGATAGCAATCACCAGTCCCAGGCCCACGGCAGCTTCGGCAGCGGCTACGGCGATGGAGAAGATGGCGAACATCATGCCGGTGAGCGCCTCGGGATGCGGTCCATAGCGCCAGAAAGCAATCAGATTCAGATTGGCCGCGTTGAGCATCAATTCAATTCCGATCAACACCACGATGGCGTTGCGCCGCGAGAGCGCACCGCCCAGGCCGATCGCAAAGAGCAAGGCCGCAACCAGTAGATAGCCGGCGAGTGGGGTAGCGCCGATCATTTCGGCCCCGCTTTCTCGTGCATGGCCACGATCACAGCGCCGATGGTGGCTGCGGTGAGCAAGAGAGCAAGAATTTCGAGAGAGAGCACGTAGCGCCCCACCAGCGCGTTGCCGATGTCGTGGACGGTGACGGAGGGAGTTGCGTTCTGCTGCGGAATCGCGCCGGCGCTCGAAAGCACAGCCCATCCGAGAACGGCGAAAACGCCCGCAGCGATGATCAAACCGAGGGGCCATGTCCGGCTGAAAACACCGTGCCTGGGCAGATCGGCGCCACGCGTGAGCAGAATGGCGAAGACAATCAGGATGGCAACGGCACCGATGTAAACCAGAATCTGTGCGAAGCCCGCAAACTGCGCGTCCAGCTCAAGGAACAGCAGCGCCAGCCCCGCGAAGGCGACAGTGACCGCCAGCGCCGCATGGACAAGATGCTTGAACAGCACCGTGGCGAGGCCACCGGCCAGCGTGACGGCCGCAAGGAGATAAAAGATCGGGCTCAACTTTCAGTCGTCCTTTCCTGATCGGTCGGGCAGCTCGATGCCTCACTCAGCATAGCGGTAGCTCCTGCGGCTAATGTGCTGGCCGCGCATGCCAATCCGGCCCATCACAACGTATGCCGCGCCGAGAATGATTGTGCAAACCACCCAGCGCAGCCAACCCTCGCCCATAAACCGCCAAAACGCGGTCACCAGCAGGTTGAGCAGCGTAAAAGGCAAAACAAATTTCCAGGCGAAGTTCATCAGCTGGTCCTGGCGCAGGCGAGGCAGCGTTCCGCGTATCCAGATAAAGACAAAAATCGACATCATTACTTTGCCGAAAAACCAGATCCACGAAGGAATGAACTGGAGGAACGAAAACGGCGCGGACCATCCGCCGAGAAACAGCGTAGTGCCCAGGCCGGAGATAGAAAACATGGCCAGGTACTCGCCCAGAAAGAACAGTGCGAATTTGAATCCGGAATATTCGATGTGATAGCCCGCAACCAGTTCCGATTCGCCTTCGGGCAAGTCGAAGGGCGAACGATTGGTCTCGGCCGTGGCGGCGATGGCATACATCAGAAACGCAGCCAGTCCCCACGGCGTGAAGATGTACCAGTGCGGGAAAATCCCGGTGTATTGGTTTTGCGCCGCTACGATTTTTGGCAACGATAGCGAGCCGGCAATCATGACCACGGCGACGCTTGAAAGCAGTAACACGACTTCATAGCTGATCATTTGAGCTACGGCTCGCATCGCGCCGAGCAATGAATATTTGTTGCGGCTCGACCAGCCGGCCATGAAGACGGAGAGTTCTGTCGCCGCGCCCATGGCGAAGAAGAACAGCAAGCCCGAATCCATATCGACCAATACCATATTGCGGCCCATGGGCAAGACCGCGAAGCCCATGAAGACTGCGACCACCAGGACAAGCGGCGCCAGGAAGTGCACGGCGGCGTTGGCGCTGAACGGAATAATGTCTTCCTTGGTCAGCGATTTGATACCGTCGGCGATGGGCTGGAAGAAACCGAACGGGCCCACCCGGTTGGGGCCAAGCCGATTTTGCATGCGGCCGAGACCCTTGCGTTCAAAAACAGTGGTGAGGGCGAAGAGGCCGGGAAAAACGCAGACGATGGCAATGACAGCAAGCAGCACTCCAGCCGCGGGGCGCAATATTGCGGGAAGAAACCCCACGAGCCAATTGCGCAGGAGGATGAAAATCTGGTCGAGATTCACAAAGAAGGGATTCGCGGCCCCAGGCATTGCGATCATGGCCTAGCTTCCTCCCTCAGGCTTTGCCGGTGGAGCAGCGGATGCAGCAGCAGCTTTGGCCGCAGCCGCTTCAGCCGCGGCTTTGGCTCGCGCTTCCGCTTTGGCTTTTTCCTCGGCCAGGCGCGCGTCCACTTCAGCCGCTTCCGTCGGATGGATTGAGTGGTAATACTCATTCGACTTGGCCAGTTTCTGGCGGTCATCGAGCAGGCCACCGAAACGATCCGTCGTGGCCAGCTCGAACTGCGTGTCCATTTTGATGGCTTCGAACGGGCAAACTTCAACGCAAATCTGGCAGCTCATGCAAACCGAGACATCGATGTCGAAGCGGGCGGGATAAAACTGCTGCTTGCCCACGTAGTCCGGTTTTTTATCTGTGCTCTTGTCAATGTAGATGCATTTGGGCGGGCATTCTTTTTCGCAAATCTGGCAGGCCACGCAGCGTAGCCCGGCTTCCCAATCGGCTCCGTCGTAGACCAGAAAGGGAAAGACGCGCGCGTTCTCGAAAGTCGGGATCCGTTGTTCCGGATACTCGACCGTCGTGAGCCGTTCTTTGGAGACGTAGCTTCCGAAGAAGTTTCGCGCCGTCTCCGCCATCCCTTTCAGAATCCCGCTGCCTAACAAGGCATCCTCCAGTTTGGACTGATTAAAAACTTCGCAGGCCATCCATTTTCGGCTTAGTCCGCGAAGGAAAACGTCTGCGCCTCAAGCGTCGCCTGCATCGATCCTTCAGGCACTCCCGAGGCGTTTTCATTCCCGATCGCCGTTACGCTGGTTACTCTCGCATTGGTCAGGATCCATTCAAGCGTGCCTCCGGTGGAAGCAGTGGTCGGCTCGCTGTTCTTGTTCTTACTCTTTCCTTTGGTCGCCACATTCTGCGTCCAACTATCCGAAGCAGCCGATCCGCCGCTGTCGCCATCGGTCAGCTTGCAACTACGAAGGTTTTCATTGTCTTGCGCCATGGACAAAAAAGTCTCGTAATCTTTGCTCGGGGCGAAACGAATGGTGAGCTCGAAGCTGGCGTCGTCCGCCGTCTCTCGCTTGCCGGCAGTCGCGCCGGTCACGGTTGACTCGCTCGAGCCAGATCCGGAACTGGTCACCTTGAACGTGAATCCCGTAAGCGTCATCGTGATTTTGGCGCCATTTGCCGCATCGCACGTCAAAGCGTACGTGCCCGCCGCGCGCGCGCTCATCGCCGCACCCAGAACCAGACACATCACCAGCAGAGTTCCTGTACCCGACATGATTTTCATCACGACCTCCATGCGGTTCCTGCTGCATTGATTCACGGGCCGGCTTCAGCAAACAGAGCTCTACCGGTCCACTTCTCCCAAGACAATATCCACGCTGCCAAAAATCAGCACTACATCGGCCACGTTCTGGCCCAGACACATATCCTCAAGGATCGTCAGATTGATCAGGCTGGGCGGGCGCACGCGGTAACGATAAGGATTGGGCCCGCCGTCGCTGATGAGGTAAAAGCCAAGCTCGCCTTTGGGCGCTTCGATGCGGCCGTACGCCTCGCCGGGCTTGGGACGGAAGCCACGAATCTTCGCCTTCGCATCCATGATCGGCCCGGCGGGAAGATCGCGGATCGCCTGTTCCAGAATCCTGATCGACTCGCGCATCTCCAACACCCGAACCATGTAGCGGTCGTAGATGTCGCCATGATCGCCGAGCGGAATGCGGAATTGGAATCGGTCATAGATGCCGTAGTGGTCCACTTTGCGGATGTCGTAATTCACACCCGATGCTCGCAACATCGGTCCGGACACCCCGGCATTCACAGCCAGCTCCGGCGGCAAAACGCCGACGCCCTGGCAGCGCGCCATCAGAATTTCATTGGTCGAAAGCAGCGCCTCGAACTCCTCGACAAACTCAGGCAGCCCGGCAACCACTTTGCGCGCGGCATCGAGCCACGGCGCGGAGACATCGACGCGGCAGCCGCCGAAGCGCATGTAGTTGCACATCATGCGCGATCCGGTGAGCGATTCGAACAGATCGAGGATCTTCTCGCGCTCCTTGAACGCGTACATGAGAGGCGTGCCGCTGGCGCCCATCTCCTGAATCAGAAATCCGATGGACGACGCATGATTCTGTATGCGGGTGAATTCGGCAAGAATCACGCGAAGGTATTCGGCGCGCTCGGGAACTTCCTGGCCGGTGAGTTTTTCCACGGCCAGCGCGTAGGCCCAATTGTTGGAGAGCGAGCAAAAATAATCCAGGCGATCGGTGTACGGCATCGACGCTAAATAGGCCGCGCCCTCGGCGATTTTTTCGTGATTGCGGTGCAGATAGCCGAAGACCGGTTTGAGGCGAATGACGCGCTCACCGTCAAGCGCCACGTCCATGCGGAAGACGCCGTGGGTCGAAGGATGATGCGGCCCCATGGCCACTTCCAGCAGCTCTCCCTCGCCATCGGGCTCAACGACCGGCGGACGGTTCCAGCCTGCGACTCTCTCCGTTTTTGTTTCCACGACGCTCATTCTTGGTCCGGGCTACTCCCGACTCCTATTGGCTATTCCCTTGCGCAGATTCAGCCGCGCGATGCTCTTGCGACCGCTTCAGCACTTCATCGTGAGCCGTGGGCTCATATTCAAAATCGTCCGGTTCCACGTAATCCTTGCGCATGGGAAAATCCTTGAATTCCGGCCACATCAAAATGCGGCGCAGGTCGGGGTGGCCGGCAAAAATAATCCCGTAGAGATCGAAGACCTCGCGCTCTTGAAACTCCGCCGCGCGCCAAACAGGAGTGAGCGATGGAAGCTCCGTCTGATCGCTTCGATTTGCCGTGCGCATGCGAATCACAATCGGCCCATGCTTCTTCTCGACCGAATAGAGGTGATAGACGGCCTCAAGGTAACCGGGCACGGTATGCTTGCGGATTTCTTCGACCGTTTCGTCGACCGTTTGCTCGACCCCATCGACCGTTTTCACTACCTGACGCGTCACTTTAACTTTTTCCGCTATCTCTTTGTCAGGCCAATCCACGCCCGAAACATTTGAAAGGAAATCGAAGGCCAGTTCCGCATCGTCGCGCAGAAATGTTGCCACGGCGACGGCGCTGGCTGGCGAGAGCCGCAGCGAATGCTGAGCGGAGGGGCTGGGGTTGGAGACAAACTCCACGCCTGCGCCGGGAACCGCCGCCTCAATCGCCGTTTTGATTTCTTCGACAGTCTTCAAAATACAGCTCTCCGCTTCTCAGCAAATCAGCATCCTTAGCCGCTTCATCACCGCATGCGGGGGTCTTTCTGTTCTCCGTAATCCCTATTTCCTAATCCTAGTTCTCTGTTCTCTGTTTTTAGCGGATCGTGATCGGCACGGGCCAGACGCCTTTGTTCGAGGCCGGTTCCAGATCATGCTCTCCCTGCTCCGGCACAGGAAACTCACCCTGCGCGTTGGGATCGAGAAAACGCGGACGATCAGGGCCGGTCAGGGGCTGCCCGTCAATCTTCTTTTGCAGCGTCATGAAGGCCTGGATCAGCGCCTCAGGCCGAGGCGGGCAACCGGGAATGTGCACGTCCACCGGAATGTAGCGATCGATGCCCTTGAGCACGTTGTACCCCTGCTTGAAAGGGCCGCCGGAGATGGCGCACGCGCCCATGGCGATTACATAACGCGGCTCGGCCATCTGGTTGTAAAGGCGGACCACCTGCGGCGCCATCTTTTTGGTCACGGTGCCTGAAACGATCATTAGATCGGCCTGCCGGGGCGAGGGCCGGAACACTTCCGCGCCGAAGCGAGCCAGGTCGTAGCGCGCCATGGTGGTTGCGATCATCTCAATCGCGCAGCAGGCAAGACCGAATTGCATGGGCCATACCGAGCTGCGACGGCCCCAGTTGTAGAGCTCCTCGATGGTGGTGACGAAAATGCCCTGCTTGCCGAGTTCGATCTTCAGACTCTGATCAACTGCCATGAGTTGTTTTGCTCCAGTTCATAGTTCGTAGTTCACATTTCGCTTTGTTCGTCACAGGCGCCGGCATTTGTCTGCGAACTACGAACTAAGAACTGTGAACTCTCTTTCAATGCCATGTCAGCACGCCCTTTGCCCACGCCCAGGCCAGTCCTTCCACCAGGAGAAGAACGAAAATCAGCATGGACGCGCACGCCGCCGCGCTCAAACCTGAGAATGCCACCGCAAACGGCAGCAGGAATACTGCTTCTACGTCGAAAATGAGAAAAATGATGCCGTAGAGGTAGTACGCTGAGCGAAACTGCATCCACGCATCGCCCTTTGACTCCAGGCCACATTCATAAATGGCGTTCTTGATCGCGTTCGGCTTTTGGGGCGAAAACACCCGTGCCCAGAGCCATGCCAGCCCCAGCGGGGCAAGGCCAAAGCCGAGTGCCGCCACGAACAAAATTGCTAATGAAAAGTAGGGACTGGAAGTCATCGCGGCAAAGAATTTCCTACCCCTTCAAGCTACCAGTTTGGGCCATGGTTTGGCGAAAGTGTTGACGAGAGTCGATGCCATTCAGGAGGGTTTTTCCACCATTTATCCCATCAGGTGAACCATTGGCTGGCGGAAGCCCGAAAACGTGCTTCGCCGGGGTTTCTCTCATCGGAGGGCCGACCGGCTCAGGATTTCTCGATCGATCGCCGGCATAGCTCCCTACCCCGCTCGATGGCACACTCGTCGAGTTCCACCCAGCGCGGATTCTTGACCAGCCGGCGCAGCGCATCGGCAATGCTCTGCTGCGGCAACGCGCCCGCAATCTCCAGCAAAGCGCCGAGCATCACCATATTGGCTACGCGCTTGTGGCCCAGTTCTTCTGCCATCTCGGTGAATGGGAGAGCGAGCACATGCACCTCGTCGCGCGCGCAATCGGCGGGAAACTCCTGCCCGTTGTATAGGATCCACCCGCCGGCGCGCACCGTCTTGTCGAACTTGCGCAGCGAGGGCTCGTTCATGGCCACCAGCACGTTGGGCGAAGTGACCAGCGGCGAATCAATGGCATGGCGGGAGAGGCGGACGTGGCAATTCGATGTGCCGGAACGCATTTCAGGTCCGTAGGATGGCAGCCACGATACTTCCACGCCGGCGTCGAGGCCGGCCTCGGCCAGCACTTCGCCGAGCAGCAGCACGCCCTGCCCACCAAAGCCGGCAATGCGCACTTCAAGATCAATTTCATTGCCGCCCGCGAGAGCTGCCGCGTTACCTTCCGGCAAATCATTCTCGGCAACCCCAAGAATGTGCGGCAGTTCATCGAGCGCTGGTTGCGGCGTCGCTGGCCTGAGATCAGCCGCTTCCGTCCGCTCTTTGGTCCGGTCACAGAAGATTCCCAGCGGAAATTCCTGCTCCATTACATCGCGCACCCAGTGCTGCGCCTCCACGGGGGTCATTTTCCAAATCGTCGGGCACGGCGAAAGCACTTCGATCAGCGAGAATCCAAGCCCCTGCACCTGATTCTCAATCCCGCGCTTGATAGCCCGCGCGGTCCGCACAATCTGCTTGTTGTCGCCGAGGCCCACGCGCTCAATGTATGCCGGTGCCTTGAGCGTGCTCAGCAACTCGCTCACATGAAGTGGATATCCCTCGGTCGCCGCGTTGCGGCCGTTTGGAGTCGTGGTGCTCTTCATTCCGAGAAGCGTGGTTGGCGCGGCCTGGCCTCCGGTCATGCTGTAGATGGCGTTGTTCACGAAGATCACGGTGATGTTTTCGCCGCGATTGGCGGCATGGAGAATTTCGGCCGACCCGATTGCCGAAAGATCGCCGTCACCTTGGTAGCTGATGACGATGCTCTCGGGGCGGCTGCGTTTCATCGCCGTAACCACAGCGGGCGCGCGGCCATGCGCGGCCTGGACGTTGCCCACGTCAAAGTAGTAATAGGTGAAGACGCCGCAGCCAACGGGGCCGACCATGATGGTGCGATCCTGCACGCCTAACTCGTCAATTGCCGCGGCGATCATTTTGTGCACGGTGCCGTGGCCGCAGCCGGGGCAGAAATGCGTCTGGTGCTGCAAGTCCTCTTTGCGCTCATAACGCTCGTAAAAAGAACGGGCCCGGCCCTGCGCGATTGCGTATTCTGCTGTTGATTCAGTAGACATGTGCCACGCGCTCCTCTTCTCGAGTCGCCTGCGCGACCCCACCCCTCCGCGCCAGCTCGCGAACCAGTGCCAGCACTTCCTCGTGCGAGGGAACATTGCCGCCTACGCGACTTAAGAACTCGACCGGCCGCGAGCCGTTCAACGCCAGCTTTACGTCTTCAATCAACTGGCCGGTACTCATCTCCACCACGCCAAAAACCCTCGCGCTGAAGGCCAGCCGTTGGAACTGAACTACCGGAAATGGATAGAGCGTAACGGGACGCAGCACGCCAACCTTGATTCCGGCAGCGCGCGCCTCAGCGGTGACGGCTTTCAAGATGCGACCGACAATGCCGTAACCGACCAGCACAATCTCCGCGTCGGCGGTCATCCATTCCTCGGCACGAGCTTCGCGCTGCGCGGCAACCTGATATTTGGCCTCGAGCGCGCGAACATGCTTCTCGAGCTTGTCGAAATCCAGCTCCAGCGACGTGATCAGATTGCCTCGCGACGTAGCAGTACCCGCAACAGCCCAGTCCGGCAGTCGCGTTGCCGTGGCCGTTTGCGGAAACTCAACCGGCTCCATCATCTGCCCGATGAATCCATCGGCGAGAATGAACACCGGATTGCGGTAGCGGTCAGCCAAATCGAAAGCCAGGGCTGTCAGGTCAGCCATTTCCTGCACGGAGTGCGGAGCGAGAACGATGGTGCGATAGTTTCCGTGGCCGCCGCCTTTGACAACTTGAAAATAGTCGCCCTGCTCGGCTCCGAGATTGCCCAGGCCCGGCCCTCCGCGCGTAATGTCCGCGATTACGCAGGGCAGTTCCGCGCCGGCCATATAGCTGATGCCTTCCTGCATAAGGCTGATGCCGGGACCGCTCGACGCGGTCATGGCGCGCACGCCCGCCGACGCCGCGCCATACAACATATTGATGGCCGCAACCTCGCTCTCCGCCTGCACGTAGACGCCGCCCGTTTTCGGCATGAACTCCGCCGCGGCCTCGGCAATCTCGCTGGCCGGCGTAATGGGATAGCCATAAAACGCGCGGCACCCGGCGAGAATGGCGCTCTTGACGATGGCTTCATTGCCCTTCATCAGTTGCTTGCGCATGCGCTCACCCTGCCAACCCGGTTGCCCCATCTTTTTCCGTTCGCGCCGGCGTTCGGAAAGGGCGGAAATCGGACGTTTGCGTCTCCCGCTTTGCCACCAGCCGATAGACCGTAATCGCGCCGGGCTCCGGGCACGCCAGGAAACAAATGCCGCAGCCCGTACAACCGGCGCCGGCATAGGTTGCCGTCTTGTACCCATAATGATTCAGCCGTTCGCTCATTGAGATCACTTTGGGCGGACAGGCCTCGGTGCACAGAGCGCAGCCCTTGCATTCCCGATCGTCGATGTGCAACTGACCCCTGTCCAGATGTTGGCCCGGCTTCCTGGCTTCGATCATCCTTCGGCCCCCTGCGCAGACGCAGCGTGAAAGCGAAATATCGCTGGCCTCAAAAGCGAGCCGCGCGGACTCGCTCTAAGCCGCCGTTATTGTGCTCTTTAGCTGTGAAGGGGCGCAGTGATGGGAGTCACCCCGACCTCTGCGGAATCGGGGTGAAAACTCAGGCTGGATGGAGTGTCTTGTCGACCCGGATTGTCTGTCTTATATGGAGTGCGCGCAGGCTCTAGTCGCTCTTGCTGGATTCGCCAACGGCCCCGGCAGGCAGATCGACCGCGGCCAGCGAGAATCTGGTCCCTCCAGTGGCCGAGGTTTCGAATCCCACAACATGCTGGTGGCGCTTGGAGCCAGCCTTCAACTGAAAACCGCTGTTGCCGTGGTAGCCGTAGTCGGCGCCGTGATCGTCCACGTGCACATTGCCGCTATCCTCACAGCCCAGTCCTTCTGAAGTCTTGACCGGCGTGCCCACCGGATCGTGACCCTGGCATGCAATCACGTCGCCGTAGCGCGCCAGCGCCTTCTTGTAAAACGCGACAACTTTATCCTGGCTGTCGGGGGCCGAGTAGTTGACCACCTTCACACTGAGTTCCCAATCGCCAAAGCCCATGTGGATGTCTGCGGATTTGTCGTTGTCTTTGCCCTTCACGATGTCCGCGCCGGGGTAGACGGGCAGTCCCAGGTCAGCGGCGGTGGTCTGGTCGGTGTTCACGTGAATGCCGCCGAAGGGGGTGTCTACCTGAACCTTCTTATCCTGACCGTCGGGGCCTTTGTCGACTGAAACTCTGCATCCCGCGATTCCAGCCGCCAAAACCAGTCCGGCGGCCGTCAAGGCAAGCAGACGAGCTGCTTCGGCGGCCACTCCATCAGCTCTGAACCTTACGTTGAACATCGCGTTCCCTGCCGAATTCCGTGCCAACCGTCGTGGGGAGTTCCGCATTGACGTCCCAATCATGGTTATCGCCCTCTGGAGAGGTTATACGCCGCGGAAAGGCAAAAGGTTCCGGGAATTGGCGGGAGCACGGGGCTTCAGCCCCGTGATTTCGGGATCCTTGCGGCAAGGGGCTTTAGCCCCGGAATGATCGCCAACACTGCACACTCACGCGCTCAGTGCGTCGAGCCGTCTTCTTTGCTGCTGGTGGCAAACAGGATCGACGCGACGAAGACGGCAATGATGACGGGGACGACAAAGAAAGGGGAAGTAATGTGCATGGCGCACGCTCCTTGCTGGTTCCAGAATAGCAAAGGCAGTTCACACTTCGTAGTTCTTAGCTCGCCGTTATTTGGTCACGGCGCGCGACCCTTAACACAATGAGCTGCGAACTACGAACTGTGAACTTCCGACGACTCATTGCTTCGGCCCGCCGTTGGGATAATCCACGCGTATCGTCAGAATCTCGTATGGATGGATGGGAACTTTGACTACATCCCCCGCGACGGATAGCGGATCGCCCTCGGGCTGCTCCATGAGATTCGTGACTGTGGCGCCGGTTGCACCTGGAGGCACGTGGAACTCAGCCGTGGTCTCCTTCCCTGCCCACTCATACACGCGGAAAATCAGGCCGTTCGCGTCTTCGGCTTTTTTGACGGCAGTCAGCACCACGTTGTCGGGCGAGACGGAAGCAAACGAGTGCTCAGGCGGTAACGAGCCCGCATGCGCCGTAGTGACCACGGCTTGCAACGGATAGTCGTACTCCCATCCATGGCGGACGGTCAGCGCATCTTTCCACGTGCCCGCGTGTGGATAGAGCGCGTAGTGGAACTGATGCTCGCCCTGGTCGGCGTCAGGATCGGGCCATGCGGGCGAGCGCAGAAGCGTAATGCGAAGCACGTTGCCCGCGGCGTCATAGCCGTATTTGTCCTGGTTGAGAATGCTCAGGCCATGGACTTTTCCGTCCAGCCCCGCGCCCGAAAGATCCGCCCAGCGCATCGCCGGGACCTCGAACTGCGCTTTTTCCCAGGAGTTGTTACGCGTGGTCGGCCGCTGGATGGTGCCGTAGGGAATCTCGTAGGTGGCGAAGTCGCTCGTGACCGCGAGCGGGAACGCGGCTTTGAGTAAAACGTGCTTCTCGTGCCAGTCGATGTCGTTGTCGATGTCGACTTCGTCGCCTTTGAGTGAGATGTTCTGGACGAACTTCGAGTTCTGCCAATGGAGCGAAACCTTGATCGTCTTTACATCATCGGGACCTGTGAAATAGCTGACGGAATCCGCTTTGTCGATAGTCGATGGCGGGACGTCAAGCGTTCCGGGGTCAATGTTCCAAGCATCGTATTGTTTCGGCGTGTCTTTAAAGAGTTGAAACTGATTCGCGCAATCAGCAGGCGGAATAAGTTCGGTGCTGGATTTCTTGTCCAAAATAGATGTAATGCAGCCACTCGAATCGTCCACTTTGATATGAAGTTCGTCGCTGTCAAGCCATGCCGAATGATTATTCGGTTTGAAGTCGTCATCGTTAAGTTCGATGGTGTCATCAAGCCAGTGGCAAGCCTTCTCGTTGCAGCCGGGTGTAACGCGGAGGGTCTTGTACCCAAATGCGGGAACCTCCGAAACAGGAATCATGTAGGTCTCATTGTCATACCTGCCGATCCGATGGTCGAATTCGCCCACGTGAAGAAGGCGGAAGCTAATTGCGTGGAAACCGCTGCTTGGATCATCCAGCGTGAAGCCGTCCGGATATCCAGGCAGATTTACGGTTATTGTCCCGGACCGCTTCCAGCCCACGGGATTGAACACCACGAGTGATTGGCTTTCCTTATTCTTGGCTCCAGCAGTCGTATTAATCTTCTCCGCAACCACCTGCAACGCATTCGCATCGATCCCATCCGTCGACATCCGCACCCAGTCGTAGTCCTTCTGCGCATCCTTATAGATCACGGCGATCCCCGACCCTGCCGCCAGATCGTGGAACTGGTTGAACAAAACCTTCTTCCAGTCTTCAGACAGCTCATCCGCCGGATATTTTTCGCCATCGAGCCACGCCAAAGACGACCATTTCTCGGCGTTCAGCATCTCCTCTTCCGCCGTCCGCATGTTGTGCTTGTGGTTGGCCTGCGTGGTCATCACGCCCCGGTGATACTCGAAGTACAGCTCCGAATCCCACGTGGGAATCGCCGTCTTCCCCGCCACCGCCGCTGGGGTTGTATAGCCTTTGGCGATCGACTGGTAGTTCCAGACAGGGCTGTCCGGCGCGATGTTTTTCTCAACCGCTGAGAACCAGCTTTGCGCCGTGCCGAATTCATAGTGAGGCGTGACAAAACAATCGCCGGTGGAAGCAGGGGCTGAAGCCCCACTCGATGAGGGCGCGTTTTCGGCACGACTCAAGTCGTGCCCTGACACAAGGCTTCCGGTACTTTTCGGGTCGTGCCCTGATATAAAGCACAAAGGTGACGCAGCATCGGGCGTGGCCCAGTGAAAACCTTCGTCGAGCATGGCGCGCGTGGGTCCGCCGCCGTGATCGCCGACTCCGTAGAGGTCCATCATGTCTGTCATGCCCGTCGACCTTTGCCGCGCGGCGACGAGATCGTCTGAAAGCCGCAGCGGGCGCAGGTCCTCATTACCGTAGCCGTGCGGGAAGTACGCCAGCACCTTCGATCCGTCGGGCGATTGCCACCAGAACAATTTGAAGGGAAGCTGATTGGTGTCGTTCCACTCCATCTTCTGCGTGACGAAGTAGTCGACGCCGCTCTTTTTGTAGATTTGCGGCAACTGCCAGTTGTAGCCAAACGAATCCGGATTCCAGCCGATGCGCACGTCCACACCGTAGGCTTGCTTGTACCAGCGCTTGCCCACGAGCAGTTGACGGACCAGCGATTCGCCGTCGGGCATATTCAGATCGGGCTCGACCCACATGCCGCCGACAATCTCCCACCGGCCCTCCTGAATGCGCTTTTTGATTTCGGCATTCATCGAGGGATACTTCTGGGCCATCCATTCGTTGTAGGCCGCGGCTGATTGCGTGTAGGTGTAGCCGGGATACTCGTTCATCAGTTGGAGCGCGGTCGAAAACGTGCGCCGGACCACGTCAACGGTTTCGGTCCAAGGCCAGAGCCACGCCGCATCGATGTGCGAATTGCCGGTGAGGTGAAACGTAGCCGTCTCAAGAAGCGGCCGAAGCGGCTCCAATGTAGTCTGCGCCGCTTTCAGGCTGGCGTCGAACTTCGACTGCGCTTGCGTCCGCGCGTCGCCTGTCGCCGTTTCGGCCGCGTCAAGAGCCGCAACGTCCACCGCGGCGATGGCGGAATTCAGCGTGTCAAGTTTCGCGCTATCTCCGGGCGCGAGGCTTGGCAACAGCACCGACGCCGACAAAAACTCCTGTGCCAGGTCCTCGGGATTCGGCCGTCCGCTCGCGAAATCAATATTCATCGTCGCGCCGCGAAAAGTCTTCACGTCCACGGTGTGCAGTAACTTGACGGCGATGACGATTTTGTCGCCCGGCCGCGCGTCGTCGACGAGCACAATCGGCTCGAGGTCTTCGCCCATGGCCGCGCGCCGGCCGTTGAAGTAGATTATCTGCGGCATGGGGCCGTTGGCTTCGGCGTGGAACTGGAACCAGGCGCGCGCGCCGGTCAGGTCGTAGCCGTTGAGCGTGTCGGGAATCTGGATCGTTTGCCGGAACCAGACGGCATCGTTGGGCGCTTTCGCCATGAGCGCCACGGGCTGCCAATCCGTGTCGTCCAAACTCACAGACTCGCCATGCGCCAGGTCTCCCGCGTGCATCTTCCAAGTGCCGGCAGGCAGTTCGCCGAGACTCAAAAGCCGGTCGACAATCGCGCTCTCCTGCTGCGGCAGTTGCGCGGCGACTCGTTGAGTCTCGCTCACGGGCACTTGGCTCCGTGCGGTTCGCATGGCGATAAACGCCAACGGCAAAGCGAGAGAAACTGCAAGGCGACGCAAATTCATCGAGGAATTCATAGCCGGAAAAGCCCCCGCCGCATTGTAGTCCGTTACCGCCCTTCGGCGATAAATGTGCGGAGGACCCGAGGGCTGCATCGGCCGGCCCGGCAGCGGGGGCTCGCCGCGCTAGCCCCCGTTCACTTCGCTGCCATGCTCGTTTGCCGCTGCTTCAGTCTTTGCTGTCTGCCGTCACGTTATGTGCCTGCGCCAGCTGTTGCAAAATCCGCAGGTGCTGGCTGAGCACCGGCGCGTCCAGCCTGGCCAACTGCTGCACCGCCGGATCCTGCGCCGATTGCGCTTCGCTCTTGAAATCTTTCAGATCACTTTGCTGTTCCTTCATCATGGCCTTGATGAAGGCGGCGTCGAAGTCGGCGCCCGACAGCGCCTGCATCCTGGCGATCTCTTCTTTCTCTTTCTTCGACGGCTCCTTAGGCTCGCTGACGCCCAGTTTTTTGGCCACCGGCTTCATTTGCGCGGTGAGTTGCTCATGGATATCAGCCATCTTCTCGCCAAACTGTTTTACATCGGCGCTGGACGATTTCTGTGCCGCCAATTGCCCCATCTGCACTTGCGCCTGGTTGTCTTCAAGCGTCTTGCGCACAAAGGCCTGGTCGGCAAACGACGGCGTCGCGGTGCCTTGTGCGCCAGGCAGGCTCCCGTCCGGGCCGACGGGCGCATTGCCCTGGGCACCCGGCGGAGACTGCTCTCCCTGGGGAATCTGTCCGCCGGGTGCGCCACCCGGACCCTGACTCATCTGGGCCATTGCCCCCGTACACATCAAACCCGCGCACATCAAGCCTGCGCACATCAACCCTGCGCACATCAAGCCGATCGTCGCAGGCATCGGGACTACCTTTCTCAATCGCCGTGAATTCATTTCTCTTCCTCCTTCCTCCTGTGCAAGAGATTTTTTTGCTTCCTTCCCGAACCTTTCAGCGCCTAACGTGAGCCGCGCACATATCTCCGCTGGAAGGCTTTTCCGGGTTCTTAGCCTTGTTAGGATGCGGTTCTGCTGCCTGGGTTTGCTCTTCAAAAACTTTGCGCTTTTGCCTTATGCAAGTTCATTCGCCGCTGCAAGTGTTCCCTCGGCTGGTTTCTTTGGTCCCCTGCTGACTGCTTTTTTGCCCACAAACCCCGTCCATGCTCTACTCTGGCTTGTAACGACGATGAGTGATTATTTCGCCAGAATCCGGGAAGCGCTTGTTCAGGCCTTTGTGCACGATGTTGTGAACACATCGAAAGCCGCCGCCTACTCTGGAATGCTCATGTTCTTCCCCGCGCTTCTGGTCATCACCACGCTCGTGGCACAGGTGGAAGAAGGACCGACGCTGGTAGGCGAGTCGCGGTCCGTGCTCGAGCAGTTTCTGCCCACTGACACTCTCGATCTGGTGCAGTCTTCCATCCTGAGCCACAGAATCCACTCCGGCCAGCTGATTCTCTCCGCCACCTGCCTGAGTCTTTTCGCGGGACTGGGAGTCATGTTGTCGCTGATGGAGGGATTTCGCCGCGCCTATCGTCTTCCGCCCGAGAGCTGGACATTCTGGGGGCGCCGTGCGCGTGCGCTTCTGCTGGTGTTCATCGTGCTCGTCCCACTGTCTCTGGCCTCTCTGCTCATCGTCTTCGGCCATCAAATTGAGCATTGGATGGTTGGAAACGCGGGCCATGACCTGCGCCCATTTGTCATCTTTTTCTGGCGCGCGGTCCGTTGGGCGGTCAGCTTTTCCGCCATCCTCGCGGTGCTCAGCGCGCTCTACCACTTCGGAACCCGCCGCACCGAGCATTGGCTTTTGGTCGCGCCCGGCGCCATCGCGGGCACTATCATCTGGTTTCCGGCAACGCTCGCATATGGATGGTACGTGACTAGTGTCGCCAATTACACCCGGCTCTATGGATCGTTCGCTGCCGGCATCGCTACCCTGGTTTGGCTTTACATTACGTCGTTCAGCATTCTGCTCGGCGCCGAGCTGAACGGCGTTCTCTACTGGGAGCGGCAGAATCAAATCGCCGACGAGCCGGCACTCCAGCCTTCCCAGCTTTCCCGTTGAATTCCGCCCAGTTATGCCGCAACGAGGTTTCTCTCTGCGAACTCTGTCTTCGTTTTTCGCGAGTCTACTAACACCACTGGCTCCGTCGCTCTTCCCCGCCAGTTACAATGGAGACAGTCGCGTCCCCTTGCTCCCTTTGACCAGCTGAACAACGCTTTCGACCAACAAGAATCGTGTCTGGAGCCGCCCTCATGCCCTTTGCCGACCTGAATATGACCGGATCTCCCTCGCAGCGCCGCGCCAAGATTGTCGCTACGCTTGGTCCGGCTTCGAACACCGAGCAAGTCATTCGCGCCATGATTCGCGCTGGTGTGGATGTCGTCCGCCTCAACTTTTCCCACAGCACGCACGAGCGGAAAATCGCGGTCATGCAGAAGATTCGCAAGGTGAGCCAGGAGGAAAAAAAGCCGCTCTGCATTCTCGCCGACCTGCAAGGACCCAAGATCCGCACCACATTGCTCAAGGATCATCAGTCTGTGCTGCTCAAGGCCGGCCACAAAATCACCATCTCGCCGCGCGACGTGCCGGGCACCGCATCTCTGGTTGGCACCACATTCAAAACGCTCGCTGAAAACGTTGAGCAAGGCTCGCGGATTCTTCTCTCCGACGGCCTCATCGAGCTCCGGGTGCACGAGGTTTCCGGCGATGACGTGGTATGCGACATCGTGAACGGCGGAATGCTGGGCGAAAGCAAGGGCATCAATCTTCCCGGCGTCCTGGTGCGCACTCCTTCGCTCACTGAAAAAGACTCTGAGGATCTGGAGTTTGCACTGAATCATGGCGTCGATGCCATCGCCGTATCGTTTGTGCGCACCGCTGAGGACGTGAGTCTGGTGCGTAATCGCGTGGCCGCACACGGCGCCAATACATGGATCATCGCCAAGCTGGAAAAGCCTCAGGCCGTCGAGCATCTCGACGCCATCCTGCAGGTGGCTGACGGCATCATGGTGGCGCGTGGCGATCTGGGCGTTGAAGTGCCGCCGGAAAAAGTGCCCGCGATTCAGAAGTACATCATCCGCCGCGCCGCTGAGTACTTCAAACCCGTGATCACGGCCACACAGATGCTGGAATCGATGATTGAAAACCCGCGGCCCACGCGCGCCGAGGTTTCCGACGTGGCCAACGCCATCTACGACGGTACTGACGCCGTGATGCTCTCCGGCGAATCAGCCGTAGGTAAGTATCCCGTGGAATCGGTAGAGATGATGGCGCGCATCGTTACCGAGACCGAGCAGCACATGAGGGAAAATCTCGAAGCCGCGCCGCGCGAGCGCCGCAGCGGCCTGTCTATTGCCGAGACGATTTGTGAGGCCACGGCGCATGCCGCCGACGATCTCGATCTGCGCGGCATCGCGCTCTTCACGGAGTCCGGCGGCACTGCCCGCCAGCTTTCCAAATATCATCCAACGGCACCGATCTTCGCGCTCAGCCCACTTGACGTCACCGTCAACCGCCTTAACCTACTGTGGGGCACCACTCCCATCCGCTGTCCCAAGGTGGGCACCAACGAAGCCATGGTCGAATGTGCCGAGAATCTGCTGGAAAAAGGCGGCTATGTTCGTCCGCGCGAGGTCATCGCCATCGTGGCTGGCACCCGCACCAAATCCGGTTCAACCAACTTCCTGCGCCTTCACGTCATGGGCGAAAATTCCGGCGCGCACGCGCATACCTCGGCAACGGCGCAGAGCGCCCCTGTGGGCAAGAAGCGCAAAGCGCGCGCTGCACAGGCGCAGAAGCCGGAATTCTCCGAAGCCGCAAGATCCCTCGCCGTAAAATACTGACCTGGGAATCTTCACGGAGCTGTATTTGACCCGAGCGGCAAATCGGGCACCGCAACCGTTACCCCGGAAACGTCACTGGTTACGCGGATCGACTGATCCGCTGCTCCGTACCGGCGTATCGTTCGCGTCTCCGTCCGAGTTGGCGGCCAAGAGTCGGATTTGTTCGGTACCTCGCGATATTCGTTATCCGATGCATCTTCGACATGTAAGATGTAGTCCCCTTCAGGAACAAAACTGAAGGTAAAAGCAGCAGCGTCCTTCGATAGCGATGTTTGGCCAATGACAGACTTGTCATCCGAGCTTAAGAGCGAAAGTGTCCCCCCGTTCAGTTGGTGACCGTCATGGGTAGAGACAATATACCCGCTAACAATGTGCAGCTTGGTAAGAGGAATCTCGATGTCCTCTCCACTCCTATCCTCACCAGCCTTGACCGAAAAGGGGGTCGCATCCTTGAGCCGCATACTACCGCCGGAGTACGTCGACAAAGAATACACATCGTTCATCGAAACGCTAGTACCGCCGTGATCGTCGATTCTGTATACCGTCTTGGAGATGTGAAGCGTCGCCTAGAGCATGTAATCTCCTCCGGGAAGTCCGCTGATACGATAGCGTCCCTGATCGTCGGATTGTCCGTAAAAGGAAGTTCTCAAGATCGGATTGGATGGGGGAGAGATCCATTGCCCCTTCCGGTAAATTAGCAACGACAAACGAATTCCACTGGCCGGGCTTCCGTCATCGTACAAAACAGTGCCACTGACCACAGCGCCACGGTCAATTGTGACATTCACCGTGACTGGGAGACTCGCTTCCACGCTAATTCGCGGAACGGACTTGAGAATGTTTTTGGGGCGGTTGTCTTCCGAAGAGGAGTCAGCATTCCCGTGCACATACAACGGAGCGAGAGGAAATACATAGCCAGGTTGCGACGCGATCACATAGTACGTGCCCGGCGCAACGTGTTGCATCACAAAGCTACCGTCCAGAAGCGTTTCCACTGCCTCGCCGCTGAAAACCGCGTGCTGTTCCTCGCCGGGGATAATAGATTCAACAATTTCGGCTGGTTCAAGCACTACAGTCGCCATGCGAGCGGGCGCATTCGTATCGTCACAGAAAACATGGCCCGATACGGTGTTGGCTCCTAGGGGTTTGTCTGAACTCTCTTGCTGCGCCGAACCCGCTGCTACCGATAAGAGACAACACACGACGATGAACCATTTGAACTTCATGATGAAGCAAATCCTGGTCGCAATCGAGAATCGATTCCGTGATCGCCGTCACAGGGAGAACACGGGGAACATGGTGGGGCAGACCGGACGTTCCATCTCCGCTCTGCGTGCACATCACTTCCCAAATAAATTCAGCGGGATCGCATCGCCCATCGCCTTATAACCGGCCGGCGAAGGATGCAGATGGTCGCCGCAATCCAAGGCCGGCAGAAGTTGACCGGGATGCTCCGGGTCGCGCATCACCGCATCGAAATCGATCACCGCGTCGAAATGCCCGGCGGCGCGAATCCACGCGTTCACCGCTTGCCGGTCCGCCTCGCTCCACGGCCCCGGATGGTAATAGCCCGATCCGCCGTAAGGCGTGATGGTCGCGCCGTAGATGCGCAGCCCGTGAGCGTGAGCGCGCGCGATGATCTGCTCGTAGGCGCCAATCACCCGGTCCACCATCGCGGTGTGCTGATCGGCGGAAACTTCGCCGTGGATCGCAAGGCCCCCCAGGTCGTTCACCGCCTCGAAGACGATCACCCATTGAACGCCGGCCGGCGCCAGCACATCGCGATCCAGCCGCGCCAGCGCGTTTGGCCCCAGCCCATCCGTGAGCAGATGATTGCCGCCGATTCCCTGGTTCGACACGCCGACATCACGCATCTTTTTGTCAGCCTGGAGCCGCGCAGCTAACTCATCCGTCCACCGGTCGTTCCCGTTCGTCGTGGTGGCGTGGCCGTCGGTGATCGAGTCGCCGAGCGCCACGATAGTCCCTGCATCGGGGCCGGCCAGTACGTCGATACCCGTCAGCTGGTACCAGTGATCTACATGTTTTGCGTCGGGCAAATCTGTCGCCGTCACCGCGTCGCCATGCTCGTAGTAGGAAGTGGATCGCGAACCCGGATGCCCAGTCTCCGGCATCGGCGGCGCGTCCAGATGAAACGTCACGGCAAGATTGGACAGCGGAGCTACCGGCACTTCCAGCGGATCCGAAACATATTCCGCTCCCGGAGGAATCGTCACATCCGGCTTGCCGTTGAATGTAAGAGCATGGTCGGAGCCCGGATCAATCGCTGCGCCCGCAGGCGATAGGGGATGGGCCACATGCACCGACGTGAAGTGCAGCGCCACGGTTCCGAATGCATTCGACAAATGCACCCGCATCGCCGAGCCACCCAGCGATAAGTGGACAATCTGCCGCAGCGTGGCATCACGCATGTCATCGTTGGGCAGAGAATTCTGCGGCTCAGGAATCTGTTGCGAAGTGCCCCAGCTCTCGACCCATGTCCCCGGCTTGGCTCCCTGCTTCGCCGTCGCGCAGGTTGCCATGGCCAACAGTCCCGCAATCAGTGCCACTTTGCCGAATGTGATTTTGGCCGTTTGTCTCATGGTGATGATTTAGTATGATCCTCGAAGAAAATCCCTGGCGCGAGCGGTTTTCCAGTTCGTGCTCAACCAAACCGTGCACCGCCGCAAAAGTGCTGCAAGCATATCATCCTGGAGCGTAACCATGCATTTCTGCTATAGATCCGCCGTTTTTGCTGCTGCCGCCGCTCTCGTTTTTACTGCCTCCTCCGGGCTTCTGGCGCAAGCTCCCTGCACCCCGGTTACCTTCACCGCTGACCAGGATCACCAGAACATGATGGATCAGCTTGGCATTCAAACGCTTCGTCCCGGTTGGAACGGCAATGAAAAGGCTCCCAACCACGCCAACTACGACGAGTCGCAGGCCAATCCCTATCCCAACGTTCCCGACCCGCTCACCATGAACGACGGCAAAAAGGTGACGACACCGGACATGTGGTGGAACGACCGGCGTCCGCAGCTCGTCGACATGGAGTCAAAATATGTCTACGGCTTTCTGCCCACCAATCTTCCCAAAGTCACCTGGACCGTGACCGCGGTCGATCGCGAACTGATCGGCTTCACTCCCGTGATCGCCAAGGACCTGATCGGCGAGGTAGACAACTCAGGCTGCCCCGCGATCAGCGTAAAGATCCACATGACCGTCGTTACACCCGCAAATGCAGCTGGTCCCGTTCCCGTGCTGATGGAATTCACGCGCGCCGGCTTTCCTTACCCCAACCAACCACGCGGAGCGGAGCTTGACCAGATCAACGCTGCCTGGAAGGCTGCGCTCATCCAGCAGGATCCGTCGCTTAAAGACGTCTTTGCCAAACATCCAGCGTGGGAGCCGCTCCAGGAACCGCCGTTCTTTGTGGTCCCGCAGATGAACGCCGATGGCGATCCTCCCAATGAATGGCAACTCGTGGCTGCCGGTTGGGGTTTCGTGCGCTTTGACCCCGCAAGCGTGCAGGCCGACAATGCCGAAGGCCTTACCCGGGGAATTATCGGCCTTGTGAACAAAGGCCAGCCCCGCACGCCCGAGCAGTGGGGCGCATTGCGCGCCTGGGCCTGGGGTGCCGATCGCGGACTCGATTATCTTGAGACCGATTCCGCCGTCGACGCCAAACATGTGGGCATCGAGGGTGTTTCACGCTACGGCAAGGCCGCACTGGTCACCATGGCGTTCAATCCGCGCTTCGCGATGGTGCTGGTCGGCTCGTCCGGCAAGGGCGGAGCGACTTTGCTGCGCCGCAACTACGGAGAAGGCGTGGAGAATCTGGCCACCGGCGAGTACTACTGGATGGCTGGGAACTTTATCAAATACGACGCCTCGGCGGCCAAGTTCGGCAGCATGAATCCAGGCGACCTCCCCGTCGACTCCAATGAGTTGATTTCGCTTTGCGCGCCGCGGCTCACCTTCATCAGCTACGGCGTGCCGGAAAAAGGCGACGCGCACTGGCTCGATCATCAGGGCAGCTGGATGGCCACCGTCAATGCCAGTCCCGTATGGGCTCTGCTTGGCGCAAAGGGCCTGAACGTCACGGGCGACTACAAAACCGTGCCGATGCCGCAGGTGAACGACGGCTTGCTCGACGGCCAGCTTGCATGGCGCCAGGATGACGGTGGCCACACCGATGCACCGAACATGAAGTGGTTCATCCAGTGGGTTGACAAGAACATCGGCCACGCACCGGCGCAGTAGACCCAAGTATTCGTCGCGCAAACTACAAGGCTCCCCAAGCGTATTTCGCTCGGGAAGCCTTGTTCGTTTGATGGACCTGCAGTTGCTTAGTATCTGCTCTCTTCGGGAGCCAGCGCGACACCTCGGAACGCTTCGCCAGCTTGGGCCGAGCGAACCGTTTCAAACGTGTCGAAGTAGCCTTTGGTTGCCAATTTGGTCGAGCTGATTTGATCGCTCACTTTCACCAGCTTGTTGGGATCGGCGCCGTTGTCGCCGTTCAGGCTGATGGTGGACGTGACGGCGTAGATCGTCGCCGTGCCATCGCGGTTCAGGACGCCGGTGATATTGCGGCACCCGCCCGTCGCAGGCTCGATCGAACTTGGATAATCCCGGACGCTATACGGCACGCCAAGGTTGAGCCCGTTCTGGATGGTGTACTGAAGCGCCCAGGTTCCCGATGCGAGAACCCATTTCTGCAAGCCGGCAGTCGCCAGAGTGCCGGAGTCGGCCACGTTGGTTTGCCCGTTGATCATCTGATTCGGCGTGTAGACCAGGTCGCCTTCATTGCAAACATACAAAGTGGTATCGTTCGCGAACCAAAGCCCGAATGGATAGTAGCCGCCCGGGCTGGCTGTTGTAGCACCGGTGTTGGGGAATCCGGGAAGAATCGTAAATGGCTCATTGTTGAGGCCGCCAGCCGGCGAGTTGCCGGTCGTCGGAAGCACACCCGCGGTGCCGAGCTGATAGACCGTGTTGATGCCGTTCCCGCCGCTGCCCTTGGCAACGTACAGCGTGTCGTTGAAGATCGTCTCGCCGCGGAAGTTGGTGTCCTTGCCCGGCTTGTCCCCCGAGACTGAGATGAAATAGGAAATCATGTTGTTGTCAGGCGGAACCAGCGGGGCCGCGCCCGGATAGTAGAGTTCGGCGCCCGTCGAGTGCGACAGATCGAAGCCGAGCTGTGTTTCGGGTACCTGTTTCTTCGACAGGCCGCCGTTATTGTCGTTTCCAACCGAGTAATAAAGCCCGTTGTCTGCCTCGATCACGGCACGCGAGTTGTCGCCGCTGTACGCGTCGCCGTCGGTGTAGAAGATGCGGCCCCGCGCGTCCACTTCCGCAACGGAACGGTAATAGGCAGTGGGATTGCTCGCGCCAGAATAGCTTGCGACAGCTGCATTGGTCGGGTCGCAGAGCCCCGGTGTGCTGGAAGCCGAAACGTCAAGCAGGTTCGCCCCAGTCGGCGACTCGGGCCCGACGTTAGTTCCCTGCGTGAGGATGTTGGTCGTCGTGTTTAAGGTCAGAGCCGGGCAGCCGGGTCCGCCGCGATAACCCATGAAGGTCAGGCTCTTGCCATCCGCCGAGCGATTCAAAGCCAGCTCGGATTTGGAACTGAAGCTGGTCACAATTTCGTTGCTGGGCACGTGCAGCGCGCCGAGCGGAAACCCGTCCGTGCTCAAATCCCACAGCACGATGGGCGAGGAAACGCCAAAGTTCCCGTCCGTATTGGCATTGTTCCACACGTTGTGCGTGTCGTGAAGATTTGGCGCTTCGCCGTTATCGCTGGCATAGCCGCAGGTCACGGTCACGGCCGTAGTGGTTGCAGTCTTCGTCTGGTCTGCGGGCAACAACGGCACATTCACCGTCGCGGGGGTCGGGCTCGTGACTGTGCCAGTATTCAGGCAGCCGAACGGCAGGATTTCACCCGGAACAACGGTGTCCGCTCTTCCAACGTAGACCGTGCCGCTCAATACGATACTGCCCGGGACGAAACCGTGGAATTCAGGATGACCAAAATCAAAACCGTAGCCGAAATCACGATCGTGGTCTTGCGCGAAGAGGCTGGTTGGGAAGGTGAGGGCTGCCAGCGCGACCAGCGCGATGGCGCCGAAAAGTAAACGGCGCACAGCTGCGCCATTGGACACACGAGTATTCACAGGGACCTCCCGGGTGACGGGGAATCTGAATTGGATTCGTGGAAACGACCGAATCGACTTCCGCGACTGACGCTAGCAGCGGGAAATGAATTCTCGATGAACAGCGGTGGAAAAATCCAAGAGGTGTACTGATGCCGGCGCCGTTGCCGCGTTCAGGTTCGCTCGCGCCCGACGACTGGTCTCTGAAACCTGAACACAGGCTTCTAGTCGTCGTCTGGCGGGCCGCTGTCCAATTCGTGCAGAATATGGTCGGCCGTGACCTTGGTTTGAATCGGCACGAAGGGAGCCGCTTGTTGCGTGTAATCGAAGCAATCGGAGAAAGCGTCAGTTCCCGCGTCGCGCCTGCCCAGCGTACCCAGATCGAAGTTGTGTTCGATGAACGCGATGAATCCGCTGGATTCATGGAAATGATGCGTGATGTAACCGTGCTTCGCATACGGCGAAACGATGAGGAGTGGAACGCGGAATCCCGGCCCCATCTCGTCCACTCTGGTGGGCGAAACATGGTCGTACCAACCGCCCCAGTCGTCCCAAGTGATGAAGATGGCGGTCGAATTCCAATACGGGCTGTTGCCGATGGCGTTCACGATGGATGCCACCCAGTCAGGCCCTTCGCTCCCCGATCCTGGATGGTCCGAGTGTGCGTAATCCGGAATAATCCAAGTAACCTGGGCCAACTGCCCATGCTTGATGTCGACCAGCACACGGCGCGATGGAGAGACCACGTTTTCATCCCAGTCTTTGCCAAAACGAATGTGCCGGATGGCCTGGTAGGCCGACAGAATGTAAAAACTTTGGCCGCTTCCGGGAGCGTAATACCGCCAGGTCACGCCTTTCTGGTCCAGCAGATCGGCGGTCGTCACATAATCGAAGCAAGGAAAAACGCCGGGAAGCTCCGTGCCGTTCGGTCCAAGCAGAGCTGCCGTCGTTCCGGGAGCGGCGTCGCACCCCCACACCGAGCCGGTGGGATTTTCGGCCACGTTTCCCGATTGCCCGGCAATCATATACTGATGCGCCACAAAGCTGGGCCCGGTATTGGACTGGAACATCCGGTCGCCAAGCACATATTGCTGGGCCAGGTCCCAGTATTCTTCCACGTCTTCCCTGGGAACGTATGAGTAGGGCAACAGCGAGCCGTCTTGCTCGAAGCCGTCCATGTTTCCGTTATCCCAATCCTTCAACCAGCGCATATGCGAGTGGCCAAGGTCGTGGGAATCGCCGAGCGACAATGCTTTGAGCGGAACTAATTCATTTCCGTTCATTCCGCCCTGCACCGTGTCGGCGCCGGGATAGCCGTTGAACAGATTGTCGAAGCTTCGGTTCTCCTGCATGATCACGACGATGTGCTGGATGGGCGAACCAGGTATAGGAGACACCGTACTTCCAGGAACAGGCGGCGACGCAGACAACGCAATAATCGATCCCCCGCACCCGGCGAGCCCCGCAGACAGCCACAGGCTCGCTGCCACAACAATCGCAAGGGACACACCGATGCACAGCCGTCGCGCAAAACGCGACCGGACCGCTCTCGCCGATCTTGACCCCCGTTGGCCCATTTCCCCCGAATGCCGCATGAAACCCGGCCATCATAGGCCCGAACTTGATGTGTCCCAGTGATTCTAGTCACTCGATGACATTTCTGTGACATTAATTCGTGACCAACTCGCAAGTCTTTAGTTTCTCGATTTTTGTTACCGCAGGTGCGAACCAGTCGAAATCGATCCATCCGCCTTTTCAATCACTTGCAGCCCGAAAAGGTTTCCTCCATGGGACGCAGGAAGGCTCGGACCCCAATCGTTCGGCCGCGCTGCCAGGTTGTCGTGGGTAGACCCACTTCCCCTCGTTCATTTTTTCCACCTCGGGTGTAAGATTCTTGTCGTTCCTCGGATTGCTTCGAATTGCATCGTCAGGTCAAAGGTGTTCCCGCAGGCGTCGCTGGCCGATCCGAATGTGCTGCAAAGCGGGCCCGCTAACTGCGCCGGGATCTGCAATCGTCGCTGCATTACTTCTGCTTCATTAAGCGCTCGTGCCGCTTCCGGTAAGCGGCCCTGCATGGCGTCTCCAGCTGGGCTACCACACTCTGCCCCTTCCACACAAGACTTGCAATTCCACCCGATGCGCCGTACTATCCGCATTAGAAACCGGCCTGCAAAGCAGGTGGGTAGTCAACGCTGGTTGAACCAACATTCAATGAACAGGGGCTCGACTCGACAATCGGTTCCGTGTGCAGTGTCCGCCAGTCCGGAATGCCTAACGAACCGCGGAGAGCTCCACCGTCTTAGGACGGGTTCACCGGCGCATTACCCACGGCCCAGCGGGTCGGCTTCTACTTTCCTCCGGCTTCCGACATATTTGCATGCTTGAGCTGCGCCCCAATTGCGAGTGCTGTAACAAGGATTTGCCTCCCGATGCGGCGGACGCAATGATCTGCACATTCGAGTGCACGTTCTGCAGGGATTGCGTTCGGAACAGGCTCGGCGGGCGCTGCCCCAACTGCGGCGGCAACCTGACGCCGCGCCCCATCCGGCCTGCGGCCAAGTTGCACAACAATCCGGCATCAACGGCTCGCGTTTTCCATCCAGAGGGTTGCGGCAAGCGCGCATTACCCGCGTGAGTGAGTCCGCGGCCGGCTTGCCCAATCCCGTATCCTGACCTGAGTGCATCCCGTCCTCTTCCACATCGGCTCCATCCTGATCCCGTCCTACGGCGCGATCACCGCATTCGGTGTTCTCGTGGGACTGATCCTGGCTCAGCGCACCGCGCGTATCGTCGGCCTCGACCCCGGCAAGATCTGGAATCTTTGCATCCTCAGCTTGTTTGCCGCGCTCGTCGCGGCGCGCTTGCTTCTGGTTGCCGTCAACTTGACCGCGCTCCGCAATCATCCTGCATGGCTTTTCGGATTGGCGATGGTGCATCATCCGTTGCTCGCCGGCGCAGGCGCATTGGCCGGCTTCAGTTGCGCCGCATGGTACGCGCACCACAGCAAACTTCCCTTCCGCGCCACGGCAGATGCGCTGGCCCCGCCGCTGGCCGCGGCTCTCGCGTTCGAGCAACTGGGCGCGTTGGCCGCAGGCTCCGGTTATGGCACCGACGCCGGAACTTCCGTGGGCTGGGCCATCATCTATACCAATCCGCTCGCCACCATCTGGAGCGGAACCCCGCTCGGAGTTCCTCTGCACCCCGTGCAGGTTTACGCCGCGCTGGCTTTTCTTGCACTGGCCGTCCTGCTCTGGGTCTGGCTTCCGCTTGAGCGGCGCCCGGGCGACGTGGCCGGCCTTTGGCTGATGGGAGCCGGCGTGGCCATCTACGTGACGGAAATTTGGCGCGACTGGGTAGGACGAGAATTGCCCGGCCGCGGCTCGTTCTTCAGCGGCTTTATCGACGGGCCGCAGATCGCCTCCGTTTTTCTCGTGCTCGCCGGCGCGTTGACGCTCCGCGAACGCAAAAATGCCCCAAGTGAATCCACGAGCACCCATCCGGCAGATTCCCAGCCACCGTCCGCCAAAGCGAGCCAAGCATGAGCCCCGATCGCAGCGTGAGTCTCGTCCGCACCATCACCGTGCCTGCCGAAGCTCAAGGAAAGCGCCTCGATGCATTCCTGGCCACGCAACTCGATGGCGTCAGCCGCTCGCGCGTCCAACTTCTCCTCGACCAGGGCGACGTCCAGGTGAACGGCGCCGGCGTGAAGGCCTCGCTTAAGCTGCGCGGAGGCGAACAAATCACGGTCACTGGCGATCCGCACCCCGCTCCGCTCAAAGCCGTCCCTGAGGCAATTCCGCTCGACATTATTTACGAAGATTCTGACCTGGCCGTCGTCAACAAGCCCGCTGGCATGATGGTGCACGCCGGCGCGGGTGAGAACGAAAGCGCCCGCAACAGCGGGACCCTCGTCAACGCCCTTCTCTATCGCTTCAATAAGCTTTCATCCACGGGCGGTGAGCTGCGTCCGGGCATCGTCCACCGGCTCGACAAAAGCACCAGCGGCCTGATCATCGTCGCCAAAAACGATCGCGCTCATGCCGCCCTCGGCGCGATGTTCTCCGGCCGCCACGTGCAGAAAACCTATATCGCGCTGGTGCAGGGTTCGGTTGCGCGCGAGAAAGGGACCATCAGCGCCGCAGTCAGCCGCGATCCTGCGCGCCGCACGCGCATGACCACGCGTCCCAGTGAAAATGCCCGCACCGCGATCTCGCACTACGAAGTCGTGCAGCGCCTGAACACAAGCTTCGGCAAATTCACTCTGCTCCGGGTGCGCATTGAAACCGGCCGTACGCATCAGATCCGCGTGCACATGGCTTCCATCGGTCATCCCGTCGTTGGCGACACCGTCTACGGCGGCGCGGGACAATTGACGGAGCAGACCGCTGCCGGGGACACCCGCACTGCTCAAAGGAAATCCGATCCGGAACGGCTCAAGCTCGGACGCAACTTTCTCCACGCGGCAAAACTGGAATTCGCGCACCCGCTCACCGGCAAGCTGCTCCAGCTTGAAGCGCCGCTGCCTGAGGAGCTGACTGCTTTCCTCAGCCGGCTCGAGTCCGTCTAAGTTGGTAGTTTCTTCCCTCGACCCCATTAATCGAGCGGCAGCCGTCGCCAACCGTCCATGGTCGACCGTTGACCAAAGTACCTGAACCGTCAATCCCTTCGCCAACAACGCAGCACGGCGATTGCTAGAATAAGAGACGATGAACACACAGCTTTCTATGCCTCAGTCCGCCATTTCGGTGCGCCTGCGGCGTTTCTCCTCGCTCTCCCTGGCGATCGCACTCTCCTCTGCCGCAGCATTTGCCCAACAGCCGGCGCCCAGCGCAGTTGCTCAGCCAGCTCAACCGGCTCAGCCAACGCCAAGCCCGGCATCTCCTCCAGCTCAAGCGCCGACCCAGCCCGCCGCGCAACCCGCTCCAGGCCCCGGCTCAAATACCGACACGGGCACTCCGACCTTCCATGTCGGCGTCAACGAAGTCAGCCTCATCTTCACCGTCACCGACAAGCACGGCCACTACATTCCCAACCTGACCCAGAACGATTTCGCCCTCCTCGATAACCAGAAGGCGCCGTTGCACGTAAACTCCTTCCACCAGCAGATCAATCTTCCCCTGCGCGTCGGCATCGTCATTGACGCCAGCACGTCTATCCGTTCCCGCTTCCAGTTTGAGCAGCAATCGGCCACAGAGTTCCTGCTCCAGGTGCTGAGGGCGAAGAACGACCGCGCCTTCGTGATGGGATTCGACGTGACTCCAACCGTGACCGCGGATTGGACCAACGATCAGGACGCTCTCGAGACGGGCATCAATAAGTTATCGCCCGGCGGCGGCACCGCGCTCTTTGACGCGGTGTATGTGGCTTGCCGCGACAAGCTCGGAACGTCGCGTGGTCCTGAGCCCGAGCGCAAGGCCATCATTCTCATCTCCGACGGCGAAGACAACCAGAGCCGCGTGTACCTCTCTGAAGCTGTGAAGGAATGTGAGCGCGCCGAGACCATCATCTACGCCATCAGCACCAACTGGACGCCCAGCCGCGGCGAGGGCGACAAAGTTCTGCAGGAGCTGGCCGAAGAGACCGGCGGCGAAGTCTTTTTCCCGCCATCGGTCGAAGAGATGGCCACGAGTTTCAAAGACATCGAAGAGGAACTGCGCAGCCAGTACGCGCTCGTCTATACCCCGGCTGACTTTGTCACCAACGGCGCTTACCGAACCATTTACCTGTACTGTTACGACCGCCGCTACGCGGTGCGCGCCAAAAAAGGCTATTTCGCCACCGGGCAATAAAGCCGCATCTTGCGCGGCTCCAGTCACCTGTCTTTTCTAGAGAGCGCGGTTTCAAGCCGCGCTCTTTTTGCTGACATCGTCAATTCGTTCTCGTGCCGTGGGTCCCAAATCGGGATGATCGCGCACTCTCCGGTTCCAAATCGGTTCGTTCCCGCACTCAAGGACTCCCTTCCTCATCCATTGCCCCTCATCGCACGATGAACTGAACGTGGGTGCTTCAAAGCATCTCAACACAAATTCCTGTGGAGTGAGGGATTCGAGGTGATCCGCCAGGCAATATCGTGCGACATCTGCGCTTCCGAGAAGCGGCAAACCAACCATTGGTTTGTCGCCTACGAGCAAGCGGGCGAGCTGCGCGTAAGTGGCTGGAGCTCGCGCCATAAACTGCGCCCCGGCTCCAAGCATCTTTGCGGGCAAACCTGCCTGCACAAACTGGTTGATGAATTCATGGCCAAGGCTATTGCCGTGCGCTCGCAGCGCCCGGCCGACGAGCCGGCGGAGGAAACTGCCACCGACCCGATTGCCGTCAGCGGCGCCGGTCGAGCTGTGAGCGACGCCAGTCTTACTTCCAACGCGGCGTACCCTGCTGCAATGTACCCCGCGGCGGCCCAGACCGATTCTGCTTCCGTGGACCTCGAGTCGTCCGCGCGCCTCATCGTTCCGGCTGCAATCCAACCGTCCTCACCCGCGGCCTCTCTGCCGTCACTGCCCAAGCCTTCGCATCGCCATGATCCGGAAACCGCATCACCCGCGCCCATGCCGCATTCTCCGTTGTTGCCGCGGCCCGTGTATCGACCTCAACCCGAGCTCGTGACCACGCCTCCACGCCCGCATGCGGCCGAGATTCTTCCACCGCCGGATGAGCCGCGCTTCGCTTCGCGCAATTGGCGCGCCGAAGCATGGGAGCGCGAGCGTGAGCGCGAACTGCGCGCCATGGGAAAACGTCCCGACATCACGACTCGCCGCGCTTCGAATGCCTAACTTGGAATTTAGGAAGCTAATCAGTCTGGAACTTCTATAGATCGCAACATTATGTCTTTGGCAAGCCCACTCTAAGTCTCACCGGCACCCATGTGTGAGTGTGTGTTGGCAACGTCGGCTATCAGCGGCCCTGAATTTATCGTGCGCATCTTTCATTTCTTTAACTTTGCGGGCAAAGAAGGAATCATTCTTGGGTATCATTTTGACCTCGTCTCTACTTGCCAGCCATTCAGCGAACAACCCGGATGCTTCCGTGTCAAGCCTGGCCCGCTCCTCACACACGAGAGTTTTGCGCATCGCAACCTTGCCTCGATCGCTAACCTTCACGGCATTCACCTCAGCATTCGTCCGGCGATTAAGCCGCACGGCCGTCTACTTTGCGGCAGCCTTACCTGCAAGCAGCTCCAATAGCCCCTCTTCGTCAATCACCGAAACCTTGAGTTCCTGCGCCTTGTCGAGTTTCGAGCCTGCTTCATCCCCGGCTACCACATAGCTGGTCTTCTTGCTCACGGAGCCGGCCGTCTTCCCGCCCGCCGCTTCGATTTTTTCCTTCGCTTCTTCGCGCGTCATCTTGGGCAGAGTTCCCGTCAGCACAAACGTCAATCCGGCAAGCTGAGTTGACCGCTGCTTTTTCTCCGCCGTCATATCCACACCGGCATCTTTGAGCCGCTTCACCAGATGACGATTTTCCTTGTCCGCAAAGAACTCCAAAATCGCTTGCGAGATGCGCGGGCCAACCTCGTCGACGCGCTCCAGTTCTTCGGCCGATGCCGCCATCACCGACTCGATCGTCCCAAACTCCTCTGCCAGAAGCTCCGCCGTGCGCTCGCCGACAAAACGAATGCCCAGCCCCATCAGCACGCGCGCCAGTCCCGCTTTCTTTGATCGCTCGATCTCCGCCAGCAGCGTGCGCGCCGATTTCTCCGCGAACCTCTCCAGGTCAACGAGCTGGTCCTCGGTCAGCGAATACAGATCGGCTACGCTCCTCACCAGTTTCTTGTCGAGCAATTGCTGCACAGCAGCGTCGCCCAATCCTTCGATATTCATCACTCCACGGCTGGCAAAATGCAGAAGAGACTTTCGCGCAGCTTGGCCGGGCAATCGGCATTCACGCAGCGCCAATCGGCCTCGCCTTCCGCGCGCACAACTTTGCTGCCGCACTCCGGGCATTTCGACGGAAACTCGAAGACCCGGTGTCCACGCGGGTGGTCTTTGTCCTCGACCACTTCTACGATCTTGGGAATCACGTCGCCGCCGCGCTCGACCTTTACGTAGTCTCCGAGCTTGAGACCTAGCCGCTCAATAAAATCGGCATTGTGCAGCGTGGCGCGGCTCACGGTGACGCCGCCAATAAAGGTCGGCGTCAACATGGCTGTCGGAGTGAGCTTGCCGGTGCGGCCCACAGTAATCATAATGTCTTCAAGCTTGCTGATGGCCGATCGCGCGGTGAATTTATACGCGATGGCCCAGCGCGGCGCGCGGCCCGTGTAGCCCAGCCGCTGCTGCGTCGCGTGCGCGTCAACCTTCAACACCACGCCGTCAATCTCGTAGCCCAGCGTTGCCCGATTTTTCTCCGCGTCGTCGATGAACTTCATCATCCCATCGACATTCTTCACGCGCTCCCGATGCGGATTCACGCGAAAGCCGAGCGCCGTTAGAGCGTCCAGCGTAGCCGTCTGTCCCGCGGCAAAGTACTCACCGTCGACCAGCAGAAAATACGCAAAAAACACCAGACGCCGCTTGGCAACGATGGAAGAATCGAGCGTGCGCAACGTGCCTGCGGCGGAATTCCGCGGATTGACGAACGCCGGCAGTCCTTCGCGCTCGCGCTCTTCATTCATCTGCACAAAGGCCGCGGCCGGCATCACCACTTCGCCGCGCACTTCAAATGCCGGCGGAATTCCCGCCTTTTTCAGTTTCGCCGCCGAAATGCTTAGTGGAATGCTGCGAATGGTTCGAATGTTTGAGGTGACGTCTTCGCCGGTTTGCCCGTCGCCCCGCGTCAGGCCCGTCGCGAGTCGTGCTCCGCCGCTCGCCGCCTCATAGCTGAGTGCCACGCTCAACCCGTCCAGCTTCAGCTCGGCCGTGTATTCCGGCGGCAGCTTGCCGGCCAGCTCGTGCACCCGCCGGTCCCAGTCGGCAAGTTCTTCGGCAGAGTAGGCGTTGTCGAGCGACAGCATGGGCCGCGAGTGCTGCGCTTTTTTAAAGCCCTCGGCCGGCTTGCCCCCCACGCGCTGCGTTGGCGAGTCCGGTGTCACGAGATCGGGATGCGCTGCCTCGAGCTTCTTCAGCTCGTTCATCAGCGCATCGTACTCGGCGTCCGAAATCTCCGGCGCGTCGAGAACGTAGTACAAATGCTCGTGGCGCCGCAGCTCCTCGCGCAGTTTTTCAATTTTCTTTTGGGCGCCCGTCTCGGCCATAGCTACGAATTATAGTGACCCGCCGAGCCAGCTCAGCTCCGCCGTCTGTGGTTCACCGGCCGCAGTTCACTCCCCACTGTCTTTTAGCCCGCGGTTCTTGAGCAGCGGCTCGATGGTCGGCTCCCCGCCCAGCCATGCATCGTACATCCTCTGCAGATCCTCCGTGTTGCCGCGCGACAGCACCATCCGCCGGAAGCGGTCACCATTGGCGCGCGTCAATCCGCCATGGTCCAGGAACCACTGGTAGGCATCGTCGTCGAGCATCTCGCTCCACGTGTACGCGTAGTAGCCGGCCTGGTAGCCTTCATTCCAAATATGCAGAAAGTAGCTGGAGCGGTAGCGCGGCGGCACGTAGCTGATCCACAAATGCGTCCGCTCAAGCGCCTCCTGCTCAAACGTGTCGGGATTCTCGAGTGTCGCACTCGCCGGCAGCGTGTGCCACTCCAGATCGAGCTCTGACGCTGCAAGAACCTCGGTAAAGTCATAACCCTGGTTGAAGGTTTTAGCCTTCACAATCTTCGCGTATAGATCTGCCGGCATTGGCTCGCCAGTCTTGTAGTGAAGCGCGTAATGCGCGAACACCGCGGGATTGCTCGCCCAATGCTCGTTGAACTGCGAAGGGAATTCGACAAAATCGCGCGGCACCGCCGTACCTGACAGACTCGGATATTCGGTATCGGCAAACATGGCATGCAGCGCGTGACCGAATTCGTGAAACATCGTGGTCACATCGTCGAAGCTGAGCAGTGCAGGCTGCCCCGGAGCGGGCTTCTCTAAGTTGGCCACGTTGTACACCACGGGGAGCGTGCCCAGCAGCTTCGACTGGGCCACCAGTGAATCCTCCCACGCTCCGCCGTTTTTGTTGTCTCGCTTAAAGTAATCGCAATACCACAGCGCCAGCGGCTTTCCATCGGCATCGTAAACCTCAAATACACGAACATCCGGCTGCCACACCGGAAGATCCTTTCGCTCCTTGAAGGTGAGCCCGTACAACTCATGCGCCGCATAAAACACGCCCTTCTCCAGCACGTTGTTCAGCTCAAAGTAAGGCTTCACCTGCGACTGGTCGTAATCATATTTCGCTTTGCGCACCTGCTCGGCATAGAACTCCCAGTCCCAGGGCTGCAGAGTGAAGCCTCCGCCCTCGGAATCAATCAACGACTGAATATCCTTTGCCTCGCTCGCAGCCTCGGCTGTCGTAGCCGGAACCAGCGCATCCAGAAAATGAATCGCAGCTTCCGGCGTCTTGGCCATCTGATCGGTCAAATCCCACGCCGCGTAGTTTGAATAGCCCAGCAGCGCGGCCTTCTGCGCGCGCAGTTGCGCCAGCCGCGCGACCGTCGAGCGCGTGTCGTTCGCATCGCCGCGCTCTGCCCGATTCCAGGAGTTCTCAAAAATGGCTTTGCGAGTGTTGCGGTCGCTCAGAAACGTGAGGTCGGGTTGCTGCGTGGTGTTTTGCAACGGCAACATCCAGCCCTGTTGCTTATGCGCTTTTGCCTCTTCTGCCGCCGCGGCCATCTGCCCTTCGCTCAGGCCGGCCAACGCGCTGCGGTCTCCCGTCGAATACGCGCCCGCTGCGGCAGCGGCCAGCAGCTTGGTCATGAACGTGTTTTCGAGCGTCGAATCTTCTTCGTCAAGCTTTTTAAGTTTGTCTTTGTCGGCATCCGACAGATTCGCGCCGGCCTTCACAAACTGCTGGTATTGGTACTCCACCAGCCGCAGCGATTCCGCATCGAGCCTCAGCGCCGCACGCTCGTCATAAATGGTCTTGATCCGAGCAAAGAGTTTCGTGTTCAGGTCAATCGCATCAGCCAGCGCGGCGGTGCGCGGCGCCTCATAGTCCTGAATCTTTTCAAGCTCCGGATCGGTATTCGCCTGCGTCACCAGGTTGAAGGCCAACCACGCGCGGTCGTATAACTGCCCCGCGCGTTCCAGCGCCACCAGTGTGTTCTCAAAGGTCGGCGGCGCGGGATTATTGGCGATCGCCTCGACCTCTTTGAGTTGCTGCGCCATTCCCGCGTCAATCGCCGCCTGGTAGTCGCCGTCCCCGATCTTGTTAAACGGCGGCGCCATAAACGGCAGCGTGCTGGGCGCATAAAAAGGATTGCTCGGGCCAAAAGCGCTGGCTGTACTCTTGGTCTGCGCGATTGAGATTCCGGCGCCGGCAGCTGCCAGAAGAATCATCGCTCCAGTTTTTGAAACTCGCCTCAAATCCATATTCATGAATGAATGCAACATGAGCAAAGGGCCCCTCAAAAGCCAGTCATTCATTGTAGGCGAATTCAACAGCCGCCGCGAGCAGGCCCTAAAATGGGAGCACAAGCTATCCGCCTCGCCGGCCTGCCGATCATCGGCCACCCATTGAACCTTGGAGAAACGAAAAATAATGACCGCAACCGCCTCCGCCGCCCCAACCCGCACACACGCCGAAAACCTCGATCAACTCGCCTCAGTCGCAATCAACGTCGGCCTCGGCCTCAAGCCCGGACAAGAGCTCGTCATGACCGCCTCCGTTGACACCCTGCCGCTGGCTCGCCGCATCACCGAGCAGGCTTATCGGGCTGGCGCATCGCTCGTCACCACGCTCCTCACCGACGATGAATCTTCGCTGCTGCGCTATCGTTACGCTCCCGACGCGAGCTTTGACCGCGCCGCCAACTGGCTCTACGACGGCATCGCCGAGGCCTTCAAAAGTGGCGCTGCACGCCTTGCTGTCGCCGGAGCCAACCCCAATCTGCTTTCCAATGAAGATCCCGACAAGGTCGGCCGCGCCAACCGCGCTCTTTCGATGGCCTATCGTCCGGCACTCGAGCTCATCACGCGCCACGAAATCAACTGGACCATCGTTGGCGGCGCGACACCAGCGTGGGCAGCGGTCATGTTCCCAAACGATCCACCCGATGAAGCCATGGCCAAACTTTGGGCCGCCATCTTTTTCACCACGCGCATCAACACAGCCGATCCCGTGAGCGCATGGAAAGCGCACGACGCGGATCTGCACAAGCGCTCCGCGTTCCTGAACGAGAAGCGTTACTCCTATCTGCAATATCGCGGTCCCGGCGTGGATTTTCGTCTTGGCCTCGCCGACGATCACGAGTGGCTTGGCGGCGGCACCACCGCGGGCAATGGCAACTACTGCATTCCCAACATGCCCACCGAAGAAGTTTTCACCACACCCCACAAGGACCGCGCCGATGGCATCGTCACCGCCTCCAAACCCTTGTCGCACCTGGGCACCATGATCGAAGGCATTCAGGTCCGCTTCGAGCATGGCCGCATCGTCGAAGCTCGCGCCACGCGTGGCCAGGAAGTGCTGGAAAAGCTGATCGACACCGACGATGGCGCGCGACGCCTGGGCGAAGTGGCGCTGGTTCCACATTCGTCGCCCATCGCCGCGAGCGGCCTCGTTTTCTTTCACACGCTCTACGACGAGAACGCCGCCTCGCACATCGCGCTCGGCCAGTCCTACTCATCGTGCCTGCTCAACGGAGACAAGCTCTCGCCCGAGGAATTGACCGCCAAAGGCGCCAACACCAGCCTCATTCACGTTGACTGGATGATTGGCTCAGCCGAGCTCGACATTGACGGCATCACCGCATCCGGAGCCGTCGAACCGCTGATGCGCAAAGGCGAGTGGGCCTAGCAGGAACCATGGAGCCTGTCACTCATTTCCTAACCGGCGCATGTTTAGGCCGTGCCGGATTCAACCGCAAGACGGCCTATGCCACCCTCGCAGCCGTGCTCGCCGCCGAGGCCGCCGACCTCGACATCCTGTGGGGACTGCGCGGCCCCGTTGACGAGCTCAAGCACCATCGCGGCATCACGCATACCTTATGGGCCGTGCCCGTCGTTGCGGGGGTCGTGGTCGGCGCAGTCGCGCTGTTGCATCTTTGGCGTGAAAAGCGCCGACAACATGCCGGGACGGACTCTACTAACGCCGACGCGTCCATCCAATACTCAAAAGCGCCCACGGCGCCGCCCCAACCCGTCCGCTGGGGCTGGCTCTATCTCACTGCCTGCTCCGCCGCGCTCAGTCACATCCTGCTTGACTGGACCAACAACTACGGCGTCCGGCCCTTCTTCCCGCTCAATGATCACTGGTATGCCGGCAGTTTCATGTTCATCGTCGAGCCGATTCTCTATGGGATCTTTTTCCTGGCGTTCATCGTTCCCTGGCTGCTCGGTCTTGCCGATCGCGAAATCGGTGCGCACCGCGCTGAATTCAAAGGCCAGGGCTGGGCCATCTTCGCTCTTGCTGGAATGCTGATTTTGGGCTGCGTGCGCTGGGCCGAGCGCGCACATGCGTTGGCCGTTCTCGGAAACACCAATGTCACATCCCAGCCGGTGAATCGCACCGCAGCCGAGCCGTATCCTGTAAATCCCTTCCGCTGGCACGCGATCCTGGAGACACCCGACTTCTATCAGACCGCCGAAGTCAACACCTGGACGGACTCGATCGACAGCGATCCTGATCGCGACCTGCTCTACAAGCCAACCGACACCCCGGCAATCGAGGCCGCCAAGCGCACGCCGCTCGGGCAGGTTTATCTGGACTGGGGAACGTGGGCGGTGGTGCGCGACCTGGGCCAGCAGCCGGCGCCCGGAATGGACCCTCCGCAACTCGCGCATGGTCGCACGTGGACCACCATTGAGTTCACCGATCTTCGCTTCGACTATACGGCCCTCGGTATCCGCGGCGTATCAACGGGCTCGTCCGCGCGCTCGCCGCTCACTGGCTGGGTTTACATCGTCGACGGCCGTGACGACGCAGGCGAAGCCATGAACGGCCGCGAACAACGCTAAAAAAGTTTGCTCTAATGAAACCAGTATTCGCCTCGTCGAAAAATTTCGGTTGACCGCGCCGCCCCTGGACCGCAGAATAGGTACAGTCCCCTGACCTGCGAAGTTGCCTCATGGGGCTGCCGGTCACGGCCGAAACCCTTCGGCCCATTTCGATTGAGGTGGTCATGGTTGCTTATCTGCTCGTGTTGCTTGGTGTGTTTTCGCGCTATATGGTTGCGGGCCATTTGCCGCTCTTAAATTTCACGGCCGTCACGGGGTCGCTCATCTACTTTGGCGCACGCCGCTCGTGGCGCGAGATGCTGGCCCCCCTGGCCGTCTTTATGCTAAGCGACTATTGCTTGACCACCTACACCTACCACTCCACGTTCCATTGGCAGAGCTATGGAATCACCTGGACCTGGTACGCCGCGGTGATGGTGCTTGGGGCCATTCTGCTTCGCGAGAAAACCACCTTGACGCGTGGCATCGCGGCCACTTTGCTTGGGCCGACCGGCTTCTTCCTCGTCTCGAACTTCGGCGTCTGGGCGGGAGCTGGCAGGATCATGTATCCGCAAACCCTGGCTGGACTCGGGACCTGCTACGTTGCCGGACTGCCGTTTTATCGCAACGACCTCGCCGCGACCGCACTGGTTCTGGGCGTCGCACTCGGAGTGCCCGCGCTGGTTCGGCGGATGAACGAGAGCCGCCCACAGGCAGCGCTGATCAACAAATAGCAGGACCAGATCGAGAAATCCGACGAGCAGTTGCTTGGGATGAAAGCAGCCCCCACGCAAGTCTCATGCATGAAGCCCGATCCGAGTAAGTTGATCGTCCGATCGAACATCGACCATAGGCGATTATGACCGTTCGTGGCTACCAAAAGCCGCTGTACAT
Source organism: uncultured Acidobacteriaceae bacterium (assembly GCA_963828325.1). Lineage (GTDB taxonomy): Bacteria > Acidobacteriota > Terriglobia > Terriglobales > Acidobacteriaceae > Telmatobacter. Next base: position 139,169 of record CAWHEK010000023.1, read on the forward strand.
TCTTCCCTTTGACCATCGCGGCTCGTTTGAAACAGGTATGTTTGGCTGGAAGGGTGCGCTCGACGCCCAGCAAACCGCGCAGATCGCCGCTGCCAAGCAGGTAATTTACGACGGCTTTCAGCAGGCAGTCGCTGGCGGTGTCCCCAAAGACAAAGCCGGAATCCTGGTCGATGAGCAGTTCGGCTTGGCGATTCTGCGTGATGCGGCGGCAAAAGGGTTCACCTTCGCGTGTCCTGCTGAAAAAAGCGGCCAGGAAGAGTTTGACTTCGAGTACGGTGAGCAATTCGCCGAGCACATCGAGTTCATTCACCCGACTTTCTGCAAAGTGCTCGTCCGCTACAATCCCGAGGGGGATGCCGAGCTGAACCGCGTTCAGGCAGCGCGCCTCAAGCGGTTGTCAGATTACCTCGCGAACGCGAATCGCAGCCTGTTCATGTTTGAACTGCTGGTGCCGGCCGAGAAAGCCCAGCTTGATAAAGTCAACGGCGACAAGAAGGCCTACGACCGCGACATTCGCCCCGCGCTCATGGTCCGGGCCATCGAGGAATTGCAAAACGCCGGCGTTGAGCCTGACCTCTGGAAGGTCGAAGGACTCGACCGTCGCGAAGACGCCGAGAAGATCGTCGCGACCGCCCAAGCCGGCGGGCGAAGCACGGTTGGGTGCATCATTCTTGGCCGCGGCGAAGACGACCAAAAGGTACTCGAATGGCTAAAGACAGCGGCCAGCGTTCCGGGCTTCATCGGATTTGCTGTGGGTCGAACGGATTTCTGGCAGCCGCTTGTCGATCTGCGCGACCAGAAGATTTCGCGGCAGGAAGCTGTCGAAGAAATGGCGCGCCGCTACCGGGAGTTCGTCGACGCGTTTGAAAAGGCTCGCGCCGAGGCTGGCAGCGCCGCCTAATAGAGACTTTCGCCGCTCCGCTCACCCTTCCAACAGCTTTCCGCTGCGTTTCTTCCGCATCCACCACCACGCGAATCCGGCTACCGCCAGCGCACCCACAACCAGAACCAGGGGCACCGCGTGCCGCGAGACGAGGTCCACCGCACTCGGACCCAGCTTGAGCACCAGCAGCGACAGCACAAGCCAGCGCAGCATTCGACCCACAAACACCGCCGCCAGAAAATCCGGGATACGCATCTTGAACACGCCGGAGGCAAAAACGAACATCTTCCACGGCGCGGGTGGCGGCATCATCGACGGAATCATGACCGCCAGAAATTCCTGCCGCTCGAAGCGGTTGCGCATCCTCTCGAACTTTTCGCCGTTCACCCGTTTCAGCAGGAAAATCTCGCCGCCCGCGCGCCCAAGCCAGTAAGGCAGCAGCCCGCCGAGCGCCGAGCCCACCGCGGCCACCAGGCAATAGACCCAAAAGTGACCCTTATCGTTCCACACATAGATGGCCAGAATCGCGTCCATGGGGACGGGAATGCTCGAGGAATCGAGCACCGCGACGGCGCCCACTCCCAGGATTCCCCACTTCAGCAGCGCCGGCAGAAGCACCAGCTTCCATTCCACCGCCACACGCGCAAAAAACTCCTTCAAACGCTGTCCCCTTCCGGCGCATCCTGCGTCAATTCAATAAGAACCCGTCAATTCAACAAGAACCATTGTACGGGGCGCTCTTGAGAGCACAGATTTCGAGGGAATGAGAGAATACATGGGAAGGACCCAAATTGGGTGGCCAAGGATACGTTTGCGCCTTGAGCTGATCCTGAACGCTTTGAACTGGTCCCGAACAGACGACCGATCCCGAACCTAGAATGCCTCCAAGCCAATCGCCAACCGAAGTGACCGAGCCAAAGGAACCAGCCGCGCCGGCCCCGGAGACGGAACCCTCCGCCCCCGAGTCCAAAGTCCCAGGCGGATTCCTCGGCCTTCCTTTGAACCCCAAAGGTCCGCTTGAAACCAATGGGTCGGGTCCTAGCTCTCTTCGCGGTTCGCGCTGGGTCGACTACGATACTCACGAACTACTGGAGATGATCGGCGAGCTCGAAGATGAGCGCCGCTGGTCGCGCCTGCGTGAGGGTTTCTGGCTCGCGCTTCTCGCCCACATCCTGTTCTTTTCAGCCATCACGTGGATTCCGACATACATCTTCAAAGTGCCCAAGGTCACCGATCCCTTCGACGCGATCAATCAGCGCAAGGACCTGGCCTATCTTGACCTGCCGCCCGACGCCCTCCGCCAAACGCCGCCCAAGGTAGTGCCCAAGCCGCTCAGTCGGCCGCTCATCGACAAAAAGACGCTCGAAGATCTGAATCGCGAAGCGCCGCCCACGCCCGCGCCGCCTCCGCCGTCCGCTCAGGCTCCGGACCAGCCCAAGCCCGAGGCCTCGCAGCCCATTCCTCCCAACCCACAATCGCAGTCGCCGGTTGAAGCGCCTCGGCCGTCACCCGTTCCTGCCCGGCCTAACTTCGCGCTCGGCTCGCAAAATCCCGCCGACCAGTTGCGCCAGGACATGCAGAACGCCATGCACAACCATGGCAGTCAACCGCAATTTGGGAACGCTCCTTCGGGCGGCGGACTCTCCATGCATCCCGGCGCAGGCAGCGGCTACCAGATTCTTTCCGATACGCAGGGCGTCGACTTCAGCGACTGGCTCCAGCGCTGGCACTATGTCACGCAGCAGACATGGGATCCGCTCATACCCGACGAAGTCAATCCGCCGATCCTCAAGTCCGGCATGGTCGCCGTCCGCTTCAAGGTCCTGCCCAATGGCCAGGTCACCGATATGCAGTTGGATGGCCGCTCCGGCGACACGGCGCTGGACCGCGCCGCCTGGGGAGCCATCACCGGCTCCAGCTATCCCGCGTTGCCGCGCGAGTTCCACGGCCCTTACCTCGAGCTCCGCGCCTACTTCCTCTACAACACGGAGCCTCACTAGCCGCGCTACCGGTGAACCTGCCAATTCCCCCTGCGCTCACTCCGCCAGCGGCATCTCCTCGTCCGGCCCCTCATCCGGCACGGCGCCGCCCGCGCCCGGATCGTACGGCTTGTGCTTGGGATCGAGGAAGATTCCGTCCTGCTCCAGCAATGCTTCGTACACTGACGTTCGCCGCCAATAACGTGCCAGCGCGAAGGCGCTCATATTCGCAATCATCAATGGCAGAACCAGCCCATACGCGCTGGTCATCTCGTAAATAATCAGGATCGACGTCATCGGCGCGCGCACAATGCCCGCAAACGCCGCACCCATGCCCACCACGGCGAAGGCCCCGATCGAATCTGCCGAGTGATGGAAGACAGTTACATCCAGGTAGCCGACCGCACCGCCCAGCATTCCACCCATAAACAGTGAGGGAGCAAAGATGCCTCCGGATCCCCCGCTCGAGTAGGACGTCACCGTCGCGGCAAGTTTCAAAACGCACAGCGCGGCCATCGCCGTCACCGGCAGATTGCCCATCAGAGCCTGCGTAAGCGTCGTGTACGGATTGCCTGCGATGCCATTCAAATGAAAGAACTGGATCGCCACAACGGCCAGCGCGCCGGTGGCGCCCGCGCCGATTGCCGGTTGAATCCACCTTGGGACTCGCTTGAGATCCCTGAACCGGAGACGCAGCCATAGTAGCGAATCGGTAAACGCGACAGACACAATCGCCGCCAGTAACCCCAGTACCGCGTACCAAATCAACGACGAAGCGTTGGAAAGCGTGTAGCTCTGCAATCGGGGCACATGAAAGATCGGATTCGAGCCCAGAATGCTGTGCTCCACATAGGCCGCCAACGCCGCCGCCACAATCACGCCTGCGAGCATGGTCTGATCGAGGCTCCCGATCAGCTCTTCCAGAGTGAAAGTCACCGCCGCGATCGGCGCGTTGAACGCAGCTGCAATGCCGGCCGCCATTCCCACCGACGTCATGCGCCGGCTGTTCACCGGGCTCAGCCGCGCGATGCGCGACAAAATGCTGCTCACCCCGGCGCAGATTTGCACCGTCGGCCCTTCCACGCCAAGCGACGCTCCGCTGCCCAACTGCAGCGTGCACAAAACAAACTTGCCCAGTGTCTCCTTCAGAGTGATCGCGCCAAAACGAAGTGTGAAGGCCGCCTTGACCTGCGGGATCCCGCTGCCCGCCGCCGCCGGAACCCAGTAGGTGAGCCCCACGCCGGCAATCAGCCCGCCCAGCGCAGGCGTAAGAATCGTCCACCAGATCCACGCGTGGCCCGGCGCCGCCGTGGCGCGATCGATGAGCGACGCATACAGCCAGAAACAAGCGATATGGAAAGCCACGGCCGCCAGCCCGCACAATCCGCCGGCCAGGATGGTGATGGCCAGCAGCCGCTGCCGCTCATTGGGCATCCGGCCCCTGAGCCAGGCAAAAAAGCGCGCAAGTAGACCTTCGATCCGAGCCGCAAAACTCAATGCAGGGGATACCTCGCTGCGAAGAACGTCGCATTTCAAGTATAGGGGCACTTTGGGCCTTCACGTTGGGCGTGGAATTGCCCCGCCGCACGTCTCTGCGAATCGCAACCGATGGCTGTCTGCCTCAAATTCCGCTTTCATCGCTCCCCGATTCCGCGTTAGAATGTTTTCGTACCCATGCGCCGCCGTCTCCACATCGCCGGCTCGCCGCTCCTCAGGCGCTTTCGCCATGGCCGTCCCGACCGTGGACGTTGACCCTTCGCGCTGAGTAATCTATTTCCGTCGAGAGTTTCATCTGCGCGGCCGTGCCTCGTTTCGAAAGGTCCGGAATTCCTGCGACGAGAAACTCCGCTAACTCCGCTGGTTCTCTAACTCCGCGAGCTCCGCTAACAACGCCGGCTCCGCTGAAAGGATCTCCCGATGAACAGTTTCAGTAGCCGCGCCGTGCTCAAATCCGGCGACCGCTCCTACACCATCTATCGCCTCCCTGCCCTCACCACCCGCGGTTTCAATCTCGCGCGCCTTCCCTTCAGCCTCAAAATCCTGCTTGAAAATCTTCTGCGCCGCGAAGACGGAGTCAACGTCACCGCCGCCGACATCGAATTCCTCGCCAAGTGGGATCCGAAGGCCGAGCCCAGCCGCGAAATCGCCTACATGCCGGCCCGCGTCCTCATGCAGGACTTTACCGGCGTTCCCGCGGTCGTCGACCTGGCCGCAATGCGCGACGCCATCAAGACCCTGGGCGGCGATCCTGAGCGCGTCAATCCCCTCGCCCCCGCCGAGCTGGTCATCGACCACAGCGTGCAGGTGGATGAATACGGCACGCCCGCGGCCTACGAGGCCAATTCGCTCCTTGAATTCCAGCGCAACCGCGAGCGCTACGCCTTCCTCAAGTGGGGCCAGTCCGCGTTCCGTAACTTCTCCGCTGTCCCCCCCGGCATGGGTATTTGCCACCAGGTCAATCTCGAATATCTGGCCCGCGTCGTCTTTACCACGGAAATCGACGGCGAGCTCTGCTGCATACCCCGACACATTAGTCGGCACCGACTCGCACACCACCATGATCAACGGACTCGGCGTGCTCGGCTGGGGCGTCGGCGGCATTGAGGCCGAGGCGGCAATGCTCGGCCAGCCAGTCTCCATGCTCATTCCGCAGGTCGTCGGCTACAAACTCACTGGCAAACTGCGCGAAGGTGCCACTGCCACCGACCTGGTTCTCACTGTCACGCAAGCGCTGCGCAAACTCGGCGTCGTGGGCAAGTTCGTAGAATTCTATGGACCCGGAATAGCAGAGCTCCCGCTCGCCGACCGCGCCACCATCGGCAACATGGCGCCCGAGTACGGCGCAACCTGCGGCATCTTCCCCGTCGACGCCGAAACCCTCCGTTACCTGCGCCTCACCGGCCGCAGCGAGGAACAAATCAAGCTCGTTGAGGCCTACTATCGCGAGCAGGGTCTCTTCCACACTGCTGGCACGCCCGAGGCCGAGTACTCGCAGACTCTCGAGCTTGATCTTGCCACCGTCGAGCCCAGCGTCGCGGGACCCAAGCGCCCGCAAGATCGCGTGCTGCTGAAGGACGCAGCCGCAAGCTTTGCCGAGCAATTGCCGTCGCTGCTTGCTCCCACCGCCAAGCCGCTCGGAACACGCACCGCGGCCGCATGGCAGCGCGACGCGGTTACCGACACCGCCATTGCCGCTGAAGACAACGAAGGCCCCGACAGATCGTCCGCTGCACTGCCAGTCGCCACTCACGTCACCACAACCGTGAAGGAACGATTTCACGTCGATCCCGATCGCTATCTCGATCACGGCTCGGTAGTCATCGCCGCCATTACCAGTTGCACCAACACGTCGAATCCATCCGTCATGATCGCCGCCGGTCTGCTCGCCAAAAAAGCCGTCGAAAAAGGCCTCTGCGTTCCGCCGTGGGTCAAGACTTCGCTCGCGCCGGGCTCGCGCGTCGTCACCGACTACTACCAAAAAGCTGGCCTGCTGCCCTATCTCAATAAACTCCGCTTCAACGTTGTCGGCTACGGCTGCACCACCTGCATCGGCAACAGTGGCCCGCTGCCTTCCGATGTTTCGAAATCCATTGAAGAACACGGTCTCGTTGCCGTCAGCGTGCTCAGCGGCAATCGCAACTTCGAGGGCCGCGTCAACGTCGACGTCCGCGCAAATTATTTGATGTCCCCTCCGCTGGTCGTCGCCTACGCGCTCGCCGGCCGCATCGGCCACAACTTCGACGCCGATCCGCTTGGCGCCGATCAGAGCGGCAAGCCCGTCTACCTGCGCGACATCTGGCCGACGCAGGCCGAAGTCTCCGCGGCCATCGAGCGCGCCGTTTCAAGCGAAGGCTTCCGCAAGGAGTACGCAACCGTCACCGATGGCGATGCCAGTTGGCAGGGCCTCAGCTTCCCAACGGGCGATGTTTACCAGTGGGAGCCGGACTCAACCTACATCCGCCAGGCACCCTACTTCGACGGCATGACCATGACGCCCGCGCCCATCACTGACATCACGGGCGCGCGCGTCCTCGCCGTCCTCGGCGATTCAGTCACCACCGACCATATCTCGCCAGCCGGTTCCATCAAGGCCTCTGGTCCAGCCGGAAAATATCTTTTAGAAAAAGGCGTGCGAACGCCCGACTTCAATTCCTACGGCTCGCGCCGCGGCAATCACGAAGTCATGGTGCGCGGCACCTTCGCCAATGTGCGCCTGCGCAACAAGCTCGCGCCCGGCACCGAAGGGGGCGTCACGCGCCTGCTGCCTGAAGGCGAGCAAATGTCCATCTTTGACGCAAGCGTCGAGTACGCCAAGCGCGGCGTGCCCCTAATCATTCTCGCTGGAAAAGAATACGGCTCCGGATCTTCGCGCGATTGGGCTGCAAAGGGGCCAAAGCTGCTCGGCATCCGCGCGGTCATCGCCGAAAGCTTTGAGCGCATTCACCGTTCGAATCTTGTCGGCATGGGCATTCTGCCTTTGCAGTTTGAAGCGGGCCAGAATGCCGAATCCCTTGGCCTCACCGGCGAGGAGGTCTACGACTTCCCGGGCCTCACCGCGCTTCTTAAGAATCGCTTCGCTGGCGGCCGCGCTCTCACCGTGACTGCGACTTCATCCAGCGGCCCGAAACAATTCGATGCAATCGTCCGCATCGACACGCCCCAGGAGATCGAGTACTATGAGCACGGCGGCATCCTGCAATATGTCCTGCGCCAGCTAGCAGCAAAATAGACCAGGCACAAAAGGAGCTTCCTTCTCAGGTTTGCAATTGCCTGCGAGGGAAGCATCCTGCCTGTGGGGAATTAACACAAAAGCGGTATCGCAATTTCCCGCAACGTTGCTAATCTCTTCGAATACGTGGGCCGGGGTGAAGGTTCAGTTGCGGCATTGCTAACCTCATACTGATCCCAACCCCGGACACCCGGACAGCCTGCCGCCCAATTCTTGCCCTAAATTCACCGATATCCCAGCCCGGTTCTGAGCTCTCGATCCTGAGAGATGGAAAAGCGCGCTTTCCTGGGGTTCGCCTATCGAATCCGCGGAATGGGCAGCCCTGTCGAGTCACCCGCTTCATTCAACGCCCGCAGCCATTCGCGTACACTCGCGCGAACGGCCTCCACTTCAATCCCGCCGTAAACCGCGGGGAACGAATCCAGCCTGCGCAGCGCCCCACCCAGCAGTGACGCCGTGCCTTTGAGATTCTTCCGTTGAAAGTGGTGGAACGCCGCCGTGATTTGAATCAGCGCCTGCAGGAATGTCTTCTCCGGCTCCTCGCACTCGAGCCAGACGCTTTCCCAATGTTCATGTGCGTTGAAGTATTCGGCGCTCTCGTAACAACGGAGCCCTTCCGCCAGCGCGCCCGAGCTCCAATCCAGGGACCTGACCTCTGAACCCGGATCACTGTCCACTAGTCTTTCGGCTCCAGCACTTCGTCCAGCATCATGCGCAGGTTGTTGGCGCGAGTATGGCCCAGTTGCAAATCAGCTCCTGTGGCCTGCGAAACTTCATCCGCCAGGTTCAACGCGGCCAGAACGGCCACGCGCAACGAATCGGCTGTCCGCCCCGCCGCTGCCACCGCGCGCATCTTTGCGTCAACCACCGCTGCCAGCTCGCGAATGTGCTCCGGGTCCTGCCCCGAAAGATGGTAGAGCTGGTCGTAAATCTCCACCGTCACGTACTCGGTGGGACCTTTGCGCGCCGGGCTGTTTTGAGCCGGATGGTTATGCGTTGACTCGGCCATTCATTGCCTCAAAGCTCCAGCGCATCAAGCTGCGCCAGCAATCTCTCTACACGCTGCCGTACCTGGTCGCGCTCGGTGCGCAAAGCGCTCATTTCATTTTCCAGCCGTTCAAGCAACGGAATCTGCCCCCGCAACTGCGCTTCAGCTTGCGATGCGCGTGCTTCTGCTTCCGCCGCGCGTGTTTCGAGTTCCGTCACGCGGCCTTCCACGGTGGCGCGCGCCTGCCGCTCGCGCTTCACCACATCAACGGCGCGCCGCACCCTGTCTTCGAGTGCGGAAAAATCATCCGCGCTCACCGCCAGCGCGACTGCTTCTTCGTGTCCCGCGTGTTGTTGCTCTTCGCTTGGTGTTTCCACAGCCGCCTCCGATTCCGACATCGATCCAACCCCTCCAACCAACCCGGTTGCGTTCGAGTATACAGCGGCTCCAGAATGATTGGCTCCCCGGAATAGCCCTCGTCAAATCCGCCTTCGCGCGCTCAAACCCGCAGCCGCGCACCCACTTTGCCCACAGCTTTAACTACGCTCTCCTGGAAGCCTTTGAGCTCCTCTTCGCGCAGCGTGCGGTCCTGCGCCTGGAACGTGGCGCCGACCAGCAGCGCATACTCGCCCTTGCCGAGCTTCGCATCGCGGAACACTTCGCGTACACGCCAATCGACCAGCTCTGGAATCTTCAGCTCCGTCAATGCCCGGTCAAGACTCTCCCATCCAACGCTCTCATCCAAAACCAGGGAAAAATCGCGGCGCACCGGCTGATAGCGCGAGATTTCGCGCGCCGCCGGCTTACGCAGCGGCAACTTGAAGAGCCGGTCGAGATAGATCTCACCAATTAATACTGCATCCTTAATCTTTCGCGCCGCAGCCTCACGCGGATTGAGTTGCCCAAACCATCCAACCGTTACACCATCAGCCACTGCGCGCGCCGCGCGATAGGGATGCAGCCACTCCGGCGTAATTCCAGAATCCGCCGGAAAGCGGTCGAAGTACATTGCGCGCATTTCGAACTTTTCCAGCACCTGCTCCGCGACGCCCTTCACGTCGTAGAATTCGAAGGCTCGTCCCGCATGCAGCGCGCTCTCCTCAGGCAGGCTTCCCACCGCTCCGAATCCCAACGTGGGCCGCTCTTCAACTCTGTCTGTCGTTCCGCCAAATGTAGTGCCCAGCTCAAACAGCCGCACATCGCTCACATCGCGATTCAGGTTGCCGGCAATCATCGCCAGCATTCCGGGAACGAGTGACGGCCGCAGCACGCCCGCCTCTTCGCTCAGCGGGTTGCCCAGCGGAACCACCTGTCCCGGCTGTGGCGCGGTCAGCGCTCCCTCAGCGCCCGAGCAAAATGAGCTCCCGATCGCCTCGTGGAATCCAGCAGCAAGCAAGGTTCCGCGCACCACAGTCTCTTTTTCTGCCCACGGCAGCGCACGCACGCCCCCGCCAAAGGCAGGCAGCGTATTGGCGAACCGGTTGTATCCGTAAACGCGCGCGACCTCCTCGATCAGGTCGATCTCGCGCTCCAGATCCAGCCGCCAACTTGGCAGCGTCACACTCCACGAAACCTCTCCCGAGCTTGGCCGCTGTGCCGAGGCCAGCCCGCAACCAAGAGCGGTCAGAACTCCTTCGACAGTTGTCGCCGTGATCCCCTCTTCGTCTTTGGTCGCGCCCAGAATCCGCCACACTTCGCTCAGCCCGATTTGAATCGGCTTGCGCCGCGCCGCGCGCTCTTCCTGAGCCGCCACGCGCACATCCACCAGCTCGCCTTCGATCCATCCGCCGTTCGCCAGCAGAATCGCGCTCACCAGCGCCGAAGCAACCGGCGCCGCGTTGAAATCCGCGCCGCGCTCGAACCTGTGACTCGCGTCGGTATGCAACCCGTGCCGCCGCGCCGTTTGACGAACTGCGACCGGGTCGAACCACGCGGCCTCGACCAGCACATTCTTCGTCTCCGGCGTAATCATCGTGTCCCAGCCGCCCATCACGCCGGCCAGTCCCAGCGCCTTCTTGTGGTCGGCCACGACCAGATCTTCTTCGAAGAGCACACGATCGACGCCGTCGAGCGTCTTCAGTCGCTCGCCCTTGCGCGCGCGCCGCACAATGATTCCACCATCGATCTTGTCCAGATCGAAAGCGTGCGTCGGTTGACCCATCGCCAGCCACGCAAAGTTGGTTGCGTCCACGGCATTCGAAATCATCTTCTGCTCGAGCAGCGCAAAGTACGTGGCCACCTCCGCGCCGGCGAACCAGTCACGCGACTCGCCGATCGTCACATCGCGCAGCACGCGCGCCGTGAAACGTCCGCACGCATCCTCTGCTTCGATCTTGACCGAAAATGGTTTTGCCTTCGATTTCGGCTCGGGCAGTGCAAAATGCAATTCCGCAAGTTTCAGCTCGTAAATCGCCGCCGCCTCGCGCGCGATGCCGTAGTGGTTCATGGCATCCACGCGGTTCGTGGTAATGTCCATCTCGTACAGCGAGCCGTTGCCCTCGCCGAGCGG